>NZ_JBIAVV010000012.1:0-292584 GCF_042894765.1 Streptomyces sp. NPDC001507
GCAGGTCCTCTTCTACCCCGTCACCGACGCCACCTTCGACACCGCCTCCTACCACCAGTTCGCCACCGGCTACTTCCTGCGCCGCGACGGCATGCAGTGGTTCTGGGACCAGTACACGACCGACCAGACCGAACGCGCCCAGATCACCGCCTCCCCGCTGCGCGCCACCACCGAACAGCTCACCGGCCTGCCTCCGGCCCTCGTCATCACCGGCGAGGCCGACGTCCTGCGCGACGAGGGCGAGGCCTACGCCAACAAGCTCCGCGCAGCCGGCGTCCCCGTCACCGCCGTCCGCTTCCAGGGCATCATCCACGACTTCGTCATGCTCAACGCCCTGCGCGAGACCCACGCCGCCGAAGCCGCCATCAACCTCGCCGTACGCACCCTGCACACGGCCCTCCACACCGCCTGACGTCACCCCGCTCTACACACCGCCTGACGTCACTCCGCCCGGCGTCCGGCGGCACGTCGAGCGCGGCTCAGAAGGTCCGCAGCCGGTACGAGCCGCCCAGCTCACGCACCTCCACGGAGCACACCACGGGAGAGGTCGTGCCCACCCCCAGGTGCTTCTCCAGCAGCCGGAGCACGTCCTCGGACAGCCGGGCCTTGACCGTGTCCGGCCGCCCGGGGAGCAGCCCCACCTCCACGTGCACGAAGGCCGCCGCGTCGCCGTGCCGGTCCGCCAGCCGTGCCCCGGCCGCCTGCCGGAACAGCATCTTGCAGGTGCCCGCCGAACCGCTCCCCTCCAGAACCGCCGGCTGCAGTTCGGCCGCGAGGATCCGCAGGTCGAAGGAGTCGGCGATCCGCGGGCAGTAGTCGACGGTGATGTGCGGCATGGCGACCCTGATCCTCTTGACCGGCGGGTTTCCTCGACCGTGCTCCGCTGTGACGGTCACCCCCGGCACGTCTCGTGTGCTCGTGTGCGGCGGAGTTAGTTGTATCAGCCGTCGATCTGCCGAGGATCTGCCGGGGATCCGGCGGAGGGGGTCCGACCGGTCAGGACACCCGGCGGGCCGTGGATCACGCGCTCGCCCCTTCGGCCGAGCGGCCGATCGGCCGCTCGCGCGGCGCGCCTCGGCCCTGCGGGCGGGCGGCGGTGCAGGATCGGTGGGGCGTACGGCCCGGGACGGGGCCGCCCGTCCCCCACCCCCGCCCACCACCTGCGAAGGCCCGGCGATGAGACTCTTCGACGCCCCGCTGTTCCCGCTGTCCCGGTCCGACGGCGGACCGGGCGTCCGCCGGGTGGCGGTGTGACCGCCGCGCCGGACGGCGGCCGCTACGGCGAGGCCGTCTTCCGCCCCGAACAGAGCGGCGAGGACCGGCGCATCGACCTCGGCGCCCTCACCTACGACGACTTCACCATGGCACGGCTGCGGGCGCTCGGCGTCGGGCCGGGATGGCGTTGCCTCGACGTGGGGGCCGGCACGGGCACCGTCTCCGGCCGGCTGCTGGACGAGGCCGGGGTACGGAGCGTGCTCGCCGTGGACCGCGACGTACGGTTCCTCGCCGGGCGGCCCGGGCTCGACGTGCTGGAGGCCGACATCACCGCCGGCCTCACCGCCCCGGACCTCGTGTCCGGCCGGTTCCGGCTCGTCCACGCGCGCTTCGTGCTGATGCACCTGCCCGAGCACGAGCGCGTGATCTCGGCGCTGGCCGAACTCGTCGCGCCCGGCGGTGTGCTGGTGCTCGGCGACGCGGTCGACCTGACGAGCGACCGGACGCCCGACACGCCGTACACCACGGTGATGCGGGCCATGTGGCAGGGGTTGCGGGCCACCATCGGCACGGACGTGTCCTGGGTGCCGTCGTATCCGCAGCTGCTGCGCGGTGCGGGGCTCGGGTCCGTGGCCGCCGAGATCCATGTGCCGCCACTGCTGCCGGGCAGCCCCGTCAGCCGCTTCTGGGCGGACACCTGGGAACGGAGCCGGGCGGCGATGCTCGGCACCGGCCTCGTCGACGACGCGGCCGTGGACGCGGCGATCCGGTACCTGGCCTCCGAGGAATGTGCCGCACTGTCGGCCGGCATGCTCACCGTCTGGGGCTGGAAGCCCGGCGAGGGCGCCTCACCCTGACCGGTGGCGCCCGGGTCAGGAGGCCGTGGCGGCGGCCCGGCGCCGGGTCTCCGCGAGGTGGAGGTCGACGTAGTTGGTGAGCGCCAGGGCGTCCCGGGGGTGGTCGGCCTGGAAGGTGAGGCGGCGGAGCAGGCTGACGCCGTCGAGCGTGACGCCTTCACGCGCGAGGACGAAGACCAGGGCGAGGAAGGCGGAGCGGGCGTTCCCGTCGTCGAAGGGGTGGAAGAAGCAGACGTCGAGGCAGGCGCGGGCCGCACGCGCCGCCAGCCGGAGCGGCACGCCGACGTCCTCGGCACCTCCGGCGCTCCCAGCCCGCTCAGCACTCCCGGCACGCTCAGCACTCCCGGCACGCTCGGCGCTCCCGGCATTCCCGGCGCTCTCGGCCAGGCAGGCGTCGAGGCGGGCCCGGGTGTCCGGGGCGATGCCGTAGCGTTCCCGGCCGTGTTTGGCGAAGGCGGGCAGGGTGCGGAACGCGGGCGGTCGTGCGGTGCCCAGGACGTGCTGCTGCCAGCTCTGGAGAAGTGCGAAGTCGAGGCGCGCGCCGTGCGCCGCGTCGGCCCGGAGCCGTTCGAGCGCGGTGAGCAGTCCCTCGGCGCGGGCGGGGTCCAGGGCATGGTCGAAGACGCGGATGTCCTCGGCCGCGCCGTCGCGCACCGGTGTCACCGGTCCCTCCCCACCACGGTCGTAGGCCTCCTGCCAGGGCACGGTCTCGCGTACGGCGAGCCACCGTGCGAGGTGGTCGACGCCCGGCCCGGCGGGCGGCCGCGGTCCGAGGGACTGCGGCAGCGACCGCGCGAGCCGCTCGGCTATGTCGTCGACCAGCACGGTGTCGGGGCTGGTCCAGCTGCGGAACCGGCCGCCGACCGCCTCGTCGACGAGGTCGCGGGCGTGGTCCGGCGCGAATCCCCAGCGGTCGAGGAACAAGTGGAGCACCTGCTCGCAGTGCCCGTACCAGCCGCTGCCGCAGCCGGTGCGGTCGACCACCTGGAGGATCAGGTTGCGGGCGGCGCGTTCCCACAGGATCCGCTGGTCCTCGATGCGTGCCGGATCCAGCGGGTACGCGTCGAACCGCCCGGCGAGACTCTCCAGCCATTCGCGCCACTCGCACAGTGCGGCGACGACCCGGTCGAGTGTCTCCTCGGGGGTGGTGATCGAGTCCCGCGGGCAGCACCAGCTCCCGACGGGCCCGCCGTCGAGGTCCCCTTCGTCGTGCGCCCAGCGCCAGCCCACGGCCCAGCGGCCGTAACGCTCCATCAGGGCGTACGACATGGATCTCGCCCAGAGATCGCCCTCGCCGTGGCTCCAGGCGCTCATCGCCGGATCGACGATCGATACGTCAGGAGGAATCGGGACACACCGGGCCGGACCGAGCGAGCGCACCTCCCGCGCCGCCGCCGCGTGGTCGAACGGATGACGGGCGGGGTCCACCTCGTCCCAGGACAGATCGAACGGCCAGAGCACGGATCTCACCGGGCAAGCTTCCACGGCCGTCCGGCGACCGGGCAACTGAATTGCCCTCCGGCGGGCCGGACCGGTGTTCATGACCACCCGGAACGAGACGCTGCGATGCGCGCCCGGCCGTACGGACGGGGCACTCGCGGCGAACTCCGGTCGCTGTCACGCCTGTACCGCAGCGGGCGCCGCGCCAGGCGCGCTGATCGTGGACCTGGGCGGCGTGCGCGGTGCCTTCCTCGGCGGCGGGCCGCTGACCGCCGGGGTGGGCGTGGTGCCCGCCGGTGCTCAGAGCTTCCGGGGCTCGCGGCGTACGAGGCCGGTCTGGTAGGCGATGACGACGAGTTGGGCGCGGTCGCGGGCGCCGAGTTCGGTCAGGGCGCGCTGGATGTGGCTGCGGACGGTGAGGACGCTGAGGACGAGTTACGCGGCGATCTCGTGGTCGGACCTGCTGCGGGCGGCGAGCGCGGTGACCTCGCGTTCCCGTGGGGTGAGGTCGTTCAGGCGCTCCGGGTGTGCGAGGAGCTTGCCGGGGGCGGCCGGGCGCTCGCCGCGGACCGTCTTGACGAGGGTCTCGGTCCGGTCGTCGGTGGGGCCGGTGGCGGGGGTGGCGGTGAACACCGCCGTGTCGTCTGCCTTGCCGAAGCGCGGCTGGGTGGCCGAGACGATCCCCTTCGTGCCGGCGATCTTCCCGCCGACCGTGCGCACGGCGGCCTCGGCGTCGGTGGCTGCCGTGGCGTCCACGACGATGGTCAGCGGGCCGTTGAAGCCGGGCTGAAGCCCTCGGCGAGGTCGTCGTAGGCCCCGCCCGGTAACGCGTCTCCAGGGCGGAGCCCCCGGGCGCCGTCCGAACCGTGCTGTGCGCGGACGCGGACGGCATCTGCGCAGAAGCGACACACAGGCTGCACACTGCCTGGCCAAAGGCTCGCTACCGTTCTGGCCATTCGATCCCACGTGCGATCGAATTCAGGCCACGGCCCAGGATGCCGCCGGCGCAGTCGAGTCAGGAAGACGCGGATGGACTACTGCTCCTCGTGCCGTCGGCACCTCAACGGCGCCTTGGCGTGCCCCGGTTGCGGCGCCTACGCCCCGGACGTCGCCGCGCGCGCCGTCCCGGCACCGGTGCCGGCACCGGCCCACGCGGCGGCCTGGCAGGCGGCCCCGGCCGCCACCACGTGGTCCGACCACACCGCTTGGTCCGACGACACCGCGCTGTCCGGTACGGACGCGTACGCCGAAGAGGCCGCGGAGGACCTGTATGACGGTCCCGAGGGTCCGTACGACGGCCCCGACGCGGCACCGCCCGCACCGCAGGGCCGGGCGGCCCGGCGCCGTCAGCGGGTCCGCTGGAAGAAGAACCAGCGGCGTGCCGTGGTGGCCACCGCGGTCGCCCTGGTCGGCGGCGGGCTGAGCGTCGCCTCCATGGACCGGCAGGGCGGCGACCGGGCCCAGGCGGCCACGGCCCCCGACAACCGGCCCATGGGTCTCGCCGACGAGGCGGCCACGGACACCGGCCAGGCGGCGTCGGCGCCGACCGGCCGGCACCGGGCCCCGGACGTCACGCCCTCCGCCCACACGACGACCGCCAACGCCCCGCGGGAGCAGAGCACCGGCGTGCCCCGCGCCACGGCGACGCCCGGTCAGGGCACCGGCAGCACGGCGGCCTCGGCCGCCGCCCAGCCGTACTCCGCCGCGGCGGTCTCCGGGACCACCACCGGCACGGCGGCGGAGCCGACGGCCACGCCCACCGCCACCGCGACGACGTCCGCCGACACCGGCACGGGCACTGGCACAAGCACAGGCACCAGCACAGGCACCTCGGCGTCGTCGGCAGGCCCCGCGCCGACCGCTTCCCCGACCTCGCCGTCGCACCTCTGCCTGCTGGTGATCTGCCTCGGCTGACCGCCGGGGCGCTGCCGCCCGCGAAGGGACCGCGCCCCGGCCGGTTCAGCCGCGACTCACCAGGCGAGCCGGCCGTTGACGTCGAAGTAGCCGCCGGTCGGTCCGTCCGGGCCGATCTGCGCCATCCTGACGATGATCTCGGCGCCCTGCTCCACGGTCTGGGTGCCCGTGTTGCCGTTCAGGTCCGTCTTGGTGAAGCCCGGCTCGACGGAGTTGATCCGCAGGGCCGGGAGGGCCTTGGCGAACTGCACGGTGAGCATGTTGACCGCGGTCTTGGACGTCGGGTAGGCGATGCCCGGGTAGAAGTGCGCGGGGTGGTCGGGGTCGGAGAGGGCCGTCAGGGAGGCGAGACCGCTGCTGACGTTGACCACGACCGGTGCCGCCGAGCGCTCCAGCAGCGGCAGGAAGGCGTGCAGGACGCGGACGACACCGAAGACGTTCGTCTCGAAGGTGTTGCGCATCTGGTCGGCGGTCACGGTCCGGGCCGTGGGGACGCTGTTGTCCGCGTTCCGGCTCTCGATCCCGGCGTTGTTGACCAGGACGTCGAGGCCGCCGTCGGCCTCGATCCGCTGGGCCGCGGCCTCGACCGAGGCGTCGTCGGTGACGTCGAGCTGGACGAACCGGGCGCCCAGTTCCTCGGCGGCCCGGCGTCCGCGCTCGGCGTCCCGGGCCCCGATGTACACGGTGTGACCTGCGGCGATGAGCTGGCGGGCGGTTTCGTGCCCGATGCCCTTGTTGGCTCCGGTGATCAGTGTTGTCGTCATGCCTCAAGACTGCTCCCGGGCCGCGGGAGCAGCCAGAAGACCCTTCTTCCTGGGACTGCGGGTACCAGGCACGTCCGGGGCCGGCCGTGTTGACTGGGGGAATGACGGCTACGGAACTCGGACAGGCGCTGCGGCGCTGGCGTGATCGCGTCGCGCCTGACGCGGCCGGGCTGCCGGCCGGGGGTCAGCGGCGCGCGGCGGGGTTGCGGCGCGAGGAGCTGGCGCTGCTGGCCGGGATCTCGGTGGACTACGTCACGCGCCTCGAACAGGGCCGGGCGAGCAACCCGTCCGTGCAGGTGGTCGAGGCGCTGGCACGGGCGCTGCGGCTGTCCGCGGACGAGCGGACGTACCTGTTCGGGCTGGCGGGGCTGGTGCCGCCGGGTCCCGACGTGGTGCCCGCCTACCTCACGCCCAGTGTCCAGCGGCTCCTCGACCGGCTGGCGGGCACGCCCGTCGCGGTGTCCGACGCTGCCCTGACCCTGCTGGTGACCAACCCGATGTACGCGGCGCTGATGGGCGATCCGTCCGGGCTGCGCGGCTTCGAGCGCAACGGCGTGTGGCGCAACTTCCTCGGCCGGCCGACCCGGGTGCGGCACACCCCAGAGGAGCGGCGGGCCTTCGAGGCCGGCATGGTCGCCGAGCTTCGCTCGACGGCCGCCCGCTATCCGGCCGACCGCCAGCTGCGGCGGATGATCGCCGAGTTGCGGGCGGAGAGCGGGCGGTTCGCCGAGCTGTGGGACGCGGGGGTGGTGGCCCGCCTCGAGGCGTCGCGGAAGACCGTCGTGCATCCGCAGGTGGGCGTCCTCACGCTGGACTGCGACCATCTCCGGGTCGAGGAGCACGACCTGCGCATCCTCGTGTACTCGGCCGAGCCGGGCACCGAGGCCGCCGAGAAGCTGGAGCTGATCTCGGTGCTCGGTACCCAGAGCCTGGCCGGAAAGCACTGACGGGCGCCGCAGGGCCTCTGCGCGTCATGTCACGGTGCGCGTCATGTCACGGTGCGCGAGGGCGGCGGTCGGGGCGACGGCTGCCGCGGCGGTGGCGAGGGCGGTGGTGCGTCGGCGTCGGTCGGCGGCCATGGGGGCGGTCCCTTCCGGCGGCGGGAGCTCGGCGCTCCGGTCCGGCGGCGGGGGCTCGGCGCTCCGGCGGCCTGTAGCGACCACGATTCCGTCGGCCGCCCCCGGTAACGAGGGAGCGGTCCCCCGGACCCGGGGTGCAGTCCGCTCCACCGTGTCCGGCCCGGGCGGGCCTGACCCATCCGGGTGGTTGCCGTTCGACGGCGTTTCCCCGCCCGGTGTGCGGGGAGGATGGTCGGGGTCCGCGACGTTCCGGGCCGTGGCAACGAGACGAGGGACACAGGCATGGCTCAGGGCAGCGTTAAGTGGTTCAACGCGGAGAAGGGGTTCGGGTTCATCGCGCAGGACGGCGGCGGTCCTGACGTGTTCGTGCACTACTCGGAGGTCCAGGGCAGCGGTTTCCGGAGCCTGGACGAGGGGCAGCGCGTCGAGTTCGAGATCGGTCAGGGGACCAAGGGTCCGCAGGCGCAGCAGGTCCGGGCGGTCTAGGGGCTGTCCGGGGCGCGAGGCGCGAGGCCGTCACCTCTCGGCGGCGGCCTTGCGGATCAGCGGCTCGAACTCCCGTCGCACGTAGACGTCGAACGGCTCCGACAGCGCGCCGTCGATCACGTGCCGCACCCGGTGCTCCGCCGCGAACTCCTTGATCGCGGCGCGGGACTCGGGCCCCACTCCCCCGCCGATGACCAGCACTCCGAACTCCTCGGTCGCCAGGAGTTTCAGCGCCTCCTCGTCGGTGCTCACCCCTTCCGCGTCGAAGCCGTCCGCGTGCAGCGTGGCCAGGACCGCCGTCACCCTGGCGGGCGTCCGTCCGAGCACCAGTGTCCTCATGGTTGTTTCCTCTCCAGCCGGGTCGGCATCGACACGGCCAAAGCTAGAAACTCAACCGGACTTGAGGTCAACCCCGGCTTCCGGCCCGCGCGGCACCATCAGCAGAAACTTGCGTGACTCAAGCAAAACCCTTAGTTTCCTTTCATGTGGAAATCGGTGCGGCGCGCCGCGTGGGCCACGGTCCACCTCTTCCTGGCCGCCGCGATGGCGTTCGGAACGTGGATCTTCATCACCGTCCTGCTGATCACCGCGGTCGGCACGGTGGTGGTCGTCGGTGTCTGGCTGCTGCCCGAGACCGTGCTGCTGATCCGGCGGATCGCGGGGGCCAAGCGCAGCCTGACCGCCGCCCGGACCGGGGTGCGGATCCCCGAGACGTACCGGCCCCTGACCGGGACGGTCCGCGAACGGGTGGTCACGGCGGTACGGGACCCCGGCACCAGGACCGACGCGCGCTGGATGGCCGCCCACTGGTTCTACGGCACGCTGCTCGCGCTCGCCGTGCCGCTGTGGCCGGTGGGCCTGGCCGTCGACGGCCTGTGGTGCGGGCTGCTGCGCCGCGAGGCGGTCGTCCTGCCGCTGATCGTGCGGCTCGCGGACCTGGAGGCCGACTGGTCGACCGCGCTGCTCAAACCGTCCCCGCAGGCACAGCTCACGGCCCGGGTCCGGGAACTGGCCGCGACCCGCGCCGACGCCGTCGCCGCGCACGAGGCCGAACTGCGCCGGATCGAGCGCGACCTGCACGACGGCGCGCAGGCGCAGCTGGTGGCCCTGTCCGTGCGCATCGGGCTCGCGCGGCGTGCCTACGGCGGGGACCGCGACACCGGCCTCCGGCTCCTCGACGAGGCCCAGGAACAGGCCGAGAAGGCGCTGGCGGAACTGCGGCACGTCGTCCGCGGCATCCATCCGCCGGTCCTGAGCGACCGCGGCCTCACCGGCGCGGTACGGGCGCTGGCGGCGAGCTGGGGGTCCCACCGCTAGGGACCGGTCCTGCTGCTGGGCTCGGCCGGGCACGAGGTCGTGGCCGTCGCCGGGAGCGGGCCCGAGATCATGCCCGCGCTCCTGGAGCACCGCCCGACGTCGCCGTGCTCGACGTGCGAATGCCCCCGGGCTTCCGCGACGAGGGGCTGCGGGCGGCGCTGGAGGCCCGGGAGCGGATCCCCGGGCTGCCGGTGCTGGTGCTCTCGCAGTACGTGGAGGAGTCGTACGCCGGTGAGCTGCTGGGCGGCGGCACCAGCGGGATCGGCTATCTGCTCAAGGACCGGGTCGGCCGGGTCGAGGAGTTCCTCGACGCGCTGGAACGGGTGGCCGCCGGCGGTACCGCGCTGGACCCCGAGGTGGTCGCCGAACTCCTCAGCCGCCGCCGGGACTCGCCGCTGGACTCGCTCACGCCCCGCGAGCGTGAGGTGCTGGGGCTGATGGCCGAGGGCCACGACAACGCGACCATCGCCGGCACCCTCGTCGTCACCGAACGCGCGGTCCACAAGCACATCGGCAACGTCTTCCTCAAGCTCGGCCTGCCGCCGGGCGACAGCGGCCACCGCCGGGTGCTGGCCGTCCTCGCCTACCTGGCCCACGCGCCACGGGTGTGAGCTGGGCCGGGCGGCGGGAGGGCCGCCCGGCCCATGAACGCGGCGCCCATGATCCCCTTCACTCCGTCCATGGCGACGTACATGGCGACGGCGGCGGCTGCGTTCAACAGGAACAGGAACCAGAGTGTGCCCCGCCGCGCCAGGAAGTGCGGGCGCTCTCGCTCATGTACCGGCGCCGGTTATCGCACAGACTGGGTTCGCGGTCGATGACACAGGCCCGGCAGCGACCGCGCATGCCGTGGGTCCACACGATGCGGTCCCCTCGGTGAGAGGCCGGCCGAGCGAGTCGGTGCGCGGCCCGTCCCCGAAGGCGACGATCCGGCCGACCATCTCGCGCCCCAGGATGAGAGGGAGAGCGTCGCGGACGTCATCGGCGGCGCCGTCCGCGACGTGTACGTCGGTGCCGCACAGGGTCGCCGAGGTCATACGGACCAGCAGCGCGTCCCGCTCGATGACCGTGGGGATCTCCACGTCGAGCAGCTCCAGCGGCCGGCCGGGGGCGGTCAGCGCGGCGGCGCGGCTGGTCGCCGGGAGCACGCAGGTCACGCGGCCTCTCCCGCGGGTGCCCCGGTCTGCCGGGCGCGGGCGATCATGCGGGCGGCGTCGACGAGGCCGGCGGCGCCGGCGAAGTGGTGCATGTCCTTCTTCATGAGCAGGTGCACGTGCTCGGCGAGCTCCGGGGTGACGTCCCTGCCGAGGGAGCGCAGCGCGGCGCTGCCGCCACTGCTGGCGTTGATCACGTCGATCAGCGCGGGGAGGTCCAGGCCGACCTGCGCTGCCAGACCGAGGACGTCCTCGGCGTTCTTCATGTTGGTGATGGTCACCGCGTTGTTGAACAGCTTGGCGAACTGGCCTGCGCCGACCGGTCCCATCAGCGTGACGGTGTCGCTGAACGTGTCGAACACGGGGCGGGCCGTCTCGAACGCGTTCTCGGATCCACCGGCGAAGGTGGTGAGGGTATGGGCATGGGCGCCGGGGCTGCCGCCACTGACGGGTGCGTCGAGGTAAACACCCCCGGCCCGTGCCACGTGCTCGCCGAGCCGGACTGCCTCAGCGGGGTCGCCGGTGCCGTGGTTGACGATGATCGTCCCGGAGGCGACGGCGGCCAGCAGTCCCTGGCCGTCCAGCACGTCCCAGATGTCCGCGTCGTCGCGCAGGCACAGCCCGATCAGCTCGGCGGACGCCCCCAGCTCCGCCACGGTGCGGTGCACGGTGTGCGGGATCCTCTCCACCGCCGAGAGGGATGCCGGGCGCCGGGCCCACACGTGCAGCGCGAAGCCGCGCTCGGCGATAGCTTCCGCCATGGGCCCGCCCTGGTCACCGAGACCGATGAAACCGACCCTGCTTATCGTCGTCGTCATTGCCATGTTCTTTCGTTGATCCTGATGGTTCGGTTGGGAAACGGGAGACCGGTGTCATCCAGCGCTCAGCGAACGATGTCGCTGGCCAGTTCCCACAGGCGCTCGGCGTTCCCCGGGTCCAGGGCGTAGGGGGCCACACCGGGGACGCCAAGTTCGGTGGGCCGGGCAGGGACGAGCGGTGCCTCGTTGACGTCCTCGAAGTAGCGGCCGCCGACCCCTTCGACCAGCGGGGATGCGGCGAGGAACACGGTGGTGGCGGCGCCCTGCCCGACCGTCTTGCGGTAGGGCTCGGGGGTCCGCAGGCCTCCGGTGTGGCGCTGGAGGTTGGTGGCGATGGCACCAGGGTGCAGGGCGTTGGCCGTGATTCCGTCGCTGGACCAGCGCCGCTGGGCCTCGACGGCGAGCAGGACCTCGGCGGTCTTGGACTGGCCGTAGGCGGCGAGCGCGTCGTAGGGGCGGAAGCGGAAGTCGATGTCGTCGAAGACCACGGGCGAGTAGAGGTGGCCGGTGGAGGAGACCGAGACCACGCGTGCCCCGTCGGCGGCGGCAAGGGCGCGGTGCAGCCCGAGGGTCAGGGCGAAGTGTCCCAGGTAGTTGGTGGCGAACTGCTGCTCGTGCCCGGCGATGCCCCGCTCGAGCTCTGGCGGCATCATGATGCCGGCGTTGTTGATCAGGATGTGCAGCGGGCCCTGCCAGGCGGCGGTGAACGCTCGTACCGAGTCCAGGTCGGCCACGTCCAGGCGGGCGACGTGGATCGCGTCGTTCCCGGTGGTCTTGCGCAGGTCGGCCGCGACCTGCTCGCCTGCCTCCGGGCGGCGGACGGCGAGCGTGACCTCGGCGCCGTTGGCGGCCAGGGCGCGGGCGGTCTCGACGCCGATGCCCGAGTTGGCACCCGTGACGACCGCCCGCGTGCCGGACAGGTCGACGCCTTCGACCACCTCCGAGGCGGTGCTGGTGCGGTTGAACGGGGTGGTGAAGATCTTGGACATTTACCGCATTCCTTTGGTCGCTCGTACTGCGCTGCCAGACTGCGCCGAGCGCTGTGGAACGCACCAGGACGGGCTGAGACTGGGACTGGCAGGGCCACCCACAAGCCCGTAACACGTCCGTACGCTGGCAACATGACAGCTGCCGGAGATGCGAACGCGCTGGGCCGGTACCTGCGCGCCCGCAGGGAACTGGTCCAGCCCGACGATGCCCGGGGCACGGGCAACCGGCGTGTCCCAGGCCTGCGCCGGGAGGAGGTCGCCTTCCTCGCCGGGATCAGTTCCGACTACTACAACCGTCTGGAGCAGGGCCGCGACAGGAACCCCTCCGAGCAGGTTCTGCGCAGCATCGCCCGAGCCCTGCAACTGGACGAGGAGGCGACGGCCTACCTGCTGGAGATCGCCACCCGCAGGAGCCCGCGCCGCAGACGGCCCCGCAGGCCGGAGAAGGTCGGCGGCGGCATCCGCACGCTCATCGACTCCTGGCCGCTGACCCCGGCGTACGTCCACGGCAAGTACATGGACGTCCTGGCCTCCAACAGTCTCGCCGTCGCCCTCTCACCGTTCAACGCACCCGGCCGCAACGGCATCCTGGCCGCGTTCCTGGAACCTGAGATGCGGGAGCTCCATCGGGACTGGGAGGACATGACCGCCCGCGTCGTCCCCTACCTGCGCTCGGTCGTCGGCGCGGACATCGAAGACCCGCGCCTGGTCGAGATCGTTGGCGAACTCTCCCTGCGCAGCGAACGGTTCCGCACCCTCTGGGCCCGGCAGGACGTCAAGCACAAGACCACCGGCACCACCCTGTTCCGTCACCCCCAGGTCGGCCCCCTGGAACTGCACTACGAAAAGCTGCTGCTCCCGGGTACCGACGGGCAGACCCTGATCACCTACCACGCACAGCCCGGCAGCGCCTCCGAAGAACGCCTGCACCTGCTCGCCAGCATGAGCGCACCTGACCAGGCCGGCGGTACACGGCCGGCAACCGATCGCACCCGAACCCCCGGACATCCCACGTCTTGATGGGTCTCCTCGGTGAACGGAGCGATCGCGGCAGCGGGCCTCCTGGTATGGACTTCTGTTCGCGGATCCGACGATGTCTCCACACGCGAACTCGGGCGGGAACCCGGGCAACCAAGACAACTCAGGCATCGCGCAGGCACGGTAGGGCCGCAGCCGCTCGGGGGCAGCGGCCCTTCCGGCGTGCGCCCGCCCGGCCACGGATCGCCCCCTCCGTGCGGGGTCTGGTCCGCCGCTGCATCGCCGCGGGTCTGCCCGCCGCCTGGGTGACTGCCGATGAAGCCTACGGACAGGACTGGTCCTTCCGTCGCCTGCTCGAACAACTCGACATCGGCTATGTCGTGGCGGTGCCGAAGTCCCAGCAGATCAAGTCCCTGGCGGGCTTCTGGCGCATCGACCAACTCATCGAGGAAGCACCCGCCGACGCCTGGCAGACCTCTCCAGCGGCGACGGAGCCAAGGGTCCGCGATTCTACGACCGGGCCGCGGCCAAACTGCCCGCCAACATCATCTTCGACGCGGACCCACCCACCCATCACCGCTGGGTGATGGCTCGCCGCAGCCTGTCCGATCCCAGCGAACTCGCCTACTACCTCGCGTACGCACCCGTCGGCGTCGAGATCGCCGAACTGGCTCGCGTTGCCGGCTCACGCTGGGCCATCGAGGAGTGCTTCCAGGCCGCCAAGAACCAGTGTGGCCTGGACGAATACGAGATCCGACGCTACGTGGGCTGGTATCGCCACATCACCCTAATCCGTGATTAGAGCGATCTGGGGGTCATCAAGAGCTCTGTGGATTGTTCGAATCGGGCACCCAGGCCTGATGGCGCCGGACGGATGCCTTGTTGCCTACCGGCTCTGAGGCCTTGGTAGAGAGCGGTGGCGTTCGGCGTGCTGAGGTGCCCACTGCGGTCGGTGCTGGTGCCCGTGGGCGCCGGGCGGACGGCTTACATCACCACGCCCTCCGAGGGCCCTGGCCAGACAGTTCGCCGTCCGGCGCCTTCACGCGTCAACACTCGCCGCCTGATCACTCGTTGGTGTTGGTGGTGCGAGCCCGTCGCACGGTGACCTCTCGATATTCCCGAGTCGCCTGAGCTCCCTCACAGACCGGGGCCCGTGGGACGGGCTGGTGCTACGAACGGCTACCGAGGTGTCGGCCCGGTTTGCATCCGAGGCCTGGGATTAGGGCGCCGCGTGGTCCTGCATGAGCTCACTACCAGCACAAACAGCATCATGAGGAGGAACCTGTCGTGATCTATTGCGGCATCGACTGGGCGGAACAGACAGGAAGCTCCGATCCCGGTGGCGATCGAGCCCTCACGCGGACTCCTCGTGGCCGTGCTGCGCACCGGCGGACGCCAGGTATTCGCGATCAACCCGATGCCCGCCCCGCCCGCTACCGCGATCGGCATTCTGTCTCGCGCAAGAAGTCCGACCCGGGTGACGCTCTGGTACTGGCGAACATCCTGCGCACCGACATGCACGCGCACCAGCCGCTGCCGCAGGATAGCGACCTGGGCCGCGCGATCGCCGTTCTGGCGCGGGCCCAGCAGGACGCAACCTGGAACCGGCAGATGATCGCCAACCAGCTCCGCTCGCTGCTGCGCGAGTTCTACCCTGCCGCCCGGGCAGCCGTCGAAACCTGGAAGAACGGCCTATGCCGTCCTGAAGCGTTCGAGCTCCTCCGCCTGGCTCCGACGCCGGCCCAAGCCGCGAAGCTAAGCCGAGCCCAGCTGCTGGCCGCGCTCAAACGGGCCGACCGTAAGCGCGCTATCCCAGCCGATGTCGACCGCCTCCGCGAGGTGTTCCGCGCCGAGTGGGCCCACCGGCCGCCGCTGATCGAGGACGCTCTCGGCAAGCAGATGCTTGCACTCCTCACCCGGTTGGAAGCCGCCTCGAAGGCCGCAGACGACCTGGCCGGGGCGGTGGAGGAGGCTTTCCCCCAGCACCCGGACGCTGAAGTACTCCTTAGCTTCCCCGGCCTCGGCTTCCAGCTCAGCGCCCGGTTGCTCGCCGAGATCGGAGACGATCGAACCCGCTTCGCCGACGCCCGCGGACTCAAGGTCTACGCAGGTTCCTCGCCCATCACCAGGGCCTCAGGAAAGAGATCGTCCGTCACCCGCCGCAGGGTGAAGAACGATCGCCTCAACCACGTCGGATACCTCTGGGCCTTCTCTGCTATCACCGCCTCCCGGCGCCAAAGCCCATTACCGCAGGCGCCGCGATGAACACGGCGACTGGCACGCAGCCGCCCAGAGGAACCTCTTCAACCGCATGCTCGGACAGCTCTACCACTGTCTGCAGAACAGCAAGCCGTTCGAAGAGGGAACCGCATTTCCCATCCCACTCGCCGTCGCCGCTTGACGCGATAGCACCCCGAGGTGTCTGGCCATGCTCGCCCACACCTTCCTCGCTGTCCTCGCAGCCCGGGCCCTGGACACCGCAAAGGGGGCAGCAGAAACGACACCGCCAGCCTCATCCCCCTCACCATGGCAGGGATTCGGCGCCTACTGGACACTCTCCTGCCCCACCCCAGACCCCACCAGGACAGACAACTGCACGCACTGAACTGGTCCTACCGGCGCAGACACCACCAAGCCATCGCCCGCCGCTGCCACTACCGAAGAAGAACCAGCTCAGGACACGATTTCTGACTGGACTATCGCCTGGCCTCGTGCCGCCACATGAGCCGGATCGTTTCTCACCTCTACGTCGCCAGGCTGACGGGTCTCGTATCCGCCTCAAGATCACTCGCAGTGCCGACCCCGAGCTGCGACCGGCCGACGACCTCAGAAGTCATTAGCGGGCCATCCGCTCCACTCCGCGTGACCTTCGCTGCTGCAAGGTCGATACTGCCCACAGCAGGATTTTGACCGCGCCGCCACCGATCACCAACGGATGCCTGACAACCCCTCAGGAAAGTCAGCATCGAGTCAGCATCAGGACCGCCAAGACCCGCTTCCAGCCGCCATGAACCGCCAAGATCGAAAATCGGCTTTACCTGTCCTGACCAGCAAGGACTCACGTCAGAGGCCCATCTGCTAGCATTGCCAGGAGGAACCCGTGAAGATGCTGATCAACGTCCCGGAGACCGTGGTGGCGGACGCGCTGCGGGGCATGGCGGCGGCCCATCCCGACCTCACCGTGGACGTGGAGAACCGGGTGATCGTACGGCGGGACGCACCCGTCGCGGGGCAGGTCGCGCTGGTCTCGGGCGGCGGTTCCGGGCACGAGCCGCTGCACGGTGGATTCGTTGGCCACGGGATGCTGTCGGCGGCCTGTCCGGGCGAGGTGTTCACGTCCCCCGTCCCCGACCAGATGGCCCGGGCCGCCGCGGCCGTGGACAGCGGCGCCGGTGTGCTGTTCATCGTGAAGAACTACACCGGTGACGTGCTCAACTTCGACATGGCCGCCGAACTCGCCGAGGACGAGGGCATCCAGGTGGCGAAGGTGCTCGTCAACGACGACGTGGCCGTCACCGACAGTCTCTACACCGCGGGCCGGCGCGGCACCGGCGCCACCCTGTTCGTCGAGAAGATCGCCGGTGCGGCCGCGGCCGAGGGGCAGCCGCTGGAGCGGGTGGAGGCCGTCGGGCGCAAGGTGAACGAGAACTCCCGCAGCTTCGGTGTCGCGCTGAGCGCCGTCACCACCCCGGCCAAGGGCACTCCGACCTTCGATCTGCCGCCGGGCGAGCTGGAGTTGGGCATCGGTATCCACGGCGAGCCGGGCCGGGAGCGGCGCGCCATGATGACGTCCGGCGAGATCGCCGACTTCGCGGTCAACGCCGTCCTGGAGGACATGCCCCCGCGCGACCCGGTCCTCGTCCTGGTCAACGGCATGGGCGCGACCCCGCTCCTGGAGCTGTACGGGTTCAACGCCGAGGTGCAGCGGGTGCTCGCCGAGCGCGGGGTGAGCGTGGCCCGCACACTGGTCGGCAACTACGTCACCTCCCTGGACATGGCCGGTGCCTCGGTCACGCTCTGCCAGGTCGACGAGGAACTGCTGCGGCTGTGGGACGCGCCGGTGCGGACACCGGCCCTGCGCTGGGGCATGTGAGGAAGGGACGACACCGACCGGCACCGACCCGCGTCCGTACCGCTACGCAAGGAGATCCAGTGCTCGACGCCGACTTCTTCCGCCGCTGGATGGCGGCGACCGCCGCCTCCGTCGACCGCGAGGCGGAGCGGCTCACCGCTCTCGACTCGCCCATCGGGGACGCCGACCACGGCAGCAACCTCCAGCGCGGGTTCAAGGCGGTGACCGCCGCGCTGGAGAAGGACGCGCCCACCACCCCGGGCGCCGTCCTGACGCTCGCCGGACGGCAGCTGATCTCCACGGTGGGCGGCGCGTCCGGGCCGCTGTACGGCACGCTGCTGCGCAGCACCGGGAAGGCGCTCGGCGACGCGGCCGAGGTCAGTGAGGCCCAGCTGGCCGAGGCGCTGCGGGCGGGAGTGGACAAGGTCATGGCGCTCGGCGGGGCCGCGCCCGGGGACAAGACGATGATCGACGCCCTGGTGCCGGCGGTCGACGCGCTCGGCGACGGCTTCGGTGCGGCGCGGGCCGCCGCCGAGCAGGGCGCCGAGGCGACGATCCCGCTGCAGGCCCGCAAGGGCCGGGCGAGCTATCTCGGTGAGCGCAGCATCGGCCACCAGGACCCGGGGGCCACCTCGTCGGCGCTGCTCGTCGCGGGACTCGCGGAGGCGGCCGGTGAGTGACGGCGAGCTGGTCGGGATCGTACTGGTGTCGCACAGCGCGGAGGTCGCGGCGTCCGTCGCGGAGCTGGCCAAGGGGCTGGCGGGCGGTGCCGCGGCGGTGCAGGTCGCCCCGGCGGGCGGTACCGAGGGCGGCGGGCTCGGCACCAGCGCCGAGCTGATCGCCGCCGCTGCCGCGTCCGTGGACCGGGGGGCGGGGGTCGCCGTCCTCACCGACCTGGGCAGCGCGGTGCTCACCGTGAAGGCGCTGCTCGCCGAGGGCGACGAACTCCCGGACGGCACCCGCCTGGTGGACGCCCCGTTCGTCGAGGGCGCGGTGGCCGCGGTCGTCACGGCGAGCACCGGGGCCGGTCTCGACGCCGTGGAGGCGGCGGCAGCCGAGGCGTACACCTACCGGAAGGTCTGAGCGCACGCAGGTCGCAGTGGGATCCCGCGGGTCTCGGAGGTGATGCCCGCCGGGTTCAGGAGTCGCGGGGTGACGGGCCGGGGGGGTCCTCCTGGGCTGCCGGCCGGAGCCGTCCCCGTCCGGCGAGCAGGAGAAGGAGCCCGACGGACGGGAAGATGAGGAGCCCCGCGACGATCGCCACACCGATGGTCACCTTCAGGGTGGCGTCCGGTGAGGCCGCGTCGCCGATCCGCAGGTGGGTGCCGAGGAGGTAGGGGTACTGGGCGACGCCCCAGCCGAGGACGACCAGCGCGACCGCCGCCGTGGCGAGTATCCGCAGCCCCGTCCTGCGGTCGCGGAGCAGCAGGAGCACGGTGGCGACGCCGCAGAGCGCCGCGAGCACGACGAGCGCCAGGGCGCGGTGGCTGAGCTGGTGGAACAGGCGAGGGGCGTCCTGCCGGAGGACGAAGATGCCCGCGACGCTGACGGCCCCGGTCAGCACCGAGGCGAGCAGCGCCCGGTCGCGGAAGTAGTGCTCCAGAGCCGGATCGCCCTGCTGCCGGGCGGCTGCGTGCAGGTAGACGGCGGCGAGATAGGCGCAGACCAGGACGGCCAGCACGCCGCCGAGCGCCGACGTGGGGTTCAGCCAGCTGCCGACGGCGTCGCCGTCGCCCCCCGTGGGCACCCGTCCTGAGGCGATCGCACCCGCGATGGAGCCGAAGCAGTAGGGCGTCAGCACGGAGGACGCCGCGAAGACCGCGCCGTACACGCGTTGCTCACGGGTGCGCAGCGTGGCCTTGCGGAAGGCGAAGCCGGCGCCGCGCAGGACGATGCCCAGGGCGGCGATGCCCAGGGGCAGGTACAGCGTGGTGGTGATGGCGGTGAACGCGGTGGGGAAGCCCGACCAGAGGAACACCAGGCAGTAGACCAGCCACGTGTGGTTGGCCTCCCACACCGGGCCGAGCGAGGTGTCGATCAGATGCCTCGGCCGCCGGCCCCGCTCGGCTCCGCCCGCGGTCAGGTCCCAGAAGCCCGCACCGAAGTCGGCGCCGCCCAGCAGGCTGTAGGCGATGACGCCGATGAACAGGAAGACGGCGACGAGGTTCGCGATCACTTCCCGGCTCCCGCGGGCAGGCCGGCCGGATCGGAGCCGGGTCCGTAGGGGACGGCCACACTGTCGTCGCCCTCGGCCTCCCACCGGCGTTTCATCGACAGGAGCACGGTGACGGCGCCGGCCCCCACGGCCACGTAGATGACGAGGACCGCGGCGAAGAGGAACCACAGGTTGCCCTGGGTGGTCGCCGCGTCCCGGGTCAGGAGGTACCCGACGACCGTCCAGGGCTGGCGGCCGACCTCGGTGACGATCCAGCCGGTCTCCAGGCACGCCAGCGCGGCGAGACCGCTGACCGCGCAGCAGCGCAGGAACCAGCGCTGCTGCGCGAGCGGATGCCGGCGCCACCACAGCCAGAGGAACCACACGGCCAGCGCGAGCAGGGCGAAGGACAGCCCCACCATGACGTCGAAGGCGAGGTGGACGGTGCTGACGGCCTGGTCGGACGGGCGTACCCGGGCAGGGATCGCGTCGAGCCCGGGGATACGGGTGGAGGGCCGGAACCCGGCGAGCAGCGATGCCATGTCGGGCACGGGGATCCCGTACCGGACGCGGCCGCCGACGAGGACGCCGCCCAGGGTCTCGGGAACGTGGGTGCCGGTGGCCGGCAGCAGTTCGACGGCCGCGAACTTGGCGGGCTCGGACTGGAAGACGTACCGGGCGATGGTGTCCCCCACGATGACCTGGAGGGGCAGCGCCGCGGCGGCGGTGACGAAGCCGATGAGGAAGCCGGTGCGGTGGTAGCGGGACGTCCGGCCCCGCAGCATGCCCACCGCGTAGACGCTCGCCACCACGAAGCCCGCGACGATGTAGGCGGCCAGCAGCATGTGGAGGAACTCCCACCAGAAGGCCCCGTTGAAGAAGACCTGGGCGGGCCGTACGGCGACGACCCGGCCGCCGCGCAGCGTGAATCCGCCGGGCTGGTTCATCCAGCTGTTGGCCGCGATCACGGCGGCCGCGCCCCCGATGCTGGAGAGCGCCACCGGGACCCCGGTCCAGAAGTGTGCCCACGGCGAGAGCCGGTCCCAGCCGTAGATGTAGATCGACACGAAGATCGCTTCGAGGAAGAAGAACAGCCCCTCGATCGCGAAGGGGAAGCCGAATGCCGCGCCGTACCGGCCCATCAGGCCGGGCCACAGGATGCCCAGTTCGAAGGAGAGGACGGTGCCGGTGATGGCGCCGACGGCGAAGAGCACGGCGGCGACCTTGGACCAGCGCCGCGCCAGGAGCAGGGCATCGGCGTCCCCCCGGCGCAGGCCGCGGTGGTTGGCGACGAGCATCAGCGTGGTGAGCGCGACGCCGAAGGGCACCAGGATGATGTGGAACCCGAGGGTGAAGGCCATCTGCTGGCGGGCGGGCAGGAGCTGGGGCGGATCGCCGGCCGCGGCCAGGTAGCGCACGAGCACGTCCAGCGTGTCCGTCACGGCGCGAGCCGTCCTGCGGCGCGCCGACCGCCCGACGCGCCGGGCGTCCTGCGGCCGGGATCGTTCACGTCTGTAACTGCCATCACCTCGACCACCGCCGGGTTGCACGAAGTCCGTCGCTCCGGCTTGCTGTACCCGTTTCGCGTGCCGGCGCTCCGTCACATCGGCGACCGCCACTCCATCGGACGACCCGGCGCCGCGTCCGGGCCGGAGCCGCGCACGGCCCGCCCGAGGTCCGGCCGCACTCGTCCGCCCGACGTCCACTTCACGTACGCGAACGAAACGGACACGCCGGCCACTCGCATCGCCGCGACCGCGCACCTGCCGGACAGCCGTCGATCCATGCATCAGGTATTGACAGGAAGCTCACGACGACACAGCCTTTGGCAACGTTGTCATTGCGCTCGAGGCGGAGCGCCCGGAGCCGACTCGGCCTGCTTCGCCGCTTTCTGATGGGACGTCAGAATCATGACCGATCAGCCGGTTCCGTCGCGCAGTCCGTCGCGGCGTTCCATAGTCGCCACGGGCTCCACCCTGCTCGCCGGGTTCGGACTCGGCACGGTGCCCCCGGTGCCCGCGCGGGCCGCCGCCTCCGCCGGCCCGCAGGCCCAGCCCGCCGCGCCTCGTGAACTCGCCCTCTACCGGCCCGTCTCGGTCTCCTCGACCGCCTACGCCGCCGCTCCGGGGTCCTTCGCCGTCGACGGCCTCACCGCACCCGGTGTGCGGGGCAGCGGCTGGCGGGCCGGGGACGGCGACCCGCAGTGGATCGCCGTGGACCTGCAGGCGGCCTGCGAGGTCACCCGGATCCGCCTGACCTTCGAAGCCGACGCCGCCGACCCGGTGTTCACTCCCCCTGCCACCGGGAATCCGGCCGACGGCACCACCGGCAAGGAGATCCTGTCGAGCTACGCGCTCGACTTCCTGGTCGAGACGTCCCTCGACCAGAAGTCCTGGACGAGCGTCCACCGCACGACCGCCGGCACCGGCGGCGTGGTGGACGTCCAGCTGCCTCGGCCGGTCGCGGCGCGCTGGGTGCGGATGACGTGCCGCAGGCGTTCCAGCCCGCTGCCGCTGGGCCTCAACTGCTTCGAGGTGTACGGCACCCCCGAGGGGCACCGCCCCGCGGCGACCGGCTGGACCGACTGGGGCACCCGGCACGGCGCGGCGCCCGCGCTGACCGTGGCCGACGACGGCACCGTGCCGGTGGAGTCGGGCTGGCGGCTCACCCTGGACGACTGGGCGGGCGCGGACGGTGCGGGTCTTTCGAAGTCCGGCGTCGACACGAGCGGCTGGCTGCCCGCCACCGTCCCCGGCACCGTCCTGGCCTCCCTCGTGGACCAGGGCATGCTGCCCGACCCGGTGTCCGGCCTGAACAACCTGCGCATCCCCGAGGCGCTGTCCCGGCACTCCTGGTGGTACAAGCGGGACTTCGAGCTGCCGCCGGGCCTGCGCACGGGGTCCGGCCGCCGGATCTGGCTGGAGTTCGACGGCGTCAACCACACGGCCGACATCTGGCTGAACGGCGAGCACGTCGGCGGCCTGACCTACCCCTTCGCCCGTTCCTCGCACGACGTGACCCGGCTGCTCGCCGCGGGCGGCGCGAACGCGCTGGCCGTGCGGATCACCCCGATGCCCGTCCCCGGCAGCCCCGGCGACAAGGGCCCCCTCGGCGAGTCGTGGGTGGACGCGGGCGCCGGGCAGATGAACCTCAACTCCCCCACCTACCTGGCCTCTTCGGGCTGGGACTGGATGCCGGCCGTCCGCGACCGCGCGGCGGGCATCTGGAACCACGTCCGGCTCAGATCCACCGGGCAGGTCGTCATCGGCGACCCTCGTGTGGACACGAACCTGCCGAACCTGCCGGACGTCTCCGTAGCCGAACTGACCGTCGTCGTCCCCGTCCGCAACGCCGACACCGCGGACCGTACGGCGACGGTGACCGCGGCGTTCGGCGACGTCCGGGTGTCCAGGACGGTCGCCGTGCCGGCCGGTGGCAGCGTGGACGTCGTCTTCGCCCCGGACGCCTTCGGGCAGCTGCGGCTGCACAAGCCCCGGCTGTGGTGGCCGAACGGCGTGGGCGAGCCGGACCTGCACGACCTCACGCTCACCGCGTCGGTCGAGGGCACCGAGAGCGACCGGCGCACCACCCGCTTCGGCATCCGCCAGTTCGGCTACGAGTACCGGGTGCCGCTGCCGTTCACCGCGTCCGGCGACGCGTACACCCAGACCGTCACCTTCGACCGGCGGCAGGCCCGGCACGTCCGCATCAACTGCCGTACCCGCGCCACCTCCTGGGGCAGCTCGCTGTGGACCCTGGCGGTGCGGGACAGCACCCGGCAGGCCACCGACCTCGCCCTGCACGCGACCGCCGACGCCTCCAGCACGGACGGCGACGACCACGGGCCGGCCAACGTGACGGACGGCGACCCGGGCACCCGCTGGTCCTCGGCGTACGAGGACGACCAGTGGATCAGCGTCGACCTGGGCTCGGCGCAGTCCTTCGACCGGGTCGACCTCACCTGGGAGCGGGCGTACGCCAGGACCTTCGTGGTGCAGGTCTCCGCCGACGGCACCGAGTGGACCGACGTGCGGGCGGTGGACAACTCGGCCGTGCCGCTGCCGTTCAACGACGGCAACGCCAGCCTCCAGGTCGAGGACCTCGACCGGCAGACAGCCCGCTACGTCCGTATCGACTGTGGCCTGCGCAACACCAGTTGGGGCAACTCGCTGTGGTCGCTGGGCGTCATCGACAGCTCCAGTCCCGGCACCGACCTCGCCCTCAACCGGACGGCGACGGCCTCCACCGAGGAGTCGGACCACCCCGCCTCGAACGCCACCGACGGCGACCCGGGCACCCGCTGGTCCTCGCAGTACGAGGACCACCAGTGGATCCAGGTGGACCTGGGCTCCGCGCGGTCCTTCGACCGGGTGGCGATCGTCTGGGAGACGGCGTACCCGAAGACGTACGTCATCCAGGTGTCCTCCGACGGCGAGCGGTGGACCGACGTCAAGTCCGTGTCGAACGCCCCCGATCCGCTGCGGATCACGGTCAACGGCGTGCCGGTGCTGGTCCGCGGCGGCAACTGGGGCTGGGACGAGCTGCTGCGCCGGATGCCCCCCGAGCGGATGGACGCGGCGGTGCGGATGCATCGCGACATGAACTTCACGATGATCCGCAACTGGGTCGGCAGCAGCGACCGGGAGGAGTTCTTCGCCGCGTGCGACCGGCACGGCATCCTCGTCTGGAACGACTTCCCGAACGCCTGGGGCATGGACCCGCCGGACCACGACGCCTTCAACTCGCTCGCCCGGGACACGGTGCTGCGGTACCGCATCCATCCCTGTGTCGCGGTCTGGTGCGGGGCGAACGAGGGCAACCCGCCGGCGGCGATCGACCAGGGCATGCGCGAGGCCGTCGAGCAGCAGGTACCGGGGCTGCTGTACCAGAACAACTCGGCGGGCGGCATCGTCACGGGCGGCGGGCCCTACGGCTGGGTGGAGCCGGAGAGGTACTTCGACCCCGCCACCTACGGCAGCAAGGACTTCGGCTTCCACACCGAGATCGGCATGCCGGTCGTCTCCACCGCGGCGAGCCTGCGCAACCTGACGGGCGACGAGCCGGAGTGGCCCATCGGCGGCGCCTGGTACTACCACGACTGGAGCGAGCACGGGAATCAGGCGCCGCAGAACTACAAGGCGGCCGTCGAGGCCCGGCTGGGCGCGGCCACCGGCCTGGACGACTTCGCCCGCAAGGCGCAGTTCGTCAACTTCGAGAACACCCGCGCCATGTTCGAGGCCTGGAACGCCAACCTCTGGGACAACGCCACCGGCCTGATGCTGTGGATGTCCCACCCTGCCTGGCACAGCACCGTCTGGCAGACCTACGACTACGACTTCGACGTCAACGGCACGTACTACGGCGCCCGTTCGGCCTGCGAGCCGCTGCACGTCCAGGCCGATCCGGTGCGGTGGCGGGTCCTCGCGGTCAACCACACCCGCGCGGACCTGCACGGCGCCACCGTCACCGCCCGGCTGTACGACCTGTCCGGCCGGCAGCTCGGCAGCGGCCGGACCGCGACGGTGGACGTGGCACGGGCCGCCACCGCCGAGGCGTTCACCGCAGGATGGACCGACGACCTGCCCGACCTGCACCTGCTGCGGCTGACCCTGGCGGACGCGGGCGGCAGGGAGCTGTCGCGCAACACGTACTGGCGCCACCGCGACCCCGCCGACCTCCAGGCACTCGACAGGGCCCCGCGGGTGAACGTGTCCGTCTCGGCCGGGCCGGTGTCCCGTGCCGGTGACCGTCACACCCTGACGGCCACCGTCCGCAACCGCGGCTCGGCCGTCGCCGCCATGGTCCGGCTGTCCCTGGTGGACGAGGCGAACGGTGACCGCGTGCTGCCGACGCTCTACAGCCACAACTACCTGTGGCTGCTGCCCGGAGAAGCACAGACGGTCACTGCGTCCTGGCCGTCGCGGGCCCTTTCCGCGGGCCGCCCGGCGCTGCGGGCGGCGGCGTACAACAGCCGTCCCTAGGCGAGCCCCTCCGCCGCCACCGCGAGGGCCGAGCGCATGGTCGCCGTGAGCTCGGCCTCCGCCGTGGCGGGGTCCGTGGTCTCGTCGGCGACGCGCCAGGCGTAGTGCTCGACGGCCGCGCGCAGGGCCGCGTTGAACATGGCCGCCTGGATGGTGGGCCGCAGGCCGTCGGCGGGCAGCCCGGAGCGTTCGGCGAGGGCGCGGGCGAAGGCCGGTTCGGCCTCGTCGTAGGACTGCAGCCACTCCGCGCGCAGGCCCGGTTCGTCGCGGGTCAGCCGGACCAGGGCGCCCATGGTCGCGCGGTCCGGGCTGCGCACCAGCCGGCTGTCGGTCGGCACGGCGTCCTCGAACGCCTCCTCCAGCGGCTGGCCGGGGCGCCAGGCGCGCAGGCAGTCGGCGACGGCTTCGATGCCGGCCGCGAACAGCGGCCGCACGCAGGCCTCCTTGCTCGGGAAGTAGCGCCACACCGTGCGCGCCGAGACGCCGACCGCCTGCCCGATCTGCTCGCCGGTGGTCGCGGACACCCCCTGCGTGACGAACAGGTCCACCGCGGCGCGGGCGATCTCCAGTCTGGTCTCGGCCTTGCGCTCCTCGGTCAGGGGCGGGCGTCCCGTGCGTCCCCCTGCGGTCATCTGTCCCTCCCGTGCCGGTCTGCTGCTGCACCGAGATTGTCCCCGAGGCGGCGGGGTGACGGGAAATTCAGGCCGCGACTTTATGTCACTCGCCGACATTAAGTCGTATGGTGTGAGCCGCACCGGGCGCCGAGCGCCCTTGAACCACCTGATGGGAGCACCACATGGCCAGCGGACTCGACGGGCGCGGCGTCATCGTCACCGGCGCGGGATCGGGGATCGGCCGTGCCGCCGCCCTGGCCTTCGCCAGGGCGGGGGCCCGGGTCCTGGTCGCCGACCTGAACGCCGAGGCCGCGGGCTCGGCGGTGGCGGAGATCGAGGAGGCGGGCGGTACGGCCGTCGCCGTCACCGGTGACCTCGGCGAGCAGTCCGTGGTGGACGAGGTGGTGGCGACCGCGGTGGAGCGGTTCGGCGGGGTGGACGTCCTGGTGAACAACGCCGGGATCATGGACCGGATGTCCGCGCTGGCGGATGTCAGCGACACGGAGTGGGAGCGGGTGATACGGGTCAACCTCACCGCGCCGTTCCTGCTCACCCGGGCGGTGCTGCCGCACATGCTGGCCGCGGGCCGGGGCGCGATCGTCAACACCGCCTCCGAGGCCGGCCTGCGCGGCAGCGCGGCGGGCGCCGCGTACACGGCCTCGAAGCACGGCGTCGTCGGCCTGACCAAGAACCTGGCGGTGATGTACCGCAACCAGGGCATCCGGGCCAACGCGATCGCACCCGGCGGCACCAGGACCGGCATCCAGGTCGACCTGGAGGACGGTGCGCACGGGCCGGCCGCGCTCGGCCCGTACTTCGGCAACGTGGGCCAGGTCTCCGAGCCCGAGGAGCAGGCGGCGGCGATCGTGTTCCTGGCCTCGGACGCGGCGAGCAACATCAACGGCGCGATCCTGCCGGTGGACAACGGCTGGGCGGCCGTCTGACCCGCACCGCAGGGGCGGCCGGCCCCCGGTCAGCCGCCCCCGGTGAACTGTTCCGCCAGCCGCTCCCCCTCCGCCTCCGCCGCCTCACGGTCCTCGATGGGCCGGATCGCCGAGTCCTTGAAGACGATGTAGGTGACGCCGGACGGCACCCCGCCCACGCGCGGGTCGGGGTTCACGCCGAGCGCCTTCGCGGTGGCGTAGGAGGCCTCGCCGATGATGTCCCGCGGTCCGGTGTCGCCGACGACGGCGTACTGGACCCGGCCCTTGTAGATGACCGCGGCGATCGCACCGCCCCGGACGCCGGACTTCCGGTGGTTCCAGCGACGGCTGGGGCCGGGTACGACGACGTAGGGCAGTTTCTCGGCGTTGAGCTGACGGCCGTTGGACTGGTGGTAGGCGGTGGCGGCGGTGAACGCCGGGTCGGCGGCGCGGTTGCAGTGGGCGGTCCGCTGGCCGTCGCAGTCGATGTCGAGGTCGGCCTTCCAGAAGACGGCCTGCCGGGTGCCGCACACGGGGACGGTGGCGGCGGTGTTGGCATCGGAGCGGAAGCGGCCCCTGGAGACCTGGGTGCACTCCCGCACCCGGGCCAGCAGGTCGGTGGCGGAGATCCGGTGCCGGACACCGGGGGCCGCGTACGAGGCGGGGTGGGCGGGGGCGGGCAGGGTGGCCGGGGCGAGCAGGGTGGCGCCGGCCGCGGCCAGCGTCAGCGACTGGACACGCACGATGAGGGACCCTTTTCGTGGGGGACATGGAGTCACCCGGAACAAGATGGTGCGGGTCCGGCGGCCGGGCCAGCACATGGAGGCTGTACAGGGCCGTTCGGCGCAACGAAACTGACACTTCGTGAGCGGCCACCGAGGACCGGGGCGCCGGGCCGGTACCGGCCCGGACCGCCCCGGCCGCCCGTGCCGGCGCGGGATCAGCGACGACAGCGTTCCGCGCCACAGGCGCGAACTCCCCTGTTCTCCGGGGAAGTTCGACCGCAGGACCCTCAGCATACGTAACTCTCCCCCGGCGTCTGCAAGACGGCCCTCTTGATGTCCGCACCCCGGGCGGTCATATTGGTCCGGACCATTGCCGTGCTGCCGTCCCCGAGGGAGGCGGAACCGTGCGCCGAGTTGCCGTCGTGGTCTGCGCCCTGCTGTTCGTGACGTCCTGCGGCTGGGGCCGGGCCGCCGACGGCGACAGCGGCCGGCTGCCCGGTGCCCCGACGGGGGTGACCGCGGCCGCCGGGAGCGCCACCAGCGTGCACGTCATGTGGAACGAGCTGCCGGAGGGTTCCGGGATCCGTGCCTACGAGGTGTATCGCGGCACCACGAAGGTCGAGGAAGTGCCCGGCTCCCAGCACATGGTGGACGTCACCAGGCTCAGGCCGTCCACGGCGTACGTGTTCACCGTGCGGGCCCGGGGCGGGGACGGCAGCCTCGGGCCGCGCAGCCGTGCGGTGCGGGCGACCACCCCCGCGATGGTCGCGGCCGACCGCTCCGCGCCGACCCGGCCCGCGCGGCCGGCGGGCCGGGCCGTGGGCAGCCGTGCCGTACAGCTGTCCTGGGGCGCCTCGACGGACGACCGGGCCGTGGTGTCGTACGACATCTGGCAGGGCGGGGCCAAGATCCACAGCGTGGGCGGGAACCAGACCGCGGCCGTGGTCATGGGGCTGCGGCCGGGCACCCGCTACGTCTTCACCGTCCGGGCCCGGGACGCGGCCGACAACCTCTCGCCCGCGAGCACGGCGGTGCGCCTCACCACGCCCGGCAGCGGCGACGGCCGCGACACCGCGCCGACCGCGTTCACGGCGCGGACCCACGAGCAGAGCGGGGCCTACTACCTCGATCTGGCGTGGGACCCACCGCAGGTGGACGGTGTGGTCACCGAATACCAGATCCGGCTGGACGCCGGTACGACCACCTCCCTGGTGTGGGGCGGCACTCCGCCGCAGGGACGGTCGACCTACAGCTTCTATGTGGGCCGGGACCATGGGGTCCGGCACCAGGTGCGGCTCCGGGCGCGGCTGCCGGACGGCACCTGGGGCGGCTGGTCGGCGGAGCGGACCGTGACGACCGGGGACTGAGGAGGAGAGGCGGGCGCGCGTCCCGGCGTGGGCCGGGCGGAGGAAGAAGTCACCTGGCCGGTCGCCCTCCGGGTGCGGGACGCACCGGAGCCCCTTTCGCTGAACCTGAGGCAGCACGGGCGTTTCCCCACCCTCGGCGGCGCACGGGACGTTCCGCCACCGTGCCGCCGGAGGGCAGACCATGCGCACTACCCGACTCCTCCTCCGCTCCGGCCTGACCCTGGCGGCCGCCGCCGCTCTCCCGACCTGGCTCGCCGGCCCGTCCGCCGCGCTCTCGGGCATCTCGGTGAGCACCATCGGCAGCACGGTGTCGGTGGTCACCAGCGCCTGCACCCAGTCCAACGGCAGCTGGGGCAACGCCTCGCTGCTCAACAGCGGCCAGACCGCCTTCGCCCAGGGGCGGCAGGTGGCCCTGGCGGGCACCACGGTGAGCCAGTCCGCCGCCTGGTCGGGGGTGTCGCCGGGCACCTACACGGTGGTCGTCGTCTGCTCCAACGGCGGTACGGCGGGCACCCAGTCGGTGATCGTCTCGTCCGCCCCCTCCGCGCCGACGACCTCCTCCACCGCCAACTCGACCGTCAACTCGGCCACCAAGCCGGCCGTGCCCGCCCCCGCCCGGGGGGTGATGGGCGGCCTGGGCGGCGCCGCCCGCGACTACGGCCCGCTCACCCTGGGCATCGGCGCCGCCCTGGTCGGCTCCGGCGTCATCGCCACCGGCTGGTACCTGCGCAAGCGCTCGAAGCCGTACCGGCTCTAGACCCTGTCGCGGGGCGGCCGGGAAGGTGACCACAGGTCCCCTAGGACCGGGACGGGCCGGGCAGTTCGCCGAACTCCTCCAGGGCATGGCCGAGCCACTGCGTCCAGAACGTCTCCAGGTCGATGCCGGCCCGCAGGACCAGGTGCCGCAGCCGGTCCTCGGGGGCGTCCTTGCCCGGCGGGAAGTCGCGGCGCTGGATCTCCTCGTACTCGGCCAACTGGCTTCGGTGCAGCTCCAGATGGCGGCGCAGGTCGGCCTCGAGGCCGGCGGTGCCGACGACGGCGGCCGCGCGCAGCCGCAGCAGCAGCACGTCCCGCTGCGGCTTGGGGTCCTGGGAGGCGGCGGTCCAGCGGGCCAGTTCGGCGCGGCCCGCGGGCAGGACCTCGTAGCTCTTCTTCTGCCCACGGGCCGGCTGCTCGGCCGGCAGCGTGCGGATGTAGCCCTCGGCCTCCAGCCGGCCGAGCTCGCGATAGATCTGCTGGTGCGTGGCCGACCAGAAGTAACCGATCGACCTGTCGAACCTGCGGGTCAGCTCAAGCCCCGACGACGGCCGTTCGAGCAGGGCGGTGAGGATCGCGTGCGGGAGTGACATGGGCTCATCCTAGGGACGGACGCTACAGGGCGGCCGCCAGCTCGGTGCCCTGCTTGATGGCCCGCTTGGCGTCCAGTTCGGCGGCGACGTCGGCACCGCCGATGAGGTGCGCGCTGCAGCCGACGGCGACCAGCTCCTCGTACAGGCCCCGGCGCGGTTCCTGTCCGGTGCACAGCACGACGGTGTCGACCTCCAGGACCGTGCTCTCGCCGTCGACGGTGACGTGCAGTCCGGCGTCGTCGATCAGGTCGTACTGCACGCCCGGGACCATGGTGACGCCCCGGTGCTTGAGTTCGGTGCGGTGGATCCAGCCGGTGGTCTTGCCGAGGCCCGCGCCCACCTTGCTCGCCTTGCGCTGGAGCAGGTGCACGGTCCGTGGCGGCGCCGGGCGCTCCGGTGCGGCCAGGCCCCCGGGGCCCTGGTACGCCGTGTCGACGCCCCACTGCCTGAAGTACGTCTCCGGGTCCTCGCTCGCCTTGTCGCCGCCGTCGGTGAGGTACTCGGCGACGTCGAAGCCGATGCCGCCCGCGCCGAGGATCGCGACGCGGTCGCCGACGGGCGCGTCGTCGCGCAGCACGTCGAGGTAGCCGAGGACGCGGGGGTGGTCGACGCCGGGGATGTCGGGGGTGCGCGGGGTGACGCCGGTGGCGACCACGACCTCGTCGTAGCCGGTGACGTCCGCGGGCTCGACGGTGGTGTTCAGGCGTACGTCCACGCCGTGCGCGTCGAGCTGGTGGCGGAAGTAGCGCAGGGTCTCGTCGAACTCCTGCTTGCCGGGGACCTTGCGGGCCACGTTCAGCTGGCCGCCGATCTCGGCCGCCGCGTCGAACAGGGTGACCTCGTGGCCGCGTTCGGCGGCGGACACCGCGCAGGCGAGGCCGGCCGGTCCGGCGCCGACGACCGCGACGCGCTTCTTCAGCCGGGTCGGGGCGAGGACCAGTTCGGTCTCGTGGCAGGCGCGCGGGTTGACCAGGCAGGAGGTGATCTTCCCGCTGAAGGTGTGGTCGAGACAGGCCTGGTTGCAGCCGATGCAGGTGTTGATGGCCTCGGGCGTGCCGGCCGCGGCCTTGTTGACGAAGTCGGGGTCGGCGAGCATCGGGCGGGCCATGGAGACCATGTCGGCGAAGCCTTCGGCGAGCAGCTCCTCGGCGACCTCCGGGGTGTTGATGCGGTTGGTGGTGACCAGCGGGACGGACACCGCGCCCATCAGCTTCCTGGTGACCCAGGTGTAGGCGCCGCGCGGGACCGAGGTGGCGATGGTGGGGATGCGGGCCTCGTGCCAGCCGATGCCGGTGTTGATGATGGTCGCCCCGGCCGCCTCGACTGCCTTGGCGAGCGTGACGACCTCGTCCAGCGTCGACCCGCCGGGGACCAGGTCCAGCATGGACAGCCGGTAGACGATGATGAAGTCCTCGCCGACGGCCTCGCGCACCCGGCGGACGATCTCGACGGGGAACCGCATCCGGTTCTCGTACGAGCCGCCCCAGCGGTCGGTGCGGTGGTTGGTCTGCGCGGCGATGAACTCGTTGATCAGGTAGCCCTCGGAGCCCATGATCTCGACGCCGTCGTAACCGGCCTGCCGGGCCAGGCGGGCGGCGCGGACGTAGTCGCCGACGGTGCGCTCGACGTCGTCGTCGGTCAGCTCGCGGGGCGCGAAGGGGCTGATCGGGGCCTGGAGGGGGCTCGGGGCGACCAGGTCGCGGTGGTAGGCGTACCGGCCGAAGTGCAGGATCTGCATCGCGATCCGGCCGCCCTCGCGGTGTACGGCCTCGGTGACGACCCGGTGCCGCGCGGCCTCCTCGTCGGTGGTGAGCTTGGCGCCGCCCTCGTACGGCCGGCCCTCGTCGTTGGGCGCGATGCCGCCGGTGACGATGAGGCCCACGCCCCCGCGGGCCCGGGCCGCGTAGAACTCCGCCATCCGCTCGAAGCCGCGCTCGGCCTCCTCCAGGCCCACGTGCATGGAGCCCATGAGCACCCGGTTGGGGAGTGTGGTGAAACCGAGGTCGAGGGGTTTCAGCAGGTTCGGGTAACGGCTCATGGGGGCCTCCGTGCGCGGTGTCGTCACCGTAGTTGTAGAGGACCGCGCACGGATTATGCAACTAGTTGCACAACACCCTCGGGGTTACGTGTCCCAGATCACCGCTCACCGGCTTTCGAGCAGGACGTGCAGTTCCCTCTCCTGGTCCCCGGACGCCGAGGACAGGTTCCGCACGGTGAACAGGGAGTCGAGGGTCCTGTGCAGCCGGCTGATCGCCCAGTAACCGCCCTGCGCATCGGCCTCGACCGTGGCCGAGAGCCGGGGCGGCGGGGTGCACTCGTGGGTGTCGGTGACCTCGAACGTGCCGAGCCACACCATCGGGCGCGTCTCGTGGAGCTGCTGCGGCACGTCCTCGGCGGCCCGGTCGGACTCGAAGCACTGGCACAGCGCGTCGAACACGATCCGGGCGTCCTCCTTGTTGCATCCACTGATCTCGAGGGAGACGGGTTCCTCGTGCGTGGGCACACGGTCCATCGTGATCGCTCCTCTCATGGCGATGGCGCGGCGTCACGGGGTCCCCCGCGAACCGCGCCATGCCAACAGAAAAGCACCGATCTCCGGGCCCCGCACCACCCGCCGGCGGCCGCCGGCTCAGTTCCGGGTGAACTTGTAGGTCATGCTGTCCGTGAGGACGCAGAAGCCGGGCGACATCACGATGACGCGCAGGATGCCGGTGCGCCGGTCGTAGTCGATGCCCTCGGCCTCGAAGGTGCCCGAGCAGGAGCTGCGCAGCGGGAGCTGGCGCAGCGCCGTGACGTGCCCGGTGACGTTCGTGGAGCCGGGCTGCGCGGACAGGTCGATCTGCAGCAGCGGCTTGGTGTAGCCGAAGAGGCTGCCGTCCGGGTCGTCCGAGGAGCACAGCAGCGTGGTGGCGCTGGAGAAGTCGCAGCCCTGGACGTCACGCACGGCGTGGTCCAGGTTGACGACGGACGCCAGCGGGAGGTTCGCGGACGGCGAGGTGCTCTTGTTGGCGCCCGGCGTCGGGAAGACCAGGAAGCGGGTCATCGTGCCGTACTCGCCGGAGAGCATGTACTGGCTGTCGGGCGTGATGGCGGACCAGGAGTTGTTGAGGGCCTCGCCGGAGACGAGCGTGTGGACGTACTCCGACCAGGTGCCGTCGGGGGCCTGTACCCGGTACATCTTGTAGGTGCTGGAGTCCGCCTGGTACGGCTCGACGTAGTAGCCGTCGTAGGACTCGTCGGGGTCGCCGACGTGGTTCCAGCCGCGGGAGTAGACGTCGAGCGGGATGGTGCCGGCACCGGTGTACCGATTGGGGCTGCCGGCCGGGACCTCGACCGAGGTCAGGCCCTGGCTCTCACTGAGCGCATCGGCGTGGTCGGAGCCGTTCTCCGTCCAGGTGTCGGCCGCGGAGGCCGGGGCGGCGGTCGCGAGGACCAGGGTGGTGGCGAGGGCGACCAGGGCGGTCAGGCCTGCGCGACAACGTTGCCGGGTGGACGCGGGCATGGAAGCCTACTCCTCGGTATCGGGGGGTGGGACGCGCGTGCGCCGGCCAGTCTGGCGTGGGCTCGATGGGCATGTACAGACCAATGACGGGTCGGGAAGGTGAACTCACGCCTCTGCCGTCCCTGTGGTCGTTTCGCGCTACGGATGCCGTCGTCTTGAGAGATGGTGGAAAAGTCGGCGGTGGCATCGGAGAGTCGGGGGTGAGCGCGATAGAACGGGGAGAGTCCGCACGGGGGACGCCGTGCCGTGCGGAAGTCCGAAGGCGGTGCGTGCGATGAGTCCAGCCGAGGCCTCGGTGCCGGGGGGCGGGGACCCCGTGCGCGGACCCGTGCGGCCGGGCGGCCTGCTGGACGTCCTGAACGTGGCCTCGGTCGTGCTGGACGCCAAGGGCCGGATCGCGCTGTGGAGCCCGCAGGCCGAGGAGCTGTTCGGCTACTCGGCGCAGGAGGCGCTCGGTCAGTACGCGGCCCGGCTGATGGTGCACGAGCGCCACATCGAACTGGTCGGCAAGCTGTTCGCGGACGTGATGAGCACCGGGCGGAGCTGGGCCGGCGGCTTCCCGATCCGCCACAAGGACGGCTCCACCCATGTGGTCGAGTTCCGCAACATGCGGCTCATGGACGACAAGGGCGACGTGTTCGCGCTGGGTCTGGCGGCCGACCAGTCGACGGTGCGCCGGCTGGAGCAGGACGTGGCGCTGTCCGAACGGATCGTGCAGCAGTCGCCGATCGGTCTTGCCGTCTTCGACACGGACCTGCGCTTCGTGTCGGTCAACCCGGCGATGGAGCGGATGAACGGGGTCCCGGCCGAGGAGCACGTGGGACGGACCATCCGCGAGGTGCTGCCCGCGCTGGACGCCGACGCGCTGGAGTCGGCCTACCTGCGGGTGCTGCGGACCGGTGAGCCGGTCATCGACCATTCCGCGGTGGGCCGTACGCCGGCCGATCCGGACGTGGAGCACATCTGGTCCGTGTCGGTCTACCGGCTGGACGACGCGCTGGAGAACGTGCTGGGTGTGGCCACCTCGGTGGTGGACATCACCGAGCCGTACCGGGCCGGCGTCGAGGCCGAGAACGCGCGCCGTCGGCTGGCCGTGATCGCCGACGCCTCCACCCGTATCGGCACCACCCTGGACCTGGAGCGCACCGCCCGGGAGCTGGCCGACGTCGCCGTGCCGGAGCTGGCCGACGTGGCGGCCGTGCAGCTGCTGGACACGGTGGTCGAGGGCCGCAGCGGCACCCTCGGCCCGGCCGAGCCCGCCGTGCTGCGGACCCTCGCCGTGCGCGCGGAGCAGAAGGCGGACGCGGTCCAGGCCGCGGACGCGCCGGGGACGGTCGCCCGGTACGCGCCGGACCGGCTGATCACGGCGTGCGTACGGACCGGGGAGTCCGTCGTCGTCCCGCGGGCCAAGGACGAGCACCTGGCGCGGATCGCCCCCTCCTCCGAGGCCGCGGTGCTGCTGGACCGGGCCGGGGTGCACTCGTATCTGGCCGTGCCGCTCATCGCGCGCGGTGAGGTGCTGGGCGCCCTCGATCTCAAGCGCACCCGCAATCCGGCGTCCTTCGACGACGACGATCTTCTGCTGGCCCGGGAACTGGCGGCGCGCGCGGCCGTCCAGATCGACAACGCCCGCTGGTACGAGAACGCCCGCACCACCGCGCTGACCCTCCAGCGCAGCCTCCTGCCCGTCCACCCTCGGGTCACCCCCGGCCTGGAGGTCTCCTCCCGCTACCAGCCGGCGGGCGCCACGGTCGAGGTGGGCGGCGACTGGTTCGACGTCATTCCGCTGGACGGCGACCGAACGGCCCTCGTGGTGGGCGACGTGATGGGCAGCGGCATCAACGCTGCCGCGACGATGGGCAGACTGCGCACCGCGACCACCACCCTGGCCGCACTGGGCCTCGACCCGGCGGTCCTCCTCGAAAACCTGGACAAGACCACGTCGGGCCTCGACCACTCCATCGCGACCTGCGTCTACGCCGTGTACGACCCGCAACTGCGCCGGTGCCGGATCGCCAACGCCGGCCACCTGCCCCCGGCCCGGGTCCGCCCCGGCCGTCCGCCGGAACTCCTCGACCTGCCCACCGGGGTCCCGCTGGGTGTCGGCGGGGTCGCCTTCGCCACCACGTCCGTCGACTTCGAGCCCGGCGACGAGCTGGTGTTCTACACCGACGGCCTGGTGGAGACGCGCAGGCACTCCCTGGACGAACGCCTCGACGAACTGCTGGCTCTGCTCGACGGCCCGGCCCGTCCGCTGGAGGAGGTCTGCGACCTGCTGCTGCGGGAGCTGCACCACCCCGACAACCACGACGACGTGGCACTGCTCATCGCGCGGGCCCGGGAACTGCCGTAGCCGGGAGGCTGCCGGGGCGCCGGATGCAGCTCCTGCCCCGGTTCGGATTCATCGAATTCACAGGAACTGATTACCAGGTTCTTATCGGCAACCTCCCACAATTCACAGAGAGGCATGCGTCGCGCGATGCCGCGTGCCGCCGTTCGCCGATGGGAGCGAGCCGTGACGCACGAACCGGAGCAGGAAAACCGCCGTGACGTCGACGGAATCGAACCGCCGATCCCGCCGATGCCCGACCGCCCCCCGCAGGTCGCCGCCGCGGAGTGGGGTGCCCCGCCGGAAGTCCTGTCGGGGCCGGGACCGGACCGGGAGCCGGGCGCGCCACTGCGCGACCGGTGGCGCCGCCAGTCCTTCCGCGTGCGCGCGGTGACCGTGGCGCTCGTCGCCGGGGCGCTCGCCCTGGGCGGCACGGTGGCGTTCGCCGCCGGCTCCGGCAGCAGCGGCTCCGCCGCGTCCCCGGCCGCCTCCGGCGCCTCGCCGGCGCCCTCCGCGCCGGACGGGCACCGGCCCGGGCACGGCTGGTTCGGCATGGGTGGCATGGGCGTGCACGGCGAGGCGACCGTCAAGGACCCGGACACCGGCAAGTACGTGGTGCGGATCTGGCAGCGGGGCACGGTCGAGAACGTGGACGGCGACCAGGTCACGGTGCAGAGCGACGACGGCGCGTCGTGGACATGGACCGTGGGCTCGGACGTCAAGGTGCGGGGCGATTCCGACACGCTGAAGAAGGACGCGAAGGCCGTCCTGGTCGGCACCCGCGGCGCCGACGGCAAGCGGACCGCGTCCGGCGCGTTCTCGGGCGACTTCACCGGTATGGGCCCCGGCGGCATGCACGACCACGGCGGCCCGTGGCGCCACCCCGGCGACCGCTCACCATCGCCGAGCCCGTCGGGCAGCGGGGCGACCGCCTAGCGGTTCCCGCCCGCGGGTGCTGCGGGAAGGGCGGGCCAGGACGCGCCGTCGCCGGCCGTCTCTCCTACCCCTGAGCCCTGATACCCCTGAGCCCTGAAGAACGCCCTGGACCAGGTCTGTCGGGAGTGGAACGACAAGGACACAGACGGTCACGGCCGCATGACGCCTGTTCGCGGCCGATCACGCGAGCGGACGTGACAGATCGGCCGGGGCCCGAGCTGCACGAGGCCGTACCGGACGTCCGCCGGCGGTATTGACTGGCTACTCCTCGGGCTCCCAGGCGATCAGCTGCTCGAACACCCGCTGGTCGCCCTCGATCTTCAGGTCGCTCAGCGTGAGGCGGCCCCAGACGAAGAGGAGCAGCTGCTCGGCCGTGCCCGTGGCCGAGGCGGAGGCGGGCGCGGCGTCGTCCGTGAGGGGTGCGGGCCAGGCGCCGGTGCCGTCCAGCGTGAGGAGCCAGGAGCGGCCCTCGATGGCGTGGTAGTGGATGGTGGCGGCCTCGTGCGGCCAGGCCGCCGGGGTGGAGTTGCAGGTGTCGAGGAACTCGGCCACACCGTCGATCGCGACGTCCACCGGCATCGGCTGCACGGCGCCTGCGGCGAGCTGAGCGTCGTAGGTGTGCACCAGCACCTCGTGCACCCGGCGCCGGGCGACGCCCCAGGCGTTCGCCGGCGACACACCGGCGCTCCACCACGTCCAGCACTCGCGCTGCGGGCCCGCCTCGCGCAGCGCACTCAGCAGCAGCTCGTTCGACTCCGTGTACCAGGCCAGCAGCGCCTCGAGCTCGCGCGGCACCTCTGCGGCCTCCTTGGCCGGCGGAGCCTCGGCCGGGCCCGCGGCGACGATCGCGGCCCACCAGCGCTGGCCCGTACCCAGGTGCCGCACAAGATCGAACACCGTCCACTCGGGGCAGGACGGCACCGGCGCGTCCATGCTGGGCGCGGCCGCAACCGCACTCCGGAACACGGCCGACCGCTCCTCGATCAGTCGCAGCAGGGCGGGATACTCAAGACTCTCTGTCACATCGCTTGCCTATCACCCCAGTTCAGCCGACCGCACCCCATTTTCCAGGCCGTCGGCCGCGGGAGTCGGAGCATTTGATGGGAAGCCTGGTCGTAGCCATATCCCCTTTCCGGATGCCATCACCCTGACCGGTCGCCCCGGTCACCTGCCGCGGCAGTTGTCCGCCGACCAGGGCTACGACTTCGACAAGTACCGTCGGCTCCCAACCACGAGGCGTTCCTGAAGCTCGCCTGTCGTGTGATCGCCTACAGCCGAGTCCAGGCGTTGTGTCTGATCCTCTCAGTCACGCACCCCGATCACGACGTTCGCGTACAGCTCCTCGGAGACCGCGACCCGGGTGGTCAGTCCGGCGCGCCGGAAGGCGCGTACGGCGTCCTCGGTCTGGTGCTCGCTCGTCTCGACCAGGACGCAGCCGCCCGGCGCGAGCCACTCGCGGGCTCCCGCGGCGACCCTGCGCAGTACGTCGAGTCCGTCGCCACCGCCGTCGAGCGCGACCAGCGGCTCGTGCTCGCGGGCCTCGGCGGGCAGCAGTCCCACCTCGCCGCTGGGGACGTAGGGCACGTTGGCGGCGAGGATGCCGGTCCGGCCGCGCAGCGCGGCGGGCAGGGCGTCGAACAGGTCGCCGGTGTGGGCGTGGCCGCCGTAGGGGGCGATGTTGCGGCGGGCGCAGGTGACGGCGGCCGGGTCGATGTCGGCGGCGTGCAGCTCGGCGTCCCCGAGTGCGGCGGCGAGGGCCGCGCCGACCGCGCCGGAGCCGCAGCACAGGTCGACGACGACGGCCGCCCCGGGCGCCTGGGCGAGGGCCTGGTCGACCAGGAACTCGGTACGGCGGCGGGGCACGAACACGCCGGGTTCCACCAGGATGCGCAGCCCGTGGAACTCCGCCCAGCCGAGGACGTGTTCGAGGGGCTGTCCGGCGGCCCGCCGGGCCACCATGGCGGCCAGTTCGTCCGGGGTGCGGGCGGTCGTGAGGATCAGCTCCGCCTCGTCCTCGGCGAAGACGCAGCCGGCGGCGCGCAGCGCGGAGACGACGGCGCCGGTGGTGTCGGAATCGGAGAGTGAGGTCATCACAGGGGAGCCTATCCGGGGCCGGCACACCGTTCAGACGCTTTACCGCCCGGCCGGTGGGCAGCCCGGCCGATGGCCCGTCCCGTCGGACGGTCCGCCGGCCGGGCGGCCTACCGATCAGACGCCGACCGTCTCCTCCGCCTCCTCCTCGGCTGCCGCCACCTCGTCGGTGAGGCCGGCGGGGGACTCCGGTACGACGACGGCGGCGGCCGGCGCCGCCGCGGCCCGCTCGTGGACCGCGGCGATCACCGTGACCGCGAGGCCGGCCAGCAGCCAGACCGCGAGGGTCCAGACGTTGCGGCCGAGGCCGTCGCTGCCGAAGTAGAGCAGGCTGCGAACGCCCTCGACGAAACCGGCGCCGTTCCAGAAGGCGTGCAGGGTGCCGAAGAAGCCGTTCTGCAGTTCGGGGCGGAACAAGCCGCCGGAGCTGGTGAAGTTGAGCATCACGAACAGCACCATCATGGTCAGCGTGGTCCACCGCTTGAGGAAGGTGTGCAGGCCGACGCCGATGAGCAGGATGCCCGCGGAGTAGAGCCAGGCCATGCCCCAGACCCCCGCCAGGTCGTGCTGCGCGAGGTGGAACACCGGTCCGGCGAGGAACGCGCCGATGCCGCTGACGACGCCCGAGACGCCGAGCGCGAGCAGGGTGCGTATCCGCATGGGGAGCGCCGCGCCGGCCGCGCCGAGGGCGGCGACGGAGGCGTAGGAGCCGATGCTCACGGCGATGAGCAGGAAGAAGAGGCCCTGTCCTGTGGGGTCGTCGGCGACCGGCTTGGCGACGTCGGTGACCTTGAGGACGGCGCCCTCCTTGGCGGCGACCGGGGTGAAGACCTGCTCGACGGCCGTGGCGCCCGTGTCGGAGGCGGCGGTCGCGACGATCAGCTCAGGGGCCTTGGCACTCGGCACGTAGGCGCCGGTCACAGTACGGGACCTGAGCAGGTCGACGGCCGCGGCGCGGGTGGGGACGGTTCGGACGTCGAGCTTGTCACCCGCGGTGTCCTTGATGGTCTGCGCCAACACCTTCGCCTCCGGTCCGGCACCGACCACGGCCACCGGCATGTGGTTCGGCTCCGGGTGGACGAACGCGCCCATATAGGCGAGCCCCATGCCCAGGCACATCAGCAGCGGGGTGATCAGGTGCGTGAGTACATGGCGCAGCGCCGGCGACCTCATCGCGTACGACCTCCAGAACCTTCCGGCCAAACTGGTTGGCTTATACAACTCACTGTCAAGTTGTACTATACAACTAGACCGTCGGAGGAGGTATTCCCGTGACAACGGCGGAGACGGCAGTGGAGACCATCCAGCGCGAGATGACGACGTTCGCGCGCCGGGCCCGGGCGTCGGCCGGGCGCATGCACCCCGAGCTGTCGCTGGTGTCGTACACGCTGCTCGGGCATCTGGAGGAGCGCGGCGGGTGCCGGGCGACCGACCTGGCCGCGCACTACGCGCTGGACAAGTCGACGGTCAGCCGGCAGGTGGCGGCACTGGAACGGGCGGGGCTGATCGAGCGGCGCCTGGACCCGGAGGACCACCGGGTCCAGGTACTGCATCTGACGGATGCGGGCGAGGAGATCCTGGCCCAGGTCACGCACAGCCGCCGGGCCGCCTTCCGGGAGCGGCTGGCGGACTGGCCGGAGGCGGACCTGGTCAGGTTCGCCGGATACCTGGAGCGCTACAACGCCGGGACCCCGGCCGGTTCCGCCGACGGCTGACCGAGCGGCTCCGGCACCCTGGCCGCGACGAAGGCGGTACGGCGGCGCAGGCGGAAGCCGAGCGACTCGTACAGCCGGATCGCGGTGGTGTTCTCGGCTCCGGTGTGCAGGAAGGGCGTCTCGCCGCGTTCCCGGATGCCGTGCGCGACCGCGCGGATCAGCCGGGTCGCCAGGCCCTCGCCGCGGTGTGCCGGGTCGGTGCACACCGCGCTGATCTCGGTCCAGCCCGGCGGGTGCAGCCGCTCCCCCGCCATCGCGATCAGCCTGCCGTCGCGGCGGATGCCCAGGTAGGTGCCGAGTTCGATGGTGCGGGGCAGGAACGGGCCGGGGCGGGTGCGCTCGATCAGGTCGAGGATCTCGGGTACGTCGGCCGGCCCGAGCCGGACCGCGGCCGGTTCCGGGACGGCGGCCATGCCCTCGTCCACCAGCTGTACGCCCGCGATGTTCATCGTCAGCTCCCAGCCCTCGGGGAGTTCGCCGCGGTAGCCGGGCAGCGGGACCTCCGCGCCGGGGCCGGCCAGGGCGGCGAGGTCCGCCCAGTCGTCGGCGTCGGGATCGTCGGGCAGCGCCAGCCACGGGGAGACGTCGACCGGGTAGCGCAGGATCCGCCCGCGCCGCTCGGCGAAGCGGGCGTGCGGGCCGGTGAGCGAGGCGCGGGCCGGGTTGTCCAGGACGTGCGGAGCGTCCTCGCGGGCCTGCGGGACGCTCATACGCCGACCTCGATCACGATCTTGCCGAGGGCGTGCCCCTGCTCGACGGCGCGCAGCGCCTCGTCGGCCCGGTCCAGCGGGAAGGTCTGCGAGACATGCGGGTCGAGTTCACCGGCCACGACGAGCTCGGCCACCTCGTCCAGGACGGCGGCGGTCCGGGCGCGTGCCACCCGGGACCCGCCCAGTGCGGCCACGGTCTCGGGCGCGGCGCCCGCGGTGATCAGCTTGGTGCGGTCGGCGAGCAGACCGGCCGCCTCGGCGAGCACCTCACCGCCGACCAGGTCGTAGACGCCGTCCACGCCGTCGGGTGCGACGGCCCGCACCCGGTCGGCCAGGTCAGGGCCGGAGGCCACGTGCACGGCGCCCAGCGACTCGACGAGGTCCTTCTTGGCCTCGCCCGCCACACCGATCACCCGCAGGCCCCAGGCGTGCGCGATCTGCAGGACCGCCGCGCCGACCCCGCCGCCCGCGCCGGTGACCAGCAGGGTCGCGCCCTCGGGCAGGTCCAGCTGGCGCACGCCGTCGTAGGCGGTGGCCGCGGCGACCGGCAGGGTCGCGGCGTCCGCGAACGACAGCGCGGCGGGCTTGTGCGCCGTCACGGACGCCGTCAGCAGGGCGTACTCGGCGAACGCGCCGCCGGACGTGTTGCCGAAGACCTCGTCGCCGGCCGAGAAGCCGGTGACGCCCTCACCGGTCTCCTCGACCACACCGGCGGCCTCGCTGCCGAGGACGACCGGGAAGCGTGCCTCCCCCTCGCCGGGGCGGCGGAAACCGCCCCGCAGCTTCCAGTCGACGGGGTTGACCCCCGCCGCGCGGACCGCGATCAGCAGTTCGCCGGGGCCGGGAACGGGCCGGTCCAGCTCGGCGAATGCCTCGGTCTCGGGCCCGCCGTGCCTGGTGTAGACGTACGCCTTGGGCATCGTGTTTCCTCGCTCTCTGGTGCTGTCGCCGGTGTCCCCGGCAGCGGCACTCAGCGGCAAGGATCAGCACGCGGCGGCTATTCCCGCATCCGCGGATCGTTCATACGGCCGCAATGATCGGCGGCCTGACCTGGGCGGGAGCACCCGACCGGACACCGTACGGTGGAAGCATGAACGTCACCCGAGGCTTCGCAGGCCGCCCCCGAGTCCACAACGCCGGACTGCCGCCCGGCCAGTACGACACGGGCGACGACTGGCCCGTGCTGTCCGCCGAGGTGACGCCGGAACTGGCGCCTGCCGACTGGTCGTTCCGGATCGACGGCCTGGTGGCCGAGCCCCGTACCTGGGACTGGGACGCGGCGCACGCGCTGCCCGCGTCGGCCTACGAGGGTGACATCCACTGCGTCACCAGCTGGTCGAAGTTCGGGGTGCGGTTCGGCGGCGTCTCGCTGGACGCGTTCTTCGATGTGGTGCGCCCCCATGGGTCCGCCACACATGCCGTCGCCTACTCGCACACGGGCTACACCGCCAACCTGCCGCTCGCGGACCTCACCGGCGGGCGGGCCTGGATCGCCTTCGAGTACGAGGGCGAGCCGCTGCCCGCCGAGCACGGCGGCCCGGCACGGCTGCTGGTGCCCCACCTGTACTTCTGGAAGAGCGCCAAGTGGATCGCCGGCCTCACCCTCCTGGACCACGACGAACCCGGGTTCTGGGAGCGCAACGGCTACCACGCGCGGGGCAACCCGTGGCAGGAGCAGAGGTACGCCGGTGACTGAGACGACGACCAGCGAAGCCGCCTTCGCTCCCCCGACGCGCTTCGCGGTCCCCGGCCGCATCGAGGTCGGCGGCCAGGCCGCGGCGGAGTGGCAGCCGGCCACCATCACCGGGATACGGCGCGAGACCCCGCACGCGGCGACCTTCCGGTTCGCGGTGCCGGCCTGGGCGGGGCATCTGCCGGGGCAGCACCTGATGCTGCGGCTGACCGCCCCCGACGGCTACACGGCCCAGCGTCACTACTCCCTCGCCTCCGCGCCGGACGGCTCCGGGCACATCGAGCTGACCCTGGACCACGTCCCGGGCGGCGAGGTCTCCGGCTGGTTCCACACGGTGGCCAGGACCGGCGACACCGTCGAGGTGCGCGGCCCGCTGAGCGGCTTCTTCGCCTGGCCCGGCGACCGGCCCGCGCTGCTGTTCGGCGCCGGTTCCGGGGTCGTACCGCTGATGTCGATGGTCCGGCACCACCGGAACCGGGCCCTGGACGTGCCGCTGCGCATGGTGGTGTCGGCACGCTCCCCCGAGGAGCTGATCTACGCGCGGGAGCTGGGCGCGGAGACCACGACCGTGTTCACCCGCGCCGCACCCCGGGGTGTGCCGGTGGGACGTGTGTCCGCCGCACATGTGGCCCCGCTCCTGGCCGAGCAGCCCAAGGGCGGGTGGGAGGCCTATGTGTGCGGCTCCAACGGGTTCGCCGAGCATGCCTCGCAGCTGCTCGTGGCGGCCGGGCAGCCGGTGGACCGGATCCGCATCGAGCGCTTCGGCTGACCGGCGGCGCCCCGGGGCGCCGGGACCGGTGGGCGGCGCGCGCCGGAACCCGTGCTTCAGCCGGTGCCGCATCCGTCCCTGCGGGCGGTGGGCTAGGTGCTCCGTACGGGGTACCAGTCCCGTGTGGACGCTCGCATGCGAGCGGGGGCACGCTGGGAGCTGCGGACCGGCTGTCCGGCCCTCCGGCTCTTGTGGCGGCGAGGAGGTCGACATGCGTACCCGGGTGCGTGGCTGGCGCTGGCGGTACAACCCGCTGCGGCGCAGGTCAGACGTGGTGGAAGCCTGGATCGCGCTGGCCGTCGCGGTCCTGCTGTGCGTGGGTGGGCCGCTGGTGGGTGCGGTGGCGGGGCTCTGGGCCCATGATCAGGCGCAGTCGGTGGCGGCGGTGGAGCGCTCCGAGCGGCACATGGTCCGGGCCGTGGTCGTCGGCGGCACCCCGGAGCAGCTGCCGTCGGTGCAGGGCGGCGACCAGGCGCATGCCTACCAGACGAATGTCCGCTGGACCGTGCCCGGCACGGGCACGCAGACCGCCCTGGCCCGGGTGCCGGCGGGCACGCGGACCGGTGACGCCGTGGACGTGTGGTTCGACCGGCAGGGGCACGCGGTCGCCCCGCCGCCCGACGACGTCGCCGTCTGGCAGCACACGGTCACCGTGGGCCTGTGCGGGGCGAGCGGCGCGGCGGCCGTGGTGCTGCTCGGGCACGGCATCGTGCGCCGGGTGGCGCTGCGCCACCGGCTCGCCGAGTGGGAGCAGGAGTGGGCGCGCACCGGACCGGACTGGACCCGCGGCCGCGCCTGAGACACCCCGGCACGTGCCGCCCGCGTGGACCGACCCGCGTCCCGCCCTCATCCCGCCACCGCCCTCGTCCGCACCCGGACCCCGGACTCTGCGCCCGCCCCCGCGATGCACCCGCCCGCGATCGAGGTGACCCGACCACCCGCCCGCGCCGCCCGGCGGCCCCGGGCCCCTCCGGCCGCCGTCCACGATCGCCGGCCTGGCGTCCCTGACCAGCGGCTGAACAACTGACGGCAGGAGTTTTCCGCAGTTTTCGGACGGCGCAGAGGCCTGGCGATTCATCGGATCACCCACGTACGGTGTGATCATCCGCACCTACCCTTCTCCAAGGCGGTTGTTGATGGCCCTGTTCGACCTCCCCCTCGACGAGCTGAGCGAGCACCGCAGCACGTCGGTGGCGCCCGACGACTTCGACGCCTTCTGGTCCAAGACGCTCCAGGAAGCCCGCGAACACGATCTCGGCGCCCGTTTCGAGCCGGTCGACGCCGGGCTGTCCACGGTCGACGTCTACGACGTGACCTTCGCCGGGTTCGGCGGCCACCCGGTCAAGGGGTGGCTGCGGCTGCCGGCCGGCGCCACCGAACCGCTGCCACTGGTCGTGGAGTTCGTCGGGTACGGCGGCGGGCGCGGGCTGGCGCACGAGAACCTGCTCTGGGCGTCGACGGGGCGGGCGCACTTCACGATGGACACCCGCGGGCAGGGCAGCGCCTGGGGCGGCGGGGGCGGCACCCCTGACCCGGTCGGCGGCGGGCCGGCGTACCCCGGATTCATGACCAGGGGCATCGAGGCGCCCGAGAACTACTACTACCGCCGGGTGTACACGGACGCGGTCCGCGCGGTGGAGGCGGCCCGCTCGCATCCGCTGACCGACGCCGCGCGGACCGTGGCGCTCGGCGCCAGCCAGGGCGGCGGGATCACCATCGCCGTCGGCGGTCTGGTGCCGGACCTGGTCGCGGTCGCGCCGGACGTGCCGTTCCTGTGCGACTTCCCGCGCGCCACCACGCTGACCGACCGTCACCCCTACCGGGAGATCGCCCTGTTCCTGAAGACGCACCGCGGCCGCTCGGCGGACGTGCAGCGCACCCTGTCCTACTTCGACGGGGTGCACTTCGCGGCGCGCGGCCGGGCCCCGGCACTGTTCTCGGCGGCCCTGGAGGACCAGACCTGTCCGCCCTCCACGGTCTTCGCCGCCTTCAACTCCTGGGCGCACGGGGACAAGACCATCGAGGTGTACGACTTCAACGACCACGAGGGCGGCGGCCCGTACCACGAGGCGGCGAAGGCGCGCTGGCTGCGCTCGTACGTCTGAGGAGGCGGCGGAATTGGACACGCGGGAGGCAGCGGAGCGGTTCGTCCGGGCCTGGGAGCGGGGCTGGGCCGCGCACGACGTGGACGCGCTGCTCGCCCTGTACGCCGAGGACTGTGTGCATCGCTCGATGCCGTTCCGCGCCCCGCACCGGGGCCGGGACGAACTCGCCGCCTATCTGCGCTGGTCCTTCGAGGCGGAGCGGGTGACGGACGTCAGGTTCTCGGTGCCGCTGGTGGGCCCGGACGGGGTCGCGGCGGCGGAGTTCCGGGTGCGGTCCGAGGAGGGGGGTGCGGCGGTCACGCTGGCGGGGTGCGTGTTCGTGCGCTTCGACGGGCGGGGACTCGCGGTGGAGACCCGGGACTACTGGCACACCGCGGACGGGCACCAGGAGCCGGCCGGGCGGCTCTTCCTCCTCTGACCTTCCCTCCAGTCCGACCAGTCGGTACGTTCGGGGTGCCCGGGCTGCAGCGTCGCAGTCCGGGTTTCCCGGCGTACGACGGAGGGCGCATGTCCCAGCACGAGCCACAGCCGCAGCCGCAGCCGCAGGTCCACGGCCACTGCGATCCGCGTTTCGCGGCGGTACGGAAGGCGTTCGAGGAGAACTTCCGGGACCGGGAGGAGCTGGGCGCCGCCGTCACGGTGACGGCCGGCGGCGAGACGGTGGTGGATCTGTGGGGCGGCTGGGCGGATCCGGCGCGCAGCCGGCCGTGGGAGCGGGACACCGTGGTCAACGTCTGGTCCACCACCAAGGGCCCGGTGGCCCTGTGCGCGCACGTCCTTGCCGATCGGGGGCTGCTCGATCTCGACGCCCCGGTGGCCGACTACTGGCCCGAGTTCGCGGCGGCCGGCAAGGAGCGGGTCCTGGTCCGCCACCTGCTCTCGCACCGGGCCGGGCTGTCCGGGCTGCGCGAGCCGCACTCGCTCGAGGACCTGTACGACTGGGAGCTGACGACCGCCCGGCTGGCGGCGACGGAGCCCTGGTGGGAGCCGGGGACCAGGTCCGGCTATCACGCGCTGACCTACGGCTTCCTGGTCGGCGAGGTGGTGCGGCGGGTGTCGGGGCTGCTGCCGGGGGCGTTCCTGGAGCGGGAGGTCACCGGGCCGCTGGGGATCGACTTCACCATCGGGCTGCCGGACAAGGAGGCGGGCCGGGCGGCCGAGCTGGTGCATCCCCGGGTCGTGTCGGACAGCGAACAGGCCGCGATCTTCAGCCAGTTGGCGCCCGCCGCGGTCGCCGCCCTGGCCAATCCGGGGGTGGGCGCGAGCGCGGCGAACACCCCCGGGTGGCGGGCGGCCGAGATCCCGGCCGCCAACGGGCACGGCACGGCCCGGGCGGTCGCGGCGCTGTACGGGGTGTTCGCGGGCCGGGGAGCGTACGGCGGCCTTCGGGTGCTGTCGCCGGAGGCGGCCGAGCGGGTGCGGGAGGGTCAGGGCAGCTGCCGTGACCTGGTGCTGGGGGCGGGCTTCGAGCATGAGACCGAGATCGGGCTGGGGCTCTGGCTGAGCGGGGCGAACGGCTCGTACGGGCCGAACCCGCGAGCCTTCGGACACGACGGGTTCGGTGGCTCCTGCGGGTTGGCCGACCCGGAGGCGGGGGTCTCCCTCGGATATGTCATGAACCGCATGGGGCCGCGGATCGCGGACGACCCGAGGAAGACTGCCCTGGTCAACGCCGTTTACGCGTGTCTGTGAGGCCCGCACGGTTTCGGCCGAACCCGTCGTCCGCTCTTCCCTGATGGTTTAGACCAATGCTAGATGTGGTCGCGGAACGAACCCGCACGGCTACGTCTTGTCATCACGGTCCGGCGGCGAGCCCCAGCCTGCTCGCCGCCGGGCCCGGTGACCAAGCCCTGTCACCCTCAGGAGGCGCGGCATGGCCCGCACCACCCCCCACGACCACTCCGAGAGCGAAGGACAGCCCCTCTACTGGCGGATCGCGACACAACTACTCGGCGAACTGCGCGACGGCACCCTGCCGCCGGGAGAACGACTCCCGGCGGAAAGGCAGTTGGCGCGGCACTTCGGGGTCAGCCGGGAGACCGTCCGGCAGGCGCTGGAGGTGCTGCGGCACAGCGGGCTGGTGGCCACCGACCGGCGGGGCAGCCACGCCACGCTGCACGGCCGTCCGGTGGAGAGCCCGGTCTCCCTGGCCTTCCCGGTGGGTGCCGGGCCCACGGAGCACGGCGCGGTCGACCGGGCCACGGTGACCTGGGAGGAGCCGCCGCCCGAGCACGCGGCGGCGCTGGGGCTCGCCCCGCACCGGCCGACCCTGGTGCACCGCTACGAGTCCGCCTCCCCCGACGGTCACGCCCTGCGCACCGCCGTGACCTCGTTCTCGGTGGTGGCCCTGACCGAGGTCGAGGAACTGGGCCGCTACCGGGACCGGGCCGACGGCTGTGCCGCCGCGCAGCTGCGCCGGGCCTACGACTGGATGCGCAAGGCAGGCCTCACCCTGCACCACCGGGACTCCATCACGCAGGTCGCGGACGCGTCCTCGGTGCGGGTGACCCGCCGGGTGCACGACCAGTACGCCCGCCCGCTGGAGATCACCGACCTGGTGGTGGACGCCCAGCAGGACGCGCTGGTCTACGAGTTCACGGTGCCCGCCGCGGGCTGACCGCGCCGGGCCACGACCAGCCGGGCACGCGGGCTGCCGTCGCCGCGCTCGCCGAACTCGGGCAGCGCGGACAGTTCCACGGAGAAGCCCGCCCGCGCCAGCTCCGCCAGCACGGCGCCGAGCCGGAAGGCCCGGTAGTACATGACGAACGGGGGCCGCCACAAGGCGTTGCGGACCCGCATCACGGCGTCGAAACCCAGCAGCACCCAGTATCCGGGGCTGCTGGGCCGCGGCGGCGCGAGCACCGGGAAGGCGAAGGCACCGCCCGGCCGCAGCACCGCGTGGACCTGGCCGAAGAGACCGGGCAGCTCCCGGGGCAGGAAGTGGCCGAACGCCCCGAAGCTGACGACCAGGTCGAAGCCGGGCCCGAACGGCAGGGCCCGGGCGTCGCCGCGCACGTAGGTGATGTCCGGGCCGTCGGGCGGAGGCTGCCGGCGGGCGATCTCCAGCATGCCGGCGCTGAAGTCGACACCGGTGACGCTGTGCCGGCACACCTGGGCCAGTACACCGGTGCCGGCTCCCGTCCCGCAGCACAGGTCGAGGCCGTCCTCGAAGGGGCCGAGCGGGGTGAGCGCCTTCGCGACCGCCTCCAGCACCCGGTCGGGCGTCCGGAACGGGGTGTGGTCGAACTTCGGGGCCAGCAGGTCGTAGCCGCGCTCGACCGAGGACAGGGCCTGGACGGCGAGTTCACGGAGGCTCGGGCCTTCGGGGCTGAACATCCCGCCAGCTTACGGGAGCGCACGGCGCGGGCGCGGCCCGTCGGGGGCCACGCCCGTGCCGTCCGGTGTCACGCCACGGTGAGCGTGAGGGCGCCCCTGTAGGTGGCGCCCGCGGTGATCGCCGTCTCGGTGCCGTCGACCGTCAGCTGCACGGTCCGGCCGCGCGGCGCCCGCACGGCCGCGTCCGCCGCGAGGGTGAGGCTGGTCAGGTACGACGTCCCGGTGACCGTCCAGGTGGAGCCGCTGTTCAGCGTCACCACCACGCCGTTGTTGACGGCCGCCTGCACGGTGTTGGTGACGATGCCCAGCTCGTAGAAGGTGGACGAGTCGATCGAGGAGACCCGGTGCTTGGCCCTGGTCGCGGAGATGACGCCCTCGACGGACGAGTCCTCGAAGGTGAGGACCATGTTCTTGCCGCCCCGCATCCCGTTGTAGAAGTCTCCCTTCAGCCGGATGGAGCTGAAGGTGGCGGCGCCGTCGGTGGAGTGGACGGCGGTGACGTCGAACGAGGTGTTCTTCACCGGGTCGGTGGTGGGTTCGGTGTAGACGCCGATGTTCATCATCTTGCCGTTGACGTTGACCGGGCCCGGGTCGTCCAGCTCGATCATCTGGAGGATGACGCCGTCGCGCGGGTTGAGCCTGGCGCCCCGCGAGCCGTCCACCGAAATGGTCGTCTGCTGGCCCTTGTTCAGGAAGGTGGCCCGCTCGGAGTTGACGACGGTGCCGCCGTCCAGGGTGAGTTGCCCGGCACCGAAGAACATGTAGCCGAAGTGGCCGGAGTTCACCACCGTGCTGCGCTCCGGGATGCTCCGCAACTCGGCGTTGGACAGGCCGAGTTCCAGCTCGGTGTTGAGGGCGGCGACGGCGTCGCGGGTGCTGTCGCCGTAGTGCACGACGGCGGCCGGCCCGGCGATGATCGTCGCGTAGGAGCCGACGTCGAAACGGGAGCCGAGCACGCGGACCGTGGCGTCGCCGATGGCGTAGGTGCCGTAGCCGTACTCGCCGGTGTTGCCGACGTGGCTGTTGATCGCGGTCAGCTTCAGGCCGCTGCCGCCCTCGACCGACAGGGCACCCCAGGTCTCGGAGAACACGGTCGAGTTGAGGTAGGTGGCGATGCTGCCCGCGCCGATCAGGTTGGTGGCGCGGACGTTGCCGTCCAGGCCCAGCATCCAGGGCACCGACTCCATGTACGGGGTCTCGACGGTGGCCTGGTAGTCGGCCGGCAGGACGCCGTTGCGGGCGCGCAGGAAGGAGTCCTTGACGAGGACGTTGGCGCCGCCGTTGGCGATGACGGTGGTGCGGACCACGCCCTTGTTGCTGATCCGGGCGCCGTCCACGACCAGCCTGGTTGCGGAGCCGTCACCGACCACGGCCGCGCCGTACCCGGCGAAGTCCGAACGGCCGTTGCCGTCGAGGGTGATGGTCGGGCTCCGCAGGGTGTAGTCGCCGCTCTCGACGTAGACACCGTTGAAGCACTCGCCGGTGGAGGCGATCGACACGTTGCGCGCGGCGGAGTCGGTGACCTTCCCGCCGCGCACGGCGGACAGCACGGACTTGGCGGAGTCGACCCCGTCCGAACCGACGTACAGGGCCTGCCGGAACGGGAAGGTCAGCGTCTGGTAGGTGACGTCGTGGGACTCGGCGACCGTGAGGACGACGTCACCGCGGTAGGTGCCGGCCTGGACCAGGGTCCCGGTGGCGCCGGTCGCGGTGAGCAGCTGGCCGGTCTCCACGCCGTCGACGGTGAGGCTGATGTCGTACCCGTCCGGGGCGACGATCTTGCCGCCGTCCCCGATGGTCAACCGGCTCACCCGGGTGGTGGCGGCGAGCTCGTAGGTCTCCCCCGCGGCGACGGAGATCGTCCTGCCCGGCGCCTGCGGCGCGGCGGTGGCGGTGCCGGAGGCGACCGGAACGAGCACGGCCGCGGTCGCGGCGGAACCGGCGATCAGGAACGAGCGTCGGGATGTCAGCGTCATTGCAGGCCTTTCCACGGATGGAGTGCGCCGTCGCGCAGAGTCACGGTCGCCGGTCGGAACCAGGGCGACGAAGGCACCGGAGGTGCGCAGGTGGGAGTGAATCAGTCCCGGTAAACCCGGGACAGGCCTTGCACACACGCATCCCGGAACCCGATGCCTCGGATCGTGCGGCCCACTTCATGGCACTCACACAGAGTGGCCACAGGCCCCCGGCGGCGGGCACGCACGCCGGCGGGGCGGACGGCCCGCGCGCCGTCCGCCCCGCCTGGTCCGCTGTTCGCCTACGCCGGGGCGATCATCCCCGCCGACAGATCGATGTCCGCCCCGCACAGGCCGGGCATCGCCAGCATGGCGACCAGGGCCCGCGCGACCTCGTCCTCCTCCACCAGCCGGCCGAGGGCTGCCCGGGAGGAGAAGTCCCGTTCCGCCTCCTCGACGGTGCAGCCGGTGAGTTCGGCGGTGAGCCGGAAGTTGCGGTCCATGCGGGGTCCGCGGACCGGGCCCGGGGAGAGGGAGTTGACCGCGACGCCCCGCGGGCCCACCTCCCCCGCCAGCGTCCGGGTGAGGCCGATCAGCGCCATCTTGGAGGCGGTGTACGGGGTGCGGTTGAGCAGGGGCCGTTTGCCGCTGACGGAGGCGACGTTGACGATGTCGCCCCGGCCGGCGGCGAGCATGGGCGGCAGGAACGCCCGGCACATGAGGTAGACGCCGCGCACGTTGGCGGCGAACACGTCGTCCCACTCGCCGGGTTCGATGTCGACGAGCGGGCGCACCGGTCCGGCGACGCCCGCGTTGTTGACGAGCAACGACACGTCCTCGTCGGCGAGTCCGGCGACCAGCGCGCGCACGGCGGCAGGGTCGGAGACGTCGCACACCGCCGTGCGGGCCGCTTCGCCGACCTTGGCCGCCGTCTCCGCGAGGGCCCGCTCGTTGCGGCCGACGAGGATCACCCGGGCCCCGGCGTCGGCGAGCGCCGACGCGAAGGCCCGGCCGAGCGGGCCGCTCCCGCCGGTGACCAGGGCCGTACGGCCGTCCAGGCTCACGCCTCGTGCCACGGCAGCGCGTCGCCCGCGGCCCGCGCGGCCCGTACGTCACCCGAGCGGGCGTGGCCCTCGAACAGCTCGACCCGCGACGCACGCCCGCACAGCCGCCCGAGCAGGGCCTGCGAGGCGGTGTCGGTGACCTCCTGGTAGGTGACCGTCTTGAGGTACTTCCCCACCCACAGGCCGCCGGTGTAGCGGGCGGCACCACGTGTGGGCAGCACATGGTTCGTGCCGATGACCTTGTCGCCGAACGACACACAGGTGCCCTCGCCGAGGAACAGGGCGCCGTACTGGGTCATCCGCTCCAGCGCGAGGCGCGGTTCGGCGGTCAGCACCTCGACGTGTTCGAAGGCGAACGCGTCGGCGAGTTCGTACAGTTCATCGACCGAGCCGACGACGTGCACCTGGCCGTGGTTGCGCCAGGCGGGCTCCGCGTAGTCGCGGGTGGGCATGCCGGGGAGGATGCGTTCGACCTCGGCGACGGTCTGCTCGGCGATTTCGCGGGAGGTGGTGATCAGGACGGCCGGGGAGTCCGGGCCGTGCTCGGCCTGCGAGAGCAGGTCGACCGCGCACACGAACGGGTCGGCCTGGTCGTCGGCGAGGACCAGGATCTCGGTCGGCCCGGCGAACAGGTCGATGCCGATCTCGCCGAACAGCTGGCGCTTGGCCTCGGCGACGTAGGCGTTGCCCGGACCCGCGATGAGGTTGACGGGCTCCATGGTGTCGGTGCCCACGGCCATCGCGGCCACCGCCTGGACGCCGCCGAGCAGCCAGATCTCGTCGGCGCCCGCGAGGTGCATGGCGGCGACGGTGGCGGCGGGGATCTCGCCGTGGATGGGAGGGGTGCAGGCGACCACGCGGGGCACGCCCGCCACCTTGGCGGTGACGATGGTCATGTGGGCGGAGGCGGTGAGCGGGTAGCGGCCGCCGGGGACGTAGGCGCCGGCCGCCTGCACGGGGATGTGCTTCTGGCCGAGCCGCACGCCCGGCAGCGTCTCGATCTCGAACTCGGCCAGGGAGTCCAGCTGGTGACGGGCGAAGTTCCGGACCTGCTCCTGCACGAACGTGATGTCGTCGATGACCTGCTGCGGCACCGAGGCGACGATCTTCTCGACCTCCTCCGTGCTCAGCCGGAAGGAGCCGGGACTCCACTTGTCGAACTTCTCGGAGTACTCACGGACGGCCGCGTCACCGCGTTCGCGGATGTCCGCTATGACACCGGCGACCGTCTCGCGTACCTGGTCGAGGGAGGCGGCCACCTCGGCCTTGGGCACGGCGTGCTTCAGGATCTCTGCCACAACTGCGGCCTTTCTCGGAAGGTTCGGGGTTACACCGGGGGCGCTTCGAAGAGCACGTCGGGGTCGTTGAACTGCTCCTTGGCGACCGACTCGCTCATCGGGTCGGCGGTCCCCCACTGGTCCTGGGTGATCGGGTCGTCCACGTCGTGCCGGCCGGGGTGCCACAGGTCCTCTTCGAGGACGGCCAGTTCGGTGGTGTACTCGACGGTGTTGCCGTGCGGGTCGTGGAAGTAGGAGAAGGTGTTGTCGCCCGCCAGGTGCCGTCCCGGACCCCAGGTGAGCCGGGTCCCGGCACGCAGCGCACGCCCGGTGCCGCGCATGTACTCCTCCACCCCCCGCATCTCGAAGGAGGCGTGGTGCAGCGACACATGGGGACCGCGTGCGATGGCGAAGGAGTGGTGCAGCGGGCTGCACCGCAGGAAGTACATGAGGTCGCCCATGTGCGTGGAGTACAGGGTGTCGGTGAGCCGGAAGCCGAGGTGCCGGATGTAGAAGTCCCGCAGCCCCTCCGGGTCCTGGGAGTTGACCACGCAGTGCGAGAGCCGTACCGGGACGGCCTCCCGCTCCTCGATCTTCCGGTGGGTGCGGGTGGCCACGTCGGCCGAGACCTCGACGACCCGCCCGTCGGGGTCGAAGAAGCGCAGCCCGTAGCCCCCGCCCGGGGTGTCCAGCGCCCGCGGCTCGTGCACGATCCGCACCCCGGCCCGTCCCAGCCGCACCGCGAGTTCGTCGACGGCCGTCGGCGACACCGCGCCGAAGGCGACGAGGTCCATCCGCTTCCGCTCGTCCTCGCGGATGCGGACCACGTACTGCTCGGGGCTGCCCTCGGCGGCGAAGAACGCGATGCCGCCGTCGTTCGCGACCTCGGTCAGGCCCCAGGTGGTGCCGTAGAAGGCCCGCTGCGTGGCGAAGTCCGGTACGGCCAGGTCGACATGGCGCAGATGGGTGATCGGCTGGAAGCTCATGCGTGGCTCCTGACGGTGTTGCGCTGGTGGCCGAGGCCGGTGATCTCCGCGTCGATCACGTCGCCGGGCCTGAGGAAGACCCCCCAGTGCGCGCCGTTTCCGGCCGGGGAGCCGGTGAGCAGCAGGTCGCCGGGGCGCAGAGTGGTGGTCGTGGAGGCGTAGGCGATCAGCCGGGGAATGTCGAAGATCATGTCCTTGGTGGACTCGTCCTGCCGGACCACCCCGTTGTGCCGCAGGGTGATCCGCAGGTCGCCCGGGTCGCCGACGAAGTCCGCGGGGACCAGGAACGGCCCGGTCGGCAGGAAGGTGTCGGCGTTCTTCGCGGTGAACCAGTCGGTGCCGATGGCCTTCAGGTCGGACCGGTACAGCCGGTCGCGGGTGGTGAGGTCGTTGCTGATCGTGTAGCCGGCGACGTACGACATGGCCTCCGCCGCCGGGATGTTCCTTCCCGGCCTCCCGACGACCAGGGCGAGTTCGAGCTCCCAGTCGTGCTGTTCGCCGAGCGCCGGGAGCACGACGTCGTCGTACGGCCCGCACAGGGCGCGCGGTGAGCCGAGGAAGATGTAGGGGACGCCGTCGCGGATCCGCTCGTCCATCATCTTCTCGGCGTCGGCGCGGGCCTCCTCCGGCGTGGCGCCGTGCACGCTCTCCTTCTCGGCGGCGACCAGGTCGACCACGTGCCTGCGGTAGTTGGCGCCGCTCTGCAGGATCTGGCCCGGTTCCAGCGGCGTCCGGACCCGCAGGTCCGCCAGGTTGTGCCAGTCGCCGTCACCAGTCGCGGCCAGCTCGTGCAGCCGGGGCAGCCAGGTGTCCCAGTCCTCGACCAGTGCGCGTACCGACGCCACCAGGCCGGAGAGGTCGCGGACCCGGGTGCCGGCGACCAGGCCGGGGAAGACGGCCGCGCCGTCGCTGAAGGTGCCGAGCGCGAAGGGTCCGGCGTGGGAGGGGGAAGGTTCGGGCACGGGCGGCTCTCCTCGTACGGGTGGGGGCTCGCCTTCGACGCTAGGCATCGCGTCCGGTCGGCGGAAATGGCTGTTCGCGATGGCTGCCATCGCCGCCGCGCTCGGCCCCCGCCTGCCACGGTGCGCGGTCGCACCGCGGGGAGCGCCATCGGTGTCGGGGATGGATGACGTCCCCCTTGTCGATGCCTCGATCCGTTGACCCTGCACCTACCGCCGATCAGGCTCGATGCCACCCCGAACCGAGGAGCACACCGTGGTAGTCGAGCACGCCGAGCTGACCGTCGAGGAAGGCCGGGAGGCGGAATTCGAGGAGGTCTTCGGCAAGGCCCGCGAGGTGCTCGCCGAGGCGGACGGGTTCCGCTGGGCCGAGCTGCTGCGCGGTGAGGAGCGGCCGCGGACCTTCCTGCTGCTGGTCGGCTGGGAGTCGGTCGAGGCGCACACGGCGGGCTTCCGGCAGTCGGACCGGTTCGCGCGCTGGCGGGCCCTGGTCGGCCCGTTCCTCGCCGCGCCGCCGGCCGTCGAGCACTTCCGCGAGCTGGGCCCCCGCTTCGCCAGCTGACAGCCGCCGCCCCCCTACCTCCTGTCTTTCTACTTCGCAAGGATCGCCCATGCCCGTGAACAAGGTGCTCGTCGTCGGCGGCGGCATCACCGGAAGCGTGCTGTGTCTCGCCCTCGCCCAGCGCGGAGTCGAGGTGGAGCTCGTCGAGGTCTCGCCCCGGTGGTTCGGGGTGGGCCATGGCATCACCATCCAGGGCAACGCGCTCAAGGCGCTGCGTTCGGTCGGCGTGCTGGACCGGGTGCTGGCCCGTGCGGTGCCGTTCGACCTGATGCGGCTGCGCCGGGCGGACGGCGGTCTGATCACCGAGCTGGAGACCCCGCACACCGGCGGCGCCGACCTGCCGTCCACGGCGGGCGCGCTCCGTTCGGACCTGCAGAACGCGCTGTGCGACGCGGTCTACGCGCACGGCGTCCCGGTCCGCCTGGGTCTGAGCGTGCGCGGCCTCGACCAGTCCGGCGGCCCTGTGGACGTGACGTTCACCGACGGCTCCACCGGCCGCTACGACCTGGTGGTCGGCGCGGACGGCGTCAACTCGGCGATGCGCGCGCTCATCGGTATCTCCGCGAAGCCGCACCCCGTGGGCATGTCGATCTTCCGCGTGGTGGCCCGGCGGCCCGCCGAGATGGACTGTGCCGAGGTGTACTACGGCGGTCCGCGCTACAAGGCCGGCTACAGCCCGATCTCCGCCGACCAGTGCTACGCCTACCTCCTCGACGAGAACCTGGACGCCACCCTGATCGGCCCGCGTGCCTCGCTGGACCTGCTGCGCGAGCGCGGCGCCGGGTACGGCGGCACCTGGGGGAAGATCCTCGCCGCGCTGCCGGACGACACGGCGGTGGACTACCGCTGGATCGAGGCGGTGCTGGTCGACGAGGACTGGCACCGGGGCCGGGCCCTGGTGATCGGCGACGCGGCGCACGCCTGCCCGCCGCTGATCGCGCAGGGTGCCGCGATGTGCATGGAGGACGCGGTGCTGCTGGCCGAGCTGGTCACCGCCGACGAGCCGGTGGACCGGGCCCTGGACCGGTTCATGGCCCGGCGGCTGCCCCGCGTCCGCATGGTGCTGGACAACTCCCTCCGGCTCGCCGAGTGGGAGATCCACCCGGACACCCCGGGCGCCGATCCGGCCCGGATCATGTCGGAGACCCTCGCCTCGCTGACGGTGGCCGCGTGAGCACGCCCGTCGTCGACTTCCACGGCCATCTCGCGGTGCCCGAGGCCGACGCCCTGGTGGCCGGCACCGAGGGGTTCGCGGCCGAGCTGGCCGCCGAGCAGCGCGCCCACTCCCCCGAGTCACTGGCCGCCAACCGGGCCCAACTCCGGCGCCTGGGCGTGAGGTTGACGGACGTGGACACCCGGCTCGCCGACCTCGACGCGATGGGCGTCGACCTTCAGGTGGTCGGCCCGATGCCCATGCACCACTACTGGGCCGGCCCCGGTCTCGCCGTGCGGCTGGCCCGTACGGTCAACGAGGCGGTGGCCGCGCACTGCGCCGCCGCGCCCGGCCGGCTGTACGGCCTGGGCACGGTGCCGCTCCAGCACCCGGACCTCGCGGTCGCCCTGCTGGACAAGGCGGTCACCGAGCTGGGCCTGTACGGCATCAGCGTCTCCACCGCCGTCGAGGGCCGCGAGCTGGCCGACCCCGCGCACGACGACGTCTGGCTGAAGGCCGAGGAGCTGGGCGCGGTCGTCTTCGTCCATCCCTGGGGCTGCTCGCTCGGCGACCGGCTCGCCTCGAACTACCTCGGCAACACGGTCGGCCAGCCCACCGAGACCACGGTCGCGCTCTCGCACCTGATCTTCACCGGGGTGCTGGACCGTTTCCCGCGCCTGAAGCTGGTGGCCGCGCACGGCGGCGGCTACCTGCCGACGTACATCGGCCGCTCCGACCACGCCTGGCGGGTACGGCCGGACGCACGCGGCTGCGCCGAGCCGCCCAGCGCCTATCTGCGGCGGATGTGGTTCGACGCCCTCGTCTACACGCCTGGGGCGCTGCGCCATCTGGTCGAGGAGGTGGGTGCGGACCGGGTGGTGCTCGGCACCGACCACCCCTTCGACATGGGCGTGACCGACCCGGTGGCCCGTCTGGACGCGGCCGGCCTGGACCCGGCGGCGCGGGCTGCGATCGCCGGGGGCAACGCGCTGGACCTGCTGCTGAAAGGACACACCCGATGACCCTGGGTCCCGTCGAGGAAGAGCTGGCCAAGGCCCGCGCCGCGTACCGCAATCGGGGCCGCTGGGGCGAGGACGACGTCCTGGGCACGCTCAACTTCGTCGACGACGCGATCCGCGCGCACGCCGCGAGTCTGGTACGGCGCGGCCGCACCTTCTCCCTGGCCCGGCGGACCGACCGGTCCGGCGCCCGAGCCGCCACCCGGTGGCAGGGGCTGGGCCACGGCCACGGCACCGGGCAGGCCCCGCACGGCGCCTGCACCGGCCGCGGGGTGCTGCTCGACGTCGGCCGCGCGTTCGGCGACACGCGGGGCGCACTCCCCGACGGCTTCGCGATCCTGGAGGAGCACCTGCGGGACACCGTCGAGGCGCAGGGTGCCACCTCCAGTGTGCGCCGGGGCGACTTCGTCCTCGTCCGCACCGGGCAGCCGGGCCGGGTACGGCGGCTCGGCGCCGGGGACGCGCCCGGCCTGTCCTTCACCACCCTCGGCTGGCTGCACCGCACGGAGATCGCGGCCGTCGCCGCCGACACGTGGGGCCTCGAAGTACGGCCGCAAGAATTCGCCGAGCCGGTGTCGTCGCCGCTGCACCTGATCGCCATCGCGCACATGGGCCTGCCGCTGGGCGAGATGTGGGACCTGGAGGCCCTAGCGGCGGACTGCGCGGCCGACGGTGTCTACGAGTTCCTGCTGGTCGCTGCGCCCTTGCCGGTGACCGGCGCGGCCGGTGCCCCCGTCCACCCCATCGCAGTCAAGTGAGCCGCCCGTGAACACGAACCGATTCTCCGGCACCCTCCACCTCCCCGGTGACGCGGACTTCGAGGAGGCCGTCCACGGCAGGGTCTTCAACGCCCGCCGCCCCGCCGACCGGATCCCCGCCGCAGTCCTCCGGGCGGTCACCGAACAGGATGTCGTCGAAGGCGTACGGCTCGCCCTGGAGCGGGGCTGGCAGGTCGCCGTCCGCTCCGGCGGGCACAGCTGGGCCGCCTGGTCGGTGCGCGGGGACGCGCTGCTGATCGACCTGGGTGGCTTCCGCGAGATGGCGTACGACGAGACGACCGGGATCGTGACGGCCACCCCCAGCGTCAAGGGCGGCGACGAACTCAACCCGTATCTGGGCGGGTTCGGGCGCTTCTTCAACGGCGGGCACTGTCCGTCCGTCGGCATCGGCGGCTTCCTGCTCCAGGGCGGCCAGGGCTGGAACGCGCGCGGCTGGGGCTGGGCGGCCGAGAGCATCGTGGCGATCGACGTCGTCACGGCGGACGGCGAACTGGTCCGGGCCGACGAGAGCGAGAACAGCGACCTGTTCTGGGCGGCGCGCGGGGCGGGTCCCGGCTTCTTCGGCGTCGTCACCCGCTTCCACCTGCGCACCCGCCCGCTGCCCCGGCACCTCGCGCACACCGTGCACGCCTACCCGCTGCACCTCTTCGACGAGGTGATGACCTGGCTGCACGACATGCACCACACGGTCTCCCCCCTGGTCGAGATCGTCGCCCTCACCCAGAGCCCGCCCGGCCTCGACGGACCGGTGCTGCTGGTCACGGGGGTCGCGACGACGGACAGCCCGCAGGAGGCGGCCGAGGCGCTCGCGCCCCTGCACGCCAATCCGTACGCGGACCGCGCCATGTTCCGCGTCGAGGCGCAACCCACCACCCTGGCCGCGCAGTTGACCGGCCAGCGGACCGCCAACCCCGAGGGCCACCGCTACTTCGTCGACAACGCCTGGCTGACCGGCACCGCCGCGGAGGTCGTCCCGGCGATCCGCAAGGCGTTCACCGAGCACCCGACGCGGCAGACCTTCACCATCTGGTTCTCCATGGCGCCGCTGCGGCAACTCCCCGACATGGCCTTCTCGTTGCAGTCGGAGATCTACTGCGCGAGCTATGTCGTCCACGACGACGCCACGCGGGACGCGGAGCTGCGCGGCTGGCTGGACGAGGCGATGGCGGCGATGCAGCCGGTGACCGAGGGCCAGTACCTGGGCGACTCCGACTTCACCGTACGGCAGTTGAGGTTCATGGGGGACGAGCAGTGGCGGCGGCTGAACGAGATCCGGGACGCCCGTGACCCCAAGGGCGTGTTCGCCGGCCATCTGAGCGCCGGGCCCGTCACCAACACCAACCACTGGGAGAGTTGAGCAGCGATGCGTTTCGCGACATACGAGCACGAGGGCGAGGAGCGCGCCGGTGTGGTGCGGGACGGGGTGATCCACCCGCTGCCCGACGGGGTGAGCGTCCTGACGCTCGTCGAGGCGGGCGTGCTGTACGCGGCCGGCATCGAGGCCCTGGACGCGCCCGGTGATCTGACGGTGGACCAGGTGCGGTTGCTGCCGCCGCTGAAGCCGCCGTCCATCCGGGACTTCGTCGGGTTCGAGGCGCACATCGAGGGCGTGTCGAAGTCGCTGGACGGGCTGGAGCACGTGCCCGAGGAGTGGTACCGGGCGCCCGGCTTCTACTTCACCAACCCGCACGCGGCCTACGGCGCCCGCGACGACGTGCCGGTCCCGGCGGGCTGCTCGGTGCTGGACTTCGAGCTGGAGGTCGGCGCGGTCATCGGCCGCAGCGGCCGGGACCTCACCCCCGAGCGGGCGAGGGACCACATCATCGGCTACCTGGTCTTCAACGACTGGTCGGCCCGTGATCTGCAGAAGCCGGAGAAGAACCTCGGCTTGGGCTTCTCCAAGGGCAAGGACTTCGCCAACACGCTCGGCCCCTACCTGGTCACCGCCGACGAGGTCGAGGACCGGCGCGACGCGGACGGCTTCCTGGACCTGGAGATGACGGTCACCCTGAACGGCGAGCTGATCGGCCGGGACACCCTCGCCAACGTCTCCTGGACCTTCGAGGAGATGATCGCCTATGCCAGCCGGGACGCCTGGGTGCGCCCCGGTGACATCCTCGGCTCGGGTACCTGCGGCTGGGGCTCGCTCGCCGAGTTCTGGGGCCGGCTCGGGGAGCGCACCCCGCCCCCGCTGCGGCCGGGCGACGAGGTGACGCTGACCGTCGAGGGGCTCGGCACGGTGTCCAACCGGATCGTGCCAGGGCGGGCGGACGCGTACCTTCCGCGGGCCCGCAAGAGGGGCCGCACCCCGCGGCCCTAGCACCTGAAGCTGTGCGGGGCCTGTGCTGCGCGCACGCCCCCCACCTGCGGGTATCCGGTGCCGGGATGGCTGGCATCGCATCTTCCTGAGAGTCGCACCGGCCCCCTTCCTCGACGGCCGTCCGCTGGTTAACCTCGCGTTTCACCGAAGCTTCAAGGACGTGGCCGGCCGGAAGGGGACACTCGTGGGTCTCGGAGCGATCGATCTCAATCTTCTGGTGGCACTGGAAGCGCTCCTGGAGGAGAAGAACGTCACCCACGCCGGTGTTCGGCTGTCCACCAGCCAGTCCGCGATGAGCGGCTCGCTGGCCCGGCTGCGCCGGCACTTCAACGACGAGCTGCTGATCCGGGTGGGCCGCGAGTACGAGCTGACACCGCTCGCGGAGCGGCTGCTGCCGGTCGTGCAGGGCTCGCTGCAGAAGGCCGAGGAGGCGCTGTCGCTGACCCGGCACTTCGACCCGGCGCGCAGCCGCCAGCGGTTCTCCGTGGTCATGTCGGACTACGTGATGACGGTGTTCGTGGAGCCGCTGCTGCGGGTCATCGCGGCCGAGGCGCCGGGCGTGCGGATCGACTTCCACCCGATCGTCGACGGGCAGCTGGAGACGGAGACGCACCTGCGCTGCCACGACCTGATGATCGTGCCGCTCGGCTACCAGCTGCCCGGGGTCAGCGAGGCCGTGATGCACGACCGGTTCGTGTGCATCGTCGACCCGGGCAACCCGCGCCTGGTGGACGGCCGGCTCACCCTCCGCGACCTCGCCGAGATGCCGCACGCGGCCTGCGCGATCGGCAAGAGCCACACGCCCGCCGAGCGCCAGCTGGAAACCCTCGGGATCACCCCGAAGGTGCAGGTCTCCACGCCCGGTTTCAGCGTGCTGCCGTTCCTGGTGAGCGGTACGGACCTGGTGGCCATGGTCCCGGAGCGGCTGGCCCGCCGCTACGAGGGCTTCGCGCGCTGTGCGGTGGTACCGGCGCCGTTCCCGGACGTGCCGCTGGTGGAGGCCATGTACTGGCACCACAACCGGCACGCGGACCCGGCGCACCGGTGGCTGCGGGACACGGTCCGCAGGGTCGGGGCGGCGCTCGGCGAGGAGGCGCCGCCGGTGATCGCCGAGGCGGATGCCACCCATCCCGAGAGCGCGTTTCCGGAGCTGTCCGCGGCTTCCTAGCGTGGACGGGAGACCTCTCCCGTACCCCCTTGGAGGATGCCGTGAGCCGCACGCGCCTGGCGGGCCGTACCGTCGTCGTCACCGGAGCCGCACAGGGCCAGGGGGCCGCGGAGGCGGCCGCGGCTGCCCGGGAGGGCGCGACGGTGGTCGCGACCGACGTGCTCGACGAGACCGGTGAGAAGCTCGCCGCGGCCCTGCGCGCCGACGGCCTCGACGTCCGGTACGCCCACCTGGACGTGACCTCGCCGGACGGCTGGGCGGCCCTGGCGGCCTCCCTCGACGTCGTGCACGGCCTGGTGAACAACGCGGGCATCTCGATGCGGGCCCGCCTCGGGCACGTCGAACTCGCCGACTGGAACCGGGCGTTCGCCGTGAACACCACCGGCGCCCTGCTCGGCATCCAGGCCCTCGCCCCGCTGATGCCGGCCGGCTCCTCGATCGTGAACGTCGGCTCGGTCGCCGGGCTCACCGCGCACCACGCGGTGGCGTACACGGCCAGCAAGTGGGCGCTGCGGGGGCTGTCCAGGGTGGCGGCCCTGGAGCTGGCCCCGCACGGCATCCGGACGAACATCATCCACCCCGGGTTCATCGAGACCCCGCTGATGGCCACCGCCAACCCCGTGTTCGTCGCCGCCCACCTCGCCATGACCCCCCAGGGCCGCCCGGGCACGGTCGACGAGGTGGCGCCGCTGGTCGTCTATCTCCTCTCCGACGAGGCCTCGTACGTCAACGGCGCGGAGATCACCGTCGACGGCGGCTACGCGGCGCACGGCCCGGTGAAGGCGATCACCGACGCCCTCGGCCAGGGTTGAGCGTCAGCCCTTGAGCTGCTCCAGCGTGGACTTGGTGTCGGTCTTCAGCCAGCCGGTCACGTCGTCGAGGGTCGGCGGGTCGGTGTCGCTGTCGTACGAGGAGAAGTACGCGCTGTAGTACATGGTGTACGTCGTCCACCCGTCCCGTACCGCGAGCGTGGCGTACCGCGAGCCGCTGGTGGTGGAGCCGTTGCTGGTGTCCTGGGTGACCAGGTACGCCTCGTCGCCGATGCCCTGGACCGGCGTCACGTCGTAGTCGCTGTGGCTGTCGCCGTAGTTCTTCCAGGTGGCCGTGAACTCCGGTGCGGGGTCGGTCTTCTTGTGCAGGTCCACCTCCATGGTGAGGTAGGCGTCCCCGTAGCTGGAGCTGGTCTTCTTGAGGCTGAGGCTGCAGTAACTCTGGTCCAGCGCGGGGTCTTTCATGACGTTCTTCGTCGGGGACGAGTCGTCCACGGGGTACTCGTCCTTGAACGACGAGTAGTCCGCGCTGGAGCAGAGGTTCGCGGGCGCCCGGTAGCCGCGCAGGTCCGCACTGCTCCCGAAGCCTCCGGTCAGCAGGAGTCCGCCCGCCCAGGCCGCGGAGGCGACCACCGCGCCCACGAGGGCCCACAGGACGGCTCTTCCGGCCGCGTTGCCGCCCGTCGCAGGCGGTGCGGCCGGCGGCGGGTAGCCGTAACCGGGCTGCACGGCATAGGGGTTGGCCTGCGGCGGCGGGACGGCCTGGCCGGCGACGGTGGGCTGGGCGTAGGGGTTCTGCCCGGGCGGCGACTGCGGGCTCGGGTACGGGTACGCGGACGGCTGGGTGTGCTGGGGCTGCGGCGGTGCCGCCGGGGGCTGGTCCGGCTGCGGCGGGGGCGGCGAGGACTGCTGCGGGGCCGACGACGACGGCGGCTGCTCCGAGGAGGACGGCGGCTGCTGCGGTGGCGTGGACATGTCGTGAAGATACGGCATAACCGGACGTCAGGTCCCCGTCAGGACCGGGATCGTTATGGTCCGGGGACAACCGTTACCGGCCAAGAACCGTTTCCCACTGGCGAGTTGGGCGACCAAGGCGAGAAGGCCGGGGCAGCGGCCCCGGCCTTCTCGGTACGTCGGCGGTCAGGCGTTCGCCGGCTGCACCGGCAGCTGGGCCGCCGCCCGTGCGGTGTTCCTGCGGACCAGCAGCAGGGTGACCAGCGCGCCGAGCAGCGAGGCGCAGCCGCAGATCACCACGCCCAGGGCCATGCCGTGGGCGAGGGCGTCCTGCGCGGCGGCCCTGGCGCCGCCACTGCCCGCGTTGACCACCGCGAGCGGACCGGCCGCGGCCTCCATGCCGGCATCGGCGCCGGACAGCTTGCCGACCAGCGCGGAGGACGCCGCGCTCATCGCGATGGTGCTGATCACGGCCGGGCCGAGGCCCTGGCCGAACTCGCGGACCAGGCTGGTGGCCCCGCTCGCCATGCCGGTCATCTCGATCGGCACGGCGTTCACGGCGGCCGAGGTCAGCGAGGAGACCACGCAGATGAAGCCGATGCCGAGCAGCAGCACCGGGCCGATGAAGGCCGCGAGGGAGGTGGTGGTGATGGGCAGTGCCGCGATCCAGAACTGGCCGGCGGCCATCGGCAGCAGGCCGCCCATCAGCAGCCAGCGCGGCTCGACGCGGGTGAGCATCCTGCTCAGCACCGGCGCGAGGAGCAGCGGGATCAGCTGGAGGATGACGAACGGCATGCCGGCCCGCAGGGCGCTGAGGTGCATCACGGCGCCGAGCCGGATGGAGACGCAGTAGGCGGTGCCGATGAAGCCGAACATGCCGGTCAGCGCGACCACCGCGGCCGCCGCGAACGACGGGATCCTCAGCAGCTCCAGGTTGAACATCGGCGAGGCGGCGCGCCGCTCCGCCATCACGAAGCCGACCAGGGCCACGGCGGCGAGGGCCAGCGCGAAGACGATGGACGGGCTGCTCCAGCCGCGGTCGCCGCCCTCGATGATGCCCCACAGCAGGGCGGTGAGGCCGACGGCGATGCTGATCTGACCGGGCCAGTCGAGCGCGCGGCCCTCGGGCGCCCTGGAGTCGGTGACCAGCGCCCAGCAGGAGATGCCGACCGCGACGCCGAGGACGACCGGGGGCACGAACGCCCAGCGGAAGTCGGCGACCGTGGCCAGGATGCCGGAGGACAGCGGGCCCACGGCGGAGGCGAGGGAGATGCTCAGCGCCCAGGTGGAGACCGCCTTGGCGCGGTCCTTCTCCCCGGGTGTCGCGGCCGCGATGACGGCGAGGGAGCTCGGGAAGAGCGCGGCGGCGCCGATGCCGGCGAGGGCCTGGCCGGTCCAGAGCATGGTGATGTTCTGGGAGGTGGCGTTGAGGAGTTCACCGATCGCAAGCACGAATCCGCCGAGGACCAGCAGCCGCTTTCGGCCGAACAGGTCGCCCACCACACCGAAATTCAGTTCCAGGATCGCGGTGGGCAGAATGAATGCCGAGGTGACCCAGGCGACCTGCGATCCCGAGGCGCCGAATGCGCTCTGTATTTCCCCGTTGATGGGCGAGGGGACGGTAATGCACAGCTGCGCGGCGGCAACTGCCAGACAACAGGCTACGAGCGTGCCCACGTCCAGTTTTCTCACAGCGTTGGTCATTCCCTGCTCCATCTCACGGGTCAACAGTGGTGCTGCGTTCTATGAGTTCGATGAGATTTCCCTCGGGGTCCTTGACCCAGGCCATGCGCACCCCGGGTTCGGGGGACGGGCCCGGGGCGAGGACCTCGCCCGCCCCGAGAGCCGTCAACGCGGCGTACACGGGGTCGAGTTCGGGAGTGGTGACCGCGAAGTGCCCGTACCCCTCGGTGAGGGCGGCGGTCATCGGGTCCGGTGCCCTGAGTCCGGGCGCGGACCCGGGCCTGGCGAGCAGTTCGAGCCGCCAGCCGTGCGGGTGTTCCAGGACGACACCGGTGAGACCGGGGCCGTCGAGACGGAACTCGAAGACGGTCTTCAGGCCGAAGGCCGTTCTGTACCAGTCGAGTTGGGCGGCCAGATCGCGTACGTTGACGCCCACGTGGTCGAGTCGTGCGTGCATCCGCGTTCAGCCCGCCATCGCGCTGTCGCCGCCGTCGACCATGAGGTTGGCGCCGTTGACGAAGGCGGCCTCGTCGGAGCAGAGGAAGGCGGCCGCGCGGGCGATGTCCTCGGGCCGGCCGACGCGGCCGACCGGGATCCGCGCCTCCAGCTGTGCCTTCGGGCCGTTCGGGTCGTCGAGGAACGGCGCGGTGGCCGCGGTGCGGGTCATGCCGGGGGCGATGGTGTTGACGCGGATGCGGTGCGGCGCGCCGGCCGCGCACAGGTGCTTGCTCATCGCGAGGACCCCGCCCTTGGCGGCGCCGTGCGGCACCATCGGCAGGAACGGCGCGCCGCGCACGGCGGCCACGGAGGCGACGTTCAGGACGGCCCCGCCGCCCCGTGCCACCAGGTGCGGCCAGGCCGCCTGCGTGCAGAAGTAGGGGATGTCCAGCTCGTTCCTGATGGTGAAGTACCAGTCCTCGGCGGGCATCGTCTCGAAGGGGCCGTTCCGCAGGGCGGAGGCGTTGTTGTACAGGATGTCGATTCCGCCGAATTCCGCGATCCCGGCCTCGATCCACTCCCGCGCACCGGCCTCGGTGGAAAGGTCGACCGGCGCCAGGGAACGCATGACACCGCCGGTCTTCTCGACGAGTTCCACGGTTTCCGCGGCGCTCTTCTCGTCGATGTCGCAGCCGAATACGGTGGCGCCCTCCGTCGCGAACACCTGTGCCGCGGCCCGGCCGATTCCAGCCCCCGTTCCACTGATGAAAGCGATTTTTCCGGCCAGTCGACCCATGATTGCGAAGTCCCTTGTCCATGCCGCCGAAGTGCGGTGGTGGCAGCGTAGGTAGGGCCTATGGCCAGAACAAGAAATGCGTCAGCGAAACGCCATCGGGGGTTCGTATGGCTGGTATGCGGCTCAGCCGCCGGGCCGCGGGCGCGGCCGTACCGGGAGGGCGCGCACGCTGTTGCCGACGAAGCTGGCCTGCCGGGCGAGCCGGTCCTCGGGGACGGCCAGGTCCAGGGCCGGGAAGCGGTCGAAGAGCCGCTGCAGGGCGACCGTGGCCTCCAGCCGGGCCAGCGGGGCGCCCAGGCAGTAGTGGGCGCCGTGGCCGAGGGAGAGGTGCCGGGCGGCGTCGGGGCGGGCGGGCCGGGTGACGTCGAACCGGTCGGCGTCCGGGCCGTGCGCGGCCGGGTCGCGTCCGGCGGCCGAGTAGCCGGCCAGCACCGGGGTGCCCGCGGGGATCACCGTCCCGTCGACGGTGAGGTCCCGCACCGGGTAGCGGAAGGGGAAGTAGCTGACCGGCGCGTCCCAGCGCAGCGTCTCCTCCACCACGTCCGCCCAGCTCGCGTCGCCCTTGCGGACGAGTTCGAGCTGGTCGCGGTGGCCGCACAGGGCGCGCACCGCGTTGGTGATCAGGTTGAGGGTGGTCTCGTGCCCGGCGATGATCATCAGGACCAGGGTGCCGATCAGCTCCTCCTGGCCGAGCCGGTCGCCGTCCTCGTCGCGGGCGGCGATCAGGGCGCTGGTGAGGTCGTCGCCGGGGTGTGCGGCGCGGGCGGCGGCGACGGCGGCGAGGACGCCGACCAGCTCCCGGTTGGCGGCGACGGCCTCGGCCGGTTCGATGTCGGTGGCCACGACCTTGTTGGTCAGGTGGTGCAGCCGGTCGCGGAACTCCGCGTCCACGCCAAGGAGTTCACCGATGACACCCAGGGGCAGCGGCAGCGCGAAGTACCGGCGCAGATCGGCGACGCCGTCACCGTCGGCGGCGGCCTGGTCCAGGTCGTCGAGGAGGGTGCCGGTCAACTCCACTACGCGGGGCCGGAGTTCCTCGACCCGGCGCGGGGTGAAGGCCCGGCTGACCAGTCCGCGCAGTCTGCGGTGGTCGGCGCCGTCGGCGGCGGTCATCCCGCGCACGGTGGCGAAGGTCAGCAAGGGCCAACCCGTGGGGATGCGGCCTTCCCGGAGCTGCGTGAAGTGCCGGGCGTCCTTGGCGACTCCGGGATGCTGGAGGAACTCCCTGAGCGCCTCGTGCCCGAGCACGGCCATGCCCTCGACGCCACCGGGCAGCACGACCGGGGTCACGGCACCGCGCGCCAGCAGCCGGGCGTTGGCGGCGTGCGGGCAGCCGCCGGCCGGGTCCGGGCGGTACGGCACGGGCGGGGTCTCCACCGGGGGCTCCTGACAGCGCAACGACCGACACGGACACCGCCGATCGTAGGCGCCCGCAGGCCTGGGGGAAGGAGCTTTTCCCGGCCAGTGCGGCCCCGCACGGGCGGCGGGCCGCGGACAGCGCGCCACACACAGCGGCCAACGGGCAGCGGGCAGCGGGCAGCGCGAAGCAGCCAGCGGGAATACCGGCACCCGGTGCCATGTTGACGATCGTGGAACCCCGGGTATAGTGCGATCAGCACGTATGAGCGCTCTTCCATCGGGCGCCGAGTGCCGGTTCCACTCCTCCAGCCGCATCGCCCGTCGCTTCCCGACCGGCCCGTCGGCTTCTCACACCACCTCGTGACCAGGGCGTTCCCGCCGTTCCCGAGGTGCCGTTCCCCGCCGCACGGAGGTCTGCGCACCCGCCCTCCCGCTCGCGGCCCACTCCCCCCTTCACCCATGTCTTCCGTCCGCGAAAGGACCACCTCTCATGACCACCACACTCGAACCCCCGGTACAGCAGCAGGACCGGCCGGCCACCCGCCCCGTCACCGGTGTCCTCGACATCGAGGCGGGCGGGAAGGGGCAGCTGCGGGCCCCGAGCTGCCTGCCCTCCCCCGCCGACCCGCAGGTCCCGCCGGCGCTGATCCGCCGGTACGGCCTGCGCAAGGGCGACCTCGTCGAGGGCGTCCGCGGCGACCGGCGCACGCTGACCGAGGTCACGCGCGTCAACGGCCGGACGCCCGACGAACTGCGCGGCCGCCGCCACTTCCGCGAGCTCACCCCGCTGCACCCGCACGAGCGGATCCGCCTCGAACACCCCGCCGCCGGGCTCGCCGGACGGGTCACCGACCTGTTCGCACCCGTCGGCAAGGGGCAGCGCGGGCTGATCGTGGCCCCGCCGAAGACCGGCAAGACCGTGCTGCTCCAGCAGTTCGCGGCCGCCGTCGCCGGCAACCACCCGGAGTGCCACCTCATGGTGCTGCTGCTCGACGAGCGCCCGGAGGAAGTCACCGACATGCGGCGCTCGGTGCGCGGCGAGGTGTACGCCTCCACCTTCGACCGGCCCGCCAAGGAGCACATCGCCCTCGCCGAACTCGTCGTCGAGCGAGCGAAGCGGCTCGTCGAGGAGGGCAAGGACGTCGTCATCCTGCTCGACTCACTGACCCGGCTGTGCCGGGCCCACAACAACGCGGCCGCCTCCAACGGCCGCACCCTGAGCGGCGGAGTCGACGCCGGCGCGCTGCTCGGCCCGAAGCGGTTCTTCGGCGCCGCCCGCAAGGCCGAGGAGGGCGGCTCGCTCACCATCCTCGCCACCGTCCTGGTGGACACCGGCTCCCGTGCCGACGGCTACTTCTTCGAGGAGCTGAAGAGCACCGGCAACATGGAGCTGCGCCTGGACCGCGAGGCGGCCTCCCGGCGGGTCTTCCCGGCCGTCGACATCGCCCCCTCCGGCACCCGCCGCGAGGAACTCCTGCTCACCCCGGCCGAGTTGACCGCCGTCCGCGGACTGCGCCGGGCCCTGCAGAGCCGGGAGGGCACCCCGGGCGGCCTGGAGACGCTCCTGGAGCGGCTGCGGGAGACCCCGGACAACGCGGCCTTCCTGCGGCGCGTGCAGCCGACCCTGCCGGCGGCCTGACCCCGGGCGCCCCTGCCAGGAGGCGCACTGCGGGGCCCGGCGTGCGGCATCCGGGTTGCTCGCGGCCTCCGACCGGCCCTGGCAGCGCGCCGGACACCGCCCCCATTCCTACGTTGATCATATGACGATCGGATTCCCTGACCGATTCCCGCGGCGAGCGGCGGTGACCACCTGCTCCGTCTGCCTGGCGGGCCTGCTGGCGCTGGCACCCGGCACGGCCGCCGCCGGCACCGCGGCGCTCGACCCGGCCCCGCCCCCGAGGGCGGTGGTGCCCGGACCGTCGCTGCTCTACCACTCCGGCACGCAGGTGCGGCCGCACCCCGGGGCCCCGGAGCTCCCGGACCTCTCCGCGCTCTCCTGGCTGGTCGCCGACGCGAACACCGGTCAGGTGCTGGCGGCCCGCCACGCACACCGCCAGCTGCCGCCGGCCAGCACCCTCAAGACCCTGTTCGCGCTCACCGTGCTGCCCGTCCTGCCCGCCGACCTCCCGCACCGCGTGACGTCCCGGGAACTGGCGGACGTCCCCGAGGACAGCAGCGTGGTCGGCGTGGAGGCGGGCCACACCTACCAGGTGTCCGACCTGTGGCGCGGGGTCTTCCTCAGCTCCGGGAACGACGCCGTGCACGTGCTGGCCGCACTCGACGGCGGCTGGCAGCGCACCACCGCCCGGATGCAGGCCAACGCCCGCGCCCTGGGCGCCCTCGACACCCAGGTCAGGTCCCCCGACGGCTACGACGCGCCGGGGCAGGTCTCCTCCGCCTTCGACCTCGCGGTGTTCGGCCGGGAGGGACTGCGCAACCCCGACTTCGCCCGGTACTGCTCCACCGCCGAGGCCCGCTTCCCCGACGGCACCGGCTGGTCGTTCGGCATCGAGAACACCAACCGGCTGCTGACCGGCGCGGACGGCGTGGGGCGGTACCCCGGCCTGATCGGGATCAAGAACGGCTACACCACCAACGCCGGCAACACCCTCGTGGCCGCCGCCCGGCACGGCGGGCGCACCCTCCTCGTGACGGTGATGAACCCTCAGGACGGCGGCGTGTACGACGAGGCCCGTCAGCTGCTCGACTGGGGTTTCGAGGCGGCCGGACGGGTCGACCCGGTCGGCTCGCTGGATGCCCTGCGGCCCAAGCCGCGGCCCCGGCCGGGCCCGAGCACCGTACCGATGGCGGCGGCCACGGCACCCGGGGACGACTCCGACTGGTGGGAAACCGCCCTCGTCACCGGGTTCGCGGTGCTCGGCGCGGGCGCCGTCACCCTCGCGGTACGGCTCAGGGGTGAGCGCTCCGGCCGGGACTGACCCACCGGCAGGCCGAGGAGCAGGCCCAGCGTGATCCAGGTGTAGAGGTTGCTGCCGAGGAACCCGTCGATGCCGGACGCGTCGTCGAACCACAGCCACACCACGCTGGTGCACATCACCGCGTAGAGGGCGCCCGCGATCCGCGGGTACCCGGCGCGTGCCAGGAGCACGAACGACGGCAGCACCCACACCAAGTGGTGCACCCAGGTGATCGGGCTGACCAGGCAGGCGGCGAGGCCGGTGAGCGCGAAGGCGGCCGTCCAGTCGCCGGCCGCGACGGCTTTCCGCGTCCGCCACGCCCACCCGGCCAGGGTGAGCAGCACCAGGATCGCCCACAGCGGCTTGTCCGGATGGCCAAGCCGGGCCAGCACGCCCTGCAGCGACTGGTTCGAGACGTAGTCGAGCCGGCCGACCCTGCTGGTGTCCCAGAGCGCCTGGGTCCAGTAGAAGCGGGACGCCCTCGGGTCGGCCCAGACCGCGAGCCCGGTCGCGGCCAGCGCCACGGCCGTGGCGACACCGGCCGCCCGCCACTTGCGGCCGATCAGCAGCATGAGGATGAACAGGGCCGGGGTGAGCTTGATCGCGGCGGCGAGCCCGATGCCGGCCCCGGCCCAGCGGCCCCGCCCGCTGCGCAGCAGACAGCAGTCCGCGAGCACCAGGGCGAGCAGGATCAGGTTCACCTGGCCGAAGCTGAACGTGTCCCGCAACGGCTCGAACAGCGCCAGCCCGCACAGCGCGAGCGCCCACCGGTACCAGCCCCAGCGCCGCCAGCCGGGTCCGGCCAGGATGCGCAGCACGAACGCCAGCGCGGCCAGGTTCAGCAGCAGCGAGGCCGCGATGGCCAGGTGCAGCCCCACCAGTGCCATGGGCAGCATGCCGACCGCGGCGAACGGCGGATACGTGAACCCGTACGTAGTGCCCGGCACCCGGTAGTCGTAGATCCGCCCGCCGTGGTGCACCCAGGTGTGCACGGTGCCGTAGTACACCCGCAGGTCGAACCAGTCGCGCAGCAGCGGCACGGTGGCCGTGAACACGGTCACGGCGGCGACGAGGAGCACGACGAGCAGCAGCCGCCCGCGGTCGGTGCCCGGTCTCGTCGGGCCCCTCATGCCGTACGCCCCACGGCCGGGGCCTGCGCGGCCTGGTGGGCCTGCCAGAGCACGACCACGCCGAGCACCCCGCCGGAGACCGCGAGGACCAGCTGGCCGATGTCGGCGGGGCCGCCGCTGGGCAGCACGGCGAGGGCGAGCACGCCGGTGACCGCCGCCACCCGGTGCCGTACCGAGGTGCTGGGCGCCGCGGCCGCTATCAGGAACAGGCCCCAGATGGCGTACCAGGGGCGGATCGCCGGCCCGAAGGCGGCGACGGCGGCCAGGCTCAGGCCCAGGGCGTAGACCGGGCGGGGCCGCAGCCGGACCCATATCAGCAGCACGGTCACCGCGGTGAGCGCGAGCCCGAGCAGGTGCCAGGCCGGTACGGCGAGCGGCGCGAGGTCGCTGCCGAAGTGTTCGAGGATCCGGCCCGTGGCCCGGCCGAGCAGGCTGCTGAGCGCCCAGTTGTGCGGGGAGACGGGCGTGTCGAGCGCCTTTATCCACCCGTACCCGGTCCCGGCGACGGCGGTCGCCGCCACCGTCGTCGCCCCGGACGCCACCACCGTCGTCAGGGTGGCACGCACGGGGCTGCGGCCCTTGCGGGCCTGTACGGCGATCACCGCGAGCAGGCCGAGCGCGGCGGGTGCCTTGACCAGCGCCGCGAGGGTGACGAGCACGGCTCCCAGGACCGGCCAGCGGCCGAGCGCCGCGACCAGGCCGAGGCCGAGCAGACCGAGCATGATGGCGTCGTTGTGGGCGCCGGCGACCAGGTGCAGCAGCACCAGCGGGTTGAGGGCGCCGAGCCAGAGCGCGGCGGCCGGGTCGGCGCCGCTGTGCCGGGCGAGCCGGGGCAGCGCGGCCGCCATCAGGCCGACGCCGAGGAGGGCGACCAGCCGCATCCCGAAGAGCCCGGCGGGGAGTTCACCGCGGGTCAGCCCGGACAGCAGCGAGGCCACGCCCATGAACGCGGGGCCGTAGGGCGCGGCGGTGTTCTGCCACACCGGGGCGACCTCGTCGGCCAGCGGTCCGCCGAGCTGGGCGGGCCCCGACGTGTAGACGTCCATGTGCGCGTCGACCATGGCGCCCTGCGCGAGGTAGCTGTACACGTCCCGGCTGAACAGCGGGGGCGCCAGCAGCAGCGGGGCCGCCCAGACGGCGAGGACCAGCAACAGCTGGCGCGGGGTGGGCGGTTCGGCACCGCGCACGAGGCGGCCCAGCAGCAGCCATGCCGCGATCAGCAGCACGACGCCGAAGTAGGCCCCCACCAGGCCGAACGCCGCCTGCACGGAGCTGGGTGCGAGCAGATCCTCCACGGGCAGGGCGCCGGCTGTCTCACCTCCCAGGGCCAGGAAGGCGGTGCCGGCCAGGCCAAGCACCTGGCAGCGGCGTAGATCGACGGGGAAAGCCATGGCCAACACTGGCTCAGCGTGTCAATCGCGGGTGGCCGGAAAGCGACGGGGTGTTTTCTTGGGAGGGGCCTGGTTGTTACCTGTGGGTGGCGAGGTCGCGCCGCTAGAAAACCGACAGCCCCGTCAGCGTCGTGAAGCGATCCAGCGCAGCCACCCCCGCCACCGAGTTGCCCCGCTCGTCCAGGCCGGGACTCCATACGCACAGCGCACAACGCCCGGGCACCACGGCGATGATCCCGCCCCCGACCCCGCTCTTCCCAGGCAGCCCCACCCGGTAGGCGAAGTCACCCGCCGCGTCGTACGTCCCGCAGGTCAGCATGACGGCGTTGACCTGTTTCGCCTGGCTTCTGGTGAGCAGGCGGGTGCCGTCGGCGCGGATGCCGTGGCGGGCCAGGAACGTGGTGGCGAGGGCCAGGTCGGCGCAGGAGGCGGCGACGGAGCACTGGCGGAAGTACTGGTCGAGGAGGAGCGGGATGTCGTTGTCGATGTTGCCGTAGGAGGCCATGAAGTGGGCCAGCGCGGCGTTGCGGTCGCCGTGCTGGGACTCGGAGGCGGCCACTTCCTTGTCGAAGTCCAGGGACGGGTTGCCGCTCTCGGCGCGCAGGAAGGCCAGGAGCTCGCCCGCCGCGTCCGCGGTACGGGTCTGGAGGCGGTCGGTGACGACGAGGGCGCCCGCGTTGATGAACGGGTTGCGCGGGATGCCGTTCTCGTACTCCAGCTGGACCAGGGAGTTGAAGGGGTTGCCGGAGGGTTCGCGGCCGACGTGCTCCCAGAGTTCGTCGCCCTCGCGGGCCAGGTCGAGGGCGAGGGTGAAGACCTTGGTGATCGACTGCGTGGAGAACGGCTGCCGCCAGTCGCCCACGCCGTAGACCGTGCCGTCCAGCTCGGCCACGGCCATGCCGAAGCTGCGGGGGTCGCAGGCGGCGAGCGCCGGGATGTAGTCGGCCGGGCGGCCGCGCCCCGGCGTACGGCCTATCTCCTCGGCGATCCGCTCCAGGACCGGCAGGAAGGCTCGGGACGACGTCATTGTCATGATCACCATTGTGCCTCCGGACCGGTCCTGGCGCGCAGCCGCAGGTCAGGCGAGGGGTGAGCCGGTGCCGGCGACGACCTCGGGACGCAGCAGGCCGGCGAGCCGGTCGGCGGGCAACAGGCCCTTCTCCAGCACCAGTTCGGCGACGCCCCGGCCGGTGGCGAGGGCCTCCTTGGCGATGTCGGTGGCCGCCGTGTACCCGATGTACGGGTTGAGGGCGGTGACCAGGCCGACGGAGTTCTCGACCGTCGCCCGCAGCACCTCGGTGTTGGCGGTGATGCCGTCGACGCACCGCTCCGCCAGTGTGAGGCAGGCGTTGCGCAGGTGGGTGATGCTCTCCGACAGGGAGTGCAGGATGATCGGCTCGAAGGCGTTCAGCTGGAGCTGCCCGGCCTCGGCGGCCATGGTGATGGCGACGTCGTTTCCGATGACCTCGAAGGCGACCTGGTTGACGACCTCGGGGATCACCGGGTTGACCTTGCCCGGCATGATCGACGAACCGGCCTGCACGGGCGGCAGGTTGATCTCGCCGAGCCCGGCCCGCGGCCCGGAGGACAGCAGCCGCAGGTCGTTGCAGCCCTTGCTCAGCTTGACCGCGATCCGCTTGAGCACCCCGGACATCTGGACGAACGCCCCGCAGTCCTGGGTCGCCTCGACCAGGTTGGCGGCGGTGACCAGCGGCAGGCCGGTGATCTCGGCGAGGTGCCGGCGGGCCGACTCGGCATATCCGGCGGGCGCGTTGAGCCCGGTCCCGATCGCGGTCGCGCCGAGGTTGATCTCGTGGATCAGCTCGACGGCCTCGGCGAGCCTGCTGCGGTCCTCGTCCAGCATCACGGCGAACGTCGAGAACTCCTGCCCGAGCGTCATCGGCACCGCGTCCTGCAACTGCGTACGGCCCATCTTCAGCACGTCCCGGAACTCGACGGCCTTGCGTCCGAAGGAGTCCTGGAGCACCGCCATCGCCTTGAGCAGCCCGCGCACCGCGAACACGGTCGCGATCTTGACGGCGGTCGGGTACACGTCGTTCGTCGACTGACCGAGGTTGACGTCCTCGTTGGGGTGCAGGTGCTGGTACTCCCCCTTCCGGTGCCCCATCAGCTCCAGCGCCCGGTTCGCCACGACCTCGTTGGCGTTCATGTTCGTCGACGTCCCGGCACCGCCCTGGATGACGTCGACGACGAACTGGTCGTGCAGCTTGCCGGCCCGTATCTCCCGGCAGGCGGCGACGATCGCCGCGGCCTTCTCCGGCGCCAGCAGCCCCAGTTCCTCGTTGGCGAGCGCGGCGGCCTCCTTGACGGCGGCGAGGGCGTCGATCAGATGCGGGTAGGCGGAGATCGTCGTACCGGTGATGGGGAAGTTCTCCGTGGCCCGCAGGGTGTGCACACCCCAGTAGGCGTCGGCGGGGACATCACGGTCGCCGAGCAGGTCGTGTTCGCTTCGGGTGGTCATGGGTCTTCTTTCGAAAGAGTGAGGGTGAAGCGCCCCCGTAGGGGCGCGGGGAACTGCGCGGCCAGCCACACCCGGCCCGCAGCCGCCCGACAACAAAACGACTCGCCCCACTAGGCGCAAGCCGCAACCGGCTCCAGCGAGCGAACGGGCCGCACACACCCGACCTCCCTGCCACCGCCGAGCAGCGCCTCTCCGGCGAACCCGCTCAGCAGCTCCGGGTCGACCCCGGCCCTCTCCAACGCCGCGGCCGTCACAGGAACCCGCGCCCGGTCCGCCCCGTCGGAGATCTTCACGGCGACGGCGCGGCCGTCCGGCAGCGCGGCCACCTCGACGCCCTCGAAGCCGTCCTTGGCCAGCAGCCCCGGCACGGCCGCCATCAGCGCGGCCACGTCGCGCCCTGCCCCGGACGCCATCTCGGCGTGCTCCCGCATCGCGTCGGCGACCCGCGCCTCCGGCGTGCCCGGCGCGGCGGTGACGATCCGCGACACCGCGCGCGCCAGCCCGTGCAGGGAGACGGAGAACAGCGGCGCCCCGCAACCGTCCACGGTCGTCGCCGCGACCCGCTGCCCGGTCAGGTCCTCGACGATCTCGGCGATCGCCTGCTGCAACGGGTGCGCCGGCTCCAGGTAGTCCTCCAGGGACCACCCGTTCAGCTTCGCCGTCCACAGCATCGCCGCATGCTTGCCCGAGCAGTTCTGGGCGAGGCGCGACGGCTGCCGGCCGGCCCGGATCCACTCGTCCCGCACCGCGGGGCCGTACGGCATGTCGGGCACGTTGCGCAGGTCGGCCTCGGTCAGTCCGGCGAGGTCGAGGAGGCGCCGGGTCCCGGCGAGGTGCCGCTCCTCGCCGGAGTGGCTAGCGGCGGCCAGCGAGAGCAGGTCGCCGTCGAGGGGCAGCCCGGCCCGCAGCATGGCCACGGCCTGGACGGGTTTGAGGGCCGAGCGCGGGTAGAACGCGGCCTCGATGTCGCCGAGCTGGAACTGGACCTGCCCGTCGGCGCCGAGGACGACGACGGAGCCGTAGTGGATGCCCTCGACGACCCCGCCGCGGATGAGGTGGGCGACGGGGGCGTGGAGGGGTTCACGGACGACGGGTGCGCCCGCGGGGGAACTGCTGTACATCACTGCCTGGTCTCGGGTGAGGTGGGAGGGACCGGTTCGCGGGTCACGCGTCGGTTCCGGTGGACGGGCGCGCGAGGCGGCCGCGGATGGCGTACCAGCCGGCGACCAGCGCGGCGACGATCAGCGGCAGGCACAGCACGGTGGTGCGTCCGGCGCCGCCGTCGGCGTACATGAGGACCAGGACGGAGGCGAGGAACGCCAGCGTCACGATCTCGGTCCAGGGGGAGCCCGGCAGTCGGTAGCCGGGGCGGGTGAGTTCGCCGTTCTGGGTCTTCCGCCAGAAGAGCAGGTGACAGAGCATGATCATGCCCCAGGTCGAGAGGATGCCGATCGCGGCGAAGTTGAGGACGATCTCGAACGCGTCGGCGGGGACCACGAAGTTGAGCCCGACGCCGAGGACGCAGATGCCGCTGGTGAGCAGGATGCCGCCGTACGGGACCTGGGTGCGGCTCATCCTCGCGGTGAACTTCGGGGCGGAGCCGTTGACGGCCATGGAGCGCAGGATGCGGCCCGTCGAGTAGAGGCCGGAGTTGAGCGAGGACATGGCCGCGGTGAGGACGACGAGGTTCATCACGCCGCCGGCGGCGGGGACGCCGATGTGGGAGAGCACGGTGACGAAGGGGCTCTGGCCCGCCGTGTACTTGTTCCAGGGCAGCAGCATCGAGAGCAGGACGACCGAGCCGACGTAGAAGAGGCCCACGCGCCACATGATCGAGTTGATCGCCTTGGGCATGATCTTCTCGGGGTTCTCGGTCTCGCCCGCGGCGACGCCGACCAGTTCGACCGAGGCGTAGGCGAAGACGACGCCCTGGATGATCAGCAGCATCGGCAGCAGGCCGTTGGGGAAGACGCCGCCGTTGTCGGTGATCAGGGACGGGCCGGGGGTCGCGCCGTCGACGGGGTGCTGGGTGACCAGCAGGAAGATGCCGATGACCATGAAGATCACCAGGGCGCTGACCTTGACGATCGCGAACCAGAACTCCAGTTCGCCGAAGATCTTCACCGAGATCAGGTTCACGGTCAGGACCACGGCCAGGGCTATGAGCGCGATCACCCACTGGGGTATGTCGGAGAACATGCCCCAGTAGTGGGTGTAGGTGGCGACCGCGGTGATGTCGGCGATGCCGGTGGTCGCCCAGTTCAGGAAGTACATCCAGCCGGCGGTGTAGGCGCCTTTCTCGCCCAGGAACTCCCGGGCGTACGACACGAAGGCGCCGGAGGACGGGCGGTACAGGACGAGCTCGCCGAGGGCGCGCACGACGAGGAACGCGAAGACGCCGCAGACCGCGTACGCGACGAAGAGCGAGGGGCCGGCGTCGGCGAGACGGCCGCCGGCGCCGAGGAAGAGGCCGGTGCCGATGGCGCCGCCGATGGCGATCATGTTGACGTGCCGGTGCTTCAGCGACTTGCTGTAGCCCTGGTCCCCGGCGTCGACGTGACGGGACGAGGGGCGCGTCTCGTCTTTGAGGTGCTGTTCGCTCACGCCTCGGTTCCGCCTTCCTGGTGCTGGTCCGTGCGCGCGGGGCGCACGATGTGGGTGAGGGTGGTCTCGACGCGGTCGAGGTGGTGGCTCATGGCGTCCACCGCGTCGGTCTCGGAACCGTCGGCCAGTGCTTCGACGATGGCCCGGTGCTCCCGGTTGGACTGCTCGCGGCGTCCGCCCAGCTCGTTGAGGAAGGCCGACTGACGCGCCAGTGCGTCCCGGATCTCCTCGATGACCCGGCGGAAGACCGGGTTCTGGGCGGCCTCGGCCACGGCGAGGTGGAAGAGGGTGTCCATCGCGACCCACGCGGTGGTGTCCGTCTCCCGCTCCATGCGGTCGAGCAGGTGGGCCAGGTGGTCCAGGTTCTCCGGGGTGCGGCGCAGCGCCGCGTACCCGGCGACCGGGATCTCGATGTGCCGGCGCACCTCCAGCAGGTCGCTGGCCGCGTAGTCGCCGAAGGTGGGGTCCTCGACGGCGTTCGCGACCACGAAGGTGCCCTTGCCGGTCTTGGAGACGGTCAGGCCCATCGTCTGCAGGGCCCGCAGGGCCTCGCGCAGGACGGGCCTGCTGATCTCCAGGGTGCGGCAGAGCTCCGCCTCGGAGGGGAGCTTGTCGCCCACGGCGTACTCGCCGCGTTCGATGGCGGCGCGCAGGTGCGCCAGCACCGCCTCCATGGCGCTCACGCGACGCGGGGGCTGTCCGACTGTCGGGCTGTCTGACAGGTTCACGGGTGAGATGTTCCGGGTTGCGGCACGAGGCTGTCAAGGTGTCGAGAAAGGAAACATTCACGGGGTGCGACGCCTGAATGCAGGCAGCGCACCCCGTGGCGGAGCGGTGACGCGTGGAACGGTGACCGGTCAGGCGTTGACGGTGCCCGTGGCGAGCAGGCCGAAGACCGCCAGTCCGATCACGATCCGGTAGATCACGAAGGCGTTGAAGGAGTGCTTGGCGACGAACTTCAGCAGCCAGGCGATCGAGGCGTAGGCGACCACGAAGGAGACGATGGTGCCGACGGCCAGCGGGGCGGCGCCCACGCCCGCGCCGAGCGCGTCCTTGAGCTCGTAGATGCCGGCGCCGGTCAGGGCCGGGATGCCGAGGAAGAAGGAGAGGCGGGTGGCGGCGACGCGGTCCAGGTCCAGGATGAGCGCGGTGGACATGGTGGCGCCGGAGCGGGAGAAGCCGGGGAAGAGCAGGGCGAGGATCTGCGAGCAGCCGACCAGCATCGCGTCCTTGAAGGAGGTGTCGTCCTCACCCCGCTTGTGGCGGCCCATCTGGTCCGCGCACCACATCACGCCGGAGCCGACGATCAGCGAGCCACCGACCACCCAGAGAGAACCCAGCGCGCCGTCGATCAGCGGCTTGGCGGCGAGGCCCACCAGGACGATCGGGATGGTCGCGTAGATGACCCACCAGGCGAACTTGTAGTCGTGGTGGTAGCGCTCGTTCTTGTTGGCCAGTCCCCGGCCCCAGGCGGAGACGATCCGCTTGATGTCCTTGAAGAAGTACACGAGCACGGCGGCGATGGCGCCGACCTGGATGACGGCGGAGAACCCGACGACGGACTGGTCGTCGACGGGGATGTGCATGAGCCCCTCGGTGATCTTGAGGTGGCCGGTGGAGGACACCGGGAGGAACTCGGTCACCCCCTCGACTACCCCGAGGATGGCGGCCTGGCCGACAGAGATGGCGCTCATGGGATCCAGTTCTGCAGAGTTTGGTCGACAGTGCTGTAGACAGTCTTACAACGGGGGGGTTCGAAGCAAGTCCTAGCCCCACACCGCTTGGGCGATCGCCACTCCGGCGAAGGCCGCCCCGAGCCCCGCCACGAGGCTCGCGACGACGTTGGCGGCAGCGTAGAGCCCGGCGCCGGTCTCGGTCAGCCGGAGGGTCTCGTAGGAGAACGTCGAGTACGTCGTCAGCGCCCCGCACAGCCCGGTGCCCAGCAGCAGCCGGAGATGTGGACTCGCGGCGCCCGCCGAGGCCGCGCCGGTCAGCAGGCCCAGGATCAGGCAGCCGCTGACGTTCACCACGAAAGTACCCCAGGGGAACACGGAGTCGTGCCTGGCCTGGACGGCGCGGTCGGTGAGGTAACGCAGTGGAGCACCGGCCATGGCGCCGAGGACCACCAACAGCCAGTTCACAACGAGTTCTTACCCTTCACGTCCGATTCGCCGTTTTCTTCGACCCGCCCGACGTACCGGATGACCTCGCAGTCGTCCAGGGTCACGAGTCCCTCGGTCACCAGTTCGTCGAGCCGCGGCAGGAAGGCCCGGATCCGCTCCTCCGTGTCCACGACGACGACCGCCACCGGCAGGTCCTCGCTCAGCGACAGCAGCCGGGAGGTGTGGATGCGGGAGGAGGCGCCGAAGCCCTCGATGCCCCGGAAGACGCTCGCGCCCGCGAGTCCGGCCGCGTGGGCACGGTGCACGATCTCCGTGTAGAGGGGCTTGTGGTGCCAGATGTCGTCCTCGCCGATGTAGACGGTCAGGCGCAGGGCGCGGCCGGTCAGTCTCGTCATCGCCGCCTCCGGGTGAGGACGCGGCGGGTCACGGTGGCCGCGCACCACACCGCCGCGAGGGCCGCGCACAGGGTGGCGGCGAGATAGGCGAGCCCGACCGCGGGCCTGCCGTGGTCGACGAGTTTCTGGATGTCGACTGCGTAGGTCGAGAAGGTGGTGAAACCGCCGAGGACGCCGGTGCCGAAGAACGGGCGCACCAGGCGGTGCGCGGGGAGTCCCTCGGTGATCAGGACCAGGAACGCGCCGATCACGGCGCAGCCGATGACGTTCGTCCAGAAGGTCGCCCAGGGGAATCCCCCGGCGGCCGTGGGCAGGGCCAGGGCCAGGGCGTAGCGGGCCACGGCGCCGAGCGCGCCGCCGGCGGCGACCACCGCGACGACCGGGGCCTGGGCACGCCACTCGGGCCGCCGCCGGGGGGCCGGCGGGACACGGAGGCTCTCGGCTTCCGGGGCTGTCATGGTCGTACGTCTCCTGTTCGGCACCGCCCCCTGACGGGTGCCTCAGGGTACCGCCGGGCGTACCCGGCGGTCACTTCGCGGTGGGGGCCGCGCAGACCGCGACGCCGGGCTCCCAGACGCTGCCGAGGACGAGGTGGCGGCCGGTCCGGCAGACACTGGTGACCATGCGGAAGCCGGAGTTGCGGCGGGCGAGGTGGTGGACGACCCGGCCGTGGTCGTCGAGGGCGAGGACGGCGACGGTGCCGACCGGGCGGTAGGGGGCGTGCACGGCGGCGCGGGCGGCCGCCCGGCGGACCGCGAGGGGACTGCGGTGGAAGACGTCGAGCGGGGGGTTGCGCGGGCCTGCCAGGGCGACCCATACGAGGTCGCCGTCGCGCCAGACGTTGTCGGGCATGCCGGGCAGCTCGGCGAAGAACTCGGCGCGGCCGGTGCGCGGGCCGGTGAGCCAGTAGCGGGTGAGGCGGTAGCCGCCGGTCTCGGCGACGATCAGGAAGGTGCCGTCGCCGCTCACGGTCAGCCCGTTGGCGAACTGGAAGCCCTCCCAGGCCACTTCGGCCGTGCGCGCACCCGGTGCGAGGCGCAGCAGGCGGCCGGTGCCGCTGTGCTCGACGATGTCGCCGATCCACTGGCCGAGGGGGAACCGGCGGCTGGAGGCGGTGAAGTACACGGTGCCGTCGGGCAGGGCGACCACGTTGCTCGCGAACCGCAGCGGCTCCCCCTCGACCGTGTCGGCGAGGACGCGGACGGTGCCGTCGGCGAGCCCGACGCGCAGCAGGCCGCGTTCCGCGTCGCAGACCAGCAGGTCGCCGTCGGGGAGGAGGTCGAGCCCGAGCGGGCGGCCGCCGGTCCGGGCCAGCGTCCGGACCCGGGCGGTGTCCGGGTCGCCGAGGCCGTCCAGGCGCAGGATGCGGCCGTCCTCGACGCCGGTCAGGACCCCGCCGTCGGGATCCGTCACCACGTCCTCCGGGCCTCGGCCGCCGACGGCGACGTAGTGGAGGGGGACGAGGCGCGTGGGTCGGTCCATGAGACCCATGGTGGCAGGAGTAACCGCTCTCACCAGCCCTTCTCGAACATCCGGGCCACTTCGGCGATCCGGATCTCGTCGCGCCGGTAGTAGACCCGGTGCCGGATGCGCTTGGTGCGGAGCAGGCCGAGCCCGGCCAGCAGGCCCAGATGGGTGCCGGCGACCTTGCGGGAGACCCCGAGCTTGGCGGCGACGGCCCGGACGGTGACGCCGTCCTCGGCGAGGTCGGCGTGGCGCTGGGGCGGGAAGTGGGCCGCCGGGTCCTTGAGCCAGTCCAGAATCTCCAGGCGGCTTGCGCTCGCGGCGTTCCTCAGCATCCGACCGGCCTCCCGTCCCTGCCTCCTCGCAGTGTCTGTTCCCACTGTCGCGCAGCCGAAGCCCCCACGTGAGGGAGTCGCGGCGCGATGTCCGAGATCGAACGACCGTACGAGTTCGGCTGGTCGGCGCCTTGCCCGCGGAGCAGCTGCGGGGCACGGCGGAGGGGCCCGGCCGTCCCCTTGTGGCCGGGCCCCCGTCAGTGGTGGTTCAGCGGTGGCTGAACCACGCCAGGGAGGACAGCGCCTTGTCGTCGTAGCCGAACAGGGCCTGGTTCTCCCAGCCGTTGCCGGAGGTGGCGTCGGTCGGGTCCCAGCCGTTGCCGGTGACGGCGGTCCAGGTCGCCTCCCAGTAGAAGACGCCGAGACCGCGGCCGTTCGGGACGGCCTCGACGATGTTCGCGACGGAGTTCATCCAGGCCAGCTGGCCCGCGGCGGTGGCCGGGTAGCCGGTGACCAGTTCGCTGCTGGTGTCGATCTGGTTCTCCAGCGAGTCGTCCTGGGCGAGGGTGAACGGGTAGGCCGTCTCGGCGATGAAGACCGGCTTGGAGTAGCGGGAGGCCACGTCGTCGAGGGTGGTCTGGGCGGCGGCCAGGGAGCCGTGCCAGTAGCCGTAGTAGGAGAGCCCGATCACGTCGTAGTCGATGCCGTAGGTCTTGGCGTTGTCGAACCACCAGCGGACCGTGGCGTCGTCGCCCGCGTTGGCCAGGTGCAGGGCGACCTGGGTGGCGGAGGAGACCGCCTTGGCCGCGCTGTAGCCGGAGTTGATCAGGCCGGCGAGCTGGGACCAGTTGTCGGTGGAGCCCTCGGACCAGAGCATGCCGCCGTTGATCTCGTTGCCGATCTGGACCATGTCGGCGGTGGTGCCCTGGGCCTTCAGCGCGTTGAGGACGTCGTACGTGTGGTTGTACACGTCGGTCTTCAGCCGGCTGTAGGAGTCGTTCGCCCAGGCGGCGGGCTTGGTCTGGGCGCCCGGGTCGGCCCAGGTGTCCGAGTAGTGGAAGTCGACCAGCAGCTTCATGCCGGCGGCCTTGATCCGCTTGGCCATGGCCAGAACGTGCGCCTTGTCGTTGTAGCCGTCGGCCGGGTTGACCCAGACCTTCAGGCGCGCGTAGTTCATCCCGGCGTTCTTGAGGATGGTGACCGCGTCCCCGGTGGTGCCGGAACTGGTCTTGTAGACCCCGCCCTTGGCCTCGCTCTTGGCCAGTGACGAGATGTCGGCGCCCTTGATGGACAGGCCGGTCGACCCGGACGCGAAGGTCAGGTCGTCGACGTTGATCCAGTTGCCCGCGTTGGCGTCCGAGTAGATGCTGATCGTGCACTGGTTGTTGGTGACCGCGATCGAGGTGACGATCCGCACCCAGCTGCTGGTGGAGACCGGCAGGTCGGTCTTCTGGTATGAACCGCCGCAGTTCTTCAGGGATATGTAGGCGGAGTTCTGCCCGCCGCTGGAGCGGGTCCATGCGGTGAGCGTGTAGTTCCCGTTGGTCAGCCCCGACAGGTACTGGTAGGTCTCCACCTTGTAGGCGGAGGCCGAGTAGTGGCTCAGCCGGTAACTGCCGCTGTGGCCGCCGGACTCGGTGTACGAGGCGCCCGTGTCGCCGTACTCCGACCAGCCGGTGGGCGTGGCGACGCCCGCACCGTCCGATTCGAAGCCGCCGTTGGTGAGGGTGCTCGCCGCCTGGGCGGTCTGCGCGGGGAGGGCGCTGAGGGCGAGCCCGGCCAGGAGCGGCAGCAGCAGGGCTCTGAGGGTGCGTCTGGGATGGAACATCATCGTCCGTCGTCCCTTCGACGTGACTGGGGAGGGGGTCCTCCGACGGGGCCGGAGGAGTGCCCCTCCGCCCGCGGCTCTCGTGGCACGCGCGGACGGAGGGGAGTCTCGGTGGGGCGCGGGCACGGCGGCCCCCGGGCCCGCGCCCCGGTTCAGCCGTCGAGTCGTACGACCCGTACGGCGCCCGCCGGGACCGCGAGCCGGCCCGCGGCGCGTTCGCCCGTCAGCAGTTCGGTGCCGTGCGCCTCCAGGGGCACCTTGGCGTCGGTGGCGGTGTGGTTGATCGCGAACAGGAAGGTGCCGGGCTCGCCGGTGCGGCGGACCACCTCGACGTCGCGGGGCAGTTCGGCGCGGGGCGCGATCCGGGCGTCCGCGGCGGCCCGGCCGAGCAGCGCGTCGAGGCCGTGCGCGTCCAGGCGCGTCGAGACGTACCAGGCGGTGCCCTCCCCCAGCCGGTTCCGGGTGACCGCCGGGCGGCCGGCGGTGAGGCCGTCGGCGTAGCTCCAGACGGTCTCGGCGGTGCCCGGGACGACGAACTCGGTCCACACGTCGCCGGTCAGCTCCGAGCCGTCCGGGCCGGTCAGCCGCACCCGCTGGTCCTTCAGGAGCGGGGAGAACTCCTCGACGGTGAGACCGAGGGTCTCGCGCAGGGGGCCCGGGTAGGCGCCCTCGTGCACCGCGTCGTGCTCGTCGACGATCCCGGAGAAGTACGAGACGACCAGCGTGCCGCCGTTCCCGACGTACTCGCGGAGGTTGTTCCCGGCCGCCTCCGTCATCAGGTAGAGGGCCGGTACGACGACAAGGGGATAGGCCGACAAGTCGCTTTCGGGGTGGGCGAAGTCGACGGTGAGGTGGTGGTCGTAGAGGGCCTCGTAGAAGGCGTCGGCGCGTTCGCGCGGGTCGTGGTCCTCGCTGGGGCGCCACTGGAGGTTCTGCGCCCACCAGGACTGCCAGTCCCACAGGACGGCGACGTCGGCCTGGGTGCGGGCGCCCCTGATCTGGCTCAACGAGTCGAGGGAGGCGCCGAGTTCGACGACCTCGCGCCACACCCGGGTCTCGGTGCCGCCGTGCGGGAGCATCGCGGAGTGGAACTTCTCGGCGCCGCGCCGGGACTGCCGCCACTGGAAGAACATCGCGCCGTCGGAGCCGCGGGCCACGTGCGCGAGGGAGTTGCGGGCCATCTGGCCGGGGCCCTTGGCGGGGTTGCGGGGCTGCCAGTTGACGCCCGAGGTGGAGTGCTCGAGGAGCAGCCAGGGGGCGCCGCCGGCGACCGAGCGGGTGAGGTCGGCGGCCATCGCGAGGTTGACGTGGGTGCGGCGGCCGTCGGTGATCAGGTAGTGGTCGTTGGTGACCAGGTCGACCTCGCGGCCCCAGGCCCAGTAGTCGATGGAGTCGCACTGGCTGAGGGCGGTCATGAAGTTGGTGGTCACCGGGACGCCGGGCGAGAGGCGGTGCAGGATGTCCCGCTCGGCGCGGAAGTTCTCGCGGATGGTGGCGTCGGTGAACCGCTTGTAGTCCAGGGCCTGGCCCGGATTGCCGACGGTCGGGGTGATCCGCGGCGGGTTGATCTGCGCCAGGTCCGTGTAGTGCTGGCCCCAGAAGGCCGTGCCCCAGGCCTCGTTGACGGCGTCGACGGTGCCGTGAGCGGCGGCGAGCCAGCGGCGGAAGTGCGCGGCGCAGGAGTCGCAGTAACAGGCCGAGACCGGGACGCCGTACTCGTTGTGGACGTGCCACAGCGCGAGGGCGGGGTGCCGGCCGTAGCGCTCGGCGAGGCGGGTGGTGATGTTCGCCGCCGCCGCGCGGTAGTCGGCGTTGGAGTGGCAGATGGCGCCGCGGGAGCCGAACTCGTAGCGCACGCCCTCCGCGGTGACCGGCAGGGCCTCGGGGTGGGCCCGGTAGAACCAGGCGGGCGGCGCCACGGTGGGGGTGCCGAGGTCGACGCGGATGCCGTTCTCGTGGAGCAGGTCGAGGACCCGGTCGAGCCAGCCGAAGTCGTACTCCCCCGGGGCCGGCTCCAGCAGGGCCCAGGAGAAGATCCCGACGCTCACCATCGTGACCCCGGCCTCGCGCATCAGCCGGACGTCCTCGTGCCAGACGCTTTCCGGCCACTGCTCGGGGTTGTAGTCACCGCCGAAGGCGAGCCTGGTCAGGCCCCTGGGGGTGGTGTCCGGCATGGATCTCTCCCGTTTAATCGATCATTTGGGAACGTTCACACACAACGATCGTGGCGTGAGCCCAACATAACCGCACAGCAACAACCATTGACAAGTGTCCGGGATGTTTCTCTACTGTGAACGCTCACAGAGCATGACACGGACTCGCGACGGGCGATGCTCCGGGTCTGAGAACGCTCACACATCACTGCATGGCAGGTCCCCGCGACGGGCGGGGGCCCAGGTCAGGGGAGAGATCCATGCCGCACACGAAGCGCCGTCGCCTCGTGACAACCGTCGTCGCCGTCTCGCTCGGCGCCACCGCCCTCGCCGCCTGTGGCTCGTCCGACGACGACAGCAAGGCCGACTCCGGTCCGGTCTCGCTGACGTACTGGGCCTGGGCGCCCGGTATGGACAAGGTCGTGGACCTGTGGAACAAGGGCGAGGGCAAGAAGGACCAGATCACCGTCACGGTGAAGAAGCAGGCGTCCGGCGACACGCTGGTCACCAAGATCCTCACCGCGCACAAGGCGAAGAACGGCCCCGACCTGGTGCAGGCCGAGTACCAGGCGCTGCCGACGCTGGTCAGCAACGACGCGGTCGCCGACATATCGAAGAGCGTCGGCGACGCCAAGTCCAGGTTCGCCGACGGCGTCTGGCAGCAGGTCACCCTGGGCACGGACGCGGTGTACGCGGTGCCGCAGGACATCGGCCCGATGATGTTCTACTACCGCGCGGACCTCTTCAAGAAGTACGGCCTCAAGGTGCCGACCACCTGGGACGAGTTCGCCCAGGACGCCCGTCAGCTGAAGAAGAAGGCACCCGGCCTCGACCTGACCACGTTCTCCGCCAACGACTCCGGGCTCTTCGCGGGCCTCGCCCAGCAGGCCGGCGCCAAGTGGTGGACCACCTCCGGTGACAAGTGGAAGGTCGCCATCGACGACGCGGCCACCCAGAAGGTCGCCAAGTTCTGGGGCGGCCTGGTCAAGGAGGGCGTCATCGACAACCAGCCGATGTACACCCCGGCCTGGAACAAGGCGCTGGACACCGGCAAGCAGATCGCCTGGGTCTCCGCGGTGTGGGCGCCGGGCACGTTGACCACCGCCGCGCCCGACACCAAGGGCAAGTGGGCCATGGCTCCGCTCCCCCAGTGGTCCGCGTCCGAGAAGGTCACGGGCAGTTGGGGCGGTTCCTCGACCGCCGTCACCACCGACTCCAAGCACCAGGCGGCCGCCGCCAAGTTCGCGGCCTGGCTGAACACCGACGGCGAGGCGCTCAACGCGCTGGCCAAGGAGAGCGGCATCTACCCGGCCGCCACGAACGCCCAGACCAGCGGCGCCTTCGCCACCTCGCCCGACTACTTCTCGAACCAGCCGGACTTCTACACCAAGGCCGCCGAGATCGCGAAGACCACGGCGCCCTCCGCCTGGGGCCCGAACGTGAACGTCGCGTACACGTCCTTCAACGACGCGTTCGGCGCCGCCGCGAAGAACAAGTCGGACTTCACCGCCGCCCTGCAGAAGATGCAGGACGACACGGTCGCCGACATGAAGAAGCAGGGCTTCGAGGTCGCTCAGTGACCAGCCCCGCCGGCCGGAGGTCGTACGGGGTCAAGGGGGCCCCGTACGGCTTCCTCCTCCCCGCCACGGTTCTCTTCGCCCTCTTCTTCGCGCTGCCCATCGGCTACGCGGTCTGGCTCAGCTTCCGCAAGGTGCACGTCTCCGGGCTCGGCCTGGGGGCCGGCGCCCGCAGCGAGGTCTGGGCCGGCCTGGAGAACTACAAGGACGCCCTCACCGACAACGAGTTCTACGACGGTGCGCTGCGCGTCCTCGGCTACGGCTGCATCGTCGTCCCGGTGATGCTGGGCCTCGCCCTCCTGTTCGCGCTGATGCTCGACTCCGAGCGGGTCCGGCTCGCCCCGTTCACCCGGCTCGCGATCTTCCTGCCGTACGCCATCCCCGGCGTGGTGGCCGCGCTGCTGTGGGGCTTCCTGTACCTGCCGGACGTCAGCCCCTTCTACTACGTGCTCGAAAAGCTGCACCTGCCGCAGCCGAACCTGCTGGACGGCGGCCCGCTGTACCTGGCCCTGTCCAACATCGCGGTCTGGGGCGGCACCGGCTTCAACATGATCGTCATCTACACCTCGCTGCGGTCCATCCCGGCCGAGGTCCACGAGGCGGCCAAGCTGGACGGCGCCTCCCCGTTGCAGACCGCCGTGAAGATCAAGATCCCGATGGTGGCGCCCTCGCTGGTGCTGACCTTCTTCTTCTCGATCATCGCGACGCTCCAGGTCTTCAACGAGCCGACCACCCTCAAGCCCCTCACCAACTCGGTCAACACGACCTGGAGCCCGCTGATGAAGGTGTACGTGGACGCCTTCGCCAAGGGGGACATCTACTCGGCGGCGGCCGAGGCGACCCTGATCGCCCTCGCCACGCTGGTGCTGTCCTTCGGTTTCCTGCGGGCCGCGAACCGCCGCAACAAGCAGGAGGCAGCAGGATGAGTTCTCTTGCCGTCCGCAAGGCCGCCCCGGCCGCCGGCACGACGCCCGGCACCGCCCAGGGGCCGCCGCTGCGCCGCCGGATCGCCCTGATCCCGACGCTCACGCTCGTCCTCGGGGCGATCTACACGCTGCTCCCGGTGGCCTGGGTGGTGATCGCCTCCACCAAGTCCGGCAGCGAGCTGTTCTCCACGTTCACCTTCCTGCCCGGCTCCGGGTTCGCCCAGAACCTCAAGGATCTCAACGCCTACCGCGACGGCATCTACTGGAGCTGGATGGCCAACTCCGCGCTGTACGCCGGCCTGGGTGCCCTCCTGTCGACGGCCGTGTCCGCGTTCAGCGGATACGCGCTCGCGACCTACCGCTTCCGCGGCCGCGAGACGATCTTCAACGTGCTGCTCGCCGGCGTGCTGATGCCGCCGGTCATCCTCGCCATCCCGCAGTACCTGCTGCTCGCCAAGGCGAACCTCACGGACTCCTACCTGTCCGTGCTGCTGCCGCAGATCCTCTCCCCGTACGGCGTCTACCTCTCGCGGATCTACGCGGCCGCGGCCGTACCCTCCGACGTGGTGGAGGCCGGGCGGATGGACGGCGCGGGCGAGTGGCGGATCTTCACCCGGATCGCCCTGCCGATGATGGTCCCGGGCATGGTCACGGTGTTCCTGTTCCAGTTCGTGGCCGTCTGGAACAACTTCCTGCTGCCGTACATCATGCTCAGTGACGACGAGCGGTTCCCGCTCACCCTGGGTCTGTACACGCTCCTCGAACAGGGCGCCAACACGCCGGCCCTGTACACCCTGGTGATCACCGGCGCCTTCCTGGCCGTCCTGCCGCTGATCGCGCTCTTCCTGGTCATTCAGCGCTTCTGGAGCCTTGACCTGCTGTCCGGGGCCGTAAAGTCATGACCATGAGCAGTGGTACGGGGGGCCGGCGCAAACCGCCGACGATCCATGACGTGGCGCGCGAGGCCGGTGTCTCACGGGGCACCGTCTCGCGGGTGCTCAACGGCGGGCACTACGTCAGCCCCGCCGCCGCGGAGGCGGTCAACGACGCCATCCGCAGGACGGGTTACGTCGTGAACCGGCACGCCCGCTCGCTGATCACCGGACGTTCGGACTCGGTCGGCTTCCTGCTGACCGAGCCGCAGGAGCGGTTCTTCGAGGACCCCAACTTCAACGTCCTGCTGAGCGGTTGCACGCAGGCGCTGGCAGGCCACGACATCCCGGTGCTCCTGATGCTGGCGGGCACGAAGGACGAACGGCGGCGGATCACCCGGTACATCACCGCGGGGCACGTCGACGGGGTGCTGCTGGTGTCGAGCCACTCCGGTGACCCGGTCGCGCAGGAGCTGCGCGAGGCGGGCGTGCCGCTGGTGGCCTGCGGCAAGCCGATCGGGCTCGGCTCGAAGGTGAGCTACGTGGCCGCCGACGACCGGGACGGCGCCCGGGACATGGTGCGGCACCTGCTGGACGTGGGGCGGCGCCGGATCGGCATGATCACCGGCCCGCTGGACACCCCGGGCGGGGTGGAGCGGCTCGCCGGGTACAAGGAGGTCCTCACCGAGGCGGGCATCGCGGTCGACGAGGCGCTGGTCGTGTCCGGGGACTACAGCAGGGCGAGCGGTGAGGCGGGGGCCGAACGGCTGCTCGCGCAGGCGCCGGACCTGGACGCCGTGTTCGTGGCCTCCGACCTGATGGCGCAGGGCGTGCTGGCGGTGCTGCAGCGGGCCGGGCGGCGGGTGCCGGATGACATCGCTGTCGGTGGTTTCGACGACTCCCCGGCAGCCACCGCGGTGACCCCGCGGCTCACCACCATCCGGCAGCCCTGGGACCGGATCAGCACCGAGATGGTCCGGGTGCTGCTCGCCCAGATAGGGGGCGAGGACCCGGCGGCGGTGATCCTGCCTACGGAGCTGGTGCGACGCGAATCGACGTGAGCGGCGGGCGCGGTCCGGGGGTGCCGGGGGCGGGTTGTCGGGCGGGTGCGGCCGCGTGGGGGTTGGCCGCGCAGTTCCTCCCCCAGCCTCCGGCTGGGGGTACCCCCAGCGCCCCTACGGGGCGCCCACCGGTGAGGGCGCCAACCGGTCAGGATCGGAGAAGCCGGGGTGGGCTGCCGCGGCCTAGCGTGGGATCACCGGCCGGAAAGTGCCGGTTCCCTTGTCGCTAGGAGTGAGAACGCCATGAGCGAAGGCATGCAGACGATCATCTACCCCGTCAAGGACGCGGCGCGGGCCAAGGCGCTGTTCGGCGCGCTGCTGGGCGTCGAGCCGTATGCCGACGAGCCGTACTACATCGGGTTCAAGGCCGCCGGGCAGGACGTCGGCCTCGACCCGAACGGGCACGCGCAGGGCCTGACCGGGCCGACGCCGTTCTGGCACGTCACCGATCTGCGGGAACGGCTCGCGGCGCTGCTGGCGGCGGGCGCCGAGCTGGTCCAGGACGCGCGGGACGTCGGCAACGGGCGGCTGGTCGCCTCGGTGAAGGACGCCGACGGCAACATGGTGGGCCTGCTCCAGGACCCGGTGGGCTGAGGGCGGTCCGGCTGCTTGCACCCGCACTAGTTGCGCACTCAACAATCGGCTTGATCGGTGTTACGGTGCGGGTATGGCAGTGAAGACGGCCGAGGCCCGGCTCGAGGAACAGTGGCGGGACATCCTGTCGGTGCACGCGCGCACCATGTGCGAGATCGACCGGGTGCTGCATCCACACGGGCTCGGCGCGAGCGACTTCGAGGTGCTCGACCTGCTCGCCGCGGAGACCCCGGCCGAGGGCGACCACTGCCGGGTGCAGAACCTGGTGGGCCGGGTCCACCTGAGCCAGAGCGCGCTCTCCCGGCTGATCGGACGGCTGGAGAAGGACGGCCTGGTGGAACGTTCGGTCTGCGTCGAGGACCGGCGCGGCGTCTGGGTCGCGCTCACCCCGAAGGGCCGCGCCCTGCACGCCGAGGTACGCCCGCTGCAGCGGGCGGTGCTGGGGCGGATGCTCGAGGGCACCGACGCCTGAGCGGTTCATGGTGGAGCCGGGTGCGGGACCGCACCCCAAAGGGGCGCTGAGGACACCCCCGGTCGAAGGCCGGGGGAGGAAGTGCGCGGCCGGCCCCCACCGGCCCGCGGCGAACGAACCACATCTCCCGCGGCGGCCGAAAACATCCGCATCCTCGGCCGGGCGGACCACGGCGCCCGGCGCGCGGCGCTAGAGCGCGAACTCGATGCCGTCGGGGAGGACCTCGACGCCCTCGGCGGCCACCTGGGCGCGGGCCCTGGAGGAGGGGTCGACGAGGGGGTTGGTGTTGTTGAGGTGGGTGTAGATCCGGCGGGTGTGGGGGTGGCGGGCCAGGGCGGCGAGGCTGCCGCGGGCGCCGGAGACCGGGAGGTGGCCCATCCTGGCCTGCCGGGGGCCTGAGCGGACCTTGGTGCCCAGCTCGCCGGCGCTGTAGAAGGTGCCGTCCAGCAGGACGCAGTCGGCTTCCGCGCACAGGTCGTCCAGGGCCTCGCTCCAGGAGCCGACGCAGGGGGCGTAGAGCAGCACTCCCCCGGTGGCCAGGTCCTCGACGCGGTACGCCGTCACCCAGCGGCCGTCGGCCTCGGCGAGCGCGGCCGGGACGTACGCCGGGACCTTGGCGCCGACCGGGTGGGCGGTCACGACCAGGCCGCCGGCCAGCACGAAGCCGCCGTCGGCGAGGCTGTCGGCCCACTCCCAGGGCGCATAGCGGTCCAGGGCGCCCCGGGCCGGGGCCAGCACCGTCCGTACCGGCGGGGCCGCGTACACCTTGAGGTCCGGCGCGCCGCGCAGCACGGTCAGGCCGGTGACGTGGTCGGCCTCCGCGTCGGTGAGCAGCACGCCGCGCACCGGGGTGTCCCGGGGGCCCGGTCCCGGCCACAGCGCGGCCGTGGCGGTCAGCTGGGCGCGGATGTCCGGGGAGGCGTTGAGCAGCCACCAGTCCCGGCCGTTGCCGGTCAGCGCGACGCACTCCTGGGTACGGGAGGGCAGCTTGCCGTCCCGGGCGGCGGCGCACAGCGCGCAGGCGCAGTTCCACTGTGGGAACCCGCCCCCGGCGGCGGTGCCCAGCAGGACGACCCTCACGACGATCCGCCCCTCTCGGTCTCCCCGGCCCCTGCTGGGATCTTCCCTCAGGATGCGCCTCGCTACCCGCACACGGGAGGAACTTCCGGCCGTCCTTCGGGTGGCCGCCGGTCCACCGGGCGGAGCGGCGGGATCGGCTCCGACGCGAAGTCGCGGCCGCCGGTCCACAGCGCGGGTACGGCGTCGCAGCGGCGGCACAGCTCGTAGGCGACCGCCTCGTAGTTGACCCGCCAGCCGTGGAAGTGCGGCCAGGCCTCCGCGGTGCCGCGTTCGGCGCGGAACCCCGTCTTCTCCAGCATGGTCACTGCCTCCTCGAACTCACCGTAGGTGAGCTCGATGGGGGCGTCCGGGGCCGGGTCGGTGTCGAAGCTCGCCCGCACGGACGCGGCGATGTCGCGCAGAGCGGTGAACCCGGCGCGCAGCACCAGGCGGGCCTCCGGCGGGGCGGATCGCGGGGCGAGCGCGAGCTGCATGGCCGCGGCGTCCATGACGGCGATCAGGCCGACCAGCCAGCTGCGGTAGGGGCGCGGCGAACGGAAGGCCAGCAGCACCGGGTAGGTGGCGTGGCTCTCCCCCATGTCGGCGGCCAGCCGCTCCCAGGAGCGGTACAGCTCGGGCAGCGCGGTCTCGGTGTCGACCAGCCACTGCCGGGCGAGGATCTCCGGTCCCCAGGCGGGCTCGCCGGCCCGGGACTGGAGAAGCGTGACCTCCAGTTCGCGGCGGTTGTAGGCGGCGTACAGCGTGGGCAGGTAGGAGATCTGCAGCGCGATGAAGACCGGGCCGGTGGCGGCAGCGATGAAGTCCAGCGCGGACAGCCGCAGCCGGGCGCCGCTGGCGAACCCGAGGGTGAACAGGCTGGAGCCCGCCTCCCGGAACGCGGTGCTCCAGGACAACGGGGAGAACGCGTACAGCAGCAGCCCGAAGCCGAGGAACGCCCCGCCGAGCCAGGCGGCGAGCATGCCGACCAGCATGAGCGGGGCGAGCCAGGTCTGGGCGCGGTCGATCGCCCGGTAGCCGCCGCGGTGCGCAGTGAAGCAGAGCACGCGGCGCAGGCCCCACCACAGCCGGTACACCAGCACGGAGTACAGGCCCCGGGGGACCACGAGCGTGCGCAGGATGCTGCGCAGGACCAGGATCAGTACCAGTCCTCCGGCCACCCCGGAGATCCATTCCATGGCGCCATTCTGACCCCGGCGCCGCCCTCCCGGTGACCGGAGGGGTTGGTTCAGCCCGCCGGCCGGGCCAGGAGGGTGCGCACGCCCTCGGAGGTGAGGGTCAGGGCGTGGGCGGAGCTGCCGTCTATGGCGAGCGAGAGGTTGTCCTCGGGCCACTGCGAGGCGAGCGCGCCGAGCGGCACCACGCGGTAGCGGGAGACCGTCGGCAGCAGGCCGGTCAGCTCCCCCTCCGAGGTGAACACGGGGACGACGGGGTCGCCGTCGGGGCGTTCCAGGACGGGCAGGGCGATCATCGCGGGGTCGGCCGCCTCCGCGGCGTCGTCCGGCACCGGGACCAGCACGTCGCTGTGTGCGAGCGTGTCCAGGGCGGTGGTGTCCTCGGCGTTCACGGCCAGCGTGTCGAGCGCCCGCTGGGCCGGCGTCGGGAAGTCGTCGTGTGCGGGTGTCTCCATGGCAGATCCCCAGGTAGCGGTGTGTTACAGCCGCGGGTCCGGCAGGTCGCCGGGCGGCCACGGCTCGCGTACCCGGCCGGGGCCGGGGCATGCACCCGCGACCGCGAAGGCTTTCCCCCGCCCCCGGGAAACCGGAGACCGGGGGTGTTCGCGCGGAGTGCGGGGTGGTGTGCGGGGTGGTGCGGGGGCAGTTCCCACTGGCACGTGCCTCGCGCTCCGTCCCGCGGCATCACTCACGGCGCGGGCCCGGGGGTAGGGGTAGCCGCGGAAGGTGACGCTCTGTGTGCACGGCGTCACCCCTGCGACGCGAGAGAAGGAAAGCGATGTCGGTCGAGACCGGTACGACGCCCGCGGCGGACGCCGAGGAGCGGGAGCAGCAGAGCCTCGGTACCGCCGCGGCACGGAACCTCACCACGACGACCAAGTCCGCACCGCAGCAGCAGGAGATCAGCTCACGCTGGCTGACCCGGACGCTGCCGTGGGTGAACGTGCCCGGCGGCACCTACCGCGTCAACCGCAGACTCTCGTACCGGGTCGGCGACGGCCGGGTGAGCTTCGTGCAGACCGGCGCGCAGATGGCGGTGATCCCCGCCGAGCTGGCCGAGCTGCCGCTGCTGCGCGGCTTCGGGGACGGCACCGCGCTGCGGGCGCTGGCGGCGCGGTTCGAGCAGCGGGAGTACGCGGCGGGGCAGGTGATCGCGGCGGCCGGCCGCCCGGCCGACCATGTCTACCTGGTCGCGCACGGCAAGGTGGAGCAGGTCGGAGAGGGGCCCTACGGCGACGAGGCGGTCGTCGGTCTCCTCGCGGACGGCGACATCTTCGGCGGCCATGTGCTCGCCGGACTCGACGGCGGCTGGGAGTTCACGGCCCGCGCGGCGACGGCCACCACCGTGCTGGCGTTGCCGCATGCGGCGTACCGGGAGGTGGCGGACCGCCACGCCGACCTGCGGGCGCACGTGGAACTGGCCGGTCTCGACGGGCACCGGGAGACGAACGCCTTCGGCGAGAAGGAGATCGCGCTCAGCGCGGGCCACACCGGCGAACCGGACGTCCCGCACACCTTCGTGGACTACGAGCCGGCGCCCCGCGAGTACGAACTGAGCGTCGCCCAGACCGTGTTGCGCGTCCACACCCGGGTGGCCGACCTCTACAGCCGGCCGATGGACCAGACCGAGCACCAACTGAGGCTCACCGTGCAGGTGCTGCGGGAGCGCCAGGAGCACGAGCTGGTCAACAACCGGGACTTCGGTCTGCTGCACAACGCCGACCACAGTCGGCGGATCTCCACCCACGCGGGCCCTCCCACCCCCGACGACCTCGACGAACTCCTCGCCATGCGGCGCGACACCACGCACCTGTTCGCCCACCCCCGGGCGATCGCCGCGTTCGGCCGGGAGTGCAACAAGCGCGGCCTGTACTTCGGGAGCGTCGAGGTGGACGGCCACCACCTCCCGGCGTGGCGGGGCGTCCCACTGCTGCCCTGCGGCAAGATCCCGGTCACCGCGGCCCGCACCTCCGCCATCATCGCGCTGCGCGCCGGCGAGCAGAACCAGGGCGTGATCGGCCTCCTCCAGACCGGCCTGCCCGACGAGAGGGAGCCGGGCCTGACCGTCCGGTTCATGGGCATCAACGAACAGGCGGTCGCCTCCTACCTGGTCACCGCCTACTACTCGGCCGCCGTCCTGGTCCCGGACGCCCTCGGCATCCTGGAGAACGTGGAGGTGTCGCGCTGGGACTAGGGGGTGCTCGCGGGCAGGTTCTCCTGGCTCCGGACCCGGGCACGGCCCAGAGCGAGGGTGCCGAGGAAGCCGAGCGCCAGCGCGGCCAGCACGCCCAGGTTGGCGTACGCCCAGGCGCCGGACCTGCCGCCGAGGCCGAGCGGGGCCAGCAGGTAGCCCTGCCAGGTCAGCCAGCTCGCGGCGGTGTTGGTGACCAGGCCCCAGCCGAGTGCCGTGGCCGCGAGCGTGAGGAGCAGCGGCAGGAGGGGGACGTCGCCGTAGCGGCCGGCGGGGCGGTAGAGGTCCGCCTCGTCGTAGTCGCTGCGGCGCAGCGCCAGGTCGGCGAGCATGATCCCGCACCAGGCGGCGATCGGTACGCCGAGGGTGGTGAGGAAGCCCATGAACTGGCCGAGGAAGTCGTCGGCGAAGAAGACGATGTAGACCGCTCCGGCGGTCATCAGGACGCCGTCGGCCAGGGCGGCGAGGTACCGGGGCACGGGCAGGCCGGCGGAGAGCAGGGCCAGTCCGGAGGAGTAGATGTCCAGGACCGCGCCGCCGACCAGGCCGAGGACGGCGACGACGGCGAAGGGGATCAGGAACCAGGTGGGGAGGACGGTCGTGAGCGCGCCGATGGGGTCGGCTGCGATCGCCTTGTTCAGGGGCGCGGAGGAGCCCGCGAGCAGCAGGCCGAAGACCAGCAGGAGGAGCGGGGCGACGGAGCCGCCGAAGGCGGTCCAGCCGGTCACGCCCCGGCCGGAAGCGGCGCGCGGCAGGTAACGGGAGTAGTCCGCGGCCGCGTTGACCCAGCCGAGGCCGAAGCCGGTCATCATGAACACCAGCGCGCCGATGAACTCCTGGGCGGAGCCGGACGGGATCGCGCGCACCGTCGCCCAGTGGATGTGGCCGGCCACGAGGACCACGTAGCCGACGGTGAGGACGCCGGTCACCACCGTGATCACCGTCTGCAGCCGCATGATCAGGTCGAAGCCCGCCACACCGCCGACCACGGTGAGCACGCAGACCACGATCAGCGCGGCCACCTCGGTCCCGGTGCCGCCGCCCCGCCCGAGCCGGGCGAAGACGGTCGCGGTGGCCATGGTGGCGAGGGCGACCAGGACGGTCTCCCAGCCGACGGTGAGCATCCAGGAGACGACCGACGGCAGCCGGTTGCCCCGGACGCCGTACGCGGCCCGGCTGAGCACCATGGTGGGGGCCGAGCCCCGCTTCCCCGCGACCGCGACGAGGCCGCAGAGCAGGAACGAGGCGAGGATGCCGAGGACGCCGGCGGCCAGCGCCTGCCAGAAGGAGATGCCGAAGCCGAGCGCGAAGGCGCCGTAGCTGATCCCGAGGACGGAGACGTTCGCGCCGAACCAGGGCCAGAACAGGGTGCGCGGGGTGCCCTTGCGGTCGGCGTCGCCGATCACGTCGAGCCCGTGCGTCTCGACCCGGAGCTGTCTGCCGGGTTCCCGTGCCTCCGCCATCGTCGGCCCATCCGTCCGGGTGTGTTGGCTGGAGGCTAGGTCGGCCCGGTGACGGGGGTCAAGGGCCCTCCGGACCTGCGGCTCCGTCAACGGCGCGGGCCCGCGACCCGGTTGGGCCACCTCGATTTGACACCGCGGGCCACCCCCTCCAATCTGTGCTCATGAAATCCATTTTCAACAACTGGAGTGAGGGCTAGCGATGCGTGTGGCCTTCGTCGGCAAGGGCGGCAGTGGCAAGACCACGCTGTCGGCCCTCTTCACCCGTCACCTGGCACGGTCCGGCGCGCCGGTCGTCGCGATCGACGGTGACATCAACCAGCACCTGGCGCACGCCCTCGGCCTCGACGAGGACGAACTCTTCGCGGCGCCGCCGCTGAGCGCGCGGACCGGTGAGATCAAGGACTACCTGCGCGGCACCAACCCCCGCATCGCGTCCCGGGAGGCCATGGTCAAGACGACCCCTCCGGGGCACGGCTCGCGGCTGCTGCGGCTGCTGGGCGACGACGAGGTGCACTCCCGGCACGTCCAGGAGGTCGGCGGGGTGCCGCTGATGGTCACCGGTGCGTTCGCCGGGAGCGACCTCGGGGTGGCCTGCTACCACTCCAAGCTCGGTGCGGTGGAGCTGTACCTCAACCACCTGGTGGACGGCCCCGGCGAGTACGTGGTCGTCGACATGACGGCGGGCGCGGACGCCTTCGCGTCCGGTCTGTTCACCCGTTTCGACATGACCTTCCTGGTGGTCGAACCGACCCGCAAGAGCCTGTCCGTCTACCGCCAGTACCGTGACCACGCCGCCGAGTTCGGGATCCCGGTCGCCGTGGTCGGCAACAAGGTGACCGGCGCGGACGACCTCGCCTTCCTGCGCGAGCAGGTGGGCGAGGACCTGCTGGCCCACTGCGAGCTCTCCCCGTACGTCCGCGCCCAGGAACAGGGGCGCGGCGGCGGTGCGCTGGAGCGGCACAACTCCCGGACCCTGGACCGGCTGCGGGCCGCGGTGGACGCGCGGGGCAAGGACTGGGAGGCCTTCCAGCGGCATGCCGTGGAGTTCCATCTGCGCAATGCCGCAGCCTGGGCCGACGCGGCGACGGGCCAGGACCTGGCCGCCCAGGTCGACCCGGACTTCCGGCACGGGCCGGCGGCGCTGCCCGCCTTCGCCTGATCGGCCCGCGATCCCCCGGCGGGCCCTGGTCCGCCTTCGAACACCCCTTTTCCGTAACCGCTCTGAGAAGAACAGGACACCGTCACATGTCGCTCGACGTCTCCCCGCAGCTGCTCGCCGAAGCCGAGAACGGCGCGGTGCGGGAGGAGGACTTCGTGGAAACCGTCCGCACCTCGCTGCCGTACGCGTACGACCTGGTCGCCCACCTCGCCGCCGAACTGCGCGGCGGCACCGCTGAGTTCGCCGACAACCAGACCCCGCCGCCCTCGGAGCGGGAGCGCGGGCAGCTGCTGCGGGCGCTGTCCTCCGACGCGATCCGGGGCAGCCTGGAACGGCACTTCGGGGTCGCCCTCGCCTTCCAGAACTGCCACCGGGTCGCGGTGTTCCCGCCTCAGGCGCGGGGCGGCGAGACACACACCCGCTTCACCTCGACGCGCGCTCAGATCCTCAACCAGTCACCGGAGTTCCGCGACTGCTGAGTTCCACGTCACCCCGCAGGCTCCGGGAGACCGCGTCGGCCGCGGTCCGGACCTGCGGGGCGAGTCCGAGCGGCTGGACGGTCTCCCCCACGAACAGGCCTGAACCGCCGCCGCAGGCTGAGGCGCCCCGCTGGCGTGCCGCAGCCCCCGTTTCCCGGTCAGCCGGCGATGATCTCCGCGAACCGCTCCGCCCCGACGTTGCCCCCGGACAGGACGACCCCGATCCGGCGCGGCAGCGGCGCCACCCGGTGGGCGAGCAGCGCGGCCAGTCCGCTGGCGCCGCTCGGCTCCACGACGGTCTTCAGCCGTTCGAAGGCGAACCGCATCGCCTCCCGGATCTGGTCGTCGGAGACCAGTGTGATGTCGTCCACCAGGCGCTGGTTGAGGGAGAAGGTCAGCTCGCCGGGGATGTCGGCCGCCTGGCCGTCGGCGATGGTGCGGGGAACCGGGATCGACACCCGGTGCCCGGCCGCCAGGGACCGCCGGGTGTCGTCGCCGGCCTCGGGCTCGACCCCGACGACCCGGATCCCGGGCAGCAGCCCCTTGGCCGCGGTGGCGCTGCCCGCAATCAGCCCGCCGCCCCCGACGGGCACCACCAGGGCGTCCAGCTCCCCCACTTCCTCGATGAGTTCGAGAGCCGCCGTACCCTGTCCCGCGATGACGTGCGGGTGCTCGTACGGCGGGATGAGCGCGAGCCCGCGGTCGGCGGCGAGGGCCTCGCCGATCGCGACCCGGTCGCCGGTGTAGCGGTCGTACGTCACGATCTCCGCGCCGTATCCGGCGGTCGCCGCCAGCTTGGCGCGCGGGGTGTCCTCGGGCATCACGATGACGGCGGTGGTGCCGAGTTCACGGGCGGCGAGGGCGACGGCCTGGGCGTGGTTGCCGGAGGAGTAGGCGGCGATGCCCTGGGCGAGCTGCGCGGGCGACAGCCGGGACGCGGCGTTGTAGGCGCCCCGGAACTTGAACGCGCCGATGCGCTGGAGGTTCTCGCACTTCAGGAAGACCTCGGCACCGACCAGCTCGTCCAGGGTGCGCGAGCGCAGCACGGGGGTGCGGTGGGCCACTCCCTTGATCCGCGCCGCCGCGTCGTGCACGTCCTGGAGGGTGACGGGCGGGGTGTCGGGCATGTTCGTCCTCCGTTCCGGGCGCCGCCGGACGCCGGATGAGCGTCGACGATCTGGAATTATTGTCTATCATCTGGACTGGAAGTCCAGACCCGATCCCGGCGGGGGCACCGATGACAGACGGACCGGCAGCAGCGAGCGGCGCGGACGCGGCGCGGGCCGAGCAGGACGCGATCATCGCGGCGCTGTCCCCGGTCGTCGACGGGATCGTGGCGACCTTCGGCGCCTTCTGCGAGGTCGTCGTCCACGACTTCCGCCGCCCGGAACGCTCCGTCGTGGCCCTCGCCGGCTCGGTCACCGGCCGCGGTGTCGGCGGGTCGATGAGCGAGATCGGCATGAAGCTGCTGGCGGCGGGCGACGAGGCGCGCGACGAGCTGAACTACCTGACCCGCACCAGAGAGGGGAAGCTCGTCAAATCGTCCACGATGGTGCTGCGCGACTCGGACGGTACGGCGTTCGGGGCGCTGTGCGTGAACCTCGACGTCACGGCCGTGCACCAGGTGCACGCGCTGGTCGGCGGCCTCGCCGGGGTCGCCGCTGCCCCCGAGGCACCGCCGACCACCACGTTCGGCGACGACATCACCGCCGTCCTGGACTCGATCGTCGACGCCCGCCGGCTCCGCCGGCCCGAGCCGTGGCCCCAACTCACCCGCGAGGAACGGCTGGAGCTGTTCCGGGACCTCGACCGGCAGGGCGTCTTCGCGGTGCGCGGCGCGGTCCAGCAGATCGCCGCACGCCTCGGCATCTCCCGCGCCTCCGCCTACAACTACCTTGCCGCGGCACGAACCGCCCCCGAAGGGGCGCGGGGAAGGCCGACGGCTGACGGCTGACGGCTGACGGCTGACGGCACACCGCCGCCCTTCCCGCCGCGCACTCACCCGATCTCGACCACCCGCGCCCAGGCGGGCGGTGCCTCCGGCACGTAGTCGGAGTCGTCCTCCCGCCACCCCGTGCCGCCGTGCTGCCGGGGGAACAGGCCCACCACCGTCCGGCAGGCCGGCCGGGTCGCCGGCCACGGTGTCTGCCCGTCGGTGAGGGCCACCACGACGTCCGGGGCCGGCCGCGCCCGCAGCGCCCTGGCGAAGCCCGCGCGCAGGTCGGTACCGCCGCCGCCGACGAGGGCGATGCCCTCCGCCCGGCACAGCGGCTGCACGGTGCGGGCGGCCGCGTCGCAGGACAGCACGGAGACCAGGTCCCGGCGGCCGCCGACGGCGCGGGCGATCGCGGCCACCTCCAGCAGGGCACTGCCCAGTTCGGCGTCGCTGACCGAGCCGGAGGTGTCGATGACGACCGAGACCCGGGGCGGGCGCCGGCGCAGGCTCGGGAGGACGACGCCGGGCAGCCCGGCCGAGCGGCGCGACGGGCGGCCGTAGCTGTAGTCGTCGCCGGCGCCCGCGGCCGAGGCCGCCGAGCGGACCGCGGCGCCCAGCAACTCCCGCCAGGGCTGCGGCGGATGGAAGGCGTCTTCGGCCCAGCGCCGCCAGCCGTCCGGGGTGCTGCCCGGGCGGCCGGTGATGGCCTGCGCCACCCGGAACCGGACGCCGTCCCGCTCCTGCTCGCTGAGACCGTGCGCACCGTCCGGCCCCAGGTCCCACTCCCGGTCGCGGCCGTCGGCCCCGCTGCCGCAGTCCAGCCAAGTGAGGTCCTGCGTCAGCGGCCCGAGCCGGAACTGCCGCAGGTAGTCCTCCATCAACTGGCCTTCGTCCAGCCGCAGCATGTGCGGCCGGACGGCGCCGCGGGGCTGCGCCAGCCCGTCGCCGTAGGCGTCGTCGTTGATCTCCAGGTCCGCCGCGATGTTCATCCGCAGCCGCTCACCGGCCCCGGTCAGCCCGCGTTCCCTCGCGACCCGGTCGCTGCGCGCGTGGTGGTCGCGGAGCAGGTGCGACACCTCGTGCACCCACACCCCGGCCAGGTCCTCCTCCGGCATCCGGTCCACGAAGGCGGGCGAGACGTAGCACCGCCAGTGCTTGTCGACGGCCATGGTCGGCACCTGCCGGTCCGCCACGACGTGCAGGGCGAACAGGGCCGTGGCGAGGTAGGGCCGGGCCCGGGCGGCCTGGAGCCGGGCGGCGTAGAGCTTGTCCAGGTCCAGCGCCCCGGCCGCTTCGATGCCCGGACCGGCGCTCATCGGCGCACCTTGGCCGCGACGCGTTCGGCGGCCCGGTCGGCGCGCCTGGACACGGACACCGCACCCGCGAGCCGTTCGATCGCCGCCGGGACGTCCCAGTCGTCCCGGCGCAGCGAGGCCAGGGTGGTGGCGGGGACGACCACGAGGTCGGGGGCCCCGGTGTCCAGGGCCCGCACCAGCAGGGCCCAGGCCGCGTCCCAGCGGGCCCGGTCCGGCCGTTCGCGGACCGCGGCGACCACGCCGTCGAGCACGGCCTGGCGCAGGTCGCCGCGCTCGGGGAGGTCGGCCACGGCCGGGTCGGCGAGCAGCGTCTCGGGGTCCGGGAGTTCCATCCGGTCGACGCTCGCCAGCAGTTCGAGCCCTGGCCCGTCCCCGACCGTTCCCCTGACCAGGAGGGAGAGCACGTCCCGGGAGGAACCGGCGGCGTGTGCGAAGGCGACCAGGCGCAGGGTCATGTCCCAGCTGCGCGGCGACGGCCAGGCGCCGCCCCGCCGCATCTCGCCGCTCGGCAGCCGGTGCACCAGGGTGGGGCGGGTCGCGAGCAGGCCGCACACGGCGCGGCGCGCGAAGTCCACGGCGGCGGGCAGCCGGTCCGGGTCGAGCCGCGGCAGGGCAGCGCGGGGCCAGGTGCCGCCGAGGCCGCGGACGACGACCTCGTGGTCATGGGCCCACTGGAGGTGCACGAAGCGGTTGGCCAGCGGCGGGCTCAGCTCCCAGCCGTCGGCGGCCGAGGACCTCGGGTTGGCGGCGGCGACGATCCGTACGCCGGGCGGGAGCCGGAGCGCGCCCACCCGGCGCTCCAGGACCAGCCGGAGCAGTGCGGCCTGCACGGCGGGGGGCGCGGTGGACAGCTCGTCCAGGAACAGCAGGCCCCGGCCGGCCTGTACCAGCCGTACCGCCCAGTCCGGCGGGGCCATCGGGACGCCCTGGACGGCGGGGTCGTCGCCCACGACGGGCAGGCCCGAGAAGTCGGACGGCTCGTGGACGCTGGCGATCACCGTGGTCAGCGGCAGGTCGAGCGCCTCGGCCAGCCGGTTCAGGGCGGCGCTCTTGCCGATGCCGGGCTCGCCCCACAGCAGGACGGGCAGGTCGGCGGCGACGGCCAGGGTGAGCGCCTCCAGTTGGGTGTCGGGCCGGGGTTCGGTGGTGGAGTCGCCGAGCAGCGCCGACAGGGTGTCCGCGACGGCGAGTTGGTCGGGGGCATGAGTGGTCATGAGGGATCACCTGAGGGTTGTGAGACGGCAAGTGGGTTGATGTCAGCGCCAGTTGGCGGGGCGTGGGCCCAGGCGCGGGTCGTGGACGGACCGGCGGCGGCGCGCCCGGACGGGCCCGGTGCGGGATCCGGCGAGGCCTGCCCGGTAGAGGCCGTACGCGATCCGGCGTTGCGCGGCCGCCTCCAGTTCGTCCTTCAACGGCCCGTCGCGCAGCACGGCTTCGGGCCCCAGCAGTCCTTCGACGACGGCCAGCGCGCCGGCGAGGTCCCCGTGGTCAAGGCGTTCGCGGACGCCGGTGAGGCAGTCGGGGCGGCGGTGCGCCTCGTCGATGACGCGCAGGCAGGGCAGTGGCGGCCCGCCGAGCGCCACCAGGAGCTCCTCGCGCCGCAGTTCGTCCGGGGCGTGGTCCAGCGGGGACAGTACGCCGTCGACCAGGCCGATCCGGTGCCGGGCGCCCCGGCACTCCACCAGGCCCGGCTGCCGGGCCGGGTCGGCGTACGGGTCCCGGGCGGCCGGCGGGTGCCCGGGAACGAGCGCCGCGGCGACCAGCGGATGCAGCCGGCCGGCGTCGACCAGCCCGGCGCGCAGCAGTTCCAGATCGGGGAGGACCCAGGTCGCCGCGTCGGGCAGGACGGGTCGCGCCCCGCTGCCGGGGGCCCGGGCGTCGGTGTCCGGGCCGGCGGTCACGGTCCCGTCGGCCGCGAGGCGCACCGCGAACCGGTGCCGGCCGCCCAGGCGTACGACGACGGTGCCGCTGTCCCGCCCCGCGGCGCCCAGCACGATCCGCGCCTCGTCCGCCCATCGGTCCGTGGCGCACAACGACCGTTCGAAGAGCGGGAGTCGGCTGGAGAAGGTGAACCGTTCGGCGTCCGCGGGCCGGTCGGCGCCCGACCGGGTGCGCAGCTCGCCGGCGGCACCCGCGTCCCACAGATGGCGGTGCAGGTCGAAGCGGAACCGCCGGCTGGGGTGCGGGTGCGGATGGCCCCGGACGGCGGGCCCGGCCGGCGTGCCGTCCCACAGCGCGAGGCCGATCCGTTGTCCGGCGTCCGCCCAGGCGGGCGGGGTCCGGACCACGAGACACAGGGAGCCTTCCCCGGTGTCGTAACAGGCGAGCGGCATCGTCAGGCCCGGCCGCAGCAACCCGTCGGGGGCGACCCTCGGCAGATGCCAGCGCAGCAGGTCGGGCGCCAGCCGGCGCAGGTCGGCACGGATCCGTTCCCGGAGGTCCCGGCCCCGCGCACGGGCCAGTTCGCGCAGGTCGAGGTCGACGTCGAAACCGGCGGCGGCACAGGCTCCCGCCCAGTCCCCGGCGGTGCGGCGGGCGGTCGCGGTCTCGATCATGGCGGGCGGCACGGCGAACTCGCGCACGCGCCGCCACAGGGAGAGGCGGGTGTCCCCGTACGTGAGGTGAGTGGCCATCAGCACTCACCTGACGTGGACGGGACCCCCAATCTGACAGCAGAGTGAGTGGTCATCGCGGGGAGCATACGACGCCCCCGCCCCGATCGGCCAGGCGTTTTCCTACCCGGCCCGCACGTGACGCGGATCACCCCGGCAGGGTGCAGCGTTCCGCCGCCCCCAGGGCCTTTTCCCAGGTGTAGGCAGTCGGCGAGAGCGGGGACCGTGGGAATGGAGCAGGCTCGGGCCGGTGAGTACGACGAGTTCGTGGCGGCCCGCTGGTCGGGCCTGTGCCACCTGGCCCGTCTGCTCACCGGTGGCGACCGGCACCGGGCCGAGGATCTGTTGCAGGAGTCCTTGGTCCGGCTGTGGTTCGTCTGGCCGAAGGTCGCCGACGAGGCGCCGGAGGCGTACGTCCGTAAGGTCCTGGCCCGTGCCGCGGCCCGTTCGGCGCGGCGCCGGTGGTGGGGCGAGCGCCCCGTCGAGGAGCTGCCCGAGGTCGCGGCGGCCGGTGACATGTCGGCGGTCGTCGCCGAGCGTTCCCGGCTGGAGGCCGCGCTGGCGCTGCTGCCCCCGCGCCAGCGGGCCGCGGTCGTCCTGCGCTACTACCAGGACCTGCCCGACCGGCAGGTCGCCGAGGTGCTGGGCTGCCCGGTGGGCACCGCCCGGTCGCACGCGGCGCGCGGGGTGGCCCGGCTGCGGGAGCTGCTGGCGGACGCCATCGAGCCGGTGAAGTGAGGGAGAGGCCATGGATCACTTCGAGCGGCAGTTGACGCGGTTGATGCACGACGAGCGGGAGCCGACGGCCTTCGAGCCCCGGCACCGGGAGCGGCTGCGGGCCGGTGTGCAGGCGCGGCGGCGGGTCCGGTCGGCCCAGCGGGCGGCGGGCGCCGTCCTGACGGCCGCGGGGTTCGGCCTGTGCCTGTTCCTGTGGCCCCACTCCGACGTCCGTGACGAACCGAGCGCACCGCATCCCTGGCCCGCGACCAGCCCCGCCAACGGTCCGGCACCGACGCCGAGCCTGACGCCCAGTGCGCCGGCCTCCGGCGCCACGACCTCGCCGCCGCCCGAGAACACGACCGCGCCCGAGAGCACCCCGTCGCCGACGAGCGGGGGATCCCCCTCGTCGACCCCGACCCCGACCTCTGGCTCGTCCGCGACGGCGAGCGCCACCCCGGACGCGGGCACGACCCGCAGCGCCACGGAGAGCTCGTCCGGGAGCTCCACCGCCACCGCCTACCCGCCGTCGGCGCCCGTGACCGACACCCCCGACCCGTCGAACGGCGCGTAGAGCGCGACCTGTCAGCCGTTCCCCTCCCCCACCGGGCGTGGCTCCGGCACGCCCCGAAATCGAGTACGAATGCGAAAAAACGCCATGAATCACCTGCCAGTCATCTTGCCGGTACCGGCGCCGCCGCCCCCGGCGCACCGCGCCGAGCCGGTCCTCGACCTGGCCGTACCGGTGTTCAACGAGGAGACGGACCTGGAGCCGAGCGTGCGGCGGCTCCACGCCCATCTGCGGGAGACGTTCCCCTACCCGTTCCGGATCACCGTCGCCGACAACGCCAGCACCGACGCCACCCCGCTGATCGCTGCCCGGCTCGCCGCCGAGCTGCCCGAGGTGGAGTGGATACGGCTGGCCGAGAAGGGCCGCGGCCGCGCGCTGCGAGCGGCCTGGTCGGCGTCGTCGGCGCCGGTCGTCGGCTACCTCGACGTGGACCTGTCGACCGGGCTCACGGCGCTGCTGCCGCTCGTCGCCCCGCTGCTCTCGGGCCACTCCGACCTGGCCATCGGCACCCGGCTGGCGCCCGGCGCCCGGGTGGTGCGCGGCCCGAAGCGGGAGGCCGTCTCCCGCTGCTACAACGTCCTGCTGCGCTGCACCCTGTCGGTGGGGTTCTCGGACGCGCAGTGCGGGTTCAAGGCCGTTCGACGGGACGCCGCCGCGCGGCTGCTGCCGCTGGTGCGGGACCCCGGATGGTTCTTCGACACCGAGCTGCTGGTGATCGCGGAGCGGGCCGGGCTGCGGATCCACGAGGTGCCGGTCGACTGGGTGGACGACCCGGACAGCCGGGTCGAGCTGCTGTCCACGGCCCTCGCCGATCTGCGCGGCATCGCGCGGGTCGGCCTGGCGCTGGCCCGGGGCGCGCTGCCGTCGGGGCGGCCGTCACGGTCGTTCGCGCTCCCCGCCGCGGTCATCGCCCTCGTCCATCTGCTCCTGTACGCGGCGCTGCGCCCGGCCGCCGCCGCGCAGGTGGCCAACGCACTGTCCCTGCTGATCTGTTGGGTCCTCGCCCAGCCGGTCCTCGGGCGGTCCCCGCTGCCTCCGCCGCCCGCTCTGCCCGCCCTGGCCGCCCGGCTGGCCGTCTCCGCCGGTTCGCTCGCCGTCCTGCGGCACGCGGCCACCGGCGCCGGACTCCGCGCGGAACTCGCCGTGCTCGCCGCCGCCCACCTGTTCGTCGCCCTGTCCGTCGCCGTCGCCCGGTCGGCCTGCGGCGGGCGGCGGCGCCGGACGGAGTCCGCGGCCTCATGACCACGCCCCTGAGGAGCGCGGCCCCGCCCCCGCCCGCCGCCTTCGGGACCACCCCTCCGGGCCCCGGACAGCGCCTGCGCGACACCGCCCGCCACTACGGCCCGGTCCTCGCGATGTACGGCGTCCTCAAGCTCGTCGGCTTCGGGTCCTTCATGTATCTGCTCGACTCGGCAGGCGACTTCCGCAAGAAGCATCCGCGGTTCGGCGGCGGTGCCCACACCTGGGACGTGCTGGGCACGTGGGACGGCTGGTGGTACCAGCAGATCGCCCTGCACGGCTACCATCCCGCGCTGGTCCCCGTCCGCGGCGCGACCGGGCTGATCACCCTCCAGGGCAACTCGGCCGCGTTCTTCCCGCTCTACCCGGCGCTGATGCGGGTGGCGATGGAGGTCACCGGTCTCGGTCCCTTCGGTGCCGGGTTGCTGGTGTCGGTCGTGGCGTCGTTCGCGGCGGCGCTGGGGATCTTCGCCGTCGCCGCCCGGTTCGGCGGCCGGCGGGCGGGGCTGGCGGCGGCCGGGCTGTGGGCCGTGTGGCCGGGCTCCGGCGTGGAGTGGGCGGTCTACTCGGACTCGCTGTACGTGGCCCTGGCCGCCTGGGCCCTGTACGCCGTGCTGACCCGGCACTGGCTGACGGCCGGCGTGCTGACCTTCGCGGCCGGCCTCAACCGGCCCACCGCCGCGGCCCTGGTCGCCGCGCTCGCGCCGGCCGCGGTCCTGGCGCTGCGCCGCCGCGAGGACGGCGTCGCCCGGCCGCTGACCGCGATGCTCGTGGCCCCGCTGGGCCTGCTCGGCTACCTCGGCTGGGTGGGCCACCGCATGGGCGACTACGGCGGCTACTTCACGCTCCAGTCGGGCGCGTGGGGGCACGAGTTCGACTACGGCAGCCAGACCCTGGACGTCCTGACCTCCGTCCCCGTGGGCCACTTCGGCTACCTCTTCGCGCTCCCCTTCGCCGACGTCATCGGGGTCGGGGTGGTGCTGCTCGACCTGGTCCTGCTGCCGCTGCTGCTCCGACTGCGGCCGCCGGCGGTCCTGGTCGTCCACACGGTGCTCACCCTCGCCCTGGTACTGGGCAGCCAGCAGTACTTCGCGAACGTCTCGCGCTATCTGCTGCCCGCCTTCCCTCTGCTCCTCCCCCTGGCGGTCGCGCTGCGCCGCGTCAGCCTGCCCTGCCTGTGCCTCGTGCTGGGCATCGCGGCGCTGGCCTCCGGCTCGTACGCGGGCTACGCCCTGTTCGAACTCGGAGTGCCCTGACGCCGGTTCAGGCCTTCTTGAGGGCCACCCCGCCGTAGAAGCCGATCTCCTCCGAGCCGGCCGGCGGGGTGGTCTCCGGGCGCCAGAACGGGACCTGGGTGACGCCGGGTTCGACCAGCTCGAACCCGTCGAAGAAGCGCTCGATCCGGGCCCGGGGGCGCAGGTTCATGGAGGCGGTCGCGTTGTTGTAGACGGCCTGGGCCTCGCTGCGCTCGGCGAAGTCGTCGGTGGCGTGCGAGAGCACCAGGAAGCTGCCGGCCGGGAGCGCGTCGCGCAGGGTGGCCACGATCCGCTCGGGCTCCTCCTCGTCGCGGACGAAGTGCAGGATGGCGACGAGGAACAGGGCCACGGGTTCGCCGAAGTCGATGATCCGGCGGACCTCGGGGTGCTCGATGACGGCCTGCGGGTCGCGCAGGTCGGCGAGGACGATGCTGGTGGTGCCGGCCCGGCTGAGCAGTGCGTCGCCGTGGGCCTTCACGATCGGGTCGTTGTCGACGTAGGCGACCCGGACGTCCGGCGCCAGCGCCTGGGCCACCTCGTGCACGTTCGGCGAGGTGGGCAGCCCGGTGCCGATGTCGAGGATCTGGCGGACGCCGCTGTCGACGACGTGCCGGACCGCGCGCTGCAGGAAGCCGCGGTTGGCCCGGACGGCTGTCCACACCTCGGGCGCGACGGAGGCGAGCTGGTCACCGGCCTTGCGGTCCACCTCGTAGTTGTCCTTGCCGCCCAGCAGGTAGTCGTAGATCCGCGCGGGATGCGGCCTGCTGGTGTCGATCTCCACGGACCCGATGCCGTCCTGCGTCACGTGCGCTCCTCTCGACGACCGTCCCGGCCCCCCTTGGCTCACCGACGGCTGGCGACAGCTTTCCATATCAACTTCTTTATCGGCGCACCGAGTTCCGCCCTCGACGACCACGCCGGGCGGGCCGGGTCGACCGGCCGGACCGGACCTGACTACCATCGGGCCCAGGTGTCCGGGCACGTGGCCCGGTTTGGTTGGGGGTTTCTCATGGTCAGTGGTCGTGTGGTGCGGTTCGACAGCTCGCGCGGGTACGGGTTCATCGCTCCGGACGGCGGTGGCGAGGACGTCTTCCTGCACGTGAACGACATGCAGATGTCGGAGACGTACGTCCGCCCCGGCGTGGCGGTGGAGTTCGAGATCGAGGCCGGCGAGCGCGGTCCGAAGGCGTCCGGTGTCCGGCTCGCCCGCGGCGCCGACGTCCGCACGCTCGGTCCGGACGACGACTCGCTGTGCGACCTGCTCAGCGCGGACGAGTTCACCCGCGAGGTCACCGAGACGCTGCTGGCGTCGGCGCCCACGCTCACCGCCGAGGAGATCGTGCGGGTCCGGGGCGCACTCGCCCAGTTCGCGAAGAACCACGGCTGGATCGAGGGCTGACCGCCCGCGGCGGCCGGCCGGTTCACGCGTCGCGCGTGCGGAGCGACCGGCCGCCCGCCGTGAGGGCGGCGCCCGCCCAGAGGGCCAGGACGCCCAGTCCCTGCCAGGGCCCGATGGGCAGCCGGTCGGTGCCGACGGTCGCCTGAACGGCCAGGCCGGCCGTCATCGGCGCGAACTGCTGGAGGTGGCGCTGCCAGTCCGGGTCTGCCACGACGCGGGCGAGGATCGGGAAGACGAACAGCAGGGCCAGCACGATGCCGATCGCGGTGGCCGAGTCGCGCACGGCGAGGGCCAGGCCCAGGCTCAGCAGGCCGATCAGGGCCAGGTAGAGCACGGAACCCGCCGCGGCCCGCAGGGTGGGCCCGTCGGTCAGCGACAGGGCCGGGTAGCCGTGTTCCGGGGTGAAGCCACGGCCCGGCCCGACCAGTCGCCCGACCAGCAGCGAGCCGAGCACGGCGGCCGTCGCGGTCGCCAGCGTCACGGCGGTGAGCACGGCGGCCTTGGCGCACAGGACGGTCAGCCGTCGCGGGACCGCCGTGAGGGTGGTGCGCATCATGCCGGTGCCGTATTCGTTGCCGACCGACAGGACGGCGACCGTCCCGACCGCGGCCTGCCCCGCCATCACCCCGGTCAGGCAGAGCCGCACCGGGTCACCGCCGCAGTCGGCGGCGTCGCATCGGGAGGTCATGGCCACCCCGGCGCCGACCGCCACGGTCAGCACCAGCACGCCCAGCGCGAGCCAGGCGTTGCCGGCGTCGGTGCGCAGCTTCGTCCACTCCGCGTGCCAGGCGCGCCTCATGCGTCCCTCCTGCGCAGCAGCACGACGCCGGTGCCGAACGCGACGGCCGCGTAGCCGCACAGCACCGCGAGTCCGGCCCAGGGCGAGAGCGGGAAGTAACCGGACGAGGGCGAATAGTCGGTCACCACCTGCTCGTACCGTACGACGCTCTGCTGGACGGCGAAGCCTGCGGCCGGGGTGACCCGCAGCAGCCACTCGGCAGCCCCGTCCGGCAGCACCGACGCCGTCGCGAGCAGGTAGGGCAGGACCGTGCCGGCGACCACCACGGTGATGGCGACAGCGCCGCGCCGCAGGACCGTGCCGACGCCGAGGGCGAGAACCGCGGCGGCGGCGAGCAGCAGGCCGGTGCCGACGACGACCCGCGCCTCGGTGCCGGCCGGCACGGTGAGCACCGGGAAGCCGCCGGCCCGCGAACGCGCGCCGCCGAACGGGACCATCACCGCGGCGGCGACCGTGCCGGCGACGAAGGAGACCCCGCCCACCACGAGCGCCTTGGCCACGAGGACCCGGCCGCGGTGCGGACTCGCGGCGAGGGTGAGGCCGATCAGTCCGCGCCGGTACTCGACGGTGATGTATCCGGCGGCGACCACCACGACCACGACGAGCCCGGCGAACGCGCCGACGACGAAGTTCTCGATGCTCCGCACCCCGCTGGCGGCCGGACCGCCGACGACCGGGGCGATGTCCCCGGCCCCCGTCACGGTGTACCCGGAACCGGCCCGGACGGCCTTCCCCTTGGTGTCGGCGGTGTAGCTGCCCGAGACCCCGGCGTCACGACCCACCTGTCGGTACTGCCAACTCCCTGCCGCCCAGCCCCCGTTCAGTGTCATCCGGTCGAAGGTGCCGGTGGCCACCGCGGGCGCGAAGCCGGAACCGGTGGCGGTGGCCTGCTCAACCGACGGCGAGGTCACGAACAGCCCGGCCTGGACGGTGTCCGGGAGCCCCGCGAGCCGGGCAGTGCCGATCTCGCTCCAGGCGCGGCCGTCGGCCGACTGGTAGCCGGTGAGGACGTCGCCCGAGCGCCGCAGCCGGAGCCAGCCCGGCGACGGGGCGGAGACCGCGCCCGCGGCCCCGGCGACGTCGTGCGTGTAGTCGTACTGCATCCGCACCCCGTGGCCGCCCGTGACCATGACGGCCGCGTACGACGAGCCCTGCGTCAGGCCGTCCTTGACGATGATCCCGGCCTTCGCCCAGGGTGCGAGCCCGGATCCGGTGTCGCCGGGACCGGTCCCGATCACGCCGGCGAGCGAGGTCACGGCGACGGTGATGGTGCCGTCGCCGGTCAACGGCCGGTGCAGGAACGAGAAGTCGTCGTTGACCGCCTCGCCGCCGGGGCCGACCGGGAGGGACGAGCCGGAGCCCTCGTTGCCGGCCGCGGTGGCGAGCAGCCCGACCAGGCAGACGAGGAGGACGGCGCCGACGCAGCTGGCCCACCAGCCCCGTACGGTACGGAACTTGGTCCACTCTGCGTGCAGCAGCGCCCCGAACGCGCCGAGTGCGGCCGTGGTCATCGGCCGGCCTCCCCGGGCAGGGTCCCGCGGTACTGGACGGCGTCGCGGGTCAGTTCCATGTACGCCTCTTCCAGGGAGGCGCGGTGCGCGGCCACCTCGGCGAACGGCACACCGCGCCCGGCGAGCAGCGAGACGACGCGCTCGGCGGGCAGCCCGGAGACGGTGACCGTGTCGGGGGCCGTGGAGCTGACGGTGGCACCGGCGCGGGCGAGTACGGTCATGGCGTCGGCGCGGGCGGAGGTGCGCAGCGTGACCTGTCCGCGGGAGACCAGGTCCAGCAGCGCGCGCACGCTCATGTCGGCGACGACCCGGCCCCGGCCGACGACGACCACGTGGTCGGCGGTGTCCTGGAGTTCGCCCATGAGATGGCTGGAGACCAGGACGGCCCGGCCCTCTGCGGCGAGGGCGGCCAGGAAGCCGCGCATCCACCGGAAACCCTCCGGGTCGAGCCCGTTGAACGGCTCGTCCAGCATCACCGCGGGCGGGTCGCCGAGCAGGGCGGCCGCGATGCCGAGCCGCTGCCGCATGCCGAGCGAGAAGCCGCCCGCCTTCCGGTGCGCCACGTCCCCCAGGCCGACCTGGCCGAGCACCTCCTCGACCCGTCCGGCACCCAGGCCCTGGGAGTGCGCCAGCCACAGCAGATGGTGGCGGGCGGTGCGGGCGGGCTGCACCGCGGCGGCGTCCAGCAGCGCCCCGAGGTGGGTGAAGGGGGTGCGCAGCTCCTGGTACCGGCGGCCGCCGACGAGGGCGCTGCCCCCGTCGGGCCGGTCCAGGCCGAGGATCACCCGCATCGTGGTGGACTTGCCCGCGCCGTTCGGGCCCACGAAGCCGGTGACCTGGCCGGGCCGGACGGTGAACTCCATCCCGTCCAGCGCCCGCACGCTCCCGAAGCGCTTGCGTAAATCCCTGACCTCGATCGTCGTCTCCATGACCGACAGGCTAGGAAGCGCGGCGGCCGGATACGTCACCCCTCGGAGCCAGCTTTCGCATCCCTCGCACGGGGGACGACGAGTCCGGACTCGTAGGCGGCGATGACGGCTTGCGTACGGTCACGCAGGCCGAGCTTGGCGAGGATCCGGCTGACGTGGGTCTTGACCGTCTCCTCGCCGACGACGAGCCTGGCCGCGATCTCCGGGTTCGACAGGCCCTCGGCGACGAGCAGCAGGACCTCGGTCTCGCGGGCGGTGAGGGTGCCCGGGCGAGGCGGCGGGAGGCCGGCGGCGGCCCGGTCGGGCAGGCGGGCGAACTCGTCGATCAGCCGGCGGGTGACGGCGGGGGCGAGCAGCGCGTCCCCGGCGGCGACGACCCGTACCGCGTCGAAGAGCCGCTCGGCGGTGACCTCCTTGAGCAGGAAGCCGCTGGCACCGGCGCGCAGGGCGTCGTGCACGTACTCGTCCAGGTCGAAGGTGGTGAGGATGAGGACCCGCGGCCCGTCGATCCGTTCCGGGGCGGTGCCGAGGAGCCGCCGGGTGGCCTCGATGCCGTCCAGGCCCGGCATGCGGATGTCCATCAGGACGACGTCCGGGCCGGTTTCGCGGCACACGTCGATCACTTCGGCACCGTCGGCGGCGGTGCCGACGACGGTGAAGTCGGGCTGGGAGTCCAGCAACGCGGCGAAGCCGGTCCGGACGACCAGGTGGTCGTCGGCGATCACGACGCGGATCGGCGGGGTGAGGACATTCATGCGCTCTCCTCCGTCCTGGCCTCGGGGTCGTCGCGCGGCGGCGCGGGAAAGCGGGCGGCCACCAGGAAGCCTCCGACGTCCGCCGAGCCGGTGCGGACGTCCCCGGCCACCGCGGCGGCCCGCTCCCGCATACCCAGCAAGCCGTGTCCGTCGGACGGCCGGTCTGCGGTCGGCCCGGGTCCGTTGTCGCGAACGCGCAGGTGCACGCGGTCGGCGCCATAGTGCAGTTCGACGTCCACGGCGGCGCCCGGGGCGTGTTTGCGGGCGTTGGTGAGGGACTCCTGGACGATCCGGTAGACGGCGAGCTCGACCCCGGGGTCCAGGGCACGGGGAAAGCCGCTGAGGACCAGGCGGACACCGCCGCCGGAGGCCGAACGGGCCTCGTCGAGAAGGTCGTTGAGGTGACGCAGGTCCGGCTGGGGGCTGCGCTCGCCGCCGGTGGCGGACCCGGTGTCCTCGCGCAGCACACCGAGCAGCCGGCGCATCTCGGTGAGCGCGGCGCGCGCGGTGTCCCCGATGCCGAGGAGGCGTTCGGCACCCTGGGCGGGCATGCCGGGGGTGGCCACCCGGGCGGTCTCGGCCTGTATGGCGATCATGGAGAGGTGGTGGCCGACGACGTCGTGGAGCTCACGGACGATCCGGGCGCGCTCACCCCGCGCCGCGTTCTCCCACTCGGTGGCGGCCATCACCCGGCGTACCGCGGAGTGCGCGCGGCGGTGCTCTGCGGCCCGCGCGGCGAGTCCGGCGCAGGCGGCGGCGGGCGCGAGCACCGCGAGGAGCACCGTGCGAGCCGCCGTGCCCGAGCCCGCGTCCGGAGCCGTGCCCGGGACGGTGGCGAGGGCCAGGGCGAGGAAGGGTGCGCCGAGCAGGAGCGCGAGCAGCGTGTGACCGGTGCGCGCCAGCCGGTACTGGGCGACGAGCTGGGCGGCGAGTCCCGCGACCGTCAGGGTGTGCAGGACGGTGAACGAGCCGAGGCTCGCGACGGTGACCGTGACGCCGGCCGTCAACGGGCGCAGGAACAGCGGCGGTAGCGCCGTCGCCAGACAGAACAGCCCCAACAGCAGGATGAGTTGTACACGGCCGGCACCGCCGGAGGCAGCGTCGTTGAACAGCCGCGGGACCGAGCCGTGGCCGGCGACGAACTCCGCGAGGGATTCGCCGACCGCGAGGAACCCGAGCAACACCGCGTAGGGATACCGGCGTCGGGCGATCCGGCAGCGCAGCCGGCGCCAGGTGTCCCGCCCCGCCCCCGTACGCGTCACGCAGGTCAGTATGGCAGCGAGTCACCGTGACGAGGGTCACACTCCGACGGTCGAACTTTGGCGTTCGCCCCGCATCTAGTTCGTGTCGGTTCACGGGACGGCCGCGGAGCAACCCCCCTCCGCGGCCGTCCCGTTCATCCTCGTCTTCGTCCAGCAAGGATCACTCCATGGGTTTTGTGGCTTACCTGCGCGGCTTCGTCCCCTGGATCGTCGCCGGTGTCGTCTCGGGCTTCGTCGACTGGCGGTGGGGTGCGCTCGGCGGTGTCGTCTCGGGCGTGCTGCTCCTGCTCCAGGACCTGCGCCGGGGTGTCGACCTCGACGCGCTGATCCTGGAGGTCAGCACCATCGTGTACTTCGTCGTGATCGGCGCCGTCTCCGTCGCGGACCCCGACTCGGCGCTGAAGGACCACAGCGACGTCCTCTCGTTCGCCTGGCTGGCCGCCACCGCCTGGGGATCCATGGCGGTCCGCCGCCCCTTCACCCTGGGCATCGCCAAACGCCAGACGCCGCGCGAGTACTGGGACATGCCGCAGTTCCTCCAGGTCAACAACCACATCACCAGCGCCTGGGGAGCCGGCTTCAGCTTCATCGCCGTCGTCCTGGCCGTCGGCGGCGCGGTGGACGCCCCGGCCTGGGTCGGCATCAGCGCCCACGTCGTCGGTCTCGCCGTCCCGATCGTCTTCACGAAGGTCTACCCCGAGCGGGTGCAGCGGCGCCTGCTGGAGTCGCAGGGGCTGCTGTCCGTACCCGAGTGACCCGCGGCCGCGCCGGACCCGACCCCGCACGCGGCCGGCGCCGCCCCGCCGGCCCGGACAAGGAAAGCACCATGACCGAAGAGACCACCCTCCCCCGCTACCTCCGGGGCCGCTTCGCGCCGGTCCCCGAGGAGCACGAGGCCCTCGACCTCACCGTACGCGGCACCCTCCCGCCCGAGCTGGACGGCCGTTACCTGCGCAACGGCCCCAACCCGCTGCCCGGCGAGGACGACGGCCACTGGTTCACCGGCCCCGGCATGTTGCACGGTGTACGGCTGCGCGACGGCCGCGCCGAGTGGTACCGCAACCGGTGGATCCGTACCAGGGAGCTGGACGGCCACCCCTTCGTCCGCGCGGACGGCACCTTCGACCTGACCGCGACGCCGGGCAACACGCATGTCATCCGGCACGCGGACACGGTGCTGGCGCTGTGCGAGGTCGGCTTCCCCTACCGGGTCACCCCGGCGCTGGAGACCGTCGGCCCGTACGACTTCGGCGGCAGGCTGACCACCGCGATGACCGCACACCCCAAGGAGGACCCGGTCACCGGCGAACTCCACCTGTTCGGCACCGGGTTCGCCCCGCCGTACCTCACCTACCACCGGGTCACCGCGGACGGGGAGCTGGTCGACAGCCGCCCGGTCGAGGTGCCGGGCCCGACGATGATGCACGACTTCGCGATCACCGAGCACCACATCGTCTGGATGGACCTGCCCGTGGTCTTCCGGCCCGAACTCGCCGGGCAGGGCGGCATGCCCTACCGGTGGGACGACGGCTACGGCGCCCGGCTCGGCATCATGTCCCGCACGCCCGGCAGCGCCGAGGTGCGCTGGTTCGACGTCGACCCCTGCTACGTCTTCCACGTCGGCAACGCCCACGAGGACGCCGAGGGGCGGATCGTGCTCGACGCGGTGCGCTACGACCACGACAGGTTCGAGCACGCCTGGGGCGACATCGGCGGGTCCACCGGCGTTGCCGTCGTACCGGAGCCGGGCCTCGTCCAGACGCCCTCGGTGCTGTACCGCTGGACCCTTGACCCGGCCTCCGGCCGGGCCACCGAGCGCCAACTGGACGACCGGGACGCCGAGTTCCCCACCCACAACGAGACGCTGACCGGGCGCGAGAACCGCTATCTGTACACGGTCTCGGGGGACGGCATCGCCAAGCACGACCTCACCGGCGAGACCACCCGGGTTCACGCGACTCCCGGTGCCCGCTACGCGGGTGAGGCGGTGTTCGTCCCGGCCGCGGACGGCCGGAGCGAGGACGAGGGCTGGCTGCTCTCGCTCGTCTCCGACGACGACGGCAAGGCCGGGGAACTGCTCGTCCTCGACGCCACCGACCTCTCCGAGCAGGCGGTGGTGGAACTCCCCTACGCTGTCCCGGCGGGCTTCCACGGCAGCTGGCTGCCGGAACCCGGCGACGGCCAGGACCAGGACCGCCCGAGGCCCGCGAGAGCAGGGAGGCCGGGACGATGAGCCGGGAGACGGCCGGAGCCGCGCGGCTCGAGGACGCGGTGCTCACGCGGGCGGCGCAGGCCGGGGAGGTCGCCGCCCTCGGGCTGCTGCTCGAACGTCACCGCGCGGGGATGCGCGCGGTGGCGCTCAGCCTGCTCGGGCCGGGCCCGGACGCCGAGGACGTCGTGCAGGACGCGGCCCTGACCGCGCTCCGGCGGATCGGTGACGTCCGCGACCCGGGGGCGGTGGGCCCATGGCTGCGGATGATCGTGCGCAACGCCGCCCGCTCCCTGCTGCGGGACGCGGTCCCGGTCCGGCCGGTGGACGAGGGCCTGCACCTGCCGTCCACGGAGGCCGGTCCGGAGCAGTGGCTGGAACAGAGCGCGCTGCGGGACTGGGTATGGGAGGCACTGGAGGAGCTCTCCCCGGCACTGCGGCTGCCGCTGGTGCTGCGCCACTTCACCACGAGCGTCACCTCGTACGAGCGGATAGCCGGCGTCTGCGGGATCCCCGTCGGCACCGTCCGCAGCCGGCTCAGCCAAGGCCGGGCCAAGCTCGCGGCCGCCCTGGCCGGTACGGCGGACACCGCGCACGGCGACACCGCGCGGCGTACCCGGGACAGCCGTACCCAGGCCCGGGAGACCCTCGCCGCCGCCGAGAGCGGGCACTTCGGAGCACTGCTCACGGAACGCTGGTCGCCGGAGGTCGCGCTGCTCAGGGGCGGCGACCGGGTCGGGGGCGGCGACCTGCTGGTGCGCGCCATGGACGGCGACGTCGCGGCCGGGGTACGGCAGCGGCTCGTCCATGCGGTCGCCGGCCGGTCGCTGGCCGTCTGGGAGATGGACATCGCCAAACCGGCCGACGCCCCCGGGCACTGCCCGCCCGCCGTGGCCTGGCTCATGACGCTGGACGAGGCCGGCCGGGTGCACCGGCTGCGCCTCGTCCATCCGCGGCCGCTCCAGGCGATGGAACGGCTCCCGGTGCTGTGACCCGTCAGGCGCCGGGGGCTCGCCGCGGTCGACCGGTCGACGCTCGCTCCCCTGCTCGACCGGCTCCTTGCGCGGGGCCTGATCACCAAGAACACGGACCCGGACAACCGGCGCCGGCAGCTGGTCGCCCTGACTCCCGCCGGGCGGGATCGCGCGGCGCTGGGCCGCGAGCAGGCGCGGGAGACCAGCCGGTGGATCGAGGACCTGCTCGGTCCGGAGCGCCTCGCGACCCTGACGCTGCTGCTCAAGGAACTCGGCGACGCGGGCCGCGAGCAGTGGGCCGCGACGCGTCGGCCCCCAAGTCGCCGAGCCACGCCCGGCGGACGGGCCCAGCGGACGAGCCCGGTGTGCGGGCTCAGCGCACGGGCGAGTCGACGCGCTGGAGGATGCGCTCGGCGTCCTGGCCGAGCCGGCGCAGGGCGCTCGGCGGACAGGTTGTCGACGACGAGGCGGCGCACGTCGGCCGCGTGCCCGGGTGCGGCCGACTCCCGCTTGGCCATGCCCTCGGGCAGGAGGACGGCGTTGGTGAAACGCCCGTCCTGCGGGTCCGGCTCGCGCCGGACGTAACCGCGCTTCTCCAGCCGCTTCACGAGGTGCGAAAGGCGGGACAGCGAGGAGTTGACGACCTCGGCCAGGGTGCTCATCCGCAGGGTCCGGCCGGGGGCCTCGGAGAGCATCGCCATGGCCATGTACTCGACCGTGCTGAGGTCGGCGTCCCGCTGCAACTGGGCGTCGAGGGCCCAGGGCAGCCGGGTGATGAGCCGTACCACCGACATCCACGAGGCCAGTTCGGCGGGGGTGAGCCACAGGTCGGCGTGCTCGTCGTCGGGCCGAGGCCGGTCGGGTGCGGTCACTTCGGGAGCGCACCAGCTCACTTGAGCCTTCATGTCATGCCGACGGTCCCGTCAGGTACCGGCCCTTGCCGTCGTACGGCCAGACGTTGGGCAGGCAGCCGTGCATGCCCTTGATCTGCTGCATCATCACCGGGGCCGGACGCCCGGGTCCGGGGCAGCCGACGTGCCCGTGGCCGAGGAAGTGGCCGACCTCGTGGTTGATGATCAGCGCCCGGTAGTCCTTGACACGGTGGGCGTAGACCGGGGTCGCGAGCAGCCAGCGCCTGAGGTTCACCATGACCTGCCGGCCCACGTCGCAGTTGACCTCGCCCCCGGTGTCCAGCCCGTACTCCCCGCAGATCCTGTCCACCGTCCCGGGCGTCGCGACCCGGACGGCGAAGTCGGCCGGACCGCTCGACACCCGCTGGAACGCCGAGCGGCCGTCGGCGGTCCAGCCGCGCGGGTCGGCCAGGATGCGCTCGACCTGCCGGGCGACGTCCGCGGTGGAGAGGCCGATGCCCTTCTCGACGTCGACCCGGTAGCGCAGGAGCGTGCCGCTGCCGACCCGGGTGCTGCCGCCGGCCGCGGTGACGAACGTGCCCGGCCCGGTGGCCGGGATCTCCGGCGTGGTCGAGACGGTGGGGCCCGGGGAGACGGAGCCGGTGGCCGGTCCGGGCGAGGGCGACCGGGAGCCGCGCGCCGGACCGGTGGCGCCGGCCTGACCGGACCGGGCCCGTTCGGTGGGCCCACCCTTGTCGCCGGCGTGCGGCGCTCCCGCACCGGACGATCCCGCGTCGACGGCCGCGAACCCGGCGGCCCCCAGAACCGCCAGCGCGGCCACCGCCCCCAGGAGAGACCCCCTCCCTTTCCGGTCGCGGTGGACGGCATGGGAGGGGCCGCTTCGGCGGCGGCCACGGGAGGAACGTGCTGTGCTCGTGGTCATGACCGTCAGGCTGTGATCGGGATGTGATCGGACCTGGCGCAAGCGATAACGGAAAGATAACGGGCGAGACGTTGCCGGTTTATATGATCATCCCGTAACAAACGGACAGCTGTACGGATCTCATGCGGATACTGAGTGCATGCCACGCGTTCTGCTGATCGAAGACGACCGTGCCGTCCGGGAGGGGGTGGCCCTCGCCCTGCGCCGCCAGGGGCACGAGGTCGCCGCCGTCCCGACCGGGGAGGACGGGCTGGAACGGGTGCGGTCCTTCCGGCCGGACGTCGTGGTGCTGGACCTCATGCTGCCTGGGCTGCCCGGACTCGACGTGTGCCGCCGCATCCGCGGCCTCGACCAGACCCTGCCGATCGTCATGGCGACCGCGCGCGGCGACGACGAGGACATCGTCGTGGGCCTGGAGGCGGGCGCCGACGACTACGTCGTCAAGCCCGTGCAGGCGCGGGTGCTGGAGGCCCGCATCCGGGCCGTGCTGCGCCGGGCGGGCGGCCCGCCGGCCGAGGGCGGCATACCGAAGATCTACACCTACGGGGACCTGTCCGTCGACCGGGCCGGGCTTTCGGTCGCCCGCGCCGGGGTGCCCATCCCGCTCGCCCCCTCCGAGCTGCGGCTGCTGCTCACCCTGTCCGCCTCGCCGGGGCAGGTGTTCAGCAGGCAGCAGCTGCTGGAGGCGGTGTGGGAGCACAGCTACCACGGGGACGCGCGCCTGGTGGACGCCTGCGTGCGGCGGCTGCGCGCCAAGATGGGCGAGCCGCCGCGCGAGCCGCGTTTCATCCAGACCGTGCGCGGCTTCGGCTACCGGTTCGCGGCCCGGTGAGACGCCCGCGTCTGCCGCAGCTGCGCGGTCTGCGGATCCGCCTGGTGCTCGCCTTCACCCTGGTCGCCGCCGTCACGGCCGCCACCACCGGCGCCCTGACCTTCCGCGAGGCCCGCACCGGTGTGCTCCAGCAGAGCCAGGACGCCGTGATCCAGCAGCTGCGCACCCAGGTCGGGCGCCTCGCCCCGGACATCGCCTTCCCGCCGGACCGGGCGGCGCTGGCCCGGTTCGCGGCGGACGTGGCCCGCTCCGAGCCCTCCGGGAGCTGGCGGGTGCTGGCCACCTACGGCCGCCTGAGCGCGACCTCGGCCCCCGGCGACCGCTTCGCCGAACTCACCCCGGCCATCCGCGAGGCCGTCGGCTCCGGCATGGCCACGGTCTTCCAGCGGGTGGCCGTCGGCGACCGCACCGCACTCGTCGTCGGCATGTCCGTCACCTTCGCCGAGGCACCCGCGAAGGGCGTCCATGCCTCCGGGGTGCACGTCTTCCTGACGGTCCCGCAGACCACGGAGCGCGCCTACGTCGACGCCCTGGTCACCGCCGCCGAACGCGCCGCCGTGCCCGCGCTGACGCTCGCCGTGCTGCTGGCGCTGCTCGCCGCGCGCGGGGTGCTGCGTCCGGTGCGGGCGCTGCGCCGCGCCACCCGCAGCATCGCCGAGGGCCGTCTGGACACCCGGCTCGCCGTCGACGGATCCGACGAACTCGCTGATCTCTCCCACACGTTCAACGAGACGGCCGCCGCGCTGGAGAAGTCGGTGGCCGAGCTGCGCGGCATGGAGGCCCGGGCTCGCCGGTTCGCCGCCGACGTGTCGCACGAACTGCGCACGCCCCTCGCCGCCATGTCCGCCGTCACCGACGTCCTCGACGAGGACGCCGCCCGCCTCGACCCGGACACCGCCACCGCCGTCCGCCTGATCAGCGAGGAGACCATGAAGCTGGCCCGGCTGGTGGACGACCTGATGGAGATCTCCCGTTTCGACGCGGGCGCCGCGGTGCTGAACCTGGACGAGATCGACCTCGCCGAGTCGCTGCGCCGCACCCTCGACGCCCGCGCCTGGACCGGCCTGGTGGAGTGCGAACTGCCGCCGCCCGGCGCCCTGCGCGGCCGCGTCGACCCGCGCCGGCTCGACGTCGTCGTGGCCAACCTGGTCGGCAACGCGCTGCGGCACGGCGCCCAGCCCGTCACCCTGCGCCTGTACGACGGCGGGGAACCCGGCGCGGGCACCGGCGGGGCACGGCTCGCGGTGATCGAGGTCCTGGACAGCGGCCCCGGCATCCCGGAGGACGTGCTGCCGCAGGTCTTCGAGCGCTTCTACAAGTCGGACGCCGCCCGCACCCGCACCGAGGGCAGCGGCCTCGGCCTCGCGATCACCGTGGAGAACGTCCGGGTGCACGACGGCACGGTCCGCGCCGCGAACCGGCCCGGGGGCGGCGCCGTCTTCACCGTACGGCTGCCCCTGCCGGCCGCCGAGCCGCCCCGGGAGGACCGGTGGTGACCGTCCGGCGCCGGGCCCGCCTCGCGCTCCTGGTCCCCGCGGCGGTGTGCGTCCTGGCCTCCTGCGGCATCCCCGCGACCGGTGTGGTGCAGGCGGGCGGTCCGGCCGCGGGTGTCGTGCCGGCGGCGCGGCTGTACTTCGTGCGGGACGGCGCGCTGATCGCCGTCCGGCGCCCGACCGACGCGCCGGGCGACGTGGAGTCGGCGGTGCGGGATCTGCTGCGGGGCCCGACCAGCGCGGAGTTGCGCAAGGGAGTGACCACGCGGCTGCCCCTGCCCACGGGCGCGCCGACGGCGGTCCCGGCCGTTCCGGCGGACGGCGGCACCGCCGTCGTGCCCGAGGCGAGGTCCTGGGCCGGTCTCGTGCGGGTGACCGCGAGGGCTGACCGGATCCTCGTCCGGCTGTCCTCCGCGGCGGGCGAGCCGGGCGATCCCGGTCTCGCGGCCGCGCAAATCGCGTGCACGGCCGACGCGGCACGGCGCGTGGCCGACCCCGGTGCCGAACCCGAACCGGTGACGGTCGCGTTCCCGGGCGGCCGGCGCGTCGAGGGAGCCGCGACGAGGTGCCCCGGCCTCTGACATCCGTCCGCGTCGGCACCCCCTCTCATCGCCCGGCCGGCGGCACGATCTCCCGCTTGAGGATCTTGCCGGTGGGTCCCTTGGCCAGGGCGCCCGCGAGCCACACCTTCCGCGGGTACTTGTAGGCGGCGACCCGGGCCTTGACGTACGCGCGCAGTTCCTCGGCCGTCGCGCGGGCCCCCGGCCGGAGCACGACCGCCGCTCCGACCTCCTCGCCCAGGTCCGGGTCGGGAATGCCGACGACCGCGGCGTCGGCGACGTCCGGGTGCTCGTAGAGCACGTCCTCGACCTCACGGGGGTACACGTTGTAGCCGCCCCGGATGATCACGTCCTTCTTCCGGCCGACGATCCAGAGGTACCCGTCCTGGTCCACCCGGCCGAGGTCCCCGGTGTGCAGCCAGCCGTCCCGGATCGTGGCGGCGGTCTCCTCGGGGCGCTGCCAGTACCCCTTCATGACATTGTGCCCGCGGACCGTGATCTCGCCCGTCTCCCCCCGCGGTACCTCCCTGCCGCCGTCGACGACCCGGACCCGCACCCCCGGGATCGGGGTGCCGACCGAGCCGGGCCTGGGTCCGGCCTGCTCGGTGTTGACCGAGACGACGGGCGAGGTCTCCGACAGTCCGTAGCCTTCGAGGACGACGCAGCCGAACGCGTCCTGGAAGTCGTACAGCACCTGGACGGGCAGTTCGGCGCCGCCCGCGAGACACACGCGCAGCCTGGAGGTGTCGTACCCCTCCTTGCCGGGCTGCCGTACGAGCCTGCTGTACACCGTCGGCACCCCGGCGAAGACGGTCACCGCGTGGGCGTCGAGGATGCCGAGGGCCTGCGCAGCGTCGAAGCGCGGGAGCAGGGTGAGGCACGCGCCGGAGGCCACGGCGGCGTTGAGGGTGCAGGTCTGCCCGAAAGCGTGGAACAGGGGCAGTCCGCCGAAGATCACGTCGTCGGCGGTGAGCCGGAACAGCCCGCTGGCCGCGATGCCGCAGTTCCGGTCCAGGTTGGCGTGGGTCAGCTCGGCACCCTTCGGCCGACCGGTCGTCCCCGAGGTGTAGAGGATCACCGCGGTGTCGTCGTCGTGACGGTCCGTCAGGTCCTCCTGGGGGCGGGCGGCTGGCGGCAGTTCGTCGAGGGCGCCCGGACGCACGACGACCGCCTCCGCGTCCACCTGCCGCGCACCCGCGATCGCCTCGTCGGCGAAGTCGTGCCAGACGAACAGCGTCCGGGCCCCGGAGTCGCCGAGGTAGTACCGGACCTCACGGGACTTGAGCAAGGGGTTCATCGGCACGACGACGCCGCCGGCCCGGAGTACGCCGTAGTAGACGACGGCGAACTCGGGAACGTTCGGCAGCATGAGCGCGACCCGGTCGCCGGGCCGCACGCCCCGGTGCTGGAGCAGTCCGGCCATCCGGGCGCTGTCCCGGTCGAGCGCGCGGTAGGAGACGGTGGTGTCCCCCAGGCGGAGCGCGGGGTGGTCCGGATGCGTCCCGGCGCTGTCGGGCACGTGGTGGGCGAGATTCATGGCGCAGGCCTTTCGACGAGCACTTTCCGGCCGTTTCTCAAGGGCTCGAACGAGGCGAGGGTAGGCCCGGAACGCACGGAAATCACTGGACTCCCGATACGACCCCGGAGCCCTAATTGGTGCCGCCGGACCACTCTGCGGCTAGCTTTGAGGCATGGCTGCGGAGCATCCAGAGGCCGCGAAACAACTGTCCGTGGTCGCGGAGAACGTAGGGTCACGCCTTCCGGAGGTCGGCCGTGACATCGGGGACTACGTCATCGCCGAGATACCGGAGCTCAGGGGCGACGCGACCATGGTCAAGATCCTGCGGGCGAGTATCACGGAGAACGCCGGCACATTGCTGCACGTCTTCGAGAACGACATTCCCCTGGAGAAGGTCGAGGGGCCCGCCGCCGCCCTCGAGTACGCCAGAAGACTCGCACAGCGGGGAATTCCGCTGAGCGCCCTGGTACGGGCCTACCGGATCGGTCACTGGCGTTTCCTGCAGTGGTGTCTGGACGAACTCAACCGGCAGAACGCCGCCGAGGACCTGGCCGTCGCGACCAACCGGCGCATGCTGCAGACGAGCTTCGGCTACATCGACCGGGTCACCGAGCATGTCATCGCGGTCTACCAGCACGAACGCGACAACTGGCTGCTCAGCCAGACCGCGGCGCGCGCCGCCCGGGTGCGTGACGTCCTGGCCGCGGGCGACGTCGACCTCAACCGGGTCGAACCGGCCCTCGGTTACCGGCTCCGGCAGCACCATCTCGGGCTGGTGGCCTGGCTGCCCACGCCCAGCGACGGGGGTGAGGGGCTCTCCCGGCTGCACCGGGTCGTCGACGAGATCGCCCGCCGGCTCGGCTGCTCGGCCCGGCCGCTGTGCGTCCCGCGGGACGCGATCGTGTCCTGGGCGTGGCTGCCGCTGGGCCGGGACACCGACGTCTCCTGGGAGCTGGTCTCGGCCGTGCTGGAGCACGGCGATCCCTCCGTCCACCTGTGCGCGGGGTGCGTCGGAAGCGATGTCGAGGGGTTCCGCGCCACCCACCGGCAGGCACTGCGCGCGCACGAGCTCGCGGCGGTGGCCGATCCGGTCCCCCGGTTCACCCCGTTCGCCACCGTGGCGCCCATCGCCCTGATGGCCTCGAACGTCGACGACATCCGCTCCTGGGTGTGGGGCGTCCTCGGTCCGCTCGCCGTCGACGACGAGAACAGCGCACGGCTGCGGGAGACCGCTCAGATTTTCCTGGACAACGGCTGCAGTTACACCGCGACCGCGAGCGCCCAGATCCTGCACAAGAACACCGTGCAGTACCGGATCCGCAAGGCCGAGGAGATCATGGGGCACCCGATCCAGAAGGAGCACACCGATCTGGAGATCGCGCTGCGTGCCGTCCAGTACCTCGGCTCCACGCTGCTGCGCACGAGTACCGGCTGAGCGGCGCGGCTCCCGTCAGCGGCCTTCCCAGTGGGGCTGACGCCGCTCCGCGAAGGCGTGGGCGCCCTCCTGGGCGTCGTGGGAGGCCAGCACCGGATCGGCGATGAGGTCCTGCTCGGCGAAGGCGTCCTCGTCGCTGAAGGCGCGCCGCTCGTTGACGACACGTTTCACTGCCGCCACCGCCAGCGGCGCGTTGAGCGCGATGCTGCTCGCCAGTTCGAGGGCCCGCTGCAACGCGTGGCCCGGTTCCGTGAGTTCGTTGACGAGGCCGAAGCGTTCGGCGCGCTCGGCCGGCAGGGTCTCGCCCGTGAGCAGGAGTTCCAGCGCGATGTTGTGCGGGATGCGCTCGGGCAGGCGCACCATGCCGCCCTCGGGCGGCACGATGCCGTAGCGGACCTCGGTCTGGCCGAAGGTCGCGTCGCGGGCGGCCACGATCATGTCGCAGGCCAGCGCCATCTCGGTGCCGCCACCCAGCGCGTAGCCCTCGACGGCGGCGATGAGCGGGGTGCTGATCCGGGCGCGGGTGATCCCCGCGAAGCCCCGTCCGCTCACGATGGGCTTGTCGCCGGCGGCGAAGGCCTTGAGGTCCATGCCCGCGCTGAAGACGCCGCCTGCCCCGGTGAGGATGCCGACCCTGAGGTCGTCGCGGGCCTCCAGCTGGTCGAGGGCGGCGGCGAGGGCGCGGGCGGTGGCACCGTCGACGGCGTTGCGGGCCGCGGGCCGGTCGATCGTGATCACGAAGATGCCGTCGATCTCCTGGGTCCGTACCGTCGGTGCGTTCGCGGTCGTGGTCATGACGTGTCTTCCTTCTCTCCCCCCGGTCCTGCTGCCGGTCCGCCACCCGGCCCTGCCGGCCGTACGGCTTCAGGCGACTGCCCGGGCCTTGCGCAGTTCCTCGATCCCCGCCTCGTCGTAGCCGAGGTCGTGGAGCACGGAGTCGGTGTGTTCGCCCAGGTCGGGCGCCGGGCGCGGGCGGACCTTCGGTTCCTGGTCGAGGCGTACGGGGCTGTCGACCGTCAGGTGCGGCTCCGTGCTGCCGTCGTCGATCGGCACGAGGATCCCGTTGGCCACGAGCTGGGGGTCGTGGGCGAACTCCTCGATCGTCTGGGCGACTCCGTAGGTGAGGCCCGCGGCGTCGAGCACCTGCCGCCACTCGGCCAGCGGACGGGCCGCGAACGTCCTGTCCAGCACACCGGCGATCTCGCCGGCGTGGGCGCGGCGGCTCTGCGAGTCGGCGTAGTGCGGGTTCTCGACGGCCTCGGGGTGGCCGATCGCCTGCAGGAAGAGGGGGACCTGCTTGTCCTCGTTGGCGAAGGCCAGCAGCAGCCAGCGGTCGTCCGCGGTGCGGTAGGCGTTGGCGAGCGCGTTCGGCGGGTCGGTCCGGTCGCTCGGGCGGGGGCCCTTCCCGCCGACCAATACGGCCTGCAGCCACATGCCGGCCGCCCAGGCGCCCTCGGCGACCAGCGACGCGGTGACGCGGGCGCCCTCGCCGGTCCGCTCCCGCCGGTACAGGGCGGTCATGATCCCGGCGAACAGGCTGATCGCCGTGGGGTGGTCGCCCGATCCGAACGCGTTCATCGCCGGGGGTGCGTCGTGCTGGCGTGTGATGTCCATGAGGCCGCTGCGGGCCCAGAACGCGGTCACGTCGAACCCGGGCAGGTGCGCGTCCGGGCCCTCCTCGCCGAAGCCGGTGACGTCGGCGTAGACGAGCCGGGCGTTGAGGGGGGCCAGGTCGTCGTAGTCCAGGCCGAGCTTCGCGCGGGTGTGCGGCGGGAAGTTGGTCACCAGGACGTCCGCCCAGGCGACGAGTCGTTCGACCACGGCCCTGGCGTCGGGTGCCTTCAGGTTGAGGGCGATGCTGCGTTTGTTGCGGTTGTCCAGCTGCCAGGGGTAGTTGACCCCTTCGACGCGGGGGTTCGGTGGCATGCGGCTGAGTGAACGGTAGGCGTCGCCGGCGCCCGGGGGTTCCACCTTGACGACGTCGGCGCCGAAGTCGCCGAGGATGGTGGCCGCGGCGGGCCCGGCGATGAAGCTCGCGAGATCGACGACGTGCAGTCCCTCCAGAAGGGGCGTGGTGCTCATGACGGCTCCCTGTCCTCGCTCTGTACCTGGTTCGTCCTCGCCGCGGCGCGCGCCGGGTCAGTGGTGGCCGGGTGCGGCGGGCACGAAGGCGCTGTAGCCGGTGATGTCACGGCCGACGATCAGCGCCTGCACGGTGTCGGTGCCCTCGTAGGTGTCGATCGCCTCGATGTCGCACAGGTGCCTGGCCACGTGGTAGTCGAGAAGGATCCCGTTGCCGCCGAGCATGTCCCGGGCGTCGGCGAGGATGGCCCGGGCCCGTTCGGTGTAGTGCATCTTGGCCAGCGCGACCCGGGGCATCGAGTACTCGCCCTCGTCCAGGAGCTGGCTCAGCCGGTACTGCATGCACAGCATGTCGGTGATGTCCGCGAGCATCCGCGACAGCCGGTACTGGATGAGCTGGAAGGCGGCCAGCGGCATCCCGAACTGCCTGCGCTGCTTCGCGTAGGCCAGGGCCGTCTCGTAGCCGGCGACGGCCGCTCCGATCGACTCCCAGGCCACACAGAAGCGGGAGGCCAGCAGGACCTTCTCGGTGTCGCGGAAGGTGTGGACGTTCGCCAGCCGGTTCGCGGCCGGCACCCGGACGTCGGTGAGGGATATCTGCGCGTTCTGGACGCAGCGCAGTGCCGTCTTGCCCTTGATGACCCGGGCGTCGAATCCCGGCGTGCCCTTCTCGACCACGTAGCCGCCCACGTGCCCGTCGTCGCCGCGGGCCCAGATGATCGAGTAGTCGGCGAAGGTCGCGTTGCCGATCCACCGCTTGTGGCCGTTGATGACGTACGAGTCGCCGTCGCGGTGCGCGGTCGTCTCGAGCTTGACCACGTCCGAGCCGTGCGTGGGCTCGGTCAGGCCGAAGGCGCCGAGCTTCTCCATCCGCGCCATCGCCGGCAGGAAGCGCTGTTTCTGTTCCTCGGAGCCCAGCAGGGCGATCGACATCATGGCCAGGGCCGAGTGGACCCCCATCATGGTGGAGATGCTCAGGTCGCCCCGGGCCAGTTCGAGGATGACCAGGCCGGCCGTCACGTTGCTCATCCCGGGGCAGCCGTACTCGGCGATCTGGAAGCCCGCGATGTCCAGTTGCGCCAGCTTGGGCACCAGCTCGAAGGGGAACTCCGCCCGCTCCCAGTACGGGTTGATGACCGGGACGACCTCCTGGTCCATGAACCGGCGGACCTTGTTCTTGAGGGCCCGCTGGTCGTCGGTGAGCAGGTTGTCCAGCAGGAAGTAGTCGGAGAACTCCGGTCCGCCCAGAACGGGCGGCTCCACCCCGGACGAGTTCCCGTCGGGGCTCGCGGGAGCGTGGCCCTGATCGGCTGCCGCGCCGTGTGCCGTCTTCATGTGCCGTTCCTTCCGGTCGGGACTCCCTGTGGGGCCGGTGCGGTCGACGCTAGGAGGCGGCGGGGGCGCAGCCACTGGGCGCAGGACACCAGATTGCCGACCGATTTGGTATCCCTGTACCAATTCGCACCCTCCAGTGCCCATTCGCCTGGGGCGGCGGTCCCGGGCGGCGCCGGGGACCGCCGGCCGAAGGGCCCTGTACCCCGGGACCAAGAACCCGCCCGATTCCTGGGCGCACAGCCCGATGCGCCGGCCCGTCCCCCGTCCGAGGGTGGTCGCGTGGCCGCCGCACGGCACCTCCACGGATCTCCGTGGCCAACGACCGGGAGCAGTGATCAGCCATGACATCGCACAGGCCCGTCCACCGCGTGGCGATCGTCGGGACCGGCACCATCGGTGCCAGTTGGGCGACGCACTATCTCGTCCGTGGCTTCGACGTCACGGCCACCGACCCCGCACCCGGCGCCGAGGCGGCCCTGCGGTCGTACGTGGCGGGCGCCTGGGACACGGCCGCCGCGATCGGGCTCGTCCCCGGCGCCTCACCGGACCGTCTCGGTTTCACCCCGGACCTGCGGCAGGCCGTCGCGGACGCCGACTTCGTGCAGGAGAACGCGCCCGAACGGCCGGAGCTCAAGGTCGAACTGTTCGCCGACCTCGACGAGGCCACACCACCGGACGCGATCATCGCGTCGAGTTCGTCGGGCATCACGATGAGCGCCATCCAGGCCGGCTGCCGGCACCCGGAACGGACCGTCATCGGCCACCCGTTCAACCCGCCGCACGTCATCCCCCTGGTGGAGGTGGTCGGCGGCACCGGGACCGCCCCGGAGACGGTCCGGGACACGATGACGTTCTACGCCGCGATCGGCAAGCGGCCGATCCACCTGAAGAAGGAACTCCCCGGGCACGTCGCCAACCGCATCCAGGTCGCGCTGTATCGCGAGGTCGTGTACCTGATCCAGGAGGGCGTGCTCGACGTGGCCGACGCCGACGACGCCGTGTCCTGGGGGCCGGGGCTGCGCTGGGGCGTCATGGGCCCGTCCCTGCTGTGGCACCTGGGCGGCGGCGAGGGCGGCATCCAGCACTTCATGGACACCCTCATGCCGCGCATGGCCGCTTCCTGGGACCAGTTGCGCGCCCCCGAGTTCACGCCCGAGCTCAGGGACACGATCGTGAGCGGTGTCCTGAAGGAGGCGGACGGGCACTCGGTCGACGAGTTGTCCGCCCGCCGTGACGCCATGCTCGCGGCCCTGCTGGCCGTGCGCGCGCGGCACGACCCGGCCGCGACCGCGAGCGGGCCGGACCCGGAGGAGGGACCGTGATGGCGGGCCGGGAGAGACTGTTCGTGCTGGAGGCCAGCGGCGGTGGCCGCCTGTTCTCGGTGCGCCCCGACGGCTCCGACAAGACGGTCCTCGTCACCGGGTGCCGGATCCCCGACGGCATCGCCGTGGACGTCGGCGCCGGGCACGTCTACTGGACGAACATGGGCGTCCCGGCGGAGAACGACGGCTCCGTCGAGCGCGTGGACCTGGACGGCGGCCACCGGACGACGATCGTCGCCGTGGGCACCACGCACACGCCGAAGCAGCTGCACCTCGAAGCCGCGGACCGGAAGCTGTACTGGGGCGACCGCGAGGGCATGCGCGTGATGCGCTGCGACCTGGACGGCTCGGACGTCGAGACCCTCGTCCAGACCGGCGAGGGCGACGAGGACCGCCGCGACGAGACCCGGTGGTGCGTGGGCGTCGCCGTCGACCCCGCCGGCGGACACCTGTACTGGTCCCAGAAGGGTCCGAGCGACGCGGGAGCCGGCCGGATCCTGCGGGCCGGCATCGCCCTGCCCGCCGGGCAGACACCGGACCGGCGCGACGACGTCGAGGTCCTGTTCGGCGGACTGCCGGAGCCGATCGACCTCGAACTCGACCTCGAGGCAAGGATGTTGTACTGGACGGACCGCGGGGACCCGCCCCGGGGCAACAGCGTCAACCGGGCCCCGCTGGACCCGCCGGACGGCCGCTGGACGTCCGAGATCCTCGTGGCCCACCTCATGGAGGGCATCGGCATCGCCCTCGACCCGGACGGTGACCGCATGTACGTGACGGACCTGGGCGGATCCGTCTACACGGCCGCCCTCGACGGATCGGACCGCCACGAGCTCCTCGTCGTCCAGGGCAACCTCACCGGCATCGCCCACGCCGTCCTGCGAACGGCGTGACAAGAGGCGCCCCGAAGGGGCGCGCCGAACTGCGCGGCCGGCCACGACGCCGCAGCCGGCCGGAGCCGACGGCACCCGGCCAGGACGCCCGGTCCCCGCCCGACGTCACGCACGGCCGGCGCTCGCCCGACGTCACGCACCGTGCGGGGCCCGTCGCGTCGTCCGCAGTTGCGGGCCCTTGATGGAGAGCCGGCCGCCGAACTGGGTGATCTGGGAGGCGGTCGCCGCGGCGAGCGTGATGGTGCGGGTGCGGGTGGCCGGGTGCGAGAGCCAGCGCGGTACGGCGTCGGGGGTGACGGAGACGGTGCGGTCGGCCGGGAGCGGGCTACCCCCGAGGCCCGTGACCCTGCCGGTCAGTCTGCGGACGTAGATGGTCGTCACCCCGCCGGTGCCCGGCCCCTTGAGCGTGGAGGTGGTCGCCGGCCTCGCCCGCAGGCGCATCGCCGAGCGGCCCCGGCCCGCGGTCAGATCGAGGTTGACGGCGTCCAGCGACCGTACGGTGAACTTCAGGGCCCGGACGCTTCCGGTCCCGGTGCGCAGCGAGACCACCCCGCGGAACCGGGCGCCGCGGAGCACGAGCCGGTCGGCGCGGAGCACGCAGGGGCCCTTCGCGGGCCGGGCCGGAGGCGACGAACCGAGCCGCGCGCCATCACTGCCGGACAGGTGCGGGACGTCGAGGCGCGGGAGCACGAGCACGGCGACCACCGCCAGCGCGGCCGCCAGGGGCCGGGCCGCACGACCGGACACGCGGCCGGCCGTACGCGCGCACGGGTCAGGTGCCACTGCGCTCCTCCCCCGCCGCGGCCGTCGGCGCGGACCGGTGGTCCGGTGCCGTCGGCGGTTCACCGGCCGGGGGCGGCAGCCAGGCACAGGCCAGGGAGCCGCCGACCAGGCCGAAGGCCACACCGAGGAAGAGACCGCCGAAGTTCGCGACGGGGAAGGAGACGACGGCGAGCAGCAGGGTGGCGATCCCGGCGAACACCCGGAGATGGGGGCGCCAGCAGAGCGCGATGCCCAGGGTCAGGAGCAGCGTTCCGATCAGCAGGGAGCCGGCGCCGGAGGTGGTCGACAGGGCGAGCGGAATCCCGCCCAGATTCAGGTTCGCGTACGGCCAGTAGAGGATGGGCAGACCGGCGGCGAAGGTGAACAGCCCGGCCCAGAAGGGACGTTCGCCACGCCAGGTGCGGAACCTGGGCCGGAACTCCGGCGCTCTGGCGAGCAGTTCACGTCCTCTGCCGAAAGGGTTGGTGATCACGCGTCCTGTCCTGATGAGTGCGGTTACGGTCCCCGTGCACAGCGGCCACCCGGGTCAGAAGCATGCGTGGTCGCCGTGCTCGACCCGCAGTCGCAGACCGGGAACGTTGAGGGTGCCCGCGGAGACCGCGACCGCGGTCACCCGCACGTCGTCCAGGGTGGTCGTCAGCGACTGCTGGGCGACGCCGTCGGGATCGAAGAAGCGCGAGTCCCGGTCCCCCGGCCTGATCGGGCCCTTGGTGACGGCCCCCTGCGCGACGCCGATGTCGAGGCTGCCGAAATCCGCCTCGGCGACGGACTCGCTCGTCGCGTCGATGAACAGGTTCGAGGCCTCGGCCGGGCGGCTGTCACCACCGGTGAGCCGCAGCGTCTGGGTGCCCAGCACGGGGACGTCGACGACGACGGACTGGCACAGCCCGCTGAGCGTGGCGTGCCGGAACCCGGAGACCACGACGGGCACGAGTTCGTGCTTCCTCGTGACGTCCACCATGCCGTAGAGGCTGAAGCCGCGGGCCGTCAGTCTGTCGGCGGCGACCTGGAACTGCTGTCCGGAGATGAAGAACGAGGCGGCGAGCGCCCCTTGTGCCATGGCGACGCCCACGGCCGCGCAGGCGGCGACGCCGGGCACCAGGACCACCGCGAAGCGTCTCCAACGGGTTCTTCCGGCGCGGTGCGACATCCCGTCTCCTTCGGTCGTGAGGTGGTCCCACCCATGCCGACAAGGCAGCAGATGCACCGTTCGTCCGGTGATGGATCCTAGGCTCCCGGCTGCGCCGACCGACTGCACGCCAGGCCCGCCGGACGAGTGACGCAAGTTCTGCTGCTCTCTTCGGGTGACCGAGCCGGTGCCCCGCCCTCAGGACGCGAACGGCACCTGCGCCGACGGCACTTCACCCGTTCCGGCCGGGTGCCGCCACACGCCCTGCGCGGCCAGCCGGGGCAGCACCCCTTCGCCGAACCAGTACGCCTCCTCGAGATGCGGGTACCCGGACAGCACGAACTCCTCGATGCCCAGCGCCGCGTACTCCCTGATCCGCTCGGCGACCTCGTCGTGGGAGCCGACCAGGGCGGTGCCGGCGCCGCCCCGGACCAGCCCGATGCCCGCCCAGAGGTTGGGGTGGATCTCCAGCGCGTCCCGCCGGCCGCCGTGCAGCGCCAGCATCCGCTGCTGCCCCTCGGACTCGCTGCGGGCGAGCCCCGACTGCACCGACCGCACGGTCTCCGGGTCGAACCCGTCGAGGAGCCGGCCGGCCTCGGCCCACGCCTGCTCGGAGGTGTCCCGGGTGATGACGTGCAGCCGGATCCCGAACCGCAAGGTGCGCCCCTGCTCCGCCGCGAGCCCCCGGATCCAGGCGATCTTCGCGGCGACCTGGGCAGGCGGCTCCCCCCAGGTCAGGTACACGTCGACGAAGCGGGCGGCGACCTCGCCCGCGACCGGCGAGGACCCCCCGAAGTACACCTCGGGCACCGGCTCCGGCACCCGGGCCAGCCTGGCGTCCTCGACCCGCAGGTGCTCCCCGTCCAGGTCGACCGCCTTGCCCTCCCACAGTCCCCGTACGATCTCCAGGAACTCCCCGGTACGGCGGTACCGGGCGTCCTTGTCGAGGAAGTCCCCGTAGGCCCGCTGTTCGTGGCTCTCGCCGCCGGTCACCACGTTGAGCAGCAGGCGTCCGCCGGTCTGCCGCTGGAAGGTGGACGCCATCTGCGCGGCGAGCGTCGGTGAGACGAACCCGGGCCGGAAGGCGACCAGGAACTTCAGCCGCTCGGTGTGCTGGCTGACCATCGCCGTGGTCAGCCAGGCGTCCTCGCACCAGGCGCCGGTCGGGGTGAGCGCCCCCACGAAGCCGAGGTCCTCCGCGGCCCTGGCGATCTGGCTCAGATAGGCGACCGTGGGCGGCCGGTCCCGTCCGGAGGCCGTCGCCGGGGTGCCGTGACCGCCGCCGACGACGTGCCGGCTGTCCCCGTTGGTGGGCAGGAACCAGTGGAAGGTGAGGGACACGGGGGTCTCCGATCGAGAGGGGGCGTGGGGTCACAGGAGGCCGTGGCGGGGCGGCCGGGTGCCGTTGAGGACGTACCGGCCGATGTGCTGGATCTTCCAGCGGGCCGGATCGTGCAGGGTGTGGGTCCGGGCGTCCCGCCAGTGCCGGTGCAGATTGAGGGAGTCGAGGGCCGAGCGGGTGCCGGACACCTCGAAGAGCGCCCCGGCGACGGTCACGGCCGTCTCGGCCGCCTGCACCTTCGCGGCGGCCACGGCGACGGACGCCTCGGCGGCCGACTCGTCGGTGAGGTCGGCGCCGGCCGTGTCGACCGCGCGGGCGGCCTCCCGCAGCAGGGCCTCGGACGCCCTTACCTGGACGGCGAGTTCACCGAACCGCTGGATCAGCAACGGGTCCTCGGCGGCGGACTCCACCCCGCTCTCGAACCAGGGCCGGCTCTTGGTGCGCACGAACTCCGCGGCCTCCGCCAGCGCTCCCCCGGCGATCCCGACATCGATGGCAGCGTGCAGCAACTGGGCCACTGCACCGTGGAGTTGAGGCCCCTGGAAGGTGAGGTGGTGGGGCAGCACGCGGTCGGCGGGTACGGCCACGCCGTCCAGCCGGACGGTCCCGCTGGCGGTCGTACGCTGCCCCATGCCGTCCCAGTCGTCGACGACCGTGAGGCCGGGCGCGTCCCGGGGCACGTACGCGACGTGCAGGTTGTCGTCCTCCGTGCGGGCCAGGACGGGGATCCAGTCGGCGAAGAGGGCGCCGGTGGAGTAGTGCTTGACCCCGGTCAGCAGATAGGTGCCGTCGCCCTGGCGCTCCAGGCGGGTGCGGATGTCCTGGACGTGTTTCGTGCCGGCCTCGGACTGGGCGTTGCCGAAGCGGCTGCCGGCGAGCAGTTCGGCGAAGAAGAACTTCCGCTGCCCCTCGGTGCCCTGACGGCGGATCACGTTCACGTACACGAAGTGGCTCTGCGGGATCTGGGCGAGGCTGCCGTCGGCCGAGCCGAGGAGGCGGAAGATCTCCGCGAGGGTCGGGGCGTCGACGTCCGCGCCGCCGTACTCGGCGGGCGCCGTGACACCCAGCAGGCCGGAGGCGGACAGGCGGTCCAACTCGGTTCGGGGCAGCCTGCGTTCGGCGTCCCGTGCGGCGGCTCCGGCCCGGAACCCGTCGGCCAGGGCCGCCGCCACGGCGAGGGCCTCGGCGGCGTCGGCGATGACGTGGGCGGCCATCGGGTCAGCTCGCCACGGCGAGGACGGGGGTGCGGCCGGGCAGCGCGGCGGAGAACCGGTCGACGATCGGGGCGAGGGCCTCGGCGGCGGCCGGTGCCAGGGCCAGGGTGCCGTCCTCCCCCACGGTGATGTCCTTGTCGAGGGTGAACCAGCCCTGGACTATGTGGGCGGCGCCCATGGAGTTGAGGACCGGGCGCAGTGCGTAGTCGATGGCGAGGACGTGTGCGACGGAGCCTCCGGTGGCCAGCGGCAGCACGGTCTTGCCGGTGAGCGCGTACTGCGGGAGCAGGTCGAGGAGGGCCTTGAGGATTCCGGAGTACGAGGCCTTGTAGACCGGGGTGCCGACCACCACCCCGTCGGCGCGGGCGAACAGCTCGGTCGCCTCGACGATCGCCGGATGCCGGAAGTCGGCGCCGAGCAGGGCATCGGCGGGGATGGTGCGGACGTCGAGCGGGACCACCTCGTGGCCCTGGGCGGTCAGCCGCTGGTCCAGGTGGCGCAGCAGGCGGCCGGTGCGGGAGGAGGCGGAGGGACTGCCGGAGACGGACAGGACGGTGGCCATGGAGCTGCCTCTTTCGTGGCTTCGCGGTGGCGGGAGGGTCAGGCGTGGGCCCGGGCGGGCCCGGGCTCCTGGTCGGGGAGCTGCGCCTCCAGTTCGCGGACCAGGGGCAGCACCCGCCTGCCGAAGTACTCGACCTCCTCGTGGTAGTGCAGGAAGCCGAGCAGGAGGAGGTCTACGCCGAGCTTCCGGTAGGCGACGATGCGCTCGGCGATCTGTTCCGGGGTGCCGATGAGGCCGGTGCGGAAGCCGTCGTTGTACTGGACGAGGTCCTCGAAGGTGGAGTCCTGCCACATGCCCTTGCCGTCGGCGGCGGACTGGCCCGCCTGCTTGACGGCGGCGCCGAAGCCCTCGACGGCCTCGCTGTCCGCCTTGGCGATGATCTCGCGGAGGGTGTCGCGGGCCTCGGCCTCGGTGTCGCGGGCGATGAGGAAGCCGTTGAGGCCGAACTTCGGTGGCGTGCGACCCGCCTCGGCGGCGGACTTGCGGACGTCGTTGAGTTGCTCGACGACCCCGTCGAAGTCCTTGCCGTTGGAGAAGTACCAGTCGGAGACGCGGCCCGCCATGGCGCGGGCCGCGGTGGAGTTGCCGCCCTGGAAGATCTCGGGGTGCGGGCGCTCGGGGGTGTTGAGCGGCTTGGGCTTGAGGGAGAAGTCCCGCAACCGGTAGAAGTCACCGGCGAGTTCGGTGTGGTCCTCGGTCCAGATCTGGCGCAGCGCCCGGATGAACTCCTCGGCGCGGCGGTAGCGTTCGTCGTGCTCCAGCCAGGGCTCGCCGAGCGCGGTGAACTCGCCCTTGAACCAGCCGGAGACGACGTTCACGGCGAACCGGCCGTTCGAGAGGTGGTCGGCGGTGGCGCCGAGCTTGGCGAGGACGCCGGGATGCCACAGACCGGGGTGGACGGCGGCGATCACCTTCAGGCGCTCGGTGGCGAGCAGCAGCGCGAGGCTGAAGCTGGTCGACTCGTGCTGGAACTCGGCGCCGTAGCTGGCCATGTAGCGGACCTGGCTGAGCGCGTACTCGAAGCCGTTGTTCTCGGCGAGGACGGCGAGTTCGCGGTTGTAGTCGTATCCCCAGTCGGTGCGCTGCTCGATCCTGCTGGTGACGAGTCCGCCACTGACGTTGGGGACCCAGTAGGCGAATTTCACGGGCGCGACGGGCATGCGGAGCTCCTGTTGCGAGTTTTCGGGCACGCGAGAATTCACGAGGCCCGGCGCGGTGCGGGCGCGGCACGGTGAATTCAGGCGGGAAAAGGAGAGGGGAAGAGGGCGCGGCGGATCTTGACGGGGTGGTGATCAGGCCGCGGCGCAACAGGAGGCGCTGGAGACGCGCGCGAGGTCGACGTGGCGTCGCCGCGTGAGGTCCAGTCGCATCTTCATGCCGTCGATGCTCGCAGCCGGCGCCGCGGGCCGTCAAGGAAAACCCGACCGTTCTCGCATCGCGGACCATTGAATTTCACGAACGTGTGACAGGGAAACCCTTGAACGCGCCCGGAATGGCGGCGCATTCTGCCGGGGTGCGGACCGAACAGCTGGAATACATAGCGGCCGTGACCCGGCTCGGCTCGCTGCGCCGGGCGGCGGACGAACTGCGCCTGTCGCAGCCCGCGTTGAGCGAGACCGTGCGGAACCTGGAACGGGAGCTGGGCATCGACCTGCTGGAGCGCAAGCGGACCGGGGCGACGATGAGCGCGGCGGGTCAGGAGCTGATGCCGCACATCGTCCAGGTGCTGGAGGCGGTGGACCGGCTGCGGGTGGCGGCGGGCGAGCAGCACCGGATCAGCCGGATGGTGCGGGTCGGCACGGTCAACGCGGCGACAGTACCGCTGCTCATCCCGGTGCTGCGGGACTTCCGGGCCACGCATCCGGTCACCCAGGTCGAGGTGGTGGGCGCCCAGCAGACGGAGATCCACCGGGGGCTCGCCGAGGGCGGTTTCGACCTGGGGCTGGTGAATCATCTCGACGGCGACGACGTGCCCGCCGGTTTCGAGGCCACCGAACTGCTGCGCGGGCGGCCGGTGGTGTGCGTACGGCCGGACAGTCCGCTCGCGGGCCTGACCGAGGTGTCGGCCGACGACCTGCTCACGGTGCCGTTGATCGCCATGCGCACCGGGTATGTGATGCACCGCTACGTGCACCGGCTGCTGGCGGACCGCACCCCCGTCTTCTCGTACTCGACGGACGGGGCCGAGATGGGCAAGCTGATGGTCGCGGAGGGGCTGGGCGCGACGGTGCTGCCGGACTTCAGCGTGGTCGGGGATCCGCTGGAGCGCGGCGGGACGATCGTGTGCCGGCCGCTGGCCGGGGACGCCACCGAGGTCGTGCTGATGCTCCAGCGCCGGCGGGCCGAGTCGGTACCGCAGGCCGCACGGGACCTGTACGAGACGTTCGTGCGCCGGGCGGCCGAACTCTGAGCGGGTGCGGCGCCCGTCAGGGGGCGCGGGGAACTGCGCGACCAGCCACGACGGCGCCGCAGACGACACACGGCAGCGTTCCGGCGGAGCGCTCGGCGAACCTCAGCTGTCGAGCGCGGTCAGGTGGGTCCGCAGCGCCGTGCTGATCTCCGCCGCCGCGGCGAGCTGGTCCGGCGTGAGGGCGGCCACGAACAGCTCCCGTACGGCGCGCAGATGCGGCAGGGACGCGTTGCGGAACGCCTCCGCGCCCTCCGGCGTGAGCACCACCTCGGCGCCCCGGCTGTCGGTGACGCACTCCTCGCGCCGGATCAGCCCGCGCCGCTCCATGCGGCCGATCTGGTGCGAGAGGCGGCTGCGCTCCCAGCCGACGCGGGCCGCGAGGTCGGAGGAGCGCAGCCGCCGCCCGTCCGCCTCGCGCAGGGCGAGGAGCACGGCGTAGTCGCCCGGCGACAGGGAGCTCTCGCGCTGCAGCCGGGACGCGAGCCCGGCGCGCAGCGCCTCGGTCGTCTCGATGAAGTCCCGCCAGATCCGCAGCTCTTCGGCGGTGGGGAGTTCCTTCCGTCGCGCTGTCATCGTGCCGCCGCTCCTCTTGTTGACATGTCAATCATATGCGAGCGATGATTGACGCGTCAACTAGTCGAAGGAGTCCGCCATGTCCGACCCAGTCCCCGTGTCCGACCTCGTCTTCGGTCTCGACACCTTCGGCGACGTGCCGCAGGACGACTCGGGAACCCTGGTGTCCGGCGCGCGGGCGATCCGGCAGGTCGTCGACGAGGCCGTGCTCGCGGAGGAGACCGGCGTCGACGTCATCGCCCTCGGCGAGCACCACCGCCCGGAGTACGCGATCTCGACCCCGGAGACGGTCCTCGCCGGCATCGCCACGCGCACCAGCCGCATCCGGCTGGCCTCCGGTGTGACCGTGCTGAGCTCCGACGACCCGGTCCGCGTCTTCCAGCGCTTCGCCACCGTGGACGCGCTCTCGAACGGCCGGGCCGAGGTCATCCTGGGGCGCGGGTCCTTCACCGAGTCGTTCCCCCTCTTCGGATACGACCTGAGCGACTACGACGTGCTGTTCGAGGAGAAGATCGAGCTGTTCGCCAAGCTCCTGGAGGAGAAGCCCGTCACCTGGAGCGGCGCCAAGCGGGCCCCGCTCGAAGCCGCCGACGTCTTCCCCAAGACCGAGTCGGGGCACCTGAGCACCTGGGTCGGCGTCGGAGGCACCCCCCAGTCGGTCATCCGCACCGCCCGTTACGGCTTCCCGCTCATGATCGCCATCATCGGCGGCTCGCCGGAGCGCTTCGCGCCGTACATCGACCTCTACCGGCGCGCCGCCGAACAGTTCGGGACGACCGCGCACCCGGTCGGGATGCACTCGCCGGGGTTCGTCGCCGACACGGACGAGGCGGCCCGGGAGCAGCACTGGCCGTACTACCGGGTCATCCGGGACCGCATCGGCGCGCAGCGGGGCTGGCCGCCGATCCGCAGGGAGGAGTACGAGGCCGAGATCGAGCACGGCTCCCTCTACATCGGCTCCCCGGAGACGGTCGCGCGCAAGATGGCCCGCGCGGTCGAGGCGCTCGGCGTCGGCCGGTTCGACCTCATCTACACCGGCGGGGCCCAGCAGATCAGCGCCCGCCTGCGCGCCGTCGAACTGTTCGGCACGAAGGTGATCCCGATGGTCCGCGACCTCCTCGCCGGCTGACGCCGTGCACGGAACGGACAAGGAGACGGCCGGCGTGCGCACGATCGGGATCCTGGGCGCCGGGAAGGTGGGCACCGTACTGGCCCGGCTGGCGCTGGCGGCCGGCTACCGCGTGCTGATCGCCGGGTCCGGCGACCCCGCCGCGATCGCCCTCACCGTCGAGGTGCTCACCCCCGGTGCCGTCCCGGTCCGCGCCGAGCGGGCCGCGGCGGAGGCGGACGTGGTGGTGCTGGCCCTGCCGCTCGGCAGGTACCGCGGCGTTCCCGCCGAAGCGCTGCGGGGCAAGCTCGTCGTCGACGCGATGAACTACTGGTGGGAGGTGGACGGCGTCCGCGCGGACCTCACCGACCCGCTGACCTCGTCCAGCCAGACCGTGCAGGCGTATCTGCCGGACTCGCGGGTGGTCAAGGCGTTCAACCACATGGGCTACCACGACCTGGAGGACGGCGCGCGGCCCGCGGGGGTGCCGGGCCGCAAGGCGGTCGCGATCGCCGGCGACGACCCGGACGCCCTCGCCGCCGTCGCGCACCTCGTCGACGCGCTCGGCTTCGATCCCGTCGTGGCGGGCCCGCTCGCCGAGGGGGTGCGGCTGGAGCCGGGCACCGAGCCCTTCGGCGCCGACGTGGGCGCCGGGGAACTGCGTGCGATGCTGGCCCGTTTCCCGGAGTCCGACCGCGGACGCGCCGTGCTCGCCGCACGGGCGGCCGCGGCGCGGACCGGACCCGCCGTCTGAACACGGGTACGACGAGGACGGCCTGCGCGTCCGGGCGCATCGTCCCGATCGTGCGGTACGGGCACGGTTCGTCCGCTTCGCCCCCGGTGTTTCGGTACGGTGGGTGCCGCTCCGCGGACGGGGTTCCGGTCCGGTTCCCCGAGCGCTGACACGGCATCACGGCCCGGGTGAGGAGACAGCATGCTCTCGGACTCGACCGACTCGATCGTCTTCGGCGCCGGGGGCTTCATCGGGCGCTCCCTGGTGGCGGAGCTCCTGCGGCGGGGCCACCGGGTGGCGGCCGCGGTGCGCGGCTCCGGTGCCGGGCTGACGGCATGGCTCGACGGGCAGGGCGTGGACCGCAGCGCTCTGACGGTGGTCCGGGCCGACCTCACCGTCCCCGGCCTGGGGCTGCCCGCGGACGGGCTGTCCGGGGTCCGGGACGTGTACAACACCGCCGCGCGCTTCGCGTTCGGCATCACCGCGGCCGAGGCCCGGGCGGTCAACGTGACCGGTGCCGTGCGGGTGGTCGGCTGGGCGGCGGGCCTGCCGAAGCTGCGCCGGGTGGTGCACATCAGCGGCTACCGCATGGCCGCCGCGGACGGGCGGCCGCCGGACTACCGGCGGCTGGGCGCGTACGAGGCGTCGAAGCAGGAGGGCGACGCCGCGGTCCGGGCCCGCGCCGGCGAACTGGGGGTCGCGCTGAGCATCGCCAATCCCAGTACGGTCATCGGGCCCGGCCAGTACCTCGGCCTGGCCGAGGTGGTCTCCGGGCTGTGGCAGGGCCGGCTGCGGGCCCTGCCCGGCGGCCCCGGTGTCTTCCTGCCGGTCGTGACCCTGGACCACTTCGTCCGGTTCCTGGCCGCGCTTCCGCAGGACCCCGGGAGCGCAGGCCGCGCCTACTGGGTGCTGGACGACTCCACCCCCGAACTGCCCGCACTGGCCGGCCTGCTCGCGGAGCACATGGGGGTGCGCTCCCCCGGCCGCTCGGTCCCGGTCGGTCTGCTGCGCAGGCTGCCCCGAGCGATCACCCGGGCGGATCCCGAGACCCTGTCGTTCCTGTCGACCGACCGCTACGACACGGCCGCCGCCCGCGCCCTGTCCGCGGCGCACGGACTGGCCATGCCGCCCGTGCGCACGGCGCTGCGCGAGTGGGCCGACGACCTGGTCGCCACCCGCTTCGGCCGCTCCGGCCCGGCCCGCCGCCCCTACGGCTTCCACGGTGTGGCGGGCACCCGCACCTGGGTGACCGGGGAACGGCGGCGCCCCGGATACGTGCTGCTGCACGGACTCCTGCTGAGCGCCGACGCCTGGGCCGGCACGGCGGACCACCTGGACGCGCCCGTGCTCGCGCCCGACCTGCCCGGCTTCGGCAGGTCGGGCACGGGCGCGGCAACCCTCGACGACTGGCTCGCCGACCTGCTGCGCCCGGTGGAGACCCGGCCGGTGCTGGTGGCGCACTCGCTGGCGTGCGGCCCCGCACTCCGCTACGCCGCGGCCCGCCCCGACCGCGTCGCGGCACTCGTCCTCGTCGCGCCCGCCTTCCTGCAGCGTCCGTCGGCCGCGGTTCTGCGCTCGCCGCTGGCCGTACCGCTGTTGCGCACCGCTCCCGCCTCCCGCCTGGCCCGTTCCCTGGGGCTGCCCGAGGGCCCGGGGCTCGACGCCCTCGCGGTGGACCTGCGGCGGGCCGGGGCCGCGCGCCGGGCGGTCGCCGCGCTCCGCGACGGCCACCGGCAGCGCGCCGAACTCGGCCGTGTGCTGCGGGAGTTGCGGCTGCCCGTGGACGTCGTCGCCGGGTCGGCGGATCCGCTCACCGAGCCCGTGGACCGGCCGGTCACGGTGATCGAGGGCGCCGGGCACTGCCCGCAGCTCACCCGCCCCGCGGCCGTGGCACGGCTTCTGGCGTCCTGCCGGGACCGGGCCGGCACCCGGTAGCGGCAGCTCCCGGACGGTCACCTCGTGAAGGCGAGGACCACGTTGTGTCCGCCGAATCCGAAGGACGTGGACAGGGCCGCCCGGACGGCTGCCCGTCGCGGGCCGCCGGACACCAGGTCGAGTTCGATCCCGTCCGACGCCTTGTCCAGGTTGCGGACGGGCGGGATCAGGCCGTGCACCAGGGTGAGGACCGTGAAGACGGCCTCGACCGCGCCGGAGGCGCCCAGGAGATGGCCGGTGGCGGACTTGCAGGCGGTGACCGCCGGGTGCCGGCCCACCGCCTCCCGCACGGCGACGGCCTCGGTGACGTCGCCCAGCGGCGTGCCGGCGGCGTGCGCGTTCACGTGATCGATGTCGGTCCCGGTGAGACCGGCGTCCCGCAGCGCCGCGCCGATGGCCCGGACCTGGCCCTCCGCGGCGGGGAGCGTCACGTCGTACGCGTCGGAGGTGACCCCCGCGCCCGACAGCGTCGCGTGCACGTGCGCGCCGCGCGCCCGCGCGAAGCCGGCGCGCTCCAGAACGACCATGCCCGCGCCCTCGGACATGACGAACCCGTCGCGTTCCTGGTCGAAGGGCCGGGACGCCAGGTCCGGGGCGTCGTTGCGCAGGGACAGGGCGCGCATCCTGGCGAACGCGCCGAGCGCCAGCGGGTGCAGGCAGGCGTCCGTGCCGCCCGCGACGACCACGTCCGCCCGGCCGGACCTGATCAGCAGCGTGCCGACCGCCAGTGCCTCCGCGCCGGACGCACAGGCGCTGGTCGGGGCGTGCGTGCCCGCCCTGGCCCCCAGCAGCAGGCCGACCGCGGCGGCGCTGCCGTTGGGCATCAGCATGGGCACCGTGTGCGGCGAGATGGCGCGCGGGCCCCGTTGCTCCAGCCGGTCGTCCTGTTCGAGGAGGGTGAGCCCGCCGCCGATGCCGGTCCCCACCACCACCGCGAGCCGTTCGGCCTCGACCTGCGGCGCGCCGGCGTCGGTCCACGCCTCCCCGGCCGCCACGACCGCGGCCGCCTGACTGCGGTCGAGGCGCCGCCGCCGGACCCGGTCCAGCCGGAAGACGGGGTCCTCGTACATGCCTCCGGCGATGCGGACGGGCAGCCGCTCGGCCCAGGGGGTGTCCAGCCGGGTCACGCCGGACCGGCCGGCCAGCAGCGCCGCCCAGCTGGACGGCACGTCGCCGCCGAGCGGGGTGGTCGCTCCGAGCCCCGTCACCAGCACATCGGCGCTCCGGGGTGTTCGCCGGCCGGCGTAGGGCCGGTTCGTGTCAGTGGTCGCGGGCAGCATGCCGGGTTCCTTCCGCGTGGTGGTGTTCCTGTCTCTTGCCTTGCGCCGCCTCCGGGAGGTTCCCCGGTGTCTCCCAGGACGCCGGGGGGAGCCCGGCCGTCACCAGCGCCATGATGGCGATCAGCAATTCCCCGGAGGTGAGAATTTCTTCGGCCCTTTTCATGCCTTTCCCTAAGTCCACGAATATCGACCTTTTTCGTCGGCGCACCTGCCCGAAGAAATCTACTCGCCCGGCACGGTCCGGCGCCTCACCCCTTTTCACGAGATCGGGGCAGGTGCGGGAGACCACACAAAGGACCATTAGAACTATTAACAGCCCGCCGCCTGTCCTATTTTATGGAGATCACCCGACGACGCCCCCACTAATGCACGTGTTGCCGCGACGCTTGAACACCCTGCATAGTGAGGTAGTAATGCCGCAGGGGGAACGAAACCCGCAGGACCTCGCATTATTCCAGCCACCCGAAAGGAGAAGTCAATTCGTGCCTCAATACAGTGAGGGGCAGTTATTCCCGGCCGCCCAGGACGTACGAGTCCTGCGCTGGCCGGTCGAGGTGCAGGAACTGGAACAGCTGCGGCGACGTGGAATCCTCCGGCTCCTCGTGGTGGAGAACGGCGCGACGCCGCCGGTGCCGAGCGACTCGCGGGAGGACTGGATCCGGGCACCGGTCAGCAGGGCCGACTTCGCCGCCCGGGTCGCGGCGCTCCGGGCCAGGGCCGGCACGCACCGGATCCCCGTCCTCGACCAGGACGGGCTGCTCCGGTACGGCACCCGGATGGTGCCCGTGTCACCGACCCAGATGAACCTGCTGCAGCCACTGGTCGAGCGGTACGGCACCCTCGTGGCCCGGCACGAACTGATCGCCCTGCTCCGCGACCGGCGCGGCACGGCCAGCCAGAACGCCCTCGACCTGCACATCATGAGAATCCGCCGCAAGGTGGTCTGTCTCGGGCTGCGCGTGCGGACCGCCAGCGGGCGCGGATACCTCCTCGAATCAAGCGACTGATCTTCACAACGGCCAACGAAACGAGCCCTGTTGAGCGCCGTGCGCTCAACAGGGCTCGCGCGGAGCACCGCAGGCTCACTGGAGCGCCCGCGGAGCGCGGGAGCCGGTGCACGGGCGGACGGGCTCCCGGCACGGCGGCGCCACCAGACCCGTCCGGTAGGCGTGGATGACCGCGTGCACCCGGTTGCGCAGGTTCAGTTTTTCCAGCAGCCGTTGCACATGGGATTTCACGGTGTTTTCGCTCAGCACCAGCGCCGCGGAGATCTCCGTATTGCTCAGTCCCTGCGCGAGCAGCCGGAACACCTCCCGCTCCCGCCGGGTCAGCGACGCGAATCCCGCGGCCGCGACGCCGGGGATTTCCGCCGCCCCGGGAAACCTGCCGTCGTGGCCGCCCGAAGGCCCCTGCTCCTCGAAGAAGATCCGGTAGCCGGCCGCCACGACGTGAATCGCGGACAGGAGCTGTTCCGGGGTGACCCGGTGCAGCACGACTCCGTGCACCCCGGCCCCGAGGGCGAGCCGTGCGTCCGGGCCGCCCTCGTGGGCCATGAGCAGCACGCCGGGCCCCTCGTCGCCGCAGCACGCGGCCAGTTCGCCGACCAGTTCCCCGGCGCCCACGATGCCCGGGAGGACGCCGGCGAGCACCAGGTGCGGCCGGAGTTCACGGGCCTTCCCCACCGCGCTCGCCAGGTCGGACACCTCGCCGACCACCTCGATGCCGCCGTCCCCGTCGAGGACGGACCGGATTCCGGTGCGGGCTATGGACCGGTCGTCCGCCAGCAGGACCCGGATCTGTGAACTCATCGCTGTCCCCTTCCGTCCGCGCCGGCCGGAGCTCTCCTTCTCCTCCGGCCGGACCTGCCGATGGCGGCCATGCCGTCACACCAGGTCGCCCACACAGCCGGGCACGGCCGGTTCGGGGTCGGCGGGGCGGCCGGCGCGGGGGCGCCGCGGCACCAGCAGGACGGCCAGCGCTCCGCAGGCGATCAGGGCGACGCCGGTCCACACCGCCGGAACCATGCCGTCCGTGAACCGGTCCGCCGTGGTGAGGTCGCCGTTCGCGGAGAACACCGAGGCGAGGACCGCGATGCCCAGTACCCCGCCCAGTTCGCGCAGCGCGCTGATCGCCCCGGAGGCCATGCCGCGCTCCCCGGTGCCGACCGCGCTCATCACCATGTTCGCGGTGGGGGTGAAGTAGCAGGTCATGCCGAGGCCGCACAGGACCAGGGCGGGAACCAGCGACGGATAGGGGACGTCGGGCGAGACCCGGGCGGCGATCCAGCCCAGTCCGAGGGCCTGGAGGGCCAGGCCGAGCGCCACGATGGTCCGGCCGCCGACGCGGTCGGAGACCAGGCCCACCAGGGGCGCCACGAAAATGGGGACCGCCGTCCACGGCAGGATCCGCAGGCCCGCCTCCAGAGGGGTGTAGCCGCGCGGTCCCTGGAGGAACTGGGTGAGCAGGAAGACCGAGCCGAACATGCCGGCGAACATCAGCAGCCCGGCGGCGTTCATGGCGCTGAAGGTGCGGTGGCGGAACAACTTCATCGGGAACATGGGGTGTTCGGCCCGCAGTTCCCAGCGGACGAAGGCGAGCAGGACGGCCGCCCCACCGGCCAGCGACAGCAGGACACGCGCGCTGGTCCAGTGGTCCGCGTGGCCGTTGATGATGCCGAAGACGATCCCGAAGAGCCCGGCACTGGCCAGGACCGTGCCCACCAGGTCCAGGCGCGGACTCGGCCCGTGGCTCTCGGTGAGCTTCCACCGGGCGACGGGCAGCACCAGCGCGCCGATCGGCACGTTGATCCAGAAGATCCACTGCCAGCTCAGGTGCTCCACCACCGCACCGCCGAGGAGCGGGCCCATGGCGATCGCGACGCCCTCCACCGCGCTCATCGCGCCCAGCAGGGCGCCGCGCCGCCGCTCGGGCGCCGCTTCCGTGAGGATCGTCAGGTTCAGCGGCATCAGCAGCGCGGCGCCCAGGCCCTGTACGGCGCGGGCGGCGATCAGGGCGCCGATGCCGGGGGCCAGCGCGGCCCCGGCCGACGCGACGACGAAGACGCCGAGGCCGATGCCGAACATCCGCCGCCGGCCGAACCGGTCCCCGAGGGCCGCGCCGGTCAGCATGAGCACCGAGTAGGTGAGGGTGTAGGCGTTGACGGTCCACTCCAGTTGCCGGATGCTCCCGCCGAGGTCCTCGCGGATCGACGGCAGGGCCGTGATGACGACGAGGTTGTCGAGCGACACCATGGCCACGCCCAGGCCACAGCAGAAGAACGTCCACAGCACGTGCCGTTGCCGGACACTCATGTCCACCTCCGTGGTCGCGTCATGAGGCCGCGCGTTCGCATCCGGCTCGTCGCCGGTGAACGCGCGGCCCTGGGTTCAGGGGTTTCGGGCCGGGGCTCAGGAGACGTCGCGGTCCACCGCGCTCAGCGGTGGCCGGTCCGCGCCGGAACGCCGGGCCAGCCGCAGGAGCTCCGGCAGCAGCGCCGCCAGTTCCACCGGCCGGCGCACCCGGGTGCGCCACCGCTCCCCGAACGGCCTGGCCTGCTGGTGCACGTCGAGACGGACCTCGGGCCGCACCCGCTGCCCGGCCAGCAGCCGCACCACCATGTGGGAGCTGATCACGCCGAACGCCATCGCCGTGTAGGCGACCTGCGGGAAGCTGTAGTCGCTCCGGGCGTGGTTGGCCCGGATCTCGGCCAGCATGTCCGCCGGCACGTGCCGCAGCGGAACGGCGCGGCGCAGCAGGTCCCACATGTCGTAGCGGTCCGCGTCGTGCGGGCCGACGGCGCCGGCGAACGGTTCGCGGACGTACCGGTAGTCGTAGCAGCGGACGTACTGGGTGCCCGCCATGTCCCAGCCGGTGATCAGGGGCAGCCCTCGCTGTACCGCGTGCCGGTGCAGCAGGAGTTTGGCCCGCCATCCCTCGGGGGTCGTCACGTCCACTCCGTCGACGACCACCTGGCACGAGGCCGTCAGCTTCTCGGCGTTCTGCCCGGTGACCCCGTCGGTGAAGACCTCGACCGAGGCGTGCGGGTTGATCGCCCGTACCCGGTCCCCGGCCAGCGCGGCCTTGTTGCGATCGAGGTCGGCGACGGTCGCCGACTGCCGGTTGAGGTTGTTGAGTTCGTACGTCCCCGGGTCGGCGAGGACGAATCTCCGCAGGCCGAGCCGGGCCAGTGGTTCGACGGCGGCGCCGCCGATGGATCCGCAGCCGGCCACCAGGACGGTGGCCGTGCGCAGCGCCCGCTGGCCGGTCTCGGACACCACGCCGGCGTTGCGGGCGGTCAGCTCGGTGTAGAAGCGGCCCTCGGCCGTGGGCTCTGCGGCCGTCCCGGTCATCCGTTCTCCGTCGCCGTTCGTCACCTGCCGGCCCCTCCTCGTGCGGGATCGGGACGCTGTCCCGTACTCGCCCTGCGTGCTGCCAGGGTGGTGATCACGGCCTGCCAGGAGGCCAGGTCGCTCGTCCCGTCGAGGTAGGAGCGGACCACGTCCCGGTACCAGCCGATGTCGGCGGGCACCGGGGCGGCGAACGGCTTGGCCACGACCGTCTGCCGGTAGATGGGCGCCATGGGATCCGAGGGGCACAGGTACGGCGAGGTGCCCTCGACGACGTGCAGGTCGAAACCGACCAGCCGCAGATGGCGCAGGGCGACGTGCTCCTTGGCGTCGCCCAGCACGACGCGCACGCCGTCGCCCAGGGCGAGCAGCGCCTCGCCGATGCCGAGCATGAGGTGCCAGGGGACGCGGGCGTGCTGCTCGTCCCGTGGCATCGTCTGGTCGCGCAGGAACCGCTTGAACTCGAAGGCCTGGTGGGTGCCAAGGCCGGGCCGGGCGTACCTGGCGAGCAGGTCGATGCGGTGGGCGGCCTCCGTCGGGAACGGGGTACGGCACGCGGAGTCCAGGGGCAGGCTCTCGGGATCCGCCGAGCAGGCCAGTCCCACGTACCCGCGGATCTTCCCGGTGCGCACGCACAGCGTGACCGTGTGGATGTTCTCCACCGGCGAGTGCGGCAGGGGTTCGTGGAAGGCCGCGGCGCGGTGGACCGCGTCGGCCGAGATCCAGTCGAGCCGGAGGTACTGGGCGAGGCGGAAGCCCAGCATCCCCTTGAGGTAGCGGGAGGGGAACTGGCTGTCGCGGCCCGTGACGGTGATCAGTGCGCCGGCGGGGTCCTCCACGAGGGAGAGCGGGTCGCCCCTCAGCTCCTGGGGCAGCCGGCGGTAGCTGAGCCGGTCGTGGAGCCGGATGATGTCCCGGGCGTAGCGCCGGGCGGTCACCACTCGTCCTTCTCGGCGTAGAGGCTCTCGGTGACGGCGAGGGCGAGGACCTCGGGGGTGCCCTCGTAGATCCGGGTGCCGAGCGCGTCCCGCATCGTCTTCTCCAGGCCGTAGGAGCGCAGGTAGCCGCGGGCGCCGAGCAGGGAGAGGGCGGTCTCGGCCACGTCGATCGCGGTCCGGTCCGCGAACAGCTTGGCCGCGGCCGGTTCGTAGACCGGTGGCGGCAGTTCGTTGTCGACCTTGTCCGCCGCCCGCAGGTACAGCAGGCGGGCGGCGTCCACCTTGGCCGCCATGCCGGCCAGCTTCGCCGCCGTGAACTGCTGGTCCTTGAGGGGGCGGCCGCCCTGCACCCGCTCGCCGCACCAGGCCACCGCCTGTTCCAGGGCGCTGCGTGCCACACCCGTGGAGATGCCGGCCACCGCGGCGCGCGCCATGTTGCTCTGCGCCATGTTGATGGCCATACCCTCGCCCTCCGCACCGACCATGTACTCGGCGGGCACCCGGACGTCGTGGAACTCCAGCTCACTGCCCAGGCAGGCGCGGTATCCCATCTTGTCCGCCACGGGTCCGCGGACCACTCCGGGGAGGTCGAGGGGGACGATGAAGGAGGTGAGCCCGGTCGCGCCCCGGCTGCCCTCCATGGTGGCGAACACGGAGGCGAACGCGGCGACCTTCGCGTTGGTGATGAACCGCTTGCGGCCCGTCAGCACGTAGTCGTCCCCGTCTCGGCGGGCGGTCGTCACATTGCGCGCGTGTTCGGCCTGGGAGGGGATGATGAGGTCGCAGCCGGCGTCCTCCTCGGTGACGGCGTTGCAGGCGAGGACCGGTTCGTCGCCCGAGAACAGCGGCAGGAAGCGGGCCTGCAGCCGCGGGTCGCCGGAGAGCAGGACCGGCGCCTGGCCGAGCAGGGTGGCGCCGAAGATCAGTGCCGTGCCGGGGCAGACCGCGGCCACCTCCTCCAGCGCGGTGGCGACGCCCAGCATCCCGACGCCCAGGCCGCCGTACTCCTTCGGGACCGCCGCGCGGGTGAGACCGGTCCGGTGGCCGTGGCCGACGAGGTCCCAGTCGAAATGCGCCGCCGGTTTCTGGTCGAGTTCCTGCACGCGGGGTTCGACGACGTTCCGGGCGAATTCCTTTACGGTTTCCCGGAACTCCTCGACGTCGTGCGGCAGCACGTCGAAGTTCAGCGCCGTCTCGGACACGGATTCGGAGAGAGCGGTGTTCACGTGCGGTATCACTCCTTGTGTCGGTTCGATGTCCGGGGCGGATCGCCCGGGCTGGTTCACGCGTGGATGCCGGCGGCGGCCGCGATGGCGGGGTACCGGTCGAACGCGGGCCGCAGCGTGGGCACGAGTTCCAGTACCTTGGCGACCCTGCCGCGGATCCGGAGCCGGCCCGTGGCGATGGCGACGGGCACCAGGAGCCGCCCCATCCACAGCGCGTGCGCCGTGTCGCAGGACATCCGGAGGGTGATCGCCGCCGGCCCCGCCTGGTCCTCGCCGACGCGGACGCCGCGCTGCGGTGACACGAAGATCTCGCAGTCGGGCTTCGTGTGGACGAGCCGGACGGACAGCCCCTCCCGGCGGGCCCGCGCCACGAAATCCTCGTCCTCCAGCAATACGGTGAACAAACTGGTGAAGACCTTGCCGGCCATTTCACCGGACGGAAAAACAGACATGTTCCCCCTTCGCTCTTCGCTCGCTTCTTCTGCGCGAAAGCGCCCGTGAAAGAACGTTAGGGGCCGTCCCGGCCGGCTTCCACCACGGCAACATAAGACCGAAGGGAAGCGGAAAGGACACGGAAAGAGGGCACGGAGACCGGGCGGCGGAAAACAGCCGGCGGAAAGGAGAACGTGCTCAGCGCGACCCGGGCGGCCTGATCCAGCCCAGCGACCGTTCGACGGCCCGCTGCCAGTTGTCGTACTCCGCCTCCCGGTGGCCGGGGTCCATTCCCGGCAGCCACCTTGCGGCCGGGTGCCAGTTGCGGCGCAGCACCTCGAGATCCGGCCAGTAGCCCGCGGCGAGCCCGGCGGCGTAGCCGGCCCCCAGGGAGACCGTCTCGGAGACCATGGGCCTCACGACGGGCACGTCGAGCACGTCGGCGACGAACTGCATGAGCAGGTTGTCCGCCGTCATGCCCCCGTCCACCTTCAGCTCCTTCAGCGCCACGGAGGAGTCGGCGTTCATGGCGTCGACGACCTCGCGCGTCTGCCAGCCCGTGGCCTCCAGGACGGCCCGCGCCAGGTGCCCGCTGGTGATGTAGGAGGTGAGGCCGACGATGACGCCGCGTGCGTCACTGCGCCAGCGCGGGGCGAACAGGCCGGAGAAGGCGGGGACGATGTAGCACCCGCCGTTGTCCTCGACGGTCCGCGCGAGTGTCTCGATCTCCGGCGCACTGTTGATCAGCCCCAGCCGGTCGCGGAACCACTGGACCAGTGCGCCGGTGACGGCTATCGACCCTTCAAGGGCGTAGACGGGCCGCCGGTCCCCGATCTTGTAGGCGACCGTGGTGAGCAGGCCGTGCCGGGACCGCACGACGTCGGTGCCGGTGTTGAGCAGCAGAAAGCTGCCCGTTCCGTACGTGCACTTCGCCTCGCCCGGGGAGAAGCAGGTCTGGCCGAAGAGCGCCGCCTGCTGGTCGCCGAGCGCGGCCGTGATGGGAACGCCGGGGAGCTGCGCGCGGGCCTCGCCGTAGGTCTCCGCGGAGGACCTGATCTCGGGCAGCATCGGGCGGGGGACGCCGAAGAAGGCCAGGAGCTCCTCGTCCCAGGTGAGCGTGCGGATGTTCATCAGCATGGTGCGGCTGGCGTTGGTGGCGTCGGTGATGTGCAGACCGCCGTCGGCGCCGCCGGTGAGGTTCCAGATCAGCCAGCTCTCCATCGTGCCGAACAGCACCTCGCCGTCCTTGGCGCGCTGTTCCAGGCCTTTGACGTGGTCGAACAGCCAGCGGATGCGCAGCGCGGAGAAGTAGGTGGAGGGCGGCAGGCCGCACCGGTCGAGGAAGAACTCCTCTCCGGGCCGGACCCTGAGTTCCTCGACGAGCGGCGCCGTGCGCGTGTCCTGCCAGACCAGCGCCCGGCCCAGCGGGGTGCCCGTACGCCGGTCCCAGAGCACGGTCGTCTCGCGCTGGTTGGCCAGGCCGATGGCGGCGACCTGGCTCGCGTCGACGGCCGTACCCGCGCCGGTGAGGACCTCGGTCATCACCCGCCGCAGGTTGTGCCAGATCTCGACGGCGTCGTGCTCGACCCAGCCGGGCCGGGGGAAGTGCTGGTGGTGCTCCCGCTGCGCGACCGACACCAGCCGCCCGCCCCGGTCGAACAGGATGCATCGCGTGGAATTGGTGCCCTGATCGATGGACATCACGTAACGCTCCACCATGATCGGGTCCGCCTTCCGATGGGTCGCGGAGTGGGCGCGGGGGGAGGAGGGGCTTACCAGCGGGCGGCTCCCAAATCCCGGGAGATCGCTCTCGCGGCCTCCCGGATCAGCGTGATCAGGCCGGGCCGGGGCCGGCCCTGGCTGTCGCAGATCCGCTCGACCGGGCCGGACAGCCCGATGGCGCCGACGACGAGGCCGCCGTGCCCCCGGATCGGCACGGCGAGCCCCGCCTCGCCCATGCTCATCTCCTGTACCTCGACGGCCCAGCCCGTCTCCCGGACCTCGGCGAGCGCCCGGGTGAGCTGCTCCTGGGTGACCAGGGTGTGCCGGGTGTACGCGTCCAGCCCCGATTCCACGGCGGAGTCGACGGTCGCGGTGCCGTAGGCCAGCAGCACCTTGCCCAGCGAGGAGGCGTGCAGGGGCAGCAGCGCGCCCACGTCCAGGGTCTGGAGGGTGTCGTCCGGCCGGAACACGTGGTGGACGACCAGGACCATCCCCTCCAGGGGAGTGCCCAGGCGCACCGCCTCACCGCTGCGGGCGGCCAGGGCGTCGGCCCAGTTGATGGACCGGGACCGCAACTCGTTGACGTCGAGATAGCTCGTGCCGAGGTGCAGCAGGGCGGCCCCGAGCTGGTACTTGCCCGTCGTCGCGTCCTGTTCCACGAAGTCCACGTGCTGGAGCGTGCGCAGGATGCCGTGGGCGGTGCCCTTGGCCAGCCCGAGGGAGGCCGCCACCTCTCCGAGTCCGAGCCGGCGGGGTCCGCCGGCGAGCAGGCGCAGGATCGCGGCCGCCCGTTCGATCGACTGGACCGGACCGGTCATGAAACGAGCTTATTACCGTCTCGGACCGTCTGCCGTGCGTACGGAGGGCCGACGCGGCACGGGTAAGGGGGCCGCGTTCGGTAATGCCGACCCACGTTCATTGACCGACCCCGCGCGGCTCCTTAGCGTGCTGAGAGGCCTGGCAACGCACCGAGGTGCGTGAGGCGGGTCCTGTGGAACTGACCCATGGAGACACGAGATGGCGGTACAGCTCAATACGCGGGTGCGGCGGGCAAGCGAATACGTCTTCCCGATGCCGCCCGTCGCCGGTGCCGTTCCGGACGTGCGTCGGCGGGCCGGCGCGGTCCTGGCCGCTTGGCAGGTGTCCCCGGACGTCGTCGAGGACGCGCTGCTGGTGGTGTCGGAACTGCTGACCAACGCGATCGTCCACGCACTGCCCCCGGCGGTGCTGCGGCTGTCCTGGACGCGCGACGCCGGTATCGGCACGCTGCGCGTCGAGGTCACCGACTCGGGTCCCGCGCGTACGGCGGGAGAACCGCCCGCGGGGATAGACCCGGACGAGCACGGCCGGGGCGAGGAGATCGTCCACGCCCTGGCGACCCGCTACGGCATCCACACACACCCGGGCGCGGTCACCCGCTGGGCCGACCTCGTCGCGGTGTGAGCGCCCCGGCGCGAGCGCCCCGGTGTGAGCGCCCCGGTGTGAGCGCCCCGGTGTGAGCGCCCCGAAGGGGCGCGGGGAACTGCGCGACCAGCCACGACGGCGCCGCGGCCGACCGCCGACGCGTAACGGCCCTTCCAGCGGAGCGCTCAGCGGCCGGCCCCCGACGAGAACACGCCGGCGAACCGCCTTCCCCCGTCCGCGTCGAACGCGACGGACCGGGTGCGCGACATCACCGGGGCGGATTCGTGGTCGCCACGCCCCTCCGGTTCCCGGACGGCGGCCGTCCACCCTTCCTCTTCCTCCGACACGGGCGGAGCCGGTTCCGCCCCGTCCTGCATGCGCAGCAGAAGCAGCGCCGCGTCGTCGTGCAGCCGCCCGCCCACGTGCGCGAGCAGTTCGTCGTGGACCGCGGAGAGGGTGTGCTCCGGGTCGCCGGACACATGGCGGGCCACCCGCTCGGCCAGCGGATAGAACTCGCGGGCCCGGTCGCGGGCCTCGATGACCCCGTCGGTGTAGAGCAGCAGCTGGTCGCCTTCGGCGAACGGCAGGATCTCCAGGCAGGGCGGCTCGTCGACGAGGACGCGCAGGCCGAGCGGCGGAGCCGGGCGGGTGGCCTCGACCGCCGTGACGCCCTCCGATGCGGTGATCAGCAGCGGCGACGCGTGTCCGCAGTTGACCACTTCGAGCTGGCCGGCGCGCGGGTGTCCCACGACGATCGCGGTGACGAAGTCGTCGGGGCCGAGGTTGCGCGCCAGGCTCCGCTCGATCCGCGCGACGACGGCGAGCAGATCGGGCTCGTCGTAGGCGGCCTCGCGGAAGACGCCGAGGACCAGGGAGGCGATCTCCACGGCCGGCAGCCCCTTGCCGCGTACGTCGCCGACGATCAGCCTCACGCCGTGCGGGGTGGGCACCAGGGCGTAGAGGTCGCCGCCGATCCGGGCCTCGGCCGCCGCCGCGCTGTAGCGGACCGCCACCCGGAACGGGCCGACGGTCTCCGGGATGGGCTTGAGGACGGCGTGCTGGGCGGCCTCCGCGACCGAGCGGACGGCGGCGAGCACCCGTTCCCGGCGGCCGCGCAGCGCGCTGGCCAGAGCACTGGCCAGGGTGACGGCCACGAGCGCCGAGAGCACGGCCGCCAGCTCACGCCCCGAACCCGCCTCCCGGGCCCCCAGGGTCGCGCCCAGCACCGCGGCCAGGAACCCCACGCACAGGACGCCCCGGTGCCCGTTGGTGCTGGCGGCGAGCGCCGGCGCCGCCGCCAGCAGCGGCAGCCAGAACATCCCCGCCCCGCCGACGACGTCGGCGAGCGCGATGCCCAGGACGATCAGAACCGGTACCACGGGCATTCCGGCGGCCAGCTGGGAGAAGGCCCGCCTGGGGACCGGCGTCCCAGGACCGGTCCCCGGTTTCCTGAGCGGCCGCAACGGCCAGTGGTTGCCACCATGGTCTCGCGCCTGCCTCATGTCTCTGCCCGTAATCCTCGCCCGCGTGGCCCTTAAGACCGACTTATCCGTTTCATCCAGGAAAGAGGTTCGGTCAGCGAGCCACAAGGAGTGGGATTTCAGATAGTGAGCGAGAGGCCCCGGGTGACGCGGGCCGCGGTCGGGAGCAGCCGGGCCCGGACCTCCGGCAGGCGGGAGAGCCGTTCCGCCGAGAGGGAGACGCCGAGCGAGCCGAGGACGTCGCCGCGGTAGACGGGCACGGCGACGCACACCGTGCCCAGCGCGTACTCCTCGAGGTCGGTGACCGCCGGTGCGAGAGGGGAGGCGTCGAGGTTGCGGATCAGCTCCGGGAGGGTGGTGATGGTCCGTGGCGTCAGGTCGGCGAGGTCGTGCCGGGAGAGGTACTCGCGGCGGGCCTCCTCGTCCAGTTCGCGCAGCACGGACTTGCCCAGCGCGGTGGCGTGCCCGGCGTCCTCGAACCCCACCCAGAGGTCGGCCCGGGGGGTGCGGGGGCCGTCGACGATCTCGGCCACACTGATCTCGCCTTCCTCGTAGAACGTGAGGTAGGTGGCGGTGCCCAGCTCGTCACGGAGCGCGGCCAGCGCCGGCCGGACCCGGCTGAGCAGCGCCTGGCTCTGCCCCGTGGTGTGCAGCGTGCCCAGCTTGTCGCCGAGGACGAAGCCGCCGTCGGCCAGTTTCCCCAGGTAGCCGTCGTGGACCATCGTGCGCAGCAGGTGATAGGCGGTGGCCAGCGGCAGGCCCGTCTCCCGGGCCAGCTGCTTCGCGGGCGCGCCGTTCTCGTGCGCGCTCACCGCCTCCAGCAGACGGAAGGCGCGCTGCACCGACGTGATGAGCGTGGGCTCGTGAACGCTCATGCCACCAGCGTGCCCCCGACGCCCCGGGCGGGCAAGACGCGGGGCCCGGGACCGCTCGGGACTCAGCGCCCCCGCGTGCCGAGCAGGACGTGGGGATCGCTGATCACGCGGTCGACGATGTGGGTGGCGGCGCCGCGGGCCGCGGCGGCGAAGCCCAGTTCGGAGACGGCGAGCTCGCCCGTCCCCGGGGTCGGGGAGGCGAGGAGCCGGGCCGCGAGCGCGGTGCGGGCGGGGGCCATGATCCAGCGGGCCACCGCGGTGAAGTAGCCGCCGAGGACGATCACGTCGGGGTCGAACAGCGCCGCGATGTTGGCGCAGCCGGTCCCGACGTGCTCCGCGAGCCGGTCCAGTGCGCTCAGCACGCTCGCGTCTCCCTGCTCGGCGCGCCGGACCACGCGGGCGATGCGTTCCTCGGAGGACTCCCCCGCGCCGGGCCCGGCGGACGGCTCGACGACCTCGGCGAGCAGCGCCTCCAGTCCCACGAACGCCTCCCAGCAGCCGCGCCGCCCGCAGCCGCACAGCGGCCCGGCCGGGTCCAGGAGCATGTGGCCGACCTCGCCGCCGTACCCCCGGGCACCCAGCAGCGGCCGGCCCTGCACGATCAGGCCGCCGCCGATGCCCACGTCGCCGGTGACGTACACCAGGTGCTCGGTGCCGGCGTGGCTGCCGACCCGGTACTCGGCCAGGGCGGCACGGTTGGCCTCGTTGCCGACCGTCACCGGGCCGACCCGGTCGCCGAGCTCGGCGGTCAGCAGTTCGGCCACCGGCACGTCGTGCCAGCCGAGGTTGGGGGCTCGGCCCACCACCCCGCGGCGCTCGTCCACCAGACCGGGGACGGCCACACCGAGACCCGCGACGAACGGCACGCGCTCGGCGGCCGGCCGCTCCGGGAGGGAATCCAGCCAGCTGGAGCACGCCTGGGCCAGGGCGGCGAGGCTGGCCTCCGCACCGGCGCGGTGGGCGTCGAAGGGGCGCTGCCAGTGGTGCACCTGACGGTTCGCCAGGTCGACCACCAGCAGGGTCAGGTAGTCGACGTTGACCTCGGCCCCGACCGCCAGCACGTGCCGTCCGGCCAGCCGCAGTTCGGTGCCCGGCCTGCCCTGCCCGCCGCCGGTCGCGACCCCGGCCTCCTCCACCAGGCCCAGCTCGATCAACGAGCCGACCAGCCGGGAGACCGTGGCCCTGGTGAGCCCCGCGCTGGCGGCGATCCCGGCGCGCGAAGCGGAGCCGGCCGCCCACAGGTGGCGCAGCACCAGCTCCTGGTTGTTGCGTCGGATGTCGGTGTGACCGGCGCGGGTCGGGACGCCGGCTGAACGCGCGGAGAGCAAGGGTGTCCTCCTGGGGCTCCGAGAGGTGCGAGTGGCTCGGGGCATGCGCGCGGACTTGACAGGAACACGCACCAGTCTATGTTTTGGTTCGAACCAAAACATAGAACAGGTTGCCGCGCCCCGTCCGCACAACTGGCCTGTTTCGCAAGGAAGTTCAGCGCCGGCCGGCCCGACCGCCGGGCTGCCGTTGCTCGCCATGGCGCGGCCCGCTCATCCGACGCCGCCGATCCGTGTCCGCGGCGTTGCCCTCCAGCATCCCACCCGAGGAGGCAACATGAGCTCGAGATCCACCTGTTTACGGTCCGCCGCCGTGGCGGCCCTCTGCTCCCTGGGCCTGCTCAGCACGGCGCTCGCGGCCCATCCCGCCGCAGGAGTGCCCGCGAGGCCCGCCGCGAGCAGCACCGTGCCGATCTACCTCGACACCTCGTACTCCTTCCAGGAGCGGGCGGCCGATCTGGTCTCCCGGATGACACTGGACGAGAAGGTCCAGCAGCTCCACACCAACAACGCGCCCGCGATCCCCCGGCTCGGCGTGCAGCAGTACACGTACTGGAGCGAGGGCCAGCACGGCGTCAACACCCTCGGCGCGGACAACCGCTCGGGCTCAGCGAGCGGTGGAGTGCACGCCACCAGCTTCCCCACGAACTTCGCCGCCGCGATGACCTGGGACAAGGAGCTCATGTACCAGGAGACGCAGGCGATCTCGGACGAGGCGCGCGGCTTCCTGGACAAGTCGCTGTGGGGCACGGGCCAGAACAACCTCGGCAACTCGGCGGACAACTACGGCTCGCTGACGTACTGGGCGCCCAACGTGAACCTGGACCGCGATCCGCGCTGGGGCCGTACCGACGAGGCCTTCGGCGAGGACCCGTACCTGGTCTCGCAGATGGCCGGGGCGTTCGTGAACGGCTACCAGGGCCAGAACCAGGACGGCAGCAGGCAGACGAAGTACCTCAAGGTGGCCGCCACCGCCAAGCACTACGCGCTCAACAACGTGGAGAAGGACCGCACCGGCATCAGCTCGCAGGTGAACGACACCGACCTCTACGACTACTACACCGCCCAGTTCAAGAGCCTCATCGAGAAGGCCCACGTCTCCGGCCTCATGACCTCCTACAACGCCGTCAACGGCACTCCGTCGGTGGCGAACACGTACACCACCAACCAGATCGCCCAGCGGACCTACGGCTTCCAGGGCTACATCACCTCGGACTGCGGAGCCGTCGGCACCACCTACCGCTCCTTCCCCGGCGGCCACGACTGGGCCCCGCCCGGCTGGACCACGGACGGCCAGGACACCAGCGCCACCTGGACCAACACCGACACCGGGCAGAAGATCTCCGGCGCGGCCGGCGGCCAGGCGTACGCGCTGCGCGCCGGCACGGACGCCAACTGCACCGGCGCCGAGGCCACCCCGCAGAACGTGGAGCAGGCGATCCAGGCCGGCATCCTCAGCGAAGGGGTGGTCGACACCTCGCTGGTGCGCCTGTTCACGGTGCGGATGGAGACCGGCGAGTTCGACCCGGCCGCCGGCAACCCGTACACGAAGATCACCAAGAACGTCATCGAGTCCGCCGGCCATCAGGCCCTCGCCACCGAGGTCGCTGACAACGCTGTCGTCCTGCTCAAGAACGACGAACTGGCGGCAACGGGCAAGCCGCTGCTGCCCGCCGACGCCGCCTCGCTGGACAAGGTGGTCGTCCTCGGTGACCAGGCCGGGAAGACCACCCTGGGCGGCTACTCCGGCGAGCCCACCCACCAGACCGACGCCGCCGACGGCATCACCACCGCCGTGCAGGCCGCCCACCCGGACGCCCAGGTGGTCTACGACGCGGCCGGCACCTCCACCGCCGCCACCGGCCCTGCGCAGCTCAGCGCCCGGACGCAGGCGGACATCAAGGACGCGGACCTGGTCGTGGTCGCGGTGGGCACGGACACCGACGTCGCCTCCGAGGGCAAGGACCGCACCACCCTCGCGCTGCCCGGCAACTACGCCGACCTGGTCGACCAGGTCGCCGCACTGGGCAACCCGCGCACGGTGCTGGACATCCAGTCGGCCGGCCCCGTGGACGTCGAGGCGCTGAAGGGCAAGGTTCCCGCGATCGTCTTCGCCGGGTACAACGGGCAGTCCCAGGGCACCGCACTGGCCGCCGTGCTGTTCGGGAAGCAGAACCCGAGCGGGCACCTGGACTTCACCTGGTACAAGGACGACTCGCAGCTGCCGGCGATGTCCGACTACGACCTGACGGCGGGCGCCACCGGCGGACTGGGCCGTACCTACCAGTACTTCACGGGAACACCCAGCTACCCCTTCGGCTACGGGCTGAGCTACACCTCCTTCCGCTACTCGCACACCCGGGCCGACCGGACGTCCGTGAGCGCCGACGGGAGTGTGAAGGTCTCCTTCGACGTCACCAACACCGGCAGCACCGCGGGAGCGACCGTCGCACAGCTCTACGCGGCGACCCCCTTCACCGTGCCGGGAGTCGAACTCCCCAAGGAGCGCCTGGCAGGCTTCCAGAAGACACGGGTCCTGCGGCCCGGGCAGACGCAGCACATCACCCTGAAGGTGAGCGTCCCCGACCTGGCCTTCCGGGACGGCGAGGCCGCCAGGTCCGTGGTGTACGACGGTACCTACCGCTTCCAGGTAGGCCCGGACTCGGCGACCGCCGCCGGGGCCGCGGACGTGCGGGTGCACGGCCGGCTCACCCCGCACGTGCAGTACGTCACCGTGCAGCCCGAGGCGTTGGTGTACCAGGCCGGCGACACCATCGACCTGACCGGCACCAACCGGTGGATCAAGGACGACACCGACCCCGCGCAACAGCCCGGCCGCAACATGTCCGTGCAGGCGGACCACGTGGTCGAGGCGGTCGACACCGACGGGTCGTTCGTGGATCTGGCCACCACCCGGGTCCGGTACTCCAGCAGCGACACCTCGGTCGCGACCGTCTCGGCCAAGGGCGTCGTCACCGCGGTCGGCAACGGCGTGGCGACGATCCGGGCCACCGTCGGCGGCGTGACCGGCGGTGCGGCGATCCGCGTCGGCCACCCGCTCGGCATCACCGGCGGCGGGGTGCTCTCCTCCGGTACGGCGGCCACCCTGACCACCACCTACACCAACACCGGCCCCGGCGCGCTGGGCGACGTCCAGGTCGCCCTGTCCGCGCCCGCCGGCTGGCACGCCACCGCCGTCACCCCGGCCTCCTTCGGCTCACTGGCGCCGGGCGCCAAGGCCGTCACCACCTGGAAGCTGACGCCCGACTCCGGCACCCCGGCGCCGGGCAACTACGCCGTCTCCGCCTCCGCGACCTACCAGGGCGCGCACAGCGACGACCAGGCGGCGACCAGGGTGCTGGTGCCGTACGCCGACTTCGCCGCGGCCCGCAACAACACCGGGGTCGCCGACGACGGCAACCCGGGCGGGGCCGACATCGACGGCGAGCACATCGGCCTCTCCCAGCAGGCCCTCGCGGCGGCCGGCGTCGCCTCCGGGAGCGCGGTGAGCCACGGCGGGCTCACCTACGACTGGCCCGCCACCGGCACCGGCGCGTACGACAACATCGCCGCGCTCGGCCAGACGGTCCCGCTCACCGGGGTCCCGGCCGGGGCGACGAAGCTGGGGCTGCTCGGCACCAGTGCGTACGGCGACGGCTCCGGCTCCGGGCTGATCACCTATACCGACGGCAGCACCCAGGCGTTCTCGCTGACCTTCCCCGACTGGTGGTCCAACACCGCCCCGCCCGGCGGCGACATCCTCGCCTCCACGCCGTACCTCGACACGGCGGACGGCAAGAAGGACCAGCGGGTGAGCGTCTACGCGCAGACGGTGGCGCTGGCGGCCGGGAAGACCCCGGCCTATCTCACCCTGCCGGACATGGGCGCGCCGGTCGCGGTGAACCAGGTGTCCCTGCACGTCTTCGCGGTGGCCGTGGGCTGAGCCGCCCGAGGCCGGCGCCGGCGCCCGTGGGGTTCACGGGTGCCGGCGCAGCCGCGGGGTGAAGGCGGCGTGGAAGAGGGTGGAGGCGGCGCCGACGGCGGCCGCCTCGTGGATGCTCACGGAACGTTCGACGTGCACCCGCCGCAGCCGGCGGGCGGTCGGGAAGTCGTTGACGGCCCGTTCGATCTCGGTGAGGTAGATGTCGGCCGCGGGGCCGGTGCAGAACGGCCCGCCGACCACGACCAGGCCGACGTCGAGCAGGTCGATCAGCGCCAGCGCGCCCCTGCCGATCGCCCGGGCCGCCTCGCGGACCGTCGGCGGGTCCTTCGGCACCTGGGCGGCCGCGCCCGTTCGGTGGCCGTCCGCGCGGGTGAGCACGTGCCGTGCCGGGTTGCACTCGGGCAGCACCTCGGGCCGGCCCGAGGCCTCGACACGGCCCAGGGTGACCGCGCAGAGCTGGCCGAACTCCCCCGCGTTGGCGGTGAGTCCGCGGTAGATGTCGCCGTTGAGGATCAGGCCCGCGCCCACGCCCGTGCCGAGATAGAGGTAGACGAAGTCGCGGGCACGGCTCTCCCGGCCGATCCAGCGCTCGCCGACGGCGGCGGCGGTGGAGTCCTTCTCCACCAGGATCGGGCAGGAGAAGCGCTGTTCGAGGAGGCTGCGCAGCGGTACGTCCTTGAGGACCCCCATCAGCGGCGGGTCCAGGACCGTTCCGGAGACGGTGTCGACCGGGCCGGGCACCACCACCCCGAGCCCGAGGAAGCTGTTCTCGCGCACCGCCTGCCCGGTGTTGGCGAGGACGGCCTCGCCGAGGGCGGCGATCTGCGCGACGACCGCGCCGGGGCGCGGCTCGGGGGTGATCTTCTCGACCCGGCGGGCGACGATGCGGCCGGAGAGGTCGACGAGGACCGCGGTGAGCACCTCCGGGTCGATGTGGATGCCGAGGGCGTGCGCGGCGTCGTCGCGCAGCCGGACCAGGCCGCGCGGTTTGCCGACGGTGGAGTGCTGCCGGCGTTCCTCGACGAGCAGGCCGCGGTCGAGCAGCGAGCGGGCGATGCGGGAGACGGACTGCTGGGTCAGCCGGGTGCGGTCGGCTATCTCGCCGCGGGTGATCGACCCGGCGAGCCGCACCGTCTCGATCACCACGCACTCGTTGAAGGAGCCGAGGTCGATCTGGTTGGCGCCGCCGCTGCCGGCCGGTGCGGCCGCACGCAGCGGCCCGGCTCCACCGGGCGGGCTCTCCCCGGGCGCGGCCGGCAGCGGCTCGCGGATCCAGCGCACCGGTGCCGGGCCGTCCAGGTCCGCCGCCAGGTCCAGCAGGACACGGGCCGAGGAGGAAGGGTGCCGGGAGGCGTCCAGGGCGAGTACGGCACGCAGGAAGGAGACCGGGCCGGTGCGCTCGGGTGGCTGGTGGAGTGTCACCCGGGCCCGCCGGCAGAGCTCGTCGAGGCCGGTGGCGGCAGGACCGTGCAGGAGGACCAGGTGCAGGGCGGCACGGGGGTGGGCGCGGCGGGCGGCGGCGAGGAAGACGCTCACCGCCTGGTTGGGTTCGGCGGCCGGGCGGCCCGGCGGGCGGGGGGCCGGACCGGTGGGCCCGGCCGGAGCGGGCTCGTGCGAGTCCAGCGCGTGGGTGAACGCCGCGGCCACGGCCGCCAGGGCGTCGGTGGGCGGCCTGACCGCGGGGCCGGCCGGCTGACCGAATGCGTGCGGCCGGAGGGCGAGCAGCACCAGGGTAGGGCCGGTGCCGTGGTGGACACCGACCACCCACACCTCGCCGTCGGCGAGGGCGGGGGTCAGCGGGGGCAGCGGGCCCCGGTCCGCCTGGCCCAGGTTCCACCGGCGGCGGGCGGCGGCGACCGCGGTGTGCGAGCAGCCGAGCCGCCGTCCCACGCTGCGGGAGGAGCGCCGGTCCGGTGGGGCCAGCAGGGTCTCGGTGACCACGTCCCCCTCGTCGACGACCCCGGGCCGGCCGGACTGCGGGCGGCCCGCGAGCCCGGCCGTCCCCTGCGCGGCGTAGCGCTGCCGCCAGGTGGCCACGGTCTGCCGGGAGACGCCGAGCCTGCGGGCGATCTCGGAGTTGTGCCGGCCGAGGGCGGCCTGCAGGACGATCGAGGCGCGCAGGGCACGTGGCCCCGGGCCCGCCGCCCACCGGCGGAGGATGTCGAGTTCGTCTTCCGCCGATGGCCGGGACGGCGCGTCAGGCACCGGCACCGCCTCGGGTGCGGTGGGAGGTGACGAGCGGGACCGGAACACGAGGCCTCCCGGGGACCGGCAGGGGGGTGAGTCGCACCGTGGTGGTCCCCCTTCTCTTCGGTCCCTCCGGACCGCTCCGGCGGGTGGCATCGTATCCGTGGATGGAATCGCTGGTCAGCGCCCGGACGCCGGGAATCTCCGGGGCGGGGTCGGTGCCGTCGTGCACGGTGGTTCTCCTTCGGGGAGGAAGGCAGGTGGGCCGTCCTCAGTTCCCGGCAGTGGTGAGCGAGACGCTGTGGATGTACAGCGGCTTCGCCGGGTCGGTGGCCGCGAGCCTGAGGTCGGCCTGGAGGTTCTGGGCCTCGTCGAACTGCGCGCCGGTGAGGGTGAGCGTGGCGGTCTGCCAGCTGCCGGTTCCGTCGCCGGTGACCGTCGGCCCGTTGTGGTAGGCGTCGGTCGGGGTGTCGTACTGGACGGTGAAGCCCTGCCCGGCCTCGGACCAGTAGGTGACCTGGACGGTGACGGTTGCCGCGCGGGCCACCTCGCTGCCCGGGTCGAGCTGGAGGTAGGCGTTGGCGCTGCCGACTCCGGTGCGGTCGGTGGTCCAGGTCTCGTAGGCGCTCTGGCCGCCGAGGGTGACGGTGTCGAGGTTGCCGTCCGCGCCCTGGCCGGTGGCGCCGACGTTCTGGAAGACGGCGCCCGACGACCCGTCGTTGCCGCCCGCGGTGGCGCCCACGGTCGTGGCGCCGCCGGAGGTGGTGGAGCAGGAGCCGGGTACGGGGGTGCCGGCCGGTGCCGGACCGGGCACCAGCTTCCACTCGCGGAGTTCGGCCGTGCCCAGGCCGAGCGGCACGCAGGCGCCGCCGTCGCTCTGCGGCACCTGCGGCAGCGCCTTGCCGGTCGCCGCGTCCACCGCGTGGTAGCGGCCGGCCTTGAGACCGAGCCCGCCGGGACGCAGGACGACGGCGCCGTCGTACGGGAAGTAGGGGTTGATCTCGGCCAGCACCAGCTGGGCGCTGCGGTGGTCGGCGGCGGTGGTGGGCACCACCTGCAGGGCGTGCGCGCTGCTGAGTTCGGCGTAGGCCGGAGCGTACCGGGTGAGCTGGTCGCCGCTGCTCAGCACGGTGCCGCCGGCCTGCCGGTACGCCGTCACGTTGGCGTCGGTGCCGTTCAGCGGCAGCACCGCGCGGAACTTGGACAGGTCCGCCGCGTGGTTCTTGACCTCGTCGCTGGTGACCACGGCGAATCCGCTCTGGTGGCGCGACCACAGGGCGGTGAGCTGGTTCTCGACGGCGTTCAGGCTGCCGCCGGCGGCGTTGCCCCAGGCCTTGGAGTAGTCGAAGTAGACCGCGACCGGTACCTGCGGGTAGGAGCCGGACAGGCTTTGCAGGGTCGGCAGCGCGCCGGTGTAGATCGGGTAGGCGATGACGTCCTTGGAGGTGCCGTCGTGGATGAAGAAGTCCTCGCCGCCGCCGTAGGGGAAGCCCATGCCGTAGTTGGAGATCCACTGGACGGCCTGGGCCGGCATCTCGGCCTCGGTGGGCGCGGTCCACTCCTGGGCGAGCCGGACGTGGTAGCCGCGGGCCAGGCTGCCGAAGGTGAGCGTGAGGCCGGGTGACTGGGCGGCGTCCTCGATGACCGTCAGGTCATACCTGCGGGCCAGGCTGAAGAAGATGTCGGGCAGGTTGCCGATGTCGGGGGCGTTGGAGATGTGCCCGCCGAAGTAGTAGTAGAGCGGGCCGGAGGAGACCTTGCGGACGGCGGCGGTCAGCCGGTCGTAGGTGTCCTGGACGCTCCACTGCCGGAAGTTCTGGTAGACGCCGGCCAGCGGCTCGCCCGGGGTGGCGGCGGGCACCTCGGCGAAGGAGCCGTAGGAGGTGCCGTTGGCCGCGTTGAAGCGGACGACGGTGCCGTAGGTGTGCGGCAGCCAGTGGTCGTGGAAATGGGCGACGTCGGCCGGTGCCCAGCCACCGTTGCCGTTGTTGCTCCACTGGGCGTCCAGACGGCCGTAGTTGAGGATGGAGCCGCCGTAGCCGGGGTTGCCGGTGATGTGCCGGACGGTGGTGGTGACGTAGTCGAAGTAGGCCTGCTGCTCGCCGGTGTCCCACCAGGCGGGGGCGATGCCGGTGCCGCCGCTGCTGGTGATCTCCTTGCTGGTGATCCACGAGGCGGGGCTGCCGCCCCAGCCGGCCTGCCAGAAGATCGGCACGATGCGGATGCCGGCGGCCTCGGCGTGGGCTAGTTCGGTGTCGAGCTCGGTGAAGTCGTAGCTGCCCTGGGCGGGTTCGATCTGGTTCCAGGGCATGTTGATCTCGACGCTGTTCATCCCCTTGGCCTTGACGGCTTCGAACTGGGCCGTGGACCAGGGGGTGCCGTGGTCGTCGAACTGCAGCTGGGTCGCCCACAGGGTGGACGGACCGCTCTGCGCCGTGGCGGCCGCGGCCGGGGTCGCGGCACCGGCCGGTACGACCGTGCCCGCGGTGGCGAGGACCGCCGCGGCGGTGGCGAGCAGTGGAACCGTTCTGCGTCTCGACGACTTCGATGTGCGCAGCATCGGCTGAGCCCTTCCGGGTGAGTTGAGTGGGGACACGGACCGGCGGTGCTTCTCCAGGGCCTCCCGTCGGCGCGGCAGCATTATGGAAAACCATGAGTGTTACCAAGACAACAGCTCCGCCGAAGAACCTGCCCAAGATTTCAATTCAGCGGCATCCACCTGCACAGATGCCACCACCAGTGCGCGAATACCGATGTTTCCACCAGCCGTTTGTAAGAGAAGTCCCTTGTCATCCGTCAGAATTCTCCCTGCGCATCGCCTTGACGCACCGCCCACACCGCCACATGCTTCGGATCAATCTCCGGGACTCCCGTCGGCCATTTCCCGTACCTCCCACCGAGGAGCGACATGGTCGTCAGAAGCCGTTACCCCAGCACCCCTTGGCCCCGCGCGCTCAGTGGCACGAGCCGCGTCCTGGCCGCTGCCGCCGCCTGTGCGCTGGCCGCTGCCGGACTCTCCGCGTGCGGCAGCGACAGCGGCGGCTCGTCCGAGAACACCCTGGTCGTCGCCGAGTGGACCAACGCCGCCGCGGTGGCGCAGACCGAGAAGATCAACGCCGCCTTCGAGAAGGCACACCCGGGCGTCAAGGTCAAGCTGCAGACCGCACCGACCGCCGCCAACGCCTGGCCGACGCTGCAGAACTCGCTGCTGGCCTCGAAGAACGTGGACGTGCTGGCCCAGTTCCCGCCCACCCCGGCGGCGTTCCCGCCGGAGCAGACGAACATCAAGGTCAACGGAACCGCCGCGCTGATCGCCAACAACCAGTTCATGGACCTGAGCAAGCAGCCGTTCATGAAGCGCTTCGACCTCACCGCGCAGAAGTACGCGATGGGCTACAAGGACGGCATCTACGGCGTGATGACCGCCGAGTACGTCAACAACACCGGCCTCTGGTACAAGAAGGACCTGCTCGACAAGTACGGCCTCCAGGTGCCGACCACGTACGGCGAGTTCGTCTCCGACCTCAAGCTGCTGAAGTCCAAGGGCCTCAGCCCGGTCTACGTGGCCGGCAAGGACGGCTACCAGAACATCATCTGGGCCGGGATCATCAACCAGCTGATGATGCAGGACAAGCCGGCCACCGAGGCGCAGTCCGTCTACCAGCAGCGCGCCCAGGACTTCTGGGACGGAAAGGCGAACTGGGACGACCCGCTGTACCAGGACGCCGCGAGGCGCTACGAGGAGATCATGTCCTACATCGAGCCCAACGCGGCGGGCGTGCCCGCGCAGACCGCGCCGGGGGTGTGGGCGTCCAACACCGACGACTACCCCTTCTTCGTGGACGGCTCGTACGACGGCAACACCATCGCGCAGGCCAACCCGAAGCTGAACTTCGGCTTCTTCGCCGTCCCCGGCACCGACAACGCCGCCTGGAACCGGCCGGCGCTCGCCCCCGACCTGTCGTGGTCCGTCCCGGTGTGGGCCAAGCACAAGAAACTGGCCCTGGAGTACCTGGACTTCTTCACCCAGAAGACCAACTACGCGGCCTGGGTGAAGGCCACCGGCTCGATCTCCACCGAGCCCGACGTGCAGACCCCGTCACTGTCCTGGACCGACTGGCTGACCGCGAACGCCTCGAAGGGCTACCCGAACTCCACCCAGCCGTGGATTCCGACCACCGGGTCCTCGACCTACGCGGGCGGGCCGAAGCTCCAGGACGTGCAGCCCTTCGGGAACAAGCCGATGACCACGGCGCTCTCCGAGTCGGCCAAGGCGTACTCGGCCAGCGTCAAGCACTAGGAGCGCACCGTGTCCACCTGCCCCTTCGGCACCCGGCGGACCAGGCGCTGGATCCCCTGGCTGTCCATCTCGGTGCCCACCGTCGGCTGGCTGGTGTTCGGCCTGTACCCGTCGCTGGCCACCGTCTACTACTCGCTCACCCAGTACTCGGGGCTGCCCGGCACCCCGACCAACTTCTGCGGTCTGTGCAACTACCGCAACGAGTTCACCGGTTCCTGGCCCGACCTGTCGGACAGTCTCGTGGTGACCGTGAAGTACGTCGCCGGAGTAACGATCCTTCAGATCGTGGTCGGCCTGGGACTTGCGCTGGTGCTCCAGCGCCGGCGGACGGGCTACGGCCTGTACCGGGCGCTGATCTTCATGCCGCAGATCTTCTCCGTGACCATCGTGGCGGTGCTCTTCTCGCTGCTGCTGGATCCCAGCAACGGTCCGACGGAGAAGGCGTACCACTCGCTGTTCGGCGGCACCAACGCCTTCCTCGGCAACCCCGACTGGGCGATCTGGCTGATCGTGCTGATCAACGTCTGGATGTTCTCCGGCTACACGATGCTCGTCTACATCGCCGGGCTGCGCCGTATCCCGCCCGAGCTCTACGAGGCGGCGTCGCTGGACGGAGCCGGGCGGTGGAAGACGTTCTGGAAGATCACCTGGCCGATGCTGGCCCCGGCGACCACCGTGAACGTCTTCCTCACCGCAATGGGCAGCATCGGCGAATACGCCCTGGTCCTGGTGCTCACCGACGGCAACTACGGCACCAAGACCCTGGGGATGTACATGTTCGACACGGCCTTCGGGCAGGACTCCAACCTCGGCCGTGGCTCGATGCTGGCCATGCTGCAGTTCGCCTTCACCCTGGTCGTCGGCGGCGGCCTGCTGTGGGGGCTGCGCAGGCGGGAGGTGTCGCTGTGAGCCTGCAGACCGTACGTCCGCAGCGGCGCTCCCGTCCCGGGGCTCCGGCCCAGGCCGCCCCGTCCGACCGGCGCCGCCTGGTGCTGCGCGGGCTCCGGCTCACCGGGACGCAGCTGTTCTGCTTCGTGGTCTCCGCCGGTCTGTTCGCCCTGCCGCTGGTCTACCTGCTGCTCCAGGCGTTCAAGCCGTACCAGTCGTTCCTGAAGGATCCGACGGGGATGCCGGACACCTGGACGCTGAGCAACTTCAGCGACGCCTGGACGCAGGGCGACTTCGGCACCGAGATGGTCAACTCGCTGATCTACGCCGTGGTCCCGGACGTCATCACCCTGATCCTGGGGGTGTTCCTGGCCTTCCCGATATCGCGCGGCTGGTTCCGGCGCTCCAACGCGCTGTACGGCTTCTTCGTCTTCTCCGGCTTCATGCCCGCCGGCCTGATCCCGCTGTTCGTGGAGGCCAAGGCGCTCGGCCTGTACGACAGCCGGCTGGGGTTCCTGGTCCTCACCTCGCTCGCCGGCGCCGGTTTCTTCTTCTTCGTGGGCTACATCAAGTCCATCCCGCGGGAGCTGGACGAGGCGGCGGCGCTGGACGGCTGCGGGTATGTCCGGTTCATCTTCCAGATCGTCATGCCGCAGATGAAGCCGGCCCTGGCGACCTTCGGCGTCTTCGGTTTCGTGGCGTCCTGGAACAACCTGATCCTGCCGCTGATCATGCTGAACGATCCGGGACTGTGGCCGGTGACCCGGGGGCTGTACGGGTTCTTCGGTGAGCACACCTCGCAGTGGCCGCTCATCGCGGCGGCCACGGTGATCGTGGCGGCCCCGATCCTGGTCGTCTTCGCCCTGCTCCAGCGCCATCTGGTGGAGGGCGTCGCGGGCGGCGCGGCAACCGGCTCGGCGGGCGTCGGTACGACGGCCACGGCGGCGGTCGCCGCGGAGGAGTAGCAAGGCCCACAGGCGACACGACCAGGGGGGCCGCCGGTTCCGGCGGCCCCCCTCTTACCCGTCGCTGGTACGGGCTGACTCTTACCCGTCGCTGGTACGGGCTAAGGCGCTTCCAGCGCTCCGTCCGGCCGCCGTACCTGGGCGGACCAGCGCTCGTGGAGGAACTTGACCGGAGGGAACCGCCCGGCGGCCTTCTCGTCGAGGGCGACGCCCCAGCCGGGCTCCTCGGAGGGGCGCAGATGGCCGTCGGCCACCACCGGCGTGCCCGGGAAGACCTCGTGGGTGGCCTCGTTGTAGTCGTGCGACTCCTGGAAGCCGAAGGCCGGCGAGGAGATGTCGACCGCCAGGTTGGCCGCCACCCCGACCGGCGAGATGTCGCCCGGGGAGTGGAAGGCCGTGCGCACGCCCAGGAGTTCGCAGAGGGCCACGAGCTTGCGGGTCGGGGTCAGCCCGCCCACCGAGGAGGTGTGCAGCCGCAGCAGGTCCACTCCGCCGTCGCGGACCAGCCGGACCGCGTCCGGCACCGAACCGAGCTGCTCGCCGACCGCGACGGGCACCGGGGAAGCCGCGCGTACCGCGGGCAGGTGGTCGTAGAACTCCGGGGCGACGACGTCCTCCAGGAAGGACAGCCCGTAAGGTTCCAGCGCCCGCGCCAGCACCACGGCCTGCTTGGGCGTCAGCCGGCTGTGCACGTCGTGCATCAGGTTGACGCCGTCGCCCAGCCGTCCGCGGGCGGCGGCGAACAGGGCCGGGGTGGAGCGCAGGTAGCGCTCGGGGTCCCAGCCGTCGGGGTGCGGTGAGCGCGGGTAGCCGCCGCCGGTGCCGGGGGCGCCGTACGCGCCGAGGCCGGGCTGGCCGGTCTGCAGCCGGACGTTGCGGTAGCCCGCCTCGATCAGCTGCTCGGCGCGGTCGAGGGTCTCCCCGATGGTGGGGCCGGCCGCGTGCGAGTAGACCTCGACGGCGGCCCGGCAGCGTCCGCCGAGGAGTTCGTGCACGGGCAGCCCGGCGCGCTTGCCCGCGATGTCCCACAGGGCCTGGTCGAGCCCCGACAACGCGTTGTTGAGGACCGGGCCGTTGCGCCAGTACGAGGAGTAGTGGACGAGCCGCGTGATGTCCTCGATGTCGGCCGGATGGCGGCCCACGGCGAGCGGCCCGATGTGCTCGTCCACGGCGGCGGCCACGGCGGCGTAGCGCTGGGTGAAGGTGGCGCAGCCGAGTCCGTACAGGCCGTCGTCGCTGGTGTCGACGCGGACGACGACCAGCGGGGTGCCCTCGGGCGCGGTGACGACGGCGCGGACCCGGGTGATCCGCAGGCCGTCGCGGTGGGTCCAGGGTGGCCGGGCCTGGGGCAGCCCGCCGTCCGGGCCGAGGAGGCGGTCGGGGCCGGAGAGGCGCTCGGGTTCGAGGGGGCGGTCGGGGTCGAGGGTACGGTCGGGGTCGAGGGGGCGGTCGGGGTCGGTGCGTTCGGACATGCCGGAGTGCGGCGGGATGCTGGGCACTCTCGTCCTTCCGTCGGGCTGTGGGATTCATCCGTCGGGCAGTGGGCTCCATCCGTCGGGCAGCGGGACCGGACGGACGGCTACTTGAGGGCGGTGCCGCCGACGATCCGCAGGTGCGCGGCGGTCGGCGGGCGGGTCGTCACGGTGACCGGGAGCACCGTCACCTCGGGGGCCGCGGCCGGCGACCGGCCGGCCGCCCGCTCGGTGACCCGGCGGTGCAGCAGCCGCATCGCGGTGTCGCCGATCTCCCGGGAGGGCAGCGAGACCGCGGCCACGGTGAGGGGGAGCACGTCGAAGGGGCCCGCGTCGTCCATGCCGGCCAGTTCGACGTCGCCGGGGACCTCGTAGCCGAGCGCGGCCAGGTCGTGCGCGGCGGCGGCCAGCACGTAGCCGTTGGAGCAGAGCAGGACGTCCGCCGGGCTGTCGCCGCCGAGCAGCGCGGCCAGCCGGGCCCGGCGCTGGTCGGGCGGGAGGTCGCGGTAGCGGCGCAGGACCGTGAGGTCGGGGCGGATCGGCAGCCCCGCCTGCCGCAGCGCCTCGACATGGCCGGCGAACCGGTCGCGGACGCTGCTGGTGTCGGTCTCGTCCCACAGGGTGGCGATGGTGCGATGCCCGGCGGCGAGCAGGGTCTTCGTCAACTCCCGTCCGATGGCGGTGTTGTCGGCGACGACCGCGTCGTGGGCCAGGTCGGGCCGGTAGCGGTCGGCCATCACCAGCGGAACGCCGGAGTGCTCGACCTCCGCCCAGCCGTCGTGGCCGCCCGTGCCCTCCGCGGGGTAGACGACGATGCCGCTCACCCCGTCGCGGACGGCGTCCAGCAGGGCGCGGCTCTCGCGCTCCGGGTCGCCCTCGCAGTGCCGCAGGTAGAGCCGGTAGCCGAGTTCGGCACAGGCCGCCTCGACGCCGGCCAGGATCTGGGAGACGTGCGGGCCCTGGAACTGCAGGATGCAGGCGATGGCGCGGTCGGCGCTCCCGCCGCGGCGCACTCCCCGGCCGGGCTGCTCGGCGACGAAGGTGCCGAGACCGCGGCGGCGCACCACCCAGCCCTCGGCGGCGAGTTCGTTCAGCGCGCGCACCGCGGTGGCATGGCTGACACCGAACCGTTCGCAGATCTCCCGCTGGGTCACGAAGGGCACGCCCGGTGAGTACTCACCGGAGGCGATGGCCTCCAGGAGCGTGCGCTTGACCTGCGCGTAGAGCGGGGGGCGAGGTGCGTCGTCGGCCGCGCCGCCCGCCGGTCTGCCGCCGTCCACGATCGGCCTCCTGAGGTTGGCCGGGATCTCGGTGCGGATCTCGGTGCTGATCTCGGTGGGCGTCAATTTAGCATGTCAATCTCACCCACCGATCGGCCAGAAGCCGTCCATGGCAGCTCATTCACGAGTATTGACATGCTAATTGACCGGTTCCTAAGGTCTCGATCGTCCGGCGTCACGCTCGCCTTCCATCGGAAAGGGCACATCCGACGTGAAAGTCCTGGTCACCGGTGCGGCAGGAATGCTCGGGCGCGAAGTCGTCCGGCAACTCGCCGACAGTGGCGAGCATGTGCGTGCCCACGACCGCGTCCGGCCGGACGGGCTCGTGGCCGACGAGACCCTGCTGGGTGATCTGCGCGAGCCCGCGTCGATCGAGCCGCTGGTCGACGGCGTGGACGCGGTCGTGCACGCCGCGGCCCTGCCCGCGCCGACCATGGGCACCCCGGACGAGGTGTTCACCATCAACGTGGAGGGCACCTGGCGGGTGCTCGACGCGGCGGCCCGGGCGGGAGTGCGCCGGCTGGTGTACGTCTCCAGCCTCTCCGCGCTGGGCCTCGCCTGGTCGCGGGTGGACCGGTCCCCCACCGGGATCCCGGTCACCGAGGAGCATCCCTACCTCGCGGAGGACGTCTACGGACTCTCCAAGCGCGTCGGCGAGTTGATCGCCGAGACGACGGCCCGGAAGTACGCGGGGGACGGGATGAGCGTGGTCAGCCTGCGCTTCCCGTTCATCGGCAGCGGAGCGCGGCTGCGCGAGCACCTCGACTGGGTGCACCGGGATCCCGGCAACGACCGTGCCGGGCTGTGGGCCTGGCTGCACACGGCGGACGCGGCCCGGGCGGTCCTCGCCGCCCTCGACCGCACCCCGGCCGGCCACCACCTCGTCAACGTCACCGCCCCCGACACCACCTCGCTCCGGCCCACCCGTGAACTCCTGCGCCGCTACCACCCCGACACCCCGGTGACCGGGGCCCCCGAGGGCTTCGGCACCCCGTACTCCCTGAGCCGCAGCCGCGAGCTCCTCGGCTTCACGGCCCTGGAACGGTGGCGGCATGTGCCCGACTCAGAAGGGACCAGCACGCCATGACCGAGCAACCCGGGACGACACCCAAACACGCCCTGGTGGTACGCGGCGGCTGGGACGGCCATGTGCCGGTCCCGGCCGGCGACCGCTGTGCCGCCGCGCTCAAGGAGGACGGCTACGCCGTCACCGTCTCCGACACCCTGGACAGCTATCTCGACGCCGGGCTGCTGGCCGGCACCGATCTGATCGTGCAGTGCTGGACGATGGGCTCGATCACCGGCGAGCAGTCGGCCGGCCTCGCGGCCGCCGTCCGGTCGGGCACCGGGCTCGCCGGATGGCACGGCGGGATCGTGGACGCGTTCCGCCAGGACACCCGGTACCAGCTCATGACCGGTGGTCAGTTCGTGCATCACCCGAGGGAGTTCAGCACGTACGAGGTCCGGCCGCGGCCGGAGCAGGCCGGGCACCCGGTGCTGGCCGGGATCGAGCCGTTCACCGTCACCACCGAGCAGTACTACCTCCACATGGACCCGGCCGTGGAGGTCCTCGCCGACTCCGTGTACGAGCCGGACCCGGACCACCCCGAACTCGACGGGACCGTGGTCCCGGTCGTCTGGACCCGACGCTGGGGCGCGGGCCGGGTCTTCGTCATCACCGTCGGACACAACATCGCCGACCTCGACGTTCCCGAGGTCGACACCATGCTGAGGAGGGGCATGCGATGGGCGACCCGCTGAACCACCGTGACAACCCGCTGCGGATCGGCCTGGTGGGCGCCGGCCAGATCAGCGGCGCGTACCTCAGCACCTTCCCCCGGCTGGAGAACCTGCGGCTGACCGCCGTCGCCGACCTCGACCTGGAGCGCGCCAAGGCCGCCGCGGCCGACGTCCCCGGCGCCCGGGCGCTGGCGCTGCCCGAGCTCTACGCGGCGGACGACGTCGACCTGGTCCTCAACCTCACCGTCCCGGCCGCCCACGCCGAGGTCGCCCACGCGGCGATCGCCGCCGGCAAGCACGTCTACGGCGAGAAGCCGCTGGCCGCCACCACGGCCGAGGCACGCGCCGTCCTGGACGCGGCCGAACGGGCGGGGGTACGGGTGGGCTGCGCCCCGGACACGGTCCTCGGCACGGGTGTCCAGACCGCCCGGGCCGCCCTGGACGCGGGGGACATCGGGGCTCCGGTCGCGGCCACCGCGTTCATGACCACGCCCGGCCACGAGCGCTGGCACCCGGCGCCGGAGTTCTACTACCGGCCGGGCGGCGGCCCGCTGCTCGACATGGGCCCGTACTACCTCACCGCCCTGGTCACCCTGCTCGGCCCGGTCCGCCGGGTCACGGGCTTCTCCTCCACCGTCCGCTCCACCCGGACCATCGAGAGCGGCCCGCGCGCAGGCACCGTCTTCCCCGTCGAGGTGGCCACGCATGTCACCGGCGTGCTGGAGCACGCGAGCGGCGCGCTGTCGACGCTGGTCATGAGCTTCGAGGTGTGGGCCGCCCAGCTGCCCCGGATCGAGGTCTACGGCACCGCCGGTTCGCTGTCCGTGCCCGACCCCAACGGCTTCGACGGCCAGGTGCGGCTCTTCCGCGCCGAGGGCGACGGCTGGGAGGACCTTCCCGTCCGCGGCGGATACGCCGGCGCCTCCCGCGGCTACGGCGTCGCCGACCTGGCCCGCGGCCTGGCCGCCGGCACCCCGCACCGCGCGTCCGGGCACCTCGCCCAGCACGTCCTCGACGTGATGGAGTCGCTCCTCGCCGCCGGCGAGAGCGGCCACGCGGTGCCGGTCACCACCGACTGCGAGCGCCCGGCGGCCGTCCCCGCGGGCGCCCGGCCCGAGGAGGCCTGACCACATGGCCGGAACACTGCGGGTCGGAATGGTCGGCTACGCCTTCATGGGTGCCGCGCACGCCCACGCCTGGCGTACCGCGCCGCGCTTCTTCGACCTGCCGCTGCGGCCCGAACTGACCGCCGTGTGCGGGCGCTCCGCCGCGGAGGTCCGGACCGCCGCCGCCCGCCAGGGCTGGGCGGGCACGGAGACCGACTGGAAGCGGCTGGTCGAGCGGGACGACATCGACCTGATCGACATCTGCACCCCCGGCGACAGCCACGCCGAGATCGCCCTGGCCGCGCTGGCCGCCGGAAAGCACGTCCTGTGCGAGAAGCCGCTGGCGAACACGGTCGCCGAGGCGGAGGCGATGACCGCGGCGGCACAGCGGGCCCGCGCCGCCCACGGGGCCCGGGCGGCGGTCGGCTTCAACTACCGCCGGGTGCCCGCGGTCTCGCTGGCCCGGCAGCTCGTGGCCGAGGGCCGGCTGGGCCGGATCCGGCATGTGCGCGCGCAGTACCTGCAGGACTGGCTGGTGGACCCCGAGGCCCCGGTCACCTGGCGATTGCGCGCCGAGCGGGCGGGCAGCGGCTCGCTGGGCGACCTGGGCGCGCACGCCGTCGACCTGGCCCAGTTCCTCACCGGTGAGCCGATCACGGGCGTGAGCGCGGTGCTGGAGACCTTCGTCCCCGAACGCCCGGACCCGGCGGGTGGCCGCCGGCCGGTCACCGTCGACGACGCCGCGGCCTTCACCGCCCGCTTCGGCGGCGGCGCCCTCGGCGTCTTCGAGGCCACCCGCTTCGCCACCGGCCGGAAGAACGCCCTGCGCATCGAGGTGGACGGCGAACTCGGCGCGCTCGTGTTCGACCTGGAGTCGCTCAACGAACTCGGCTTCTACGACCGTGCCGAGAGCAGCCGCACGGCGGGCTTCCGGCGCGTCCTCGCCACCGAGCCCGAGCACCCGTACGCCGCCGCCTGGTGGCCGGCCGGCCATGTCCTCGGCTACGAACACACCTTCACGCACCAGGTCAAGGACCTGGTCGAGGCGATCGCGGCCGGGACCGACCCGACCCCGTCGTTCGCCGAGGGCCTGCGCGTCCAGCGTGTCCTGGACGCCGTGGCCGCCAGCGCCCGCACCGCCAGCGTCTGGACGGCCGTGACCGACTGAGGCACACCACCACCCGACCACTGCGGAACAGGAGCCACCATGCCACGACCCGTCACCCTGTTCACCGGCCAGTTCGCCGACCTGCCGCTGGAGGAGGTCTGCCGGCTGGCCGCCGACTGGGGCTACGACGGCCTCGAAGTCGCCACCTGGGGTGGTCACTTCGAGGTCGACCGCGCCCTGCGGGAGGCCGGCTACCTGCCGGGGATGCGCGCCCTGCTGGACAAGTACGGCCTGAAGGTCTGGACCGTCTCCTGCCACCTCACCGGGCAGGCCGTCTGCGACCACCCCATCGACGAGCGCCATCAGGCGATCCTGCCGGAACGGATCTGGGGCGACGGCGAGGCCGAGGGAGTACGCCGGCGGGCCGCCGAGGAGATCAAGGACACCGCGCGGGCCGCGGCCGCCTTCGGCGTGCGGACCGTGGTCGGCTTCACCGGTTCGTCGATCTGGCACACCGTCGCCATGTTCCCGCCCGCCCCCGCGGAGATGATCGAGCGCGGCTACACCGACTTCGCCGACCGCTGGAACCCGATCCTGGACGTCTTCGACGCCGAGGGGGTCCGCTTCGCGCACGAGGTGCACCCCTCGGAGATCGCCTACGACTACTGGACAACCGTCCGCACCCTTGAGGCCATCGGCCACCGCCCGGCGTTCGGCCTGAACTTCGACCCCTCGCACTTCGTCTGGCAGGACCTGGACCCGGTCGGCTTCCTGTACGACTTCCGGGAGCGGATCTACCACGTCGACTGCAAGGACGCGGTACGCCGGCTCGACGGCCGCAACGGCCGCCTGGGCTCCCAGCTGCCCTGGGGCGACCCGCGGCGCGGCTGGGACTTCGTCTCCACCGGCCACGGTGACGTGCCCTGGGAGGCCTGCTTCCGGATGCTCAACTCGATCGGTTACGCGGGGCCGATCTCCGTGGAGTGGGAGGACGCCGGCATGGACCGGCTGGCCGGCGCGCCCGACGCACTGGCCAGGGTCCGGGAGCTCACCCGCATCGAACCGGCCGCCGGCTCCTTCGACTCGGCGTTCAGCCGTAATTCCTGACACACCGGCGTCGGCGCTGGTCAACAGGGCTGCCCGGCCGTTGATCGCTTCGACGCCGGGAGCAAGCCGCAGTAAACTGGTCGAGCAGTCGAAACGAGTGTGTGGCGGGCTCCGGCCACTGAAAAACCGCCGGCCGGCCGACCGTTTCCTGCCGTCGGAAAAACTCGGGCCGTCGTTCCACGCGTCGCTGTGGCCCGGCATGTGGCCCGGTAGACGGGACAAAGGGGGGTTCGCCTCGCGAGCCGGGGAGCGATCCGCGGGGCCGGGCAGCGGAGGCCGGCCATGGCACGACCCCAACTCCAGTTCGGTGGCGTCGAATCGGAGACCCATCCGTGGCATATCCGCCTCGTCGAACATCCGAAGCGCTTCGAGTCGGCGCACTTCCGTGCCGCCAAGGAAACGGTCCACAAGATCCTCCGCCAGATGAACGACACCGACCTTCCCTACGGTCCCCGACCCGTCGATCCGGGTCCGGGGCCGAAAAGCTCCGAGCGCTGGGAGATGCACCACGGCGGCAGCCTCTGGGTCAGGGCAGCCGACCACTGGCTGATGTTCCGTGCCCGGGTCGGCATCGAGTGGAGCATGCAGTTCTGCGCCGACCCCGCGAAGGTCGACCGGCTCCGCCAGGAGGCCGCCGAACTGATCGCCGCCTTCCCCCTCACCCTGCCCGCCCTGACGCAGTTGGGCTACGAGCGGGCCGAGGAACTGCTGCGCACGCCGATCAAGGACGCCGACGGGGTCGAGGCGTGGACCGACTCACTGTTCAACGCGTGCGTGCCGCTCAGCCACGGGAACCACCAGGGCATCCTCCCCAAGGTGCCCGGCGAGCACCACTACCCCTGGCCGGTGAAGGGCGCGGACTTCGTCCGGTACGACGACTTCCAGCTGTGGGTGACACTGCCCGACGGCACTCACGGAGCCGTCGCTCCGGTGGATCGCCGCGGCTCGGGCGACGGCGCGGTCCGTCTGGCCTTCGTCCCCGAGGGCAGCGAGGCCGCTGCGTCGATCTCGGAGGCCCAGGAGCGCGGGCTCATGGCGGTGCTGCCGGCAAGCAGCGACGTGGCCCTGCAGGCCTTCGCCCAGCAGATACCTCCTGGCCGGCACACCGCCGCCGGTCCGCTTGCCGCCGGTGCGGCACGGCGCGGCAACCGTGTCCAGGGCCAGTCCGATGCCGGAGGGGAGCACTGACATGCCCCGCGCGATCGTCATCTGCCTCGACGGCACGGGCTGTCAGGTAGGCGCGAACAACCCCACCAATGTGGTCAGGCTGACGGAGATGCTGGACGCGGACGATCCGACCCGGCAACTCGTCTACTACGACCCCGGCGTGGGAACCATGGCGTCGCCCTCCGCCGGCGGCCCCGTCGGCCGACGGCTCTCCCGCCTCTGTGGGCTCGCCTTCGGCAGCGGACTGCGGACCAACCTCGCCGAGGCCTACACGTACCTCGTGCGGCAGTGGCGTCCCGGCGATCTGGTGTACGTCTTCGGCTTCAGCCGCGGCGCCTACACCGCCCGGGCGCTCGTCGGCATGCTCAACAAGCCCGGCCTCATGCGTCCGGGCTCGGAGAACCTCGTGCCGTACGCAGTGGCGAAGTACGCCTTCAACCAGGACATCGACCGGAGCGAACAGGAGGTCGCCCGGTTCTCGCACGCGTTCTGCCGACGCACCGACGGCGAACCGCTGTGGGCGGAGGTCAAGCAGAACAACCCGCGGCAGGTCTCGCACCACGCCCTGCCCGTGGCCTACCTCGGCGTGTGGGACACCGTGAAGGCGGCCGGGCTCCTGCGCCTGGGCAGTCTGCAGTGGCCGTACACCCACCAGTTGCCGAACGCGGCCCGCATCCGGCACGCCGTGTCGCTCGACGAGACCCGCCGCCCCTACCGCGAGTTCCTGGTGACCCGCCGCCCGGAGCGTCCTGACACCGCCGAGGAGGTGTGGTTCGCCGGAGTGCACTCCGATGTCGGCGGTACCTTCGAGCATGCCGAGGGCGCGCCTCTGCTCTCCACGATCCCGCTGAAGTGGATCACCGACGGTGTCACCGGGGACCTGGTGTTCCGGGACAAGGCATACGACACGACGTGCGCGGTCACCGAGGAGTTCGCCGGTGCTCCCGTGCACCACAACGGCCCGCTGTGGATGCTGGTGGGCCGGCGCTCCCGCCCCCTGCCCGACGACGCCGTCTTCCACAGCAGCGTGAGACTGCGCCGCGAACGGGACCCCGGGTACCGTCCGGACCTGCCGGATCCACAGCAGCCGGAGCGCTGGGCCGACCCCGACTGGACCAAGCCCGTCCCGCCCCCGGTGGGATGACGACCAGAAAGGTGGTGTCCCACCACATACCCCTCTGCCGTGCGCCTTCCTCCGATGTGGCGACACCCGGTCGTCCCCGTCGACGCCAGGAGGTGGCCGGCGGGATCTCCCTGTGCTGGTAGAGCGCCACCAGACGTCGTTTCGTTGATGGCGGTGTCCTGTCCCCGGAGTTGAGCGTTCGGCCCGGCGTGGGGACGTCGCCGTGGATCGTGCCTGACGAGCTGTGGGATCGTCTGGAGCCGCTGCTGCCGCGACGCGAGCGGTGCTTCCGGTACCCGGGCCGTGTCCCGGCTGAGCGAAGGCCGGTCCGCCGGTCACGTGCCGGTGGCGCCCAGCAGGAGGTCAAAGGCGTCCGACGGGAACACCGCCCCGTACTTCACCACCTACGTCAACAGCATCAACCACGCCGACTTCGCCGTCACCGGGGACACCGTCACCGGGCGGCGCGGCGGTCACGCCACGCTGCACGCCACGGTGATCGACCGGGGGCCGGCGGTGGTGGAGGACCTCCTCGACGACGACGCCTTCCTCCCGGTCCTCGTCAAGCTGCCGCCCGGCACGAAGGCCACGAAGATCCCGGACAACTGCCAGCCGCCGCCCACGGACGACGGGTCGGACCCCGGCCCCCGGATGGGCCGGTCCTCCTACCAGTGCTCCTTCGGCGGCCCCGCCCCGGGCGACAGACACGTCCTGTCGTTCACCGTCGCCATCGGCCCCCGTACCCCAGCCGTCTCCACGGGCCAGGTCCGCACGCTGGAGGTCATGAAGGGGCTCGACCCCGACGCCTCCAACGACAGCGCGGCCCTGACCCTGCGGCTGGCGCAGGGCGGCTCCGCGACCGGAGCGTCCGGCTCCGTTTCGGGCGGCCCCTCCGCAGGGTCCGGACTGCTGGCCGACACCGGATTCGGCGGCGGCCGGATCGTCTGGGGGGCCGGCGCGCTGCTGCTGGCCGGCGGTACGGCCGTGGCGCTCTCCCGACGGTCCCGCGGTGGGAACTGACACGTCGTCCGGGTGTCAGCACCAGTGCGCGGACAAGGCCAAGCCGCCGACCGGCATGCCCCACAGGCCCGTTGCTCCGTACCTCACGCCGAGTTCATGGGGCGGTCAGCCGCCGTCCCCCCGGACGCGCGCCGACGCCGCCGCCTGCTCGCGGCGCAACTGAGCCATGGCGCAAGAGCGACAGGTGCGACCCCTTGAACGCCGGTGGGGGAGGCCAGAGGATCCAGTGATCTTTCGCTCTTCGCCGCGTCTCAGGAGTCTTCTTTGCCCAAGGTTCCCATCCCCCGGCCCGGGCCGATCGCCCTCGCCGTGGCGGCCGCGCTCACACTCGGCGTCATACCGGCGACTGCCGCTGTGTCCGCGTACTCCGCCGGTGAGGTGTCGCACAACGACGCCGGACACCACACCCCCGGCGATGCCGGCACGCACACCGTCACCCTGATCACGGGTGACAAGGTCACCATCGGGACCGCCGCCGACGGCACCGTCGTGCGCTCCTTCCAGGCCGCGAGCGGAGCCACCACCGGCTTCCACCGCGTGGTCGTGGACGGCGCCACCTATGTCTACCCCGACGCCGCCCTGCCGTACGTGAGCGCCGGCAAACTCGACAAGCAGCTCTTCAACGTGACGCGGCTGATCAACGAGGGCTATGACGACGCGCACAGCTCCCGGCTGCCGCTGATCGTGCGCTACACCGGAGCCGCCGCCAAGGCCCGCACCCGGACCAAGATGGCCGGCTCGACCGACGTCCGCCGCCTGGACAGCATCCAGGGCGCGGCCCTCGCCCAGAACCACAAGCAGGCACCGGAGTTCTGGTCCTCGCTCACCGGGGGTTCCGGCGCGGCGGCCCGGTCCGCCAAGCCGTCCTTCGCGGGCGGCGTCGCCCACGTGTGGCTCGACGGCAAGGTGAAGGCCGACCTGGCCGACTCCACCGCCCAGATCGGCGCGCAGAAGGTATGGGCGGAGGGCGCCACCGGCCAGGGCGTGAAGGTCGCGATGCTCGACAGCGGCGCGGACACCGAACACCCGGACCTGGTCGGGCAGGTGTCCGACAGCGCCAGCTTCGTCCCCGGCGAGGACGACATCGCCGACTACAACGGCCACGGCACGCACGTCGCCTCGACCATCGTCGGCACGGGCAGTGCCTCCGACGGCAAGGAGCGGGGTGTCGCCTCCGGCGCCCGGCTGGCCGTCGGCAAGGTGCTCAACTCCGAGGGCAGCGGTCAGGAATCCTGGATCATCGCGGGCATGGAGTGGGCCGCCCGCGACCAGAAGGCCAGGATCATCAGCATGAGTCTGGGCGGCGCCGGTGACAAGACCGACCCGATGAGCCAGGCCGTCGACGAACTCAGCCACGACACAGGCGCGTTGTTCGTGATCGCGGCGGGCAACGGCGGCCCGCACTCCATCAGCAGCCCCGGTGCCGCGGACTCCGCGCTGACCGTCGGCGCCGTCGACTCCACCGACACGCTCGCCGACTTCTCCAGCCAGGGCCCGCGTGACGGCGACGGCGGGCTGAAGCCCGAGATCACCGCACCCGGCGTCGACATCGTCGCGGCGCGCTCGCACTACAAGCGCGGCTCCGGCTACTACACCACGATGAGCGGCACCTCGATGGCGACACCGCACGTCGCCGGTGCCGCCGCGCTCCTCGCCGCCGAGCACCCCGACTGGACGGGCACCCAGCTCAAGGAGGCGCTGGTCAGCAGCGCCAAGGCAACCCCGGCGTACACCCCGTACCAGGCGGGCGCCGGCCGGCTCGACGCGCTGGCGGCCGTGCACACCACGGTCTTCGCCACCACGACCGCCTACTCCGGCTTCCACACGTGGCCCCCGAAGCCCGGAGAGACCGACGTCCAGACGGTGACGTACACCAACGTCGGCGACGCCCCGGCCGGCCTCGGCCTGGCGGTCGACGGCACCGTCCCGGCCGGGTTGTTCAGCCTCTCCGAGGACCATGTCACCGTGCCCGCACACGGCACCGCCGCGGTCACGCTGACCGCGGCCCTGGACAAGCTGGCGGGCGACCAGTCGGTCAGCGCCATGATCACCGGTACCGACGGCGCCGGGACGGTCCGCGCCCGGACCCTGATCGGCGCGGCCCGCGAGGGCCAGCGGCAGAATCTGACCGTGGTCGCCAAGGACCGTTCGGGCAAGCCGCTGCAGGGCCGGGTCGTCCTGACCGCCGAGCACCTCTTCACGGTGCTGGACCTCGACGCGTCCGGCACCGGCACGGCGCGGCTGCCCGTCGGCAGCTACAGCGGCTGGCTCACCGGTGACGTGCAGGGCGCCGAAGGCCCTCACTCGCGCGGCATGGTGCTGCTCGCCTTCAACGACGTGAAGCTGGACCAGGACCGTACCGTCACCCTGGACGGCCGCAAGGCACGCCGGATCCTGGCGCGCGTGCCGCAGCAGACCACCGCCGTCGCGCCGCGCCTGGATGCCCACCGGTCCTTCACCGACAGCCTGGTGGAGACGTCGATGCTGCCGGACCCGTCGTACGACAGCATCTGGGCGCTCCCGACCGACAAGAAAGTCACCGACGGCGAGTTCGAGACCGGCGCCCGCTTCCGCCTCGAACAGCCTGCGCTGACCGTGAGCACGAAGTCGACGACCTACAACGACCCGCTGGTCAAGCGTGCTGCCACGCCGCTGCCCGCCGGTACCCGGAACCTGACGGCGGTCTTCGCCGGTGACGGCACGGCCGGGGAGCTCGCGCAGCAGAACGTGCGCGGCAAGGCCGTCGTGGTGCGCGGCGCCGTCACGGCAGGGATCAAGGCCCAGGCGGAGGCCGCCGCGGCCGCCGGCGCCCGGCTGCTGCTGGTCGTCAACGACGGCGTCGGCCGCCTGCAGCCCTGGGACGAGAACCCCTGGAGCCCGGAGAGCCCGGCCCCGGTGACGGTGGCGACGCTCAACGCCGACCAGGGCGCCGACCTGCTCGGCCGACTTCGGCACGGCACGGTCTCGCTGAAGGTCACCTCGCACCCCACGACCGACTACGTCTACGACGTCGTGCACCACTGGACGGGCGCCGTTCCGGCGGACCCGACCTGGCGTGAGGAGTCCAAGGACCTCGGCCGGGTGAACGTCTCCTTCCGGAACTACCGGCAGGGCAAGGCGATGGAGTTCCGCCCGGACGTCTGGCGCGGCTGGGCCGTCGGCAACCAGCTCACCGCGCCCGCCCAGGGCGAGCGCACCGACTGGGTCACCGCCGGCACCACATGGCTTGACGACGCCTTCATCCAGGGCGAGACCGGGCAGCACTCGATCGACCCGCTGAAGTACCCGGCGGGCAAGACCGGCAAGGTCAGCTGGTTCGGCCCGATCCAGCGGCCCCGCATGGGGCCGATCAACTACCAGCCGGTGCGCTACCTCGACACGATGTACATCACCGCGCCCGGCTGGGGTGACTCGGGGTCCGGCCACGTCGGCGAGGCCGGCGCGAACTTCGACGTCAAGGACTGGATGTCGCTCTACCAGGGCGACCAGCAGCTCGACTGGGGCAACGCCGAGTACCTGCAGGTTCCCGGCCTCGGCGCCGAGCGCCTGCCCTACCGGCTGGTCCTCGACAACGACCGCGGCACCTGGGCCGACCCGTACTCGACGCACACGCTGACCGAGTGGGACTTCACCTCCGCGGTCACCGGCAGCGATGCGGCGGTGTCCCTGCCGCTCATCCAGCTCGACTACGGCGTGGACACCGACACGTCCGGCCGTGCCGACCGGCACGCCGGCCTGACGGTGACCGCCTCGCACCTGCCGGGCACCACGGCCGCCATCGGGAAGCCGACCGTCGAGGTGTCGTACGACGACGGTGCGACCTGGCAGCGGACCGACCTGAGCCGGGGCGACGGCGGATGGCGGACGAACCTGCGCGCGCCGCGGTCCGCCGACTTCGCCACCCTCCGGGTCGGCGCCCGGGACAGCGCGGGCAACACCGTCTCGCAGACGATCACCCGGGCCTTCGGCCTGCGCTGACGTCAACCCCCCGGGAGGTCACCCGGGACTGCACCGCGTGGGTGGGACCGCAGCCGGCGGCCCACCCACGCGGCGTTCCCGGGTGTCAGAGGGTCCATGAGGACACCTCGTCGCCGAACGGCAAGCGGAGTGCTCGTGGACCGCCTGTGACCCCGCGGAATGCGCGAAGAACGGGCTCACCCGGACCAATGGCTCCGCGACGTGACGCCGTCGACGGACGTGCGCCACTGGCACCACCACGACCAGGATCGCTTCGCGGAGTCCGGGGATCGCTGCATCGGCGAACCGGAGGACGCCGATCACCGGCCGGCCGTGCAGCACCTGCGTGATCCCGCCGCCCACGGCAGGGTCACCTTGCTCACCGCCACCAAGGACGTCGACCCCAGGGAGGCCGCCGTACTCGCCCGCTGGATCGGCTCCGTCGGCACAGCGAGCCGCCAGATCCGTGCTCCGTCATCCGGCGGACCTGGCGGACTGATCTTCGAGCTGCCCCCGGCAGAGATCGCCGTACATCCCACCGAGGGGCCGGCGGCAACCGTCGTGGTGCCTGGTCGCAGGGGCCGGCGGAATCATCCGCCGGGACGACCGCGTTTCCCCTGCGGGAACCCGGGCGGAGGCGGCCCGGACACGGAGAGAGGTGGCGGCATGCTGGAGACGGTGGGCCTGACGGCCGACGAGAGTGAGGTGTACCGCCTTCTGGTCGCCACCGGGACCGCGTCCGCCCAGGACATCTCCGGCCGCTCGGACCTCGACGTCGTGACCGCGCGGCTGCTGCTGCGCGCGCTGGAGCACAAGGGCCTGGCGTCGGCGGCCGAGGACAGTCCCGAATGGTTCACGGCCGTGCCGCCGCAGGTGGCCCTCATGCCCCGGCTCCAACGCCACTTCGACGCCCTGGAACAGACCCGTGCCGCCGTCTACGAACTGGCGGAGACACACCGCCGCAGCGCATGGGCCCGGAGCACGGGCGAGGCCGTCGAGATCATCACCGGCGCGGCGGCCCTGCGCCAGCATCTGCGCCAGCTCCAGCACGGCACCGACCGCGAGATGATGTGGTTCGTGAAGGCCCAGTACGTGGCCATGTCCCCGGAGAGCAACGAGGAGGAGTTCGAGGCGCTGGACCGGGGTGTGCTCTACAGGGCCCTGTACGAGCAGGCGTACTTCGACGACCCCGACGCGGTGGACTACGTCGTCAAGGGCGTGCGCGCCGGAGAGGTCGCCCGGGCGGTGCCTCTGCTGCCGCTGCGGATGGCGATCGCCGACCGCTCGGTGGCCATCCTGCCGCTGGCCGTCTCGGGCACATCCCGCAACCCCCGGGAACTACGGGCCGCGGTGGTGCGGGAGAGCAGCCTGCTGGACGCGCTCATCGCCCTGTTCGAACACCACTGGGAGATCGGTGCCCCGCTCCGGGTGACAGAGGAGGGCCAGATCGGCGGCGCCGGCACCACGGATGCCGCCTCGCCGGTCGGGGAGGACCGGCACCTGCTCTCCCTGATGGTCGCCGGCATGACGGACGAGGCGATAGCCGGACAGCTGCGGGTCAGCAAGCGCACCGTCCAGCGTCGCATCCAGGGCCTGATGAGCCTGGCGGGCGTCGCGACCCGGATGCAGCTGGGCTGGCATGCGGCCCGCCGCGACTGGCTCTGAGCACGGCGGACGCCGCACCGCACACGGACGGGGCCCACCGGATGTGTCCGGCGGGCCCCGTCCTCGACCGCCCGGCCGCCGCGGCCGGGCTGCACTGCTCGCCTCCGCGAAGGCGGCTACTTGAGCAGGTAGCCCTTGATGACGGTCTCCTTGAAGGAGTTGCCCGCCGCGTCCTCGACGTGGACGCGCAGGCTGACCGAGCCGCCCGCGGCGCGGCGCGGGCTCTCCACGGTCACGGTGCGCTCCATGCCGGAGCCCTTGATCCGCACCGACTGCCAGGTCTTCCCCTCGTCGAAGGAGACCTCGGTGGTGAAGACGCGGACGGGCGAAACCGGGGCGCCGGCCGTCCGCTGGATCAGGACCGGGATGTCGAGCCTGCGGCCGGCCTCGGCCCGGTTCCACTCGTCCAGCTTCGGCGACATACGGACCGCGTACAGCGGCAGCGCCTGCCGGGTCGCCGTGGTCTGCGACCGGAACCGCCACTCCGCCCGCACACTCGTGGAGACGGAGCTGGGGGCCAGGTCACGGTCGTGCTCGACCGTCAGACGGTAGTCGGCGGGGGTGGCGTCGGCCGGGACGTCGCTCATGCTCCAGTCCTGGGAGACCAGCTCGCCGTTGCGTCGCAGCTCCACCTTGGGCAGCCCGGTCGTGGTGTCGGCCACCAGATCGAGGTTGCCGTTGGCGGCCGACTGGAAGGGCCGGTACATCGTGTCACCCTCGCGGAAGGCGGCCATCTGGTCCGAGAGGCCCACGGCCTGGATCCCGCCGTTCCAGCGCTCCTCGACCTGGGAGCCTGCCTTGTAGCCGTGCAGGTCGCTCAGGTAGCTCTGCCCGTGCGCGTCCGGGTCGAGGAAGCTGTTCTGGTCGAAGGCCGTCTGCCAGCGCAGGCCGTCGGCCGCCGAGAAGTAGTCGACGCGTCGCGCCGGGACCGGGATCCCGTCCATGGCCCGTCCGCTGAAGCGGACGCCGTCGACGTACGTCCACACGAGGCGCGTGGCCGTGGTGCCGGGCGTGGTCGCGGCGAACGTGGTGTTCACCCGGGCCAGCTCCGACGTGCGGGGGTGATAGGCGGGGTCCGCCGGGATCGCGCCGTGCACCGGCCGCGTGAGGTAGTAGACCGAGGACGGATTCCCGTCGGGGCCGGCCGGGTCGCCCCAGACACTGGTGACGAGGTAGGTGAACTTCGATTCCGTGTCCCGGGCCGTCGGCACCGCGTACACGCCGTCGATGTGGTCCGTGCCGATCGCGTTGTACATGGTGACCGAGAGAAGCTGGTCGGCCATGCTGATCGTGCCGATCTCGGCCGACATGATGCGCGCGGAGCGGCTCGGTGCCGAGACCGTGACGGGCTTCGCCTTCCGGGCGTCGATGGTCACCTGCCGGTCGGCGCTCATCACGACCTTCGGCACACCGACGATGGTGCCCTCGGTGAAGGAGGCGTCGAAGTAGAAGCCGCTCACGGAGTAGGTGTCCTTCGGCAGTCGCACCACCGTGCTGCTCTTGCCGAGCGCCTCGACGTCGTACTCCTTGCCGTCGGCCGAGTTGACCAGCAGGTAGGCGTTGTCGGGGGCGGCGCCCGTGCGGCTCTTCATGTCGATGCGCAGGTCGTAGGACGGCTGCTCGACGTCCATGCCGAACGGGACGCGCACCGAGACCTGGCCGTCCGCCGAGGTCGCGCTCACCACGCCGCTGTAGGCGGCGTACGTGGTCGTGGCCTCCGGCGTCGCGGTGAGGGTGACGTCCGCCGTTCCGTGCGCGGGCACGGTGACCGAGCCGGCGCCGAGCCGGAACACGCCGGCCGGTGCGGGCACGTCCTTCTTGCCGCTGCTCGGGTTGTCCGTCAGCTGGAGAGTGACCGGCGCGGCGCCCGGGTTGCGGTAGGTGATGGTCTTGGTCACCGGCGGCCGTTTGCCGTCCGTCCAGCGGATCTGCCCGAAGTCCAGTGCGGTGGTGTCGGCGGTGACGTCCTGGTCGACCGCCCGGGCGACGTCGACGCGTCCGGCGCCCTGGAAGTAGGCGCCGTGCTCCTTGGCGCCGGTCGCCGACTGCATCAGCTGGCGCTTGACCTGCTCCGCCGTCCAGTCGGGGTGCTGCTGGAACAGGATGGCGGCGGCTCCGGTCACGTGGGGCGTGGCCATGGAGGTGCCGCTCATCGCGACGTAGCCGTCGTCGGCGGTGGTGCCGCCTGCCTGTGCGGCGACGACGTTGACGCCGGGGGCGATGATGTCCGGCTTGAGGCCGGAGTCGCCCACCCGTGGGCCGACCGAGCTGAAGCCGGCGAGGTCGTCGTTCTCGTCGGCCGCGCCGACGGCGAGCGCCCGGTCGTCGGAGGCGGGTGAGGAGACCTTGTCGGGACCGCTGTTGCCGGCCGCGGCCACGACCAGCGTGCCGTAGTCGCGGGACACGGTGTCGACCATGGCCTCAACGGCGTCGGTCTCCGGCGTGTCCGTGTCGCCCAGGCTGAGGTTGATCACCCTGGCGCCGTGCTGGGCGGCCCAGGCCAAGCCCTCGACGATGTTCGAGTTGTCGCAGTTGCCGTCGGCGGTGCACACCTTGCCGGACAGGATCTGGACGCCGGGTGCCACACCCTTGTACTTGCCGTCCGAGGCCGCACCGGAACCGGCGACCGTGGAGGTCACGTGGGTGCCGTGGCCGTTCAGGTCGTCGGTGTTCGGCTCGGTGGTGAAGTTCGCGGACTCGGTGACCACGCCCTTGAGGTCCGGGTGGTGGGGGTCGTAACCGGTGTCGAGCACGGCGACCTTGACGCCGGTGCCGGTGTAGCCCCTCTCCCACGCGTGCGGGGCGCCGATGCGCGGCACCGTGCTGTCGAGCTGGATCCTGGAGCGGCCGTCCAGCCAGACCCGGCGCACACCCGCTGCGAAGGACGCGGCGTCCGCCCGGCCGGGGGCGATGCCCTTCCAGAACCCGGCGGCGTCCGCGCGGTGTTCGCCGAGGGTCGCGAAGGGGGTCCCGCCGATGGGGTGGACGGCGTCGGCACCGGCGGTGGTCAGCCGTCGCCGGGCGGTGCCCGCGTCACCGGCGTACTCGACGATCAGCGGCAGACTCGACCGCTGCGCGTACTTGCCCCGGACCAGGGCGGAGACGTTGAACAGCGCCTTGTCGAGGCGGCCCGTCGCGAGCAGCGGGAGCGTGTCGGCGGGTATGACCGTCCAGTCGCGACCGGTCTGGCGCTTGATGAACGCGATTCGTTCGCGGCCCTCGGCGGGCTCGACCGACACACTCTGCTTGCCCGAGGTGTCCGTCTCCAGCGTGACGCGGTCGCCGGTGATCAGTGTGAGCTGATGCCGGGAGATGATCGGCGACCGGGCCGCTCCGGTCTGCGCGGCCGCTTCCGTTCGCCCGGTGGCCTGGCCGAGGTCCTGAGCGGCGCCGGGGGCGGCGGTCAGTCCGGCCACGAGCGCCACGAGGGCGGCGGCTGCCACCGTATGGCGAGGCCGGGGAGGGCGGATCCCGCGGCGCCACCTGTTGTTCATGTCTCTCATGGAAGGACAGCGTGATGCCGTCAAGTGCCGAGGTCAGCAGTCTGCTCTGTCCACCAGGCGTCAAGTCACCTTTACGCCAACCCCTATACGCCACAAAGGGGAAAAAGCGTCCGGGTTGGCGGCTCATGGATGTACCGAGCAAGCCGCTCCCCAGGTGGTGTCAAGCCGGCCAGTGGCTGCCCACCCGTACGGTCTCCTGCGCGGAGACCACCGGCAGATCGGTTCGACCCAGGACGTCGAACCAGGCGGTGCCCGGCAGCAGTCGGGAGTCCTCGGTGAGCGCGGTGGCTCCGGTCAGCAGCGCCGGCGAGCGCAGCCGGTAGCGGCGGTTCGCGGCTCGGCCACCTCCCGGGCGTCGGCCGGTCAGCTGGCGGCCCGAGCGTGCTCCTGCCCGCCTTCGGACTCGTCCTGCCGCTCATCGCAGGAACCATCGCGGGCTCCACCCAGACCGGCGCCCGCCCGATGACGGGCTCCCGGTGCGTCTGCCGATGGGTCCCGGTACACAGCGCCGCGAGCCGTTGCGCGAGGTCGGGGGCGGGCGGGGAGGCGCGTTCGAAGGCGGCGTGCTCGGCGCCCAGTTCGACGAACCGTGGCAGGTCGGCGGGGCACGCGTGCCGTACAGTCGGGGCGCCGGTCGCCGGAGGCTGCGGTCAGAGTGTCGTCCTGCCAAGTTGCCGGCCGGTCGGCGGTCGGGGTGCTGTCGGGTGGGCGGGCCCGTCTCCGGGTGCTACGACTGCGTTCAGAAGGGGGATTTGGGCAAGTCGGCCAGGCGCCGTGCCCAGAAGGTGCGGTGGATCCAGCGGGCTTCCTGGGCGTGGACGAGACGGTGGCCCCGCAGATACGCAGTCCGCGCGGCCTCGACCTTGTGCGCATAGGCGGCGAGGCCGGAGTCCGCGCCGCGATGCACACGGCTCAGGTGGGCGTCGACGGCCAGGCCCGCGCTCATCCCGGTGTAGAGGGCGGTGAGGACGCCCTGGGAGGAGAGCGGGTCGAAGGCGATCGCCGCGTCCCCGGCGGCGGTCCAGCCGTCCCCGTACACCCGGTCCAGGTGCGCTGTGTGCGCGGCGGCCCGGCGTGGCGCGACTGGTGGCGCAGGCGGGGGCCCGTGCCTGTGGGTCCACCGGGACACGTGCCTGGTGGCCGACAACCGTCGGTGAAAGTGGTGCGCGGTGTACGGGGCGGCAGACAGGTCGGTGTCGGTGAAGTAGGCGACGAGGCGCTTACCGGAGGGCTGTGGGGCGGTGTACCACCAGCCGTCCTCGTCTGACTCGACGAGGGAGCGGCGGTCGGTGTCCCGCGGGTCCGTCTCCAGGTGCGCGTAATGGGCTGCGAGCCGGTCCCGGACCCACCGCCGGGCCCCACCCCGGACGGCGATCGCGGCAGCGCGGCCGGTGGCGTCGATCACCCAGCGGCAGCACACCGTGCGCTCCCCACCCGCCCCAGGAGCAGCGGCAGGGCCCGTCCCGCCGCGCAGAGCCAGAGTCCAACCGCCGTCCGGCCTCCGGGCCGTGCCGCGTACGGCCGTGCCCTCGGCGACCTCGGCACCCGCCGCGCGGGAGGCGTCGCGCAGTCGCCGGTCGAAGAGCCGCCGGTCGAGATGCCAGCCGTGGCCATGCGGATCGTTGATGAAGTCCACGGCGTGCAAGTCGGCCGAACCCCACGCCGAAAGACTGCCGTAGCAGGGCAGGTGCCCGGACCCGAGAACACGGTCTGCGACGCCGAGGTCACCGAGCAGGACCCGCCCCGCGGGCACGAGTGTCTCGCCGACCTTCGGCGGCCCGGTGCCGGCGTCCGCCAGCAGAACCGTACGGCCGGCCCCGGCGAGTGCGATCGCGGCGGCGCAGCCGGCCGGGCCGCCGCCCGCCACCACCACGTCGTAGGTTTCCGCGCCCGGAGCCAGTGCGGCGCTCACCGCTCCTCGTGGAAGGGGTCGAGTCTTTCGAGGTATCCGGCGGCGATCTCCTCCTCGAGGTAGCCGGTCGCCTCCGCTGCCTCGCTGACCGCCTGTGCCACGTGGTCGGCCTCGACGGTTTCGGGCGCGAGCCTGTCCGCCGGCCAGATTCCGCCTGCGGCGGCCAGCACGGACGGACCTGCCTCGGGCACCTGCAGGTTGACCAGGTTCGCCGTGTCCGGTGCCCGGTCGAGCGGTGCTCCCGGGCGCGACTCCACATGGATCCGGTCGGGGAACTTGCCGTCGCCCACGGTGTAGTCGCGCACCTCGATGACGCCGAGCTTCGACCAGTCCTTGATCATCTGTGCGCGCTGCTCGTTCATGGTGCCGGTGAGGCCGCGCAGCCAGGTCGCCCGCCGCTCGAACGCCTCCTCGCGGGCACTGTCGTCGCCGCCGGCCGACGGCGTGTTGACCTTCTCGAAGTCCTCAAGCTTCAGCACATGGTTCGGCACCTGGGCAGGCCAGAAGGTCGGCAGGTACGGGCTGTAGCGGGGCCCGAGATTGGCCAGCACCTCGTAGCCGGAGCGGCAGCTCGCGGTGTCCGCCTGCCATGGGGCGGCCATCCAGCGGGTGAGGTCGCCGGGCCCTTGCGCGAACAGTGGGCCGTTCGCGGCCGTCGCTTCCTGCGGGGTGAGGGTGGGCCCGTAGTCGGGTTCCGCGGTGTTCGGGGCTCGGTGCTTGATACGGAAGGGCGCGCTGAACATGCTCGGGGACCTGATGGGCCAGGTGACTTCGCACCCGGGGTGGAACGCGTCGGCCGCGCAGCTCTCCAGGGCGGCCCGGTCCAGCAGTCCCGGCTGCTCGCCGACCGGGGCACTGTCCACGTTCGGTCGGGGCTGCCGCAGCGGTCCGGGCTGGAAGGCGCCGTCGGCCCAACGACTCAGCATCCAGTCCTGGGTCGGGGACAGTTTGCTGTGCTGACGCACGGACTTGGGCTTGCTGGCCATGGCGTCGCCGTAGAGCCACGGCCACGGCACCGGGGACGTTCCGTCGCGGTCGTAGTCGCGCAGGGCGACGTACGTCTGGCGGCGCAGTTCCCGGTTGCGCTGGGAAGGATCGGCCAGCCGCTTCCGCATCGCCGGGGAGAGGAAGAAGTTGGGACCGTTCCAGCCGAACTGCGTGGCGAAACCATGGTTCACCCACTGCAGATCGCACAACCGGCGCAGTATCGGTTCAATATGGTCGGCAAACGAAATCTGCGGCGGGCGGGTCAGCGAACCGGCCTTGACGAAGACATCGAAGAGCAGGTCGTAGAGGGTGCGGACGGATTTCACGCCGGGGGCGTAGTGAGGGGGTCCCACCACGACCCAGGCGGGGGTGGCGGTCAGTTCCGTGCCGTCGATACGGACCTTCGCCGTCACCGGACCGTCGGACACGTCGTCGTACCAGGTGTCGTTGTTCGCGACTCCGGTGATCGGGCTGTTCTTGTAGGAGGCGGAATTTCCCCTTCCGCCGAGCACCAGCAGGCGGCCGTCGGACTGGGTGGAAATCTCCCCGAGGTACACCGCCTTGTCCATGATCTTGCCGGAATCGAATTTCTGCGTCTCGGTCATCGAGCCGCGAACGGTGCGGCTTCCGGGGTCGATGACCAGCTTCTTCCGGTCGGCGCCCACGACGTCGGCGTTTCGCCGGCCGTATTGCTCCGGCGCGAGTGTATTGCCCTCGGGGATGTCGAGCGGCACATGGAACTGGTACCAGGCGGCCTTCTTGTTGGCCAGGTGCACCGTCCACTGGATCTCGGAAACACCCGCGTCGCCCGGCTTCAGCTCTCGCACGACCTCCCCTGCGGCGTTGTAGCCGTACACCCGGAAACGTGCGGCCTGCCGCCGGATCGCCCCGGATCCGTCCTTGTAGGAGCCAAGGTCCGCAGGTTGCTGGTCCGGTGATTCCGGGCCGATGAAGGGTGTTTCTTTGCTGTTGCCGACCCGGGCGACACCAATGGCAGGGTGAATTTTCACCTGCACGATTTTAACGTCCATCGAACAGCCTTCCGTTGCGGGACCGCCAGTTCGATCTTAAACGTAGGATCTTGCGATTTTCGGCCGAACATCGAGATTACCGAATGGCTGTGCGGATGCATCTTGGGACGCCAAGATGGCGCTCCCGGCCGGCAGGCCGGGGCAGAGGACCGGCAGTCGTCCCACACGCCGGGCCGCGCCGCGCCCCCGTGGTCGGCTCACAGCCGATCTCATCCGGTGAGGCGGCGGTAGCAGACGAGAGCGGTCCGGCCGCCGAGGGCAGCGGCATCGTCGACAGTGTCGGTGTGCTGGTGCTCGCCCACTCCGAGAAGCACGACGCCATCGCGGCCTGGAAGAAGAGCTTCGGCCGTCATCCCGCGCCTCCCGGAAACACGTGAGACCGGAACGCATGTCGGTTACCGGCAGCGACGCCAGGCCCAACGTTCGATGCCACTCGGGCGTCCTTCGTCGGCCCGGGCCAAGTTGCCCGCCTCGCAGTTCAACCCGACGCTGCGACGCCCGATCCGGGGCCCATGTCGACCATCAACGCTGCGTAGTCAGCACCAAGTCAGCACGGGAGTTGGCACGGGAGTTGGCACGGCATTCCCAAATCATGCCCGAACTATGCAACTCGGACAGCTCCCGTCGTGCCCTCGTTAAGGCCCCCGAAGGCTGGACACCACCTCCATGGTTGCCGCACGCACTCCTAGGCCCAGAAGTGTGGCGTCCAACCACATACGCCGCTGACTTGCACCTTCCTACGGTATGGCGACACGCAACGTCCCCGTCGAACGCCAGGAAGTGGTGCCGATGTCGTCACCGGCAAGTTCCCCGCCCGCCCCGTCCAGCCTCCCCCGCATCGTCGCCGCCAGCCTCATCGGCACCACCATCGAGTGGTACGACTTCTTCCTCTACGGCTCCGCGGCCGCCCTCGTCTTCAACAAGCTGTTCTTCCCGGACTCCGACCCGCTCGTCGGGACGTTGCTGTCGTTCCTGACGTATGCGGTCGGGTTCGCGGCCCGGCCACTCGGTGCTCTGGTGTTCGGGCACTACGGCGACCGGCTCGGGCGCAAGCGGCTGCTCGTGCTGAGTCTGCTGCTGATGGGTGGGGCGACGTTCGCGATCGGGCTGCTGCCCACGCATGCGACGGTCGGCGCTGCGGCGCCCGTCCTGCTGACCCTCCTGCGGCTCGTCCAGGGGTTCGCGCTGGGCGGTGAGTGGGGCGGAGCCGTCCTGCTCGTCTCCGAGCACGGGGACGCGCGCCGGCGCGGCTTCTGGGCGTCGTGGCCGCAGACCGGGGCCCCGGCCGGCCAGTTGCTGGCGACCGGTGTGCTGTCGCTGCTCACCACCGTCCTGTCGGACGACGCCTTCGCGAGCTGGGGCTGGCGGATCCCGTTCCTGCTCTCCGGAGTACTGGTGGTCGTCGGTCTGTGGATCCGGCTCTCCGTCGACGAATCGCCCGTGTTCCGGGAGGCGTTGGCCAGGTCCGAGGCCCGGCGAAGCGCGGGGCGGCCCGAACAGCCGCCGCTCGTCTCCGTGTTGCGGCATCACTGGCGTGACGTGCTCGTCGCGATGGGCGCGCGCATGGCGGAGAACATCAGCTACTACGTCATCACCGCCTTCGTCCTCGTCTACGCCACCACCTCCGCCGGTGTCTCCAAGCAGACCGCGCTGAACGCCGTACTCATCGGCTCCGCCGTGCACTTCGCCGTCATCCCGGCGTGGGGCGCGCTGTCGGACCGGGTCGGACGTCGGCCCGTCTATCTGCTGGGGGCGGCCGGGATCGGGCTGTGGATGTTCCCGTTCTTCGCCCTCGCCGACACCGGGCGGTTCGGGTACCTGGTACTGGCGGTGACCGTCGGCCTGGTGCTGCACGGCGCCATGTACGCGCCGCAGGCCGCGTTCTTCGCCGAGATGTTCGCGACCCGGATGCGCTACTCGGGCGCCTCCGTCGGCGCCCAGTTCGCCTCCGTCGCCGCGGGCGCGCCCGCCCCGCTCGTCGCCACCGCCCTGCTGGCCGACTACGACAGCTCCACCCCGATCGCCCTGTACGTGATCGCGGCGTCCGTGCTCACCCTGATCGCGGTGGGCGTGGCCAAGGAGACCCGGCGGCGTGACCTGGCCGACGACGGCGCCGCGACCGTCCCGGCACGCGGCGAAGACGTACCCGCCCGCTGAGTCCGCGCCGCTGGTCCCCTGTCCCCGGGGGATCAGCGGTGATCCGGCGCCGCCCCCAACCGGTGCAGGCGCAGCGCCAGCTGGATCTCCAGCGTTCGGGCGGGGCTCTGCCAGTCGTCGCCGAGGAGGCGGGCAACCCGCTCCAGCCGCTGGGCCACCGTGTTCACGTGGACGTGGAGCTCGTCCTTCGTGCGGGCCGGGCTCGCCCCGCAGGCGAAGTACGCGTCGAGGGTCCGCACCAGTTCCGTGCCGCGCCGCCTGTCGTAGGCGACCACCGGGCCGATGGTGCGGGTGACGAACCCGGTGACGTCCCGTTCCCCGGCGAGGAGCAGGCCGAGGAAGCCGAAGTCCTCTGCGGCGGCGCCGTCGCCGCCCCGGCCCAGGAGGTCCAGCGCGTCCAGGCAGCGGCGGCCCTCGGCGTAGGCGGCGGCCACGGTCTCGGGGCGGGTGGCGAGGCCGGTGACGGGGGCGGAGGCGCCGACGGTCACCGGCCGGCGGACGGCGGTGCCGAGGTGCCGGGCGGTGCGGCGGGCCACGTCGGCGGCGGTGTCGCCGGGGTCGAGGGGCAGCAGCAGGACGGTGCCGCCGTCGCGGGCGGCGGCCAGGCCGTGCCGGGTCCCGGCGAGGTGGGAAGCGGCCGACCACAGCCGGCGGCGCGCTGCCGCCGCCTCCTCGGCGTCGGCCACCGGGCTTTCCGGGCGGGCGGCGAGCACGACGTGCGTGGCGTCGAGGTCGGCGTGCAACCGGGCGGCGCGGTCCCGCAGTTGGCGCGGTTCGCGGTCGCGGGCGTCGAGGAGGTCGTCCAGCAGCTCGCCGCGCACCCGCTGTTCGGCCTCGGCGGCCGAGCGGCGGGCCAGCAGGAGCAGCGAGGTGACCATCGCGGCGCGCTCCAGGGTGCGCTGGTCGACGGGGTCGAGGCCGGGACGGCCGCGCAGCACCAGCGCGCCGAGGAGTTCGCCGCCCGCGGCGACCGCGGCGATCCACTCGCCGCCGTGGCTTACCGCGTGCCCCTCCGTGCGCGACGTCTCCAGCGACCGCGGGTCGGCGGTGCCGGTGAACTCGACGGTGCCGCCGAGGACCTGGGAGACGGCGTCGGCCACGTCCTGGACCTGACCGCCGTGCAGCACGAGTTCGGCGAGCCGGTCGTGGATGTCCGAGGCGCGTTCGACGGCGGCGCTGTGATCCTTGATGATCTCGTTGGCGCGCTCCAGTCCGGCCATGGCCGAACGGGTCTCGGTGAGCAGGTTCGCCGTGTCGATGGCGGCCGCGGCGAGCGCGGCGAAGGAGCCGAGCAGCGCGATCTGCTCCCGTTCGAAGACACGTGCCCGCCGGTCCGCCGCGAACAGCACCCCGATGACCTGCGGCCCGAGCATGAGCGGTACGCCGAGGATGGCGACCAGCCCCTCGTCGCGCACGCCGGCGTCGATGGTGAGCGTGTGCCGGAAGCGGTCGTCCTTGAAGTAGTCGTCGGTGACGTACGGCCGCGCGGTCTGTGCGACGAGTCCGCCGAGCCCCTCCCCCATGCCCAGCCGCAGCTGCTGGAAGCGGGCGGCGACCGAGCCCTCGGTCACCCGCATGTAGGTGTCGCCGCGCGCCGGGTCGTTCAGGCTCAGGTAGGCGACGTCGGTGCCGAGCAGGGAGCGGGCACGCTGGACGATGGCCTGGAGCACGGCGTCCACGTCCCGCAGTCCTGCCAGGTCGTGCGCGGTCTCGAACAGGGCGGACAGCTCGGCCTCGCGTCGGCGTCTGCCCTCCAGCTCGGTGCGCACCCGCAGCGCGAGGAGCTTGGCCCGCTCCAGGGCGGCGATCCGCTCCGGCGGCCGGTTCTCGGCGCGGGCGAGCAGCACCGGCTGCTCGTACGCCTCCGCCGAGGCACCCCTGGCCAGTAGTTCGAGGTACGCCGGTTCGGCATCCCAGGGCGCTTCGCCGCCCAGGTCGAGGACACCGGCCGCCGGGGCCGGAACCGGCCGCCCGGCGGACTGCACGTGATCGCGAGACATGGTCACAGGATTCCGCATCGCCGCTGCGGCCCGTCGGGCCTGTGGAAAACTCGCCGGGCCGACGCGTTCCGCTCCCTCAGTGGGCCGTCCAGCCGCCGTCGAGCACCAGCGAGGTGCCCGTGACGAAGGATGCCTGGGGGCCGCAGAGATAGGCCACGGCCTCGGCGACCTCCTCCGGTTCGGCGAGCCGCTTGACGGCGCTGTCGGTCAGGAGGATCTCGGACAGCACCCGCTCCTCGGGGATGCCGTGCGCCCGTGCCTGGTCGGCGAGCTGCTTCTCGACCAGCGGGGTGCGCACATAGCCGGGGTTCACACAGTTGGAGGTGACCCCATGGGGGCCGCCCTCCAGAGCGGCCGTCTTCGACAGACCCTCCAGACCGTGTTTGGCGGCCACATAGGCGGACTTGTAGGGGGAGGCGCGCAGCCCGTGGACGGAGGACACGTTCACGATCCGCCCCCAGCCCTGCCCGTACATGTGCGGCAGCGCGCCCCTGATGAGCCGGAACGGCGCCTCCAGCATCACGGTCAGCACGGTGTGGAAGACGTCCGGCGGGAACTCCTCGATGGGGCGGACCAGTTGGATGCCCGCGTTGTTGACGAGGACGTCGGTGCCGGTCGCCGCGCGTTCGGCCGCGTCCAGGTCGGCGAGGTCGAGGACGTACGGTTCGACGGCCCCGCCGCCCGCCGGGTCCAGGGCCCGCCCGGCCGAGTCCACCAGCTCGGCCAGTCCCGGCTCGTCCCGGTCGACGGCTCTGACCCGGGCGCCGGCGGCCGCGAGACGCAGGGTGCAGGCGCGGCCGATGCCCCCGGCGGCACCCGTGACAAGCGCGGTGCGGCCGCGCAGGTCCGGGACGGGGGCGGCGCCGGGGACGGCGGCGGAGCGGGTGCTGGGCGAACTCATGGGTCGACCCTAGGCGGCGGCGCCCCGCACCCACATGGCGTCAGCACACATACTTCAGCTGAAAGCCGTAGCGTCGAACCATGTGGGTGCGTCCGACATGGCCTGCTTGATCCGGAACACCCCGAACTCGTTCAGCTCCGGCAGCGCGTCCACGTCGAACCAGGCCACCTCCAGCGACTCGTCGTCGTTCACGCGGGCCTCGCCGCCGACGGCCCGGCATCGGAAGGTGATGTCCATGTACTGGCAGACGTCACTGTTCGGGTAGGTGACGGGGTTCAGCGCCTGGACCAGGACCACCCGCTCGGCGACACAGCGCACCGCCGTCTCCTCGAAGACCTCCCGCACGGCGCAGGCCGCGGGCTGCTCCCCCGGCTCCGGGATGCCGCCGATGACCGACCACTTGCGGGTGTCGGTGCGGCGGCCGAGCAGCACTCTGCCGGCGTCGTCGAAGACGATGGCGGTGATCCCGGGCAGCCACAGGAGCTGGTGCCCAGCGGCGGCCCGGATCGTGCGGATGAAGTCAGGAGTAGCCATGGCCCGACCCTAACGGCCGGGTTCCGCGCACCCGGCCGAAGCAACGGGGCGTACAGCGGGTGTACGGCTACGCGTCACCGGCGCGCCGGCCGCGCATCCCGGCCCCGATCGCCCAGCCGACCCCGCCCGCCGCGACCAGCACCAACGCGATCTCGGGGAGGATGCCCAGCTTGGTCGCGGGCGTCTCGGAGGTGCGCAGCGGCACCTTCTGGACCAGGTAGGCGGGCACGAACATGCCGGTCTTCTGGGTGATCTTCCCGTCCGGCATGATGATCGCGCTGACGCCGCTGGTCACCGGCACGGTGACGGTCCGGCTGTGCTCGACCGCGCGGATCCGGGACATGGCGAGCTGCTGGTAGGTCATCTCGCTGCGGTCGAAGGTGGCGTTGTTGCTCGGCACGGAGATCATCTCGGCGCCGTGCGTGACGGTGTCCCGCACGTCCCAGTCGAAGGCGGCCTCGTAGCAGGTGGCGAGCCCGACCTTGGTGCCGTCGATGTCGAACACACCGGGCTTGGTGCCCCGGCTGAAGTCCTGGCGGACCATGCTGGTCCAGTCCTTGTTGATCGCGCCGACCAGACCGCGCAGCGGGAGGTACTCGCCGAAGGGCTGGATCTGCCGCTTGTCGTACGTCGAGGTCGGGCCCTTGACCGGGTCCCACAGGATCTGCTCGTTGAGCAGCTTGCCGTCCCGCTCGACGACCCCGCCGACCGAGATGGGCACGCCCATCGCCTTGGCGGCCCCGTCGATCACGGCGGCCGCGTCGGCGTCGGAGAACGGGTCGACGTCGGAGGAGTTCTCCGGCCACAGCACGAAGTCCGGCTTGGCCGCCTTCCCCGCCTTGACGTCGGCGGCCAGCTTGAGCGTCTCCTTCACGTGGTAGTCGAGCACGGCCTGCCGCTGCGACGCGAAGTCCAGGCCGGCCCGCGGCACGTTGCCCTGGATGACGGCGACGGTGACCGAACCGTCCTCGGCCTTGTCGCTCACCAGCCCCCGCGCCGCGACCGCGCCCACCACGGGCACGGCCACGCTCAGCAGGGCCACGGCCGCCGCCCCGCGCCGGACCTCGCGGGTGCGCCGGACCTCGACGGCCAGCCGCCCCACCTCGTACAGACCGAAGCCGCACAGGACGACGGCGAAACCCAGCACCGGGGTGCCGCCCACCGCGGCCAGCGGCAGGAAGACGCCGTCCGCCTGGCCGAAGGCGATCTTGCCCCAGGGGAAGCCGCGGAAGGGGACACGCGCGCGTGCCGCCTCGCCCGCGATCCATATGGCGGCCGCCCACAGGGGCCAGGCCGGCAGCTTGGAGACCGCGGCCACCCCCACCCCGACCAGTGCGATGAAGATCGCCTCGATGGCCACCAGCGCGATCCACGGCCCTGGGCCGACCTCGACACCGGTCCACACCAGCAGGGGCAGCAGGAAGCCGAGTCCGAAGACGTAGCCGAGGCCGAGGGCCGCCTTCCAGGAGCGGCCGCGCAGCACCCACCCGAATCCGGCGAAGGCGGGCAGCGCCAGCCACCACAGGGTGCGCGGCGGGAAGCTGACGTACAGCAGCACTCCACTGAGCGCGGAGGCGGCGGCCGGGACCAGGCGGCGGAGCAGCCGGAGCGCGCGGGCGCGGGGCGCGGGGCGCGGCGTGAGCTGGTCCGACTGGTCCACGGAAGTTGCGGTGACGGTCACTCCGGGAGTGTACGGCGGTTGACCTTGCGGTCGACAGCGCGGTCCGGGGGGCAGGAATCACACCGTTCCCGCGCAAGTCGTCCACAAAGCGGGCATCACCGGTTACGGTGTGCCGAGGCGGGCGGCGGGGCCCGTCGCAGGTCGGGGGACCGGGGTACGGGGGGCGACGGTGGGGTCGACCGGCACGACGTCCGCTGCCGACAGGGACGCGGACAACGACAACGACAGACGAAACGTTTCTGACGTGGTGGGGGTGGTGGTGCTCGGGGCGTGCGCCGCGTGGCCCCTGATCTCGGCGACGGGCCGGGACGGACGGCCCGAGGGTGTGCTGCTTGCGGTGCTCGCGGTGGCCGCCGGTTATGCCGCGGGGCGGATGTCCGGGGCGCTGCTGCCGGTGGCCGCTCCGGGTGCGGGCGCGCTGGCCGGGCTGGGGTTCGCGGTGGTGATGCCCCGGCTGGCACAGGGCCCCCAGCTCACGACCCCGCTCGGCCAGGCCGGCGCCGTCGCGGCGCTGCTGGTACTCGCGACGGGCGGCGCGTGCTGCGCCGCGTGGGCGACGCCGGTTCCGGCGCTGAGGTTCGGGCTGCGGGCGCTGGCCGCCGGGATCGCGGTGACCGGGGCGGCCGTGGGCTCGGCGGCCGGCTGCGCGGCCGGCGCCGTCGTCCTGGTGTGCTCACTCGCCGCAGGGCGGATGCGGCGGGGCCCGGCCGTCGCCGGGCTGGCGCTGGCGGCCGCGCTGGTGACGGGCACGGTCTGGGCGGTCGCCGCGGACGTCCTGCCGGCGGGCCTCACCTCCGCCCTGGAGGGCCCGCTCACGGCGCATCGTGTGCAGCTGTGGCGGGCCGCCCTGCATCTCGCGCACCGGAACACCGCCGTGGGCGTCGGCCCCGGGCGTTTCGGCGAGCTGAGCGGCGCCGCGTCCGAGGCCCTGCCGCCGGACGGCAGGACGCACTCCGCGCCGCTGCAGCTGGCCGCCGAACAGGGCCTGGTCGGCGTCCTGCTGCTGGCCACCGCGTTCTGCTGGGTCCTCTACGCCCTGTGGCGGTCCCCCCGCTCGACCCCGGTCGTCCTCACGGCGGGCGCGGCACTCACCGCCCTGGCCGTGATCGCCGCGGTCGGCAACGCGCTGAGCTTCACGACGGTGTCGGTGGGCGCGGGCCTGCTGGCGGGTCTCGCGACGGCACGCCCCTGGGTGGCCGGGGCACCTGGCGGTTGAGCCTGCTGCCTCAGTGCGCCGTGCCCGGGGTGATCGTCCGCAGCCGCTCCCTGATGACGCGCACCGCGGACTCGGCGTTGTCCACGGTGATCGTGAAGGTGTGGCCGTCCCACAGACGCAGGACGATGCCCTCGCCACGGCGGACGACCACGGCCGTACCCTTCTCGGGGCGCCAGCGGTAGCCCCAGCCGCCCCAGTGGCGCGGGGTGATCTGCGGGGAGAAGTCCGCGCCGGCCACGTGGGAGAGCGGAATACGACGGCGCGGTACTCCTATATGACCGCAGCGGACTTCGAGACACTCCCTGTCGAGCCTCAGGTCGACGTGCACGAAGGCGAGGGTGCCGAAGAGGACCAGCAGTCCGGCGGCGATGCAGCCCACGACGGCCATCACCAGCGCGGTGACGCCCGAGTTCCAGGCGGAGTCCACGGCCAGTTCGATACCGAGCGCCATGCAGGCCGCGCCGACCAGCGCCAGCAGCCACTGGACCCGGTTCGTGGCGCGCCCGGTCCAGACATCCGGGTGCGAGGTGTCCTCGTCCGGGGAGTGGTCGCGGGGGTGGTCCCTCATATCCACGAGATTACTCAGGTTTCGCTGCGCGGGCACCGCGTTGCGGAGGGTGACTGCTCACATCGGGGGTATGCCCGGACCCGGAGGGTTCACTGGGACGCGGCGGGGCTGGCCGTGCGGAGCAGCCGGGCCTCGGCGTAGCCGAGCGCGGCCTCGGGCAGTTCGCCCTCCCGGCCGTTGAGCAGCACGGTCACCGTGCCGGTGGCCGGTGCGCCGGGGGCAGGCTGCGCACCGACCCGGCGCAGCGCCTGGGCGGCCACGGCGCCCGCGGAGCCGTGCAGGACGAGGGGGGCGGCGCCGGGGCGCTGGACGGCGGCGCGGATACGTTCCGCCAAGAGCTCGTAGTGGGTGCAGCCGAGGACCACGGCCGTGACGTCGCCGGGGGTGAGCCGGGCCGCGGCGGCCACGGCGGCGTCGATGGCGGCCTGGTCGGCGTGCTCGACGGCCTCGGCCAGTCCCCAGCAGGGCACCTCGGTCACCGGTACGCCGCCCGCGAAGTCCGCGATGAGGCCCCGCTGGTACGCGCTGCCCGTGGTGGCGGGGGTCGCCCAGATGGCGACGTGGCCGCCACCGGCGGCGGCCGGCTTGATCGCCGGGACCGTGCCGATGACCGGGATGCCGGGTTCCAGGCGCGCGCGCAGCGCGGGCAGGGAGTGCACGGTCGCCGTGTTGCAGCCGATGATCAGCGCGTCGGGCCGGCGGGCGGCGGCGGCCTCGGCGACGGCCATCGCACGCTCGGTGACACCCTCGGGGGTACGCGGCCCCCAGGGCATGCCCTCGGGGTCGAAGGAGAGGACGAGATCGGCGTCGGGGCGCAGCCGCCGTACCGCTGCGGTGGCCGCCAGCAGGCCGATTCCGGAGTCGATGAGCGCGATCTTCACCCGGCCACGATAGACGATGGGCCGTTGGGGGCAGGCGGGATGGGGCAGACTGCGCGCGTGAGCGTCTTCACGTGGACCGCCGCCGTGTCCCTCGCCGCCTGGCTGTGGCTGCTGCTCTGCCAGGGCTTCTTCTGGCGCACCGACGTCCGGCTGCCGCCCCGGCGGGAACCCGCCGACTGGCCGGACGTGTGCGTGGTCGTCCCGGCCCGGGACGAGGCCGCCGTACTGCCCCTGAGTCTGCCGTCGCTGCTGGCGCAGGACTATCCGGGACGGGCGGAGGTGTTCCTGGTCGACGACGGCAGTACGGACGGCACCGGGGAACTCGCCCGGGAGCTGGCCGCGCGCCACGGCGGCCTGCCGCTGACGGTGACCCCGCCCGGTGAGCCGCCGGCAGGCTGGACGGGCAAGCTGTGGGCGGTACGGCACGGCATCACGCTGGCACGCGCGCGTGGCCCCGAGTACCTGCTGCTGACGGACGCCGACATCGCGCACGAGCAGGACAGCCTGCGGCTGCTGGTGGCGGCCGCCCGCACCGGCGGCTTCGACGTCGTCTCGCAGATGGCCCGGCTGCGGGTGGCGAGCCTGTGGGAACGGCTCGTGGTGCCCGCCTTCGTCTACTTCTTCGCGCAGCTCTACCCGTTCCGCCGGATCGGCCGGAAGGGGTCGCGCACGGCGGCAGCGGCGGGCGGCTGCGTCCTGCTGCGCGCCGACACGGGGGAGCGGGCACGCATCCCGGATGCCATCCGGCACGCCGTGATCGACGACGTGGCGCTCGCCCGCGCGGTGAAGGGCGCCGGAGGGCACGTCTGGCTGGGGCTCGCCGACCGGGTGGACAGCGTGCGCCCCTATCCGCGCCTGCACGACCTGTGGCGGATGGTCTCCCGCAGCGCCTACGCACAGTTGCGCCACAACCCGCTGCTGCTCCTTGGTACGGTCGCCGGTCTCGCGCTGGTCTACCTGGTGCCGCCGGCGGCGGTACTGGCGGGGGCGGCCGGCGGCAGCACGCCGACGGTGCTCGCCGGCGCCTCGGCCTGGCTGGTGATGACCGCGACGTACCTGCCGATGCTCCGCTACTACCGGCAGCCGCCGTGGCTCGCCCCGCTGCTGCCGTTCACCGCGTTCCTCTATCTCCTCATGACGGTCGACTCGGCGGTGCAGCACTACCGGGGGCGCGGGGCGGCCTGGAAGGGCCGCACGTACGCGCGCCCCGACGCCGTCACCGACGAGGGCTGACCGCCCGCGCCACCCGTCACTTGCGGCCGGGCGTCCAGTTCATGCCCCAGCCGTAGGCGCGGTCGACGGTGCGCTGCGGGCTCACCCCGCGCTCCGGGACCAGGTAGCGGGCCTCGCGCTGTACGACGAGGTCGCCGCCGGTGTTGGTGAGCAGCGCGAGCGCGCACACGGTCGAGGGAACCGTGCACTCGTCCAGGGAGAAGTCGACCGGGGCACCGTGCTGGGGCTGGAGGGTGACCGTGGCGTGCAGGTCCGCGAACGACGTGGCGCCCTGGTAGATCGTCACGAAGACCAGGATGCGGCGGAAGTCCTGTCGGTGATCGAGGTTGACGGTGAGGTTCTCGCCGCTCGACACGGCGCCGGTGCGGTCGTCTCCGTCGAGGTGGATGTACGGCGGCCGGTTCACCGAGCCGAAGGCGTTGCCCAGCGCCTGGACGACACCCTTGCGGCCGTCGGCGAGCTCGTACAGGGCACACAGGTCGAGGTCGAGGTCGGCCGCCCCGCCGTGCCGGCCGCCCCAGCCCGGGAGCTGTTTGCGGACCTGCCAGTTGAGGTTGACGCGCAGCGCGCCCGAGGTGCCGCCCTGTTTGGCCAGCGACACGGAGGGGGCCGCCTTGGTAAGCGTCACCTTGGACAGCCGTACGGGTGCGGTCGGCGGGGCGACCGGAGTCGGGGCCGGGGCTGGAACCGGAGTCGGGGCCGGGGCTGGAACCGGGGCCGGGGCCGGGGCCGGCGGGGCGTCCGGATACGAGGTCGGCGGCGCCGACTGCGGCACGGGCGGCTGCACCGGGTGCTGCGGCTCGTCCACCGTGATTCCGAAGTCGGTGGCGAGCCCTTCCAGCCCGCTGCTGTATCCCTGCCCCACCGCACGGAACTTCCAGCCGCCCCGGCGGCGGTACAACTCACCGAGCACGAAAGCGGTTTCCACCGTGGCGCCCGTGCTGTCGAACCGGGCGACCACGCTGCCGTCGGCGGCATTGCGGACCTCGACGTAGAGGCCGGGGACCTGCCCGAACGTTCCGCCGTCGGCCGAGGCCGCGAGGACGATGCGCTCGACCGGGGTCTCCACGCGCGCGAGGTCGACGAGAAGGGTGTCGGTGACCAGGTCGCCGGAGCGCCGCTTGCCCTCGTGCCGGACCGCGCCCGAGGCGTGCGCGGGCTGGTTGTAGAAGACGAAGTCACCGTCGGAGCGCACTTTCCCGGCGACCAGCAGCAACGCCGAGGCATCCGCGTCGGGGGCTCCCGGGCCGGAGCGCCAGCCCAATTCGACACGCAGTGCCGTGGTCGGCACCGGCGTATTCGATCCTTTCGGCATTGACATGTCCGCCCCCATCATGTGTCGGCACGCCGGGCACGCCCCGGCCGCCCCAGGTCATCCCTACCCTCACAACCTATTCCCGGGGCCAGGGATCTCCCATGAGCAGCACAGGAAGATCCCTGGCCAACTGCCGGTAACCGGCTCGGAACTCGGCCTTTACATGATCCAAACGCTGATCGCCGTCCTTTTTTGCCGAGTTCGCTCGGATTGGGGATCCAGCGTCACTGCCGACACGGAAAACAACCCTCTTATCGGTCTCCCCAACCAGCACATCGTGGGCTTAACTTATGTGCCATGACCTCCCCCCGCTCCACCTATGGCGGCGGCTACTACTCCGCCTCCTTCCCGGACACTCCGATCTACGACTCGCTCGTGGCCGAACGGGGCACCCCGCAGATCGCCCCGATCCGGGTTCCCCCCGCCTACGACGCGCCCAGCAGCTTCAGCAACCTGCCCGCGCTGCCGTCGGCACTGCCCGCCCTCCCGGCCGGTCCCTCCCAGCCGGCCCCGGGCTACGGCTACCCGCAGCAGATGCAGCAGCCCGCTCCGCTGCAGCAGGCGCCCACGGCGTACATCCCCCAGCAGGCGACGGGACCGCGCGGCTACCCCGCGCAGCAGCCGCAGCCGCCCCGTCCGATGATGGGCGGCACGGGTTATGAGGCGATGCGCCCGGCGGCTCCGCGCCCCGCACCGACGGCTCCGTACCAGGACCCGTACAACAACCAGCAACAGCAGCAGTACCGCGGCTACTGACCGGCATCCATCCCCCCGATGTCCGTGCCACCTGGCACGATGGCGTCATGGGGATGGCGGAACTGCAGTCGATCCACGTTCACCCGGTCAAGTCGCTCCGGGGCTTCTCGCCCCGGGAGGCCGTCGTGGAGCCCTGGGGGCTGGCCGGTGACCGACGCTGGGTTCTGGTCGACGACGGGGGAAAGGTCGTCACCCAGCGTGTGAAGCCGCGCCTCGCGCTCGCCGCTGCCGAGCCGTTGCCCGGCGGCGGCGTACGCCTGTCCGCGCCCGGACTCCCACCGCTGACGGTGCCGGTCCCCGAGCCGGGAGCCACGGTGCCGGTGGACATCTTCGGCACGAAGGTGGAGGCGGTCCTCGCGGCGGAGGCCGCTCACGCGTGGTGCGGCGCGTATCTGGAGGCCGACGTCCGTCTCGCCCACATGGACGACCCCGCGAGCCGCCGCCCGATCGACCCGGACCACGCGCTGCCGGGCGAGACCGTGAGCTTCGCCGACGGCTATCCCCTGCTGGTCACCACGCAGGCCTCGCTGGACGCCCTCAACTCCCTGATCGCGCGGGGCGAGCACCCCGACGAGGGCCCGCTGCCCATGAACCGGTTCCGGCCGAACGTGGTCGTGCGGTCCACCCCGGCCTGGGCGGAGGACGACTGGGGACGGATCGCCATCGGCGAGGTCGAGTTCCGGGTCGCCAAGACGTGCGGGCGGTGCGTCGTGACCACCACCGACCAGATCACCGCCGAACGCGGCCGGGAGCCGTTGCGGACCCTGGCGCGGCACCGCCGGTTCGGCAGCCGGCTGGTCTTCGGCCAGAACCTGGTACCAAGCTCCCCCGGCACGATCCGGGTGGGGGACCCGGTCCGGGTCCTCGGCTGAGGTTGAGCCCTGGCGGCGCCGATCCCCGAGCGGGGGCCCGCGGTGCCAGTGACCGACGGTCCCGCGGGCGGGCGGGCGGGCCGGCCGGCCGGCGGACGTCCCCGGCCCGCGCCACCCGCGCCCCGCGTCCGACCGTCCGACCGGGCGACCGTCCGACCGGGCGACCCCACCAACTTGACCGCGCGCCGTCCTCGTCCCCTCCGTCGGACGATCTCCACCTCCCGGCGGGAACCCGCGCCCGCGGCCCGGTCGTTGGAGGTCGTGAGAAGTTCATGAGAGTCCCTGCCGGGGGTGATTTCGCTCTCTCTTCGGCCAGGGGCCCGGGTGAACGGACCGGGCGGGGGTTATCACGGAGCGGGAAGGGGGTGGTGGTCGGTGCGAGCGATCCGCGGCCTGTGGCGCTGGCGGCACAATTCGCTGCGCCGGGCGACCGACCTGGCCGAGGCATGGGTGGCCCTGGCGGCACTGGTGCTGATCGTGGTGGCCGCGCCGGTGCTCGGCTCGTTCGTCGGAGCCGCCGCCCAGTCCAGCCTCCAGCGGTCGGTGCGGCAGCAGCAGCACGACCGGCATCTCGTCCCGGCCACGGTGGTGCGCAAGCTGGGCGATGCCCCGGTGGAACCCGACCCCGACGCCACCAGCGCCCACGACCCCCGCAGCCGCGTCCTCGCCGACTGGACCGCACCGGACGGCACCCGGCAGCACGGCCCGGTCCTGACGACCCTCACATCCCCGCACAAGGGCGACCACTTCGACGTCTGGACCGACCAGCAGGGGGTCATCACCGCCCGCCCGCTGGACGCCGCGACGGCGACGACGCACGCCGTGCTGGCCGGGTTCGGCGCGGCCCTGCTGACCGCGGGGCTGGTCGACGGCGCCAGACGGATGATCGTCTGGCGTATGGTCCGTCGCAGGTACGCACGGTGGGACCAGGCCTGGGAGCGGGCGGGCCCGGACTGGGGCAAGGCCGGGACGGGCAGCTGACGGCCTTTCGGTCTCTGGTCAATCCACCACCCCGGCGCACGCTACGGTGGACCGGCCGAAGGGCATTCGGCATCGACCCGCGCGCGAGCGGACCGCAGGGGCCGGGCACCGTCCGCGGTGCCGCCCGCAAGGCGAGCGAGCGATCTGTACGACGAGGTGGGGGCACGGCAACGCCATGGCACAGGGCACGGTCCAGGTGACGCACACCGGCACATCGAGGTGGCGGCGCCGCACGGGTGAGTACGCGTCGCTCGCCGCCGCCCTGGAGGCCGCCGCCGACGGCGACGTCCTCACGGTCGCGCCCGGCACCTACCGGGAGAACCTCGTCGTCGAGCGCGCGGTGACACTGCGCGGGCCCGAAGGTTCGCCCGGCTCGGTGCGCATCGCCCCCATGGACGGGGTCCCGCTCACCGTGCGCGCCTCGGCGGTCGTACAGGACCTGCATGTCGAGGGTCAGGACGCCGCCGCGCCCGCGCTGCTGGTCGAGGAGGGCACCCCCGAGCTGCTGGACGTGCGGATCGTCACCCGGTCCGCCGCCGGGATCGAGGTGCGCGGCGGCGCCCGGCCGACGGTACGGCGGTGCACCGTGGACAACCCGGCGGGCATCGGCATCGCCGTACTCGACGGCGGCGGCGGGGTGTTCGAGGAGTGCGAGGTCGTGGCGGCGGGCCAGGCGGGCGTGGCGGTCCGCGGCGGCGGCCGTCCGCGGCTCGACCGCTGCCGGGTGCACCACGCCTCGGGCACCGGCATGACGGCGACCGGGGAGAACTCCGCGCTGGAAGCGGTGGGTTGCGAGATCTACGAGGTGCGCGGCTCCGGTGTGCAGGTCACCGCGCGGGCGACGGCGCACCTCACCGACTGCGACGTGCACCGCACCACCGCCGACGGGGTCACCCTCGACACCGACGCGGTGCTCACCCTCGCCGACTGCCGTATCCACGACATCCCGGAGAACGCGGTCGACCTGCGCTCGCGGTCGGTGCTGACGCTGACCCGGACGACCGTGCGTCAGTTCGGGCGCAACGGGCTGTCGGTGTGGGACCCGGGCACCCGCGTGGACGCGAACCAGTGCGAGATCTTCGACAGCACGGGCGACTATCCGGCGGTGTGGGTCAGCGACGGCGCCACCGTGGTCCTGGACTCCTGCCGGGTGCACGACGTGCCGGACGCCCTGTTCGTGCTGGACCGCGGCTCCCGCGCGGACGTCGTCGACAGCGACCTCTCCCAGGTGCGCAACACGGCGGTGTCGGTGAGCGACGGCGCCACCGCGCAGCTCGACGACTGCCGGATCCGCGACGCGGCCACCGGCGCCTGGTTCCGCGACCACGGCAGCGGCGGCACCCTCAGCAACTGCACGGTGGACGCCACCCAGACCGGGGTGATCGTCACCAAGGGCGCCGACCCCACCATCGAGCGCTGCACGGTCGACTCCCCGGCCGAGGCGGGCTTCTACGTGTCGGCGGGCGGCCGCGGCACCTTCCAGAACTGCCGGGTCACCGGCAGCGGCGGCTACGGCTTCCACGTGATCGACGGCTGCCGTACGACGCTGCGCAGGTGCCGTACGGAGCGGTGCGCGCGCGGGGGCTACGAGTTCGCCGACGGCGGTCCGGACGCGGGGTCGGGCACCGGCCCGGTGGTGGAGGACTGCACCAGCGACGAGAGCGGCAGCCTGCGTCCGCCGGCGGCGCGGGAGACGGTCGTACAGACCTCGCACCAGGCGCCCGGTCTGCTGGGCGCGATCCCCGGCCAGCGCAGCACCGAGCAGGAACCGCTCCTCGCCCCCGCCGCACCCCAGGAGCCGGCCCGGACCTCGAAGGCCGTGCTCGGTGAGCTCGACGCGCTGGTGGGCCTGGACAGCGTCAAGCGCGAGGTCCGGGCGCTGACCGACATGATCGAGGTCGGCCGGCGCCGCCAGCAGGCCGGACTGAAGGCCGCCTCGGTCAAGCGGCACCTGGTGTTCACGGGCTCCCCCGGCACCGGCAAGACGACGGTCGCCCGGCTCTACGGCGAGATCCTCGCCTCCCTCGGGGTGCTGGAGAAGGGCCATCTGGTCGAGGTGTCCCGCGTCGACCTGGTCGGCGAGCACATCGGCTCCACGGCGATCCGCACCCAGGAGGCGTTCCAGCGGGCGCACGGCGGGGTGCTGTTCATCGACGAGGCGTACGCGCTGTCTCCGGAGGACGCGGGGCGGGACTTCGGCAAGGAGGCCATCGACACGCTGGTGAAGCTGATGGAGGACCACCGGGACGCCGTGGTGGTGATCGTCGCGGGCTACACCGAGGAGATGGAGCGCTTCCTTTCGGTCAACCCCGGTGTGGCGTCGCGTTTCTCCCGGACCATCACCTTCAGCGACTACGGCCCGGACGAACTGCTGCGGATCGTGGAGCAGCAGGCCGACGAGCACGAGTACCGGCTGGCTCCGGGTGCCTCGGACGCGCTGCTGAAGTACTTCACGGTGCTCCCGAAGGGCCCCGCGTTCGGCAACGGCCGTACCGCCCGGCAGACTTTCGAGGCGATGGTGGAGCGGCACGCGAGCCGGGTCGCCCAGCTCGCCGATCCGACCACCGACGACCTCACCCTGCTGTACCCGGAGGACCTCCCCGAACTCGGCTGATCAGCCGCCCGGTTGCGGCCGCTGCCCGGGCAGCTCCGGGCAGCGGCCGGGCCAGCAGCCGCTGCCGTTCCTCGGCGAAGGCCAGGCGGTGCAGGTCGTGGGCGACGGCGGCGAGGACGATCACCAGCGCGCCCTGGGCCAGGCCAGACCGCCGAAGGCGGTGTCTCCGGCGAGCCGCCCCATCGAGTGCCACCCCGGCCGGGACCAGCCGGCGTACAGCGCCGCGAGCAGCAGCAGGGCGAGCGCGCCGAGCGGCAGGCGTCGGACGAGGTGCCGGTCGAGTTCGTGGTCGAGGAGGTTCTCGCTGCGGCCCCGGTGGCAGACCACCCACACCACGGCGAGGGCCCAGGCGACGAGCGCACCGGTCAGCCACCCGGTGGTGTCCAGTACGGCGGTTCCGCCCGGCCTGCGGTCGAAGGCGGCCGCCGGTGCGAGGACCGCGGCGGCGACGGTGAGCAGGCCCGCCGCGGTGTGGGCCGGCACGCAGCCGGGCGACCAGGCGGCGCCCGTACCAGAAGCCGGGGCTGCCGAGGGAGGTGTGGCCGGGCTCGGGGCCGTTGGCCAGGGGCCGGGTGGACTCGTAGGCGCTCCAGGCGCGGTGCGAGAGGTACCAGAGCAGGCCGGTGAGCGCGGTGGGGACCAGGGCGGCCGGGGCGAGCCGGCGTCCGGGGGCGCTCCACCGGCCGCCGTCGGAGCCGGCCGGCGAGAGGAAACCGAGCCAGGCGTGCCGGCGGGCGCAGGCCGTGACGCCCGCGCACTGTCAGGCGGCGAGGTCCAGGGCGACCTCGCGGGCGGCGGCGACCAGCAGCACGGTCAGGGCGAGCCCGGCGAGCCGGACCACCAGGCCGTAGAAACGCACGGTGCGCGGCCGGTCCTCGGCGGCGGGGCGCATCCAATGGGCGAGGTTGACCACCATGAACGGCAGAAGCAGCAGCCACAGCGCGCGGGAGGCGTTGCCCGAGGTGAGGTTGCACCAGACGTACGCCCCGGGCACGGTGCGGTCGCGGTAGTCGCCGGGCCGGGACTCGGCGTCGACGTCCTCGGCGCGCCGGAAGACGGCGGCGGTGTCGTCGCCGGTGATCCGCACCGTACGCGGATCGTCGAGCATCTTCTCGGGCGTGGTGCCGGCGACCCCGTGGACCATGAGCTCCAGGTCGATCTCCGGTGCGGCGGGTCGGCCGGGCCGGGCTTCGCGGTCGTGGGCCGCTCGGCGGGGTCGCCGCCGGTGGCGATTTCCTGCGCGCGTTCCACTCTTCTCGCACTTCCCGCGTGACGCGCCGATGGTCTGTGTCCGTGCGGGTCTCAGGATCGCCGATTTCGGTGTGACGCGCACCACTCGCCACGGAATCTCCCCGTTGTGCGTGACGCCCAGTGCAACACATGGTGTCCACATGACATGTGTGCGCGGACACAGGGAGTGGCGCAACCTGTGCGGTCCCGTGAAAGGATGGGGCGCCCGTGCACCGGAGCCGGACGGAATGTCCTGGTCGGAGCCGGTACGTGGGGCGTATCGGACGGCTTGAGGCGAGAGGACCGGAGCGTACGTGAGTGAGAACCAGAACCTCCTCGCGGAGCAGCGCCGCGCCCTGATCCTGGACGAGGTCCGGCGCCGGGGCGGCGTACGCGTCAACGAACTGACCCGCAAGCTCGGTGTGTCGGACATGACGGTACGCCGGGACCTGGACGCGCTGGCCCGGCAGGGTGTACTGGAGAAGGTGCACGGCGGTGCGGTGCCGGTGGTCGAGGCGAGCACGCACGAGCCGGGCTTCGAGGCCAAGTCGGGGCTGGAGCTGACCGCCAAGGAGGACATCGCCCGGACCGCCGCCGAACTGGTCGTGCCGGGTACGGCGATCGCCCTGTCCGGCGGTACGACGACGTATGCGCTGGCGCATCACCTCCTGGAGGTCCCCGACCTGACCGTGGTGACGAACTCGGTGCGGGTCGCGGACGTCTTCCACGCTGCCCAGCGCGTCGCCGGGCAGCGCCAGGGCGCGGCGACGGTGGTCCTGACCGGCGGGGTGCGCACCCCGTCCGACTCCCTCGTGGGCCCGGTGGCCGACCAGGCGATCGCGGCACTCCACTTCGACCTGCTCTTCCTCGGCGTGCACGGCATATCGACCGAGGCCGGCCTCTCCACACCGAACCTCGCGGAGGCGGAGACCAACCGCCGCCTGGTGCAGTCGGCCCGGCGGGTCGTGGTGGTCGCCGACCACACCAAGTGGGGCACGGTGGGCCTGAGTTCGTTCGCCAAGCTGGAGCAGGTCGACACGCTGGTCACGGACGCGGGACTGCCCTCCGACGCGCGTGCGGAGATCTCGGAGCATCTGCGCCGGCTGGTGGTGGCGGGCGAGGCGGAGGCCTGATCGCGCCGGCGGTGCAGACATCTGACGGGCCGCCAGTTATCGTGGCGGAGCCGGTCAACCGCCTTTCCGGTCAAGGGGGTTCTCTGCCATGGCCCGTCGTCTGCGCCCCGTGGGGCTCGACTTCGTCGAGACCGCGCCCGTACGCCTGGTCTTCGCGCAGGAGATGTCCGCACCGCCCGAGCGGGTCTTCCACGCGCTCAACGACGACGTACCGGGCTGGGCGGAGTGGTTCGACGCGGTGACCCACGCCGAGTCCGTCGACGACGGTGCCGGGCGCGACATCCGGCTCAAGGGCGGCGGGCGGTTCCGGGAGACGGTCATCGCGGCGAAGGAGGCCGAGGTGTACGCCTACCGGGTGGACCTGACCAACGCGCCCGGCGCGCACGCCATCGCGGAGGAGTGGCGGCTCGTCCCCTCCGGCGGCGGCACCCGCGTGCAGTGGACCTTCGCCGTGGACGGCACGGCACCGTTCCGTCTCGCGGTCAGGGCGGCACGTGCCGGGCTCGGCCGGGCCTTCCGGGGCGCGGTCGTCGAACTGGACCGGCGCCTGTCCCGGTAGCGCCTCAGCCGGGCCAGACCCCCGTCTCCAGCAGCGAGTCGATCGCTGCCGCGTACGGCGCGATGTCCAGGCCCTGCTCGGCGAGCCAGGCGTCCGAGTAGTACTTGTCGAGGTACCGGTCCCCCGGGTCGCACAGCAGGGTCACCACGCTGCCCTGCCGTCCCTCGGCCACCATCTCGGCGACGATCTTCAGCGCACTCCACAGCCCGGTCCCGGTCGACCCGCCGGCCTTCCGCCCGATCGCGCGCTCCAGCGCCCGCACCGCGGCCACGCTCGCCGCGTCCGGCACCTTCATCATGCGGTCGACGGCCCCCGGTACGAAGCTCGGCTCCATCCGCGGCCGTCCGATGCCCTCGATGCGGGACCCGCAGTCGCAGGTGACGTCCGGATCGCCGGTGGTCCAGCCCTCGAAGAAGCAGGAGTTGTCGGGGTCGGCGACACAGATCCGGGTGTCGCGCTGGGTGTAGTGGACATACCGCGCGAGCGTCGCGGAGGTGCCACCGGTCCCCGCCGTGGCGACGATCCAGGCCGGTTCCGGGAACCGCTCCAACTCCAGCTGACGGAAGATGGATTCGGCGATGTTGTTGTTGCCGCGCCAGTCCGTGGCCCGTTCGGCGTAGGTGAACTGGTCCATGTAGTGGCCGCCGGTCTCCACCGCCAAGCGCGCGGACTCCTCGTACATCTTCCGGGAGTCGTCCACGAAGTGGCACTGCCCGCCGTGGAATTCGATGAGCCGGCACTTCTCGGCGCTGGTGGTGCGCGGCATGACGGCGATGAAGGGCACGCCGATGAGCTTGGCGAAGTACGCCTCGGAGACGGCCGTCGAGCCGCTGGACGCCTCGATCACCGGGCGGTCGGGCCGGATCCAGCCGTTGCACAGGCCGTACAGGAAGAGCGAGCGGGCCAGCCGGTGTTTGAGACTTCCCGTCGGGTGCGTCGACTCGTCCTTGAGGTAGAGGTCGATGCCCCAGGCCTCGGGCAGCGGGAAGCGCAGCAGGTGCGTGTCCGCCGAGCGGTTCGCGTCCGCCTGGACCTTGCGGACGGCCTCTTTGAGCCAGTGGCGGTAGCCGGCGTCACTGCGGTCGACGTCGAGGGTGGCGCCGGTCCGGATCTGCGGGGTGGTGCTCACGGCGGGACTCCTTACGCTTCGCGCCGACGGCGCCCGAACGCGGCCGACGCACCGATCATAGACATCTTCCGCACGCTCCTCACCTGCATAAACGCATCTTTGAGCGCCTCAAAGGCACCCCTGGGGAACAGCGCCGGGCAGTGGCGGGAACCCTTCGGGGGCGCACGGCGCCGAATGCTCCGAGCGCCCCCCGCCCGGCGGCCCTCGCGCACTGGTGCTCCACGCCGGGGGCGGGCAGACTGCCACCGGACGGGACGAACGTCCCGAACGGGGGCGCACACTGGACCACGACACGAGCCGGAGCGCGCCGGGCCGGGGCCACAAGCTTCCGGACGGCGGCCGACGTACTCGAAAAGGGGCGGGGCAGGATGGCGGAGCCGGAGTTCACGGCGACGGGCGTGCGGATCGACAAGCGGCTGCGTTCGCTCACCCGGGCCGGGCAGGTCCGGATAAGGGACGGCAGGCTGCAGTTGCTCACGAGCTACGGCAGCGAGATCGACAGCGCGCCCGTCCAGGCGGTAAGGGCCTCGAAGCCGTGGTTCGCGTCGGAGGACCGGGCCCTGGCCGACCTCAACGGCCAGCGCTACTCACTCACCCTGGGTGACCACGACCCGGCGCCGGGCGAGCCGGGACCGCCGGCGGCACGCCGCTTCATCGAGGCGGTACGGCGCGCCGCGGGGCGTGACCGCTGAACCGCACGGACCTGCGGGGCATGACCGCCGGACCACGGCGAGTTGCGGGACCGAACGCACTGGGTCACGCTTGTCTCACGTCACTCTGGGTTTACCGGCGATAACGCTGCGAACCAGCCCGCCGGCCACGACAGCAGGCGGCCCCATGGACGGCGGCGCCCTGCTGGATCCGTTCTCCGTGTTCTTCCGGACCTCACGTCGGGGAGTCGCAGTCGTGATCAAACACCCAAGCAGACACTGCTCGGTGGAGCTCCAAGCCTTGCCTTCGCGGATCGGTCAGGTCCGCAGAATCGTATCTGCGCAGTTGCGCTACTGGCATCTCGACCCGTTGATCGACCGGGCCGCGCTCGGTGTGACGGAGTTGCTCACCAACGTCCACCGGCACGCCGGGACCGACAAGAACTGCACCGTGGAGATCGAGCTCCAGCTCGACCGCCTCACCGTGTCGGTCCGCGACCACGACCCGCGCCTTCCGGTGGTCGAGGACGGCACGGAGATCGCGCCGATGGCCACCTGCGGGCGAGGGCTCGCGATGGTCGCCGCGGTCAGCGAGAGCTGGGGGGTTCGGCCGCACGACGACGGCAAGGTCGTGTGGTTCACCCTGCCGGCACCGACGGCCACGCCGATGGCGGCCGCCCGCCCGCAGCGCCGCGCCGCCGAGCCGGCCCCCCGCCGGATCGTCGAGCCCGAACCCGCGACCCCCGCCGCACCCGCCGCCGCGCCCGCATCGGCCGGCGCCCCGGCCCCCGCGCACGCCCACGCGGCCGCCGCGGTCCCCGGTGCCGCACACGCTCCCGCCCGCTCGGCTGTCGCCAGTTGAGCGGGCGGTGAGTCTCCTCGCCGAGTCTCACCCCGGCGCTACCGCTCCGTCATACCGCGCCGCCCTTGCCGACGCGGCCGAACTGCTCCTCCAGGACGGACAGCCTGCGCCAGTACTCGTCCTCGTCGATCTCGCCGGAGGCGAAGCGACGGCCGAGGACCGCGAGCGGCGAGTCGCCGGCCGGACGGCCGGCGTCCATCGGGCGCCAGGGTCCGCCGCGGCCACGCCACACGGTGCGGCGCAGGAACGTGACGCCGCCGATCACGACGGCCGCCCAGAGCAGCGGGAAGAACAGGATCCACGGGCCGGGCCCGCCGTTCCAGTTCGCCAGGGTCTCCATGCCGGTCAACTCCCCAGGGTCGCGGTGTGATGTACCGAGACTGACCGCCGGGACGGGTCCGCGTCGTCGTGCCACCGACGGCACCGCACGTACCTCCCGGGGAGTACACGGCGACACGGTCCCTGCTCCCCGAAGGACTGGCATTCTGTAACTACTAGTATGTACAGTCTCGGTATGAGCACGTCGGAGCGGTTGATCGAGTCCACCCGCGAACTGCTGTGGGAGCGCGGCTACGTCGGCACGAGCCCCAAGGCGATCCTGGAGCGCGCGGGCGCCGGCCAGGGCAGCATGTACCACCACTTCAAGGGCAAGCCGGACCTGGCGCTGGCCGCGATCCGGCGGACCGCCCAGGAACTGCTGGCCACCGCCGAGGCCCTGCTCACCGGACCGGGCACCCCGTACGAGCGGATCGAGGCGTATCTGCGGCGCGAGCGCGACGTGCTGCGCGGCTGCCCGGTCGGCCGGCTGACCATGGACCCGGACATCGTCGCGAGCGACGAACTGCGCGCGCCGGTCGACGAGACGCTCGACCGGATCCGGGAGCTGATCGCCGGGATCGTCGAAGAGGGCAAGGAACAAGGGCAGTTCGGGCCCCAGGTGGACGGCGGGGAGATCGCCGCGACCGTGCTCGCGACCGTGCAGGGCGGCTATGTGCTCGCCCGGGCGTCCGGTTCCCCCGCCGCGTTCGACGCCGGGGTGCGCGGACTGCTGTCCCTGCTGAGGACCTGCTGAGGAGTTGACGTACGTGCAGATCACCAGAGAGCGCCCGGACACCCGGCGGGGCCCGGCGGAGAACTTCACCGGCACGGTGTGGCTGGACGAGATCGCGGCACCCGCCGCCCCGTCCCGGCTGCGCATGTTCAGCGTCCACTTCGCGCCCGGCGCCCACACCGCCTGGCACCGGCATCCGCACGGCCAGGTGCTGCACGTCCTGGAGGGCGAGGGGCTGGTGCAGCGCAGGGGCGGCGCGCCGGAGGCGATCCGCGCGGGCGACACGGTGTGGATCGAGCCGGGCGAATGGCACTGGCACGGCGCCGGACCGCGCACCTTCATGACGCATCTCGCGGTCGTGGAGGCCGCCGAGGACGGCACGACCACCGAGTGGCACGAGCACGTGACGGACTACCCGGCCTGAGGAGGGACCAGCGCCATGCATGCCATGCAGTACGAGTTCACCCTGCCCGCGGGCTACGACATGGGCGTCATCCGCGCCCGCGTCGCGCGCGTCGGGCGTCTGCTGGACGACTGGGACGGCCTCGGCGTCAAGGCCTACCTCATGCGCGAGCGGGGCCGGCACGGCTCGCCGGTCAACCAGTACGGCCCGTTCTACCTCTGGAACACCGTGCGGGGCGTGAACAGCTTCCTGTGGGGAGGCGCCTTCCAGGGGCCGGTCGACGACTTCGGCCAGCCACGCATTCGGCAGTGGACGGGCCTGGCCTTCGAGGAGGGCACCGCCGCCGGCTCCCCCGCCGCGTTCGCCGTGCGGCGGCGCCGACCGGTGCCGGAAGGTGTGGAGTTGGCCGCCTTCATGGCCGACGCGGCGGACGAGACAGGGCGGCTGGCGGCCGAGGACGGTGCCGTGCTGGCGGCGTCCGCCGTGGACACGGACGCCTGGGAGCTGGTCCACTTCTCGCTCTGGGAGCACGACAGCCCGAAGGCCGAGGGCGACGTCTTCCAGGTACTGCATCTGTCGGAGCCGGGGCGCGGCGCGCTGGCGCGCGGGCGGCAGTGGTGAGCGGTGTCCGCACGGTCCTCGGCGACATCGGGGCCGCCGACCTGGGCGTCTGCGACGCGCACGACCACCTGTTCCTCCGCAGCCCCCGGCTGCCGGGGCAGGAGCTGAACGACGCCGGCGCCGCCCGGGCCGAACTGGCGGCGTTCCGCGCGGCGGGCGGGGCGGCCGTCGTGCAGTGGACGCCGTACGGGATGGGGCGGCGGGCCGCCGACCTTCCCCTGTTGTCCCGGTCCACCGGAGTACACGTGCTCTGCGCGACGGGACTCCACCAGGAGGCGCACTACGCACCGGAACTGCTCGGCGGCCTGCGCGGACGGCTCGCCGAGGTGTTCGTCCGCGAACTGACCGAGGGCATCGGTACGTCCGGGGTGCGCGCCGGTCTGGTCAAGGTGGCGGGCGGCTTCCACCACCTCGACGCGCACGCCCGCTGGACGATGACCGCGGCGGCCGAGGCCCACCACGCGACGGGCGCGCCGGTCGCCGTCCACCTGGAGCTGGGCACCGGTGCGCTGGACGTACTCGACCTGCTCTGCGGGGAGTTGGGCGTCCCCGCCGACCGGGTGATCCTCGGCCACCTGAACCGCTCCCCCGACCTCGTCGTCCAGCGGCAGGCCGCCGCCTCCGGCTGCTGGCTGGCCTTCGACGGGCCGTCCCGGGCCAACCACGCCACCGACTGGCGGATGCCCGAGGCCGTACGGGCCCTGGCCGAGGCCGGGTTCGGGGACCGGCTGCTGCTCGGCGGGGACACCGTGGTGAGGGAGGCGCGGTCGGTGGACGGCGGACCCGGGATGCCGTACCTGCTGCGGCGGGTGCGGGTGCGGCTGGAGGCCGAGTTGGGTGCGGAGGGCGTCGGCCGGATCCTCGTGGACAACCCCGCCCGGGCCTTCGCCGTCGACTGGCGCTGAGCGCTTCGCCGCAAGTGCCGCGACACGTCGTGGGCCGGCTGCGGCGCCGTCGCGACCGGTCGCGCAGTTCCTCCCCCAGCCTTCGGCCGGGGGCGCCCCCAGCGCCCCGTGGGGGCGCTGCCGAACCGCGGTGGGCCGTTACCGAAGCGCCCCGAGCGGGTCGTCCAGTACCGGCTGCCAGGCCAGCTCGGCCGCTCCCACCAGGCTGTTGTGGCTCAGCGTGCAGGGCAGGATGGGCACGCTGCCGCTCTGGCCCCACAGGCTGCGGTCGGCGACGACGGCGCGCAGCCGCTCCGGATCGGCGTCCAGGAGGGTGCGGTGCAGGCCGCCGAGGATGATGCGGTCGGGGTTGAGGATGTTGACCAGGCCCGCCAGCCCGAGGCCGAGGCGGTCGATCAGGGCCTCGGTGGCCCTGCGGACGGTAGGGTCGGTGCAGTGGTCGCGGACCAGGTCCTCGGCCTGCCGCAGCAGCGACACCTCGGGGCCGGGATCGCGGCCCGCCTCGATCAGCAGCGCCAGCGGATCGGCCTCCACGTCCAGACAGCCCCGGCTGCCGCAGTGGCAGGGGCGGCCCTCGGGATTCACGGCGAGGTGCCCGACCTCCAGGGCAAGGCCTGAACTCCCCGTGTGCAGACGGCCGTCCAGGACCAGCGCGCCGCCGACGCCCCGGTGCCCGGTGGCCACGCAGAGCAGGTCCCGGGCGCCCCGGCCCGCGCCGTGCCGGTGCTCGGCGAGCGCGGCGAGGTTCACGTCGTTGCCCGCGAACGCCGGGCCGGTGATGCCGGCCGCGCGCACGCACTCCGCGAAGATCCGGCGTACCGGCGCCCCCACCGGCCAGGCCAGGTGGAGGGGGTTGAGGGCGAGGCCCTCCGGTTCGGCGACGGCGGACGGCACGGCGAGACCTGCGCCGACGCAGCGCAGGCCGGTGCTGCGCAGCAGGTCGGCGCCCGCCTCGACCACCGAGCCGAGCACCTTCGCCGGGTCGGCGTCGACGGTCTCGCAGCCGGGCGCGGTCGCGACGATCCGGCCGCCCAGGCCGACCAGCGCCGCCCGGAAGCCGTCGGCGTGGACCTGCGCGGCGAGTGCGACGGGGCCGTTCTCGGCGACCTCCAGGCGGTGCGACGGACGGCCCTGTGAACCCGCGGCGGCGCCCGGGTGGGCGTCGACCCTGATCAGGCCGAGCGCCTCCAGTTCGGCGGCGACGGCGCCGGCCGTGGCCCGGGTGACGCCGAGTTCCGCGGTGAGCACCGCGCGGGTGGGGGCGCGGCCGGTGTGCACGAGTTCCAGGGCGGGGCCGAGTGCGCCACGTCCTCGGTCCAACCGGGGTTTCGAGGTTCCGTTCCCCGTCGGGCCGGGGGCCGCCTTTCCGCTCATGAGAGGGAGTCTGCCATGATCCGCAGTCTCGAACTGCGCGGGTGCGTTGTGGCTGGTCGCGCAGTTCCCCACGCCCTATGGAGCGCTCCGGTTCGGGCGTTTCAAAGGCCGCTCACCCTCAACGTGACGTTCAAACGGCCGGTCAGGCCCAGCCCCGGGGGCGCCGTGCCCGGGTACACCCTCGGCACCCCGTGGTAGGCGAGCCGTGACCCGCCCCCGAACACGAACAGGTCCCCCGACCGCAGCTCCACGTCCTGGTACGGCCGCGCCCGTGTCTGCGGGTTGCCGAAGCGGAAGACGCAGGTGTCCCCGAGGCTCAGCGACACCACCGGGGCGTCCGACTTCTCGTCGGCGTCGCGGTGCATGCCCATGCGGGCGTCGGCGTCGTAGAAGTTGATCAGCGCGATGTCGTACGACAATCCGCCGACCGCCGCCGGGCCCAGGGCGTCGGTCACCGCGCGGCGGCCCAGTTCGTCGAGCCAGGCCGGGAACGGCTTGACGGGGCTGCCGTCGCCGTCGACGGCCGTGCGGGCGTAGGCGTACGGGTGCCAGTGCCAGCCCAGGCAGACCTGGCGGGCGGTCATCGTCCCGCCGCCGGGTGTACGGACCGTGCGCAGGCCCGCCGGGGGCCGGGCCCAGTCGCGGCAGGCGGCGAGCAGCGCGCGCTGCCGCTCCGGGTCCAGCCAGTCGGGGACGTGCACGGCGCCCGGTGCGATGCGGGCGCGCGCCCTCGGGAACAGTTCATCCTCCATGCCCCCATCCTGCCCGACCGGGCCTGAGCTGCGGTTCCGCTAGCCTGGACGCACGATGAGCGACCGTATGACGACTGCCTGGGGCGAGTTCGAGCTGTCCCGCTTCCCGGAGGATCCGCGCGACCGGCTGCGTGCCTGGGACGCCTCCGACGCGTATCTGCTGCGCCATCTCGACCAGGAGCGGACCGGGCTGTCCGGCACGGTCGTGGTGCTCGGCGACCGGTGGGGCGCGCTGGTCACGGCGCTGGCGGCGCACCGGCCGGTGCAGATCACCGACTCGTACCTGAGCCAGGAGGCGACCCGCGCGAACCTGGCGCGCGCGGGTGTCGAGCCGGGCGCGGTACGGCTGCTGACCACCCAGGATCCGCCGCCGGACCGGGTCGACGTGCTGCTGGTGCGGGTGCCGAAGAGCCTTGCGCTGCTCGAGGACCAGCTGCTGCGGCTGGCGCCCGCCGTGCACGCGGGGACGGTCGTGATCGGCACCGGCATGGTCAAGGAGATCCACACGTCGACGCTCCGGCTGTTCGAGCGGATCCTCGGTCCGACCCGGACCTCGCTGGCCGAGCAGAAGGCCCGGCTGATCCACTGCACGCCGGATCCGTCGCTGGAGCGCCCGGAGAACCCGTGGCCGTACAGCTACGCGCTCCCCGCCGGCATCGGCGCGGTCTCCGGTCGTACGGTCGTCAACCACGCGGGGGTCTTCTGCGCCGACCGGCTCGACATCGGGACGCGGTTCTTCCTGGCGCATCTGCCCGAGGGCGGCCGCCGGATCGTGGACCTGGGGTGCGGGAACGGGGTCGTGGGCACGGCGGTGGCGCTGGCCGATCCCACGGCCGAAGTGCTGTTCGTGGACGAGTCGTTCCAGGCGGTCGCCTCGGCGGAGGCCACCTACAAGGCGAACGGGGTCCCCGGGCACGCCGAGTTCCGGGTCGGCGACGGGCTGGCGGGGGTAGCGGCCGGCAGCGTGGACGTGGTGCTGAACAACCCGCCGTTCCACTCCCACCAGGCGACCACCGACGCGACGGCGTGGCGGATGTTCAGCGGCGCGAAGCGGGCGCTGCGGCCGGGCGGCGAGCTGTGGGTGGTCGGCAACCGGCACCTCGGCTACCACGTGACGCTGCGCCGCCTGTTCGGCAACAGCCGACTGGTCGCGAGCGACCCGAAGTTCGTGGTGCTGAAGGCGGTCAGGCGCGGGTAGTCCCGCCGGTGAGCACGCCGATGATCCGGGTCACCTCCCGGGCCATCGCCTCCCGGCCGGCACCGAGGTACGGGCGGGAGTCGACGGCCTCGGGATGGTCCGCGAGGAAACGGCGGACGGACGCGGTCATCGCCATGTTGAGTGCCGTGCCGACGTTGACCTTGGCGATGCCCCCGGCGACCGCGGCGACCAGTCCCCCGTCCGGGACTCCGGAGGAGCCGTGCAGGACCAGCGGGACCGGCACGGCGGCCGAGAGGCGGCCGAGGAGGTCGTGGTCGAGGGCGGCGGTGCGCGTGGTCATCGCGTGGGCGCTGCCGATCGCCACGGCCAGTGCGTCGACGCCGGTGCCGGCGACGAAGTCCCGTGCCTCGGCGGGGTCGGTACGCGCCCCGGGCGCGTGGGCGTCCAGCGCCGGCCTGCTGTCCTTGCCGCCCACCTCGCCCAGCTCCGCCTCGATCCACAGGCCCTGGCCGTGCGCCCAGGCCACGGCCGCCGCGGTCGCGGCGAGGTTCGCGGCGTACGGCAGCCGGGACGCGTCGTACATGACCGAGCTGAATCCCGCGTCCGGAGCCTGCCGGAGCAGGGCGTCGGTGCGGACGTGGTCGAGGTGCAACGCGACCGGCACGCGGGCGCGTTCGGCGGCCGCGGCGGCGGCGCGGGCCAGTGGGAGGAGGCGTCCGAGGCGGAACTTGACGGCGTTCTCGCTGACTTGGAGGACGACGGGCGCACCGGCCGCCTCGGCACCGGAGACGACGGCCTCCACGTGCTCCAGGGTGATGACGTTGAACGCGGCGACGGCGGTCCGGGCTTCGGCGGCCCGGGCCAGGAGTGTGCCGGTGGTTGCGAGGGGCACGCTCACTCCCCGCCGGCCGGGGTGAGGATCACCGAGCGGGTGAGATGGCGCGGCCGGTCGGGGTCGAGGCCCCGGGCGGCGGCCACGGCGACCGCGAGGCGCTGCGCGCGGACCAGTTCGGCGAGCGGGTCGAGGGCGCCCTGGATCCACAACCCGCCGGTGGCGGCGACCTGTTGGGCGAGTCCGGCCGGCGCGGGGCCGAACATCCAGGTGGCGGTGGCCCGGGTGGTGATGCTGATCGGGCCGTGCCGGTACTCCATGGCCGGGTAGGCCTCGGTCCAGGACAGCGAGGCCTCGCGCATCTTGAGCCCGGCCTCGCTCGCGAGTCCGACGGTCCAGCCGCGCCCGAGGAAGGTGAACTGGCCGCACTCGACCAGCTCCGGCGGCAGCGGAGTGGACAGCGCGGTCCTGGCGTCGGCGGCCACGGCGTCGGTGTGCAGGCCGAGGTGGGCGCGGAGCAGGGTGAACGCGCTGGTGGCGAACCGGGTCTGCACGACGGAGCGTTCGTCGGCGAAGTCCAGGACGACGAGGTCGTCGGCGGCGCCGGTGACGGGGGCGCCGGGGTCGGCGGTGATCGCGGCGGTGCGCGTGCGCCCCTTCAACTCGCCCAGCAGGTCCAGTACTTCGGTGGTGGTGCCGGACCGGGTGAGGGCGAGCACCCGGTCGTACGACCGCCCGTGCGGGAACTCCGAGGCGGCGAAGGCGTCCGTCTCGCCGTGCCCCGCGGACTCGCGCAGTACGGCCGCGGCCTGGGCCATGAAGTACGAGGTGCCGCAGCCGACGATCGCCACCCGCTCGCCCGGCGCCGGGAGGGCGTGGGCTCGGCGGGTGGCTTCGGCGGCGGCTCGGGTCCAGCACTCGGGCTGGCTGTTCAGCTCCTCAGTGATATGTGACATACCACTAGCCCTCCCCTGCATGAGACATCATGCTCGTTCTTGCAAGGTAGGGCCACTTTCCAAGCACAATCAAGCACCCTGCCGAAATCCAGGTGCGCTAAGGTCACCGGGAGTCACCGGAAGGACCGAGGAACGGAGGCGGCGGATGTCGCGCGACGCCCGCTGGAAGGCGCTGCTCGAATTGCTGGTCGAGCGCGGCCGCCTCGAGGTCGAGGAGGCTGCGGCCGAGCTGGCGGTCTCGGCCGCCACCATCCGCCGGGACCTCGACCAGCTCGCCGAGCAGCAGATGCTGGTGCGCACCCGGGGCGGGGCGGTGGTGCACGGGGTGTCGTACGAGCTGCCGTTGCGCTACAAGACCGCGCGGCAGGCCTCGGAGAAGCAGCGGATCGCCAAGGCGGTGGCGGACCTGGTCGAGCCGGGCGAGACGGTGGGACTGACGGGCGGTACGACCACCACGGAAGTGGCCCGCGCCCTGGCCGTACGCGGAGACCTCACCACCGGTACGCCGGCGCTGACGGTGGTCACGAACGCGCTCAACATCGCGAACGAGCTCGCGGTGCGGCCCCAGTTCAAGATCGTGGTGACGGGCGGGGTGGCGCGCCCGCAGTCGTACGAGCTCATCGGGCCGCTCGCGGACGGGGTGCTGGGTCAGATCACCCTCGATGTGGCGGTGCTCGGAGTGGTCGCCTTCGACGTCGCCCACGGGGCCGCGGCCCACGACGAGGGGGAGGCCGCGGTCAACAGGCTGCTGTGCGAGCGGGCGGCCCGCGTGGTGGTCGCCGCGGACTCCAGCAAGCTCGGCGGGCGGGCGTTCGCCCGGATCTGCGCGGCGGAGCTGGTGGACGCCCTGGTCACGGACACGGCGGCGGCGCCGGAGACGGTCCGCAGGTTCGAGGAGGCGGGTATCCGGGTCCTGACCGTGTGAGCGCGACCCGGCACCTTCCGGCGATCCGGCTCTCGGTCACATCCCGCCGGCGTGTCACATCCCGCTGGTGTCCGCACTGACGAATCCCGCGCCCCGCTGGTCGTTGCAGCCGAACACGGGCCGGTCGGCCGGGTCGGGCCAGCTCTGCTGGGCCTGGAGGGCGACGCTCACCAGGGTCAGCAGCAGGTCGACGTCGCTCGCGGCGTCGAGTCGTATGGTCACCCACTGCGAGCCCGGCACGATCCGGATCGCTCCCGTGCTCTTCAGGTCCTTCGCGAAGTGCCGGATGGCATGGGTGGTGAGACGCAGGTCCACATCGCGGTCGGAGTGGAAGTGCGCGATCTCGCCCTGCGCCGAACTCACGCCCTGCCCCAGACCGCAGCTCGGTACGGCCTGGGTCAGGTCGGGCCAGGTCGCCAGTTGCGCCAGAGCGCGCGAGGCCAACGTCATGGGGCCATCATGGCCCGCTCACTCTCCGGTAACCAACCAGCGAGCAGTTATTAACCGAGCTGTTGCCGGACTCTGTCCGAACACAAACCCCTGGGACGAGTGAATATCCGCAGGAATTCAGTGGTTCGGGGGACGGAAGGTGCCTGTCGGGCGTCCGGGACGGCCGTGTCCGACGTCACGTTTTGTGCGGGTCTGTTACGTGCCCTACGCGCGCCTGGCACCCGTCGCCGCGAACGCGTCGGCGGCGGCGAGGTCGAAGTCCCCGTGGTCGCTGCCGAGGCCCTGGGCGACCAGGGCCGCCACGGCGTTGCCGAGGACGGCGGCGTCGTGCGGGGTGCGGCCCAGGCCGATGCCGAAGACGAACCCGGCCGAGAAGGCGTCGCCGCAGCCGGTGGTGTCCACGACGTCGATCTCGAAGGCGGGTACCGGCTCGGCGCCCTCGGCGGTGACCAGCAGTGCGCCGTCGCCGCCCCGGGTGACCGCGACCAGTCCGGCGCCGGCGCCGACCAGCTTCTTCGCGCCCGCCACCAGGTCGTCCTCGCCGGAGAAGCCCAGCACCTGGTCGTCGTTGGGGAGGAGGTGGTCGACGTACGGCAGCGCGGCCGCGATCTGCTCGAAGCTGCCGAGGACACCGGGTGCGAGCAGGTCCACGGAGGTCGTCAAGCCGTGCTCCTTGGCGAAGTGCAGGATGCGGGCGGCGGCGTCGACGCCGATCAACTCCGGTCCGCCGAGGTGGAGATGGTCGGCCTCGGCGAGGGCGTCCCAGGGCACGTCGTCGACGCCGTAGGTGATGTTGGCGCCGAGCAGGTGCAGGGAGGGGCGGTCGCCGCTCGGGCGGATGGGCAGCACGCTCGCCGAGGTGGCGGTGTCGGTACGGCGGACGAGGAACCCGGTGTCGATCCCGGCCCTGCGGAGCAACTGCACGAGCATGTCGCCGGTCGCGTCGGCGCCGACGGCCCCGGCGCTGCGCACGGTGGCACCGAGCTTGGCGAGGCTCAGCGCGGTCCCGCCGGCGGTTCCGGCCGCGGTCATCCTGATGTCCTCGACCAGGGTGGCGCCCTGGCCCTCGGGTATCGCGTCCACCGGCCGGACCAGCACGTCCAGCACGTGCACACCCATCGTGACGACTCTCATGGCTTGTCCTCCTGCAGGGTTCGGGTGGTGCCGTAGTTCCGGGCGATGGCGGCCTCGATCACCGCGAGCTGCTGCCGCTCGTCCAGGACGCGGGGTGTTCCGAGGGCCGCCGCGTGCTGGTAGACGCCGCAGGCCCATTCGAGCAGCAGGGCGTTCTCGGCGGCCTTGTCGAGGGTCGGGCCGACGGTGACCGAGCCGTGGTTGGCCATCAGCGCGGCGCTGCGGCCGTCGAGCGCGGCGAGTACCGACTCGGCGAGTTCCGGGGTGCCGAAGGTGGCGTACGGCGCCACCCGCACGGTGCCGCCGAGGGCGAGCAACTGGTAGTGGATGCACGGCAGTTCGTCGACGACGCAGGAGAGGGCGGTGGCCATCGGGGCGTGGGTGTGGACGACCGCGCCGGCGCCGAATCGACGGTAGACCCCCAGGTGCAGGTCGAGTTCGGAGGTCGGCTCCAGGGTCCCGGCGACCACCTGGCCGTCCAGGTCGACCACCGTCACCTGGCCCGCGGTGAGTTGGGCGAGCACCGCTCCGGTCGCGGTGACCGCGATCCGGTCCCCCGCCCGCACACTGACGTTGCCCGACGTTCCGATCAGCAGGCCCGCCGCTCCCAGGCGGCGGCAGACGTCCGCCACCGCGGCCCGTTCCTGAACCAGCGCGGAGCTTGAGTCCGTCATGGCCGCGACGGTAACGTAAACCTGAAACAAAGTCACGTTCAGATTCAGGGGTGGTCGTGTGACCGACCCGGCCGCCGAGGAGACCGGTGCCGTGCTGCGCCGTACTCCCCAACAGGCCCGCAGCAAAGCCCGGTTGGCGCGGGTGCTCAAGGCGGCCGAGCGCGTGCTGATCGCCGAGGGCGTGCCTGCCCTGACCACCACCCGGGTCGCGGTGGAGGCCGGGGTCTCGGTCGGCTCGCTGTACCAGTACCTGCCGGACCGGGACGCGATCATCGACGCGCTGGCCGCGACGTACTTCGCCCGGCTCGAAGCGGTGATGGAGGAGTTCGTGCGCGGCGCGGCGGCCGAGCGCTGGTCCGACCCGGTCGGCGTGCTGATCGACACCTACGCCGGGCTCTACCGCACCGAACAGGGCTTCCGGGCGCTGTGGTTCGGCAGCGGTCTGACCGACCGGACCCGGGCGGCGGACCGGGAGCACAAGCGCCGGATGGCCGACGGCGTACGCCGGATGCTGCTCGCGCTCGGCATCGCCGCCGACACCGAGGGGCTCGGCCCCGCCTGCCATGCCGCCGTCCTCGCCGCCGACGCGCTCGCCCAGGAGGCCTTCCGCCGCGACGCCGAGGGCGACGCCGCCCTCCTCGACGAGGCGAAGGTCATGCTGCGCGGCTACCTCACGGCCCTGGCCGCGAGGCGCGGGCGGCGGGACGGTGGTGCGGCGGGCGCCGGTCCGCTCAGCGGGCCCGTTCCCAGACCGGCTGGACGCCCGGAGTCAGCGCCGTGAAGTCCGGCAGTTCGCGCAGTGCCTGCTCGGCGCCGCCCGGCGTGTAGACCGCGATGACGCGCAGCTGCCGCCAGCCGGAGTTGAACGTGGAGTGCGGCGTTCCCCTGGGCACGTAGACGAAGTCCCCCGCCGTCACCGGGAACTCCCCCGAGTCACCGACGGTCTGGACGCCCTCGCCGTCGATGAAGTACAGCACCTCGTCGGAGTTCGGGTGGGTGTGCAGGTCGTGCCCCTTGGTGGGGTTGATGATCACCTCGCCCGCGGTGAGGGGAGCCCCGGGGAACAGGCCGGCGCTCACTCCCCACTTGATGCTTCCCCAGTCGAAGACCTCGGTCGGCAGTTCGGCGGGCACGGTACGGGTCCTCGGCTCGAATTCGCTCACGGTTCCTCTCCTCGTCGAAGTCGCCGGCGGCGCGACGGCACGGACACCGTAACGGCCGTGCCGGCCGCCATGGTCATCGGAAGCTGATGGACTTGAAGTCCTCGGTCTGCCGGCGGATGCCGGTCTCCGTGGGCAGGCGTTCGATCGAGCTCGCGCCGAAGAAGCCCACGACCCCGTCCGTCCGGGCGAGGACGTACTGGGCGTCCGCGGGTTCGGCGATGGGGCCGCCGTGGCACAGCACGAGGATGCCGGGGTTGACGGCGACCGCGGCGTCCCGCATCGCCTGGACCCGCTCCACGCACTCGTCGAGGGTGAGCGCGGTGTGTGCACCGATGGTGCCCTTGGTGGTGAGGCCCATGTGCGGGACGAGGACGTCGGCGCCTGCCTCGGCCATGGCGGTGGCCTGACCGGTGTCGAACACGTACGGCGCGGTCAGCAGGCCGCGTTCGTGTGCGGCCGCGATCATCTCGACCTCCAGCGCGAAGCCCATCCCGGTCTCCTCCAGGTTCTGGCGGAAGACCCCGTCGATGAGCCCCACGGTGGGGAAGTTCTGCACTCCGGTGAACCCGGCCGCCCGGACCTGGTCGAGGAAGCGGCCCATCACCCGGAACGGGTCGGTGCCGTTGACCCCCGCGAGCACGGGAGTGTCCCTGACCACGGGGAGCACCTCGTCCGCCATCTCCATGACGATGGCGTTGGCGTCGCCGTAGGCCAGCAGGCCCGCGAGGGATCCCCGGCCGGCCATCCGGTACCGCCCCGAGTTGTAGATGATGAGCAGGTCGATGCCGCCCGCTTCGGCGGACTTCGCGGAGAGGCCGGTGCCGGCACCGCCGCCGATGACCGGCCGTCCTGCCGCCACGGTCCTCCGCAGCCGTTCGAGTGCCGTGCTTCGGTCCATCGTCGCGTTCCCTTCTCCTCGGTCCGCCCGCGGGTGCGGGTCGGGTCCTCACCGGCCGGAGGTGATCAGCCGGTGCAACTGCCGTGCGGCCTCGCGCCCGAACCCGGGGTCGTTGATGTGCCGGTCCACCTCGATGATCTCGGCGGGCGTCCCGGCGAGCGCGCCGTGCAGCGCCGCGAAGAGCTCCGCGTCCGCGGCCGCGTCGCGGAACGGGCCGTCCTCCTTGTCGATGCCGCTGACCCCGCGCAGCGGCAGGACCACCGCGACCGGCCCGCGGGCACGGGACAGCTTCGTGCCGATCCGCCGCCCGAGTTCGGCGTTCTCCTCCGGGGTGGTGCGCATCAGCGTGACCGTCGGGTTGTGGACCAGGAAGCTCCGGTCGTCGAACCCGGCGGGTACGGTCTCCCGCGGCCCGAAGTTGACCATGTCGAGTGCGCCGACCGAGACGACCTGCGGGATGCCTCGCTCCCCGGCCGCCTCCAGCCGGTGCGGGCCCGCGCTGAGCACCCCGCCCACCAGGTCGTCGGCGAGTTCCGTGGTGGTGAGGTCCAGCACTCCGGCGAGCCGGCCGTCGCGGGCGAGCTTCTCCAGGGCACGGCCGCCGGCGCCGGTGGCGTGGAAGACGAGCGGTTCGTAGCCGAGTCCGGTGAGTTCCGCCCGTGCCTCGTCGGCGGCGGGGGTGGTCAGGCCGAACATCGTGACGCCGACCAGGGGCCGCCGCTCGCCGGCCGGCGCGGTGCGGCGGGCCTGCTGCACGGCGGCCATCGCGGCGATCGCGGCGGCGGCGTTGCCGAAGACCTGCCCGGAGACGGAGTTGATCCCGGCGACGTCCACGACCGAGTGCATGAGCGTCACGTCGCTCTCACCGACGTACGGCGAGACGTCGCCCGAGGCCATCGTGGAGACCAGCAGCTTCGGCACGCCGACCGGCAGGGCGCGCATCGCCCGGGACGCGACCGACGAACCGCCGGAGCCGCCGACGGCGAGCACACCGTCCAGCCGGTCCTCCGCGTACAGCGCGAGGACCACCGAAGCCGCGCCGGAGGCCATCGCCGCCATCGCCGCGCCCCGGTCGCCGCTCTCCCGCAGCGCGGTGAGATCGGCGTCGCCCGCCCGGGCGACCGCCGCGGCGGTGACGTCCGCGGGGTGGTCCGAGAACACGCCGACGTCGATGGTGACGGTGTGCGCCCCGTGGGCGCGCACCCGGTCCGCGATCCAGGCGTACTCCTCGCCCTTGGTGTCCATCGTGCCGATGAGAACGACCGTGGCCATCGTGCGTGCCTCCTGCTCCTCTTCGAGCCCTGTGCCAGGAATTGTGGTGGGGTGGCAGCCTGGTGACTGGTCCACTTAAGGCCGAGTGGACCAAGCCGGGCCGAGCAGGGCCCGGCACAGGGCTTGGCACGGGCGAGTGGACCGGGCCGGGAGGTGAGCGGTCGATGCGGACGGACGAGGACGCCGAGCGGGTGGTGCGGCTGCTCGGGGTGTGGCGCGGTGAGGCGTCCGTGAGCGTTCCGCTCCGGGACGCGCTCGCCGAGCTGATCGACGGCTCGTACCTGCCCGCCGGATGGCGCATGCCCGGCCAGCGGGCGCTGGCGGCCGCGCTGGGCGTGGCCCGGGGCACGGTCGCACGGGCGTACGCCGAGCTCATGGCGAGCGGCCGGGTGGCCGCGGCGCGGGGGTCGGGCACGTACGTCCGGGGCGCCGTCGGTCTCGTCCGGCCGGACGAGGGGCGGCTGACGTCATTCGGCGGCGGACAGGTGGTCGTCGATCTCTCCTCCGGGGCGCTGCCCGGCTCCGAGCTGGTCGCGGAGGTCATGCCGGAGGTCGGCAGGCAGCTGCGCAGACACCATCTCGGGGGGACGGGCTATCACCCCGCGGGGCTGCCGGACCTGCGGGCCGCGCTCGCCGCCCGCATCACGGCGCAGGGTCTGCCCACGCGGACGGACCAGGTCCTGGTGACCGCCGGTTCCCAGCAGGCCGTCTGGCTGATCGCGACGGCCCTCGCCGGGCCGGGTACCGTCACGCTCGTCGAGGACCCCAGCTACCGGGGCGCTCTGGAAGCCTTCGCGGGGGCGGGCGGCCGGGTGCGAGGCGTCCCCTGCACCCCGGCCGGCGTGGACCTGAACCTTCTCGAAGCCGCCGTCGCCGACGCGGACCTGCTCTACGTGCAGACCGCGCTGCACAACCCGACCGGCGCGCACATGCCGGAGCCGCAGCGCAGGGCCCTCGCCGGCCTCGCGGCCCGGCACGGCACCTTCGTGGTCGACGACCAGTCGCAGGCGGAGCTCGGCTGGTTCCGCTCCGACCCGCTGCCGGGGCTGGAGCGGATGGCGGACCCGGAACGCCTGCTGATCGTGGGCACGCTGTCCAAGCTGTTCTGGGGCGGGCTCCGGGTCGGGTGGGTACGCGGGCCCCGGGAGGTGGTCGGGCGGCTCGCGGCGCTGCGCGGCGGCATCGACCTCGGCGGGCCGGTCGCCGACCAGCTGGCGGCGCTCCTCCTGCTGCCGCGGGCGGACCGGCAGCGCGTGCTGCGCCGCGAGTTCCTGGCCCAGCAGTTCGCGGTGACCGAAGAGGTACTGAGAACGGTGCTGCCGCACTGGCGGTGGAGCACGCCCGTCGGCGGTTCGGGCCTGTGGACCGACACCGGCCAGGACGCCGTGGCCCTCGCCCAGCACGCGCTGGCCCGCGGCATCCGGCTCACCGCGGGTCCGGCCTTCTCTCCGCACGGCGGGCACCGCACCTTCGTACGACTTCCCGTGTGGCACCCGCAGTCCCGGCTCGCCGCCGCGGCCGAGCTCCTCGCCGGTCTCAGCGGCACCGGGTCCCCCTGACGGGGACCACACCCGCGAGGTCCCTCCGGCCGGTGGTCCGGGCGCGCTCCCGCCCACCGCCCGCCCTTGCCCGGGCCTCCCCCCTCGCCTAGCCTGAGTTTGTGCCGCTAATAAACAAAACCCGGACGCACAACGCCGTGCCCGGAGACTCCCTCACCCGACTCCGTACCGCCCTGACCGTCTTCTTCGCCATGGACGGCTTCGTCTTCGCCGGATGGGTCGTCCGCATCCCCGCCGTCAAGGAACAGACCGGCGCCTCGGCCGGCGCCCTGGGGCTCGCGCTGCTCGGGGTCTCGGCCGGGGCCGTGATCACGATGATGTTCACCGGACGGCTGTGCCGCCGCTACGGCTCCCACCCGGTGACCGTCGTCTGCGCCGTGCTGCTCTCCCTCAGCGTCGCGCTGCCCCCGCTCACCCACTCGGTGCCGGCCCTCGGCGCCGTACTGCTCGTCTTCGGCAGCGCCTACGGCGGCATCAACGTCGCGTTCAACAGCGCCGCGGTCGACCTGGTACGAGCCCTGCGGCGCCCGATCATGCCCAGCTTCCACGCCGCCTTCAGCCTGGGCGGCATGCTCGGCTCCGGTCTGGGCTCACTGATCGCCGGCGTGCTGACCCCCACGCAGCACCTGCTCTGCCTCACCGCCGTCGGCCTCCTGATCACCCTTCTCGCGGGGCGCACCCTGCTTCGCACTCCCCCGCCGCACACCCCGGGGGACGACGCACCGCACGGCACGTCCGCACCGCGCCGCCTGGCACCCCGCACCCGGCTGCTGGTCGTCACGTTCGGACTGATCGCCCTGTGCACGGCCTACGGCGAGGGGGCCATGGCCGACTGGAGCGCCCTGCACCTGGAACAGGACCTGGGCGCCGCACCCGGCGCGGCCGCCATCGGCTACTCCTGCTTCGCGCTCGCCATGACCGTCGGCCGGCTCAGCGGCACGAGGCTGCTCGAAGCCCTGGGCCAGACCCGCACCCTGGTGTTCGGCGGCACGACCGCCGCGGCCGGCATGCTGCTCGGCGCGCTCGCCCCGGCTCTGTGGGCGGCCCTCCTCGGGTTCGCGATCACCGGGCTCGGCCTCGCCAACCTCTTCCCCGTCGCCGTCGAACGCGCGGGCAGACTGGCCGGCCCCGACGGCGTCGCCGTCGCCTCCACCTTCGGCTACGGCGGCATGCTCCTGGGACCGCCCGCCATCGGGTTCATGGCGGAGTGGCTCTCCCTCTCCACCGCCCTCACCACGGTCGCCGCCCTCGCCGCCACCGCCGCGACCATCGCACTCCTGACCCGGCGCTCGGCCGGACACTGACCGGAGTCGCCGACGGCAGGACACGGGCCGGAGTCCGCGCCCGGCCCGGTACGGCCCGGCGCCGCCTCAGTCCAGCAGCCCCGGTTCCCGCACCGACTCCAGCATCCCGGCCAGTCTCACCGTGTCGGCGGACGTCCAGTCCGGTGGGCTCGTGATCTCGGCCCACGCGCTCGTCGGCAGGGTGCCGTACCGGTGGCCGAAGCCGTCCGGGACGCTGTCGGCGCCCGCCAGGTCGCAGGCCACCTGCCAGAACGTCAGCAGCGGATACCACTGCATCGCAGGCGAGACGTCCCGGGCACGTGGCCGGTCCAGCCAGTCCGGCCGGTGGAAGGCGAGGTCGGGCGACCACCAGACGACCGGGTCGGAACCGTTCTGGAGGTAGACCGCGCGGGGCTCGCCCCAGGGCGCGTCCGGGATGCCGTAGTCCGCCGGCACCTGCGCGAAGCGCACATGTGCCCCGTCGGCGACCACCGGCCGCCACTCGGGGCTGCCCGGCTGCCGTTTCGCGGTGACCGACTTCCACAGCGGGTTGTCGTACGTCGGGCCGACGAACAGCGCGCCGCCGGTCTCCGCGACGAGCGTGGGCAGGGAGCCGTCCAGGGCGGACTCCATGGAGAAGGAGCCGAGGCTCTCGCCGTAGACGAGCAGCCGGGGGCGGGAAGCGGCGGGGAGGGTCCGCCACTTGGCGTAGACGGCGTCGAAGAGGGCCCCTCCGGTGGCGGCGGCCTCGTCCTCGGTGAGCGCGGAGACCCAGCTGGGGAGGTAGGAGTACTGCATGGCGACCATGGCGGTGTCGCCGCCCCACATGTACTCCAGTGGCCTGCTGCCCTGGTCGTTGATCCAGCCGGTGCCGGTGGTGCCCATGACGGCGAGGATCCTGCGGGAGAAACCGCCGGTGCGCTCGAGTTCGCGTACGGCGAGGGCGGCACGTTCGTCGAGGGTGCCGGCGGAACGCAGGCCGACGTAGACCCGTACCGGATCCTCGGCCGGGCGGCCGGTGAAGGCGGCGATGTCGGCGCGGGGCGTGGCGGTGCCGACGAAGTCACGGCCCTTGGCGCCCAGGGTGTCCCAGTGGGCGGCGGACTCGGGGCTGCCGGAGAGGGTAGGCAGCCCCGGCCGGTGGACGCCCTTGGTGGTGCCCTGGTCGGCGAGGGACGCGGCGCTCTCGATCGCGTCCAGCGCGGCGCGCAGCAGGAAGCCCTGGACGACTCCGACGATCACGAAGGCGGCGAGGACGACCCCGGTGGCGTAGGCGGCGGGTCGCGGGACGAGGGTGCCGAACGCGTGCGCGACGACTCGGGTGCCGAGCCGTACCGTCCGGGCGGCCAGGAGCAGCAGCGTGGCGACGAGTGCGGCCACGACCGGGACGAGCGCCCACTGCCACCAGACGAGGTGCGGGGGCAGGTTCACCGCCCGGCGGACCTGGCCCTCCCAGCCGACGCTCCAGGCGGTGGCCGTGATCACGGCGGCGGCGCCGAGCACGGCAAGGGCGGCCCACAGGGCACGGCGGACCCGCCGGCGGACGCGGACGCCGGCCCAGCGGAGCAGTAGCCGGGCGAGGGCCTCCGCTGCGGCCCCGACGCCGTAGCCGACGGCCGCCGAGACGCCGGCCGCGAGTCCCTGCAGCCACCAGGCACGCGGGAGCAGGGACGGGGTGAGGGACAGGCAGTAGCACAGGACCGCCACCGCGATCCCGCCCCAGCACGGCCGCCGCCGGACCACCCGGTCGGGGCCCAGGTGCCGGCGCACCCGCTCCGCCGTCCGCCGGGTCCAGTCCTTCGTACGATTCAGGGCCTTGCCCGCTCCACTCACTTCGCCACCTCGGGACCACGATCTGTCACCGCACCGGCCGCCGCATCCGGAAGATCGGGAAAAGGTGCGGAGCCGCACGTGGTGTCCCATCGTGGTGGGCATGGCTCTGGCCCGGACCACCGAGCACCCCACCCCGCTGCGGAGGACGGTAGCGGGGTCGGCACCGCCGGGCCGTGGTCGTGGCGGTGGGCACCTCGTGACCCGCCCGCCGCTCCGCGCCCCGGCCGGGTTCTGACACCCCGCCCGCCATGCCGCTCCCCCGGATTCCCCGGCTGCCCACCCGTACCGCCGTGGCCGCGGTGGTGGCCGTGCTGGTGCTCGCGAACCTGCTGGACAACCGCTGGGCCGGGTCCTGGATCCTGCTCACCGCCGTGCTCACCTCGGCCGTCCTGGTGGGGCTGCTGTTCTGGGCCGGGGGCGGCTGGCCCGAACTGGGACTCGGACGGAACACGCTCGCGGCCGGGGCGCGTTGGGGAGCGGCCCTGATCGGGATCGTCGCCGGGGTCTATCTGTGCGCGGCCCTGCTCCCGGTCACCCGCGGCCTGTTCGCGGACCAGCGGACGAACGCGCTGAGCGGTTCGGAGATCGCCTTCAAGGCGCTGGTCGCGGTGCCCGTGGGAACGGCCCTGCTGGAGGAGACCGCCTTCCGCGGAGTGCTGTTCGCGCTGCTGTGCCGACTGCGCACGGCCACCACGGCCGCCGTCCTCTCCTCCGTGCTCTTCGGCCTCTGGCACATCCTCCCGTCCCTGAACCTCAACAAGGACAAGCCGACGCTGGGCTCGATCTTCGGGCACTCGGTCGCCGGGGCGGTCCTGGTGGACGTCGGCGCCGTGCTGTTCACGGCCGTGGCGGGCTGTCTGCTGTGCTGGGTGCGCGACCGCAGCGGCTCCCTGCTGGCACCGATGGCCCTGCACTGGGCGGTCAACGCACTCGGCTACGCGGTGGGGTTCCTGCTGCGCTGAGCGCACCGCCGCAAGGCCGCGGTGTGCCGTCTCCCGACCGCGGCGCCGTCGTGGCCGGTCGCGCAGTTCCATCAGCCTTCGGCGGGGTACCCCAGCCCCCCCCCTTTCGGGGCGCCGCCGATCAGCGGCAGGAACAGCCGCGCATCCGGCAGACTCGCCGCATGGAGACTGCTGAGTTCCTCGAAATCCTCGACCGGGAGGGCCGGTTGCTGGCCGCGGCCGCCACGGACGCGGGGCTCGACACGCCGGTGCCCACCTGCCCGGACTGGCGGGTGCGCGACCTGCTGCGGCACACCGGCACCATCCACCGGTGGGCCGCCGGGGTCGTCGCCGACGCGCAGACCTCGCCCCGTCCCGTCCCCGGCCCCCCGGACATCGACGGCGCGGAACTGACAGCCTGGTACCGGGACGGCCACCGCCGGCTCGTCGACACCCTCGGCGGCGCACCGCGGGACGTGCCGTACTGGACCTTCCACCCCGCCCCCGTCCCCTCACCGCTGGCCTTCTGGCTCCGTCGGCAGGCCCATGAGACGACCGTCCACCGGTACGACGCCGAGGCGGCACGCGGCGGCCCGGCGACCCCGGTCGGCACGGGCTTCGCGGTCGACGGCATCGACGAACTGCTGCGCGGCTTCCACGCCCGCACCCGCAGCCGGGTACGCAGCGAGCACCCGCGAGTGCTGGGGGTGCGCACGGTGGACGCGGACGCGGCCTGGACCGTACGGCTGTCGGAGCGACCGCCGGTCACCGAACTCGGTGCGCCTCATGACGCGACGGCCGAACTCGCCGGTCCCGCCGACCAGTTGTACCTGGCCCTGTGGAATCGGGTACCGGTGCCGAAGGTGACCGGCGACCCGGAACTTGCCGACCTGTGGCGGACGGACTCCGGAATCTGACTCCGGCCGGCCGACCGACGGCGGCGGCGCGCGGCCCGGTCTGCCGGGCTCAGCCCGGCTCGGCGGCCAGCATCCTGGTGAGCACCGCGCGCTGCACCGGCAGCAGCTCGCCGTGCAGCGCGCGCCCCTTGCCGGTGAGCGCCACCCGCACGCCCCGCCGGTCCTCCGGGCACATGGCCCGCTCGACCAGGCCGTCCTTCTCCAGGCGGGCGATCAGCCGGGACAGCGCGCTCTGGCTGAGGTGCACCCGCTCGGCGATCTCCTGGACCCGGAAGCTGCAGACGCCGTCCGCCGCCGGGCCGTCCGAGAGCAGGTCGAGGACCTCGAAGTCGCTGCCGCACAGGCCGTGTCCGCCCAGGGCGCGGTCCAGCTCGCACTGGGTGCGGGCGTGCAGGGCCAGGATGTCCCGCCATTGCTCCACGAGTGCCTGTTCGGGCTTCTTCGCCGCCATCCGGGCACCGTAGCAGAGAACAGGGATTGTTGCATCGTAATTAAATGCGTTTGCATTCGATGCATGTGCATGTAGTGTCTGGGTCCATGACCTCTCCGCTCACCGCCCCCGCCGCCGAGGGACGCTGGACTCCCCGGCTCTGGGGCACGCTCCTGGTGCTGTGCGCCGCCATGTTCCTGGACGCGCTGGACGTGTCGATGGTCGGCGTGGCCCTGCCGTCGATCGGCTCCGACCTGCACCTGTCCACCTCGACGCTGCAATGGATCGTCAGCGGCTACATCCTCGGATACGGCGGTCTGCTGCTGCTCGGCGGCCGCACCGCGGACCTGCTCGGCCGGCGCCAGGTGTTCCTCGTGGCCCTCGGCGTCTTCGCGCTCGCCTCGCTGCTCGGCGGCCTCGTCGACTCGGGCCCGCTGCTGATCGCCAGCCGCTTCATCAAGGGCCTGAGCGCGGCCTTCACCGCGCCGGCCGGCCTCTCGATCATCACGACCACGTTCCCGGAGGGCCCGCTGCGCAACCGCGCCCTCTCCATCTACACCACCTGCGCGGCCACCGGCTTCTCCATGGGCCTGGTGCTGTCCGGCCTGCTCACCGAGGCCAGCTGGCGCTTCACCATGCTGCTGCCCGCGCCCATCGCCCTGATCGCGCTCCTCGTCGGCCTCAAGCTGCTGCCGCGCAGCTCCCGCGAACGCGACCACAACGGCTACGACATCCCCGGCGCGATCCTCGGCACCGCCTCCATGCTGCTGCTGGTGTTCACCGTCGTGGAGGCACCGCAGGTGGGCTGGGCCTCGGCCCGCACCCTGCTCTCCTTCCTCGCGGTCGCCGTCCTGCTGACCGTCTTCGTCCAGGTCGAACGCCACTCCCCCGGACCGCTCATCCGTCTCGGCGTGCTGCGCTCGGGCAACCAGGTCCGCGCCCAGCTCGGCGCGATCGCCTTCTTCGGCTCGTACGTCGGATTCCAGTTCCTGACCACCCTCTACATGCAGTCCCTGCTCGGCTGGTCCGCGCTGCACACCGCCCTGGCCTTCCTGCCGGCGGGCGCGCTGGTGGCGGTGTCGTCGACCAAGGTCGGCGCGATCGTGGACCGTTTCGGCACCCCGCGGCTGATCGCGGCGGGCTTCGCCTTCATGGTCGTCGGATACGCCCTGTTCCTCCGTGTCGACCTGAGCCCGGCCTACGCCGCGGCGATCCTGCCCTCGATGCTCCTGATCGGCGCGGCCTGCGCCCTGGTCTTCCCCTCCCTCAACATCCAGGCCACCAACGGCGTCGACGACCATGAGCAGGGCATGGTGTCCGGGCTCCTCAACACCTCGGTGCAGGTGGGCGGCGCGATCTTCCTGGCGATCGTCACAGCCGTGGTCACCGCGGGCGCGCCCGCCCACGCGACCCCGCAGGCGGTGCTCGACAGCTACCGTCCCGGCTTCCTGGTGGTCGCGTTCGTGGCCCTCGCCGGGCTGCTGATCACCCTCACGGGACTGCGCACCCGGCGCCCGCAGCAGACCGTCGTGATCGCCAAGTCCACCGCCCCGGAGACCTCCCTGGAGGCCTCACTGGAGATCTCACCGGAGACCTCACCGGAGGCGGAGCGCGTGCCCACACGCGACTGATCGGGGACGCCTCCGGACGTGTGCCCGGCGGGGCCTGTTGCCCGCCGGGCACACGGCTGTGAAGCCGACGGGATGACGCCGTACGCGCGCTGGTCCGTTTCCAGGGCTCGGCTCAGCCCAGCCAGCCCGGTCGTACCAACCCCGACTCGTAGGCGAGGACGACCAGTTGGGCGCGGTCGCGGGCGCCCAGCTTGACCATCGTGCGGCTCACGTGGGTCTTGGCGGTGAGGGGGCTGACGACCAGGCGCCGGGCGATCTCCTCGTTGGACAGACCGATGCCGACCAGGGCCATCACCTCCCGCTCCCGCTCGGTGAGCCGGGCGAGGACGTCGGCGGCGGCCGGCTCCTTGGAACGGGCCGCGAACTCCGCGATCAGCCGCCGCGTCACCCCCGGCGACAGCAGCGCGTCCCCTGCCACCACCGCCCTGACCGCGCGCACCAGTTCGTCCGGCTCGGTGTCCTTGACCAGGAAGCCGGAGGCGCCGGACCGGATCGCCTCGAAGACGTACTCGTCGAGCTCGAACGTCGTCAGCATGACCACCTTGACGTCCGCCAGCTCCGGTTCGCCGGTGACCCGGCGGGTCGCCGCGAGGCCGTCCAGACGCGGCATGCGGATGTCCATCAGGACGACGTCGGGGCGTAGTTCACGCACCTTGTGCAGCGCCTCCTCGCCGTCCGCCGCCTCCCCGGTCACCTCGATGTCCGGCTGCGCGTCGAGCAACGCCCGGAAACCCGCCCGCACCAGCGACTGATCGTCGGCGAGCAACACCCGGATCATCGGTCCTCCCTATCATCCCTGGCACCCCCGCCGTCCCTGGCGTCCCGGTTGTCCAAGGGCAGTACGGCCAGCACCCGGAAGCCCCCGTCGGCGCGCGGCCCCGCCTCGATCGTGCCGCCCAGGGCCGCCGCCCGCTCCCGCATCCCGGCCAGCCCGTTCCCGCTGCCGCCCGCGTCCGCACCGGTCGCGGGACCGTCGTCGTCGATCCGCAACCGCAGCTCCCCGCCCCCGTGTTCGAGCCGCACGCGCGCGTGCCGCGAACCCGAGTGCCGTACGACATTGGTGAGGGCCTCCTGCACGATGCGGAAGGCGGCCAGGTCGGCGCCGGGCGCCAGGCGCGGCGGCTCCCCCGTCACGTCCACGGTGAGTCCGGCGCCCGCCGCCTGTTCCACCAGTTCCGGCAGCCGCCCGAGACCGGGCGCGGGCGCCCGTGGCACGTCTCCCGGGGCGCGCAGGGTGTCGAGCACCTGACGCACCTCGCCGAGGGCCTCCTTGCTGGCCGCCTTGATGGTGGTGAGTGCCGACCTGGCCTGCTCGGGGTCGGAGTCGAGGAGCGCGAGTCCCATGCCGGCCTGGACGTTGATGACCGAGATGCTGTGCGCCAGGACGTCGTGCAACTCCCGGGCGATCCGCAGCCGTTCCTCGTCCGCGCGCCGCCGGGCCGCCTGTGCGCGGTCGGCCCGTTCCCGCGCCCACTGCTCGCGCCGCAGCCGGACCAGTTCGGCCAGCGAGACGATGATCAGCACCCAGGTGACGATGATCAGCTCCTGACCGAGGTCGGCACCGCTGTCGCCCGGCGGCGGCAGCCACCGGTACAGCCAGAGCGAGATCAGCAGATGCCCGGCCCACAGCATCCCGAGCGCCGCCCAGGCGGCCCTGCGGTGCCCGGCGACGACGGCGCTGAAGCAGGCCACGGCGACGGCCGCGAAAACCGGTCCGTACGGGTAGCCGGCGGCGAGGTAGGCCAGGGCGAGCGCGGCCGTGCCGAACGCCACGGTCACCGGATGCCGGTGCCGCCACAGCAGCAGGGCGCAGGTGGCGAGGAGCAGCACGCGGGCGTAGGTGTCGAGGTGCTCGCGGTGGGGCTGGGTGTGGGCGGCGAAGTTCGACCCCACCAGTACGAGGACGGTGAGCGGCAGGGTGGAGCGCCAGGGCAGGCGGGGGCGCCGGACCCCCGTGCCGGGGCCGGTGCCAGGGCCGGTGCTGGTGCCGGGGCCGGTGGCTTCCGGGTGGTTCCACCACGGGGGGCCGGAGTGCCACCACCGGGCGGGGCCGCGCTCCCGTACCCGCTGCTCGTCCATGACCGCCACGCTAGACGCCGTCGCCCCGCGCGAGCGTCAGCCCGGCGAGGTGATCACGCGTACTCCCCGGGTAGTAGGTGGTGGCGGGCGGCGGACGGCGGCCTGGTGTCAGCGAACCGCCGTCAGCTCCGCCACCTCGGCGTCGAACATCCGGTCCGGGTCGAATCCCATGCCCGTGAAGTGACCGGCGAGTTCGAGGGAGAGCACCCCGTGCATCCGGGTCCAGAAGGCCAGCGCCCGGCGCAGTACTCCCGGTGGCGCGGAGTGGCCGCCGGCCCACTCGCGGTGCTGGGACAGGTGCGCGGTGAACCCGGCGGAGGCCGGCGGGGGCGCCGCGGGCTCGGCCGCCGCGCAGACGTCGAGCAGCGCCGCCACGATCTCCCGGGCGATGCCGGTGATGTCGTCGGGCGCCCGGTAGCCGGGGACCGGCGTGCCGTAGACGAGGAAGTAGCGCTGGGGGTCGTCGAGCGCCCACCGGCGCAGGGCGTGGGCGAGGCCGTCGATACCGACGTCGTCCCCGGCGGCGGCACTGAAGGTGTCGGCCAGGCTGCGGTAGGCATCCCGGATCAGCTCGGTGATCAGCTCGTCGCGGCTGCCGAAGTAGCGGTAGAGGGCCGGACCGCTCATGCCAAGTTCCTTGGCGATCGCGTTGAGGGACAGACCCGACGCGCCTGACCTGGCGATCTGCTCCCAGGCGCGCGCCTTGATGTCCGCTCGCACCTGGCTCCGGTACCGCTCGCGGGGGCTCATCGCGTCCGTGTCCGCCGCCATGGCCGTCACGCTCCTCTCGCACTTCTTTGTTTCAAGTTATCACTTTCGAGAGTGGCTCTAACAGTCGCGAGCACACCATCTGAAGTGATGGGTTGACACTCCAGCTAGGAGGAGTCATGTTTGTTATAACTTCTAACGCAAGCGAGAACCCATCTCGCTTGCGAGTTCATCTACACCCCGTTCATCTACACACCGTCTGTACGCGGAGGCCGTCGTCATGGGAATCGCAGAGACCGCAGGAACCGCCGGAAGCACCGGCGCCGGAAGCACCCAGCTCATCGAGGTCGTCCTGCCGGGCGTCGTCGAGCCGGAGGGCCTCCGTATCGAGCGCCGGGAGATCCCGGCCCCCGCAGCCGGCCAGATCGTCGTCCGCGTGGAGGCGACCGGCGTCTCCTTCGCGGAGCAGCAGATGCGCCGCGGCCGCTACTACGACCAGCCGCCCTTCCCCTTCGTCCCCGGCTACGACCTGGTCGGCACTGTGCAGACGGCCGGGGCGGGCGTCGCGCCGGAGCTCGTCGGCAAGCGGGTGGCGTCGCTGGTGAAGGTCGGCGGCTGGGCCAGTCACGTCGTGCTCGACACGGCCGACGCCGTGCAGGTGCCCGCCGGCGTCGGCGCCGCGGAGGCGGAGACGCTGGTCGTCAACGGGATCACGGCCTGGCAGATGCTGCACCGCAAGGCCAGGGTGCGCAGCGGCGGCACGATCCTGGTGCACGGCGCCAACGGCGGCGTCGGCACGGTGCTCGTCCAGCTCGCCCGGGCGGCCGGTCTTCAGGTGATCGGCACGGCCTCCGCCCGTCACCACGCCGCGCTGCGCGAGCTGGGCGTGACCCCCGTCGACTACCGCACCGAGGACGTGCCGGCCCGGGTCCGGGAACTGGTCCCCGGCGGCGTCGACGCCGTCTTCGACCACCTCGGCGGCCGCAGCGTCGTCGACTCCTGGCGGCTGCTCGCCCCGGGCGGCACCCTCGTCGCCTACGGCAGCGCCACCACCAGGGACGACTCCGGCTCCAAGCAGCTCCCCGTACTGAAGATCCTCGGCCGCGTGTGGTTGTGGAACGCGCTGCCCAACGGCCGGCACGCCTGCTTCTTCAACGTCTGGGAGGGCCGCGCCCTCGGCAAGGACCGCTTCCGGGCCCGGCTGCGCGCCGACCTCACCCAGGTGTTCCAGGCCTTCCAGCGTGGCGAGGTCACCGCGCGCGTCGCCGCCCGGCTGCCCCTGACCCAGGCCGCCGAGGCCCTGCGGCTCGCCGAGTCGGGGACCGTCGCGGGGAAGGTGGTCCTGATACCGGACGCCGGAGACGGGTCGTCGGCCGACTCGGCGCGATGAGGACCACAGGCCCGGCGGCCGCCGATTCGACGACCGGCCGCCCAGCGGCCCTCCGCCCAGCGGCCCTCCGCCCAGCGAACGCCGGCTCAGCGAACGCCGGCTCAGCGAACGCCGGCTCGGCCTTCGCCCGCTCGGCGCTCGCCACCGCTCCCCGCGAACGCGGCGCCGTCCGCGAAGGCCAGCCCCGCGAAGCGTTCGCCGATCCGGCGGTGGGTGGCCGCGTCCGGGTGGAGCCCGTCGGGCAGCGGGAGTTCGGCGGCGTCGGCCTCGCCGTAGAGGGCACGGCCGTCGAGGTAGTGCAGGTGCGGGTCCTCGGCCGCGCGCTGGGCGACGATCCGGGACAGCTCGTCCCGGACGACGTTCAGGGTGAGCTTGCCGCTCGCGCGCTCGGCCGGGTCGCCGGTGGCGACGAAGGTGATCCGTCCGGCACCGAGGGCGCTCAGGTCCATGGCGGTGGGGCCCGGCGTGTCCTCGTGCATGGGGCACAGGATCGGGGAGACGACCAGCAGCGGGGTGGTGGGGTGCCCCTCCCGGACGGTGTCGAGGAAGCCGTGCACGGCGGGGCCGAAGGCGCGCAGCCGCATCAGGTCCGCGTTGACGACGTTGATGCCGAGCTTGAGGCTGATCAGGTCGGCGGGGGTGTCCCGGACGGCGCGGGCGGTGAACGGGTCGAGCAGGGCGCCGCCGCCCAGCCCCAGGTTGACCAGTTCCACGCCGGCGAGCGCGGCCGCGAGCGCGGGCCAGATGGCGGTGGGGCTCGCGGCGTCGGAGCCGTGGCTGATCGAACTGCCGTGGTGCAGCCAGACCTTGCGGCCGGGATCGGGTGCGGCGGCGAGCGGGGCGTCGGTGCGCAGCGCGACCAGTTCGGTGGTCTCGTTGTGCGGCAACCAGATCTCGACGGTCTTGTCGCGCCCGGGCAGACCGGTGAACCGGAGGGTGCCGACCGGTCCGGGGCGCAGCTCCATGGACCCGGTGCTCATGTCGACGACCTGGACCGTGCCGCCGGACACGCTGCCCTGCCCGGCCAGGGTGCCGTCGACGAGCAGGTCGTAGACGCCGTCCGGGCGGGCCGGCGCGCCGACGTAGAGCCGCTTGGTGCGGAGGGTGTCCAGTTCGACTGCGGTGGCGCGGGTGCGGAACACCAGTCGTACGCCGGAGGGCTGGGACTCGACCATGGCGAGCTGCGGGTCGCCGCACTGGGCACGGGCCCGGGCCGGGAGCCGGTGCGGCAGGACGCCGTGTTCCGTGCGCTCCAGGTCGAGGGCGCCGCGCAGGAGGTCGGCGGTGATCGGCGTGGTGATCCAGCGGGAGTCGGTGTTCATCGCCTCTGCGTTCCGTCTTGCGTTCCGTCTTGCGTCCGGTCTTGCGGTCCGTACGGGGGTCGGGCTGGTGTGGGCCAGTTGCGCAGCAGCGCGTCGAGGGCGTCGAGGACGCGGGTCCAGGACTGCTGACTGTCGGGGGCGCTGTGGCTGAATCCGCCGCTCAGTTCCAGGTCGACGTAGCCGTGGAAGACGCTGCCGAGCAGCCGGACGGCATGGGTCTCGTCGGGTTCGGCCAGGTCGTAGCCGCGCAGGATCGCTCGGGTCATCTGCGAGTGCCGGACGCCGGCACTGGCCGCGGCCGTCTCCGGATCGAGGCGCAGCCGGGCCGCCGTGTAGCGGCCGGGGTGGGCGCGGGCGTAGTCGCGGTAGACGTCGGCGAACGCGAACAGGGCGTCCCTGCCGGCCCGGCCCGCCAGCGCGTCGGCGGCCCGGTCGGCGAGTTCCTCCAGCGCCAGCAGCGCGATCCTCGTCTTCAGGTCCTGGGAACTCTTGACGTGCGAGTAGAGGCTGGCGACCTTCACGTCGAACCGTCTGGCCAGGGCCGAGACGGTCACCTGGTCGAAGCCTGCCTCGTCCGCCAGCTCGGCTCCGGCCCGGACCAGGCGCTCCGTGCTCAGCCCCGCTCGTGCCACACCCGCTCCTCCGCCTTCAGCTCTTGCCTTCATCGAGAACCGATTATGCATTTGCCTAAAACCTTTAGGCAAATTAGCGTGCGCCACATGCGACAGCTGACTGCGCAAGAGATCCGCGCCGCCTTCGTGAACTGCACCAAGGGCGCGGCGAAACGCCTGAACATCCCGCACGACCTGGACGAACGGCCGTGGGCCGACCTGGACTACTTCGGCTGGCGCGACCCCCAGGCACCCGACCGCGCCTACCTGGTGACCGAACTGGACGACGGTCGAACGCAGGCGGTGGCGCTGCGCTGCCCGAGCCCCGCCTCCTGGCAGACCCGGCGCAGCATGTGCTCGATCTGCCTGACCACGCACACCGGGGGCGTCTCCCTGATGGTCGCCGCCAAGGCGGGGAAGGCCGGGCAGCAGGGCAACTCCGTGGGCGCCTACCTCTGCAGCGACCTCGCCTGTTCGCTGTACGTGCGGGGGAAGCGGGACGCGGGCGTGGGCGGCCGGATGCCGGAGTCGCTCACGCTGGAGGAGAAGGTACGCCGGACGGTCGGAAACCTCGCCGCGTTCCTGGAGAAGGTGACCGGATGACGGATGACCGGAATGCCGGATGACCCGGCCGACCGGATGACCGGCTGGCCGGCCGACCGGATGACCGGCTGACCGGATGACCGGCGCCGTCAGGGGAAGACCAGCCCGACTCCGTGGGCGAGCTGCGCGGCCGCATGCCGGAAGAACCGCTCCCGTTCCGCTTCCTCCACAACTCCCTGGAACTGGCCGAACAGTTCGAACCCGACCAGCCCGAACAGCTGGGCCCACGCCGCGGCCATGGCCACCGCCACCTCCGGCGGCAGGCCCGGCACCAGTTCGCCGGCCATCCGGCGGGCCTCGGGGGCGAGCTCGGCAGGCACGGGGGTGCGGGCCAGCCCACGCCCCTCGAACGCCTCGCGCAGGATCCCGACGAGGACGAGGGCGACCCGGGCGGCCGGCGGAATGGTCGTCTCCGGCGCCGAGTATCCGGGCACCGGCGAGCCGTAGATCAGCGCGTACTCGTGCGGATGGGTCAGCGCCCAGCCGCGCACCGCCTCGCACACGGCGACCCAGCGATGCGCGGGGGCGGCGTCTGCGGCAGCGGCGGCGGCATGGGCGGACTCTGCGGCCTCGCCGAGGGAGTCGTAGGCGTCGATGATCAACGCGGTCAGCAGGTCGTCGCGGCTGGGGAAATAGCGGTAGAGCGCCGAGGAGACCATGCCGAGCTCACGCGCCACCGCCCGCAACGACAGCTTGGCGGCACCCTCGGCCGCGAGCTGTCTGCGCGCCTCGTCCTTGATGGCGGCGGTGACTTCCATCCTGGCTCGCGCGCGGGCGCCCTGCGGAGTGGTCATGGAGCGCAGTCTGTCACGCCTGCAGAGCAGTGCACACATTATGGAGCAGTGCACATGGTTTGGAGCGCCGGTCTCGCATCAGAGCGGCGCTCACACACCAGTGCGCCGCTCAAAAAAGAGAGCACTGCTCTTGCAGTGGATCACCGATCTCCCCACACTGTTCCTCAAGAGAGAGCACTGCTCTCCCAACCGCGCTCGCCCAAGTGGGGGTCACCATGTCGTCGTCACAACCGCAGCCGCAGCCGTACCCGAAGCCGTACTACGCCGAGGCCAACCCGGTCGCCGTCCGCGTGAACAGCCTCGTCGGCTGGCTCGCCCGGCACGGGATCAGCCTCGCGGGCAGCGCGGAGCTGTCCGTGCGCGGCCGCACGAGCGGCAGGATGCAGCGCGTCCCGGTCAACCCGCACACGTACGACGGCATCCAGTACCTGGTCTCCGCGCGCGGGAACTCCCAGTGGGTGCGGAACATGCGCGTGGCGGGCGGCGGGGAGCTGCGGGTGGGGCGGAAGGTGCGGGAGTTCACCGTGGAGGAGCTTCCCGACGCCGAGAAGCTCCCGGTGCTGCGGGCCTACCTGGAGAGGTGGGGCTGGGAGGTCAAGCAGTACTTCCCCGGAGTGACGGCCGGGTCCTCCGACGACGAGCTCCTCGCGGCCGGCGCCGATCACCCCGTCTTCCGGATCACCGTCAGGAAGTGACGGCTTCCCCGGTCACGGAGTGACGGCTTCCTCGTCGGCCGCGCCCTCCTCGGCCGGAGCGTTCTCCTTCGCCGCCGGCTCCGGGCCGAAGGCGGTGAGGGCGCGCTGGGCGAGCGGGTGGGAGCGGATGAGCTCGCCGAGGGAGGTGCGGCCCTGGGTGATCTCCTTGAACGCGCGCCAGGCCGGACGGAACCCGGTCAGCGCCGCGTGGAACAGGCCGGGGCGGCGCTCGAACACCGCGAGCATCCGCTTGCCGACGCTCATCTCGACGCCGAGGCCCGCCTTGACCGCGAAGGCGTAGTTGAGCGCCTGCCGGCGGGTGTCGACGGCGTCGTGGGCCTCGGCGATCCGTACCGCCCACTCCCCCGCGAGCCGCCCCGAGCGCAGCGCGAAGGAGATGCCCTCGCGGGTCCACGGTTCGAGCAGGCCCGCAGCGTCGCCGCAGACCAGCACCCGGCCCCGGGACAGCGGGGAGTCGTCGGCGCGGCAGCGGGTCAGGTGGCCGGAGGAGATGCTCGGCTCGAAGCCGGCGAGGCCGAGCCGGGCGACGAAGTCCTCCAAGTACCGCTTGGTGGCGGCGCCTTCGCCACGGGCCGAGATGACGCCGACGGTCAGCGTGTCGCCCTTGGGGAAGACCCAGCCGTAACTGCCGGGCATCGGGCCCCAGTCGATGAGGACCCGGCCCTTCCAGTCCTCGGCGACCGCCTCGGGCACCGGGATCTCCGCCTCCAGGCCGAGGTCGACCTGGTCGACCTTCACCCCGACGTGGGCGCCTATGCGGCTGGCGCTGCCGTCGGCACCGACCACCGCGCGGGCCAGCAGGGTCTCGCCGCCCTGGAGCACGACCGCGACCGTCCGCCGGTCCGGGACCGCCGAACCGTGCTGCTCGACGCGCTGCACGGCGGCGCCGGTGCGCAGCTCGGCGCCCGCCTTCTGGGCGTGCTCGACCAGCTGCTGGTCGAACTCGGGCCGGTTGATGAGCCCGAACATCATCTGCTTGGAGCGGCGGGTGCGGGTGAACCGTCCGTTGTTGGAGAAGGTGACCGCGTGCACCCGGTCCTTGAGGGGCAGCTCGAAGCCGGGCGGCAGCGCGTCCCGCGAGGGACCGATGATGCCGCCGCCGCAGGTCTTGTAGCGGGGCAGCTCGGCCTTCTCCAGCAACAGCACGCGCCGTCCGGCGACCGCCGCCGCGTAGGCGGCCGAGGCGCCCGCGGGTCCCGCGCCCACCACGACGACGTCCCACACCCGCTGCGCGTCGTCCGCCTGCACGTCGTCCGCCGAAGAATTCTCGCCGCTCACGATGGTCCGCTGCTCCGATCAAGCCGTAGAAGCCATATCAGGCCGTAGAGGCCGTTTCAAGCCGTGGAGGCCCTGTAAAGCCGTGGGCCGGGATCTGTCCGCCCATGGGCCGGCATCTGTCACCTGTCCCCTCGCATCCTACGGCGGAGATCGCCGCAGGCCGCTGTGGGAGGATCGGTCCACTCACCAGTTCAACGTCGCACCCACGAGGAGCGTGCCCATGTCGTCCAATCCGGTCGCCGAGACCGTCGCCGCCCTGCTGCCCAGGGCCAAGGCGGAGCTCGCCGAGCTGGTGGCCTTCAAGTCGGTGGCGGACTTCGCCCAGTTCCCGAAGAGCGAGAGCGAAGGCGCCGCGAACTGGGTGGCCGACGCGCTGCGCGCCGAGGACTTCACGGACGTCGCCGTACTGGACACCCCGGACGGCACGCAGTCGGTGTACGGCTATCTGCCGGGTCCGGAGGGTGCCAAAACGGTCCTGCTGTACGCGCACTACGACGTGCAGCCGCCGCTGGACGAGGCCGCCTGGACCACCCCGCCCTTCGAGCTGACCGAGCGGGACGGCCGCTGGTACGGGCGCGGCGCCGCCGACTGCAAGGGCGGCGTGATCATGCACCTGCTGGCGCTGCGCGCGCTGAAGGCGAACGGCGGCGTCCCGGTCAACGTCAAGGTGATCGCCGAGGGCTCGGAGGAGATGGGCACCGGCGGCCTGGAGCGGTACGCCGAGCAGCACCCCGAGCTGCTGACGGCGGACGCGATCGTCATCGGCGACACGGGCAACTTCCGGGTGGGGCTGCCGACGGTGACCACGACGCTGCGTGGCATGGCCATGGTCCGCATCCAGATCGACACGCTGCGCGGCAATCTGCACTCGGGCCAGTTCGGCGGCGCCGCCCCCGACGCCCTGGCCGCGCTGATCCGCGTCCTGGACTCGTTGCGCGCCGAGGACGGTTCCACGACGGTCGACGGGTTCGCCCCGGAGTCGCGGTGGGAGGGCCTGGAGTACGACGAGGAGCAGTTCCGCGCGGACGCCAAGGTGCTGGACGGTGTCGGGCTGATCGGTGACGGTTCGGTCGCCGACCGCATCTGGGCCCGTCCGGCGGTCACGGTGCTGGGCATCGACTGCCCGCCGGTGGTCGGCGCCACCCCCTCGGTGCAGGCCGGCGCCCGCGCCCTGGTCAGCCTCCGGGTGCCGCCGGGCGTGGACGCGGCCGAGGCCGGCAAGCTGCTGCAGGCCCACCTGGAGGCGCACACGCCGTGGGGCGCCCGGGTGCGGACCGAGGTGGTCGGCCAGGGCCAGCCGTTCCGCGCGGACACCACCAGCCCGGCGTACCTGGCGATGGCCGACGCGATGGCGGTCGCCTACCCGGACGAGACGATGCAGTACGCCGGCCAGGGCGGCTCCATCCCGCTGTGCAACACCCTCGCCGGCCTCTACCCGCAGGCCGAGATCCTGCTGATCGGCCTGAGCGAGCCGGAGGCGCAGATCCACGCCGTCAACGAGAGCGTGTCCCCCGAGGAGCTTGAGCGGCTGTCGGTGGCGGAGGCGCTGTTCCTGCGGAACTACGCGGCGGGCTGAGCCCCCCGGGGCGGCGGACCTCCACGGTCCGCCGCCTTCCGCTGTGGGCCGAATCGCTCCGCCCACAGCGGAGGAGCCTCGCCGTGGACCGGGGGGCGTCCCTACGGTCGGGACATGGACGTCGTCGAACTGCTCCCCCGGCTGCATCTGCTGCGCTTCCCGGTGGGCCAGGCCTACCTCTGGCACGACCCGGAGACCGGCGCCTCCACCCTGGTCGACGCCGGCCCGCCCGGCTCGGGCCGGCCGATCGCCGACGCGCTGACGGCGCTGGGGCGGTCCCCTTCGTCGGTACGGCGGATCGTCCTCACCCACTTCCACGAGGACCATGTCGGCGGGGCCGCCGAGTTCGCCGCGCTGAGCGGGGCCGAGGTGCTGGCCCACCGTCTGGACGCGCCCGTGATCCGGGGCGAACTCGCCGGTCCGCCGCCGGTGTTCGAGGAATGGGAGCGGCCGATCCATGCCGCGGCGGCCAGGCTGCTGCCGGCCGGCCCGCCGGTTCCCCCGGGCGAGGTGACGGAGCTGTCCGACGGGGACGTCCTGGACTTCGGCGGCGGTGCCGGCGTCGTCCACGTCCCCGGCCACACGAACGGCAGCATCGCTCTCCATCTCCCCTCCCACGGTGTGCTGTTCACCGGGGACGCGGTGGCGGCGATGCCGGGGACCGGTGCGGTGGTGCTCGGGGTGTTCAACCTCGACCGGGACCGAGCGGTCGACTCCTTCCGGCGGCTGGCCGCCCTGGACACGCAGACGGTGTGCTTCGGCCACGGGGACCCGGTGACCGCCGACGCGGCACGGACACTGCGGGAATCAGCGGACACCTACGCCCCGCCGCGGTGACCATGGAGGCATGACCGACACCGCGCACCGCATCGCCGCCCACACCGGCGTCGCGGCCTCCCTGGCCCCGCTGAGCGACGCCGAACTGGCCGGGCTGGTCGCGGAAGGCGCACCGCTCGGCACCGGGATCGGCGGCAGAGCGGTGCGGGTGACGGTGGACGGCAGGCCGGTGTTCGTGAAGCGGATCCCCCTGTCCGACCGGGAACGGCAACCGCGGCACGCCCGCTCCACCGAGAACCTCTTCGGCCTGCCGCCGTACTGCCACTACGGCATCGGCGCGATCGGCTCCCCGGGGTTCGGGGCCTGGCGGGAGCTGGCCGCGCACGAGGTGACGACGGACTGGGTGCTGGCGGGCCGGTTCCCCGGTTTCCCGCTGCTGCACCACTGGCGGGTGCTGCCCGAACCGCCCGCCCCGCTGCCCGGCGAACTCGCCGACGTCGACGGGGCGGTGGCCTACTGGGGCGGCTCCGCGGGCCTACGGGCACGCATCGAGGGCCTGCGGGACGCCTCCGCGAGCCTCACCCTCTTCCTGGAGCACGTCCCGTACACCCTGCACGACTGGCTGGACGCCGAGCTGCGCACCGACCGCGCGGATTCGGCCTGCGCCTTCGCCGCTCACGGGCTGGAAGAACTCACCGCGTTCCTCTCGGGCAGCCATCTCCTGCACCTCGACGCCCACTTCCGCAACATCCTCACCGACGGCCGACAGCTGTACCTCACCGACTTCGGGCTCTCCCTCAGCTCACGCTTCCGGCTGGACCAGGACGAACGGGACTTCCTCGGCCGGCACCGGCACTACGACCGCGCGTACACCGTCTACCACCTGGTGATCTGGCTGGTCACCGCGCTGTACGGGTACCGGGGCGAGGAACGCGCGGAGTTCGTGCGGGCCTGTGCCGGCGGGACGCGGCCCGAGGGCATCCCGCGGGCCGCCGCCGGCCTGCTGGTGCGGCACGCCCCGCTCGCCGTCGGCATGGAGGTGTTCTGCCGGCGGCTGGAGCGGGAGAGCCGGCTGACGCCGTTCCCGTACCCGGACGGTCACAGCAGCTGCACGCTCTCCGCGTAGTGGCAGGCGACCGGGTTGCCGCCGCCCCGGTCGACCAGGTCCGGCACCTGCTCGACGCAGGCGGTGCGCTCGCTGTCGCTGAGCTGGTTCGCGAACTTGGGGCAGCGGGTGCGGAAGCGGCAGCCGCTGGGCGGGCGGACCGGGCTCGGGACGTCGCCCTGGACGGTGATCCGTTTCCGGGCGCGTTCCTTGCGCGGGTCGGGCAGCGGGATCGCCGAGACCAGGGCCTGGGTGTAGGGGTGGGCGGGGCGGGCGAAGAGCTGCCTGGCGGGGGCGATCTCCACCAGGCGGCCCAGGTACATCACCGCGACCCGGCCGGCGACGTGCCGCATCACGGAGAGGTCGTGCGCCACGAACAGGAAGGACAGGCCCAGTTCGCTCTGCAGGTCCATCAGCAGGTTCAGGACGCCCGCCTGGATCGACACGTCCAGCGCGGAGACCGGCTCGTCAAGCACGATCACCTTGGGGCGCAGCGCCAGCGCCCGTGCGATGCCGATGCGTTGGCGTTGGCCGCCGGAGAACTCGTGCGCGAAACGGTTGCCGTGCTCGGGGTTGAGGCCGACCAGGCGGAGCAGTTCGCGTACCTCGTCGGCGCCGCCGGTCCCGTAGCGGCCGTGGATGCGCAGGGGTTCGGCGACGATCTCGTGGACGGAGATCCTGGGGTCCAGGGAGGCGTAGGGGTCCTGGAAGACGATCTGCAACTCGCGCCGCAGCGGCCGCATCTGACGTCTGCTCAGGTCGGTCAGCAGGCGGCCCCGGTAGTGCACGGTGCCCGAGGTGGCGGTCTCCAGGTTGAGCAGGGTCCGGGAGACGGTCGTCTTGCCGGAGCCGGACTCGCCGACCAGGCCGAGCGTCTCGTTCTCGTGCAGGTCGAAGGAGACCCCGCAGACGGCGTGCACGTCGCCGACCCGGCGGCGGACCACACCGCGCGACATCACCGGGAAGTGTTTGACCAGGTCGCGGACCTGGAGGACAGGGGCGCCGGTGCCGCCGTGGCCGGGCAGCGGGGGCAGCGGATCGGTCATCGGGCATCGTCCTCCAGGTCCGCGAACCGGGCCAGGGCCTCGGTGTCGGCGCCGACGGCGTCGAAGACCTCGCCGGCCGCCGCGTCCACGAGTTCGTCGGCGAAGTGGCAGGCGCTGCGGTGCGCGCCGGATCCGGCGGGGCGCAGGGCGGGTTCGGTGGTGTCGCAGGGCTCGCGGCGCATCGGGCAGCGGGGCGCGAAGGGGCAGCCCGGGGGCAGGTTGAGCAGTGAGGGCGGGGAGCCGGTGATGGGGGTCAGGCGGTCCTCCTCGCGGTCGAGGCGGGGCAGGGAGCCGAGCAGGCCCAGGGTGTAGGGCATGCGCGGGGTGTAGAAGATCTCCTCGACGGAGCCGGTCTCCACGATCCGCCCGGCGTACATGACGGCGACCCGGTCGGTGTGTCCTGCGACCACCCCCAGGTCGTGGGTGATCAGGACGAGCGCGGCGCCGGTCTCGGCGCGGGCGGCCTCCAGCGCCTCCAGGATCTGCGCCTGGACGGTGACGTCGAGGGCGGTGGTGGGCTCGTCGGCGATGATCACGTCGGGGTCGTTGGCGATCGCGATGGCGATGACGACTCGCTGGCGCATGCCGCCGGAGAGTTCGTGCGGGTAGCTGTCGACGCGCCGTTCGGGGCTCGGGATGCCGACCGTGCCGAGGAGTTCCACGGCGCGTTCGCGGGCCGGACGTCTGCCGAGGCGCGGGTTGTGCCGGAGCAGCGTCTCGGCGATCTGGTAGCCGACGGTGTAGACGGGGTTGAGGGAGGTCATCGGGTCCTGGAAGACCATGGCGATGCCGCTGCCGCGTACGTCCGAGAGCCGGGCGTCGGACATCCCGAGCAGCTCCGTGCCCTCGAACCGGACGGAGCCGCGCACCCGGGCCGAGCCGGGCAGCAGCCCCATCACGGCAAGGGCGGTGACCGACTTGCCCGATCCCGACTCGCCGACGATGCCCAGCGCCTCACCGCGCTCCAGCCGGTAGCCGACGCCGCGCACCGCGCGTACGGCACCGTCCTCGGTCGGGAACTCCACGCTCAGGTCCTCGACTTCGAGCACCGCGCCGGTCTCCTCGCCCTTCCCCACGACCCTGTCGATGCCGCCCTTGCCGTTGCCGGTGTCGGTCACTGTCGCACCCTTTGCTGCCGGGGGTCGAAGGCGTCGCGCAGCCCGTCGCCGATGAAGTTGATGGTCAGGGCGATGGCGATGATGAAGGCGCCGGGGATGTAGAAGAGCCAGGGCCGGGTGTCGACCGCGGTCTGTGCCTGGGCGACCAACAGCCCGAGGGAGGTGTCGGGCGGCTGGACGCCGAATCCGAGGAAGGACAGGGCGGTCTCGGTGAGGATGCCGGTGGCGACCAGGATCGTGGCGTTCACGATGATCGGGCCGAGGGCGTTCGGCAGCAGGTGCCGGAAGATGATCCGGGTGTCGGAGGCGCCGAGCGCCCGGGCGGCCTCCACGAACTCCTTCTCGCGCAGCGACAGTACGGTCGAGCGCACCACCCTCGACACGTACGCCCAGGTCAGTCCGGCGATCACCACGGCGATCCAGTACCAGGAGCCGCCGCTGCGCGAGGAGATGACCAGGGCGATCGCGAACAGCGGGAGCGTCAGCACCAGGTCGGCGATGCGCATCATCAACGCGTCGACGAAGCCGCGGTAGAAGCCGGCGACGGCTCCCCACACGGCACCGACCAGAGTGGAACCGAGGGCGATGAGGATGGCGATCTTCAGGGAGGTCTGGGTGCCGCGCATCACCTGGGCGTAGGCGTCGTACCCCGAGGAGTCGGTGCCGAACGGATGCTTCCAGGAGGGCGGTTGGGAGTTGTCGGGCGTGAACTTGGCGTAGGAGTAGTGCCAGAAGTGCGGGCCGACGAACGCCCACAGCACGATCAGCACGAACACGACCATGCTGATCATCGCTGCCCGGTGGCGCAGGAAGCGGCGCAGGACGAGCTGCGTCTGGGTGCGCCGCACGACGGTGAACTCGTGGTCGTCGCTCGGCGTGCGGGTACCGGCCGGCCCGACTGCTCCGACGTCAGTCATAGCGGATCCTCGGGTCGAGTACGGCGTAGAGCAGGTCGGCGAACAGGTTGAAGACGATGACGACGACGGCGGACAGCAGCAGCCAGGCCATGGTCCGGTAGACGTCGAGGGTGGTGGCGGCCTGGACGAGCATCTCGCCCATGCCGTGCCACTGGAAGATCGTCTCGGTGATGACCGCGCCGCCGAGGATGATCGCTATGTCGAGGGCGGTGACGGTGGCGAGCGGGATCAGCGCGGTGCGCAGGGCGTGCCGGGTGAGCACCCGGCCGCGGCGCAGCCCCTTGGCGCGGGCGAGCCGCACGTAGTCGCTGTCCAGGACTTCGAGCATGGCGGCGCGGGTGTAGCGGGTCCAGGAGGCGAAGGAGACCAGGGCCAGGGTGATGGTGGGCAGGATGAGGTGGCCGACGCGGTCGCTGAACTCGTTCCAGGTGGTGTCGACCTCGAGGTACGGGGACTTCTCGCCGATGGTGCCGAGGAACTGGCTGCCGGTCTCCTGGTTGAACCAGATCCCGGCCTGCTTGAGCAGGACCGCGAACCAGAACACGGGCATGGCGAGGAACAGGAAGCCGAGGAAGGTGATGGTGTAGTCGGCGACGCTGTACTGGCGGATCGCGCTGAACACGCCGAAGACGACCGCCATCACGAGGGCGAGCAGCATGGCGGCGGCGACCAGGGTGACGGTGACCCGGAAGCGGGTGAACAGGTCGTGGCCGATGTCCAGGTTGGACTGGACGGACGGGCCCCAGTCGCCGTGCAGGACGCCGGTGATCCAGTTCCAGTAGCGTTCCGCGACCGGTTGGTCGGCGTGGATGTGGCGGGCGAAGGCGGTCACGGCGGCCTTGCTGGGCGGGGGTTGCCGGGAGGTGGCGAAGTTGGCGACCGGGTCGCCGGAGTTGACGACGACCAGGAAGACGATGAACGTCGAGACGATCAGGACGGGTACGGAGACGAGGATGCGGCGCACGGTGTAGGCGAGCATGCGGTCTTCTCTCGCGGTGGCCCGGCCCCGGGGTCGCCGGGGCCGGGATGCGGATCCGAGTGGTCGCTGGGGTTACTTCTTGAGGCCCCATTCGCCGACGTTGTACGGCGGTCCGACGTTGGTGGAGTTGTTGCGCATGTTGACGAACCGGGTCTGCACCGCGAGGAAGGTGGGCTTCTGGTAGAGCGGCAGCACGTAGGCGTCGTTGACCATGATCTGGTCGGCCTGGTTGAGCAGGGCGGCGGCCTTGGTCTGGTCCGTCTCGCCGATGGCCGTGCCGATCAGGGAGTCGACCTGCTTGTTGCTGTAGCCGCCGTAGTTGCCGCCGGCTCCGGTCGTCCACAGCTGCTGGGCGCCGCTGATCGCGAAGGGCGAGGCGACCCAGGCGAAGACGATGATGTCGTACTGGTGGCCGGCGAGGACCGTGCCGAGGTCGGCGGCGCCGATCGGCTTGATCGTGACCTTGATCCCCAGGTTGGCGAGGTCGCTCTGCAGGATCTGGCACTCGCTCTGCCGGATCTGGTTGCCGGTGGTGTAGCGGCAGTCGAAGGGGCCGACCGTCTTGCCGTCCGGGGTCTTCAGGGCGGTGCCCACTCCGGTGAACTTGGCGTCGGTCAGGTACTTCCTGGCCTTGGTGAGGTCACCCGAGCCCTGGCCGCCGGCACTCACCACGTCCTTGTAACCGGCCGTTCCCGGAACGAAGTTGTGGTTGTAGAGCTGCTTCACGCCGGGATCGAACTGGGCGACCGTCTTGGCCATGATGTCCTTGACGCTGATGGCCGTGAACATGGCCTGCCTGAGGGCCAGGTACTTGCCGATCACCGGGTTGTGCAGGTTGAGGTCGAAGTGCTCCCAGGTGAGCCCGCTGCCGATGGTGTAGGTGACGTTGGGGATGGCCTTCACCTGGTTGACGAGGTCGACCTCGGGCTGCGGGTAGATGCCCTGGACCTCGTTGTTGCGCAGCGCGATCGGCTCCTGGGTGGCGTCCGAGATCACCTTGAAGATCAGCCGTTGCAGGGTGGCCTTCTTGCCCGTCCACTTCGGGTCGGGCTCGTAGGTGGCGTGGTCGTTGTCCACCCACTCGGTCATCTTGTAGGGGCCCGCGGTCGCGTACTTGGTGGGCGGGTTCTTCTGGAAGTACTGCCAGCCCTGGGTCATCTGGGCCGCCGTCATGTGGGCGGCGTCGCCCGCCCTGGCCCCGGAGACCTTCTCGGCGACGTGCGCCGGGTAGAACGGGTAGCCGGCGCCGAACAGGGACTTCCAGTCGGCGTAGGGCCTGGCCATCACCACGGTGACGGTCTTGCCGTTGTCGGAGCCGGTGACCGACTTGATGCGGTCGTAGCCGGCGGTGCTCTCCGGGAGACACCCCTTGGTCTGGGTGGAGTCACTGGCGGGCGGCGGCGGGCAGTCCTTGCCGTCGTTGGTGCGCCAGTAGTAGACGAAGTCGTCGGCGGTGATCGGGGTGCCGTCGTTCCAGGACGCCTTGGGGTTGATCTTGTAGACGAGGGTCTGCGGACTGGCGCTCGTCTGGGCCGCCGAGGTCACCAGGTCGGTGTTGAGCTTGACGCTGAAGTCCGGCTGCGGGACGTAGATCTGGGGCAGCACGGGGGTCAGCGCTTCGGCGTTCTCGAAGGTGTTCCCGTTGGTGTCCTGCACGTTCCACTGCTGGATGTTCTTCTCGATGACGTAGGTGAACGTGCCGCCGGCCTTGGTGGTGCCGGAGTTGCAGGTGTCGGCCTTGCCCTGGGTGGCGCAGGACGTGAGACCGGCGGAGGTGCCATTGCCGCCGCTGCCCCCGCCGCCTCCCCCGCTGCTGCAGGCGGCGAGCGCCAGGACGAGCCCGGCGGTCAGTGCCAGGCCCCTTGTGAGGGCCGAAGAGTGCGCGCGCATGTCCCTCCTTCAGCCGGTCGTTGTCCGGCCTGTGCAAGGCGGCCAGCGGCCGCGAGGAAGTTGAGCTGCGCACCGACGGTAGAACGTCTGTGTACCTCCTTCACGTTCTTGTTCATACCAGGACGGCGACAATTCACCCTCGTTTCCCCCTAGGAACCTTCCACCCCGCGCAAAGTCCCCTACACACGCCCCGGAAATGCCAAAGTCCCCGCCAACATCACTGATGCGGCAAGGACTTGACGAACTCTCAGGTAATGTCAACCGACCGGGACACCGGCCTCCAGATAGAGCGCGGCACCGCGTTCGCGGGCCCGCAGCGCCCAGCGCAGCCGCTCGTAACGCACCGGGGGCAGCAGGTCGGCGGCCTCCTGCTCGGTGACGAACCGCCAGTCCCGCAGCTCCGGTCCCGGCAGCACCAGCCGCCGCGCCTCGGCGGAGTCGAGCCGGCCGCCGTCGAAGAGCAGGCGCAGGCCGCCGTAGCGGGGCGGCGCGGGCTGCTCCCAGTCGACGACGAGCAGCCCCGGCAGCTCCTCCAGCCGTATCCCGGTCTCCTCCTCGACCTCCCGCACTCCCGCCCGGGCGGGGGCCTCACCGGGCTCGACGACACCACCGGGGAACTCCCAGCCGGCCTTGTAGGTGGGGTCCACAAGGAGGAAGCGGTCGTGCTCGTCGAAGAGGAGGACGCCTGCGGCGACGGTTTCGGCGGTGGGTTCGGGGGTTTGTACTATGTCACATACCGCGGCTTCGCCACTGCCCACCGCCTCCGCCACCCGCACCGCCGCCTCGTACGGACTGAGTGCGCTGGTGTCGACGAGATGGGCGTCGGCGCTGATCCAGGAGGCGAGGGCGGTGCGGTAGGACTCGATCTGGTCGTACGACCACTGCCGGATCCGCATCTCCCCGTCGGGCAGCTCGGGCGGGATCTCGCGGCCGGCTATTCGCTCACGCAGGATCGTTTCCGCCGGGGTGAGGCACAGGTGCCGGACCGCGATCCTGCGGGCGGCGAGGCCACCGAAGATCTCGTCGCGGTACTCCTGGCGCAGCAGCGTCATCGGCACCACCAGGGTTCCGCCCAGCTCCGCGAGCAGCGCGGCCGCGGTGTCGATCACCAGCCGGCGCCAGATCGGCAGATCCTGGAAGTCTCCGACCTCGGCGAGATGTTTGGCCGGCAGCAGGTGTGTCAGCGCCCCGCCGACGAGCTCGGGGTCGAAGAGCGTGCTGTTCGGGATCAGTTCGATCAGTTCACGTGCGGTGGTGGTCTTACCCGCACCGAACGCGCCGTTGACCCAGACGATCACGGACTCCCCCTCTTCTGTTGGCCCCCTGTGGCTTGCCCGCTCCACACTGCCACGGAAACCAGTTCCCGTTGAGGGCCCGCAACCGGAGTGCCGGTGTCCGTTGCCCGGGACACCGGCACTGCCGTCCCCTCGGTCTTCGCCGGGCTACTCCTGACCCAGGAAGTCCGGGTCGGTCTGGAAGCTGTCCTCGCCGACGACTTGGCCGACGTGGCCCAGGGTGTCCGAGACGTACAGGTCGCCGAGCGGGCCTTCGTCGGCCGCGTGGGACGGAGTGATGGCGGCCACGACGAATCCGGTGGCCAGGCTGGCGATGGCGAGCATGCTGCGCTTCTTCATGCCCGTCTCAACTGCGCCGGCGGCCGGTGGTCACGGGCGTACCCGCGAGGGGAGCAACGCGGCACGCCCGAGCGGGCACCGCGCGGCCGTGGTCTCGGAGACCGGACGGCCTGACCTGTTCCGGCCGGGACGGCAGCCGGTCCGGCGAGCCCGGCCGGGTGCGCGCTCACCGCGTCGGTCACCGGCCTCGGCGGTACCCCGCGGCCCGGAGGGCGCCGGTGCCGCCGACCGGCCGCGCCACGCCCGAGCGCCGGTCGGCGGCCGACCGCTCCCGCGGGGGCGCCGGGCGCGAGTGCAGCTCCGCGTGCGGACCGGCCGGCCGGACCTGGACCCCGGCCGACCGGGCCTGAACGTTCCTGCGCGGCCTGACGACCGCCCTCGGACCGCCGTCAGACCCCCGCCGCCTCCGCGTCCGGCCTGGCGGCCAGCGCGGCCGCGGCGGCGCCCACCAGGCCCGCGTCCGTGCCCATCTGGGCCGGTACGACCGTGAGGCGCTGGACGAAGGAGAGGGTCGCGTAGTCGGTGAGGGCCTTGCGCAGCGGCGTGAACAGGATGTCCCCCGCCTTGCCGACGCCCCCGCCGATCACCGCGATGTCGATCTCGACCAGGGTCGCGGTGGCCGCGATCCCGGCCGCGAGCGCCTGTGCGGCCCGCTCGAAGGAGGCCACCGCGACGGGGTCGCCGGCCCGGGCCGCGGCCGCCACCGCCGCCGCCGAGGTGTCGCCGTCCGGACCGGGCCGCCAGCCGCCCTCCAGCGCGCGCCGGGCGATGTTGGGGCCGCTCGCGATGCGCTCGACACAGCCGCGCGACCCGCAGGGGCAGGGGTCCCCGTCGAGGTCGACACTGATGTGGCCGATGTGACCGGCGTTGCCGGTCGGGCCGGGGTGCAGCCTGCCGCCGAGCACCAGGCCGCCGCCGACGCCCGTCGACACCACCATGCACAGCGCGTTGTCGTGGCCGCGGGCCGCGCCCTGCCAGTGTTCGGCGGCCGTGATGGCGACGCCGTCGCCGATCAGCTCGACCGGCAGCCCGCCGGCGGCCGCCCGCACCCGCTCGACGAGCGGATACTCCCGCCAGCCGGGCACGTTGACCGGGCTCACGGTGCCGGCGGAGGCGTCCACCGGGCCGGCGCTGCCGATCCCGAGCGAGCGGGCGCGCCCCCACAGCGGTGAAGCGGCGAGTTCGCCGACCACCTCCTCGACGGCCCCCATGACCGTCTCGCCGTCCTGCTGGGCGGGTGTCGCGCGCTGGGCGCGCGCCTGGATCCGTCCGTGACCGTCCACCAGCGCGCCGGCGATCTTGGTGCCGCCGATGTCGAGGGCCGCCACGAGGTCGGTGTGCATCAGAGTCAGTTCTCCCCGTCAACCATGAGTAGCCGAGTGACACAACAGGCCGGTCAAGCGGTGGGGACGCAGGCCGGAGATTGCGGTGGACAGTCTCCCTTGCATCTGACAACGTTGTCCAGGCTCTATGCTCGACGCCACATCCTCATACAAACCCACGAGTCTGTGTATCCCTGATACAAACCCATGAGCCCAGACACAATCCGTGAGCCCATGCATCCCGTGGACGACAGGACAGGACGCCGCATCGTGCCCGAGACCTCCCGCCGCGCAGACCGTCTCCCCGGCTCCCGTTACGGGACCCGGCCGACGATGAAGGACGTGGCGGCGCGGGCCGGTGTGGGCCTCAAGACGGTGTCGCGGGTGGTCAACGGCGAGCCCGGGGTGACGCCGGACACCGAACGCCGGGTCCAGGAGGCGATCGACGCGCTGGGCTTCCGCCGCAACGACAGCGCGCGGGTGCTGCGCAAGGGCCGTACCGCGAGCATCGGCCTGGTCCTGGAGGACCTCGCCGACCCGTTCTACGGCCCGCTCAGCCGCGCGGTGGAGGAAGTGGCCCGCGCGCACGGTGCGTTGCTCATCAACGGCTCCAGCGCCGAGGACCCGGAGCGGGAGCAGGAGCTGGCGCTCGCGCTGTGCGCGCGGCGGGTGGACGGCCTGGTGGTGATCCCGGCCGGGGACGACCACCGCTATCTGGAGCCGGAGATCAGGGCGGGCGTGGCGACGGTGTTCGTGGACCGCCCGGCCGGGAAGATAGACGCCGACGTGGTGCTCTCCGACAGCTTCGGCGGTGCCCGGGACGGGGTCGCCCACCTGATCGCGCACGGCCACCGCCGGATCGGGTTCATCGGCGACATGCCCCACATCCACACGGCGGCCGAGCGGTTGCGCGGTTACCAGGCGGCGATGGAGGACGCCGGGATAGCCGTCGAGGCCGCGTGGACCTCCCTCGGCGTGACGGACCCGGAGCGGGTGCGCCGGGCCGCCGAGGAGATGCTCTCGGGGCCGGAGCCGATCACGGCCATCTTCGCGGGCAACAACCGGGTCACCGTCACCGTGATCCGCGTCCTAGCCGAGCAGCGCCGCCCGGTCGCGCTCGTCGGCTTCGACGACATCGAACTCGCCGAACTGCTGCACCCGGGCCTCACGGTCGTCGCCCAGGACGCGGCCCTGCTCGGCCGCACGGCCGCCGAACGGCTGTTCCGCCAGCTGGACGGCACCCACATGGCACCCGAGCGCATCGAGCTGCCGACCAGGCTGATCACCCGCGGCTCGGGCGAACTGCCCCCGGCGGACTGAGCCGCGCATGACGGACCGGACGCGCACGGAACCGAGCCGCCGCACGGCCACCGGCCGGGAGTTCACCGAAGCGAGCCGCGGGAGGACCGGCCGGACACACGCGGCGTCGAGCCGCCCGGCGACCGGTCGGACGCCGGCCGTGCCGAGCCGGACGACGGCCTGCCGACCGCTCGCCGATCCGAGCCGCCCGTGACCGGCCGTACGCTCGCCGAGCTGGGCCTCGACGAGGCACCGCGGGACCGTCCGCTGACCTACCCCGGTGCCTGGCCGGCCGACTCCGGGCTTCTCGACGGCGACCGGCTGCTGCCGCTCGGGCGTCTGGTGCACGACGAGGACCGGGTACCGGTGCTCGCGGTCGGCTCCAACGCCTCACCCGCCCAGCTCCAGCACAAGATGGCCGAGTCCGGTGTCACCGGGGCCATCCCCATGGTGCGCGCCCGGGTCCGCGGCCTCGACGTCGGCGTCTCCGCGCACGTCAGCCGCCTCGGCTATGTCTCCGCGTCCCCGGTCGCGTCCCCGTCGGCGGTACGGGAGCTGTTCGTCCTCTGGCTGGACGGGCGGCAGCTGGAGGTGATCGACGCGAGCGAGGGCGTACCGCTGCCGAACGGCAACTTCAGGCGGGCCTGGCTGCCCGCCCCGGCCGTCCGCGCCACCCTCGCGGACGGCACGGCGCTCCCCGGCGTGCACGCGTACGTCAACCGGCACGGCGTGCTGCACGACGGCACCGGCGCACCCCGCCGCCACCCCGGCGAGCGCACCCTGCTCACCGAACTCCTGGCGGAGTCGGCCGAGTTGAGAGAGCTGTTCGGAGGCACGCCCGAGCAGTTCTGCGCGCGGGCGCGGGCCGACGCGGCACTGTGCGGGCGGGGCACCCGGCTGTTCGCGGACCGGAAGTGGGCGGTCGCGTCGGGGCTTGAGCGGTACGTGCGCGCTCAGCAGACGGGAAGCCCGGGGAGCGGCTCGTCGTTCGTGCCGCCCTCGATGTAGACGTCGCTGATGTACACGCCGGTGTTGCCCTTGTCGTCGTCGGTCCGGGCCCACCAGACGTTGGTCCGCCCGCCGTGGGTCTCCCGGCGGCCCAGGTCGGCCTGGCAGTAGAACGAGTGGATGCCCTGGCGGACCTTGCCGGCCTTGGTTCCGTCGGCGGTGTAGGACTTGGCGCCGCCGCTGCGCACCTGGCAGGTGTACGTGCCGTCTCCCGCGGGCGCGCAGACCGGGACGGGGGTGGCGGGGGTGGTGGCCGATGCCGTCGCGGTGGCGGTGGCATCGGCGGTGCCGGAGGGGCTGGGGCCGGAGGTCCGCGCGCCGGAGGGTGCGGCGGAGGCGCCGTCCGCCGGTCCCGCCGGTGCGCCCCCGGCGGCGTGCGTGGCGCTGCCGGCCGGCACGGCGCCCGTCTCCGCGCCCTGCCCCACGGGGTCGGCGCCGGCCGGGTGCCTGGCACCGGTGCCGCGGGCGCTCTCCGAAGCACCGGCCGGCGTCGGGGCGGGCGGCCCCGCGTCCGTCTTCGCCGTCTGCCCCCTGTCGTTCCGTAACGCGACCGTGAGCCCGGTCGCCGTGAGGACGACGGCGACGGCCACCACGACGAGCAACCGGGCCCGGCGGCGGGTGCGGGCCGGCCGGGCGGGGCTCGTCGGTCCGTCCAGGGCGCCGGGCAGCGGCGCGGGCGCTAATCTTCGGGCGGGCACCAGATCGGCGCCCGGGGTGCCGGCTCCCGTGGCGAGTCCGGCGGCGGGCACCGGGGCGAGCTGTCCGACGTGCTCGGGGTCGGGCCCCTCCGCGGACTTCCGGACCCGCCCGTCGCCGGCCCCCGCACCGGCCTCCTGCCCGGTCCCCGGGTCGGGCCCGTCCTCTGGCGACACCGCCGCCTCGGCCCCGGCCTCCGGCCGCCCGGGCTCCCGCTCCCGCTCCCGCTCCCGCTCCCGCTCCCGCAGGACCGTCGTCGGCGTGTCCTGGACCGGTTCCCGCGCCACCGCCCGGAGCAGCGCGCAGGCCTCCTCGGCGTCCGGGCGGGCGTCGGGAAGCTTGTCCATCAGGCGCCGGAGCACCGGCGCGAGCGGGCCGGCCCTGCGGGGCTCCGGGAGGGGCTCGTCGACGATCGCGGTGAGCGTCGAGAAGGTGGACGTGCGGCCGAACGGCGAGACGCCCTCCACGGCCGCGTACAGGGCGGCGCCGAGGGCCCAGATGTCGGAGGCCGGGCCGGGGGCCGCGCCCTTGGCCCGCTCGGGAGCCAAATAGTCCAGGGAACCCACGAGTTCGCCGCTGCCGGTCAGCTGGGTGGCCGAGCCGTCGCCGGGATCCGCCATGGTGGCGATGCCGAAGTCGGTGAGGACGACCCGGCCCGAGCGGTCCAGGAGTATGTTGCCGGGCTTGACGTCGCGGTGCAGGACGCCGGCCAGGTGGGCCGCGGCCAGGGCGTCCATGACCTCGGCGCCGACGCGGGCGGCCTCCTGCGCCCCGAGCGTGCCGCGCTCGCGCAGCAGGTCGTCCAGGGAGGGGCCGTCGACCAGTTCCATGACGATGAGCGGGCGGCCGTCGACCTCGGCTATGTCGTGCACGACGACCACCCCGGGGTGCCGCACCCGGGCGGCGGCCCGCGCCTCGCGCTGCATCCGCAGCCGGAGGTCCGCCAGTTCGGGTCCGGCGCTGTCCGTGTAGGCACGCAACTCCTTGACGGCGACCTCGCGGCCGAGGACCTCGTCGACGGCGCGCCACACCACGCCCATGCCACCGCGCCCGAGCCTGGCCACTACCCGGTACCGCCCTGCCAGCAGGCGACCGGTCCCGTCAGCCTGTCCGTACGAACCCGACACCAAAGCTCCGCCCCTCGCACACACCTGTGAATGGCGCACCAGAGTACGGGGCAGTGACAGGGTCGGTTCAAGTCGGCTGGAAGAGCTGTGACTTGACCGGTACCCGCTACTTCCCGGAGGCCGTCAGATCGCCGCGCCTGGGCATCGCGAAGGCCTCCAGGTCGGCCCGGGTCAGGCCGGTCAGCCGGGCCACCTCGCCGTTGTCGAGGGCGCCGCAGTCCAGACCGCGCAGCAGGTAGCCGCTGAGGGCCTTGGCAGTGGCGGGCTCGTCCATGACGTCGCCGCCGGCGCGGTTGGCGTACCGGGTGAGCCGGGCGGCCGCCTGCTCCAGGCCCTCGCGGTAGAAGGCGAACACGGCCGCGTACCGGGTCGGCAGATGGCCGGGGTGCATGTCCCAGCCCTGGTAGTAGGCGCGGGCCAGGGCGCGCCGGGTGAGACCGTAGTGCAGCCGCCAGGCGTCGTGCACCCTGGCCGTCGGCCCGACCGGCAGGACGTTCGTGGAACCGTCCGACACGCGGACACCCGTACCGGCGGCGGCGACCTGCATGACCGCCTTGGCGTGGTCGGCGGCCGGGTGGTCGCTCGCCTGATAGGCGGCGGAGACCCCGAGACAGGCGCTGTAGTCGAAGGTGCCGTAGTGGAGCCCGGTGGCCCGGCCTTCGGCGGCCTGGATCATCCGGGCGACGGTGGCGGTGCCGTCGGTGGCGAGGATGGACTGGCTGGTCTCGATCTGGATCTCGAACCCGATCCGGCCGGACTCCAGCCCGTGGATCTTCTCGAAGGCCTCCAGGATCCGGGCCATCGCGGTGACCTGTTCGGGGTAGGTCACCTTGGGCAGGGTCAGCACGAGCCCGGCGGGCAGTCCCCCGGCCGCGATCAGCCCGGAGAGGAAGATGTCGAGGGTGCGGATGCCCCGGTCGCGCACCGGGGCCTCCATGCACTTCATCCGGATGCCCATGTACGGCGCCGCGGTGCCCTCGGCGTACGCCTCGGCGATGAGCCGGGCGGCGCGGGCGGCGGTCTCGTCCTCCTCGGCGTCGGGGCGGGGGCCGTAGCCGTCCTCGAAGTCGACGCGCAGGTCTTCCACCGGCTCCCGCTCCAGTTTGGCGCGGACCCTGGAGTGGACGGGCCCGGCGAGGTCGTCGGGCAGGCCGAGGACGGCGGCGAAGGCGGCGGCGTCGGGGGCGTGTTCGTCGAGGGCGGCGAGGGCCCGGTCGCCCCAGGAGCGGATCGTGCCGGCCGTGAAGGCGTCGCCGGGGACGTAGACGGTGTGGACGGGCTGACGGGTCCCCGGATCACCCGGATAGCGGCGCTCCAGTTCGGCGTCGACGGGTGCGAGGGAGGCGCTGATCTCCTCGCTGACGGCGCCCGCGAGGCTCGTCGCCACCTTCTCCTGCCGGCCCTGACCCATCCCACACCCTCCTGTTTTCCACTGTACGGAATCAACAATCCGTTGAATGAAGGTATCCGGGTGCCGTCGGGGCGGTCAACACCGTGTCCACGGGGCGACACGCCCCCATCTGGGCATGTTCACCCTCATCACACTCCCGGGTATCACACTGCTCAACGCCCGCCCGTCCGGCTTGTGCCCCTGAAGGAGCCGTCGTGCCGAACCAGCGCCGAGTCACCCGCCGGCTGGGACTGCAGGCCCTGTTGGCCGCAGCGGTCACCGTGCCCCTCTCCAGTGGCGCGATCACCACCTCGTCCGCCTCCTCCGTCTCCGCCGCCCGCTGGCGGGCCCGCCGGGTCGCCACCCTCGCGGCGCCGGCGCGGCCGGCCCCCCGCCTCGACGTCATGACCTTCAACCTGCGGTACGCCGACACCGCCGAGCCCAACAGCTGGGCCGACCGCCGCCCGGTGATGGCCGAACTGCTGCGCCGCGCACAGCCCCAGATCATGGGCACCCAGGAAGGCCTCTACCAGCAGCTGCGCGACATCGACAGCGACCTCGGACCGCACTACGACTGGGTCGGCACCGGCCGCGAGGGCGGCAGCCGCGACGAGTCGACGGCCGTCTACTACGACCTCCGGCGCCTGGAACCGCTGGAGCACTACACCTTCTGGCTCTCCGACACCCCGGAGGTCATCCGCTCCAACACCTGGGGCGCCGCCTTCCCCCGTATCGTCACCTGGGTCCGCTTCCGCGACCTGGCCGACGACGGGCGGGAGTTCTACGTCGCCAACACCCACTTCGACCAGAAGAGCCAGTACGCCCGCGAGCGCAGCGCCACGCTCCTGGTCAAACGGATCGCGGAGTTCGACCGGAGGCTGCCCGTGGTGGTGACCGGCGACTTCAACGCCTACGCCCACCGGAACCGGGCCTACGACACCCTGGTGGACTCGGGGCTCGTCGACACCTGGGACGCGGCGGAGCACCGCGGCCCGCAGTACGCGACCTTCCACGGTTACCACCGCCTCAAGCCCGACGGCGACCGGATCGACTGGATCCTGACCTCGCCGGGTGTGACCACGCACCGGGCGACGATGGACACCTTCTCGATGCACGGCCAGTTCCCGAGCGACCACCTGCCCGTGCAGGTCTCACTGAGCCTGCGGTGACATGGCGAGGCCCCCGCGACCGGTGTCGGTCGCGGGGGCCTCGGACTGCCTGGCGGCGGTGATCAGCCCTTGCGGGCCTTGACCTCCTCGGTCAGCTGCGGGACGACGTCGAAGAGGTCGCCGACCACGCCGAAGTCGACCAGCTCGAAGATCGGGGCCTCGGCGTCCTTGTTGACGGCCACGATGGTCTTCGAGGTCTGCATGCCCGCGCGGTGCTGGATCGCGCCGGAGATGCCGTTGGCGATGTACAGCTGCGGGGAGACGGACTTGCCGGTCTGGCCGACCTGGTTGGTGTGCGGGTACCAGCCGGCGTCGACGGCGGCACGCGAGGCGCCGACGGCCGCGCCGAGGGAGTCGGCGAGCGCCTCGATGATCGCGAAGTTCTCGGCACCGTTGACGCCGCGGCCGCCGGAGACCACGATCGCGGCCTCGGTCAGCTCCGGACGCCCGGTCGACTCGCGCGGGGTACGGCCGGTCACCTTGGTGCCGGTCGCCTTGTCCGAGAAGGTCACCGCGAGGGCCTCGACGCTGCCTGCGGCCGGGGCGGCCTCGACGGCGGCGCTGTTGGGCTTGACCGTGATGACCGGGGTGCCCTTGGAGACGCGGGACTTGGTGGTGAAGGACGCGGCGAACACCGACTGGGTGGCCACCGGGCCCTCGTCGCCGGCCTCCAGGTCGACGGCGTCGGTGATGATGCCGGAGCCGATGCGCAGCGCGAGGCGGGCGGCGATCTCCTTGCCCTCCGCGGAGGAGGGGACGAGGACGGCGGCCGGGGAGACGGCCTCGACGGCGGCCTGCAGGGCGTCGACCTTCGGGACGACCAGGTAGTCGGCGTACTCGGACGCGTCGTGGGTGAGGACCTTCACCGCGCCGTGCTCGGCCAGCGCGGCGGCGGTGTCGGCGGCGCCGTTGCCCAGCGCGACGGCGACGGGCTCGCCGATGCGGCGGGCCAGGGTCAGCAGCTCCAGGGTGGGCTTGCGGACGGCACCGTCCACGTGGTCGACGTAGACGAGGACTTCAGCCATGGGAATGCTCTCCTGCTTGGATCAGTTGAGGGGCGGTCGGCGAGTGCGGGGCTCAGATGAACTTCTGGCCCGCGAGGAACTCGGCGAGCTGCTTGCCGCCCTCGCCCTCGTCCTTGACGATCGTGCCCGCGGTGCGGGCCGGACGCGCGGTGGCGTCCTGGACCGCGGTCCAGGCACCCTCCAGGCCGACCTCCTCCGCCTCGAGGTCGAGGTCGGACAGGTCCCAGGACTGAACCGGCTTCTTCTTGGCGGCCATGATGCCCTTGAAGGACGGGTAACGCGCCTCACCCGACTGGTCGGTGACGGACACGACCGCCGGCAGGGAGGCCTCCAGCTGCTCGCTCGCGGCGTCGCCGTCGCGGCGGCCCTTGACCGTGCCGTCCTCGACCGAGACCTCGGAGAGCAGGGTGACCTGCGGGACGCCGAGGCGCTCGGCGAGCAGGGCCGGCACGATGCCGGCGGTGCCGTCGGTGGAGGCCATGCCGGAGACCACCAGGTCGAAGCCGGCCTTCTCGATCGCCTTGGCCAGCACCAGCGAGGTGCCGATGGCGTCGGTGCCGTGCAGGTCGTCGTCCTCGACGTGGATCGCCTTGTCCGCGCCCATGGACAGCGCCTTGCGCAGCGCGTCCTTGGCGTCCTCGGGACCCACGGTCAGCACGGTGACCTCGACGTCGTCGTCCGAGTTCTCCGCGATCTGCAGCGCCTGCTCGACCGCGTACTCGTCCAGTTCGGAGAGGAGACCGTCCACGTCGTCACGGTCGACGGTCAGGTCATCGGCGAAGTGCCGGTCGCCAGTGGCGTCGGGCACGTACTTCACAGTGACAACGATCCTCAGGCTCACGCCGGCTCTCCTACTGCATCGTCTCTTCTGGGCTGCCTCTTGCAGGCAGCATAGGCGCCTCAAGCGGCTCATCCCGGTCGGGGCGGCCGCGCGCTCCGAACGAAATATTACTCACCAGTACACCCAGTTCGTTCCCGCTAAGCAAGCGCTTTGAACTGTGACCTTCGCAACGCAGCGTAACCGGAACTCGACGCGTTCGCAGAACGAGGGGCGTGTGAACCGCGGAACCAGGGGTGTGTGATCAGTCCCGCAGCCCGTTGAAGGCGCCCTGGTGGTACAGGAGCGGCCGGCCGGCGCGGGAGGGATCGCCGACGAGCACCTCGGCGAGCACGATCCGGTGGTCACCGGCCGGCACCCGCGCCACGACCCGGCACACCAGCCACACCAGCACGTCGTCGAGGACCGGGACGCCCTCGTGGCCGTCGCGCCAGCTGGTGGGCGCCCCGAACCGGTCGGCGCCGCTGCGCGCGAAGGTGGCGGCGAGCTCCGCCTGGTGCTCGCCGAGGATGTGCACGCCGATGTGCTCGGCGGTGGATATCGCAGGCCAGCTGGAGGCGCCCGTGCCGACACCGAAGGAGAGCATCGGGGGCTCGGCGGAGACGGAGGTGAGGGAGGTGGCGGTGAAGCCGACCGGGCCGTGGGCGCCACGCGCGGTGATCACCGCCACACCGGCCGCGTGCCGCCTGAAGGCGGAGCGGAGCAGGTCGGGAGAGGCGAGCCGAGGGGCGCCGAGGTCGGGCGTGGCCGTCATGGAGTTGTCCTTCTTCGGGAGGCGGTCGTCGGGTCCGGGGCTGCTCAGCAGCCCGGACAGCGCGCGCTCGCCGTGCGGGCCAGGTCCACGTGGACCCGTCCGAAGAGAAGGAGTTCCTGAGGCATACGGTCAGGCTGACGATAGGTGGTGCGCCCAGTCAAGTACGTTCCGCGATATGGGAGGTGCCTCACCGTCATCGTCATCGCCGTCAGACCGCCTCGCCCAGCGCCGCGATGACGTCCGCCTTGCGGGGCTGTCCGGTGGCCCGGCGCACCACCCGGCCGGCCGCGTCGAGCACCAGCACGGTGGGGGTCTTGAGGATCTCCAGCTCGCGCACGAGGTCCAGGCGGGCCTCGGCGTCGATCTCGACGTGGGTGACGCCGGGGACCATCCCGGCGACCTCGCCCAGCACCCGCCGGGTGGCCCGGCAGGGTGCGCAGAAGGCACTGGAGAACTGCACCAGCGTGGCCCGTTCGCCCAGCTCGCCGCCGAGTTCGGCCGCCCCGAGCCGCTTGCCGTCGTCGCGCCCGCGCACCCGTACCCTCCCGCTCCGCCGCCTGTGCAGCACTCCGTAGACGCTCGCCGCCGCGAGCACCGCCACGCACACCACCAGTCCGGTCATCACCGGACAAGGATCCACGAGACGGCTCACCGAAGGGAAAAGCGTTCACAAGACTGCAAAGATTCCCGACTCCCCTGCCGGCCCGCGGGGCGGAATCCTTGGTTCATGGACATCGACGCACGTGGGCCGCGGTTCGCGGCGGCCGTGACGACGGCCGTACTGGCCGCCGCACTCATCACCCGAAACCCCTGGATCCTCGCCTGGCAGACGCTGGCGTTCGCGCTCGGCGCGGCCGGCGGGGTGGCCAAATCACCTTACGGCTGGGCGTTCCGGACACTCGTACGACCGCGTCTCGGCGCCCCGACCGAGTTCGAGCCGCCGGAGCCCCCGCGGTTCGCACAGGCGGTAGGACTGGTCTTCGCAGGGCTCGGCCTGACCGGATTCGCGCTGGGCCCCGCATGGTTGGGCCTCGCGGCGACCGGCCTCGCGCTCGCCGCGGCCTTCCTCAATGCGGCGTTCGGGTACTGCCTGGGGTGCGAGATGTTCCTGCTCATGCGGCGGTTGACGGCCCGCCCGGAGTAAAGGCGCGTTAAAAGCGCGAGGTGGATCAAGGGACCCAACGTGACGAGGATCTCGCCACGCCCGGGCACCAGGGCTGGCTACCCGTCCGTTCTTCGGGCACGATCTGCGAGACGCCGTAAACCTACGGCTCCGTAACTTCCCGCCGGGAGCCCCTTTCCCAGGCAGAGCAGAAAGGGTCCGCCCCGCCCATGGCAGAGCTGGTCTACCGTCCCGTCATCGGTTTCGCCAAGACGCTGTTCAAGGTCTGGGACCTCAAGATCGACTGCCAGGGTTCGGAGAACATCCCGCGCTCGGGCGGCGCCGTGCTGGTGAGCAATCACATCAGCTATCTGGACTTCGTCTTCGACGGCCTGGCCGCGCTGCCGCAGAAGCGCCTGGTGCGGTTCATGGCGAAGGAGTCGGTGTTCCGGCACCGGATCTCCGGCCCGCTGATGCGCGGGATGAAGCACATCCCGGTGGACCGCAAGCAGGGTGAGGCCGCCTACCAGCACGCGCTGGACTCGCTGAAGTCCGGTGAGATCGTGGGGGTCTTCCCGGAGGCCACGATCTCCCAGTCCTTCACGCTGAAGAGCTTCAAGTCGGGTGCCGCGCGTCTCGCGCAGGAGGCCGGCGTCCCGCTCGTGCCGATGGCCCTGTGGGGCACCCAGCGCATCTGGACCAAGGGCCAGGCGCGCAACTTCAAGCGGAACCACCTGCCCATCACCATCCGGGTCGGCGAGCCGGTCGACGCGCCCCGGGACCAGTACGCGGGCGCCATCACCCGCCGGCTGCGCGAGCGCGTCCAGGAGCTCCTCGACGCCGCCCAGCGCGCCTACCCCGCCCGCCCGAAGGACGCTTCCGACACCTGGTGGCTCCCGGCCCACCTGGGCGGCACGGCTCCGACGCTGGACCAGCTGAAGGCCGCCGAGGCGGTCTGAGGGCGGGCCACGGGGGCCCGCCTGCGGCTTCCCTGAGCTTCATGCACCTGCCATCATGAAAGGTGGCTGCGTGTCCGGTGTGCCTGGGGGGAGCCTGTGGCCCAGTCCGACGTGCCGGTGGCCTGGATCGGCCTGGGTGGTGTGGTGGTGGGCGCAGGGGCCACAGCGCTCGGGGCCAGGTACACGTCGATGAGTGGCATCAAGGCCGCGACCGTGCCGCAGCTCGACCCTCTGCAATCCGAACTCCTCGCCTTCACCGCACCGTTCATCGAGGCCAGGATCCAGCTGATGCCCACCCTCGACGGGCTCACCCCCGCCAACCAATGGACGCGGATCGCACCCACCCTGCCTCGCTCGGCCCCGAAGTGGTGCTCGATGGCGTCCAATCCGCTCACGCTCTACGAGATGCCGGGGATCGTCCGGAGCAAGGCGCACCGCGTCGACGGCGCGATCCGCTCGCACCAAGCGCGCAGTGCGGCCACCCTGGATCCCGCCGCCCACTCGGCCGTACGCCTCCTGCACAGGGAGCTCGGCGATCTGGTCAACGAGTTCTCCCGCGCCTTCAAACGGCTGGCCAAGCGAGGCATGGGCGTGATGTGAGGGAGCGGGCCTCGCGCGGCCGGCGGGGCCACCGGCGGGCACGCCGCGACCGACGCCCGCCTAAAGGGCGTCGGGGAGCGTCTTCCAGAGGTACGGGCGGTCCGGTGCCGCCTGGAGGGCGCCGAGCACAGCCGGATGAGGTTCGGCATACAGGAGTGGATAGTCCATCTCATCGGACTGCGGGTCGGGGTCCCAGGCCAGCCGTTCGCCGGCGAGGGAGAACTGCGCGTCCAGCCCCGGCTTGTTGCCGCGCGGGTCCTGCCGGTGCCAGGCGCCGTGGAAGCGGACGGCGACCAGGCCGTGCACGACGTGACCACCGGCGTCGTCGTGCGTGAGGCGCTGGTAGCACAGGGCCGTGGGGATGTCCTCGGCGCGCAGCAGTGCGGCCAGGGCATGGGCCTTGGCATGACAGATGCCGGTACGTCGCTCCAGCACGTCCGAGGCCCGCCAGGTCACGCGCAGATCGCCGGAGTCCTGGGAGTGCGGGATGGCATCGCGCACGAACTCGTACGCGGCCCGTGCATAGCCATACGAGTCGTCGACTCCCGCAGCCAGCCGAGCGGCCGTCTCCAGGACCAGCGGATGGCGATGGTCGATGACCTCGTCAGCAGCCAAGTAGGCAGACAGGTCAGCGGCGTTCTGGATCAGCTCCATGCCCGCAGAGCATAGGAATGCGATCACCCAGGCGTCAATGAATTTTCGCTCAACCGCATATCTATGCAATAGAGGGGCTGTGCAGTGCCCCTTCAGGGGCGCGGGGAAGTGCGCGACCAGCCACCACGGCGCCGCAGCCGAAAGACCACGGCACCCCGGCGGAGCCCTCAGCGCGCCATCTCCTCCTTGAGCGCCGCCACGAACGCGTCCACGTCCTCCTCGGTCGTGTCGAAGGCGCACATCCAGCGCACGTCCCCGGCCGCCTCGTCCCAGAAGTAGAACCGGAAGCGCTTCTGCAGGCGCAGGCTCACGTCGTGCGGGAGGCGGGCGAAGACGCCGTTGGCCTGCACCGGGTGGAGGATCTCCACGCCGTGCACGGCCCGGACGCCCTCGGCGAGCCGCTGGGCCATCTCGTTGGCGTGCCGGGCGTTGCGCAGCCACAGGTCCTTGGCGAGCAGGGCCTCCAGCTGGACCGACACGAAGCGCATCTTGGAGGCAAGCTGCATGGACAGCTTGCGCAGGTGCTTCATGTGGCTGACGGCGTCCTGGTTGATCACCACGACCGCCTCGCCGAAGATCGCGCCGTTCTTGGTGCCGCCCAGCGAGAGGATGTCCACGCCGACGGCGTTGGTGAACGTGCGCATCGGGACGTCCAGGGAGGCCGCCGCGTTGGCTATCCGGGAGCCGTCCAGATGGACCTTCATGCCGTGCGCGTGGGCGTGCTCGCAGATCGCGCGGATCTCGTCGGGCGTGTAGAGGGTGCCCAGCTCGGTGCTCTGGGTGATGGACACCACCTGGGGCATGGCGCGGTGCTCGTCGTCCCAGCCGTACGCCTGCCGGTCGATGAGGTCCGGGGTGAGCTTGCCGTCGGGGGTGGGCACGGTGAGCAGCTTGAGCCCGCCCATGCGCTCGGGGGCGCCGCCTTCGTCGACGTTGATGTGCGCGCTCTCGGCGCAGATCACCGCGCCCCAGCGGTCGGTGACCGCCTGGAGCGCGACGACGTTGGCGCCGGTGCCGTTGAAGACCGGGAAGGCCTCCGCGGTCGCCCCGAAGTGGCTGCGGACGATCCGCTGGAGGTTCTCCGTGTACTCGTCCTCGCCGTAGGCCACCTGGTGGCCGCCGTTGGCGAGGGCCAGGGCGGCCAGCACCTCGGGGTGGGCTCCGGCGTAGTTGTCACTGGCGAAACCGCGGACCTGCGGGTCGTGGTGGCGACGCGCGTCGGTCTTCGGAGGGTTCACGGCTTCTCGGTCAGCCACAGACGGTTTCCGTTCACTTCGGCGGCGGACTTGCTCCAGACGCCCTCGATGGCCTCGGCGAGGTCCTTGACGTCCGTGAAGCCCGCGAACTTCGCGTTGGGACGCTCGGCGCGCATCGCGTCGTGCACCAACGCCTTCACCACCAGGATGGCAGCGGCGGAGGTCGGGCCCCCGGGCCCCCCGGCCTTGCGGAAGTAGTCGGCCAGCGCGAGCGTCCACGCCTCGGCGGCGGCCTTGCCCGCGGCGTACGCGGCGTTGCCCGCGGTGGGCCTGCTCGCGGCGGCGGCGCTGATCAGGACGTACCGGCCGCGCTCGCTGCGCTGCAGCGCCTCGTGGAAGGCGAGGGAGGTGTGCTGCACGGTCTTGACGAGCAGCAGCTCCAAAAAGTCCCAGTCGTCCAGGCTGGTCTTGGTGAAGGTCTCGCTGCCCCGCCAGCCGCCCACCAGGTGCACGAGACCGTCGACGCGCCCGAAGTCCTTCTCGATGTGGGTGGCCCAGTCCCGGGTGGACTGGAGGTCGAGCAGATCCACCGTGTCACCGGTGACGGTCGCGCCGCCGGAGGCATAGCGGGCCGCGTCCACCGCCTCCGACAGACGCTGCGGGTCGTTGTCCGCCCCGACGACGGTCGCGCCGGCCTCGGCCAGCCGCATCAGCGTCGCGCGCCCCGCGGGTCCGCCCGCGCCGGCCACCGCGATCACCGCACCTCTGAGAGCCCCGTTGCCCACCATGTCGTTCCCCTCTTGAGCCGTGTTCCGCAGCCCGTCGCTCACGCGGCGACCGGCTCGGCGCTGTCCGCGGTGATGCCCTTGGTCTCGGCGATCACATTCTTCAGCTTCTTGGACAGGGCCTCGTAGAACATGCTCAGCGGAAACTCGTCGGGAAGCACGTCGTCCACGAGCTTGCGCGGCGGAAGGGTCAGGTCCAGGGCGTCCGGTCCCTTGGCCCACCTGGAGCCCGGGTGCGGCGCGAGGTAGGTGGCGACCAGCTCGTACCCGGCGAACCAGTGGACGAGCTTCGGGCGGTCGATGCCGTCCTTGTACAGCTTCTCGATCTCGGCGCACAGCTGGTTGGTGACCTGCGGGGCGCGCTCCCAGTCGATGGCGAGCTTGTTGTCGGTCCAGCGGACCACGTCGTGCTTGTGCAGGTAGGCGAAGAGCAGCTGGCCGCCGAGCCCGTCGTAGTTGCGGACCCGGTCGCCGGTGACCGGGAAGCGGAACATACGGTCGAAGAGCACCGCGTACTGCACGTCACGGGCCTGCGGGACGCCGTCGGCCGCCAGCTTCACGGCCTCCTTGAAGGCGGTGAGGTCGCAGCGCAGCTCCTCCAGGCCGTACATCCAGAACGGCTGGCGCTGCTTGATCATGAACGGGTCGAACGGCAGGTCGCCGTGGCTGTGGGTGCGGTCGTGGACCATGTCCCACAGGACGAAGGCCTCCTCGCAGCGCTTCTGGTCGTGGACCATCGCGGCGATGTCCTCGGGGAGTTCGAGACCCAGGATGCCGACGGCGGCGTCGGTGACCCGGCGGAAGCGGGCGGCCTCGCGGTCACAGAAGATGCCCCCCCAGGAGAATCGTTCCGGCGCCTCGCGCACGGCGATGGTCTCGGGGAAGAGGACGGCGGAGTTGGTGTCGTAGCCGGCCGTGAAGTCCTCGAACTTGATGCCGCAGAAGAGCGGGTTGTCGTACCGGGTGCGCTCCAGCTCAGCCAGCCAGTCCGGCCAGACCATCCGGAGCACGACCGCCTCCAGGTTGCGGTCCGGGTTGCCGTTCTGCGTGTACATCGGGAAGACGACCAGGTGCTGGAGGCCGTCCGCGCGGCCCGCGGCGGGCTGGAAGGCGAGCAGCGAGTCGAGGAAGTCGGGCACCTGGAAGCCGCCGACGGCCCAGCGCCGCAGGTCCGTCACCAGCGCGTGGTGGTAGTCGGCGTCGTGCGGGAGCAGCGGGGACAGCTCCTCCACGGCCTCGACGACACGCCGCACGGCCGCCTCGGCGTCGGCCCGTGCGGGCGCGCCCTCGGCCTCGAAGTCGATCGATCCGTCCTTCGACTGCCATGGCCGGATCCGCTCCACGGCATCCTTGAGCACGGGCCACGCCGGGTGCTCGACCACCCTGGTCACGGGAGAGACCTGTCCCTCCGAACCCACCTGCACAAGAATTTCCGTCATGACCCATCCTCCACGGGAGAAGCTTCCGTGGGGACACCGTATGCGTACGGGGTTTCTCCCAGCAAGGGGGCCCTCAGGAAATTATCCTGCGGCACCCCTTCTTCACCGCGCTTTTTCCTGCGTGAAACCGTGAAGGCGCTCACATTCACTACGACCGGTGACGAGGCGTCAGCTCCGGCGGACCGCACGGATCCGGCCGGTCAATGGGCGAGGGGACGCGCCCACCACCGGGTGACCGCCGACCGGGGCACGGGCCAGGTGCCGCGCGCCCGGCACACCAATCCCCCCGTGTACGTACGGGTTCATCGCGACGGGCGGCCATTAGGCTGCGCCCAGCCGCGTGGACAGCGACGTCCGTCGTACGGTCCGCACGCCTGCCCCACCGCCGCCGTCGACGGAAGCGAGTTGAATCTTGAACTTCCTTACCATCGGTCACCGCGGAGTCATGGGCGTCGAGCCCGAGAACACCCTCCGTTCCTTCGTCGCCGCCCAGCAGGCCGGCCTCGACCTGATCGAACTCGATCTTCACCTCAGCAAGGACGGCGCCCTGGTCGTCATGCACGACGCGGAGGTGGACCGCACGACCGACGGCACCGGACCGATCGCCGAGAAGACCCTGGAGGAGCTGCGCGGGCTGGACGCGGGCCGGGGCGAGCGGGTACCGGTGTTCGAGGAGGTCCTGGACGCGGTGCGGACGCCGCTGCAGGCCGAGATCAAGGACGTGGCCGCGGCCAGGGCGCTGGCCGAGGTCATGCAGCGGCGGGACCTGGTGTCCCGGGTGGAGGTGTCCTCGTTCCACGACGAGGCGGTCGCCGAGATCGCCCGGCTGGTGCCGGGGGTGCGCACCGCGCTGATCGCCAGCCGCTACGGCACCGATGTCGTGGAGCGGGCCCAGGAGGCGGGCGCGGCCACCGTGTGCCTGAACATCCGCAGGCTGACCCTGGAGGTCGTCGAGCACGCCCGCAAGGCGGACCTGCGGGTCATCGGCTGGGTCGTGAACACCCAGGACGATCTGCGGCTGGTGCGCGCGCTCCAGCTGGACGGTGCGACGACCGACTACCCGGAGATCAAGCGCACTGCCCGCTTCACGGCCTGACCAGCGGCCCGCGCCTCACACCAGCTGCTTGACCAGCAGCTCGAACTCGAGGTCGGCGCGCTGCGGAATGCCGAAGCGCTCCTCGCCGTACGGGAACGGGGTCGTCTTTCCCGTACGGCGGTAGCCGCGCCGCTCGTACCAGGCGATGAGGTCCTCGCGCACCGAGATCACCGTCATGTGCATCTCGGTCACGCCCCAGTCCTCGCGCGCCTGGCGCTCCGCCTCGGCGATGACGGCCTTGCCCAGACCGGCGCCCTGGAGGGCGGGGCTCACCGCGAACATGCCGAAGTAGGCGTGGTCACCACGGTGTTCGAGCTGGCAGCAGGCGACGACCCCGCCGTCCCGCTCGACGACGAGCAGCTTGCCGTCCGGCGCCTTGATCACTTCGAGGACGCCCTCCGGGTCGGTGCGCTGCCCCTCCAGGATGTCCGCCTCGGTGGTCCAGCCGGCCCGGCTGGCGTCGCCCCGGTAGGCCGACTCGATCAACGCGACCAGGACGTCCACGTCGGCGTCGGTGGCGTCGCGGAAGGTCGGTCCGGCGGCGACGTTCTCCATGGGCGGGTTCTCCGTTCTCCAGCGCTACTGAGCCGGCCCCGAGCCTATCCCCGCCCCCTTGCTCCCCTTCCCGGCACCCGTGCCACCCAGCTCCCGCCCTGGCCTGCCACTACGCTCCGGTCGCATGGTGCATGTACTGAGCAGCCGTACGCTGATCCACCCCACCGACCCCGAGCGGTCCCGCGCCTTCTACGGTGAGCGGCTCGGGCTCGCCGTCTACCGCGAGTTCGGCGAGGGCCCGGAGCGCGGCACGGTGTACTTCCTCGGCGGCGGGTTCCTGGAGGTCTCCGGCCGGTCGGACACGCCGCCCTCGCCGGCCGTGCAGCTGTGGCTGCAGGTCGCGGACGCCGCGGCGGCGCACGAGGAGCTGGTGGCGAGGGGCGTCGCGATCGTGCGCCCGCCCGTGAAGGAGCCGTGGGGCCTGGTCGAGATGTGGATCGCCGATCCGGACGGGACCCGGATCGTGCTGGTGGAGGTACCGGCCGACCACCCGCTGCGGTACCGGCCGGAGATCTGAGCGGCCAGACGGCGGTGCCGCGCCGTGTCGCAGGACGTCTGCGGCGCCGTCGTGGCTGGATCAGACCCGCAGCACGCCCGTCCTGCCCTCCAGTCGGCCCAGCAACTCCGCAAGGAGCCCCGCCAGTTCGCCCTGACCCTCGGGGGCGAGGACGGACAGCACGGCCGTCTCGTAGGCGAGCTGCTCGGGCAGGATGCCGTCGACGAGGTCGCGGCCCGCGTCGGTGAGGCGGAGGTGGGCGACCCTGCGGTCACGGGCGTCGCCGCGCCGCTCGACCAGGCCGCGCTCGGTGAGCTGCTTGAGGCGTTTGGTGACGGCGGCGCCGGAGGAGAAGGTCTCCTTGGCGAGTTCGCTCGGGGTCAGCTCGTGACCGGTGCGGCGCAGCGCGCCGAGCAGGTCGAACTCGGGACGGCTGAGGCCGGCCCGGCGCAGCGGGGCGTCCTCGGCCTGCTGGAGGAGGGCCGCGCAGCGGTTGATCCGGCCGATGACCTCCATGGGACCCGTGTCCAGCGCGGGATGGACGCTCCGCCACTGCCGGACCACGGCCGCGACCGTGTCGTCCCGGCCGGCGCCACCGCCCGCACCGCCTCCCACACGGCCTCCCGCGGCCCCGTCCGCGTCGCTCCCGGCCGCCGGTCGTCCGCTGGTCGCCGTCATGGCCGTAGGTCCTCCGTTGTCCTCGCGCCGTCCCAGGAGTGCGTTCCCTGGCGTCGTACCGTCGCGGCGAGCGTACGGTGTCCGGACTGCTCGGCGAGCACGACCCGCTCCTGGGGCAGCACGCGCTGCCACCACTCCCCGGACGCGGCGTCGGCGGCGGCGCGCAGGTCGGCCAGGGCCGCGGACAGGGCGCGCCGGGCGGCCTCCAGTGCGCGCGGGGCCGGCTGCGGCCCGGCGAGCAGCCGGGCGGCCTGTTCGCGGGCCTGTTCGACGGCGGTCAGGGCGTCCCCGATGCGGTCGCCGGCCCGGCGGTTGGTGACGACGACGGCGGTTGCGAAGCCGACGAGCGCGCCGACCAGGGTGTCCACGACCCGCTCGGTGATCAGCTGTCCCGCGTCCTGGGTGCGGGCGAACTCGGTGACCAGCAGGGCCATCGGGGTGACGCAGACGCTGCCGAGCCAGTAGTTGCGGCCGATCAGCGCCTCGGCGCCGAAGTTGAAGGCGAGGCAGCACAGCACCAGGGCCGCCGGGTGGAGGTGGGCGAGCGGTACGACGGCGGCGAAGACGAGGACACCGAGGAGGTTGCCGACGACGCGCTGGACGCCCCGGCTCCAGGTGAGGGTGACGTTGGCCTGGTAGAGGGAGGCGGCGGTGACCAGCGCCCAGTAGGGGCGGCCGACACCCAGGGCGAGGGAGGCGTAGCCGGCCAGGGCGCAGCCGAGCGCGGTGCGGACGGCGAAGGGGGCGAGCGGGCCGAGCCGGCGCCACAACGGGCGCCTCGGGGCGGAGAGTTCGGCGTCGATGCCGAGCAGGTCGTCGTCGGCGCCGGCGACGCGTGGGACGCGTCCGGTGCCGCCGAGGGCGCGGGCCCAGCCGCGCAGCAGCGCCGGGTCGGCGTCGGCCGGGGCGGCGAGGGCGACCTCGGCGCGGACGACGAGGTGTTCGAGGGCGCGCCGGGTGCGGTCGGTGCGGGCGCCGGTGGCCAGCAGGGACTGCCAGGCGGCCTGCACGGCGCCGGCCGCGGCGGCCCGGGCCCGGTCGGGGCCGTCGCCGGTGCCGGTGCCTGTGCGGCGGGTGTCGGCGTAGGCGGCGGTGGCGTTCAGGGCCTGGGCGGTGGCCCGGCGCTCGGGGCCGTGCGGGCGCAGCAGCCCCGGGGCCATGCCGACCAGCCAGGCCCAGGCGCCCGCCGCGAGGGCGAGTCCGACGTGGCCGGGGACCTGGCCGAGGGTCTGCGGGGCGAACAGGGAGGCGGAGCTGATGAAGGTGAGGACCACGTTCCCGGGCGGGCCGACGCGGGTGGCGTCGCAGAGGACCTTCTGCACCGCGGCCATGAGCGCGCCGACGGTGACCAGGACGACGGCGTCGGTGGTGAGCGAGGCGGCGGTCAGGGCGACGGCGAGGCCGCCGACCATGCCGAGGATCACCCACGCCAGGGTGCGGGCGCGGGCGGGGTAGGGGCGGTTGTGGCCGTAGAGGGCGCACAGCGATCCGGCCATCGTGTACATCGCCAGGTCGAGGCGGCCGAGGGCCAGCAGCGCCAGGTTGGGCGGGGCGACCGCGGCGACCACGCTGCAGGCGGGCTTGAACCAGATGTCGGAGGGCCGGCCGAGGCGCAGCGCACCGGCGAGGGGGAGACGGCGGGTGGTCGTAGGGGGCGCGGTGCTCATACCCATCAATTTAGCATGTGTTTTACTCGTAAAACATTCTCGAACACCCCTGGTCACCGGCTGTGCTCCGGCGAATGCTCCCCGTGTACACCCTTGCGCTCGCGTGCGCGCCGTACGGCCGGGGCATCGCATTCAACGACGTGACGTCGAGCGGGGAGGTGCGCCGTGCACGGACCGGCTTCGCCCGGCTGGCTGCTGGTCGCGCTGTGTGCGGCGACCGGGGCCTACTGCCTGCTGCGGATGCGCAGCAGTGTCCTGGAACAGCGGCGCGCCGCGGGCGGCGAGGCGCTGATGGGGTTCGGCATGGCCGTCATGGCCGTGCCCGCGACGGTGTTCACGCCGCCGGTGTGGGCCTGGCCGGCGTATGCGGCGGTGTTCGGCGCGGCCGCGCTGCGCGCCCTGTGGAGCGCCCGCAGCAGCTCGCACCATCTGCACCATCTGGTCGGAGCGGCGGCGATGGTCTACATGGCGGTGGCGATGGCGGCCGCCCCCGGCGCCCACCATCACGGCGGTGCCGGAGTCCCGCTGGTGACCGGGTTGCTGCTGCTCTACTTCACCGGCTACGTGCTGCTGTCCGGTGCGCGGCTCGTCCCGGTCGCGGCGGCCGCCGGGACGGGGGCCCTCCGATGGGGCGACCGGCCGGAGTTGGCGCGGGCGTGCCGGCTGTCGATGGGGATCGGCATGGTGGCGATGCTGCTTGCACTGTGAGGACGTGACGGCACGCGCGGCGCAGACGTTGCCTGCGTCACTTTGGCGTATTGGCCTGTACCCGTGGGCGGTCCCCCGCTCATAGGGTGCTGGCCATGATGGTCCCCGTGGCACTGCTGCTGCTCGGCGCCCTGGCCGCCGTGGCCGGCCCCCGGCTGCTCGCCCGGGCCGACTGGACGGACCAGGAGCCGGTGGTCGCGCTGTGGGTGTGGCAGTGCGTGGTGGCGGCCGTCCTGCTGTGCTGCGCGCTGTCGATGACACTGAGCGCGGCGGCGGCCTGGCAGGCGGTGCGCGGACACGTGTTCGCGACCGCCCCGAGCGGGGTGGTGGACGCCTACGCGCTCGGCACGACCGGCCCGTGGGCGGCGGTGACCGCGGTGGCCCTCGCCTGCGCCGGGCTGTGGAGCGGGGCGATGCTGGTACGGGAGATCGCCCGGACCAGGACCAGACGCCACCGGCAGCAGGCCGAACTGCTGCTCAGGTCACCGCTGTTGCCCGGCGAGGAACCGGCCGGCGGCCGGCTCGTCGTTCTCGAGGGGGAGCGCCCGGACGCCTGGTGGCTGCCCGGAGCGGCACCCCGACTCGTCGTGACCACGGCCGCGTTGCGTCGGCTGAAGGGGCGTCAGCTGGACGCGGTCCTCGCCCACGAGCAGGGCCACGCACAGGCCCGGCACGACTGGCTGCTGCACTGTTCGGCCGCGCTGGCGGGCGGGTTCCCGCAGATCCCGGTGTTCGCCGCGTTCCGGGACGAGATGCACCGGCTGGTCGAACTGGCCGCCGACGACGTGGCCTCGCGGCGCCACGGCCGCCTCACCACCGCGCTCGCCCTGGTCGAACTCAACGAGGACCGGGGGGTGTTCGGCCCCGGGCCGACCCCGCACGCCCATGTCCCGCAGCGGGTCGACCGGTTGCTCACCGCCCCGGACCGCCTCCCGGCCCGGCACCGGCTGCGGCTGACCGCGACGGCCGCCCTGGTCCCGGTCGTCCCGGTACTGGTGGCGCTCGTACCGAGCCTGCGCGCCCTCGGGTAGGGCCGTACCCGTCAGGGGAATTGCCCCACGGGCAATGATTCGGCAAAGATCACGTCATGTTCCCCCCACGCGGCGACCGCCCGGCTCTCCTTCTCACGACCGCCGTCCTCGCCCTGTCGTCGGCGCTGCTGCTCGCCCTCGTCGCCGGCGAGTGGCCTCCCCTGGTCGCGGTGGACGAGGGCGTCGCCGAGACCGCCCACCGCTGGGCCGTGGCCGACCACGGCACCACACAGGTGCTGCGGATCCTGGCGGACCGGGTCTGGGACCCGCTGACCATGCGCCTGCTGTGCGCCGCGGTCGCGGGGTGGCTCATGTGGCGGCACTCGGCGTGGCGGACCGCGCTGTGGCTGACCCTGACCTGTGCGTTCGGCACGGTCGCCCAGCAGTCCCTGAAGGCCGCCGTGGGCCGCCCGCGTCCGGTGTGGCCGGATCCGGTCGACTCCGCCCGTTACCCGGCCTTCCCGTCCGGGCACGCCATGACGGCGACGGTGGTCTGCGGCCTGCTGCTGTGGCTGCTGCACCGCTGCGGCGCCGGTCGCGCGATACGGCGCACGGCCCTCGCCGCGGCCGGGCTCTCGGTCGTGGGCGTCGGCCTGACCCGGGTGTGGCTCGGCGTCCACTGGCCCTCGGACGTGCTCGGCGGCTGGCTGCTCGGCGCCCTGGTGGTGGCGCTGGCGGTGCTGGCGTACGAGTGGGAGCGCGACGGCCGGGGACGCCCCCGCCGGTAGCCCCTCCGCGGCCCGTGCCCCGCCGGCCGTCGGTAGAGTCCGGCACATGACTGCCGTGCTCTTCGACTTCTCCGGGACCCTCTTCCGTATCGAGTCCACCGAATCCTGGCTGCGGGCGGTGCTCGCCGAGGCAGAAGTACCGCTCACCGAGGCCGAGTTGACCGAGACGGCGCGGGCGCTCGAGACGGCCGGGGCACAGCCCGGCGGGGCCTTCCCGGCCGAGCTGCCCGCGGAACTGTCCGACGTGTGGGCGGTGCGCGACGAGAGCGCGGAACTGCACCGGGCCGCCTACACCGGCCTGTCCCGCCGGGTGGCGCTGCCCGACCCTGCCCTGCACGACGCCCTGTACGAGCGGCACATGGACCCGCGGGCCTGGTCCCCGTACCCGGACGCGGCGCGGGTCCTCGGCACGCTGCGCGAGCACGGCGTCGGGGTCGGCGTGGTCAGCAACATCGGCTGGGACCTGCGCCCGGTCTTCCGCGAGCACGGGCTCGACGCCTACGTGGACACCTACGTCCTGTCGTACGAACACGGCGTCCAGAAGCCGGACCCCCGGCTCTTCACGGTCGCGCTGGAGGCGCTCGGCGCCGAGGCGGAGGAGACGCTGATGGTCGGGGACAGCAGGCCGGCCGACGGCGGGGCGGCGGCGCTCGGCTGCCGCGTGCACTTCGTGGATCACCTGCCGGTGGCCGAACGCCCGGACGCGCTGCTCGCGGTCCTGGACCTGGTGGGCGCGGCCCGCCGACAGGTCACGCCCACCCAGGCCTGACCTGTCGCGCCGTCCGCCCGAGACGCTCCCCCGTGTCGCCCCGGACGGACGGCAGCCCTGAACAGGCCCCGCACAGGGCGGTGCCCACTGCGTCGATTATAGTTGGCTGGCAGCCAGTCAACGCAGGAGTTCCAGGATGTCCCCCCGCAGCCGCTCGGTCAATGAAGAATTGCGCAGGCGTTCGCGTGAGCGGTTGCTGCAGGCCGCGGTGGAGCTGGTCGACGAGCACGGTTTCGAGGCGACCACGCTGGGCGCCATCGCGGACCGGGCGGGGTCGGCGCGCGGACTGGTGTCGTACTACTTCCCCGGCAAGCGCCAGCTGGTCCAGTCCGCCGTGCACCGGCTGATGCACCGCACGCTGGAGGAGGCGCTGGAGCACGAGCCGCGCACCGAGGACGGGCGGGAGCGGCTGGCCCGGGCCATCGACGCGATCCTGGGGCTCGCGCAGGACCGTCCGGTGCTGATGCGCCAGCACATGGCGGGCCTGCTCCAGGCCGAGGGCTTCGTGCAGTGCCCCGAGCAGCGGCGGCTGGCGGAGCTGCTGGGCGACACCGTCGCCCGTTACGGCTCGCACCACGTCGAGGCCGACTACCCCATGCTGCGCGCCATGCTGATGGGCGCGGTGTACGCGGCGCTGGTGCCTGGTGTGCCGATGCCGATCCCGGCACTGCGGGCGGAGCTGTTCGAGCGCTACGGGCTCGACCGGGAGCTGGGCCTGCCCCGGGAGTCCGCGACCGCGGCCGAACGGCGGGACCTGTCCCGGTTCTTCGCCACCGAGGACCGGTCCGAGCCCGGCGCGGAGCCCGGACCCGAAGCCGGCTAGGCGGCCTCCGGCTTCGGGGATTCCGCAGAGCACACCTCTCGCGACTACACAACGCGCTCACATGATCACACTCCGGGCATGCTGACACGCATTCACGTCACCCCAGCGGCTCCTGCCCAGGCGGCCGGGCCGGTGGGATGCTGGAACCACCAGCCCCTCGGGCAAGGAGTCTCCCGTGTTGCGTGTCGCCGTCGTCGGCTCCGGGCCGAGCGGGTGCTACACCGCCCAGAACCTCGTCCAGCTCGACCCCACGGTGTGCGTGGACGTCCTGGACCGGCTGCCGTGCCCGTACGGCCTGGTGCGGTACGGCGTCGCCCCGGACCACGAGAAGATCAAGTCGCTGCAGGGGAACCTGCGCACCGTGCTGGAGCACGAGCGGGTGCGGTTCCTCGGCGGCGTGCGGGTCGGGGGCGCGGGCGGGCTGCCCGTGGAGCGGCTGCGGGAGCTGTACCACGCGGTGGTGTACTGCGTGGGCGCCGCGACCGACCGGCGGCTCGGGATCCCCGGCGAGGAACTGCCGGGCAGCTGGTCGGCGACCGAGTTCGTGTCCTGGTACAGCGCGCATCCGGACGCCGTCGACGCCGGGTTCGTGCGCGACGCCCGGTCGGCGGTGGTCATCGGGGTGGGCAACGTCGCGGTGGACGTGGCACGGATGCTGGTCCGGGGCATGGCGGAGCTGAGCCCGACCGACATGCCGCAGGCGGCCCTGACGGCACTGGCGGCGAGCCGGATAAGAGAGGTCCACGTGGTGGGCCGGCGGGGGCCCTCGCAGGCGCGGTTCACCACGAAGGAGCTGCGCGAGCTGGCCGGGCTGCCGGAGACCGGAGTCCGGGTGGAGCCGGACGACCTGGCGCTCGATCCGGCCTGCGCCGACCCGTCCGCGCTGCCCGCGGCCCAGCGCCGCAACGTGGAGGTGCTGCGCGGCTGGGCCGAGGCCGGCGCCCGGGGCGCGGACCGCAGCATCCGGCTGCGCTTCTTCCTGCGCCCGGTGGAACTGCTCGAGGACGGCGGCCGGGTGGGCGCGGTGCTCTTCGAGCGCACCGAGCCGGACGGCGGCGGCGGGGTGCGCGGCACCGGGCGGTACGAGACGGTCGAGGCGCAGCTGGTGCTGCGGTCGGTCGGCTACCGCGGGGTGCCGCTGGAGGGGCTCCCGTTCGACGAGGAGAGCGGCACCGTGCCGCACGAGGCGGGCCGGGTCCTGGACAGCTGCCTCGGCATGCCCGGCGACTACGTGGCCGGCTGGATCAAGCGCGGCCCGACCGGTGTCATCGGCACCAACCGGCCCGACGCCAAGGAGACGGTGACCTCCCTCCTGGAGGACGCGCCGGCGCTGCTGCGCAAGGCGGTGCCGGAGGATCCGGTCGCCGCGCTCCGCTCGGCCGGCATCGAGCCGGTCCCGTGGACGGGATGGCAGGCGATCGAGCGGGCCGAGGCGGCGCTCGGCGCCCGGCTCGGCCGGAGCGTGGTCAAGCTGGCCGACTGGAACTCCCTGCTGGCGGCGGCGCGGACCGGGTCGTAGCGGAGCGGGATCCGCCCGCGTCCAGGTGGGCATGACACGTATCGGCAACAGACCGGAAATCAACAAACTGTTCAAACCGCTTACGGTCTCGTGCTGTCCGGATGTCGTCCCCGCTCTGGAGTCCCCATGGCCACCACCAGCGCCTCCGTCCATCCCGTCGACGAGGTCCCACCCGTACGGCAGTTGACCGCGTTCGGCCTCCAGCACGTGCTCGCGATGTACGCGGGCGCGGTCGCCGTCCCGCTGATCGTGGGCGGCGCGATGAAGCTGTCGCCCGCCGACCTGGCGTACCTGATCACCGCCGACCTGCTGGTGTGCGGCATCGCCACGCTCATCCAGTGCGTCGGCTTCTGGCGCTTCGGCGTCCGGCTGCCGATCATGCAGGGCTGCACGTTCGCGGCGGTCTCGCCGATGGTCCTCATCGGCACGACGGGCGGTGGACTCCCCGCGATCTACGGCTCGGTGATCGTCGCGGGCCTGGCGATCATGCTCCTGGCACCCGTCTTCGGCAGGCTGCTGCGCTTCTTCCCGCCCCTGGTCACCGGCACGGTGATCCTGATCATCGGGGTCTCGCTGCTGCCGGTGGCCGGCAACTGGGCGGCGGGCGGCGCCGGTGCGAAGGACTTCGGGGAGCCGAAGAACCTGGCGCTGGCGGCCTTCGTGCTCGCGGTGGTGCTCGGTGTGCAGCGGTTCGCGCCCGCCTACCTCGCCCGGATCGCGGTCCTGATCGGCATCGCGGTGGGCCTGGCGGTGGCGGTGCCCTTCGGGTTCACGGACTTCAGCGGGGTCGGGGACGCCTACTGGCTCGGCATCAGCACGCCGTTCCACTTCGGGGCGCCCACGTTCCGGGCTTCGGCGATCGTGTCCATGCTGGTGGTGGCCCTGGTCACGATGACCGAGACGACCGGTGACCTGCTCGCGGTCGGCGAGCTGACCGGCCGGCGCGTCGAGGCGCGCTCCCTGGCCGACGGCCTGCGCGCCGACGGCCTCTCGACCGTCCTCGGCGGTGTCTTCAACACCTTTCCGTACACGGCGTTCGCGCAGAACGTGGGCCTGGTCGGGATGACCCGGGTGCGCAGCCGCTGGGTGGTCGCTGCGGCCGGCGGCATCCTGGTGCTGCTCGGCCTGCTGCCCAAGCTGGGCGCGGTGGTCGCGGCGATTCCGGCTCCGGTGCTGGGCGGCGCGGGCCTGGTGATGTTCGGCACGGTCGCGGCGAGCGGCCTGCGCACGCTGGCGGCCGTCGACTTCCACGGCAACAACAACCTGACGGTGGTCGCCGTCTCGGTGGCGGTCGGCGTGCTGCCGGTGGGCGTGCCGACGGTCTACGCGAAGTTCCCCGACTGGTTCCAGACGGTGATGAACAGCGGCATCAGCGCGGGCTGCCTGACGGCGATCGTCCTGAACCTGCTCTTCAACCACCTGCCGTCGAGGGCGGATTCGGCTCCGGGGACGGTCCCCACCGGAGCCGAGTCCGCATAGCTCACCGCCCCCGGAACAGCTCCGCGGACACCGCCGCCGGCGCCCCGCACCCGGCCGGGTCGAGGTGCAGCCAGTCCCCCACCACGCGAGCTCGGCCATCACCTGCAAGGGAGCCGTGGCGGGGGGGGGCCCCCCCCCCCCCCCGCGGCGGGGGGCCCCCCCCCCCCCCCCCCCCCGCCCCACCCCCCCGCGCCGCCCCCCCGCCCCCCCCCGCCCCGGTGGCCGGGGGCC
>NZ_JBIAVV010000012.1:292594-399139 GCF_042894765.1 Streptomyces sp. NPDC001507
ACCCCCGCGGCGGCCCCCCCCCCCGCGGGGGGGGGGGGGGGCGCCGCCCCCCCCCCCCCCCGCCCCCCCCCGGCCGGGCCCGGGGGGCGGGGGGGGGGGGCCCCCCCCCCCCCCGGGGGGGGGGGGGCCCCCACCGGCCCCGCGCCCGTCTCACACCTCGACGAGGCCCAGCTGGCGCAGCATGCCGAGTTCGTCGCTGCTGCCCCACCGTTCGACGAGTCTGCCGTCGCGGTCGAAGCGGCTGATCTGCATGCCCCGGTAGCTGACCTTCCTGCCGGTCGCCGGATGCCCCATCAGCGGCCCCAGATGCGTCCCGGAGATGACGTAGGCGAAGGCCAGCTCGTCGTCGGTGGCGACCAGATGCTCCACCTGGAGGCTCAAGTCGGGGAAGGCCGTTCGCAGTTCGCCGAACATGGTCTTGTACCCGGCGGGCCCGGGCCCCTGTCCCGGAGCGGGATCGTGGTCGGTCGAGTCGGCCGCGACGATCCCGTCGAGGGCATCCAGGTCGCCGGCGACGACGGCCTCTCCGAAAGCGGTCTGCGCGGCGATGTTCGTCTGCTGAGCCATGGGCACTCCCGGAGCATCTGGGCCACTGGCCTGGGGTCGGCTGCGAAGCGCATGCACACGGTAGATCGACCGTACACCGCTCCCCCAGCACGGGCACGTCCGCGCGACGGGCCCGCCGGGCAACCGCTCTCCGCCCGGTCTCACGCGTCGAGCCGGAGCCGCCGCAGTACGTCGGCGACCTGCTCGTGGTCGTCGCCCGACAGGCCGCGCAGCGGGCGGGGCAGGCTGTCGGGCGGCGTGAGGCCGAGTTCGGCGGCCACTGCCGCGATGACCCGCAGCGATCCGTGCCGGGCGAAGAGCTCCCACAGCGGCCGGAGCCGCTCCGACTCCTCCTGCGCCCGGTCGGCCCGCCCCGCCTGGGCCGCCCTGGTGACGGCGAGGACCGGTCCGGGGAGGGTACCGGCGGTCACCGAGTACCAGGCGTCGCAGCCGGCGATCAGCCCGGCCGCTCCCGACGCGTCCCCGCTCACCCCCACGGTCACGTGCGGCGGCAGGATCTCCCGCAGCCGCGCCACCCGGGCCAGGGCCGCGGCCGGGTCGGCGGGGACCCCGGGAATCTTGACCGACGCCACGCGGGGCAGCCGGCCCACCCGCGCGTAGAGGTCGTCGGTGAAGGTGAACCGGGTGGTGCGCGGGTTGTCGTAGACCACCAGCGGCACGGAGAGGTGCGCGGTGACGTCCTCGTACAGGCCGAACACCTCGTCGCCGGTCAGCGGCTGGTACGACACCGGAGCGAGCAGCACACCCGCGGCCCCGGCGTGCTGCGCGTCCTCGGCCGCCGCCAGCACGTCCCGGGTGCGCAGCGCGCCGATGCCCACGACGACCGGGACGCCGTCGGCGTGTTCCACCGCGACACGGGCGGCGCGGGCCCGTTCCGGGAGGCCGAGGTAGGGGTACGACCCCGTGGAGCCCAGCGCGCCGATCGAGTCGACGCCGGCCGCGGCGAGGCGCCGGACCAGACGGGCGAACGCTTCCTCGTCGATGTCTCCGTCGGCGGCGATCGGGGTCAGCGGAAAGGCGCTCAGGCCGGTGAACACGGGCTTCTCCAAGGGTCGTTCGTGCTGTCGGGGGTTGGCGCGCAGCCAGGTCAGCACCTGGCCGGCGTGCTGGTCCGGCGGGAAGACCGGTTAGAAGACGTGCTCGATCACGCCGTCCCGGACGATCAGCGTGAGCCGCTTGTAGAGCGTGAGTCCGGCGGTTTCGAAGGTCGGCAGTCCGAGGGTAAGGTCAAGCGCCCCGCCGGAGCCTGCCGCCGGGATCAGTCGGCCGGGTTCCAGGTCGGCCCGCTCAGCTCCGCCCGGTATTCCGCGTACGCGGCGCGCAGTTCGTCGCCCGGCCAGTGGGCGGGCAGGAGTTCCGGGGGCAGGACGGGGTCGGTCAGCAGGTGGCGTACCGCTGCCGCGAAGACCGTGAAGCGGTCGGCCGGGAGGCGGGACGCGGACGCCCGGGCCAGGAGGGCGCGGGCGGTGGCCGACCAGGTGGTCAACGGCCAGAGGTCGGCGGCCAGCTCGGGGGCGGGGCGGTCGGGGCGGGCCGTGTAGGACTGGGTGGTCGCCGCGAGGTCGGCGGGAAACGGCCTCGCCAGGTTCGCCGGGCGGAGCCAGACGCCCTCGCGGAGTTCGGCCAGGCGCAGGGAGGTCAGGCGGGAGCGCAGGTCGGCGCGTGCGGCGGGGTCGCGGCCCGTGACCGTGACGACCAGCATCTCCCACTCGCCTCGCCACGCGCGCGTGCGGGGCCGTACCGCCTCGTCCTGGCGGCGCTGGCGGGCCAGCAGCCGGTCGCTGAGGCCGTAGACGGCGTCGCCGGTGCGGCGCAGGTCGCCGGCGGCCGTCATACGGCTGAGCGCGGCGCGGAGCGTGGAGCCGCCGATCCCGAAGGGCTCGACGAACCGGATCAGGTCCTTCACCGGCAGCTCCGGCGGATGCGCGCCCAGCAGCAGGCTCAGCACGACCGACCGGGCGGACAGGGGCGGCAGGCCGACGTCGGCGGGCTCGGCGGACACGTCCTTCATGCGCATGGTCACGTACTGTACGTGCGGCCGTTGTTGCACTATTGCTGCGGTCGCAGGATTACTGCAACATGGCAGCCATGGACTCGACCGCCGCACTTCCGCAGCCGCAGTACGCCACCCACGACGTCACCAACCAGCCGCCCCCACTCGCCCCGTACGACGCCGCCGACGACCCGGCCCTGATCGAGGGGCTGCGCCGGGAAGGGGCGGAGTGGGCCGAGGCGGGGATCCGGCGGCTCGGGGCGCGGGCCGGGAGCGCGGAGGCGCAGGAGTGGGGCGAGCTGGCCAACCGGCACGAGCCGGAGCTGCGCACCCACGACCGGTACGGCAACCGGATCGACGAGGTCGACTTCCACCCCAGCTGGCACCACCTGATGCGGGCGGCGGTGGAGGAGGGCCTGGCCGGGGCGGCCTGGGCGGACGACCGGGCGGGGGCCCATGTCGCGCGGACGGCGGGCGGACTGGTGTGGGGGCACACCGAGTCCGGCCACGGGTGCCCGACGTCCATGACGTACGCCGCCGTTCCGGCGCTGCGCGCCCAGCCCGAGCTGGCGAAGGTGTACGAACCGCTGCTGACCAGCCGGGAGTACGAGCCGGGGCTGCGCGTGCCGACGGAGAAGCCGGGGCTGCTCGCCGGGATGGGCATGACCGAGAAGCAGGGCGGCTCCGACGTACGGACGAACACGACGGCCGCCACGCCCACCGCCGAGCCGGGCGTCTACACCCTGCGCGGGCACAAGTGGTTCACCTCGGCGCCGATGTGCGACGTCTTCCTGGTGCTGGCCCAGGCACCGGGCGGCCTGTCCTGCTTCCTCGTGCCGCGCGTGCTCCCGGACGGCAGCCGCAACGCGTTCCGCATCCAGCGCCTGAAGGACAAGCTCGGCAACCGCTCCAACGCGTCCTGCGAGCCGGAGTTCGACGGGACCGTGGCCTGGCTGGTCGGGCCCGAGGGGCGGGGGGTGAAGACGATCATCGAGATGGTCAACTGCACCCGGCTCGACTGCGTGATGAGCTCGGCGACCCTGATGCGCAGGACGCTCGTCGAGGCCGGCCATCATGTGCGCCATCGCAGCGCGTTCGGGGCGCGGCTCGTCGACCAGCCGCTGATGCGCAATGTGCTGGCCGACCTGGCGGTGGAGTCGGAGGCCGCGACCACGCTGACCCTGCGGCTCGCCGGGGCGGCGGACCGCGCGGTGCGCGGGGACGAGCAGGAACGGGCCTTCCGGCGGATCGCGACCGCCGTCGGCAAGTACTGGGTCACCAAACGCGGCCCGGCCTTCACCGCGGAGGCCCTGGAGTGCCTGGGCGGCAACGGCTACGTCGAGGACTCCGGTATGCCCCGGCACTACCGCGAGGCGCCGCTGCTGTCGATCTGGGAGGGCTCGGGGAACGTCAACGCGCTCGACGTGCTGCGGGCGCTGTCCCGCGAACCGGGCGCCGCCGACGCCCTGTTCGGCGAACTCGCGCTCGCGCGCGGCGCGGACACCCGGCTGGACGCGACCGTGACCCGGCTGCAGAACGAATTGGCCGAGACCGATCAGGTGGGTGCACGCCGGCTGGTCGAGCGGATGGCGCTCGCGCTCCAGGCCTCGCTGCTGGTCCGGTACGCCCCGGCCGCCGTCGCGGACGCCTTCTGCGCCTCCCGGCTCGGCGGCGACTGGGGGCACGCCTTCGGCACCCTGCCCGCCGGCACCGGGTTCGACGCGATCCTGGAGCGGGCCCTTCCTGGCCGGAACTGATCCCCGTGCGATCCGCCGGCGGCCGCCGACCGTCGGCGGATCGCACACAGTTGCCGTCCGATTCCGCATCGTTGTCAGTGCGGTGGTGCAGACTCCGGAACAGGTGGTACTCGCCCGGGGAGGACAACGGTGTTCACGGGGATCGACGAGGTCGACTGGGCCTCGCTGCGACACGCGTACGGCAGCGCGACGGACGTGCCCGGCCTGCTGCGCGCACTGGCCTCGGCGGACGCGGCCGAACGGGAGGCCGCGCTCGACGGGATGTACGGCTCGGTGCACCACCAGGGGAACGTGTACGACTCGACGCTCGCCTGCGTCCCGTTCCTCTTCGTGCTCGCCTCCCGTCCGGAGGTGCGGGACCGGGGCGCGATAGTCGAACTGCTGGCCAGCATCGGCGCGGAGAGCGCCGGTCCCCGGGCCGGTGCCGCCGTCCGCGCCGGCGCCGAGGCGCTCGTCCCGCTGGCCGACGACCCGTGCCCCGGGGTGCGCCGCGCGGTGCCCGGGGCGCTGGTCCGCTTCCTCGACGAACCGGAGCGGGTGCTGGCGCTGTTACGGCGGCGGAGCACGGTCGAGCGCGACGAGCAGGTGCTGCTCGCCCTGACCGAGGCCCTCGGGCTGTTCGTCCGGTGCCGTCCCGAACGGGCGGCCGGGGCAGTCGAGTTGCTGGCCGCGCAGAGCGGGCCGCCGTACGCGCCGGCAACCCGGCTGGCCGCCCTCGGGCAGTTGGGCCTCGGCGCGCCGGAGCGGCTGCCCTCCGACCTGGTGCCGACCGCGGTCCGGCTGCTCAGGGAGCGGTCGGAGCGGCGGGCGGCCGGTCCGGACCGGGTGGACGCGGACACCCTGGTCGGCCGGATACGGCGGCTGCGGCCGTCGGACGAGGAGGGCGCGTATCTGCTGCGCACCCTGCACCGGGCGCTGGACGACCGGGTGGCGGACCGGATCGCGCTGCTCGTCGGCCAGTTGAGCAGTCCGGACCCGATGGACCGGTGCAACGCAGTGTGGATGTCGGCCGGTCTGTTCCGTGCCTGGCGGGCGGACTTCTCGGCGCCGGTCTCGCTGATAGGCGGGCAACTGGGCCGCGAGCAGGACCAGTTGCGGGACGCGGCGGTCTCGGTGCTGGTGGACCTGTTCGGGCTGGCCGCGCCGGCGGCCGACGAGCTGCACGCGCTGGTGACCGTGCGGCCCGACCTGTGGGTGCACACCTGGGAGCGCGGCAGGCCCTCGCTGGGCGGTCCGCTGAAGGCGCTGGCCAGAAGTGGCGATCCGCGCGCGGTGCCGGCCCTGTCCCAGCTGCTGGCGAGACCGGTGGTGCCCGGTGGGCTGGGCTTCGAGATCGTGCATCTGGGCCCGGCGGCCGCCCCGCTCGCACCCGCGCTGCGGCGCCGGCTCGGCCAGGTCGACCCGGACTCGCCCGAGGCAGCCGAAGTGGCCGCGCCGCTGCTGGCGGCGGTCACCGCCCTCAAGGACCCGGCGGCGGTGCCCGAGGTGCTGCGGCTGCTGCGCGGCGCACCGGACGGACTGGGGGCCACGGAGGCCCTCGTCGGACAGGCGGTGCGGGCGCTCGACGTCCTGGGTACGGCGGCCCGGGCGGCGGCGCCGGTCCTGCGCGGGCTCCTGGACACCCGGCACGCGGCCCTGGCGGCGGGGGCGCTGTGGTCGGCGGAGGGGGACGCGGCGGCAGTACTCCCCGTGCTGCTGCGGGAGTTGGCGCACGGCCGCAGCCGCAGCGCGCGTACGGCCGCCGAGCAGCTGGGCCGGCTGGGGGCGGCCGCCCGCGGCGCGCTGCCGGCGCTGCGCCGGCTCGCCGGGTCCGGCAGGATCTGGGAACGGGCGGCGGCGGCCGAGGCGTTGTGGCGGATCGACGGGGATCCGGAACCGGTACTCCCGGTGTTCCGGGCCGCCTGGTCGGAGAACCCCTACACCCGGGGCGCGATCGCCCGGTGTCTGGCCGAGATGGGCCCCGCGGGTGCCCCGCTGCGCGACCTGGTGGCGGCCGAACTCGCCTGCGCCCGGCGGCACACGGCGCGGCCGGGCGGGTACGGCAGCCACGACATCGCCCAGGACGAGCGGCTGCTCGCCGACTGCCGCCGGGCACTGGCCCGGCACTCCCCGTGAACCGGCGGCCGGGCCGCTCGGCCCGGCCGCGGGTACCGCCGGGCTCCGGCGTCAGCCGGTCATCCGGCCCCACTGCGGTCCGAGCCGGGCCCACTCCGCGTCCCAGCGGTCCATCCGCCGCCGCTCCAGCCGGCCGCGCGTCACCAGACCGGCGACGAACGGGACGGCGGCCGCGCTCAGCCCGACCAGGCCGCCGATCAGCGCGGAGCGCAAGTGGGCCTCGGAGGTGGTGGCGGGCCGGGTGACGAGGTGCCCCTGGAGGTCCGTCCAGACGGTGACCGGCGCGCCGACCCTGCTGCCGGCCGGGACCCGCGCCTGACCGGAGTGCGCGGAACCGTCGGCCACGGTCCAGCCCACACGCGCCCAGACCCGTTCGCCGTTCGACGAGTCGGAGGACTCGGAGGATCCCGAGGAGCCGGACTTCGCGCCCGCCGAGCCGGGGGCCTTGTCCAGGACATGGGCCACGACCGGGTGCCACTCGACACGCTCGCGGGCCAGGCCGTCCTCGACCGACCGGGCCGCCGCGAGGCCGGCGAACACCCCGGCCAGCAGGGTCAGAAGCCAGGCGCCGAGCAGCACCCAGGCCTCCATCGTGTCGGCACGGCGCTTCAGCGGGTTGCGCCGCCAGCGCCACAGCCAGACCTTCGGACCACGGAACGCCTTCAAAGGCATCCTCCTCACGCGCGCACGGACAGCCCGGACCGCCCTCCCATACGGGAGCGGCCGCCCTGTTGCTCACGGGCGAACTCCGAGTCGACGGTCGCACGACTGACCCCGCTCGCGCAGGCGTCTTTCGGAACGCGTTCCGCCGTCTTGTCCGGCCGGCCGACACGGCGGCTCCGACCTGCGCCGACGCCGGCTCTCGGGTGACTGTCAGTGGTGGGGTGCAGACTGGCCGATGTCCGAGTGCCGGCTGTGGCGGGAACTGTGCGCCCGAGTGCGCACAGGACTGCGGCCGGGACGGTGACAAGGACTGTGACAAGGACGTCATGGAGGTGATCGGCATGACCGAGGTACTGCTCGCCGTGGGGACCCGCAAGGGGCTCTTCCTCGGCAGGCGGCGAGGTGACGCCTGGGAGTTCGACGAGCGTCCCTGCTTCAACGCGCAGGCGATCTACTCGGTCGCCATCGACACCCGGGGCGCGCGGCCCCGGCTCCTGGCGGGCGGGGACAGCGCGCACTGGGGACCCTCCGTCTTCCACTCCGACGACCTGGGCCGCTCCTGGACCGAACCGGCCCGGCCCGCCGTGAAGTTCCCCAAGGACACCGGTGCCTCCCTGGAGCGGGTCTGGCAGCTCCACCCGGCCGCCGCCGAGCCGGACGTGGTCTACGCGGGCACCGAACCGGCCGCGCTGTACCGGTCCGAGGACCGTGGGGAGAGCTTCGAGCTGGTCCGGCCGCTGTGGGAGCACCCGACCCGCGACAAGTGGGTACCGGGCGGCGGCGGTGAGGGCCTGCACACCGTGGTCACCGACCGGCGCGACCCGAAGGCGGTGACGGTCGCCGTCTCGACGGCCGGCGTGTTCCGCACCGGCGACGGCGGCGCGAGCTGGACGCCGTCCAACTCCGGTGTCTCCGCGGTCTTCCTGCCGGACCCCGACCCGGAGTTCGGCCAGTGCGTGCACAAGGTCGCGCAGGACGCCGGGGATCCGGACCGGCTGTACCTGCAGAACCACTGGGGCGTGTACCGGAGCGACGACGCGGGGGCGCACTGGACCGACATCGGCGCGGGGCTGCCGTCCACGTTCGGTTTCGCGGCGGCCGCCCATCCGCACCGCGGGGACACGGCGTACGTCTTCCCGATCAACGCGGACGCCGACCGGGTGCCCGCCCGGCACCGCTGCCGGGTCTTCCGTACGGCCGACGCGGGCCGGACCTGGGAGCCGCTGTCGGCGGGGCTGCCGCAGGAGGACCACTACGGCACGGTGCTGCGCGACGCGCTCTGCACGGACGACGCGGATCCGGCCGGCGTGTACTTCGGCAACCGCAACGGCGAGGTGTTCGCCTCGGCCGACGACGGCGACAGCTGGCGCCAGTTGGCCTCCCACCTGCCGGACGTGCTGTGCGTGCGGGCGGCGGTCGTCGCCTGAGGCCGGGGCCCCGGAAAGACGGCGGTCTCTGTCATCCGGGGCGCCGGTCCGGTCGCCCCCGGTCGTCCCGCGACCACGACGGCCTCGGCTTGATCGCCGACCCGTGTACGGCAGTAGGGTGACGCCGTGGCACCACGACCCTTGCATGAAATCGTCGAACCGGGCTGGGCGAAGGCCCTGGAACCAGTGGCCGGGAGGATCGCCGCAATGGGCGACTTCCTGCGCGCGGAGATCGCCGCGGGACGCACCTACCTCCCGGCCGGCCCGAACGTCCTGCGGGCCTTCCAGCAGCCCTTCGACGACGTCCGCGTCCTGATCGTCGGCCAGGACCCGTACCCGACCCCGGGGCACGCGGTGGGGCTGTCGTTCTCGGTGGCACCCGAGGTACGCCCGCTGCCGGGCAGCCTGATCAACATCTACCGGGAGCTCACCACCGACCTGGGTCTGCCCCAGCCGTCCAACGGCGACCTCACCCCGTGGACCCAGCAGGGCGTGCTGCTGCTCAACAGGGCGCTCACCACGGCTCCGCGCACCCCGGCCGCGCACCGGGGCAAGGGCTGGGAGGAGGTCACGGAGCAGGCGATCCGGGCGCTGGCCGGCCGCGGCAAGCCGCTGGTGTCCGTCCTGTGGGGCCGCGACGCCCGCAATCTCCGCCCGCTGCTCGGGCAGTTGCCGGCGGTGGAGTCCGCGCATCCCTCGCCCATGTCGGCAGACCGCGGCTTCTTCGGCTCCCGTCCGTTCAGCCGCGCCAACGATCTGCTGATCCAGCAGGGGGGACAGCCGGTGGACTGGCGTCTGCCGTGAGCGACGGCGGCGGGCCCCGGGAGGCGGGCTTCATCGCCGTCGACTCCGGCGGCTCCGGGTTACGGGCCGTCGTGGGCGTGCCGGGGCGCGAGCCGTCGGCGGCGCTGGAGTCCCGGGAGCCGGTGCGGACCGGGGCGCGGGGCATCGACCCCGGACACCTGCTGGAACAGCTCCTGCCCATGGCGCGGGCGCTGGCCGGCTCGTACGGGCTGGGGCAGGTGACGACAGCCGTCGTCGGCGCCGCCGGGCTGGCCAGTCTCGGCGACGCGCTGCGGGCCGAGCTGCCGGGCGCGCTGGCCCGCGAGCTCGGGGTGCGGACGGTCGCGCTGGCCGCCGACGCCGTGACCGCGTACGTCGGCGCCCTCGGTGCGCGCCCCGGCGCGGTGGTCGCCGCCGGGACCGGTCTGATCGCGACCGGTACCGATCTCACCCGGTGGCGGCGGGCGGACGGCTGGGGGCACCTGCTCGGCGACTGCGGCGGCGGCGCCTGGATCGGCCGGGCCGGGCTGGAGGCGGCACTGCGCGCCTTCGACGGGCGGGACGGCGGCTCGGCCGCGTTGCGGGCCGCCGCCGAGGACCGGTTCGGGCCACTGCCCGGGCTACCGGGACAGCTCTACCCGCGCACCGACCGGCCCGCCGTACTGGCCTCCTTCGCCCCGTGCGTCGCGGACTGCGCCGGTGCGGGCGACCCGGTCGCGGCCGCGATCCTGCGCGCCGCCGCCCGGCACATGGCCGAGTCGGCCGCCGCCGTCTGCCCCGTGGAGGGAGAACCCCTGGTCGCCCGCACCGGCGGCCTGTTCAAGCTGGGCGACCCGCTTCTCGTACCGCTGGCCGAGCAGTTGGCGCGGCTGCTCCCCCGGGCGCGGCAGGTGCCGGCGGAGGGCGACCCGCTGCACGGAGCGGTACGCGTCGCGGGTGACCTGGTCAGCGGGCGGCTCACTCTGCCGGGTGATGAGAAACTGCTGTCCGTTGTACACACAAAACTTGTACACACAAAAGGGTATTGATCCCACTGGGACACGAAGTGTCCGACAGGTGGCGGGATCACCTCCGAATCATGCGTAACTCATCAGACAAAAGCGGACGGATACCGCTCACCTGCACCCTCCCCGAACAAGGGAGCCCAGATAGCCAGTAACATGCGGCGCCATGAGCTCCCCCACTGGGCCCGCCGGCCTGCCTGTACGAATGCCGCGCCCCCGCCAGCCCGGACGGCACCGCCGCCCCGAGCCGCTGGTGGCTCCCGAGGACGCGCCCGCGCTCGTCCTCGCGGTGCCGGGTACGCCCAGCGCGGCCACGCGCGGCCTCGCCGAGGAGGTCGTCAGCATCGCCCGCTCCGAGCTGCCCGGCCTGGACGCCCGCATCGGGTACCTGGACGGGGACGACGCGGAGTTCCCCACCCTCCAGTCCGTGCTCGCCCGTGCCGCCGAGGAGCGCACCGCCCGCTACGAGCAGTCCGTCGCCGCCGGCGTCGAGGGGATCAAGGCTCCGGACGGCCCGGTCGCCGTCGTCGTGCCGCTGCTGGCCGGTCCGGACAGCGCGCTGCTGCGCCAGGTCCGCCACGCCGTCATGGAGAGCCGGATCGCGGCCGACCTGACCGACGTCCTCGGCCCGCACCCGCTGCTCGCCGAAGCGCTGCACGTGCGGCTCTCGGAGGCGGGTCTGGCCCGTGCCGACCGTGCCCGGCTGTTCACCGTGGCGACGGCGGCCGACGGCATCATCCTGGCGTCCGTGGGCGGCGACGAGGCCGTGCAGGCCGCCGGGATCACCGGCATGCTACTCGCCGCACGCCTGGCCGTGCCGGTGATGGCCGCCGCGCTGGACCAGGAGGGTTCGATCGCCTCCGTCGCGGAGCAGCTGCGGGGTTCGGGATCGCAGCAGCTCGCGCTGGCGCCGTACCTGATAGGGCCGGAGATCGACGCGGCGCTGCTGGCCGCGGCCGCCGAGGAGGCCGGTTGCGCCACCGCCGAGCCGCTGGGGGCGTACCCGGCGATCGGGAAGCTGGCGCTGGCCAAGTACACGACGGCGCTGGGGATCGCTCCGCAGCAGCCGCAGGGTGCGCCGGTGCGGTGATGCGCCTCGCGCGTCGCCCGACGTGAGTCGAGGGCCCGTTCCTTGAGGGGAGCGGGTCCCTTTTTCTTGGGGTCGTGCGGTCGGTGTTCGGCTGCGGGCCCGGTGGGGGCTTGGCGCGCAGTTCCTCCCCCAGCCTTCGGCCGGGGGTACCCCAGCGCCCCTTGCGGGGCGTTGCAGGTGACGTCAGTCGAAGACGATGCAGGAAGGGGCAGGAAGCTCGACCGAGCCGTCGTAGCGGGGCTGGCCCGTGCGGTGGTCGATGGTGAACCAGGTGATGTTGCCCGAGCGTTCGTTGGCTGCGTAGAGGAAGCCGCCCGACTCGGTGATCGCGCGGGGCCAGTGGCCTCCGCAGGGGACCGTCGCCGTGCGGTGGAGCTGGTCGCCGTCGACCGTGAACGTGGTCAGGACGTCCTCGCCCCTGGTCGCCGTCCAGACGAAGCGGCCGTCGGGCGAGACGGCGATGCCGGACGGGTAGGCGTCGCCGGCCGGGGCGCCGGGCAGGACCGGGGTCTCGGTCAGCGGCCTGAGGGTGCCGGTGGCGGCGTCCCAGCGGCAGACGGTCACGGTCGGGGTGAGTTCGTTGACGACGTAGGCGTACCGGCCGTCCGGGTGGAAGGCCAGGTGACGGGGGCCGGAGCCGGGGCGCAGGGCGAACTCGCGGTGCAGGGCCGGGGCACCCTGGTCCAGGGTGCAGACGCGGACCGAGTCGGTGCCCAGGTCGACGCTGACCGCCCAGCGGCCACTGGGGTCGGGCTGCACCTGGTGGGCGTGCGGCCCGCGCTGGCGCCGTTCGTGCGGGCCCGAGCCGGTGTGCTGGAGCAGTCCGGACGGGGCGGGGGCGAGGGTGCCGTCGAGGCGGACGGGGACGGCGGTGACGCTGCCCGAGCCGTAGTTGGCGGTCAGGACATGGCCGTCGAAGACGCTGAGGTGGGTGGGGCCGCTGGCGTCGACCGGGACCGGCGGCCCGGCGAGGCGCGGCTTGTCGTCGTGGACGTGGTACGCGGCCACGGCGCCGTCGGCGGTCTCGCTGACCGCGTACAGGGTGCGCCCGCCGGGCGCGAGCGCGAGATACGACGGGTCGGGGACGCCGTCGACGCTCTCCAGGAGCGCCAGGGCGCCGCTGTCCGGCCGGACCGCCGCCGTCACGACCCCCGGGCCGCCCGCGGCCGTGAACGACCCGATGAAGGCCCTGCGCCGCCTGCCGCCGTCTGCCACCGCTGTCCCCTATCGCCGCGAGCCACCACGAGCCGGTACGTGTCGGAACGGGCCGGTTCGAGCCCGCCCGGGGCCGACGGTAGCAGCTGGCGGTCTAGACCAGGATGTGCGGGGCGCGCGTCTCAGGCGCCGACCAGGGGTGAGCCCGAGGGGGCGCGCAGCGGCTCGGCGAGCTCGGCCAGGGCACGCTCCAGGCCGTGCAGATGGGCGAGGGCGGGCTCGGCGGGCGGCTCGGCGGGGGCGGTGATGTGCTCCGAGCCCCTGGTGAGCGCCTCGACGGCGGCCTCGACACGCCAGCAGGCGGCGGCCAGCCGGGCGTCGTGCGAGGCCTCCGGGTCGGCGGCGACCGCGACCAGGCCGCGGATCTCGCGGGCGCAGTCGTCCAGCAGGGCGAGGACGCGGCGGGCGCGGCGCTTGCGGCCGTGCATCGGGTTGAGCGGGTGCACGAGCGGGGCGACCGAGAGCCGTACCCGGCCGAGGAGCTGTTCGAGTTCGGCCACCCGGGGTGCCGGGTCGGCACCGGCGGAGCCGGCGAGCCGGGCGGCGGCCTCGGCCGTGCAGGCGTGCACGCAGCGCAGGGCGCGCTGGATCCAGGCGTCGGTGGTGAGGTGGGTGGTGACCGGCAGGACGAACAGCACGGCGAGGACGGCGCCGAGGGCGCCCACCGCGGTCTCGGCCAGCCGCAGCGCCAGCAGGTCGGGGGTGAGGACGCCGAGCAGGCCGTAGAGCAGCTCGGCGAGGAAGGTCACCCAGAGCATCATCCAGGTGTAGGAGACGGCGGCCGTGTAGAAGATGCCGAAGACGGCGACCGCGACCAGGACGGCGGTGGGGACCGGCGCGCCGTGCACGGGGGCGGCGACCAGCAGGCCGAGCGCGACGCCGATGACGGTGCCGAGGACGCGGCGGAAACCGCGCACCAGGGTCTCGCCGCGCGAGGCGGTGTTGACGAAGATCCACCAGGTGGCACCGACCGCCCAGTACCAGCGCTGGCCGGAGACCAGCTGCCCGGCGACCAGCGCGAAACCCGCGCCGGCGGTCGCCTGGACCGCCTGCCGGGTGGTCACCCGGGCCAGGCCGGTGCCGGCGGACGGGGCGGGCACCGGTGGCGGGGGCAGGCGGCGCTCGTAGCACCAGAGGCCGAAGCGGACGGCGGCGGCGCTGCCCACGGAGAGCAGGACGGCGGCGTACAGCTCGGGCAGCTGTCCGGGGGTGGCGTGCAGGAACTGGGCGACGAAGAAGGTCATGAAGGCGAACACGCCCAGGCTGTGGCCGCGCGGACCCCAGCGGCGCGCGTAGACGCCCGCGCCGACCACGGCGAGGAAGACCAGGTCGCGGGCGACCGGGACGTCGTGCAGTTCGGCCGCGGCGGCAAGCACCGGCAGGCCCACGACGGGCAACAGCGCGGTGGTGACGGCCTGTCCGCGCACGGTGGCGTCCGCGACGGTGAACAGCGCGAGCAGTGCGGCGAGACCGCCGGTGACGGCGCCCGTGACGGAGTGCCCGGCCAGTGCGCAGACCACGACGGCGAGGCCGATGCCCAGCACGGCGCGCGCGGCGAAGCGCAGCCGCACCCGCCCCGGGTCCGGAGCCACGAACACCCTCTTCAGCACTGCTTCCCCTCCCGCGGACGGCACAGAAAAGGCGCCGCGGTGATCCGCAGCGCCATCGACACATCCATGAGAGCACCGGAGGGGCAGCTGGCTCAAGTGACGTCGATTCTGCTGTGCCATTGGTCCAGAACCGACGAGCTGCGGTTGCTGGCCGAAATACCAATGGACCAGGTCAGCCAGGATCGCCGGTGAGCCATTGGTACAGTCGTATGTGATGACCGTGGACGAGCTCGACACCCGCATCCTGCGGCTGCTGCTGGAGCAGCCGCGCACCAGCGTGCGCGAGTACGCCCGGATCCTCGGGGTCGCCCGGGGCACACTCCAGGCCCGGCTGGACCGGCTGGAGCGGGACGGTGTGATCACGGGCACCGGCCCCTTCCTGTCCCCCGCCGCACTCGGCCACCCGGTGCTGGCCTTCGTGCACATCGAGGTCACCCAGGGGCATCTGGACGACGTCGGGGACGCGCTGGCCGCGGTGCCGGAGATCGTGGAGGCGTTCTCGATCACGGGCGGCGGGGATCTGCTGACCCGGGTGGTGGCGCGGGACAACGCGCATCTGGAGGACGTGATCCAGAAGCTGATCAGCCTGCCGGGCGTGGTGCGCACCCGTACCGAGGTGGCGCTGCGCGAACGGGTCCCGCACCGGCTGCTGCCGCTGGTGGAGTCCGTGGGCCGGGCCGCGCGCGGGTAACGGCATCCTGGTCGCATGAGCGATCTCGGCGGCCTCGCGGTCATCTTCGATCTCGACGGCACACTCGTGGACAGCGAGCCCAACTACTACGAGGCGACACGGCAGCTGCTGGCCCGGCACGGCGTCACGGACTACACCTGGGCGGCGCACGAGCGTCTCGTCGGCATCAGCACGCTGGAGACGGTCGCCCTGCTGCGCGGCCGCCACGGACTGCGGCCCCCGGTGGCCGAGTTGCTCGCGGAGACGAACCGGCGGTATCTGGAGCTGGCCCGGACCGGCACGCGTGTGTACCCAGAGATGCGGAAGTTCGTGGAGCTGCTCGCGGCCGAGGGCGTCCCGACGGCGGTGGCCTCCGGCTCCTCTCCCGAGGCGATCGAGGTGATCCTGGCCGGCACCGGCCTCGGCGCCCATCTGCGCACGACGGTCTCGGCGGACGAGGTGCCGCGCGGCAAGCCGGCGCCGGACGTCTTCTTGGAGGCGGCCCACCGCCTCGGTGCCGCACCGGCCGACTGCGTGGTGCTGGAGGACGCCGCTCCGGGCGTGGCAGCGGCGCACGCCGCCGGGATGCGCTGCATCGCGGTCCCCAGTGCGACCGCTCGGGCGGACCTGTTCGGCACGGCCGGCCTTCTGCTGCGCGGCGGCCAGGCGGAGTTCACGGCACGCGCGGCCTACGACTGGCTCATGTCGTCCTGAACGGCGGCCTACGACTGGCTCATGTCGTCCTGAAGGGCGGCCTCCGGCGGCCTCCGGCAATCTCCCGGTGACCTCCCAGCGGCCTTCCGGCACCCTCCGCGGCGCCAGACCGCCGGGCCGTCACACGGACGGAGCAGTTCGGCCATCCGTTCGCTCCGCCGGTCGTGCGATGCCCGGAATGCCTGCATAGCGTGGCCGCATGACCACGACCTGCTCAAAGCCGCAGCAGCCGGCCACCGACAACCGACGGTGGAAGGCGCTCGGGGTCTGTCTCGCGGCCGGCTTCATCTCGCTGCTCGACACCTCGATCGTCAACGTGGCGCTGCCCTCGATGGAGCGCGGTCTGGGCGCCACGGAGGCCGCCCAGGCCTGGGTGGTCTCCGGGTACGCGCTGACCTTCGGGCTGGCGCTCGTCCCCGCCGGCCGGCTCGGCGACATGCGCGGAATGCGCCAGGCCTTCCTGATCGGGCTCGCCGTGTTCACGGTGGCCTCGGCGGCCTGCGGGCTCGCGGCGAGCCCCGACTGGCTGGTGGTGTTCCGGCTGATCCAGGGCGCGGCCGCGGGCATGGTCGCGCCGCAGACCTCGGGTCTGATCCAGCAGATGTTCCAGGGCTCCGAACGCGCCAAGGCCTTCGGTCTGCTCGGCAGCGTCATCGGGATCTCGACGGCGGTCGGCCCGCTGGCCGGCGGTGTGATCATCGACGCCGCGGGCACCGGTGACGGCTGGCGCTGGGTGTTCTTCGTCAACCTGCCCATCGGCATCGCCGCGTTCGCCGCGGGCCTGCGGCTGCTGCCCCGCTGTCCCGCGTCGGCGGACCGGCGGGAGCGGTTCGACCCGCTCGGGGTGCTGCTCCTCGGCTGCGGCGTGCTCGCGCTGATGCTGCCGCTGGTGCAGGAGCAGCAGTGGACCGGACGGGAGAAGTGGGCGCTGCTGCCGGTGGGCGCGGTGCTGCTCGGCCTGTTCTGGGTGTGGGAGCGGCGGCAGGGCCGGCTCGGACGGGCGCCGCTGCTCGATCTGAACCTGTTCTCGATGCGGTCCTTCACCCTCGGGGCGCTGATCAGCCTGTCCTACTTCGCCGGCTTCACCACGGTCTTCTTCGTCCTCGCCCTCTTCCTGCAGAACGCGGCGGGGTACAGCGCCCTGGCGGCCGGAGTCGCGGTGCTGCCGTTCGCGGTCGGCTCGGCGGTCGGTGCCGCCCTGGGCGGCCGGCTGGTGGTGAGCCACGGACGCAAGGTGGTCGTCATGGGCCTCACCGGAGTGACGCTCGGGCTGCTCGGCAGCATCGCGGTGGTGCGGCTGATGCCGCTGGAGAGCTTCGGGTGGGCCGCGGCGCTGCCGATGCTCATCGGCGGCATCGGCTCCGGCATCACGGTCTCCCCCAACACCACGCTCACCCTGACCCGGGTTCCGGTGAAGCGGGCAGGCGCGGCCGGCGGGGTGCTGCAGACCGGCCAGCGCGTCGGCTCGGCGGCCGGTATCGCGGTGGTGGGCTCGGTCTACTTCGCCCGCCTCGCGCACCACGGCCCGGCCCCCGAGGCGCTGCAGCTGGGCCTGCTCACCTCCATGGGGTTCATCCTGGTGGCACTGGGCTTGGCGGTGGCCGATCTGGGAGAACGGGCGAAGGCACCGGAGGCGCCGGAAGCGCCGGGGATGCCGGAGGCCGAGAGCCTGACACCCTGACCGGGAGGGGCCGGGACGGCGAGCGCCGCGGTTACGAACGACGGCGGGGCTTGCCGCGCTTGGCGGGCTTGGCGGCCTTCGCGCCGGCGGCACGCGCGCGTGCGGTGCGGGCGCCCGGCGTCGTCCTGCCCGCGGCGGCCGGCTTCTGCGCCCGGCCGGCCTTCTCCGAGGCGGACTGCGCCGCCTTCGCCGGCTTCGGGGCCGGTGCGGCCTGGCGGCCGCGGGTGCTGTTGACCGTGCGGCCACGGACGATGCCGATGAAGTCGTCGACCAGGTCCGTGGTGGCCTCCTCGGGCCAGGACAGGGCGACGGCGGACTCCGGGCCGTCGGTGAGCGGCCGGTAGGTGAGGTCCCGGCGGTGGTACAGGCGGGCCAGGGACTGCGGGACGACCAGGAGACCGACACCGGCGGCGACCAGTTCCACCGCGTCCTCGGTGGTCGCGGGGCGCTCGAAGGCGGGCTCGCCGGGCGGGGCGTCCCAGTCGAAGACGTCGTCGAGGGGGTGGAAGAGGACCTCGTCGGCGAGGTCGGCGACGGTGACCTCCTCGGCAGCCGTGATCACGTGGTCCCGGGGCACGACTACCACCGTGGTCTCGGTGTAGAGGGGGATCGCGCTGAAGAACGTACGGTCGACCGGGAGCCGTACGAGACCGGCGTCCGCGTCGCCGGCGCGTAGCACGTCGGACGCCTCGGCGGCGGGGACCTGGAGGAGGGTGAGGGGGACGCCGGGCCGGCGCTCGTTCCAGATCCGGACCCACTTGGCGGGCGTCACGCCGGGGACGTACGCGAGCCGGAACGACGGTGTTTCCTCCGAGCCTGTCACCAGCCCAGGTTACCGGGCCGCGGACGGCCCTCGGGCACCGGCCACGGACGGCCGCCCGGCACCGGCCGTGGTCGGGGCTTGCACGCCCGGCCGATACCCTTGACCTCATGAGTTCGCACCAGACCGCCCAGACGATGAAGCCCGCGACCGCGGCGAAGAAGCTGGGCGTGTACCTGCCCGCCACGCCCGCCGCCTTCCAGGAGGGCGTCGTCTCGCGCGCCGAGCTGACCGAGCTCCAGGCGAATCCGCCCGAGTGGCTGCGCGAGCTGCAGGCCAACGGGCCGCACCCGCGTCCGGTGGTCGCGGCCAAGCTGGGCGTGTCCATCGCGGGGCTGGCGCGCGGCGGGGTGACGGAACCGCTCACCACCGAGCAGATCGAGGAACTCAAGCGCGAGCTGCCCGAGTGGCTGGCCAAGGAGCGCGCCACGCAGGCCGAGGTCCGCAAGGAGACCGTGCGGCTGAAGAACCTGAAGCGGGAGAAGGAGTCGGGGCAGGGCTGAGGCCACTCCCGCCGCACTCTCCACGGCCCCGGTCCAGGCGCCTCCGCCTGCACCCCGGGGCCGTTGCCGTACCTACCGTGCCCCTTCACCGGTCCGGCGGTTCCCGATACTGCCGGACCGCCATACCACCGTGCCGCCATACCACCGTGCCGCCGTCCCCGCCAAACCGCCGTCCCGCCAAACCGCCGTGCGTCGTAGCCCTCCGGCTCCCTCCAGCCCAACCCCCTCAACCAGCCCGCGCCGCCGCCTTGTCCCGGCCCTGCGCCGGGCCTGCCACCCCGACTGAGCTGGGTTTCCCCATGCGGGCACAGGCCGCGGCAGGCGTTGTCAGTGGTCTCCCCTACAGTCGCCATCACTTGATCACTGCGGTGCGGGGAGGCACGCATGGGGTGGGTGACGGCCGGGGACTACGAGGTGGCCCTGGACGACGGGAAGGTGGTCTGCCGCAACGCGGCGGGGCGGCGGCTGAAGTCCGTGCCCGCGAAGCTGGCGGACGATCCGGCCGTGCTGGGGCTGCGGCAGCTCGCCGAGTGGCTGGAGCGCCACGAACGGCAGTGCCTGGCCGACGTGGAGCGGTGGATGACCCGCTCGCTTCCCGTGCCGCTCGCCGTCCTCGCGCGGGTCTGGCCGGACCCCGCCTGGCAGACGGCGCTGCGCGACCTGGTGGTCACCGGTGCCGACGGCGAGGTCGCCGGATTCCTGCGGGACGCCGACGCCGAACGCGGACTCGGCCTGGTCGACCTCGACGGCGACACCGTGCGCATCGCCCCCGAGCTGGTCCGCCTGCCGCACCCGGTGCTCCTCGAAGACCTCGAAGAGCTGCGGGAGTTCGCCGTCGAACTCGGCGTCGAGCAGAAGGCCCAGCAGCTGTTCCGCGAGGTCTGGCACCGCCCGGCCGCACCGGACTCCGAGGGCACGCAGGTCGAGGAGTACGCGGGCGGGGTCTTCAAGGAGCTGCGGTTCCTGCACGGCAGGGCCACGCAGTTGGGATACCGCGTGCGCGGCGGATACGCGGTGTGCTCGGTGCTGGAGGAGGGCCGCGGGGTCGAGGCCCGGGTCTGGATCGGCGACTACGACAGCTACTTCGAGACCGAGACCGGCCCGCTGGCGTGGACCGATCCGGCGGGCCGCACGCTGAGGCTGGGGCAGGTCGGCCCGGTCGCGTGGTCGGAGGGGATGCGGATGGCGGCGGCGCTGTACGCGGGGCGGGACATCGAGGACGAGGAGCGGGCCGCATGACCACGTACGACGACACCACCACGGCCGCGCTGCTGGACGCCGGCGCGATCCTGCCCCCGGGCACGACCGCGCGGGAGGACGCCGACGTCCTGACCGCACGCACGTACACGCACGCCGCCCTGGACGGGCGGACGGTGGTACGGCTGGTGCCGGGCACCCTCGGTGAGGCCGAGGACCTGGCCCTCGAGTTCCTCGGTCTGGCCCGGGAACCGGAGGCGCCCGAGGTCGGCCAGGTGCGCCGGGAGACCCTGGGCTTCCCGGCCTGGGCGCTGGTGCACGATCCCGCCAACGGGCATCACGCCCTCGCCCTGGTCAAGGACGTCGAGCGGCTGGCCCGGCAGGCCAAGTCCAAGCCGGGCAACGCGAAGGACGGCTTCGAGGCACTCGGCGAGCGGCTGGGCCGCGCGGTCCCGCACTTCCTGCCGACCTTCTACGAGCAGGCCGCCCGGATCTTCCTCCAGCACGAGAACACGACCTACGCGGCCGCCTTCTTCGGCAAGGCGCGCGAGGCCGAGCGGGTGCACGCGCTGGCCGTGGACGAGGAGCGGCAGCGGGCGGTGTTCCTGGAGTTCGCCTTCGCCGGAGCGCTCACCGTCAAGGCGCTCAAGGAGTACGTGAAGGACCTCGCGCGCCGGCTCGAACCGGCCACCGCCTGGGCGCAGTTCCGGCAGCTGACGGTGGAGCGGTGCGCGGCCGGCATGCCGCCGTACGCCTCGCTGCCGCAGGACGCGCGCGGGCTGATCAAGGCGGCCGGCCTCGACCGGGTCACCGAGGAGTGCGCGCTGGTCGCCGACCTGCTCGCGTCCCCGGCCGCCGTACGGGCGCCCGCCTCCTTCTGGAACGCCTACCGGAGTGTGCTGCCGGTCCTCGCCGAGCGGCAGCCCGGGATCCGGGTACGGCTGCTGGAGATCATGCCGGCCGGTCTCGGCCGTGAGGTGGAGGACGACGAGTTCTGGCTGGCGCTGCTGGCCGAGTGCGGGGCGGATCTGCTGCTCACCGAGGACGGCGGCGAGGTCGACGCGGCGGACTGGCTCAGCCGTTGGGCCCAGCACCGCAAGCACGGGGCGGCGTTCTCGCAGCGCTCCCCCGCGACACTGGCGCTGGTCGAGCGGATGGCGTCCCGGCTGCGGGCGGGCGGCCGGCCCGTCGATCTCTTCACCGGGCGCTGGCAGGCGGGGGCCGACCTCGATCTGCTGGACCTGTGTGTCGCGGAGGGCATCGCGCTGGCCGTACCCGACGCGGACACGCATGTGCATCTGCCGCTGGCCGTCTGGCTGCGCGACGAGCGGCCGGGACAGCGGGACCTGAAGGCCGTCGCCGCCGAATCCCGGTACCGCCCGCTGCTGTTCGAGGCCGTCGAGGGCCTCGGCCGGGGGCAGGGGCCCGCGGAGCTGCCCAAGGTGGCCGCGCATCCGGTGCTCGGCCACGTGCTGCGCGAGTGGCTGCAGGAGGCGGCCGCGGAGTTCGCCGTCGGCGCCGGGCTGCCCGGCGCCGATGCGCAGCTGGAGCGGTTGCGCCCCTTCCGGGCGGTGGTGCAGGAGAGCCCGCAGGCGGTGCACCGCCTCACCCGGTACGACGTCGTCCCGGTCCTCGGCCGTACGCTGCGCGCCGGGATCCTGGACGAACTGGGCTGGCCCGCGCTGGAGGAGGCGCTGGAGCTGCTCGACGCCGAGGTGCGCGGGGACCGGGACCACGAGCTGTCGGTGACCGAGGCGTGGCCCGCACTGATCGTGGCACGCGGTCACAAGGCCGTCGTCGTCGGCCCCGAGGGGATCCTGCTCACGCACGAGCTGCGGCTGCCCGTCGCCCTGGATCGCTGGCAGCGGCCCCGGTTCCGGTACGCCGACGGCGAGCTGCTGGTGATGTGGCGGGACGGTGCCAAGCAGCAGGGCTACTGGTCGAACCACCCGTCCGAGGTGGCCGCGGTCGGCGGTGAGCAGATCACCGGCTGGTGGTCCGGCATGGACGCGGCCAACGCCTCGATCCCGCTCCCCGGTGGCGGCCGGGCCACGGGCGGCCGCACCCTGCACGCCGGGGACACCGTCCTGCCGCCGGGCCGCCCGGTGCTGGGCGACGGCACCACGTACTGGCGCCAGGGCAGGCAGGGGCGGCAGTCGCTGTGGCTGGAGTACGACCCGGCGACCGGCGAGCACGGGCGGGCCTCGCTGCCCGCGCTGCTGGCGTCGGCCGTCCGCGAGGACGCCTCGCTGCTGCACGGCTCCTGCGAGGTGCTGCCGCTGCAGCCCGGCCTGGAGCACAGCCCGTTCGGCACCGACGGCACGGTCCTCGGGCGGTGGGTGCGCTCGGAGGGCGAGGGCGCCGAGGCACGGACCACCGCGGGTACGCCGGACGGGCGGACGGCGACCCTGCGGGCGGCCCGCAACGGCCGGGTGCCGCTGGGCGCCCTGCGGCTGCCGGGCGGGGCCGAGCCGATCGCCGCGCAGACGCACCGGAGCATCGCCCTGTACGCGGCCGACGGCACCGAACTCGGGCGGGTCTCCTTCGGCGAGTCCGGCGGGACGTACGCGGCCGGCACCCGGCTGGTGCCGCCGGTCGCGTTCTGGCACGCGCTGCGCCCCCGCGACGAGCGTGGCTCGGCCGTGCTGCGCGCCCTGACCGACGCGTCGGCCGGTGAGCTGATGCAGGCGACGGCGGCGGCCCTGGACGAACGGCAGGAGGCGCTGGCCCGGCCCGGCCAGGACGAAAGGGCCAGGGCAGCGGTACCGACCGCCGACGCGGTCGCCGTGGCCGCGGTGGCGCGGGCGCTGCCCGAACTGACCGACCGGCGGCTGCTGTCCGGTGTCGCCGCCCTCGTCCACGCGGCGCTGCGGATCGCCGAGAGGGCCGGGTCCCTGGCCAGGCCCGCGCAGGAGCGTCCGCGGCAGCCCCGGCAGCGGACCGAGGGCATGTTCGCCGACTACTCCCCGGACCACGGCACGGATCGGACGCTGCACGACGCCGTGGCCGGCGTCGTGACCCTGCAGAGCGCCTGGCACGGCGGCTGGGCCGCGCTGCGCCAGATCCGCGCGGTCAACCACGTGCTGTCCGGCAGACCCGCCGACGGCAAGCCGCTGCCGGAATCCGAGCGGCTCGCCCCCGTCGGCGACGGCTGGCGGAGCGACGAGCACACCATCCCCCGCATCGGTGCGGAATGGACGCCCGTCCTGGGCGCGCTGCGGCCGCTCGCCTACCGCGTCTGCTCACCGGCCCTCACCGACGTCCAGCGCGAACCGCTGCTGCTGTTGTTCGAGGCGCTGACCGAGGGCCCGCTCCCCGCGCTCGGGGCCACGCTGCGCGTGGTCGTGCTCAGTGAGCCGCACGACAAACAGCAGCGGGCGGGTCAGGTGCTGCGCCGGGACGGCCGCACGGTGGTGGTGCTCGGCTGCCAGAGCGTCGACGACCCGCTGGGAACGGTCAAGTGGCTGGCGCTGGACCACGACCCGTCCGGGGCGTTCGGTGCCGTCGGGCAGTTCACGCTGGTCCGGGAGACCCGGTACCCCACCGGGATTCCGGCGGACCGGCTGGCCGAACTGACCAGGCTGGTCCGGGAGAAGGGCGCCGCGCCCTGGTGGCCCGCGGCACCCGAGGCACTGGTCACCGCGACGGACGGCGCCCTCGGCCCGCTCCAGGCGACCGTGCTCCTTGCCGGCCACCCGCACGCCCCCGTCGCCGAGGCACTCGCGACCGTCGGACTCAAGCCCCGGCAGCGGAGCCTCGGCGCCCAGCTGCTGAACTCGCTGGACCAGGACGAGCAGGTGGCGCTCCTCGGCGCGCTGCTGCCGGACGACCCCGCCGAGTTGTGGACGACCGGCCCCGACACGGCCGCCGCGGGCCGGCTGTGGGCCGAGCGCCTCGGCACGATGGTGCGCCTGCCCGAGGACCTCAGCACCGATCTCGCCGGCGTGGCCGTCGGCCACGCCGAAGCCGTGCTCAACCCCGCGCGCACCCCCTGGCTCGCCCGTACCACGGTGTTCCGGCCCGACAAGGACGGCGACTTCACGCCCGCCGACCCGGCGGCGGTGCCCGGGTCGTACACGCTGGCCGGAGCGATGAAGAGCCTGGCCGCGCTGGCGTACGTGCTGCCGTACGGGCATGCGCTGCGGGCCGGGCTGCCGGACGGGCTCGGCGCACTGCGTCGGCGGCTGGCCGATCCCGAGCTGCTGCTCGACCTGGACCTGGAGTGGACGGAGAAGGGCGCCCCGACCTCCGTGCAGCTGCGCAAGGTCTTCGGCCTGCCCGAGACCGGCGGCGGCGACGCGCACGGGCTGACCAGGGCCGGTGACACGCTGGTGCTGCGCCCCTGGTACTCGGACACGGAGCATGTGCTGCTCCGGCCGGGAGCGCTCAGCGGAGCCGACGACCCCGTCTTCGGGCTCCTGGAGGGCCTGCTCGGCGAGGGGCGGGCGTCCCGGCTGCGGGCCGTCCGGACGATCCTCGGCGAGGACCTCTCCCGTGCCCTCGCCGCCGAGGGGCCCGAAGGGTACGCCCAGGATCCCACGGCCTCCGTGCCCGCGCTGGTCGCGGAGGCCGCCGCGGCGCACGGTCTCGGCGCGGATGCGGCCGCGCTCTACCTCCAGTTGCTGGCCCTGCCCGACCCCACCGACCGCAACTGCGCGCGCTGGACCGGCTGGAAGCCCGCCCGGATCAAGAAGGCGCGCGCCGAACTGGCGGCGACCGACCTCGTCGTCGAGGCGAAGCGCCCACGGGCCGGCCGCACCCTCTTCCTGCCCGGCGGCTGGCACGACCTCAAGGCTCCGGCCCTGCCGTCGGAGACCTGGAAGGAAGCCCTCTACCCCGTCTCCGACGGCCACCGGACCCTCCCGCTGATCCCGGTGCCGGAACTGTTCGCCCGCGCCTGGGAGCGCGTGCGCACCGGGGACGCCCCCGCGTACGAGCAGCTGACCACGCGGGCCACCCGTGGGGGCCGCCGCCGATGACCACGATCCGCACCACCGCCCGCACCGCCCGCACCGCCCGCACCGCCGCGAAGGACCATCGCCGATGACCGTCAGCACCGCGCCCCTGCGCCAGATCGTCCCGCCCGAGGACCGGTACGCCACCGAGCTGGCCTTCCTCGCCGCGTACGACGCCGGTCCGCGCCCGCCCGCCTGGCGGCTGACGCCCCGGGCCGTCGTCACCTTCGTCATGGGCAGCGGCGGCCTGGCGCTGCGGCTGCCCGACGACGCCGAGGCACCGGACGGCGTGCCGCGCCGACTGGCCGTGGAGGGCAAGTTCGTCGGCGACCGGGCCCTCGTCGAGCGCTGTGTGGTGACCCTCGCCGGTGAGCGGGGGCTGCTGCTGGTCGGCGAGCCCGGCACCGCCAAGTCGATGCTGTCGGAGCTGCTGTCGGCCGCGGTGTGCGGCACCAGCGGCCTGGTCGTGCAGGGCACCGCGGGCACGACGGAGGACCAGCTCAAGTACGGCTGGAACTACGCCCTGCTGCTCGCCCAGGGCCCGAGCCGGCAGGCGCTCGTGCCCTCGCCGGTCCTCACCGCGATGACCCGGGGTGCCGTCGCCCGCGTGGAGGAGGTCACCCGCTGCCTCCCCGAGGTGCAGGACTCCCTGGTCTCGCTGCTGTCCGAGCGGCGCATCGCGGTGCCCGAACTGGCGGGCACGGACGACGCGCTGGCGCACGCCGCCCCCGGGTTCACCCTCATCGCCACGGCCAACCTGCGGGACAAGGGCGTCTCCGAGATGTCCGCGGCGCTCAAGCGGCGCTTCAACTTCGAGACCGTGGGCCCGATCGCGGACCTCGACGCCGAGACCGCGCTGGTACGCGGCCAGGCCCGGGCTTCGGTGGAGCGGGCCGGGGCGCCCTTCCAGGTCGACGACGCGGTCCTGGAGGCCCTGGTCACCGCGTTCCGTGACCTGCGCGAGGGACGGTCGGCCGAGGGCTGGGAGGTGGAGCGCCCGTCCACGGTGATGAGCACCGCGGAGGCGGTGTCGGTGGCGGGCGCACTGGCCCTGGCGGCGGCCTACTTCCCCGGCGACCGCGACGTCCTCGGCCTGCTCCCGGGCCATCTGCTCGGCGTCGTGCGCAAGGACGACCCCGCCGACGCGGCCCGGCTGCGCGGCTACTGGGACGGCCCGGTGCGGCGGCGCGCGGAGCAGGGCTCGGCGACCTGGCGCACGCTGTGGGACCTGCGCACGGTCCTGGAGGCATGACGTCGTGCCCGACTCCCCCGAGGCGGCCCTGGCCGCGCTCACCGACCCGGCGGGGCCCTACCTGATCGGCGTACGCCACCACGCGCCCTCGCTGGCCGCCGCCGTACCCGCCCTGCTGGACGCGGCGCGACCGGACGTGCTCCTCGTCGAGCTGCCCGCGGAGCTGCAGGAGTGGCTGCCGTGGCTGGCCCACGAGGAGACCCGGGCCCCGGTCGCCCTCGCCGCGGCACCGGCGGACGGCAGCGGCGGCCCGGCGTTCTATCCGTTCGCCGACTTCTCCCCGGAACTGGCGGCGGTGCGGTGGGCCGGGCGGAGCGGGGTGCCGGTGGTCGCCTGTGATCTGCCGCTGGCGGACCGGGGCCGGCGGGAAGGAGAGCGTGTTTCGCAGGGGCCGGGTCGGCTGTCCGGCGCCCTGCGTTCCCGGCTCACCGGCCGCCCGGGCGACGACCTCTGGGACCGCCTGGTCGAAGCGGTCGCGCCCGGTTCGCCGCCGGAGGCACTACGGCGGGCCGCACTGCTGACGGGCTGGGCGCTGCGCGAGGAGTCGGCCGTGTCGGAGGTGGATCTGCGGCGCGAGGAGTGGATGCGCTCCCGGCTGGCCGAGGCCACGAAGAACGGTGCGCGGGCAGCCATGGTGGTGGGTGCCTTTCACACACCGGCCCTGACAGCCGACCCAAGGGGCGCGGGGAACTGCGCGACCAGCCCCCACCGGCCCGCACTCGAATGGACCACCTCCCTCATCCCCTACACCTACGCCCTCCTGGACGAGCGCTCCGGCTACCCGGCCGGAATCCGGGACCCCGAGTGGCAGCACATGGTCCTGGCGGCGGCGGGTGACCCGACCGCCCTGACCGAGGCGCTGACCAGCGCTGCCGTCCGCATCTGCGCCGAACTCCGCGGCCTCGGCCACCCCTCCGGTCCCGCCGACGCCCGCGAGATCATCCGTCTCGCCGGAGACCTCGCCCGCCTCCGCGGCCTCCCCGCCGCGGGCCGCGGCGAGTTGGTCGAGGCGACGCAGACCGTGCTGGCACAGGGCGAACCGTACGGCCGTGGCCGGGCGGTGGCGAGGGCGATGGAGAACGTCCTGGTCGGCACCCGCGTCGGCCGGCCCGCGCCGGAGGCGCCCCGCAGCGGTCTCGCCCCCGCCGTCGAGACCGAGCTCACGACGCTCGGCCTGCCCGGTCCGGCGGACACCGGGACCGCCGCCCGGGACCTCCGGCTCGATCCCCTCCGCTCGGACCTCGACCGGCGCCGCGAACTGCTGCTGCGCCGCCTGACGTTGTGCTCCGTGCCGTACGCCGAGCCCAGGCCGGTGACCGGGACCGGTGGGACCGACGCGCTCACCTCGCGCTGGGAGGTGCGCTGGACCCCGGCGACCGCCGCGATGCTGACGGCGGCCGGGGTCCGCGGGGTCACCCTCGCCCAGGCGGCCGAGGGCCTGCTGCGCGAGCGGAGCCGCAAGGAGCGGGACGCGGGTGGGCCGACCGCCGCGCAGGTGCTCGACGGCCTGGAGCAGGCGGCGCTCTGCGGCCTGCCCGGCCTCGTCGAGGAGCGGCTCGGCGACACCGCCGAGATCCTCCCGGACGCCGGTACGCTGCCCGAACTCCTGGCGGGGCTTGCCCTGTTGGACCGGCTGCGGCGCGGGCACATCGCCGGTCCGGACCCGGACGAGGACCGTACGGCCGGGTCCGTCGCCGTGGCGGAGCTGCTGACGGCGGCCGCGGTGCGCCAGGTCGACGGCCTGACCGGTTCCGAGGACCCGGCCGACGCCCGCGCCCTGCTCGAACTCGCGCACCGCGCCGACCTGTCGGGGGGCATCCGGCTCGCCGGCGCCCTGGCCCGGCTGGCCGCCGACGGCTCCCCCTTGATGCGGGGCGCCGCGGGAGCCGTCCGCGTGCTGCTGGGCCAGGAGGAGCCGGCGGCGTTCGGCGACCGGGTCGCCTCCTGGGTGGACGGGGCGGTCGACGCCGAGTCTCGGTCCGCGCTCACCGCTCGGCTGACGGGGTTGCTGACGGCGGCCGGACGGTTGCTGGCCGCGGCCGTACCGGCGCTGGAACCCCTGGTCGAGCGGGTGTCTGAGCTGTCCGACCAGGACTTCCTGGACCGGCTGCCGGCCCTGCGCGGCGGTTTCGACACGCTGAGCCCGGCCGATCGCGAGCGTCTGCTGTCCGCGGTCGAGGAGCGCCTCGCCGTCGACCGGGTGGCCGACACCGGAACCGTCGACCCGGACGCGCTGGCCGCCTGGACCCGCGCGGACCTCGCCGCTCGTGAATCCCTGCGCGTGCTCGGCCTGCTGCCGCCACCGCACACGGTTCGGGAGACCGAACCGGCCCGGCCCGCGGCGGTCCTGGCGGAGCACCGGCTGGCCCCCGCCGACCGCTGGCGTCTGCTGCTCGGCCGTCGCGCCGACCGGCTCCCGACGTCGGCACGCGCCCTGGCCACCGCGCTCGACGAGCTGTACGGCCGCGGACACGGCGAGGGCAGCCGACGCGACTTCGACGGCAGGGGCGGCGGGCGCGAGGCGTCGTACCCCGGGGTGCGGGAGTGGTCGCAGGAGCTGGCGGCGCTGTTCGGTCCGGGCATCCGGGAGGAGGTGCTCGCGGCGGCCGCCGCGACGGGACGGCAGGACGTGCTGGCCGAGCTGGACCCGGCCGGCGTACGGCCCTCCGTGGACCTGCTGCGGTCGGTGCTGCGGCACGCGGGCGGGCTGCCCGAGGCAAGGCTCGCCGCGCTGCGCCCGCTGCTCCGGCGTCTGGTGGACGCGCTGACCCGGGAGCTGGCGACCCGGCTGCGCCCCGCGCTGCACGGAAGCGTCCTGCCCCGGCCGAGCCGGCGCCCTGGCGGCGGCCTGGACCTGCCGCGCACGCTGCGGGCCAACCTGGCCACCGCCCGCCGGGCGGCCGACGGCACGGTCCGCGTGATCCCGGAGCGCCCGGTCTTCCGGGCCCGGGCCCGGCGCGCCGCCGACTGGCGGCTGATCCTGGTCACTGACGTGTCAGGGTCCATGGAGGCGTCGACGATCTGGGCCGCGCTGACCGCCTCGGTGCTGGCCGGGGTGCCGACCCTGTCCACGCACTTCCTCGCGTTCTCCACCGAGGTCGTCGACCTCACCGGGCACGTCGACGACCCGTTGTCGCTGCTCCTCGAGGTGAGCGTCGGCGGCGGCACCCATGTCGCGGCCGGGCTGCGGCACGCGCGCGAGCTGGTCACCGTGCCGTCCCGCACCCTCGTGGTCGTGGTGAGCGACTTCGAGGAGGGCCATCCGGTCGGCGGACTGCTCGCCGAGGTCAGGGCGCTGGTCGGGGCGGGCTGCCAGGTCCTCGGCTGCGCGAGCCTCGACGACTCGGGGCGACCCCGCTACTCCACCGGTATCGCGGGGCAGCTGGTCGGCGCCGGGATGCCGGTCGCCGCCCTGAGCCCGCTCGAACTCGCCCGCTGGGTAGGGGAGAAGATCGCATGAGCACGAGTACGGAACGGGAGCTGCCCGCCGTCGCCCCGGCCGTGACGGCCGAGCTGGTCGCGGCCCTCTCGCCGCGGTTGCGCAAGCGGCTGGACGCGGGCATCACGAAGCTGGCGGGCCGACCGGTCGTGCGTGACGGCGACACCGTGCGGATCACCGTCGACGACGAGGGCTCCGAGCTCGAACTGCACGCCCCCGGGGGCGTCGTGGCCGACGCGGCGGCCATCCGCTGCGGCTGTCTGCTGGCCCCGGACTGCCTGCACCGCGCGGCGGCGGCCTCGGCGGCGCCGGTGGCGGACGCCTCCGCGGACACGGCGAGCGCCGAAGACGCGGACGGGACCGCGGGCGTGGGGGCCGTCGAGGCCACCGCGCAGCCGGCGCCCCTCCCGGGTGTCCGGGAGATCCCCGTCCCCGACGAGTCGGCGACGGCCCCGCAGCTCGCCGCGGCCCACGCCGTCTTCGAGGCCGTGGCCGCCGTGCTCGACGCCGGTACGGACGGCTCCGGTGCCGTGCTCCAGGCCGAGTTGCTGCGGACGGCGCACACCGCGCGCCTGGCGGGTCTGCCCCGGGCGGCCGCGGCCGCGGTCTCCGTGGTCACCGGAGTGCGCGCGGCCCGCGCGGCCGACCCGGCGTTCCGGCTCGCCGAACTCGTCGGCGCCGTGTCGGAGGCCCTGTTCGTGGCCCACCGAGTGCCGCATGCCACCGGTGCCGAGCTCACCGCGCTGCGCGGCACGGTACGGCAGCCGTACACGCCGGACGGTTCGCTGCGGCTCTACGGCCTGTTCTCGGAGCCGGTGCTCACCGCGAGCGGCTATGCGGGTGCCGTCACCTGGACCGCCGACGCCGAGGGGCGGCTGTACACGGTCTCGGACGTGGCGCCGGGCGGCACGGGCCGGGCGGTGGGCGCCGCCGACCGGGCCGTACGCATCGGGGACACGGCGCTCACCCATCGCGAGCTGGCGCGGGCGGGGCTCGCGGTGTCGGGGGCGACGGTGTCGCCGACCGGCCGGCTCGGCGCCGGCGCGGGGGTCAGGGCAGTGCGCGCGTCCGGGGTCGGGTGGCGGGCCGAGCCGCTGGACCGGTTGTGGGCGGTGCCGGTGGCCGAGCAGGTCGGGCGCGCTTTGGACGGCGGCCACGAGCTGCTCTTCCTGGAGGTGACGGCGGTCGGCGCGGTGCGCGAGGCGGCGGGCGACTGTCTGCTGGCCGACTGCGGCGGGGTGCCGCTGCGGCTGACGGCGGCGCACGACCATCCGGCGCTCCCGCACCGCGACAACCTGCGGCTGCTGGCCGCCGTGCGGGGCAGCCGGCTGCGGGTGGTCGCACGCCTCGTCGCGGCACCGCACGCCCGTGCCCAACTCCTCGCGACGGAGCACCCCGTGCGTGCCGGGAGCCGTGTCGACGTGGGGCTGGACCGGCTCCAGCACGCGGACCTGCCGGCTCCGGCGCCGCCGCCCGCCGCACCACTCGCGCCGGCCGCGCCGGTTCACGTGGTGCGCACGCCCGACGAGGCGCCCCTGCACCTGCTGCGCCGCCGGATCGAGCAGGCGGCTTCGGGCGGGCGGCGCGTACTGGCCTTCCCGGGTGACTCCGCGGCCGACGTCAACCGGTTGCACCGGCACGGTCTGGGCACGGCCGGCGATATCCTCGACGGGTTGCTCGCCGCGGCCGCGGAACGCTCGCGCGACGCCTTCGGCCGTCTCCTTCCGGCGGACACCGGCCGCTTCGCGCGGGCCTGGCTGACCGCGGCGCGTTACACGGACGAGGTCGACCGGGTGCTCTGTGCGGCCGCCTGGGGCGGCTGACCGGGCTCGGCGACGACCGGAAGCGGGCCGCCGCTCCCCCGTGCCGGCGGCCCGCGTGACCGGAGTCGTCCCATCCGGCGCCGGTGCCCGGTTGAAGCATGCGACACCCGGCCGCTGCCTGGGTATGCGTAGAACTGCGTAGGGGCACGAGCGGAGAGGACGACGTGGTACACGGGCTGGACAGGGCCTATGAACGCCTCACCGGACTGGCCGTCGCCGCGCTCAACGAACGCGAGCCCGAGCGGCTCTGGCCGCTGCTGGCCGACGCCGTGACCGGCCTGTGCGGCGGGGAGACCCTGATCTACAAGCTGGACGACTGGAGCGAGGGTGAGGGCACGCTCGGCCTGCCGCCCGCCGCCGCCGGCGCGCTGGACCGGCTCGGCGACGAGGCACTGGGGGTGCTGCGCTCCGGCTACCCCTTCGCCCGCCACTACGCGGCCGGCCCCGGCCGTGTGCCGGTGACGGCCCGTCGGCTGGCGGGGCGGGCCTGGCCGGTGAGCGAGACCGCGCGGGTGCTGGGCGACGGCCTGGACCTGAACCAGGTCCTGGCGCTCCCGCTGCCCGGTACCGTCGCACCGATCACCGGCTGCCTGGTCTACCGCTCCGGTGCGGACTTCACCGACGACCACCTGCGGATCGCCGAGCGCGCACAGCCGGTGCTGGCCGCCGTCGAGCAGCAGCGCCGGCTCCTGGAGCAGTGGCGCCGGTCGTCGGCGCCGGCCGGTGCGGCGGAGGAGAGCGCGGCGGAGTGCGCGCTGACGCCCCGGGAGCTCACCGTCCTCCTCCTGCTCACCGACGCCCTGACCGCCGACGCGATCGGCCGCCGGCTCGGCATCTCGGCGCGCACGGTGCACAAGCACGTCGAGAACATCTACCGCAAGCTCGGCACCCGCGACCGCCTCGGCACCGTCCTGCACGCCCAGCGGCTGGGGCTGGTTCCGGCGCCCGGTCCGGCCCGCTCCGGAAGGCGGCCGGCGGCCGGGAAATCCGGTGGACAGCGCCGTCGTCCGCCCGGCACAGTGGCCGCCCGTGACGACCAGTGAGCTGTGGGGCAGGGCCGAGGCCGACCGCTACGACGGCGAGGAGACCGAGATGTCCTCGGTCGCGGTGCTCGGGCCGACCGTCGACTTCCTCGCCGAACTCGCGGGTGACGGCCGGGCGCTGGAGTTCGCCGTCGGCACCGGGCGGGTCGCCGTCCCGCTGCGGGAGCGCGGGGTGCCGGTGGCGGGCATCGAGTTGTCCGAGCACATGGTGGCGGTCCTGCGGCGGAAGGCCGACGAGGAGACCCTGCCGGTCGTGGTCGGGGACATGGCCACGACCACCGTCCCCGGTGAGTTCGCCCTGGTCTATCTCGTCTACAACACGATCTCGAACCTGCTCACCCAGGACGAGCAGGTCGAGTGCTTCCGCAACGCGGCCCGGCACCTGCGGCCCGGGGGCCGGTTCGTGATCGAACTGGGGGTGCCGCCGCTGCGGATGCTGCCGCCCGGCCAGGTCGCGGTGCCGTTCGACGTCTCCGCGGGACACCTGGGCTTCGACACCTTCGACCTGGTCGAGCAGATCCTCGTCTCGCACCACCTCACCCGTGACGGCGAGGACGGCCGCTACCGCCGGGACGCCTCCCGGCACCGGTACGCGTGGCCCGCGGAGCTGGACCTGATGGCCCGGATCGCGGGCCTCGCGCTGGAGCGCCGGGTGGCCGGCTGGGACGGCTCGCCGTTCACCCAGGACGCCGCGAAGCACATCTCGGTGTGGCGCAAACCGGAGTGACCGGCCCGGCCCCCCTCCGCGCGCTCAGCCGCTCACCGGTGTCCACTGGATGCGCGTACTGCACAGGGAGACCACGACAGCCGCCGCGGCGACGACTCCCAGGCCCCACACCAGGCTGCTCGAACCCGCGACGAAGCCGATGAGCGGCGGCCCGGCCAGCAGGCCCGTCGTACCCATGGCCGCGACCAGGGCCAGCGCCTCCGAGCCCTGTCTGGCCGCGGCGACGTAGACGCACGGGGTCACTGCGGCGCAGCCCAGTCCGACGCAGGCGAACCCGATGAGCGCCGCCGCCACTCCCCCGGTCAGCAGGGCGAAGGCCAGCCCGGCGGCGGCCAGGGCGCTGCCGGACAGCACGACCCTGCCGTCGCCCCAGCGACTGCGCCAGCCGTCCGCGAAGAGGCGGGCCAGGACCATCATGCCGGAGAACACGGCGATGCCCATCGGCGCCAACTCGGCGGTCGCCTTGGCGACTTCTCGCAGGTAGAGGGCGGACCAGTCGTTCATGGCGCCCTCGGTCACCGTGCCGAACGCCATGGCGCAGCACATCCAGAGCGTGACCCGGGACGGCAGGCTCCATCCGGTACGGCTCCTGCGCTCCTTGTCACCCTCCGTGTCCTTCTCCGCCGCCGGAGCCTCGTCCTGGAGCAGACCGGGACGCGCCAGAGCCGCCAGGAGGACGAGGACCACCGCGGCCACGCCGAAGTGCGCGGCGACGGATGAGGTGGCCGCGTTCATGCCGGAGGCGAGCAGCGCGGCGAGCAGCGAGCCGGCGCTGAACGTCGCGTGGAGTCGGGCCATGGTGTTGCGGGTGTACCGGGTCTCCAGGGCCGTTCCCTGTGCGTTCATGGCCACGTTCAGGCATCCGACGAACACGCCGTCGGCGACCATGACCAGCAGGGCGACCGGATAGTCCGGGGCGAGGGCGAGGGCCAGGAGCAGCAGGGTCAGGCAGAGGGCGGACAGCAGTGCCAGCCGTGCCGAGCCCAGCCGTTTCATGAGCACCGGAACCAGCGGGAACGACGCGACGGCGCCGATACCGGCCGCCATCAGCAGCACCCCCACCTCGGCCGCGGTCAGCCCGAGGTCCGCCTTGATGGCGGGGATCCTGGAGGCCCAGGTGGCGTACTGGAAGCCGAGGGCGCAGAACAGCGCGGCGATCGCCACCTGGCTGCGCCGGAAGGGATCACGGACAGGGAACACACGCATCAACTCGCTTCGTCGGCTCGGCCGTCGCCCGGGACATGGACGTCCCGGACGTGCGCGCCCGGGGCGTTCGGGCGGGACATGTAGACGGCGTTCGTGCCGTATCCGCCGGGGGCGATCCCCGGGTACGCGGTGAACCCGCGGGTCGACCAGAAGGGCTCGCTGCGGCCGACGGCGACGAGCGAGATCCGTTCGAACCCGCGGGCACCGGCGGTCCGGGTGAGGTGGGTCAGGAGGCGCGGGCCCAGTCCCCTGCCGCGCTGCCGCTCCGCCACGACCATGTCGTGCAGATGCAGGTTGCGTGGCCGGGGCGCGGGGCCGGCAGCGGGCTCCTCCGCGTGTTCGAGGTCCGGGTACCGGAACACGGGATAGGGCAGTGCCAGCACGTATCCGGCCGGCTCGGAGCCGACGTCGAGGACGAAACAGGTCTCCGGCGAGGCGTCCGCCCTGGACCGCAGGGCGGCCCGCCCCTCAGAGAGGCCGAGTTCCGCGTAGGCCCGGGCCTCCATCGCGGTGATGGCGTCCCAGTCGGCATCGGCGATGTGGCGTATCCGTACGCCATCGCCGCTCACGGTCGTCCTCCGCCGACGCAGGTGTACGGGAGCGGGGCGAAGCCGTTGAAGCCCTGGGTGGTGTAGCTGATCGCGTAGGCGCCGCTGGAGAGCACCCAGACGGGGTCGCCGGAGGCCAGGTCCCGGGGGACGTGGACGAGGGCGTGGCCCTGGGGGTAGGCGTCGTCGCTGTCGCAGGTGGGCCCCGCCAGGACGGCGGGGACGTACCCGGACCCGGCGTCGGGGTGGGTCGGGAAGACGAGCGGGTACTGGAGCGCGTCCATCTCGTAGAGGCCGTTGAACTTGCCGCAGCTCAGGTAGAGCCAGTGCTGCCGCTCGCCGTCCGGCCGTTGCCGCTCGGACAGGCGGGCGACGTGGGCGCGGACGGCTCCGTGGTCGGCGACGAGGTGACGCCCCGGCTCCATGACGAACGCGAGGTGCTCGCCGTGGACCTTCCTGAGGTGGCGCATTCCCTCCCGGATGACGGCGAAGATCTTGTCGAGCGGCGGTTCCAGGGGGAGGCCGTGCCGGTCGAGGTAGCCCAGGGCCGGCAGGCCGCCGCCGAGGTTGACGTGGTCGAGGACGATCCCCCGCCGGCCCAGCGCGGTCAGGACGTCCGCCAGACAGTCGACGGCGTTGTGCCAGGCGTCGGCCGTCATCTGCTGGGAGCCGACGTGCACGGACAGTCCGGAGGGTGTCAGGCCCATCCCCCGGGCCGCTGCCAGGATGCGTACCGCGTCGGCGGGCGAGCAGCCGAACTTGTTGCTCAGTCCCCACAGTGCGCCGTCGCCGCTCGTCGCCAGCCGGCAGAACACGCGGGCTCCCGGGGCGTGGGCCGCGATGGCCGCCAGGTCCTCGATGCTGTCGGTCGCGAAGTCCCGGACGCCGAGCCGGTGGGCCTCGGCGATGTCCCGGTCGGACTTGACGGTGTTGCCGTAGTGCGTCCGGCCGGCCGGCACGCCCGCCCGCAGCGCCTGCTCCAGTTCGTGCGGGCTCGCCCCGTCGACCCCGGCGCCCTCGCCCGCGAGGCAGCCGAGCACCTCGTCCACCGGGCAGGACTTCAGGGCGAACCGGATGTCGACGCCGGGCAGTTCGCGCCGCAGGGTGTGGTAGCCGCGCCGGATTCCGGCCAGGTCGAAGAAGATCCCGTCGTCGGTGGCGTCCGTCAGCGCGGCGCGCAGCGGGGAGACGTGGGCCATGGTCGCCGTCACCGCTGCGGCCCGGGCGTCCCGGGCACGGAAGTGTGGCGGGCCGCCTCGACCAGCGGCTCCCACGCCTCCGTGAGCAGGGCGAAGTCCTCGATGTCGCCGCGCGCTTCGTCCAGCAGGCGTTCGCGGCGTCCGCTCAGCAGGTCGGCGAACTCGGCGTAGCGGCCGCCGAGTCTGCGGTACGCGGTGTCGAGGACGTCCAGCCGCTGCACGTTCTCGCCCCGGTCGAGTCCCGCGCTCTCCCCGGCCAGCCGGGCCACGACGGACGAGCGCACCTGCTCCTGCCCGTCGAGCAGCGACTCGCCGGCCCGCCCCATCCGGTCGTAGACGAAGTTGAAGTAGAGCATCGACAGCAGGAACTTGACGAAGCGCAGCTGGTACGCGACGAAGCCGGAGTCGGTCCGGCGTTCGCCGGTGTAGAAGTTGACGATGTTCCGGTTGTGCAGGACGCCGGGCAGGGCGGCGTCGTGCACCAGGTGGATCAGGAAGTAGTCGCTGCCGATCGTGTCGGTGGCCGGCGGCAGCGGCACGTGTTCGTGCACGCCGTGGAAGGCGATGTTGCACATGTCCACGCGCATGGGATCGACCACGGTCAGGGTGGAGTGGTCCGCGGTGAAGGCGTCCGTGCCGGCGCCCCGGAAGGACTCCTCCGCGAGTTCCCGCTTCTGCTCGGGCGACCAGTGCGCGGGCGCCCACAGGCCGACCATGTCGTGGTACACGTCCGGGTCGATCCGGAGTATCTCGCTTATGTCCACGGACAGTTCGCCCACGAAGGAGCTGCCGACCATGGCCACCCGCCGGTCCATGCGGTCGGCGGCGAGTGCGGTCCCGGTGACGTGGCGGGCGGCGTCGGCCGCGCGCCTGCCGAGCGACAGCAGTTCGTGGTGGACGGGGAAGACGGGCTCGCCGTCCACCTCCTGGTAGCGGCTGTCGGAGTCCCTGCGGTGCACGGACTCGCAGCCGAGTGCGGCGGCGATCAGGAAGGCGCGGTTGGTGCAGGCGCCGTAGGAGACTCCCGCGGGAAGCATCAGGTCCAGCAGGAGGTCGGGCTTCGTGGCCGCGGACCGGTCGATCGCGCGCCGCAGGAAGTCCCGCTGCCGCGCCTCGTCGAGATGGTGGACGACGGTCCGCGGATCGTAGGGCGCCCTGCGCACGGCCTCGGCGTGTTCGGCGAAGGCCGGTGCCGCGCAGGAGTCCAGGATCAGGAGGTGCACCTCGACGTCGAAGTGCCGGACGGCGTAGGCCGCTTCCTCGGCCAGGGCCGTGATGGTCGCCGCGCAGGGCCTGTTGGTCGGCAGGGTCAGGCAGATTCGGCGCATGTCTCTTCTCCGGCCGGCCGCTCCGCCCCGTCGAGGCCCGCCCCGTCGAGGCCCGCCCCGTCGAGGCCCGCCCCGTCGAAGTCCACCCCGGTCCAGGACCTGAGGCCCAGCAGCTTGGCGCCGAGGTCGTCGAGCGTGGCCCTGCCGTACCGCAGGGACTCGTGGCGTGTGGCGTCGCCCAGCAGGGTCGCGTTCCAGTCGGGCGTGGCGAGGGTGCGCCAGGACTCGACCCGGGAACGCCTGAGCGTGTCGTGGGACTCCAGCGCCGGCATCATCGACAGGTACTGGACGGCGCGTACCGTCCGTTCGGAGGTGTTCGGTGCCACGCCGTGCGCCAGCAGGCCGTTGAAGATGAGCAGGTCGCCGGCTTCGAGCTGCGGGCGCACCACGGGGAACTCGGCGCGGTCGATCCTGGGCCGGATCGGGTCGCGGTCCGCGGGCTGGAACGCCTTCCACTGGTCGAAGCGTTTGAACAGCTCGGGGCAGCACTGGAAGCCACCCAGTTCGGGCCTGGTGTCGGTGAGGGCGACGATCCCCTGGACCCGCTGCGGCAGCACGCCGAGCGTGGTGTCGACGTCCCAGTGCAGTTCGATGTCGAAGCCCTCGGCGGTGCCCGGGATCAGGGCCCGGTCGCGGTTCTTGATGTTGGGCGGGTTCAGGTTGAGCCGGTCGAGGGTCACCCAGAGCTCTTCGCAGTCCCAGACGTCGACGAAGGCGTCGTAGACCCGGCGGTTCTGCCTGCTGTCCCAGATGAGCTGGTGGTGGTAGGCCTCGACGAAGCCATAGATGTGCAGGTCCCGGTCCAGGTCGGAGCGGTACTCGCGCTCCTCGTACCAGGTCTCCGGGCGCTCGGGGTCCAGCCCCTGGAACTCCCAGGCGAAGTCGAGCAGTTCACGGGCCGCGGCGGTGGGAATGGCCTGCTTCACCACCACGTAGCCGTACGTCTGCCAGTGGGCGAGGTCCTCCTCGGAGAGGACTCGCAGCGGGCGGGTCTTGGTCAGGTCCCGCAGGGGTGTCTGGGCGAGATAGGTCTCGCCGTCCGAGCTGAAGTAGGGGATGTCCGAGGGGGCTCGATGGAGATAACGGTCAGTCGTGGGCATGCGGTGCTCCACACCTCGATATCAGGTACCGGCGGCCCGTCCGGGTCGCCAACTGCGCGGAGTGAGGGGCGGGGACCGTGCCTGCAGGGTCACTGCACCACGGGCCACACCGGCCCCTCTTCGAACTCGCGTGCCTCCAACTTGGACTAGACCAACTCATCCTGTCAAACACCCCAGTTGAGGGCGCGTTGCGCCAACAGGGCACGCCCCGGGCCCTCTTGACACGTGCCGTTAGCCTGACGGAGACGCATTGGTCTGTACCAACAGGAGGGTGCACGCTATGGTCTCCAGCAAGCACAGCCAGGAGTTGCGACGGCTGGCGCGCTCCGTCCTGCAGCCGGGGTTCGTGGGCACCGAGGCCCCCGACTGGGTGCTGCGCGAGATCGGGGACGGGCTGGCCTCGGTCGTGCTCTTCTCCCGCAACATCGTCACGCCCGAGCAGGTCGCCCGGCTGACCGGGCAACTACGCGCAGAGAACCCCGAGTTGATCATCGCGATCGACGAGGAGGCCGGTGACGTCACCCGGATCGAGTCGGCGACCGGCTCCACCCGGCCGGGCAACTTCGCACTCGGAACCGTCGACGACACCGAACTCACCGAGGCCGTCGCCGCCGACCTGGGCCGCCAGCTGCGCACCGCCGGGGTGAGCCTCGACTACGCGCCGAGCGCGGACGTGAACTCCAACCCCGACAACCCGATCATCGGGGTCAGATCCTTCGGCGTCGACGCCAAGGTCGTGGCGCGGCACACCGGTGCCTGGATCCGCGGACTCCAGTCGGCCGGAGTCGCCGCCTGCGCCAAGCACTTCCCCGGCCACGGCGACGTGGCGGTCGACTCCCACCACGGGCTGCCCGTCTACGAAGCCGACCGCGACCGGATCACCGAGCAGGCCCTGCCGCCGTTCCGGGCCGCCCTCGACGCCGGCGTCCGCGCGGTGATGAGCGGCCACCTGCTGGTCCCCGCCTACGACCCCGTCCTGCCCGCCACACTGAGCCGCCGCATCCTGGAGGAACTGCTGCGCCAGGAGCTCGGGTTCGACGGCGTCATCGTCACCGACGCCATCGAGATGGGCGCCGTGACCGGCCGGTACGGGATCGGCGGGGCCACGGTCCGGGCCGTCGCCGCCGGTGCCGACGCCGTCTGCGTCGGCGGTGAGAACGCCGACGAGGCCACCGCCGCCCTGCTCGTGAACGCCCTCGCGGACGCCGTCCTGGCGGGCGGCCTGCCGGAGGAGCGGCTCGCCGAGGCGAGTCTTCGCGTCCGCGAGTTCGCGGCCTGGTCGGCGGGGCTGAACCCGGCGGGCGCCGCCGTCTGGGACGCCGACGGCATCGGCTTCACGGCGGCCCGCCGCGCCATCCGGCTGACCGGAGCCGTCCGGCACGCCCTGCCCCTGGTCAACGCGCCGCACGTGGTCGAACTGGTGCCCACCACCAATCTGGCCATCGGCAAGGAGACCCCCTGGGGCGTGGCCGCCCCGCTGGGCGAGCGGCTGCCGGGGACCACCTCGGTCCGGGTGGGCCGCGAGGAGGTGCTGTCCCGCGCCGGCACGCTGGAGACGCGGGCGCTCGCCCCCGCCTCGGGACGGCCCCTGGTCGTGGTGGTGCGGGACGCCGCCCGGCACGCGTGGATGGCGCAGGCCCTCACGGAACTGGTCGCCGCCCGGCCCGACGCGATCGTCGTGGAGATGGGCCTGCCGGGCACCGTCGTCCCCTCCGCCGCCCAGATCTTCACGCACGGCGCCACGGCCGCCTCCGGAGTGGCCGCCGCCGAGGTGCTGGCGGGTGCCCTTTAGTGCAGACCTGAGTGCAGATCGGTACGGACCTGAGTGCAACATCCTTACACGCGCGCGAAGTTGACGCCTCCTCTTCCCTTTCCTACGTTCCGAGAGCGCTCTCACATCCCCCCGAAGCAGGGAGGTCCCCATGCCCTCCGTGCGCAGACCGAGCGGCCGCCGCCTTCGCCTACCGGCGGCGGCACTCGCTCCGGCACTGTTCACCGCACTCCTCACCCTCACGCCCCCGGCAACCGCGGCCGACACGGGCGCGACGGCGGCCGTCTGCAACAAGTACTGCGACGCCCGGGACCCCGCGCTCTCCCCGGGCGACCGCACCCCGGTCACGGCCGGCATCTACGCACGGTCGATCGTCCTGCACTTCGACGACACCGACGCGATGGGCTGGGCCTCCATCGACAACGGCAGTCCGGGGGACGAGGTGTGGCTCGACCGCTCCTTCGACGGCGGCCGCACCTGGAGTTCGGGCAGCAAGCTCGGCGACACCAGCGTGCCCGCAGGACAGCGCGGTCGGCGCACGCTCATGTACAACGTCGACGACTGGAACGCCCTCGGTGTCGGAGCCCTGCGCGCCTGCGGAAAGGCCGGGGACCGCGCCGAGATCGCGTGCACCCCCTGGGCCCGCACCACCTGGAACGCGGGCGAGCCGCGCACCGCGGCGGCCACCGGCCTGATGGCCTTCTACGACTACGGAACCGGCCTGTTCGACACCACCGGCTGGTGGAACTCCGCGAACGCCCTCACCGCCGTCATCGACAACATCCGCGTGACGGGCATGGGCAGTTACCGGTACGCCGTCGCCCGCACCTACGACCTCAACGTCAACGCGCAGGGCGGGCAGTTCCGCAACGACTACATCGACGACACCGGCTGGTGGGGCCTCACCTGGGTCGCCGCCTACGACCTGACCGGCGACAGCCGCTACCTGGCCACGGCCCGCGCGGACGCCGACCACATGGCCGCCTACTGGGACTCCACCTGCGGCGGCGGAGTGTGGTGGAGCACGGCGCGGACGTACAAGAACGCGATCGCCAACTCCCTCTACATCCAGCTCAACGCGGCTCTCCACAACCGGCTGCAGGGCGACACGACGTACCTGGGCCGGGCCCGGGCCGGCTGGACCTGGTTCCAGGGCACCGGCATGGTCAATGGCTCGCACCTGGTCAACGACGGCATCGACCTGTCCACCTGCGGCAACAACGGGCAGGCCGTCTGGTCGTACAACCAGGGCGTGCTCCTCGGCGCGCTCGCCGAGCTGTACCGGGCCACGGGCGACGGCCAACTCCTCACCAGCGCACGACAGATCGCCGACGCCGCCACCACGACCCCCCTGCTCCACACCTCCGACGGCATCCTGCGCGACCCGTGCGAGAGCGGCGACTGCGGAGCCGACGGCCCGTCCTTCAAGGGCGCCGACGTACGCGGCCTCGGCAGACTCGACTCGGTCCTGCCGGACCACCCGTACACCGCCTACCTCGAACGCCAGGCCGACCGCGCCCGCGCGAGCGACCGCAACGCCCTCGACCAGTACGGCCTGCGCTGGCACGGACCGCTCGACCAGGTGGACGCCGCCCGTCAGCAGAGCGCCGTCGATCTGCTGGACGCGGCGTACTGACCGACAGCGACCCGGGGGTCAGGAGCCACCGAGGAACGTGAGTCGTACCTTTCGTTGCGGATTGTCCCGGTTCGTGTCGACCAGGCATACCGACTGCCAGGTGCCCAGCGCCAGGCGGCCCTCGATCACCGGGAGAGTCGCGTGCGGGGGGACGATCGCCGGGAGGACGTGGTCGCGGCCGTGTCCGGGGCTGCCGTGCCGGTGCTGCCAGCGGTCGTCGGCGGGGAGCAGGGTGTGCAGGGCGGCCAGCAGGTCGTCGTCGCTGCCGGCGCCGGTCTCCAGGACCGCGATGCCGGCCGTCGCGTGCGGGACGAAGATGTTCAGCAGTCCGTCGCGGCCGGCCGCGGCCTTGCGGAGGAAGTCCTCGCAGTCGCCGGTCAGGTCGACGACCCGCTCCCGGCTGCCGGTGGCGACGTCGAGCTCTCGTGTGGTGAAGGCATCCGACATGCCTCCATCCTGTCCCATGCGCGACGCGGCCGGCACAGCGGCCGGGCCGGGAAGATCCGCGGCCGTCTCCGCTGTTGGTAGAAGCGTGAACAACGCGCGTGCGGCCGATGAGGTCGAGGTAGTCGTCATCGGCGCTGGTCAGGCAGGTCTGTCCAGCGCCTATCACCTGCGGCGCACCCGTTTCGAGCCGGACCGCGACTTCGTCGTGCTCGACCATTCCCCCGCGCCCGGCGGCGCCTGGCAGTTCCGGTGGCCGTCCCTGACCTACGGCAAGGTGCACGGGATGCACGCGCTCCCGGGCATGGAGCTGACCGGGGCGGACCCGGCGCGGCCGTCCGCCGAGGTCATCGGGGAGTACTTCGCGGAGTACGAGCGCACCTTCGGCCTGCGGGTGCACCGGCCGGTCGACGTCCGCGCGGTGCGCGAAGGCGAGGGCGGGCGGCTGCTCGTCGAGACCGACCACGGCGACTGGTCGGCACGGGCGCTGATCAACGCCACCGGCACCTGGGACCGGCCGTTCTGGCCGCGCTACCCGGGCCAGGAGACCTTCCGCGGACGGCAGTTGCACACCGCGCAGTACGCCGGGCCCGAGGAGTTCGCCGGGAAACGGGTCGTGATCGTCGGCGGCGGCGCCTCCGGCACCCAGCACCTGCTGGAACTCGCCCCGTACGCGGCCGCCACGACCTGGGTCACCCGGCGCCCGCCGGTCTTCCGCGAGGGCCCCTTCGACGAGGGCGCCGGCCGGGCGGCGGTGGCGCTGGTGGAGGAGCGGGTACGGCAGGGGCTGCCGCCGCGGAGTGTGGTCTCGGTCACCGGGCTTCCGCTCAACGACGCGATCCGGAAGGGCCTGAAGGACGGGGTCCTGGACCGGCAGCCGATGTTCGACCGCGTCACGCCCGACGGTGTGGCGTGGCACGACGGGCGGCACGTCGACGCGGACGTCATCCTCTGGGCCACCGGTTTCCGGGCGGCCCTGGATCATCTGACCCCGCTGCGGCTGCGCGAGCCGGGCGGCGGGATCAGGGTCGAGGGGACCCGCGCGGTCGCCGACCCGCGCGTCCACCTCGTCGGCTACGGCCCGTCCGCCAGCACCATCGGCGCCAACCGCGCGGGGCGCGAGGCCGTACGGGACATCAGGCGGCTGCTGGCCGGAGAACCGGTCGCCGCGTGACGGACCGGCCGCTCACCGCGGTGGCAGCGAGACCTGCGGCGACCGCTGGGTCCTGGCCTTCTGCTCGGCGTTGAAGTCGGCGACGTTGCGCTGGTGTTCGGCGAAGTCGGCGGTGAACCGCGTGTCCCCCGGTTTGACCGTGACGAAGTACAGCCAGTTGCCCGGCGGCGGGTTGAGCGCGGCACGCATCGCGTCCGTGCCCGGGTTGTCGATCGGGGTGGGCGGCAGGCCCATGCGCTGGTAGGAGTTGTACGGGTTCTCGACACGGGTGTCGTTCACCGTGGTGTTGAGGGTGCTTCGGTTGAGGGCGTAGTTGAGGGTGGAGTCCATCTGGAGGGGCATGCCCCGCTGCAGCCGGTTGAGGACGACGCGCGCCACCTTTCCCATGTCGATCTTGTCGGCGGCCTCGGCCTGGACGATGCTGGCGATGGTCACCACCTGGTAGACGTTCATCGCGTCGCGCTGCGCGCCGGCCGCGACGGGGGCCCAGCCGAACCGCTGGTTGGCGGTGTCGACCATGGACCGCAGCACCGACTGCGGGGTCGCGTCCTTGTCCAGGGAATAGGTGGCCGGGAAGAGATAGCCCTCCGGGTTGCCTCCGGCCTCGCCGGGGAGTTTCAGGCCCGCGGATCCGACGGAGTTCCTGGTGCTCCCGGCCGGGAGGGCGAGGGCCTTGTCGACGGCGTCGTAGACCTGGGACGCCCGCCAGCCCTCCGGGATGACCAGGGTGGCGGGTCCGGCCGTGGCACCGGCCAGGGACAGCAGGGGCACCGCCACGGCGGCACCGGCGACGACGGCGCCGGCCACGACGAGGACGAGCCTGCCCCGGCGGGTCAGCCGGACCGACTTGCCGCGCGTCGAGGCGCCACGGCCGGCGGGCGTCCGCCGGCCCGGGATGCGTGACCGAGTGTTCATCTGCATGCGGGCACGTTAGCCCGCATAACGTCACAAACCCGGCATATCTTCAGCTTGTCGGCCGCGATTTGTCAGCTCTGACGGCCCACGGAGGTGGGGGGCCGACGTGAGGCAGCCGACGGGACGGGGACGGCCACGGCCGGTCGGTGCCATCCGCCGGCTTCAGCCCGTCGGCGGTGTCGCGTGCCTGCGTCCCCGGTCGCCCCGGCTGCGGACCGGCCGCAGGGCCGTCTCGCGCTGGGCCGGCCCGCCGGTTCCGGGCTGCTCCGGTGCCGGCTGCACCCCCGCCGTCTCCAGCCGGGCATCCCGGCGTACCAGCGCCGCGTAGCGGCCGTCGAGTGCCAGCAGTTCCTCGTGCGTGCCGCGTTCGGCCACCCGTCCGGAGTCGAGGACGACGATCTGGTCGGCACCCTGGATCGTGGAGAGCCGGTGGGCGATGGTGATGGTCGTCCGGTTGGCCGACAGGGCGTCGATCGCGTCCTGGACCGCGTGTTCGGTGCGGGTGTCCAGGGCGCTGGTCGCCTCGTCCAGGATCAGGACCGGCGGGTCGCGCAGGATGGTGCGGGCGATGGCCAGCCGCTGCTTCTCGCCGCCCGAGAAGCGGTGCCCGCGTTCGCCGACGACGGTGTCGTAGCCGTCGGGCAGCGCGGCGATGTGGTCGTGTATCTGGGCGGCGCGGGCGGCCGCGTGCAGTTCCTCGTCGGTGGCGTCCGGCTTGGCGAAGCGCAGGTTGTCGGCGACCGAGGCGTGGAAGAGGTACGTCTCCTGGGAGACGACGCCGACCGCGCGGGCGAGGGTGTCGAAGTCGAGGTCGCGGACGTCGACGCCGTCCAGGGTGACGCGCCCGCCGGTGACGTCGTAGAGCCGGGGCACCAGGTAGCCCAGCGTGGACTTGCCGGCGCCGGTGGGGCCGACGACGGCGAGGCTGTTGCCGGCCGGGACGGCGATGTCGATGCCGTCGAGGACCGGACCGCCCTTGTCGTCGTACCGGAACTCGACCCGCTCGAAGCGCACCTCGCCCTTCACCTGGTCCAGGTGGACCGGCTCGTCGCGCTCGGTGATGTCGATGGGCAGGTCGAGGTACTCGAAGATGCGCTGGAACAGGGCGAGGGAGGTCTGGATCTGGACCCCGGTCGCCAGCAGGCTCACGGCGGGGCGGAACAGGCCCTGCTGGAGGGAGACGAACGCGACGATGGTGCCGAGCGAGATCTGCGGGCCGCCCATCTGGAGGGCCATGCCGGCGGTCCAGTAGATGACGGCGGGCATCGCGGCCATCACGATGGTGATCACGGCCATCCGCCAGCGCCCCGCCATGTTCGACCGCACTTCCAGGTCGACGAGTTGCTCGGACTCGTCGGCGAAGGAGGCGGTCAGCGAGTCGGCGCGGCCCATGGTGCGGCCGAGCAGGATGCCGCTGACGGAGAGCGACTCGGTGACCGTGGCCGCCATCGCCGCCATCTGCTTCTGGCGCTGCGTGGTGATCTTCTTGCGCTCGTTGCCGACCCTGCGGCTGATCCACACGAAGAGCGGGAGCAGGACCATCGAGACGATGGTGAGCCGCCAGTCGAGGGCGATCATCGCGACGATGGTGGCGACGACGCTGGTCAGGTTGGAGACCAGGGAGGTGGCCGTCGAGGTGACGGTGGCCTGCATGCCGCCGATGTCGTTGGCGATGCGGGACTGCACCTCGCCGGTACGGGTGCGGGTGAAGAAGGCGAGCGACATGCGCTGCAGCCGGCCGTAGACGGCGGTGCGCAGGTCGTGCATGACGCGCTGGCCGACGGTGGTGGATATCAGCGTCTGCAGGACGCCGAAGACGCTGGTGAGGACGGCGCTGAGGATCATGCCCAGCGCGAGCAGGCTGAGCAGTCCGGTGCGGCCCTGCGGGATCGCGGTGTCGAGGGTCGCCTTCAGAAGAAAGGGGGTGGCGACCGAGACCAGCGAGGCGGCGCCGACCAGCAGGCCGACGACCGTGAGCCGGCCGCGGTAGGGGCGGAAGAGCTTGAGGATGCGGCGCACCTGGCGGGGTTGACCGGCCGAGGTGCCGTCGGGGGTCCAGTTGATCTCGTCTCGGGGCATGGCTCCTACGGATGGGTGTGGTGTGTACGGATTCACGGAGCATAGCTCACTGTTACCTACGCTCACAATGAACAAAGTCCTGTTATTATTCCCGCATGAGCACCCCCGACCCCGACGGCCCGCTCGCCGAGCAGTTGCTGCGCCTCACCCGCCGGGTGTGGCGGATCCAGAAGCGCCATCTGGCGGCGCGCGATCTGGGCGTCACCCCCGCCCAGTCTCGGCTGCTGCGCACCCTCGCGCACTACGAGGCGCCCCCGCGCATGGCCGACCTCGCCGAGCGCCTGGAGGTGGTGCCGCGTGCGGTGACGACACTGGTCGACGGCCTGGAGGCGAGCGGCAAGGTGTGCCGGGTGCCGGACCCGACGAACCGCCGGGTGACCCGGATCGAGATCACGGACGAGGGGCACGAGACCCTGCGCGAGCTGCGGGCGGCGCGGCGCTCGGCGGCCGCGGAGATCCTGGCTCCGCTCTCGCCGGAGCAGCGGGAGATGCTGGCCGGGCTCCTGGACACGCTGGTCGACGGTCCGGTGGCGGCGAAGCACTGCTGAGGCACGGCGAAGCGGCTCCCCGCCGACGAGGGGAGCCGCTGCGGCGCGCGGTCAGGCTTCGGACACCAGTTCCTCGGCCGGCTCCTCCGTCGCAACCTCGGCCGCACCCCCGCCCAGCACCTGCTTCGCCCGCTCGACGTCCAGCGCGCCCTCCCAGCGGGAGACCGCGAAGACGGCCACGCAGTTGCCGAGCAGGTTGGTGACGACGCGCATCGAGTCCATGATGCGGTCCACGCCGAGCAGCAGGGCGACGGCACCGGCCGGGATGGCCTCGAGCGACGAGGCGGTCGCGGACAGGGCCAGGAAGGCCGAACCGGGGATGCCCGCCATGCCCTTGCTGGTGAGCATCAGCACCAGGACCACGGTTATCTGCTGACCGAGGCTCAGGTCGACACCCACGGCCTGGGCGATGAACAGGGTGCCGATGGAGAGGTAGAGCGAGGCGCCGTCGAGGTTGAAGGAGTAGCCGGTGGGCAGCACCAGGCCGACCGCGTCGTCCCGGGCACCGGCCCTGCGCAGCTTCTGCATCACGCGCGGCAGCACGGACTCCGTGGAGGCGGTGCCGAGTGCGAGCAGCAACTCCTCGCGCATGTAGCGGAGGAACCTCCAGAGGCTGAGCCCGGTGAGGGCCTTCAGGGCGACGGCGAGCAGGGCGACGAAGAGCGCGGCGGCCGCGTAGCACAGGACGATCAGCTTGGCGTAGGTCTCGATGACACCGAGGCCGTACTGGCCGATCAGGACGGCCATGGCGCCGAAGACGGCGATCGGGGCGAGGCGCATCACGAAGCCGACGATCGCGAAGATGATCTCCTGGGCCTGCTCGACGGCGGGCAGCACCTGGGGCACCCTGGTGTGCCCCAGGTGGAGCAGCGCCGCGCCCACCAGGCAGGCCAGGACAAGCACTTGGAGCAGGGAGTTCTCGGCGAAGGCTCCTATGAAACTGGTGGGCAGCGCGTCGAGGACGAACTCGGTCGTGGTGGGCAGCGAGCCGCCGCCCGTCTTCGCGTCGACCGCCTTGGTGCTCAGGGTGGCCGGATCGACGTGCATCCCGGCACCGGGCTGGACGACGTTGGCGGCGACGAGCCCGACGACCAGGGCCAGCGTGCCGGCCACCTCGAACCAGATCAGCGCCTTGAGGCCGATCCGCCCGAAGGCCTTCAGGTCACCGGCCTTGGCGATGCCGACGACGACCACGCAGAACACCAGCGGCGAGATGATCGTCTTGATGAGCCGGGTGAAGCCGTCGCCGAGCGGCTGGAGGTCCGAGGCGGACCCGGGCCACAGCCGCCCGACGACGATGCCGAGCACGAGCGCGCAGGCGACCTGCGCGAAGAGAGAGCTGCGCAGTACGCGTGCGACGCGACGCGGCAGTGACGGTGGGGACGGCGGCACGGGCACTCCTGGTGGGGGGATCGACTCGCCGAAGCCGAGCGGGACTTCTGCGATACGGAAAGCGGTTTCCGCGCCGATCACTCTGGAGGTGTTCTCGACCCCGTCGGAAACCGCCGTGTCACAGCCGTGTAAATCCCGTACCGGGTGACGTGGCGCACACGACTCGGCTCAGCGGCAGGCGCTCAGCAACGGCTGCGGTCCGCCGTCAGCACCCCCTGTTCGGTGGCCAGCGAGCGGTCGTAGCAGCCGTCCGGACCGTACAGCCGGTAGCGCTCGCTCGACGTGCCGACCGCGTGCCGCTGGTCGCGCGTCACGTTCAGGGTGTACGTCGCGTCCCCGGTGTAGGTGTCGTCGAGCCGTGACCAGCCGCCGCCGGACCGCCGGACCGCCGCCCGGTCGCCGAGGGTGAGTTCGGTGCGCAGCCGGTCGTCAGTTCCGATGGTGGTGGCGCCGTTCATGGTGTACGTCCGTTCGGTGCGGGTCGTTCGGGGCGCACCGCCGCCCGCCTGCACCGTGACGCGCTGGTCGTCCTTCCAGGTGGCGTCGAGGGCGTCCGTCGTCTCACCGTCGTTCCAGCGGTGCACGGAGGCGTTGGCCAGCGTGCGGCTGACGGTGGTGGTGACCCGGCCGTGCGAGGTGTCGACGTATCCGGAGACGGTGAGCCGGTGCCCGGCGTCGGTGTCGACCCGGTACTCGCCCGGCCCCGGGGTGTACACGGAGGAGTTGACGGGCTCGGAGGCCGTGACCCGGGTGAGCCCGCCGGTGACCAGGGCCCGGTGCGCGTCCTGCCAGACCAGCACGTTCACGGGGGCGCTCCAGCCCTCCTGCCCCTCGGGGACTCCTGCGACGGAGACCTCGACCTGGTGCGGGCGGCCGTCGTCGAGGATCCCCGCGAAGGGCGTCAGATCGTACTCGATCGGCTTGACGTCGAAGGCGCGCGGGCCCGGCACGACGTACCAGAGGAACGGGTTGGACCAGCCACCCGTCCACACGTTCGGGAACGGCGCGGCGATGCCCGCCGGCCGGCCGTCCACCTTGATCTGCACCTCCCGGTAGGGGCCCCTGTCCGCCTTGCAGGAGTACGGCGCCGGGTCGGCCACGGTCAGGTACCAGAACTCCTCGCAGCCGCCGCCGGACCCAGTGGCGTACACCTCGGCGACGATGCGTTCGCTGTTGCGCGGGGTGGTGAGGGTGGTGCCGTCGCCGGCCAGGGTGAGCACCTTGTCGGGTACCGAGGCTTCGGGACGTCCCGCGTAGAAGGTGAGGGTGGCCCTGACGTCGATGACGCCGGTGTAGGTGTCGTCGACGACGTTGCCGATGAGCATCTCGACGTCCTGTGCGGAGCGGAAGGTGTCGCTGTAGCGGGTGACGTCCTTCTCCACGCGCCACTCGATGCCGTCCGGCGAGGGCTCGGGGGTGGAGGTGCGCAGCACCTCGACGCCGCCGACGTGCAGGTAGCCCAGGCGGTCGTACTGACGGCCCTTCACCTTGCCGTCCAGCCGCAGCACGACCTTGCTCCAGTGGCCGCCGCAGTCCCGCGGGGGCGTGTACGTTCCCCGGTACGGCGTGAAGTCGCGGAACTGGGCCTCGGCCAGGGTGACTTGGCAGGACTTGGCGCCCTTGGGCACGGAGACCGGCGGGGCCGCGGTCACCGGGTCGTGCCAGTCGGTGCCGAACTCGGCCGGGACGTCGGCGGCACGGGCGGCGGGCGCTCCCGTGCCGAGGAGCGCGCTCGCCAGGAGGGTCGCTCCCGCGAGCATGGACATGACGATCCGTCTTCTCATGGCCGGTGTTCTACGGGGAGTTGGCCACCGGCCGCAACGGCGGGACCGGTGGGCAACGGGCCGTTCGGCCACCCCGGCCCGGACGGGCGCACACCATGGCCACAAATGGTGCTATAAGCGGATTACGCTGCCACAGTGCTGCCATGACGATCACGACCGCTCGCGCCCTGCGCACCGTCCTCGCCCTCACCGGCGCCGTAGCGCTCACCGGCACCGGCTGTTCGGGCGGTGTCCCGCACCGGGGCCACGGCTCCGCCGCCCCCGGCGCCTCGGCTGCGTCGTCCGGCGCCGCCCCCGCCCCCGGCGCACCCGGCATCGGCGACCCGCTCATGCCGTTGGACGGCAACGGCGGCTACACGGTCCGCCGTTACACGCTCGACCTCGACTGGCGGGCCCCCGGGAAGCCGTTCCCGGCCGGTACCACCGTCAGCGCCACCGCCACCCAGGCCCTGTCCCGCTTCGACCTGGACTTCGCGGGCAACACGCTGCACCGGGTCACCGTGGACGGCGCGCCGGCCGGTGCCGTGCGCGACGGCGACGAACTCGTCGTCACGCCCGCGCGGCCGATCCCGCGCGGCAGGACGTTCACCGTCCGCGTCGACTACACGGCCGACCCGAACCAGCGACGGCAGCGCAGCGACGCGATCCGCACGTACGGCTGGGTGCCCACCCCCGACGGCACGCTGATCTGCGCTCAGCCGGACGGCGCCAAGATGATCTTCCCGGCCGACGACCATCCCAGCCTGCGGGCCCCCATGACGTTCCGGATCACCACCCCGCCGGATCTCAGCGCGGTGGCCAACGGCCGGCTCGTCGAACGCGTCCGGCAGCCCGGCGGGCGGGTCCAGTGGACGTACGACTCCGAGGAGCCCATCGCGGCGCAGCTGATCCAGGTGGCGATCGGGAAGTTCACGTTCGTCGCCGGCCGGGGGCAGGGCGGGCCGGCCGTGCGGGACGTGGTGCCGGACGACCTGGTCACGGACACCGAGGCCGAACGCTCGCTCACGCCGCAGCACCTCGCCTGGCTGGAACAGCACCTCGGCCCGTACCCGTTCAGCCGCTACGGCGTCCTCGTCGGCGACACCGACCTGCCGGTGGCGCTGGAGACGCAGTCGCTGTCCCTCGTACCGAAGGACGACCTGCTGGGCGACCGGGTCGATGCCGAACGCAATCTCGTGCACGAGCTGACACACCATTGGACGGGCGACAGCGTCGCCCTCAGGCGCTGGTCCGACCTGTGGCTGAGCGAGGGTCATGCCCGTTTCTACGAACGGCTGTACTCCGCCGAGCACGGCGGCGTCAGCATGGAGGACGCCATGCGGGCGGCGTACGAGCAGCACGATCAGTGGCGCCACGACGACGGCGCCCCGGCGGAGCCCACGGAGCCGACGCTGTTCAAGGTGATGCGCTACGACGGCTCGGCGCTGGTGCTGTATGCCCTGCGGGAGAAGGTCGGTGACGCGACGTTCGACCGGATCGAACGCACCTGGGTGACCCGGTTCCGGGGGCGCGCGGCCGGCACGAAGGACTTCGTCGCGCTCGCTTCCCAGGTCGCGGGCGAGGATCTGACGCCGTTTCTGACGCCTTGGCTGTACGGGCCCCACACGCCGCCGATGCCGGGGCATCCCGACTGGCAGGTGGACCCCGTCGAGGACTGAGCCGCGCGGCGCGCGGCCGGCCGCGGCCGCCGGGCCGTTGCCCGCCGACCGGGTGGCCTCTGCCGGAGCGCTGGGCCACCCGGTCGACGCTCGGCGCGCCGTGTCGCGCCGGGCACGGAAACGTACGAGGGGTGACGTGAAGGGCAACCCCCTTGCCCTGGTTGCGACGAGCGTGCTTGGAGACCCTCAGCAAGCGGTTGGAGACCCTCTGGTATGAGAAGAACTGTCGCTGAACATGTGCCCAGTGCCCTCCGGACGTGCACCCTGACGGCCTGCCTGATCGCGACGGCCGCGCTGCTGCCACCGCTGCTGATCCTCCCGGCGTCCGGCACCGACGACTCGGAGGACCACAGTCTGCAGAACGCCTTCACGAACGCCTCGCGCGAGTTCCACGTACCGCGCAGCGTGCTCATGGGCGTGTCCTACATGCAGTCACGCTGGGACACCCACCCGGGCGCCCCGAGCATCGCGGGGGGCTACGGCCCGATGCACCTGGTGGACAACACCCTGGCCCGCACCCCGGACCGGTCACCCGCGCCGGGCCCGCCGGAGCCGGACGGCGGCAAGGCCGACCCGCTCACCGGAACGGCGTTCGCCGCGGGCGGCCACGCCGTGCGGCCCGCCGACCTGGAACGCGCCGCCCGCCTGATCAAGGTCCCCGCCAAAGAACTGCGGACGGACGCTGTCGCCAACGTACGCGGCGGCGCGGCGCTGCTGGCCGCCACCCAACGGCACCTGGGCAAGCCGCTCAGCACCGACCCGGAGGACTGGTGGCAGGCGGTGGAACGTTTCCCCGGTACCCGTGACATCACGTCGGCGAGGACGTACGCCAACGACGTCTTCGGGCTGATCCGCCGGGGCGCGCACCGGACCACCGCCGAAGGCCAGAAGGTCGACCTCCCCGCCACGCCCGGCGTCAGTCCGCACCCCGGCCCGCAGGCCCCCAAGCGGCCGAAGGAGGTCGAGTGCCCGGCCGACCTGGCCTGCGACTGGCTCGCCGCGCCCTACGAGGAGATCGACGAGGACGGCGACTACGGCAACCACGACCTCGCCGACCGGCCCCGGGACCAGCGGATCGAGTACATCGTCATCCACGACACCGAGTCGACGCTGCCGAACATGTTCAAGACCGTGCAGGACCCGACCGAGGCGTCCTGGCACTACTCCGTCCGCTCCAGCGACGGCCACATCACCCAGCACGTCAGGACCAAGGACGAGGCCTGGCACTCCGGCAACCAGTTCGTGAACGCCCGCTCGATCGGCGTCGAGCACGAGGGGTTCCTCGCCCACCCCGGGACCTGGTACACGGAGCAGATGTACCGGTCCTCGGCCCGCCTGGTGCGCTACCTGGCCAAGAAGTACGACGTCCCGATGGACCGGCAGCACATCTTCGGACACGACAACGTGCCGTCCCCGACCGGCGACAGCATCCCCGACATGCACGAGGACCCCGGGCCGTTCTGGGACTGGCGGCACTACTTCGACCTCCTCGGCGCACCGCTGAAGGCCACGGCCGGACCGGACAGCCCCATGGTGATGATCCTGCCGGACTACGCCACCCACAAACCGCGGTACACGGGGTGCGAGGGCGCGGGCAAGCGATGCCTGCCGCACGGCTCCAGCGCCGTGCGCCTGTACACCCGGCCGGACGAGAAGGCTCCGCTGATCCAGGACCCGGGCCGCAGGCCGGACGGCGACCCGTCCACGGAGGACGTGAGCGACCTGGGGTCGCGGGTCTCCACCGGCCAGACCTTCGCCGTGGCCGACCGCAGGGGCGAGTGGACGGCGATCTGGTACCAGGGCAACAAGGCGTGGTTCAAGAACCCCGCGGTGCATCCGACGGCCGTCGGTGCGAGCGGCCGCATGGTGACGCCGAAGGAGGGCCTGGACGAGATCCCGGTGTTCGGGCGGGCCCTGCCGGAGGAGGAGGCCTACCCGGACGGGATGGAGGAGGAGGACGAGACTCCGCTGCCGTACACCCTTCGGGCGGGCCAGCGGTACGTGACACAGTCCGAGCTGGGCGGCTCCTACGTCGAACGGTCAACCATCTCCGCCACGCCCCAGCCCGTGGTGGTGGGTCAGGAGCGGTACTACGAGATCCAGTTCGGTCATCGGCTCGCCTACGTCCGGGCGGACGACGTGGACGTGCTGGACACACACGCCGACGGCACGACGGACGCGGCCGGGAGCGAGGCCGTCCCGGACGGCCAGTGACCACTGGCCGTGCCGGGCGGCCGTGACCACTGGCCGTCCCGGGCGGCCGTGACCACTGGCTATTTCGGACAATCGTGACCACTGCCGGACCGCGGATGTCACCGGACCGGCTCAGGACAGCAGGGCCGGCCTGTCCCCCATCACCACGACGGGATCGCGGGCCGGGTCGAGGGTGCGCAGCAGGTATGCCATGGCCTCCCTGGGCAGGCCGATGCAGGCCGAGGTGCCGCTGCCGTGGTCGAGGTGCAGCCAGATGGCGCCGCCGCGGGCGGCGCCCAGGGGGCGCGTGGTGTCGTGCGGCGGTGTGCCCCGCAGGCGGTTGTAGTCGATGGCGATGACGTAGTCGAAGTCGTGCCGGTAGGCCGGGCTCCAGTAGTGCGGTGGTGTGTAGAGGTCCCGGCCCTGCGCGTAGGAGAGCCGGGTGCCCGGGTTCGGGAGCACACCGCCGGCGTCGGTGACGGTGAAGACGCCGACCGGGCTGCGTCCGTCACCCGCGTGGTGGTCGGTGGTCCAGCCGGACCGCCCGTTGTGGGCGGGCCAGCTGCCCGCCGGTTGCCAGCCGCGGTCCTCCCGGGTGTACAGCACGACCGTGGAGTCGGCCGAGTCCGCGCCCTCGCCGTACACGGCGACGACCTGGCGGGTGTCCGCGGGGATCTCCGCCTGCAGCAGCCCGCCGACCCCCGGCAGCCGGCCCGGATCCCCGACCGGCACGGACCGGTCCGGCTGCTGCCAGTCCGGGCCCGCCGCGACGGCCCGCGGGACCGGCGGAACTCTCGGGGCCCTGAGGTGCGGCCCCGGCAGGCCGTTCTTCGCGCCGCCGCCCGGTGACGCCTCGCAGGCGCTCAGGGTCACCAGGACGGCCCCGATCACCGCCGCCGCCGTGACGGTCGTCCGCCGGACACTCTTGATCTGCACCCGGCCATCCTGGCATCACATATCGGTCAATTAATTGAATTTCATGTCATTCAGCGCGTTCGGGATGGCAGCCCTGGCCTGAAGGCAGCGGATTTCGACGGTCGGCGCGGAAAACCGTTTGATTTCGACGACGCTCCGACGCGAACCTTTCACGGCTTGTCGCCACCTCCCCCCGACCCGAACCGCTGGGACGCCATGCAGATTCAAGATCTTCCGTATTCCGATCCCGGCGTGCCGGACGCGCGTTCGGGCCCCCGGTTCCTGTGGTGGCTGGGACGGAATCAGCTGGGCGGTCAGCTCAAGGCACTGGCCTGGGGGCTGCTGCACTTCGTGTCCGTCTCCGCGCTCCCGTTCTGCGTCGGCCTCGCCGTCCAGGCCGTGGTCGACCGCTCCGGCACCCGGCTGGCCCTGACGGGCGGTCTGCTGGTGCTGTGCGGCGCGGCGATCGCCGTCGGCGACACCTTCCTGCACCGGTCCGCCGTCACCAACTGGATCACCGCGGCCGCCCGGGTCCAGCAACTGCTCGCCCGCAAGGCCGCCCTGCTGGGCTCCGCGCTGACCCGCCGGGTGGCGGCCGGTGAGGTGGTGGCCGTCTCCACCGGCGACGTGGAGAAGATCGGCTGGTTCGTGGAGGCGGTCTCACGCTTCACCGCCGCCGCGCTGACGGTCGTCGTGGTCGGCGTCGCCCTGGTCTTCTACCAGCCGGCCCTCGGCTGGGTCGTGGCCGCCGGTCTGCCCCTGGTCGCGCTCTCCGTGCTGCCGCTGCTGCCCCGGGCCACCCGGCGCGCCGACCTCCAGCGCACCAAGGCCGGCCGGGCCACCGAGCTGGCCTCCGACACCGTCGCGGGACTGCGCGTGCTGCGCGGCATCGGCGGCGAGGACCTCTTCCTCGACCGCTACCGCCGCGCCTCCCAGGAGGTACGGCACGCCGCCGTGCGGAGCGCCCGGATGTGGTCGTTGATCTCCGCGATCCAGGTGCTGCTGCCCGGGCTGCTGCTGATCGCGGTCGTCTGGCACGGCGTCCACCTGGCCCGGCAGGGCCGCGTCACCGTGGGCGAACTGGTCACCGTCTACAGCGCGGTGATGATCCTCAACTATCCGTTGCAGCATTTCACCGAGATCGCCATGGCCTACTCGTTCTCCCGCCCTTCGGCGAAGCGGGCGGCTCGGGTGCTCTCCCTCGAACGGGCCACGGACACCGGCGGCTCACGGGCGGACACCGTGCCGGAGGGCGACCTGTACGACCCGGCCACCGGCCTGCTCGCCCCCGCGGGCCGGCTGACCGCCGTGGTCTGCGGCGACCCCGACGCGGCCGGACTCCTCGCCGAGCGGCTCGGCGGTCACCCCGCCGACGCCGGGACCTCGGTGCTGCTCGGCGGCGTACCGCTGGACGAACTGTCCCTGGAGGCCGCCCGCACCGCGGTGCTCGTCCAGGACAAAGACCCGGTGCTGCTCTCCGGTTCGCTGCGGGAGCTGCTCGACGTGCCGGCCTCCGGAGCCGTGCGGGCCGAGGACGCGCTGGCCGCCGCCCAGTGCGGTGACGTCCTGGAGGCCCTGGTCCAGGGCTCGCTGGACGTCGCCGACCCGATGGACGCCCGGATCACCGAGCGGGGCCGGTCCCTGTCCGGCGGGCAGCGCCAGCGGCTCGCGCTGGCGCGATCGCTGATCACCGACCCAGGGGTGCTCGTCCTCGACGAACCGACCTCCGCCGTCGACTCGCACACCGAGGCCCGGATCGCCGAGGGCATCCGCGCGCTGCGGTCCGGCCGTACGACCGTGGTGTTCACGTCCTCGCCGCTGCTCCTCGACCGGGCCGACCGGGTGGTCCTCGTCCACGAGGGCGAGGTCGCGGCGGTCGGCGTACACCGGGAACTGGTGCGCACCGAACGGCGGTACCGGGCGGTGGTGACACGTGAGACGGACGAGGAGGCCGCGCTGCGGGACGCCGCGCCCGAAGAGAACGCATCCGCGCTGCGCGCAAGGACCGGCGAGACCGACACCGCGCTGCGAGGCAGGACGGACGAGACCGACACCGCGCTGCGAGGCAGGGCGGACGAGACGGAAGCCGCGCTGCGAGGCAGGGCGGACGAGACGGAAGCCGCGCTGCGAGGTCGCAGGGCGCTGGAAGAGATCGAGGAGAGCGCATGATCGGCGTCGCACCGCCGGCGTACGACCCGGCCGCCCCGACGACGGCCACCACCCTGCCCGTCGGCGCCACCGCGACCGTCCGTGCCTACGTGGCCGAACTGTTCCGCCGGCACCGCCGGGCCTTCCTCCTCCTCGTCGCGGTCAACACGGTGGCCGTGGTCGCGTCCATGGCCGGTCCCTACCTGCTGGGCGGGCTCGTCGAGCGGGTCTCCGACGGCGCGCGCGAACTCCATCTGGGCCTGACCATCGGCCTGTTCGTGTTCGCGCTCGCCGTCCAGTCCGTCTTCGTGCGGGAGGTGCGGCTGCGGGGAGCCGTGCTCGGCGAGCGGATGCTGGCCGATCTGCGCGAGGACTTCCTGGTCCGGGCGGTCGGGCTGCCGCCGGGCGTGCTGGAGCGGGCGGGCACGGGCGACCTGCTGTCCCGTATCACCACGGACATCGACCGCCTCGCCAACGCGATGCGAGAGGCGGTGCCGCAGCTGTCGATCGGCGCGGTCTGGGTCGTACTGCTGATCGGCGGGCTCGTGGTGACGGCTCCGCCGCTGGCCGCCACCGTGCTGCTCGCCCTGCCGCTCCTGGTGGTCGTCTGCCGCTGGTACTTCCGGCGGGCGCCCTCCGGCTACCGCTCCGAGGCCGCCGGGTACGCGTCCGTGGCCGCCGCCCTCGCGGAGTCCGTGGACGCCGGGCACACCATCGAGGCACACCGGCTCGCCGCCCGCCGCATCGCCCTGTCCGAGCGCCGGGTCAAGGAGTGGACGGCGTGGGAGCGCTACACGCTGTGGCTGCGGTCGGTGCTGTTCCCGGCCGTCAACGCCACCCACATCACGGTCCTCGGCTCGGTACTGATGATCGGCGGTGCCTTCGTCCTCAAAGGCTGGATCGACGTCGGCCAGCTGACCACGGGCGCGCTCATCGCCCAGATGCTGGTCGATCCGGTGAACCTGATCCTGCGCTGGTACGACGAGGTCCAGGTCGCCCAGGTGTCGCTGGCCCGGCTGGTCGGCGTCCGGGACATCGAGCCGGACGCCGGGGACGCGGCGCTCGCCCCGGCCGGCCGGGAGGTGCACGCGGACGAGGTCCGCTTCGGCTACCTCCAGGGCGTCGACGTGCTGCGCCAGGTCTCCCTGGAGGTGGCGCCCGGCACCCGGCTGGCCCTGGTCGGCCCCTCGGGCGCCGGCAAGTCCACGCTCGGCCGGCTGCTCGCCGGGATCTACGCACCCCGGGACGGCCGGATCACCCTGGGCGGCGCGGAACTCTCCCGGATGACCGCCGAGCGGGTCCGTTCCCATGTCGCCCTCGTCAACCAGGAGCACCACGTCTTCGTGGGCTCCCTGCGCGACAACCTGCTGCTCGCCCGGACCGACGCGGCGGACGCCGAGCTGTGGGCGGCACTCGGGGCGGTCGACGCGGACGGCTGGGCACGGGCCCTGGAGGAGGGCCTGGACACCGAGGTCGGCTCCGGCGGGCTCGGCCTGACCCCGGCGCAGGCGCAGCAGATCGCGCTGGCCCGGCTGGTACTGGCCGACCCGCACACGCTGGTCCTGGACGAGGCGACCTCGCTCCTGGACCCGCGCGCGGCCCGCCACCTGGAGCGGTCCCTGGCCCGGGTCCTGGACGGCCGGACGGTGGTCGCCATCGCGCACCGGCTGCACACCGCCCACGACGCGGACGTCATCGCCGTGGTCGAGAACGGCCGGATCAGCGAACTCGGCAGCCACGACGCGCTGGTGGCGGCCGACGGCGCCTACGCCGCGCTGTGGCGGTCCTGGCACGGGTGACGGGTCCGCGGGGCGCCCCGGGCGGGGCGGCGCGAGGCTGACGCCGGACCAGGCGGCGCACGGCCGACGCCGGACGAGGCGCTTCCCCGCGAGAGCATGGGGTGCACCGGGACCGGCACGCGGGCACGGAGACGAAGGGGTTGTCGGATGGGAACGATGCGCGAGGAGCACCGCAAGGTCACCCTGGCCTCCTGGCCGACACCGCTCGAACCCGCCCCGCGGCTCGCGCAGGCACTGGGGCTGGGGCCGGACGACCTGTGGATCAAGCGGGACGACCTGATCGGGCTCGGCGGCGGCGGGAACAAGGTCCGCAAGCTCGAGTGGACCTGCGGACAGGCCCTCGCCGAGGGTGCGCGCACCCTGGTCACCAGCGGGGCCCCGCAGAGCAACCACGCCCGCCTCACCGCGGCGGCCGGGGCCCGCCTCGGCATGGACGTGGTGCTCGTCCTCGCGGGCGAGCCCACCGGCACGGCCGCGGGCAACCTGGCGCTCGACGGCCTCCTCGGCGCCCGGATCGTGTGGGCCGGCGCGGTGGACGGGGCCGGACTCGCCACCGTCCTCGACCGTGTCGTCGCGGAACTGCGCGAGCGGAACGCGGCTCCGGCGCTCATCCCCTTCGGCGGGTCGAGTCCCCTCGGCGCCCTCGGCTACGTCGACGGCGGGCGCGAGCTCCTCGCGCAGGCTCCCGACCTGGCCACCGCCGTGGTCGCGCTGGGCAGCGGGGGCACGATGGCCGGGCTGGTGCGCGCCCTGGGGGAGGACCGCGTCCTGGGGGTGCACTGCGGGGCCGTGGCGGATCCGGGGCACACACTCGGCCTGCTGCTGACGGAGCTGTACGCGCCCTCCCCCGCCCCGCGGCGCCCACGGCTGCGGCTCGACCAGGTCGGGGCCGGCTACTCGAGCCTCACCGAGCCGGTGGCCGAGGCGGTCCTGCTCGCCGCCAGGACCGAGGGGCTCGTCCTGGATCCCGTCTACACCGGGCGGGCCATGGCCGGTCTCGTCGCGGCGGTGCGCGAGGGGGACATCCGCCCGGGTGACCGCACCGTCTTCGTCCACACCGGAGGACTCCCCGGGCTCTTCGGCCACGAGGAGGCACTACGACGGGCCGGAGAGGTCCTCTCGGACCGCACCGTGTGACCCGGGCGGCCCGCGAAACGCCGCCGCCCCGGACGCCCCGGCGAGGGGAAGGGAGCGCTCGACCTCGACCGTGGTGGTGACGCGGGTGAGCCCGGGGCGGCGCGGGACCGAGCCGAACCCGAACCGCACGGGAGGTTCGACCGGGGCGAGCGCGCCCAGGTCCGCACCGTCGTAGGTGCCCGACAGTTCACGGATCGCGAGCAGGTCCCGCGCGCCGTACCACTCCCTGCGGCCCCTGCCCGCGGTACCGCGGGTGCGCACGCCGGGCACCAGCACGCGGGCGGCCGCGTCCGTGATCGCGGACCACTCCGGGCGGCCGGCGAGCGGGCCGGGGACCGCGCGCAGCAGGTGGCCGAGGAGCGTGCGGCGCCCGGTGGTGAAGCGCAGGCGGAGCGGTCCGGCCGTGACGGTCCAGGTGTCCGCGCGCACGGCGACGTCGACCGGTACGACGTGCACCGCGTCGAAACCGTAGGTGCCGCTGACGAATTCCGCCGTCCGCCGGGTCGGAGCGAGCAGCAGCCGTCCCCCGTCGCCTCGTTCCAGCATCACGTCGCTGAACGGGCCGAACGGCGACCGGGGCCAGTGGCCCAGCACGACACGGGTGCCGGACGCGCTGCCGAGCCCCGCGATCCAGCCGTCGAAACGCAGCCGGGCGCACCGGGCGCCCGGCCGCAGCACCCGCCTCATACGTCCGCCCTTTCCCTCATGGCTCCGGCAGGTTCTTACCCGGCGAAGGCCGTCGGGTACCCGCCCCCGGACCACAGCCGTCGGTCTCCCCGCCGGCCGACCGAGGTGAATGGCGGACAGGCCGCCCGGTTCCGCCCACGCCGACACACACATCACATAGTGTGACGAATCGAATGCGCGCCTCGCACAGGTCTGCGCGCTCTCCCTGGACGACCGGTCCGAATCCGCTGGTTGCGCCCGTCGTACCTGCGTGCCGTTGCGCGGGTGCGAGCAGGGGTGGAAGGCTGGAGAGCGGCACCGGTTCGCGGGCCGGCCGGGAACCGTCCGGTTCTCGGCGCACACGCCCCCTGGCCGGGATGCCGGCGGCCCGCCGTACGGACCGCGTCCTCACTCCCTGGAGGTAGCCGTGACCACCGCCGACGGATGGGGGGACGACGTCTACCAGCCCGACGGATCCGAGATCCGTGAGGACACGGGGCTGCTCGACGTGGAGGACACGCTGGAGTCCGACGGCGTCAGCGATCCCCTGGACCGTGGCTGGTCCCCGCCCGAGCGGCCGTGGGCGGTGGAGCACACCGGGGTGACCGCGGCGGAGCGCCACCGGGGCGAGACGCTGGAGCAGCGGCTCGCCGAGGAGCTGCCCGAACCGGCCGCCCCCGACGGCGACGGCATCGGCGACTGCCAGGGCAGCGACGGCGAACTCCTGGACAACGAGGTCGGTGACCTGCGCTCCGGCCGGCTCGTGGCCCCGAACGAGGGGGCGCACGAGGACGACGAGAGCGGCCTCGTCGCGACCGACATCGGCATCGACGGCGCCGGGGCCTCCGCGGAGGAGGCCGCCATGCACATCGTCGACGAGGACACCGCCTACGGCTGAGCCCGCCCGCCCCTGCCCTACCGCCCCGTCCTCCGAGGAGCCGCCATGCAGCAGGACAAGCACCCCGACTACCACCCCGTGGTCTTCCGCGACCGCGCCGCCGGGTACGCCTTCCTGACCCGGTCCACCGCGACCAGCGACCAGACCATCGAATGGGACGACGGCCAGACCTACCCGGTGGTCGACGTGGAGATCTCGTCCGAGAGCCACCCCTTCTACACCGGGAAGGCCCGCACGGTGGACACGGAGGGGCGCGTCGCCGCGTTCGAACGCCGCTACGGGGGCGGCTCGGGGACGGCGGGCTGACCCTCGAAACCCCTCGAAGGCCCTCGTGGCCTTCGAAGGCCCTCAAGACCCCCGAAGACCGGCCGCGGCCGCCGGTTCAGATCACGTTCAGGGCGGCCGCACAGCCTATGCCGCCGAGCATCATGAACACCGGCATGAGCACCTTCAGCTCCACCCAGCTGCCCGCGCGGAACCGCATGACCTTCGGCGGGCCCAGCGGGTACCAGCGCTTGCGGCCGATCGGGATGGGCCACAGGATCGGGCAGCCGGAGACGGTCAGTGCGTCCCCGATGTCGTGCACCAGCGCCCCCAGCACCACCGGCAGCCCCAGCCACAGATACTCCTGGCCGGGCTGGGTGAACAGCCAGTGCGAGCCGTTGCCCGGCTTGTCCAGGGTGCCGGCCAGGATCCAGGCGCTGGTCGCGGCCAGCAGCCACACCAGGATGTCGCTGCTGGAGCCGCGCGCCGCCCGCCACAGCAGGCCCTCGATCGCCAGCACCATGTGCGCGAAGAGGATCGCCAGCACCGCCCAGCGGCCGCCGAGGATCGCCGCGGCCGAACAGCCCCCGCCGATCAGCACCGCCCACAGCCAGGTGTGCGTCAGTGTGCGATGGCCGCCGGAACGGCGCGGGTCGCCCGGCTTCCGGGTCGCCTTGTAGACGGCGTAGGACAGCTTGTCGACGATCTCGCAGACCCAGCGCGACAGCGGTCCGAAGGCACGCGAGATGGTCGCCGCCTTGTGGTCGAGGTCCGGGGCGAGCGCGGCGCCAGCACAGATCAGCGCTCCCACCAGCAGCACCGGCCAGGGCATCGTGTGCCCGGTCGCCGCCGCCGCGGCTCCTACGCCGAGCCAGGCGGCCGCCCCCGACAGTGAGTGTGCTGGTCCCATCATGGCCGTTGCCCGCCCCATTCCTCGTATGCCGCTGTCCAGTTGACCGGGTGCGATGACGCTCCGTCGGCGACACAGCGTAGCGGCCATGATCTTCGTGCTCGAAGCCGATTCCCCCCTGGGCGGGTGGGCCAGGCAAGATGGGGGCGTGACCCTCATCGATCAGCTGCCGCCGACCGCCGACCCCGACGCCCTGTACGAAGCCTTCGAGGCCTGGGCGCAGGAGCGCGGTCTCACGCTCTACCCCCACCAGGAGGAGGCGCTGATCGAGGCGGTCTCCGGGGCGAACGTGATCGTGTCGACGCCGACCGGCTCCGGCAAGAGCATGATCGCCGCGGGCGCGCACTTCGCCGCGCTGGCCCGGGACGAGGTCACCTTCTACACGGCGCCGATCAAGGCGCTCGTGTCGGAGAAGTTCTTCGAGCTGTGCAAGCTCTTCGGCACCGAGAACGTCGGCATGCTCACCGGCGACGCCTCCGTGAACTCCGACGCGCCCGTCATCTGCTGCACCGCCGAGGTCCTCGCCTCCATCGCGCTGCGCGACGGCAAGCAGGCGGACGTCGGCCAGGTCGTCATGGACGAGTTCCACTTCTACGCCGAGGGCGACCGCGGCTGGGCCTGGCAGATCCCGCTCCTCGAACTGCCCCAGGCGCAGTTCATCCTCATGTCGGCCACCCTCGGCGACGTCTCCTTCTTCGAGAAGGACCTCACCCGCCGCACCGGCCGGCCCACCGCGGTGGTCCGCTCGGCGACCCGCCCGGTGCCGCTCTCCTACGAGTACCAGCTCACCCCGATGACCGAGACGCTCACCGAGCTCCTGGAGAGCAGGCAGGCGCCGGTGTACATCGTGCACTTCACGCAGGCACAGGCGGTGGAGCGGGCGCAGGCGCTGATGAGCATCAACATGTGCTCGAAGGAGGAGAAGGAGCAGATCGCCGAGCTGATCGGCAACTTCCGCTTCACCACCAAGTTCGGCCAGAACCTCTCCCGGTACGTCCGGCACGGCATCGGCGTGCACCATGCGGGCATGCTCCCCAAGTACCGGCGCCTGGTGGAGAAGCTCGCCCAGGCCGGTCTGCTGAAGGTCATCTGCGGCACCGACACGCTGGGTGTGGGCGTCAACGTGCCCATCCGCACGGTGCTGTTCACCGCCCTCACCAAGTACGACGGCAACCGCGTGCGCACCCTGCGCGCCCGTGAGTTCCACCAGATCGCCGGCCGCGCGGGCCGGGCCGGCTTCGACACCGCCGGGCTCGTGGTCGCGCAGGCGCCCGAGCACGTCATCGAGAACGAGAAGGCCCTTGCCAAGGCGGGTGACGACCCGAAGAAGCGGCGCAAGGTGGTGCGCAAGAAGGCGCCGGAGGGCTTCGTCGGCTGGACCGAGAACACCTTCGAGAAGCTGATCGCGTCCGACCCGGAGCCGCTGACGTCGCGGTTCCGGGTGACGCACACGATGCTGCTGTCGGTGATCGCCCGGCCGGGCAACGCCTTCGATGCGATGCGCCACCTGCTGGAGGACAACCACGAGCCGCGCAAGCAGCAACTGCGGCACATCCGCCGGGCGATCGCCATCTACCGCTCGCTGCTCGACGGCGGCATCGTCGAGAAGCTCGACGAGCCCGACGCCACCGGCCGTATCGTCCGCCTCACGGTCGACCTCCAGCAGGACTTCGCGCTCAACCAGCCGCTGTCGACCTTCGCCCTGGCCGCGTTCGAACTCCTCGACCCCGAATCGCCGTCCTACGCCCTCGACATGGTTTCCGTGGTCGAGTCCACCCTGGACGACCCGCGCCAGATCCTGGCCGCCCAGATGAACAAGGCGAAGGGCGAGGCCGTGGCCGCCATGAAGGCGGACGGTGTCGAGTACGAGGAGCGCATGGAGCGCCTCCAGGACATCACCTACCCGAAGCCCCTGGAAGAGCTCCTCTTCCACGCCTACAACACGTACCGCAAGAGCCACCCGTGGGTCGGCGACCACCCGCTGTCGCCGAAGTCGGTCATCCGGGACATGTACGAACGGGCGCTGACCTTCACCGAGTTGGTGTCGCTCTACGAACTGGCCCGCACCGAGGGCATCGTGCTCCGCTACCTCGCGAGCGCCTACAAGGCCCTCGACCACAACATCCCGGACGACCTGAAGTCCGACGACCTGCAGGACCTGATCGAGTGGCTGGGCGAGATGGTCCGCCAGGTCGACTCCAGCCTGCTGGACGAGTGGGAGCAGCTCGCCAATCCGGAGGAGATGACCGCCGAGGAGGCCCAGGAGAAGGCCGACGAGGTCAAGCCGGTCACCGCCAACGCGCGCGCCTTCCGGGTCCTGGTGCGCAACGCGATGTTCCGGCGGGTGGAGCTCGCCGCCCTCGACCAGGTCGACGAACTGGGCGAGATGGACGCGGACTCCGGCTGGGACGCCGACGCCTGGGGCGAGGCGATGGACAAGTACTGGGACGAGTACGAAGACCTGGGCACCGGCCCCGACGCCCGCGGTCCCAAGCTGCTCGTGATCCAGGAGGAGCCGAAGAACGGGCTGTGGCGGGTCCGGCAGATCTTCGACGACCCGAACGACGACCACGACTGGGGCATCAGCGCCGAGATCGACCTGGCGGCCTCCGACGCCGAGGGCCGCGCGGTCGTCCGCGTCACCGCTGTCGGCCAGCTCTGAGCAATCGCTCCGGAACAGGTTCGCGCACAGCTCCGAGCACAGGCCCGCGCACACGTCCCAGCACAGGAGAATCCAACCGATGACCAACCCGGCCGAGAGACTGGTCGACCTGCTCGACCTGGAGCAGATCGAGGTCAACATCTTCCGCGGCCGCAGCCCCCAGGAGTCCCTCCAGCGGGTCTTCGGCGGCCAGGTGGCGGGCCAGGCGCTGGTCGCCGCCAGCCGCACCGTGGAGGGCGACCGTCCGGTGCACTCGCTGCACGCGTACTTCCTGCGCCCTGGCCGGCCGGGCGTGCCGATCGTGTACCAGGTCGAACGGGTCCGGGACGGGCGGTCGTTCACGACGCGCCGGGTCACCGCCGTGCAGCAGGGCCGCACGATCTTCAATCTGACCGCCTCCTTCCACAAGCCTGAGGTGGGAGCTTTCGAGCACCAGCTGCCGCAGTTCCGCGAGGTGCCGCACCCGGAGTCGCTGCCGACGCTCGCGGAGGAGATCCGCAAGCATCTGGGCGAGCTGCCCGAGCAGCTGGAGCGGATGGCGCGCCGTCAGCCCTTCGACATCCGCTACGTAGACCGGCTGCGCTGGCACCCCGAGGAGATAACCGGCGCCGAGCCGCGCAGCGCCGTGTGGATGCGCGCGGTCGGTCCGCTGGGCGACGATCCGCTGGTGCACACCTGCGCGCTGACCTACGCCAGCGACATGACGCTCCTGGACGCGGTCCGGGTCCCCGTCGAACCGCTGTGGGGGCCGCGGAACTTCGACATCGCCTCGCTGGACCACGCCATGTGGTTCCACCGGCCGTTCCGCGCCGACGAGTGGTTCCTGTACGAGCAGGAGTCCCCCATCGCCACGGGCGGTCTCGGCCTGGCCCGCGGGCGGGTCTACGACCTCGAAGGACGGCTGCTGGTGTCGGTCGTCCAGGAGGGACTGTTCCGCGCGCTCTGACGGGCGCGTATGTCGACCCGGGCGCGGATGCCGACCCGGGCGCGGTCCGGGCCGCCGGCCGGTGGGGTCGTCAGTGGACGACGGGCCTCGGGTTTCTGCGCAGCAGCCAGCCGCGCAGGCCTCGGGCGAGGGCCGGCCGGCCGGGCGCAGGGGGCCGGGACGGTGCGGTGGGACGGGGCTCCGGCCGGTGTGCGCGGGCCTGCGCCGCTTCCCGGGCCAGGTCGTGCCTGAACCAGTCGATCTCGTCCGGGTCCGCCGCCGTCATGAGCTCCTCGGCGAGCTGTGCGGCCGGCGAACCCGGTGCGCCGTGGGCCGGCGGGGCCGGCCGCAGGGCCGTCACGCGGGCGCGCTCATGCGGGTCGGTGAGCACCTCGTCGATCTCGCCGGGGTCCAGGAAGCCGGCCACCACCCCGGCCCGCTCCCACGGTCCGTCCGCCTGCCTGAGCAGGAAGCCGCAGTGGCGTCCGCGCCAGTTCCGGGCCCGCTGGTCCACGCCGGCCCTCAGCCGGTCGCTCAGTTCCGCGGGCGTACGGCCGGTGAGCAGCGGCGTGTTCGTCTCGTCGGCCGCGAACCGCCGAAGTTCCTCCGCCAGGTAGAGCCAGACCACGGCGCGGTAGCGGTTCGGGTACCACCTGACCGGAGTGACCAGGCCGAGTTTCGCGACGCGGGTGAACCTGCCCGCCGGGATCCCCATCAGGGCCGCGGCCTCGGTCGTCCCCACGACCCGCACGCTCTCGCCGAGGGATTCGGACCGGCCCCGGAGCCGGTCGATCTCGGTGCGCGGGACACGGCGGCCTCCACCGCCTCCCTCGTCAGGGACGGTGCGGATCCGTCCGAGGTGTACCGCGAGGTCGAACTCGCCCCGCCTGAGGCCCAGTTCGCGGGCCGCGCGGCTCGGTGCGCAGGTGAGCTGGTGGTTCTGGACAAGGGTGGTGCCGGACATGGCCGTTCTCCCCCGTGGAGCGGATGGCTCGCGCCGGGTGCGCTCGCCGTGGAAAAAACCGTAGCCGGTCCGGCGAGACGCGTGGCGGGCCTGTGGATAACTCCACCGCCGGGATGAAATCGCAGGTCAGAGGTCTATTGCGGAGGAGCTCTCCGGTTGCCGGGCGTCCACCGCGAGGTGTTCGCCGACGCGGTTGACCAGCAGGGTCATCTCGTAGGCGATCTGGCCGATGTCGGCCTCCGCGCCGCTGAGCACGCACAGGCAGCTGCCGGTCCCGGCCGCGGTGACGAACAGGACCGCCTCGTCGTACTCGATCATCGTCTGCCGGACCTGCCCGGCCCCGAAGTGCCGTCCGGAGCCCTTGGCGAGGCTGTGCAGCCCGGAGGCGACGGCGGCCAGGTGCTCCGCGTCCTCCCGGCGAAGGCCGGTGCTTGCTCCCGTGACCAGCCCGTCGTTCGACAGGACCAGCGCGTGCCGTACGTGCTCCACGCGCTCGGTCAGGTCGTCGAGCAGCCAGCTGAGTTCCTGGTTATGGGCCATGTCGTAAGCGTCTCCCCGTGTGCCGTCTCCCCCTGGCTGGAGGATCTCCCCGCCAGCCTTCCCCACCACCGGCGTCCGGGCAAGGAGGATGGGGGCATGGCAGAGAAGATGACCGACGAGGAATGGCGGGCGTTCGTCTCGCACGGCACCCGCACCGGCAAACTGTCCACCGTCAACGCAGACGGCAGCCCCCATGTGGCGCCCGTCTGGTTCCTGCTGGACGGGGACGAGCTGGTCTTCAACACCGGCAAGGACACCGTGAAAGGGCGCAATCTCGCCCGTGACGGGCGTGTCGCCCTCTGCGTGGACGACGATCGGCCCCCTTTCCACTTCGTGGTGCTGAACGGGCGCGCCCGGCTGTCGGAGGACCTGGGCGAACTGCGTGATTCGGCCACCCGGATCGCGGCTCGGTACATGGGAGCGGAGCGCGCGGAGGAGTTCGGCGCCCGCAACGGCGTCCCTGGCGAACTGCTGGTCCGGGTCACCGTGGAGAAGGTCGTGGCGTTCAAGGACCTGACGGGCTGAGGCTCGGCTCAGCCCACCGAGTCGAGGAGCCGGGCGGTGTGCATCCGCCCGGCGTACTCGACGAGCCGGATCAGTACCTCCTTGCCGGAGTCCCGGTCCCGGGCGTCGCACAGGACCACGGGCGTGCCCCGGTCCAGGTCGAGGGCGCGGCACACGTCGTGGGCGCCGTAGGAGCGGGCACCGGCGAAGCAGTTGACGGCGACGACGAAAGGGATCTGCCGGTGCTCGAAGTAGTCGACCGCCGGGAAGCAGTCCTCCAGGCGGCGGGTGTCGGCGAGGACGACGGCGCCGAGGGCTCCCTGCGACAGTTCGTCCCAGAGGAACCAGAAGCGGTCCTGGCCCGGGGTGCCGAAGAGGTACAGGGAGAGACCCGAGCGGATGGTGATCCGTCCGAAGTCCATGGCGACGGTGGTGGTGACCTTCTGGTCGACGCCGTCCGTGTCGTCCACCAGCTGGCCCGCCTCGCTGAGCATCTCCTCGGTGCGCAACGGCCGGATCTCGCTGACGGCGCCGACCAGGGTCGTCTTTCCGACGCCGAAGCCGCCGGCGACCAGAATCTTCAGCGCCATGGCCGACGTGTCGTCGGCGGTGGACTCGGGGTGCTCGGAGACCATGATCACTTCTCTCGGGAGGGCCTGCGGGAGTGCCTGGAGGACCTGCCGCGGTGGACGTCGGGACACGTGCCGGGCAGGGCGGGAGGATGCGAAGCCGGCATCATGACAACCGCGTGCTCGTCGCGGGCCGTTGGACCGGAAGCCGTCGGTTCTGACCGGCTCGGGCCCGGTTGTTTACGGATGCTCATCTACAGTGCCCGCAATCCCGCGATGACCTCGCGCAGAATCCGTTCGTCGGGCAGCTGCGCCGGTGGCACCGGGCGGCTCACCGTCACACGGCCCAGTTCCAGCAGGTCCCCCAGGAGCACCCGGACCACGCCGACGGGGAGGTCCGCGCCGGCGGCGAGTTCGGCGACCGACTGCGTCTCCACCCGGCACAGGTCGACCAGCGCCCGGTGTTCGGGGCCGAGCGCGGTGTCGTCGTCGGCGCCGGCCCTGCCCGGGTCGAGCGTGACCAGGGCGATCAGGTCGAACTTCACGCCGGTGGGGCCGGGTTCGGTGCGGCCCCCGGTCATGGCGTAGGGGCGGACCAGCGGGCCGGCCTCGCTGTCGTACCACTGGCTGCCCGGCTCGTGCGGGGTGCCGGTCATGTACTCGGTCATCGGTGGCGGTCTTCCGGCTCAGCCGACGGCGGGTGGCCGGGCGGCGATGCGCGGTGCGGTGTAGAGGTGCTCGCCGACGCGCTTGACCAGGCGGGCCATCTCGTAGGCGACCAGGCCGATGTCGGCGGTCACGTCGGTGAGCAGGGCGAGGCAGGAGCCGTCGCCCGCGGCGGCCACGAAGAGGAAGGCGTCGTCCATCTCGACCATGGTCTGGCGCACCCCGCCCGCCCCGAAGTGCCGTCCGGCACCCTTGGCGAGGCTGTTGAAACCGGAGGCGACGGCGGCGAGGTGCTCGGCGTCCTCGCGTTTGAGACCGGTCGAGGCGCCGACGGCGAGGCCGTCGTTGGAGAGCACGACGGCGTGCCGGACCTCGGTGACACGCAGCACCAGGTCGTCGAGGAGCCAGTCGAGTTCGCCGGAGCGCCGGTCCGTCCTCGGGGTCGGGTCCTGGATCATGGGCGGTCTCCTTCGGTGCGGTCGGTGCCGTCTTCGGGTTCCGGGGCGGCTGCGCGGCCTGGTCGTCTGCCGCCGCCGCGCGCCCAGCCGTCGCGGTAGGCGGCCATGCGGTCGCGGACGAGTTCGGGGGTGCGCTCGTCCCGGCCGCGGGCGGGCGCGGGTTCCTCGGCACGGGGATCGCGCAGTTGGGGGGCGAGACTCGCCTGCCGCACCCGGCGTGGCAGGTCGTCGTCGGAGGGCTCGGAGTCGTTCGGTGGGCGGTGCGGCCTCAAGGTGGTGACTCCGGGGGGCGGCGGTTCGGGCGCGGGGCGCGGTGCGGTGTGGGTGACGGCGAGGGCGGGCCGGCCGGCGGAGGCGGGCTCCGGGAGGGCGGCGCCGGGCACGCGCGCGTGGGCGCGTACCGGTGCCTGGCCGGTGTCGGCGGCCGGGCGGACGGGGTGCTCGGCCGGGCCGCCGTGCAGCAGGGCCTTGGGCAGCAGGACCACCGCGGTGGTGCCGCCGTACGGGGAGGTGCGCAGGTGCACCTTGATGCCGTGGCGGGCCGCGAGCCTGCTGACCACGAAGAGGCCGAGCCGGTCGCTGTCGAACAGGTCGAGGGCCTCGGACTGCTCGATGCGCCGGTTGGCCTCCGCGAGGGTCTCCTGGCCCATGCCGAGCCCGCGGTCCTCCACCTCCAGGGCGTAGCCGTTGCCGACGGGCTCTCCGGTGACGCGCACGCGCGTGTGCGGCGGCGAGAACTGGGCGGCGTTCTCCACGACCTCGGCGAGCAGGTGCGTGAGGTCGGCGACGGCGGCGCCGACGACGGCCGCCTCGGGGAGCTGCCGTACCTCCACGCGCGCGTAGTCCTCGACCTCGGACACGGCGGCCCGTACGACGTTGGTCAGGGACACGGGCATCCGCCAGGCCCGGCCCGGGGCCGCTCCGGAGAGGATGATCAGGCTCTCCGCGTGGCGGCGCATGCGGGTGGTGAGGTGGTCGAGGCGGAAGAGGTCGCTCAGTTCGCCGGGGTCGTCGGAGCGGCGTTCCATGCTGTCCAGGAGGCTCAGCTGGCGGTGGACCAGGATCTGGCTGCGGCGGGCGAGGTTGACGAAGACGCCCGAGATGCCGCTGGCGAGTTCGGCGCGTTCCACGGCGGCGCGCAGGGCGGCCCGGTGCACGGTGGCGAGGGCCTCGGCGACCTGTCCGGTCTCGTCCTCCGCGGGCGGTCCCGGGGGTGCCTCGGCTCGGACGTCGATCTCCTCGCCTGCCCGCAGCCTGCGCATCGCCTCGGGCAGTTTGCGACGGGCGATCTCCAGAGCGCCGTTGCGCAGGCTCACCAGCTCGACGACGAGGCCGCGTCCGATGCGCACGGAGATGACGAGCGAGGCGACCACGGCGAGCAGACCGCACAGGACGGCGGCGCCGGCCGGGGTGAGCAGGCCGCGTGCGAACGGGTCGGCCCGGCCGGCCACCGCGTGGGCCGTGCCGGCCTGGATGCTCCGCATGCCGTCCTGCACGCGCGTGTGCGCGGAATTCCAGGTGGCTTCCGGCGCCGCGCCGACCGCCTTGGCTCCGGGTGAGCTCGCCAGGATCCGGTCCTCGGCGGCACCCAGCACGGCGTAGTCGTCGCCGTCGGCGAGGCGGTGCCAGGCGGTGCGCTGGGCACCGGGCAGGTCGGCCACGGCCGCGTCGGTGAGGACGCGGCGGGTGTCGACGGCGCCGGTGAACAGCCGCAGCCGCTCGCCGTCGAGGCCGCCGGCCAGCCGGGCGCCGCCTAGGACCGCGTCCTCCTGGGCCAGCGCCTCGCCCGCCCGGGAGAATTCGAGCAGCACGCGCGCGTCGGAGCCCATGTCGTCGGCCTGGATGCCGGTGAGGGCGCCGTCCACGGCGAAGGCCGAGGCGATGACCTGCGTGTACTGCCCGTAGGCCGCGTTCCAGCCGGCGCCGCGGTTCTGCACCTCCCGACGCAGGGCCCGCAGTTGCTCGGCGCCGGTGACGAAGGCCTGCAGGCGCTGGGCCACACCCGAGGGCAGCTCCTCGCCGTCGGCGACGGTGCTGTCCTTGCCGAGCCGTAGCGCGGCCACGGCCTGGTCGGTGCCGGCCCCCAGTCTCCTGAGGTCCGCGGTCTGTTCGGCGGCGGGGTCGGTGGCGTACCGGACCGCGGCGGCCCGCTCGGCCTGGAGCGCGGTGACGGCGGCGGCCACCGGGGTGCGCAGTACGGCGTCGACGCGCTGGGACTGACGCAGCCGGGCGACGTCCTGGGCCGTGGTGACCGTGGCGTACGCCCACAGGGCGAGCAGGGACACCACCGGCACCATGAGCAGGCAGACGACCTTGGCCCGCACGGTCCGCGGGCGGATCCGCCAGCCTCGGGGCCCGGTGGCCGCGTTGTCGGACGCGGTGCCGACGACGTCGTCGACCGCTTCGTCGGCGGGTGGTCCGGCGTGCGCGCGGCGGCCGCGCGGCGGCCGCGGTGACGGTGTGTCCGGGCCTGCTGTCGGGGTCCTACGGGGTGTACGCATGGCCTCCTCGCTCGGGAAAGGTGGGTCCGGGCGCCGTCAGCGCGCGGCGCCCGCGACGGGCCGCTGGGCCGAGGCGGACGCCTCGCGTTCCCCGGCCGTGGGCGAGAGCGCGACGAAGGCCGAGGTGAGGAAGAGATAGGATCCGAGGCCGACGGCGAGGGGGAAGATGAACTGCATCGCCGTGGCCCCGGGCAGGGGGCTGCCGGACGGCGTGACGTGCACGCTGACCGCGAACATGCCGGTGTAGTGCATGCTGCTGACGGCCGCTCCCATGACCAGGGAGGCGACGGTGACGGCGACGGGCGACCTGATGTTGAGCGCCGCCCACAGGGCCGCGGTCGCGGCGACCACGGCGATGAGGACGGAGATCCCGACGAGCATCGGGTCGTAGTGCACGGCGCCGTGCAGCCGGACGGCCGCCATGCCGAGGTAGTGCATGCTGGCGACGCCGAGCCCGGTGGTGAGTCCGCCGAGCAGGAGCGCCCTGTTGCGGTCGCGGCTGTAGCCGACCGCGAAGACGCCGGCGCTGACGACGGCCACGGCGACGAGCAGGCTGAGGACGGTCAGTGGTACGTCGTAGCGGATGTCGGTGCCGCCGACGCTGAAGCCGAGCATGGCCACGAAGTGCATGGTCCAGATGCCGGTGCCGAGCGCGGAGGCCGCGGTGAGCAGCCAGTTGCGGCGCGAGCGGCCGGTGCTGGCGAGCGCGCGGACCGTGCAGCGCAGCCCCAGTGCGGCGCCTATGCAGGCCATGGCGTACGACAGTACGGGGGTCAGCCAGCCGAAGGTGGCGTGGTGCAGATGTCCCATGGCCCAGGGACGCTAGGGGGCACGGGCGCACAAAGGGGGCGCATTTCGAAAGGTGTTGCAATATGACTCAGAGATGTGCCGGAACGATCGCGTCCCGCTCGAACGTGCGCACAGGGTCGTCCTCCGTGACGGTGAGGGATCATGCGGACCATGAGCGATGACCACACACACGTGCGGGAGTTCTTCACCCCACGGGCGGCCGACTGGGACAGCAGGTTTCCCGACGACGGTCCCGCGTACGCGGCCGCCGTCACCGATATGGGGTTGCGTGCGGGCGACCGGGTCCTCGACGCGGGGTGCGGCACCGGGCGCGCCCTGCCGCCGCTCCGCCGGGCCGTGGGGCCCACCGGCACGGTCCTCGGGATCGACCTCACGCCGGCGATGCTCCAGGCCGCCCGGCAGGCCGGGCGGGACCGTGACGGACGGTTGCTGCTCGCCGACGTCGCCGCGCTGCCGGTGCGTTCGGAATCCCTCGACGCCGTGTTCGCCGCGGGCCTGATCGCCCATCTGCCCCGTCCGGCCGAGAACCTGCGGGAGTTGGCGCGCGTGGTCCGCCCCGGCGGCACCCTCGCCCTGTTCCACCCGATCGGCCGGTCCGCCCTGGCGGCCCGCCAGGGGCGGCAGATCACGCCGGACGACCTGCGCGCGGAGGGCAATCTCGGCCCGCTGCTGGCCGGCTCGGGGTGGCGCATGACGTCGTACGTGGACGAGGACGCCCGGTTCCTGGCGCTGGCGGTCCGCGGACGCTAGCCGGCGACCGCCGCGGCGAAGGCGCCGGGGCCGCTCCCTCCGCGCCACGCCCTCTTCTGTTGCCGGGGCTTCAACCCTACGTTCGACGGAGGAAGGCAGATGTTCGCAGGCGAAAGCCGACAGGGGGAAGGAGGCCCGCGTGTTCGACCGGATCCGCAGGTACGCAGGCAGACGGCGTGGCACCGAGGGCGAAGCGGTGCCGGAACCGCGAGCGAGCCGTGAGCGGCGCGCGCACAACTTGTTCGAGGCCGCAGCCGCCTACGTCGCGGCCCGGGCGGAGGACGACCAGGACCGGATCGAGGAGGCGGCGTCCTGGGTGTCGCCGGAGGCGCTGTCGTTCGGGGTGAGCGAGCTGGCGTGCCGGGCCGTGGTCGCCCTGGCCCGGGAGCGCGACGAGTCGCCGGCGGCGGTGGCGCGCGACCTTCTCGGGCTGCCGGTGTCCTGACCCTTCGGCACCGGCGAGGTGGTGGGTCTTCCGTGCCCGTGAGGTCGTTTCGTCCCGTCCCGGTGGAAAACTGCAGCTCGGGTGTGGAGACCGGTCGTGACAACGGCCTTCCCGTCGCACTAGGGTGCGCGCCGTTGGACGAACCACTGGAGGCAGGGATGGCCGGGACCGACGAGGAGGCCGTCGCCGCGGACGAGGCGCTGTACGTGCTCACGGCGGTGCTGCTGACGCCGGCGAAGTTTCCGAGTGTGCTGGGCGACGACTATCCGGAGGCGTGCGCGGCGCTGGAACTGGCACCGCGCGCCGACGGGTACGGCCTGGTGCTCGGCCAGGACGGCGAAGGGGCGCGCTGGACGGTCGTGATCGACGACGTCTCGCTGGTCGCCGTCGCGATCGCGTCCTGGGACTGCGGCATGGAGTACGACCTGTCGCCGGACGAGCGCACGGTGGTCGCCGCCCTGCCCGGCTGGCCGCTGGCGGTCGCCGTGGCGGCTCCCAACGTGCCCGCACCGCACGACCCCGGTCCGGAGGTGGCGGACCAGGCCCCGCTGACCCCGCCGGACACCAGCACCTGGGGTCCTGCGCAGCGGCGGCTGGGCGCGGACGAGATCGCCCTCCAGTGGGCGATCTGGCGGGAGCAGATCAGCGACGACCACTTCCCGGCGGCGGCCGCCGAGGCCGCGGAAGCCCCCGAGAAGGCTCCACAGGACGCCGAGGCGGCCCCGGAGGCCCCGAAGGGGCACGTCGGAGTGCGGCGGGTCCTGGCCGAGGCGTGGGCCTACGTGGACGCACCTCCGCCGCTGGGCCGGGTGCGCTCCTCGTTCGCCCCCGGCGACGCACGTACGCTGCGCGCCGACGGGCCCGGCTGGTCGCTGGTGGCCCGGACCGACGACATCGCCTTCGTGCTCCTCGACGAGGAACCCGGCGAGGTCCTGCCGGTCGGCCGGGGTCCCGAACTCCCCGGCCTTCTGGAAGCCCTCGACAAGATGGCCGTACGGCCCCTGTGACCCTGCCGGGCCGCATCCCGCCGCCAGGCGCAGGTCAGGGGCGGGGCGCGGTCCCGGGCAGGTGGCTCAGCGGCCGATCTCCCTGCGGCCTGCCCGGCGCAGCCTGCGCCGCTGCGAGGGGTCGAGCGCCAGGTACGCGGCCACCGGGACGCCCACCACGATCAGGAACGTCACCCACCAGGGCAGCCATATCAGCAGGATGAGCCCGACCGCCACACCTCCTGCGGCGATCTTCGCGTTCTTCGACATCAGCGTCGCCTCCTTCGCGGCCCTTGCCGCTCTCTGATGTGAGAACGGGCCCGCGCCTCGCGCGGTTCCGGACCACGCCCCTGAGACATCCCTGACGGGCCACCCCTACTGGCCCCCGAGTGCCGACTCGAACAGGTTGTGAAGCAGCTCCGCTCCCGGGGTAACCGTCGCCGCCCGGTCGCCGGGCCGGACGTACGGGAGCGGCCCGGCACGAGTCGGCCCTGCGGAAAACCCCACCCGCGCAGACCGGTTGGCCGGATGGCCGGTGGCTTCGGCGGTTCGTACGGTCACGGCATGAAGCAAACGAATTTGAAGCGGATCAGCAGATTACTGGTGGTTTCGGCGGTTTCGGCGGCCCTGGCGGCGAGCCGGCGCGACGGCCGCGGTCGCGCAGGGATCCGGTGCACCGGCGGCCACGTCCGCCCCGGCGGGGGCACACGCGTCGCGGGGCACGGTGGTGTCCGTCGAGCACCTGCGGACGCTGACCGCCCGGCAGGCCGCGGCCGAGCTGGCGGGCGACGAGGACGGAGCCTGGGACACCGGCGCCGTGCACTACGGACTGGACACCTTCAGGATCGTGTACCGCACGGTGGACCCGCACGGCAGGCCGACCACCGCCAGCGGGCTGCTGGCCCTGCCGCGCAGCGGTGAACGACGGTTGCGGGCGGTGTCGTTCACGCACGGCACCGAACTATTGAAAGGCGACGTCGCCTCGGTCTCGGCCGAGGTGTGGGACCAGGCACCCGTGCTGACCTACGCGTCCGCAGGGTTCGCCGCGGTGCTCCCCGACCACCTCGGCATGGGCCTGGGGCCCGGGCCCCAGGCCTGGATGGACGTGCCCTCGGAGACGACGGCCGCCCTGGACATGCTGCGGGCATCCCGTACGGTCGCGACGCGGCAGGGCCGGGAATTGCGACGCGGGGTCCTGGCCACCGGCTTCTCCCAGGGCGCCTCGGCGGCCCTGGGACTGGCGCGGTCGCTCCAGGAGGGGGCCGACCACTGGTTCCGGATCCGCGCCATAGCGCCCGTGAGCGGCGCCTACGCGTTCCGCGACGCGGCGCTGCCGGCGCTACTGGCCGGGCGGACGGACCCGAAGGCGAGCGTGATCTGCACGGCGCTGTTCCTGGTCGCCTTCAACCGCCTGCACCACCTGTACGACACACCGGCCCGGGCGTTCCGGGCGCCGTACGACCGCACGATCGAAGGCCTGCTGGACGGCACGCACACCGGTCAGGAGGTCGTGGCCGGCACCCCGGACTCCCTCGACGCGTTGCTCACCGCCCGCGGCCGGGCGATGCCGGCCCACCCACCGGACGGCTGGCGGCGGCCCTGCGGACCACGGACAGCGTGTGCACCGACCGGGTGCCGCGGGTTGCGGTCAGGCTCTACTACGCCGAGGGGGACGAGCAGGCCGTCAACACGAACACGGCCCACTGCCACGCCGCCCTGCGCGCCCACGGCGTCGACGCCCCGGTGGTCGACCTCGGCACCCCGGACTACCGCGGCTCCCGCCATCTCGGTTCCCAGCAGGCGGGAACCGCCGCCGTGGTCCGGTGGTTCCGGACGCTTCGGTAGGCACACCTGAGCCGGCGGCTACCCCAGCAGGGAGGGCAGCAGGGAGTCCAGACCGCTGGGCAGCTCGCTCGGCAGACCGCTGGGCAGTTCCGAGGGCCATTGCGAAGGGAGTCCGCTCGGCAGGCCAGACGGCAGGCTGCTGGGCAGCCCGCTCGGGAGGCCGGGCGAAGGCCGGGCCGGACCGGAGGGGCTCGGGCTGTTCGCACCGGGCTTCCCGTCGGCCGAGCCGTCGCCGCCGGACACCATCAGGACGACGGCGGCGACGGCCACCGCGGCCACCAGCAGGGCCAGAACGGCGAACAACGGGCCCCTGCGCCGGCGGGGCGGCTCCGGTGGGGGCGGTGGCATCCACCCGACGGCGGTGGGCGGCTCCTGGTCGCCGGGGGGAGCGCCGAAACCGGCGTGCGGGTGCGGTGCGAGACCTTCGCGCGGTGGCGGGCCGTAACCCTCGTACGGGGGCGGGTCGTAGCCTCCGCCGGGCGACGGAGAGCCGTTCGGCGGGCCGGGCGGTCGTGGCGGTACGGGCGGCATGGCCATACCGCCAAGAGTCACCGCGTTCCGGTCGTCGCGCGAGGCCGGCGCGGGAGTTGACACGGACTCATGCCACGGACCGCACGATTCCGGAGTATTTCCGGTGCGAACCGGCCGTGCCGGTACCGGATCCGGGCACGAAGGCGACACGCGCGCGTGAGGACACCGCTGCGAAAGCGGCCCTCACGCGCGCGTGCGCGCTCAGCCGCGGGCGCCCAGCAGGTGGTCCATCGCCAGCTGGTCGAGCCGCTCGAAGGCCATCCCGCGCGCGGCGGTCGCCTCCACGTCGAACTCCTCGAAGGCCGTGCGGTCGGCGAGGAGGGCCTGGAGGCCGTCCGCGGCGGTCGGCTGGGCCAGTTCGTCCAGACGGGAGGCGCGCAGGGCCTCCTGGACCTCCGGGTCGGCGCGGAAGGCGGTGGCGCGCTCCTTGAGGATCAGGTAGTTGCGCATGCAGCCGGCGGCCGACGCCCACACGCCGTCGAGGTCCTCGGTCCGCGGCGGCTTGAAGTCGAAGTGCTTCGGGCCCGCGTAGCCGGCGCTCTCCAGGAGGTCGACCAGCCAGAACGCGGCGCGCAGGTCACCGGCACCGAAGCGCAGGTCCTGGTCGTACTTGATGCCGGACTGGCCGTTGAGGTCGATGTGGAAGAGCTTGCCCGCCCACAGGGCCTGGGCGATGCCGTGCGGGAAGTTCAGGCCGGCCATCTGCTCGTGGCCCACCTCGGGGTTGACGCCGTACAGCTCGGGGCGCTCCAGGCGCTCGATGAAGGCGAGGGCGTGGCCGACGGTGGGGAGCAGGATGTCGCCACGCGGCTCGTTCGGCTTGGGCTCGATGGCGAAGCGCAGGTCGTAGCCCTGGGAGGTGACGTACTCGCCGAGGAGGTCGAAGGCCTCCTTCATGCGGTCGAGGGCGACCCGCACGTCCTTGGCGGCGCCGGACTCGGCGCCCTCGCGGCCGCCCCAGGCGACGTACGTCTCGGCTCCCAGTTCGACGGCCAGGTCGATGTTGCGGATGGTCTTGCGCAGCGCGTAACGGCGTACGTCACGGTCGTTCGCGGTGAACGCGCCGTCCTTGAAGACCGGGTGGGTGAAGAGGTTGGTGGTGGCCATCGGCACCTTCATGCCGGTGGCGTCGAGGGCCTGGCGGAAGCGCTTGATGTGCGACTCGCGCTCGGTGTCGGAGGACCCGAAGGGGATCAGGTCGTCGTCGTGGAACGTCACACCGTGGGCGCCCAGTTCGGACAGGCGCTGGACCGTCTCGACGGGGTCGAGGGCGCGGCGGGTGGCGTCGCCGAACGGGTCCCTTCCCTGCCAGCCGACGGTCCACAGGCCGAAGGTGAACCTGTCTTCGGGGGTGGGCTGGAAGCTCATTGCCGCGGCTCCTTGCTCGGGGGCTGTGCTCGATGACTGCGGTGGATGACCGGTGGATGACTGTCGTGCCGACTATTTCGTCATCGCGGTTTACAAATTAGTATGCCAACGCGTCCCTGGGAAGGGTCACCCTGTCCCCGAAGGACGAAAACCGGGTCGCGACACCCCGACGAGCCGGGAAAACTGCAGGTCAGATAAACCGCGAGCCGCGGAAAAAGGGAGAGCCCGATGTCAGCAGCCGAGGGTCCGCTCGTCGTCGGCGTGGACACGTCCACCCAGTCCACCAAGGCGCTGGTCGTCGACGCGTCCACCGGCGAGGTCGTGGCGAGCGGCCAGGCACCGCACACCGTGACCACCGGCGCGGGCCGGGAGAGCGATCCGCGCCAGTGGTGGGACGCGCTGTGCGAGGCGCTGCGCCAGTGCGGGGACGCCGCGCACGAGGCGGCGGCCGTGTCGATCGGCGGGCAGCAGCACGGCCTGGTCACCCTGGACGAGCACGGCGAGCCGGTGCGGCCGGCGCTGCTCTGGAACGACGTCCGCTCGGCGCCGCAGGCGCAGCGGCTGATCGAGGAGCTGGGCGGCCCGAAGGCCTGGGCGGAGCGCACCGGGAGTGTGCCGGGCGCGTCGTTCACGGTCACCAAGTGGGCCTGGCTGGCCGAGCACGAGCCGGAGGCGGTCCGGGCGACCAGGGCGGTACGGCTCCCCCACGACTACCTCACCGAGCGGCTGACCGGACTGGGCACGACCGACCGGGGAGACGCCTCCGGCACCGGCTGGTGGGCGTCGGCGACCGAGGCGTACGACGCGGAGACCCTCGCGCACGTGGGCCTGGACCCGGCGCTCCTGCCCCGGGTCGTCCGGCCCGGCGAGGTCGCCGGCACCGTCCGGGACAGCCACGACCTGCCGTTCTCCAAGGGCACCCTGGTGGCGCCCGGCACCGGTGACAACGCGGCGGCCGCGCTGGGGCTCGGCCTGCGTCCGGGCACCCCCGTGCTGAGCCTCGGCACCTCGGGCACGGTGTACGCGGTCTCCAGGCACCGCCCCGCGGACCCGACCGGCACGGTGGCGGGCTTCGCCGACGCGCACGGCGACTGGCTGCCCCTCGCCTGCACCCTGAACTGCACGCTCGCGGTCGACCGGGTCGCGGCGCTGCTCGGCCTGGACCGCGAGGCCGTCGAGCCCGGCACCTCGGTGACCCTGCTGCCGTACCTGGACGGCGAACGCACCCCGAACCTGCCCAACGCCTCCGGACTGCTGCACGGCCTGCGCCACGACACCACCGCCGGCCAGCTCCTCCAGGCCGCCTACGACGGCGCCGTGCACGCCCTGCTGGGCGCCCTGGACCTGGTGCTCGACGAGGACGCCGACCGGACCAGCCCGTTGCTGCTGATCGGCGGCGGCGCCCGGGGCCGGGCCTGGCAGGAGACGGTGCGGCGGCTGTCCGGGCGGCCGGTGCAGGTGCCCGAGGCGAAGGAGCTGGTCGCTCTCGGCGCCGCCGCGCAGGCGGCCGGGCTGCTCACCGGCGAGGACCCGGCCGCGGTGGCGCGCCGCTGGAACACGGCCGCAGGGCCCGTACTGGACGCGGTGGAGCGGGACGCGGCGACGCTGTCCAGGATCTCCGGGGTACTCTCCGACGCGGCCCCGCTGCTGGAGCGGGCGCCGGAGAACCGCTGATCGGCTGATCGGCAGGGGACTGCCGAGAGGATTCCAGACGGTCCCAGAGGATTGATGGAGGCATGACCGCACCGCTGCACGAGGCCCGCCCGACGACCGGCCGTGCCCTGCCGGACACCCAGCAGGGCATGCGCCGGCGCAACCTCGCTCGCGTGATGCACGCGGTCAGTGCGGAGGGCTCGCTGTCGCGGGCCGCGGTCGCCTCCCGCATCGGCCTCACCAGAGCGGCGGTGTCGACCCTCGTCGACGAGCTGATCCGCTGGGGACTCCTGGAGGAACTGGGACCTGAGCGGCCCAACCGCGTCGGGCGGCCCGGCTCGGCGCTCGCGATGAGCGGGCACGGTCCGGCCGGTCTCGGGGCGGAGGTCGGGGTCGACCATCTCGCCGTGTGCGCGGTGGACCTGCGCGGCGAGGTACGCGCGCGTGCCGTGCGGCACGGTGCGAACCGGGGCCGGGATCCGCGCCCGGTGCTGGCGGAGCTGACCGGCCTGGTCCGGCGGGTCGCGGCGGACGCCGAACAGCACGGGCTGTGGCCCGCCGGTCTCGCGGTCGCCGTCCCCGGCCTGGTGGCCCGCGACGGGCACACGGTCGTCCACGCCCCCAACCTCGACTGGCACGGCACCGACCTCGCCGCGCTGCTGCCCGCCGGCCTCCCGCTGACGGTGGACAACGAGGCCAACTTCGGCGCCCTGGCCGAGCTGTGGCTCGGGGACGCGACGCCCCAGGACTTCCTGCACGTGTCCGCCGAGATCGGTATCGGCGCCGCCGTCGTGGTGGACGGACAGCTGCTGCGCGGGAGACGCGGTTTCGCGGGCGAGCTCGGCCATGTGCCGGTCCACCCCGACGGGCCGCGCTGCGCCTGCGGCGGGCGCGGGTGCCTGGAGCAGTACGCCGGCGAGGAGGCGGTGCTGCGCGCGGCCGGCCTCGAATCCCGCGAGGACGCGGTAGGACTGCTCGCACAGCAGGCGGGCGCGGACCACGAGGGCGTCCGACGTGCCCTGGAGGACGCCGGTACGGCCCTGGGCATCGCCCTCACCGGCGCCGTCAACCTCCTCGACCCCGAGTCCGTGGTCCTGGGCGGGGCCCTCGCCGGTCTCGCTCCCTGGCTCCTGCCGTCCCTGGAAGCCGAACTGGCCGACCGCACCACGGGCCCGGCCTGCCCGGTCTCCGTCTCCCGCCTGGGCTCCGAGGGCCCCCTCCTCGGCGCGGCCCACTCGGTGATCCGGGCCGTCCTGGACGATCCGGCGATCGTGGCTGAGCGGGTCTGACCGACCCCGTGTGAGGGTCGCTCTCGCTGGAGCCCGGGGAGGCTCGCACCGCGTTCACCCGTCCGGGTGGCGCGGTTGTCCACAGTCGCCGCTCCGTCCACGGATCACCTGGGCGCTCTTCTGCCCAACCCGCAAGCGCCGTACCGTGATTCACGCGAGGCATCCGCCGGAACGAGGAGAACACGCACGTCGGGGGGACGTATGTCGGGAGAGTCGGCCGCGGGACTGCGGCGGGACGCGGTGGGGTTGCGGGAGGTGCTGTTCCAGAGCGTCACGGCCATGGCGCCCGCGGCCGCCGTCGCCGCGTCCATTCCGGCGGGGGCGGCGTTCGCAGGCGGCAGTCTGCCGCTGGCCGTGCTGATCGCTCTGGTGGCCTGTCTGTTCACCGCGTCGTGCGTGGCCGAGCTGGCGCGCGAGTTGCCGGCCGCCGGGTCCGTGGCCACGTACGCGGCACAGGGGCTGCATCCGGCCGTGGGGTTCCTGGTCGGCTGGGGCTACGTGTTCGTGGAGGCGCTGGTGCCGCCGTTGCTGCTGCTCCAGCTCGGGTTCACCGCGGCGGGGACCCTGCACGACGAGTGGGCCTCCTGGCCGGCCGACCTGTGGTGGCCGTGGGCCCTCGCCGGCGCCGCCGTCATCGCCGCCGCCGGGTATCTGGGCGTACAGGCCTCGGCCCGCTTCGGGACCGTGCTCGGGGTCTTCGAGATCGCGGTGTTCCTCGTCTTCGCCGGCTGGCTGATCATCCGGGCCGGCGGCCACAACACCCTGTCCGTGTTCGGGACTTCGCACACGGCGGACGGCTACGGAGGGGTCAGCGGGGTCTTCGCCGGTTCCGTCTACACCGTGCTGGCGTTCGCCGGCTTCGAGGCGGCCGCGCCGCTCGCGGAGGAGACCCGCGACCCGCGCCGCACCATGCACCGCGCGGTGCTCGGCGCGGCACTGGGGATCGGGCTGTTCTACGTGGTGACGACCTACGCGATGACCGTGTACTTCGGCCCCGGCCGGTTCGCCTCCTTCGGGGCGGCGGGCGAGGCGTCCTGGCAGGGCGTCGCCCGGGCCTCCTTCGGGCTCTTCTGGGTGCTGGTGTTCCTCGCGGTCGTCAACTCGACGATCGCCAACGCCAACGCCTGCGCCAACGTCTCGACGCGGACGGCCTTCGCGCTGGCCCGTATCCGGGTCCTCCCGCGTGTCCTGGCCACGCTCCACCCGCGGTACCGCTCCCCCGTGGCCGGCATCGCGGTCCAGACCGCCGTGGCGGTCGGCGCGGTGCTGGGGCTGGGCTTCGGCTACGACCCGGTGACCGCGTTCCTGCTGCTGGCGACGGTGATCGTCACGGTCGTCATCGGCGTCTACATCGTCGTCAACCTCGCCTGTGCCGGCTACTTCCTGCGCCGTGGCCGCCCGTCGCTCAAGCCGGTACGGCACCTGCTCCTCCCGCTGCTGGGCATCGTGGCCTTCGTCCCCGCCCTGCTCACCGCGGCCGGTCTGCCCGTCTTCGACTTCGTGACGAAGCTGACCGCCCCGGTGTCGTACGCCGGTCCGGTGGTCGGGGTGTGGATGGTGGCCGGAGTGGTCGTCCTCCTGGTGCTGGTCCGGCGCCACCCCGAGCGCATAGCCGAGACCGCACGGGTCCACCTCGAAGACGACGCCCCTGACGTCGTCGCCGCACAGAACGGAGCACGACCGCGATGAGCGACCCCCGCATCCTCACCGTCCGGCCCGGACCGGACGACTACGCCTGGACGTTCGGCGGGGCGCCGCCGGTGGCGCGGATCGCGCCCGGCACGGTTCTCGACCTGTACACGGAGGACTGCTTCGCCGGCCGGGTGCGGTCGGAGAAGGACCTGGTGTCCGAGGTCTGCGAGTTCCCGTTCCTCAACCCGCAGACCGGCCCCTTCCACGTCGAGGGCGCGGAGCCGGGCGACACCCTCGCCGTGCACTTCGTGTCGATCGAACCGGCCCGGGACTGGGCGGCGTCGACGACGGTCCCCCTGTTCGGGGCGCTCACCTCGACGCACACCACCGCCACGCTCCAGCCACCGCTGCCGGAGACGGTCTGGATCTGGCAGCTGGACCGCACCCGGCGCACGGCCCTGTTCCGGGCGCACGAGGGCGGCATCGAGCTGGAGCTTCCGATGGACCCGATGCACGGCACCGTCGGGGTGGCCCCCGCGAACCTGGAGGTGCGCTCGGCCCTGGTGCCGGACGCGCACGGCGGCAACATGGACACGCCCGAGATGCGGGCCGGTGTCACCTGTTACCTGGGGGTCAACGTCGAGGGCGCGCTGCTCAGCCTCGGCGACGGCCACGCCCGGCAGGGCGAGGGCGAGACCTGCGGGGTGGCCGTGGAGTGCGCGATGAACACGGTCGTGATCGTCGAGTTGCTGAAGGGGATCGCGACGCCGTGGCCCCGGCTGGAGTCGGACACCCACATCGTCTCGACGGGGTCGGCGCGTCCGCTGGAGGACGCCTTCCGGATATCGCAGCTCGACCTGGTGCAGTGGCTGGTGCGCGACTACGGGTTCGGCGAACTCGACGCGTACCAGTACGCAACCCAGACGGTGGAGTCGCCGTTGGCCAACGTGTGCGACACCAACTACACGTGTGTGGCCAAGCTCCGCAAGGAGTGGCTGCCCGCGCGCGAGACTTACCGCGGACTGCATGCGCGACTGCGTGAGACGGCGGCGGCCCTGCGCCGCTGACCGGCCCTCGACTCCCCCGTGCCGCGAGCACGCTTCCGAAAGGCACGCCATCCATGGACCGGGCACGACCGCTCCCCAGCAGGCGACGGCTCCTGAAGGGCGCGGCCCTCGCCGCCGTCCCGTACGCGCTGCTCCCCGCGGGCCGGGCGGGCGCGCAGACCGGGGTCGTCGACTATCCGCCGGCCGAGTGGCAGGCGGCGAGCGGCGAGAACCGGACACCGGCCCTGCGCCCCGACGAGTACGCGATCGACCGGGTGATCATCCATGTCACACAGCAGGCGTACGCCGGCACGCTGTCCATCTTCCGGAACCCGAAGAAGCGGGTGTCCGCGCACTACCTGGTCCGCTCGGCCGACGGGCATGTCGCGCAGTGCGTGCGGGAGACAGACGTGGCCTGGCATGCGGGGAACTGGGACTACAACACGCGGAGCATCGGTATCGAGCACGAGGGGTGGGTGGACAGACCGGAGTACTTCACCGACGCCCTTTATCAGGAGTCGGCGCGGCTGACGGCGTCGATCTGCGAGAGGTACGGCATCCCGAAGGACCGGGCGCACGTCATCGGGCACGTCGAGGTGCCGGGGACCGACCACACGGATCCGGGCAAGCACTGGGACTGGGTCCGCTACATGAGGCTGGTGGGACAGGCCGAGTGAGGACCGCGGGCCGGGCCGCGGAGGGAGGCCGGTCGAAACGGTTGTCGGCGCGAACACCCCGCATGACGATGTCCCCAGCCGCATCGCCGTCGGGAGGCCGAGTTGACCGATCCCTGGGTGGCCCTGGAGCCGGGGGCCGACCCTGCCGAGCGTGCCCGGTTGCTGCGCCGGGCACACGAGACGTTCACCACGGCCGGCACCGTGCCACGCCCGGTGCGGTCCGTGGTCGCCGAGTCGTGGCGGCGTTCCGCGCGGGCCGGGGTGGGACCGGACGGCGCGGCGCGCGTGGAACTGACGGACGGTGACCTCGGGGCGTACCGGGCGGAGCATCCGCTGGCCCGGGTGATGCCGCTGTTCCGGGAGCTGATGGGTACGTTCGCGGCGGACGGCGAGCATCTGCTGGCGGTGTGCGACGCGGACGGCAGACTGCTGTGGGTCGAGGGACATCCGGCGACCCGGCGGCGGGCGGACCGGATGAACTTCGTGCCGGGCGCGCGCTGGTCGGAGACCGCGGTCGGCACCAACGCGCCGGGGACGGCGGTGGCCGTGGACCGGCCGGTGCAGGTGTTCGCCGCGGAGCACTTCATCCGCCGGGTGCAGCCGTGGACGTGCGCGGCGGCTCCGGTGCACGATCCGCGCACCGGGCGGGTGCTGGGCGCGGTCGACATCACCGGCGGCGACCGGCTGGCGCATCCGCACAGCCTGGGCTTCGTCCAGGCGGTGGCGCGGGCCGCCGAGTCGCAGCTGGCGCTGCTCGATCCGCCGGCGCCGGCCGACGAGGCGCCCGCGCTGACGGCGCTCGGCCGGGACGAGGCCGAGCTCCGGCTGGACGGCCGGCGGATCCGGCTCGGCCGCCGGCACAGCGAGCTGCTGGTGCTGCTGTCCCGCCACCCGGAGGGGCTGACCGGCGACGAACTGCTGTGCGCGCTGTACGAGGACGAGTCGGTGACGCCGGTGACACTGCGGGCGGAACTGGTCCGGCTGCGCCGGCTGCTGGGGCCGGGGCTGCTCGCCTCCCGTCCCTACCGGCTGGCCGCGCCGGTGGAGTCGGACGCGGGTGTCGTGGAGCGGCGGCTGGAGGCGGGCGCGGTGACGGCCGCCGTCGGGGCGTACACCGGCCCGTTGCTGCCGGGCTCGCAGGCACCCGCGGTCGTGCGGCTCAGGCAGCGGCTGGCGGACGGGCTGCGAGCCGCGCTGATCGGGTGTCAGGACCCCGACCTGCTGGCGGAGTGGGCGCACGCCCCGTGGGGCGAGGACGACGTCGAGGTGTGGCGGGCGCTGGCCGCGGTGCGGCCGACGGCGGTCGTACGGTCCCGGCTGGCGGCCCTGGAGGCGGAGCTGACGGCACCGGCCGGCTGACGCGCCGGCCTGCGGCGCAACGTGTTCGCAACGTCCGCTCCCCTAGCCTCCGCGCCGGGAGCTGCCCGACGGCGGGCAGCGCATCTGCAAGGAGGCAGGCCACCATGACCCGTTACGCGGCGCCCGGCACCGAGGGCGCGATCGTCTCCTACCAGGCGCGCTACGACCACTTCATCGGCGGCGAGTACGTGCCGCCGGCCCGGGGGCAGTACTTCGAGAACCCGTCACCGGTGAACGGGCAGCCGTTCACCGAGGTGGCGCGGGGCACCGCCGAGGACGTGGAGCGGGCGCTGGACGCCGCGCACGCGGCGGCGCCTGGCTGGGGCCGTACGTCGGTGACGGAGCGTTCCGACATCCTCCTGAAGATCGCCGACCGTATGGAGGCCCACCTGGAGCCGCTCGCGGTCGCCGAGAGCTGGGAGAACGGGAAGCCGGTGCGCGAGACGCTGGCCGCCGACATCCCGCTGGCGATCGACCACTTCCGGTACTTCGCGGGGGCGATCCGCGCGCAGGAGGGTTCGCTGGGCGAGGTCGACGACGACACGGTGGCGTACCACTTCCACGAGCCGCTCGGCGTCGTCGCGCAGATCATCCCGTGGAACTTCCCCATCCTGATGGCCACCTGGAAGCTCGCACCGGCCCTCGCCGCGGGCAACGCGGTCGTCATCAAGCCCGCCGAGCAGACCCCGGCCTCGATCCACTACTGGATGAGCCTGATCGCGGACCTGCTGCCGCCGGGCGTGGTGAACATCGTCAACGGGTTCGGCGTGGAGGCGGGCAAGCCGCTCGCGTCCAGCCCACGGGTGGCGAAGGTCGCCTTCACCGGCGAGACCACCACCGGGCGCCTGATCATGCAGTACGCCTCGGAGAACATCAAGCCGGTCACGCTCGAACTGGGCGGCAAGTCCCCGAACATCTTCTTCGACGACGTCTGGGCGCACGACGACGACTTCCGTGACAAGGCCCTCGAAGGGTTCACGATGTTCGCCCTCAACCAGGGCGAGGTCTGCACCTGCCCGTCCCGCGCCCTCGTCCAGCGCGGCAACTACGCCGAGTTCATGGAGGCGGCGGTCGCCCGCACCCGGCAGATCAAGCCGGGCCACCCCCTGGACACCGACACGATGATCGGCGCCCAGGCCTCCAACGACCAGCTGGAGAAGATCCTCTCCTACCTCGACATCGGCCGGCAGGAGGGCGCGAAGATCCTCATCGGCGGCGAACGTGTCGAACACGACGGCGAGTTGAAGGGCGGCTACTACGTCCAGCCGACCATCTTCGAGGGCGACAACCGGATGCGGATCTTCCAGGAGGAGATCTTCGGTCCCGTGGTCTCGGTGACGTCCTTCGACGACTTCGACGACGCGATCAAAATGGCCAACGACACCCTGTACGGCCTCGGCGCGGGCGTCTGGACCCGCGACATCAACACCGCCTACCGCGCGGGCCGTTCGATCCAGGCCGGCCGGGTGTGGACCAACTGCTACCACGCGTACCCGGCACACGCCGCGTTCGGCGGCTACAAGCAGTCGGGGATCGGCCGCGAGACGCACAAGATGATGCTGGACCACTACCAGCAGACGAAGAACCTCCTGGTTTCCTACAGTCCGCGGAAGCTCGGGTTCTTCTAGGACCTTCAAGTGGGTGGTCTGAAGGCACTCTTGCTCTCCGGACCACCCAGCACGACAAGCACGCTCAGCAACCAGTTCAACACCTTGCGCCACCGCACGGCCCATCATCCCGGTCCAGCCGTGGACCAGAAGTCGAATGTCAAAGATCCACGTCTCCGGCGCGACGAGCACGTCGGCTCACGGCGTTGCCGCCACGGCCCCGGTGATCAGACACGGCCCGCATGCGAGAGGTCCTGCCGGAGGTGCGCGGCGGTGTGGGAGTCGGTCGTCTTCAGAAGATCGGACGGAGTTCCTTGGAACAGGATTCGTCCGCCGCCGCTGCCCCCCTCGGGGCCGAGGTCGATGATCCAGTCGGCGCTCCTGACGACGTCGAGGTTGTGCTCGATGACGATGACGGTGTTGCCCTGGTCGACGAGGCGCTCGATGATGCCGAGGAGACGGCGGACATCCGACATGTGCAGACCCGTGGTGGGTTCGTCCATGACGTAGACGCTTCCGACGCGGTGCAGGTCGGCCCCGAGCTTGAGGCGCTGACACTCGCCTCCGGACAAGGTGCTGAGCGGCTGGCCGAGGCGTAGGTAGTCCAGCCCCACCTCGTTCAGGGCGTGCAGGACGGGGCGGAGCCTGGGCTCCGTGAAGAAGTCCGCCGCCTCGGCCGTCGTCATCTCCAAGACGTCGCTGATGGACCTGCCCCGCAGGCGGTGGCCGAGGACGTCCTCGGAGAAGCGGCGGCCTCGGCAGACCTCGCACACCGACTTCAGCGTGTCCATGAACGCCAGATCGGTGTAGAGGACGCCGAGCCCCTGGCAGTTGGGGCATGCGCCCTTGGAGTTGGCGCTGAACAGGGAGGGGCTGACCTTGTTGGCCTTGGCGAACAGTTTGCGGATCGGGTCCATCAGGCCCGTGTAGGTGGCGGTGTTGGAGCGTCGGCTGGTGGTCACCGCCGACTGGTCGATGACGACCGCGTCGGGGTACCGGTTCAGGAACTCGTCGTTGACCAGCGTGCTCTTGCCCGATCCGGCCACGCCGGTGACGACCGTCAGGACGCCGGTGGGGAAGCCGACCGTCACGTTCTTGAGGTTGTGGCTCGTCGCGTCGGTGACGGTGAGCGTCCCGGTGGCGCGCCGGGGTTCGGTCTTGAGAGGCAGTCGGTGCCGGAGGTGGCGCCCGGTGAGGGTGTCGGCACGGGTGAGTGCGTCGAAGCTGCCCTCGAAGACCACTTCGCCACCGAGCGTCCCGGCTTTCGGGCCCATGTCGACCACATGGTCAGCGATGGCCATGACGTCGGGGTCGTGCTCGACCACGAGCACCGTGTTGCCCTTGTCCCGCAACGCGATGAGGAGTTCCTTGAGCCGGTGCACGTCCCGTGGGTGCAGGCCGACGCTCGGCTCGTCGAACACGTACAGCATCTCGGTGAGGCTGCTGGACAGATGCCGGACCATCTTGATCCGCTGGGACTCGCCGCCCGAGAGCGTGCGGGTCTCCCGGTCCAGGCTCAGGTAGCCGAGTCCGATGTCGACCAGGTGGTGCAGACGGGTGGTCAGGTCGTCCAGAACCGGTTTGACCCGCGGCAGGTCCAGCTCCGCCAGGACGTGTGCGAGGTGCTCGGTCTCCATCGCGGTGAGGTTCGCGATGTGGTGGCCGCTGATCCGGGTGGCCAGCGCGGTGGGCGCGAGGCGGGTGCCGTCGCAGTCGGGGCAGGAGGCGGTGCGGGCGAACCGCTGGAACACTCGGCGGCCGCGCTCGGACATGTCCTCCTTCTTGACGTAGAGCCGGGTGAACTTGTCGACGAGGCCCTCGTAACGGACGTTCAGGGTGTTGCCCTGCCAGAGGAGGCGGAGCTTGTCCGGCAGTTCGCCGTGCAGCAGCAGTTGCCATTCCCGCTCGGCGAAGTCGGCCAGCGGCTTGTCGTTGTCGAACAGGCCGGACTCCACATAGCTCAGCCAGTACCAGCTGTCGGTGGAGAAGTCCGGGTGCAGCAGCGCGCCCTGGTTCAGGGACCTGGTGCGGTCGAGGAACGCGTCGAGGTCGAGGCGGACGGTCGTGCCGAGGCCCTCGCACGTGGGGCACATGCCCTGGGGGTCGTTGAAGGAGAACGCGCTCGGTGGCAGGCCCGCGGGATCGCCGGCCCGGGAGAACAGCAGACGCAGAAGCGGGTTGATGTCGGTGACCGTGCCGACGGTGGAGCGCGGGTTGCCGCCCAGGCGTTTCTGGTCGATGACGACGGCCGCGGAGATGTTCTCGACGGCGTCCATGTCCGGCCGCCCATGATCGGGCAGGAAGGTCCGGACGAAGGCGCTGAAGGTCTCGTTGAGCTGCCGCTGGGCCTCGGCCGCGAGGGTGTCGAACACCAAGGACGACTTGCCCGAGCCGGAGACACCGGTGAAGACGGTCAGTTGCTGTCTCGGGATCTGAAGCGAGACGTTCTTGAGGTTGTTCTCCCTGGCACCGGTCACCTTGATGGCGTCGGTCCTCACGTGTGCTCCTTGCTGGTGCGGGTGGGCTCCCCCTCCGGGGGATGTAAGGGGGAGCCCGGTATCGGGGGGCCTGCGGGCGGTGCCGTCAGGCGTTCTCCTTGCGGAAGGTCCGCGTGCCCCACAGCAGGGCGAGGACGGCCATGACCAGCAGCACGACCGAGCCGGTCAGCAGCCCCGTGGCGCTCATGTCCCCCCGGAACGCCGCGCGTTCGGCGTCGACCACGTGGGTCAGCGGGTTGATCCGGGCCAGGTTGTACAGCCAGCCGGGCGCCAGTTGCTCGGAGACCGGCAGCAGCACCCCGGACAGCAGCAGAAGCGGCAGGAGCACGGCGTTCATCAGCGCGGGGAACGCGGCCTCGCTCTTGAGAACCATCGCCAGTGCGTACGATCCCGATGACAGCGTGATGGCCAGGACCGCGGCGATCGCCAGGCTGAGCAGCAGCCCGGTCGCTGAGACGTCGAGGTCGAAGACGAGCAGCGTCACCAGCACGATCAGTACGGACTGCGCGGTGGCCTGCACGGCCTGGGCCAGGACCTTGCCGAACAGCAGGGCGGCCCTGCTCGCGGGCGTGCCGCGGAAGCGGTCGACGACGCCGACCCGGTACTCGGTGAGCAGCCCCACGCCGGCGAAGGAGCCGCTGAACAGCGCCGTCTGGACGATGAGAGCCGGGGTGAGGACCTCCCAGGCGCCACCGGGCGGGAAGCCGGGGGTGTGGTCGACGACGGACACCATCAGGGGTCCGAAGAGGAACAGGTACAGCAACGGCTGCATGATCCCGATGAGCAGCCAGGTCGGGCTCCGCAGCGCGAGCTTCATGTCCCGGACGAAGATCAGTTGCGTGTCACGCAGCATGGGCGGCCTCCCTGGCCTCGGTCGCGGCTTCGCCGTCTCGCAGGGAGCGTCCGGTCAGGCTGAGGAACACGTCGTCCAGGGTGGGCCGGTTGACCTTGACGGAGGCCATGGTGATGCCCCGGCCGTCGAGCGCGCGCAGCAGCTCTGGCAGGGCGGCGTCGCCGCGGGGCACCCGGAAGCGGACCGTGTCGCCGTCGACGCTCACCTCGCTCGCGCCGGTCAGCCGCCCGGCGACGTCGGCCGCCTCCGCGGCCTGGCCGGTCACCTCGATGGTGATCGCGTCGCCGGCGACTCGGGCCTTGAGCGCGTCGGGGGTTCCCTCGGCGACGATCGTGCCGTGGTCGGTGACGAGGATCCGGTCGCACAGCGCGTCGGCCTCGTCGAGGTAGTGGGTGGTGAGGAAGACGGTCGTGCCCTGCTCGGAGCGCAGGCGGCGGACGTGGTCCCAGAGGTTGGCCCGGCTCTGCGGGTCGAGCCCGGTGGTGGGCTCGTCGAGGAAGACGAGCGTCGGTTCGTGGACGAGTCCGAGCGCGATGTCGAGCCGGCGGCGCTGACCGCCGGAGAGCGTCTTGACGGGCCGCTGGTCCAGGCCGGCGAGGTCGAGCCGCTCGGCGAGCAGGGCTCCGCGCCGTTTGGCCTCGGTGCGGGACAGGCCGTAGAGCCGGGCCTGGAGTTCGATCTCCTCGCCGACCCTGGACTCGGGCCAGGTGGCGCCGCCCTGGTGGACGCAGCCGATCCTGCGCCGCACGCCCTGGGGGTCCGTCAGCAGGTCGCAGCCGGCCACGGCGCCGGTTCCGCCGGTGGGGCGCAGCAGGGTCGTGAGCATCCGTAAGGTCGTGGTCTTGCCTGCTCCGTTGGGGCCGAGGAAGCCGACCACCTCCCCGGGCGCCACGTCGAAGTCGATGCCTTTGACCGCTTCGACATCCTGGCCGCGCACGGTGAACCGGCGGGCGAGACCTCGTACTGTGATCATGAAATCCTTCTCTCGGCCCGGCAGCCGTCCGGCCGGCTCCCGGCGCCCGGCCGGGATGCCGGCTTCGGCGCGCGGCTCGTCAGGACTGGCCATCGGCCGCCGCCTGGTACTCGGCGAGGCGCTCCTGCGCCTCGGCCATGTCCTCGGCGGTCGGGGCGTCGTCCTGGGTGAGCTTGACGCGCCAGTAGCCGCTGAAGTCGATCGCGCGCTTGTCGAGCCCCCGGTCGTTGACCAGGTGGCGGCGCAGGGTCCGGACGACGCCGGCCTCGCCGGCCAGCCAGGCGAAGGGGCGCCCGGGCGGGAACTCGGCGCCGCGGACGGCGTCGACGAGGACGTCGCTGCGGCCGGCCGGGGTTCCGTCACGGTGCAGCCAGTGCAGGGTGACGTCGCCCGCCGTCTGGAAGGTCTGCTGCTCGGCCTGGTCGGCGACCTCGATGTAGACCTCGGCGCGGGCCCGCTCGGGCAGGGCCTCCAGCAGGGTGCCGATGGCGGGCAGTGCCGTCTCGTCGCCGGCGATCAACAGCCAGTCGGCGGAGGTGATCGAATCCGTCAGGGAGACCGGTCCGGCGTAGAGCGCGGAGGGGCCGACCATGCCGAGGCGGTCGCCGGGGCGGGCGGACTCGGCCCAGGCGCCGGCGGGGCCGCTGTCGCCGTGCAGGACGAAGTCGACCTCGACGGTGTTCGTCCCGGGCACCCGCCGACGCAGGGTGAAGCTGCGCATCCAGGGCCGCTCGTCCTCCGGAATGGCCAGAAACGCCTGGTACCAGCCCGTCGCATCGTCGTTCTGCTCCGGCAGGACGGGCCGCTCCTGGCCGGGCCGGGGGAAGCAGAGCTTGAGCTGCTGGTCCGGGGTCAGGCCGACGGAGTCTTCGAGGTGGTCGGCCTCGAACGTCACGCGGGCCATCCGCCGTGTGACGCGTGTGATGTCGGTGACCTGGATGAACGTGACGGGGAGCTCTGCCATCGGAAACCTTCCACGAACGTACGGGCATACCGGGGCGGGTGGCCGCCCAGCTGGTATCCTTACAGCGTAAAGAGTTACGCCGGTGAGGTTACTTTATGCAGTAAGGAGTTGCAAGGTGGTTGTTTTCGCCGGACAGGGCGATGCCCGCCGATCCATGTCCCTGCTCTGGCGATCGGCCGAATCCGGGGGGGCCGCTCCCAAACCCGGCCCCAAACCCGGACTCGACGTGGACACGATCGTGGCCGCGGGTGTCGCGGTGGCGGACGAGCAGGGCATGGCGGCCCTGTCCATGCGGGCGGTCGGTACCCGCCTCGGGCGGACCGCCATGGCGCTCTACACCTACGTGCCGAGCAAGAGCGAACTGGTCGACCTCATGCACGACCGGGTGCTGGCCGAACTGCCCACGGAGTACGACACGAGCGCGGGGTGGCGGCCGGCGATCACCGACTGGGCCGACGACGCCTGGACGTTCTATCTGCGCCACCCCTGGGTGCTCCAGGTCTCGCAGGCCCGCCCCGTGCTCGGGCCGAACGAGTACGCGCGACTGGAGACGGTGGTGCGGATCCTGGGCGGAATCGGCCTGGAACCCCTGCACGTCAGACGGGTCATCGCGGTATTGTTCCAGTTCGTGCGGGGTATGGCCCTGGTCGCGACGGAACACCGGCAGGCGGCACCGGAGACCGGGGTGCCCGACGAGGAGTGGTGGGCGCAGCGGTCCGCGCTGCTCGCGGAGTTCGCGCCCGACTTCACCGAACGCTTCCCCGCCCTCGCAGCCCTGGAGTCGACCGCGAGCCTCGCCGCCATGACCGAGGCGGCGGGAGGCGGCGCCGCGTCGCACATGGAGCAGGAGGCGAGGGAGGCCTTCCGGGTGGGCCTGGGCCTGATCCTCGACGGCGTCGAGGCGGCGGTGCGGACGGACTCCGACGGCACGCTCCACGCCTCGGCCGGCACCCCCTGACGGGGTCGTGCGGGCCCCGGCGGGCCGGCCCGATCCGGCACCTGTCGCACCCCCGAAGCGGTCGGTTTCGAAGCCAATTGGACCCCGATCGGCCATCTCCGGCCGGAAGTGTTCGTTGACGGTATCTCGGACGGTGACTACCGTTTTTCGAGATTGCGCCCTTAATGACTCGAGGGCGCGATGAATGGTGCGAGATGCATCATGCCCCGATTTCAGGAGAAAGCCGGTGCAGCACATCGCAAAGTACGACCGTAGTGACCGTCAATTGCCAGTCGGCCGCCGAGCCACCGAGGCGGCCCGCCCCCGCAGACCCGGCGAGCAGGAACGAATCTTTACCACCCGGGTCGGCCTCAAGATACCCACCAGCCTCACCTACGACCGATGGGAGAAGGCCGGGCAGCACATCTTCCAGGTCGCCGACTCCTCCGCCTGGTGCCTGGGCGACTGGCTCGTGTACGGCCAGGACCGCTACGCAGACCGCTACCAGACCGGAGTCCAGGCCGCGGGCCTCGACTACCAGACACTGCGCAACTACGCCTGGGTGGCACGGCACTTCGAGCTCTGGCGCCGGCGCGAGACACTGAGCTTCGGCCACCACGCCGAGGTCGCCTCCCTGCCGCCGGCGGAGGCCGACACCTGGCTCGACCAGGCGGAGCAGCACGGCTGGTCACGCAACCAGCTCCGACTGCGGCTGCGGGAGAGCCGCAGAGGAAACCGGGCCGCCATCCCCGCGCGGGCCAGCCAGCTCCGGATCAGCGCCCCCTCCGACCGCGTCCAGCGCTGGCGGGAGGCCGCGTCGAGAGGAGACCGCGACTTCGAGGAATGGGTCCTGCTGACGCTCGACCGTGCCACCGCGCACGAGCTCGGCCAATGACACCCCCGCCCGACCACCGGAGACCGCCCCAGATGGAGATCCGCATCGACCACCGCACCTGTATCGGGTCCGGACAGTGCACCCTGACGGCACCCGCCGTCTTCGCCCAGGACTACGACGGGTACGCCACCCTCGTGCCCGAAGGGGCGCGTACGGCCACCCCGCGGCAGGTCACCCAGGCCGCGCTGTCCTGCCCCGTCCAGGCGATCGCCGTGGGGAACGAACCACCCGACGCCTGACGACGCAACTCCCGCCACCCCCCAGGGCTGAGGGCTCCATGGTGCAGATCATGGAGCCCTCAGTGCTGCGCTCACCTCATGGCCCGAAGAAGGCTGTGCTCATTTCAGCCGTGCTCACTTCAGCCGTGCTCACTTCAGGAGCCGAGCCGCAGGCGCAACGCGTTCAGCCGCCAACTGCCCGGCAGGTGGGCGCGTTCCCCCTCCGGATCGCCGTCCGCGAGCGCGAGATCCGGGTAGCGGGCCAGCAGCCGGGCGAGCGCCACCTCGCCCTCCTGCCGGGCCAGTGTCGCGCCCAGGCAGTAGTGGATGCCGTGGCCGAAGCCCACGTGGTTCTCGGCCTGCCCGTCCGGCTGACGGGTCAGGTGAAGCCGGTCCGGGTCGGTGTAGTGTCGCGGGTCGAAGTTGGCGGAGACCAGGACCGGTTGGACCGCGTCACCGCGGGCGACGCGCGTGCCGGCGATCTCCAGGTCCTCGACGGCGTAGCGCAGTCGGGCCACCTGCACCGAGCCGCACCAGCGCATCAGCTCATGCACCGCTCTCGGGAGCAGCGCCGGATTCTCCTTCAGCCGTGCCAGCTGGTCGGGGTGGGTGAGCAGGGCCGCGGTGCCGTTGCCGATCAGATGGGTGCTCGTCTCGTGGCCGGCCAGCACCAGGGTGAGCACCATGGTGACCGTCTCGGTGTCGCTGAGCCGTCCGCCGTCGTCGTCCTGCGCTCGAATCAGCTCGCTCAGCAGATCGTCCCTGAGCGCGGCGCGACGCTTTTCGATCAGTTGATGGCAGTAGTCGATCATCACGGGAAAGGAGTGCTGGAGGCGTTCGGGCCGCATCGACACGAGGTCCCCGCCCCATTCCCGCCACCGCTCCAGGTCGACCGCGGGGATTCCGACGAGCCGGCAGATCACCGTGATCGACAGGGGGTAGGCGTAGTGCTCCAGCAGGTCCACCGTCCCGTCCTGCCCCGCCCGGTGAGGCAGTTCGTCGAGCAGCCGGTCGGCGATCTGTTCGATGGCGGGACGCAGATCGAGGATGCGGCGGGCGGTGAACGCCCGGGTCACCAGGCGGCGCAGCCGCGGATGGTCCGGCGGGTCGCTGTCCAGGATGGATCCGAGCAGGTAGACCCGTAAGTGCTCGGGGACGTTGAGCAGTTCCATCATCCCCTCACGCGGATCGGCGCCCTGGGCTCCGGGCACGTGCGAAGGGGTGTTGACGAACCGTGGGTCGCGCAGCACGGCGCGGACGTCGTCGTAGCGGGTCACGAACCACACCGGAGTGCCGTCGACGAACCGGCCGCGGACGACCGGGCCCTGTTCGCGCAGGCGGCCGTAACCGCCGAAGGGGTCCGCGAGCAGATCGGGGTCCATCATGTGCGGGCCGGCGGGGCACGCCGCTGCCGCACCGGCCGGCGGGGCGTCCGGGAACGTGGAAGACATGGTCGGCTCCGGTACTCGCTGGGACGTCACTTGACCGCGCTGATCACGCCGTGCGGCGTCCACCGGCCACCGGGCAGCCGCTCGGGCTTGACGAATCCGGCCGCGGCGAACCACTCCTCGTACTGGCCCCACCGGTAGATCGTGCTGCTGGCAGCCGGCAGCGTCGCGAAGTACACGTTGTCCAGGGCCGCGTACAGCGGGCCGTCCCCGCTGTCGTCGGACATGGCGTTGAACACCAGGACCCGCCCGCCGTCCGGCAGCGCCGCGTGTGCCTTGCGCAGCAGCCGTACGTTCTCCTGCGGTGACCAGATCACGAGCTGGTTGGCGAAGAGCACGCAGTCGTGGCCGGTCGGGTAGGTGTCGGCGAAGATGTCCGCGGCCCGCACGGAGATCCGGTCGGACAGGCCGTGCTCGGCGATCTTCTTGCGGGCGATCTCCACCGTGCCGGGCAGGTCCAGGACGGTGAATTCGACGCCGGGGTTGGCCTGGGCGAGAGCGATGGCGTTGACGCCGTCGCCGCCGCCCACGTCGAGCACGCGGCGCACTCCGGTGAGGTCGGCCTTCTCGACCAGTACGGGGTTGGACAGCCGGGACCAGGACCGCATGCAGCGGTAGAACAGCTGCTCCAGCTCGGGGTCCGCGGACAGCCGGTGGTAGAGATCCTCCCCCGTGCCCTTGATCCGTCGCAGGCCGACGTTGGTGTTCTCGCGCAGCGACGCGATGAAGTCCACCTCGGCGGGCCGGACGATCCGTTCCTCGTACTCGACGAGATCCTCGATGATCTCCCAAGTACCCTCTGCGAACAGGCCGTTCAGCACGTCGGTGTTCTCGTAACCGTCGCCCTGGCGCACTGTCAGCCCGAGGGCGGTGGTGCCCAGCAGCAGGATCTGTACCGGCCGCTCCGCCAGGTCGAGTTCCCGACCGATCTCGGGCTGGGTCAGGCCCGGTCGCCGGTGCAGCAGGGTGAACAGGCCCAGTTCGCTGCCCGCGCGGAGCATCTGGAAGGCGGAGGAGCCGAACAGGATCTGTACCAGTCCGTCGGTGGTGAGCGGGGATGCGTGAGCCATGGGCACTCCGAATCGGCTGAGGTGAAGAGGGTGCTGTGCGGGAAGGCGGAGGTCAGGTCACCCGGGCGAGGCCGGCGGGCCGGGAGGCGTAGGCGCCCTCGGCCACGACGTCGCGGATACGGGCCAACGCGTCCCAGACGTCGGTGAACCGCGTGACCAGGGGGGACAGACCGATACGCAGCCGGTCCGGGACCCGGTAGTCGCAGACCACCTTCGCGTCCGCGGCCAGCGCCTGGCAGATCCGCCAGGCGTCGGGGTGGTGCAGGGACAGATGCGAGCCGCGCCGCTCCGGCGGGCGGGGCGAGGCGGGCCGGAAGCCCAGCGGGGTGAGCCAGGCGTCCGCCAGCTCGTCGGCCAGCCGGCCCAGCCGCAGCCCCTTGGCTCGGATCCGCGCCGTCCCGGCCTCCTCGACCAGGGCGAGAGCGGGATCGATCGCCGCCAGCGACACCAGCGGCGGGGTGCTCACCAGGAACCGCTCGATGCCCGGCACCGGGTCGTAGTCGGGCCCCATCTCGAACTGCCCGCGCTGCCCGTACCAGCCCCACACCGGCTGCCGCAGCCGGGACTGCAGATCGCGCCGCACATAGAGGAAGGCGGGTGAACCAGGGCCGCCGTTGAGGTACTTGTACGTGCAGCCGACGGCGAGTTCCGCGCCGGCGCCGGCCAGGTCCACGGGGACGGCTCCGGCGGCGTGCGACACGTCCCACAGCACCCGCGCGCCGACCGCCCGGGCCAGGTCGTTCACCTGCGCCATGTCCAGCAGCGCGCCGCTTCGGTAGGACACCAGGGACAGCACCACCAGCGCGACGTCACCGTTGAGCGCCGAGCGCAGGACGTCGAGGTCGAGGCCGCCGTCGAGGTCGGACGGCAGCCGCACCAGCCGCAGCCCGCGCTGTTCGGCGAGGCCCTGGACGATGTACCGGTTGGTCGGGAAGTCCTCGGCGTCCATCACGACGGTGCCGCGCCCCGGTGCCGCGTCCAGGGCGGCGGCGGCCAGTTTGTAGAGGTTGACCGATGTGGAGTCGGAGATCACCACCTCGCCGGGCGCGGCGCCGAGCACGTGCTCGGCGAGGCGGTCGCCGAGCCGGGCGCCCCAGTCGATCCAGCCCTGCCACGACCGCACCAGTCCACCGCCCCAGCCCTCCTCGACCACCTCCCGCAGCACCTCCGGCGTGGCGGCGGGCAGCGGGCCCAGCGAGTTGCCGTCCAGGTAGATCAGCTCCGGATCGGCGATGACGAACCGCTCGCGGAACGCGGCGAGCGGATCGGCCGCGTCCAGTTCCTCGGCCACCGTGCGCGGGTTCCCGCTCACCATCGGCCCTCCTTCTGTCTCGTGTCGTGCGTGTCCGCGTGCCCCGCCGTCCGCGGGCAGGCCCTGGGCGACCCGGTCAGAGCGTGGAGCGCACCGACCACAGTTCCGGGAAGAAGCGGTGCTCACTGATCCGGGCGAGCCAGGCCACGCCCTCGGTGCCGCCGGTCCCGGGCTTGGCGCCCAGCATCCGCTGCACGGCCACCAGATGGGTGTAGCGCCAGCGGGCGAACTGGTCGGCGGCGTCCATCAGCGCCTCCGCGAGCAGATGCAGGTCGCGATGGCGCACGGGGTCCCGGTAGACCGCCCGCCAGGCCTCCTCGACCTCCGCGCCGGCGCGGTACGGCCGGGTGACGTCCCGGTCCGTGGCGTCGTCCGGTGTGAGCAGTCCGCGGCGCGCCAGCAGCGCGAGCGCGGCGTCGTACAGGCTCGGCTCGTGCAGCTGTCCGACCACCGCGTCGTAGCCCGCCGTGTTCCGGTGCGGCGCGGCCATCGCGGGGTTCTTGTTGCCGAGCAGGAACTCCAGACGCCGGTAGCCGGCCGACTGGAAGCCGGAGGCCGACCCCAGGACGTCCCGGAACTCGGCGAACTCCACCGGGGACAGCACGGAGAACGTCTCCCACGACACCAGCAGCACCTGCTGCACCCGCGTGGCGCGGCGCAGCGTCCACAGCGCGTCGTCGAGCAGGTCGTCGGCCAACTGGTCGCGCGCTGCGCTGAATTCGGTGTGCAGCAGCTTGAACAGCAGCTCCTTGACCTGGCTCATGATGATGAACCCCGGCTCGGTGCGGGCCGAACTGAGCGGATGCTGCAGGCCCAGCAGCTCGTCCATCCGCGCGTAGTGGGCGTACGGGGTCGTGTCCGACGCGGCTCCGGCGGACAACGGGCACGCGGGGCTCGCGGTGGTCTGTTCGGTGGTCATGCGGTCGTTCCTTCCAGTCCCATCTGCGCCAGGACCGCGTCGCCCAGCTCGGTGCCCGGCACGCCCAGGTCGTAGGGGAGGTCGAAGTGGTCGCGCCGATCGGCGACGACCTCCGTCACCGCCGCCCGGGGGCGCAGCGCCGTCACCATCCCGTCGTGCTGGCGGACGTACTCCTCGGTCTCGTTCCCGCCGCGGGCGACCACCGTCGGGGGCAGCCGCGCCGGCAGGCGAAGGATCGGGCTGTTGCGCCGGGCCGCGGCCTCGTCCAGCCGCAGGGCGTCGTTGACGTAGGACAGGCGCACCGGCTCCAGGTCGTACATGCCGCTGAGCAGCACCGCCCCGGCGATCCGGCCGGACACGTCCGGGCCGGCCGACGCGTCCGGCAGCAAGGCCATGGCTGCCAGGTGCGCGCCGGCCGAGGTACCGCACAGGTGGAGTCGGTCCGGGGAGAACCCGAGCCCGTCCGCGTGCCGCAGCAGCCAGTCCACAGCCCGGCGCGCCATGCCCGCCATGGCGTCCAGGCCGACGTCCGGTGCCAGCCCGTACTCGATCACCGCGACCGCCGCGCCGGCGGCCAGCAGCGGCGGCACCGGGAACGCCGATTCGGCGCGGCCCAGTGCCTGCCAGTTCCCGCCGTGCACGAACACCAGCAGCGGGGCCCGCCCGGCCGCCTGCCCGGGGAAGTAGTCGAGCCGCTCCGCCGGATGCGGGCCGTAGGCGAGGGAGGCGCGTACCGGGTGGTCCCGGCGGGCGGCCTCGCTCAGCCGCTCGTACTCGCGCAGGTAGGCGTCCAGGCTCGCCACGCGCGAACTCGGCGAGTACTGCCGGTCCAGCGTGGCCTGGTCCATGCCCCGGTACACGGCACCTGCGGCCGGCGGTGCGTCGCGCATGCGCTCAGCTCCCCGGCGCGTAGGTGGCACGGGCCCGCTCGTACACCTCGGTCAGCAGCGGGTCGATGCCGTGCGAGCCGGTGCGGTAGCGGGCGCCGAAACGGCTCGCGTACTCCTCGAACCACTCCCGCCGGTCGGCCAGGAACAGCACGTCGTGGATCGCCATCGACCGCACCGCCATCATCGGCACCGGGGCGTGACTCACCTCGAACGCCGGGTTGCGCGCGGCCTTCTCCTCGCACTTCTCGTGGAACTGGGCGATCATCAGCCCCCGCCGCACGCTCTCCGGCTTCAGCGCGCTGTGCGCCGCGTCCAGCAGGTGCAGGTGCTCGGCCGGAAGGTCCGGCAGGACCAGCAGCAGCGAGCGCAGATTCGGGTTGCCGGACTTCCAGTCGACCTCGCTGAACTCATCCAGGCCGCAGCGGACGATCTCGTCGAGCAAGGTCTGGCTCGGGGTGGGGCCGACGAGCCTGACGCGGATCTCCAGCGCGCCGGCACGCTGGGCGGGTTCGACGAACGGGCACACCGGGCCGGTGCGTCCGAGTTCGCCGTGCGGTCGGCGGATGTACTCGCTCAGCCATTCGTCCACGGCGGCCAGGGCCTTGGCCACGTCGACGGAGAGCACGTCGGTCAGCATCAGTGTCAGTCCTCGGGTGTCGGTCCTCGCGGACAGCGGACGGCGGGTTCCTGGTGGGCGGCCCGCGAAGGTCACTCGTCGCCGGTGAGGTCGTGGAGCTTGGCCGAGAGGATGCGGCCGATCTCGGCCAGCGTGTCCGGGCGGGTCAGCATCGACCCGTGGTCGCCGGGCACCACATGGGCCTCGACGGAGCCGCGCACGTACGGCTGCCAGGCCGCGGCGGTGACCGGCGGGTCCTGCTCCTCCGAGCAGGCGATCAGCAGCAGGTCACCGTCGATCGGGCCGGGCCGGTAGTCGACGGTGAGATGGGTGTTGTTCGCCGAGATCTCAGTGATCGTCGTGAGCCGGTCCTCCTCCAGGTTGGCCAGCACACTGCCCTGGCGGCGCAGGATCTCCCGCGCCTTGGCGAAGGTCATCTCGCCGTCGTCGTGGTGGCTGCCGTCGTCGACCAGACCGACGTGGTAAAGCAGCATCACCCGGTCGTCCGGGGCGGGCACGTCGGCGTGGGTGAGGCCCTGCCAGTCGGGGATCACGTCGAGCACCGCGACCAGCGCCACCGGCTCTCGGCGCCGCTGGAACTCCGCGGCCAGCGCATGCGCGCACAGTCCGCCGAACGACCAGCCGGCCAGGTGGTACGGCCCGTGCGGCTGCACCCGCTGGATCTGGTCGGCGTAGTCCACCGCCATCTCCTCGATGCTGGCGGGCCGGGGTTCCGGCCGGGCCAGGCTGCGCGCCTGGATGCCGTACAGCGGATACTGCGGCCCCAGGTGCTTGATGAGCGCGCTGTACGACCAGCTGATGCCCCCGCCCGGATGGACGCAGAACAGCGGCGGCCTGCTGCCCCCGGTGCGCAGCGGCAGCATCACCTCGTACGACCCGTCCGCGTCGTCGACGTCGAGGCGGGCCGCGATGCCCGCCGGTGTCGGCGCCTCGAACAGGCTCCGCACGCCCAGCTCCACACCGAAGGCCGCGCGCAGCCGCGCCATCAGCCGGGTGGCCAGCAGCGAGTGCCCGCCCAGATCGAAGAAGTCCTCGCTCACACCGACCACCGGTCGGCCCAGGACCTCCGCGAACAGCTCGCACACGACCTGTTCCTGCGGGGTGGCCGGCGCCCGCCCGATGTCGGCGCGCTCCGGTTCGAGCGCCGGCAGCGCCGCACGGTCGAGCTTGCCGTTGGCGGTGAGCGGCAGCCGGTCGAGCGGAACGACGACGGCGGGGCGCATGTACTCGGGCAGCCGACGGCGCAGGTGCTCCCGTACGGCCATGAGCAGGGCGCCGGTGCTCCGGCCGGTGGCCGGGCTGGTGGTCCAGGACGAGAGCGGGGTGCCTGGGCCGGCCGCGCCCGTGGGCGCGTAGGCACCGACGGGCACCGCCTCGCCGAGCAGTTCGCGCTTGACGTACGTGAGGTCGAGGGCAGCCGGGTCGTGCCCGTTCCAGCTGATCGCCGTCCAGTAGCCGTACTTCTCGCCCAGGCGGTGCAGGTCCTCCGGATCGACGCCGGCCGTGTCCCGGAGGTCCGGTGCCGTCCCGGCTTCGAGCGCGCGCTGTGCGGCGAGGTCGGCCGCGATGCGCGCATGAGGCACCCCGGTGACGCGCAGCCGGTCGGGCCGCGCGCTGCCCAGATGATCGGCGAGGGCACCCAGGTCACGGGTCCAGGGCCGGGTGGGGGCGTCGGTGAGGGGGTGGGTGGTGATGTCGGTCTTGTACAGGGTGGCGTCGTAGCGGTAGCGGGTGAGTTCGTTGTGGGCGGTGCCGCGCTTGAGCTGGATGTCGGTGCCCGCCAGGTCCGGGACGTGGTGAGCGAGGGCGCTGAAGTACTCGGGGTCGACGAGGAGTTCCTTCTCCAGGACCAGGCTCTGCTCGACGGCACGGCGGATCTCGGACGTGTCGCTAGGGTCCTCGGCACGCGCCGTCTGCACGCCCGAGGCGAAGGTCCGCAGCAACCGCGGATTACGCAGGTCGCCCAGGAACAGCGCGCCACCGGGCGCGAGCAGACGGAAGGCCTGCTCGACGACCTGTGTCAGGTATCCGCCGTTCGGGAAGTACTGGGCCACGGAGTTGACCACGATCGTGTCGAAGTGCGCCTGCGGCAGGTCGCCGTGCTCGTGGGCGGCCTGCACCCGGAGCCTGACCCGCCGGGCCAGCTCGGGGTCACCGTCGACATGGCGCCGCAGCTCCTCCACGACGACCGGGGAGAAGTCCGTGCCCCAGTACTCCTCGCACTCGGGCGCCAGTCCGGACAGCAGCAGACCGGTGCCGACACCGATCTCCAGGACACGGCCGGGCTTGAGCGCCCTGATCCGTTCGAGCGTGGCCGCACGCCACTCCCGCATCTCGGGCAGCGGGATCGGCTCGCCGTCGTAACTGCTGTTCCAGCCGGAGAAGTCCTCACCCGGCGTCGAACCGGGCGCCGAGTACAACGAGTCGTAGAGATCCTGCCACTCGCCGATCTGATCCCGCTCCTCCTCGTCCCCCGTCAGTCCACCGGTGTCGGGGACGACGTAGGCGATCAGGCGGGTGCTGCCGGGCTGGTCGTGGTGGGCGACCACGGCGGCCTGGCCGATCGCGGGATGATCGGTGAGGACGTTCTCGATCTCGCCGGGCTCGATCCGGAAACCACGGACCTTCACCTGCTGGTCGGCACGGCCCATGTACTCCAGATCCCCGCCGGCGTTGACACGCACCAGGTCACCCGTGCGGTACATGCGCCCGCCCGGCTCAAGACCGTAGGGATCGGCGACGAACCGCTCGGCCGTCATACCGGGCTTGTTCAGATAGCCGCGGGCCAGACCGTCCCCGGCGACGTACAGCTCGCCGCACACCTGCGGCACCACCGGCCGCAGGTGTGCGTCCAGCACGTAGACACGGGTGTTGGCCATCGGACGGCCGATCGGCACCGTCGCACCCCCGGTGTACGGACGCGGCACGGGGTGGTGAGTGGCGAACGTGGTCGTCTCCGTCGGCCCGTAGCCGTCCACCACCGTCAACGCCGGGCAGGCCTCCTGCAGGCGCTGCACCGTGGCACCGGAGACGGCCTCACCCCCGCTCCACACCTGCCGAACACCCGACAGCGCGTCCACGGCGTGCTCGGCGACCACGTTCAGCAGAGAACTGGTCAGCCACAACGCGGTGACGTCCTGGCTGGAGACGGTGTGCCGCAGGGCCGGGACGTCCAGGTCCCCGGCCGGAGCCACCACAACGGTCCCGCCGCTCAGCAACGGCACCCACAACTCGTACGTGGAAGCGTCGAACGCGGCCGGCGAATGCAGCAACACCCGCTCATGCGCCGAACGGTCGAACCGCGGGTCCAGAGCCAGAGCGGCGACATTGCGATGCGTCACCACGATCCCCTTGGGCGCACCCGTCGAACCCGAGGTGTACATCACATACGCCACATCCCCCGACCCCACACCCACCCCAGGCGCCTTACGCTGCTCCTCTCCCCCGGGTGTGGAGTCGATGACGAACACGTCTGCCGCGTCCGCCGGGAGGTGCGGCTGAGACGCCTCGTCCGTCACCACCAGGGTGGCGCCGGTGTCGGCCAGGACATGGCGGATGCGGTCGACCGGATAACGGACGTCGAGGGGCACATAGACCGCGCCGGCTTTCATCAGGCCGAGGACCGTGGTGACCGTCGCCATGGAACGCTCAAGGAGCACACCGACCGCGTCACCGGGCCGCACTCCCCTGCCGATCACCTCGTGTGCAAGATGGTTGGCGCGCGTGTCGAGTTGTGCGTATGTGAGGGTGGCAGCGCCGTCGGTGACCGCCGGGGCATCGGGCGTCTCAGCCACCTGGCGGACGAACAGCTCGCCCAGGGAGACCTCCGGCACGGCATGCACCGTGTCGTTGAACTCGACCACGGCACGACGGTGTTCGTCGGGGGTGAGGATGTCGATGTGGTTGAGGGGCTGGTCGGGGTGGGTGGTGGCGATATCGAGGAAATGCAGCCAACGGTCGAACAGGGCCTGCACGCTCGGCGCGTCGTAGATGTCACTGGAGTACTCGATCGCACCGCTGATGCCCTGCGGCTCACCGTGGGCGCCGCGCTGCTCGGCGAGGCTGAAAAACAGATCGAACTTCGCCGTACCCGTCCGTCCCGGAGCGACGTCGATCGTCAGACCGGGAAGCCGGAAACTCGCCTCGGGGGCGTTCTGCAACGCGAGCATCACCTGGAACAGCGGGTGGTGCGACAGGGTCCGGGTCGGGTTGAGCAACTCGACCAGGTACTCGAAGGGAACGTCCTGGTGCGCGTAGGCGGCCAGACTCCGCTCCCGCACCCGAGCGATCAACTCAGCGAACGTCGGATCACCGGACGTGTCCGTGCGCAGCACCAGCGTGTTCACGAAGAACCCGATCAACTCATCCAGCGCCTGATCCGTTC
>NZ_JBIAVV010000013.1:0-4650 GCF_042894765.1 Streptomyces sp. NPDC001507
TCCCAGAACACCACCGGCTTGGTGTGCGGGTTGTCCACGCGGAAGATCCGCACCCCGCACTCCATCCAGTGCCGCAGCACCCGCACCGTCTCGGCAACCAGACCGTCCATGTCGGCGTCGAAGGCGATGGGGTAGATGTCCTGGTACTTCTTCGGCGGGTTCTCGGCGTAGGCGATCGTCCCGTCCGGCCGGTGATGGAACCACTCCGGATGCTTCTCCACCCACGGATGGTCCGGCGAGCACTGCAACGCGAAGTCCAGCGCGACCTCCAGCCCGTGCCGGCCCGCCTCCGCCACGAACCACCGGAAGTCCTCGATCGTGCCCAGGTCCGGGTGGACGGCGTCGTGACCGCCCTCCGGCGAGCCGATCGCCCACGGCACCCCCACGTCCTCGGGGCCCGCCTCCAGGGTGTTGTTGGGGCCCTTGCGGAAGGTCGTCCCGATGGGATGGATCGGCGGCAGGTAGACGACGTCGAAACCCATCTCGGCGATCTTCGGCAGCCGACGGGCCGCCGTCCGGAACGTGCCGTGCGGCCGCTCCGGCGTCCCCTCCGAACGCGGGAAGAACTCGTACCACGAGCCGTACAGCGCCCGTTCCCGCTCCACCAGCAACGGCAGCGGCTCCGAGACCGTCACCAACTCCCGCAGCGGATACCGCGCCAGGATCTCGTCGACCTCGGGGGCCAGGGCGTTCGCCAGCCGCGTGTGCACGGGGAGGGAGTCGTCGCCGAGGGCCCGGGCCGCCGTCAGCACCCGTTCACGTCCGGGCCCGTCCGGGACTCCGGCGGCCGCCCGCCGGTAGAGCTCGGCGCCTTCCTCCAGCACCAGGCCCGTGTCGATGCCCGCCGGGATCTTCACCCGGGCGTGCTGTCGCCAGGTGGCGAGCGGGGCGCTCCAGGCCTCCACGCGGTACGTCCAACGGCCCGTCGCGTCCGGGGTGACCTCGGCTCCCCAGCGGTCGGCGCCGGAGGCCAGTTCCCGCATCGGCGTCCACGGGCCCGGGCGGCCCTCGGGATCGCACAGCACCACATTGGCGCCGACGGCGTCGTGCCCCTCGCGGAAGACGGTGGCGGTGACCTGGAAGGTCTCGCCGGGGACCGCCTTCACCGGCCGCCTGCCGCACTCCACGGCCGGCCGGACGTCACGCACCGGAACGCGGCCGATGGCCTCAGTCGCCTTCATGGGTCTCACCTCCGCCGTGCGCGGAGCCGGGCCCGGGGCCCGGCTCCGCGGTCCGTAGTGTGCCGGAAGACCGGTGTCTTCCCGCGGGTCCGCCTGCGGGATCAGTGCCTCGCGGAAGGCCGCTCCGCCGGCGGTCCCGGCCGGACCTTCCCACTCAGCTGGGACCGCCCACTCTGTTCCCGCACATACGTGACGAGGCTGGTGCGCAGGTAGCGCTCCGCCGCGTCCACCGCCTCCCGGGCGCAGCGCTTGCCCATCAGCACGCACAGCGTGTAGCCCGAGTCCTCGAAGGTGGACCGCACTTCGCGGTCCTGCGGCGAGGCGAGCATGACGCGCTCCCACGCCCGGTAGCGCCGCAGCTGCCGGGCCACCTCGGCCTTCGCGGGTAGCAGCATGGCCGTGTCTTTCCTTCCGACGCTCTCGAATGGGCACGTGTCCCCGGATCGGGGGAGCGTCCGGGCACGGAAGAGCACGGAGCCGTTACGGCGAATCGAGGCTTTCACTCATGGTGCACGGACGTTGACCGAGCGTCTTGTTGGAACTTCAACCACCTCGGCCGGCGTCGGCCGCCCCGTGTGCCTCTCGTGTTGCACGAATGGCGTAGCGCCCGCACAGTGAAGGTGACTCAGGAGCGATCAGCGCTCACGCTGCGCTTCCGGAACGGATTTCCGGACGGGTGAGGGGGAGCGAGAGCTTCGCGGGTGAGGAGCAAGCGACAATGAAGACCGCAGTACCCTGCTACTACCACCTCGACGTGGAGGTCAGCCCGGAACGGGTGGGACAGGTCAGCCGCATACTGGCCGCCCATCTGCGTTACTGGGATCTCGACAACCTCGTGGAACCCGTCTGCCGCGGTGCCGAACTGCTGCTGACCGCCATCGACCAGCACGCGACGGACAAACACACGTCCATCGAGATGTGGTGGAACGGGCAGCACCTCATCACGGCGATCGGGGACGAGGACCGGGATCTCCGCCCCGACCAGGACCTGCGCGGGTGCCTGGCGCACCTCGCCGCGACCAGCGACGGCTGGGGGTGCTGCGCCTCGGAGACCGGCAGCAAGATCATCTGGTTCTCGCAGCGGGCCCGGTCCGGGGAGCGTGTCCCGCTGGTCCCGACCGGTCCTGCGCCCCGGCTGCGTCGGGTCCTCAAGGTGCCGCGCGCCCTTCCCGTCACCCAGTTGGCCGCATCCGCCGGCGGCGTCCTGGAGGGCGCCCGGTGACGGCGAGGAAGTCCCGGAAAGGGGTGCCCGTGTGGAGCGGGCACCCCTACCCGTTGGGTGCCTCCTTCGACGGGCAGGGCACCAACTTCGCCCTGTTCAGCGAGGTCGCCGAGCGGGTCGAACTGGTCCTGGTGAACGACGCCGGCACCGAGACGACGGTGCCGATCACCGAGGTCGACGGCTTCGTCTGGCACGCGTACCTGCCCGGCGTCGGGCCCGGGCAGCGCTACGGCTACCGGGTGACCGGCCCCTGGGCCCCCGAGCTCGGCCACCGGTGCAATCCGGCGAAGCTGCTCCTGGACCCCTACGCGCAGGCGATAGACGGCCAGATCGACAACCACGCCTCCCTCTACGAGCGCACCCCCGGCGGCCCCTCCCCGGCCGACAGCGCCGGGCACTCGATGCTCGGCGTGGTCACCGACCCCTACTTCGACTGGGGCGACGACCGGCCGCCCCGCCGGCCCTACTCCGACTCGGTGATCTACGAGGCCCACGTCCGCGGCCTGACCCGCACCCATCCGGAGGTGCCCGAACGGCTCAGGGGCAGTTACGCCGGTCTCGCGCACCCGGCGGTCCTCGACCACCTGACCTCGCTCGGTGTCACGGCGGTCGAGCTGATGCCCGTGCACCAGTTCGTGCAGGACGGAGTGCTCCAGGACCGGGGCCTGTCCAACTACTGGGGCTACAACACCATCGGCTACTTCGCCCCGCACAACGCCTACGGCGCCTTCGGCAGCCGGGGCCAGCAGGTCAACGAGTTCAAGGCGATGGTGAAGGCGCTGCACGCGGCCGGCCTCGAAGTGATCCTCGACGTGGTCTACAACCACACCGCCGAGGGCAACGAGATGGGCCCCACCCTGTCCTTCCGGGGCATCGACAACGCCTCCTACTACCGGCTGGTCGACGGCGACTGGGCGCACTACTACGACACCACCGGCACCGGGAACAGCCTGCTGATGCGGCACCCCTACGTGCTCCAGCTGATCATGGACTCGCTGCGGTACTGGGTGACCGAGATGCACGTCGACGGCTTCCGCTTCGACCTCGCGGCCACCCTGGCGAGGCAGTTCCACGAGGTGGACCGGCTCTCGGCGTTCTTCGACCTGATCCAGCAGGACCCGGTGATCAGCAGGGTCAAGCTCATCGCCGAGCCGTGGGACCTGGGCGAGGGCGGCTACCAGGTGGGCAACTTCCCGCAGCTGTGGTCGGAGTGGAACGGCCGCTACCGGGACGCCGTACGGGACTTCTGGCGGGCCGAGCCGGGCTCGCTGGGCGAGTTCGCCTCCCGGCTCACCGGCTCCTCCGACCTGTACCAGGCCAGCAGGCGGCGGCCGCGGGCGAGCGTCAACTTCGTCACCGCGCACGACGGTTTCACGCTGCGCGACCTGGTGTCGTACAACGACAAGCACAACCAGGCCAACGGCGAGGGCAACCGGGACGGCGAGAGCCACAACCGGTCCTGGAACTGCGGGGCGGAGGGCGAGACCACCGACCCGGCCGTGCTGGAACTGCGGGCCCGCCAGCAGCGCAACCTGCTCGCCACCCTGCTGCTGTCCCAGGGCATCCCGATGCTCAGCCACGGCGACGAACTCGGCCGCACCCAGCGCGGCAACAACAACGCCTACTGCCAGGACAACGAAGTCTCCTGGATCGACTGGGAACTGACAGAGGAACAGCAGAACCTCACCGAGTTCACCCGGTACGTCATCGGCCTGCGCGCCGCCCACCCGGTTCTGCGCCGACGGCGCTTCTTCCTCGGCGAGACGACCACGCGTCCCGGGCAGCCGCTGCCCGACCTGGTGTGGCTGCTGCCGGACGCCCGCGAGATGACCGACCGGGACTGGCAGCGGCCCGACGCGCACTCGGTCGGGGTCTTCCTCAACGGCGACGCCATCGCCGAACGCGACCCCTACGGGCGGCGGCTGATCGACGACTCGTTCCTGCTGCTCCTCAACAGCCACTGGGAACCGGTGGACTTCCGGCTGCCCGACGACTCCTACGGCGAGCGCTGGACGACCCTCATCGACACGGCCGACCCGGAGGGGGTACCGGACGAACGCGAGCGCAAGGCGGGCACCAGGCTGCGCGTGGAGGCACGGAGCATGGTCGTGCTGTCGCGGCCGTCGCGGTAGTCGTTCGGCTGCGGGCGCCCGGGGGTTGGGGGGGGCGGTCGCCCCCCCCCCCCCCCCCCGGGGGGGGGGGGGGGCCCGGGCGGGCCGCCCCCCCCCCCACCCCCCCCCCCCCCCC
>NZ_JBIAVV010000013.1:4658-172115 GCF_042894765.1 Streptomyces sp. NPDC001507
GTGGGGGGGGGGGGGGGGGGTGGTGGGGGGGGGGGGGGGGCGGGGGGGTGGCTCGCGCAGTTCCCCGCGCCCCCGAAAGCTTTCGGGGGCGCGGGGAACTGCGCGAGCAGCCACGACGGATCCGCACCGGACCACCACGGCGAGCCACCACGTCGCACCCGGGCACCGGCTACCGCGCCCCGCGAGCCGTCGTCACCGTGAACTGGGCACCGTCCGGATCCCGCAGGATCGCCTCGGTGTCCCCCTCGCTCAGCACACTGCCACCGTGTTTCTCGGCGATCCGGGCGCACGCCGCCACGTCGCTCACCGCGAAGTGGATCTGCCAGTGCGGCCGTACCGACGGATCGGGGGCCGCCTCCACCGCCCCCGAGTCGATACGGGCCACGGCGTCGCCGCGGCTGCGCAGCACCACCTCGCCACCCTCGTACTCGACCTCGCAGCAGCCCGGTTTGTCCGAGGCCCAGCCGAGGACCTCGCCGTAGAAGATCGCCGAGTCGAAGGCGTTGCGGGTGTGCAGGCGGATGAAGGTCGGTGCGGCCTGCCGCCAGGTCTCCCAGTTGGCGACCAGTTCCCCCTCCCAGATGCCGAAGACCGCACCGTCCCGGTCGGCGATCAGCGCCGCCCGGCCGGGCGGGAAGGACAGCGGCCCCACCGCCGGGGTGCCCCCGCGCTCCCGGGCCCGGGCCACCGCCTCGTCCGCGTCGGGCACCGCGAAGTACGGCGTCCAGGCCACCGCCATCTGCCACATCGCGGCGACCGCGGCGATGCCCGCCACCGGAACCCCGTCCGCCAGGGCGATCCGGAAGTGGTCGCCGAGCCTGACGCTTCGCCATCGCCAGCCGAGCACGGCGCTGTAGAAGTCCTCGGTCGTCTGCAGGTCGCGGCTGGTCAGGCTCACCCAGCACGGGGCACCGAAGACCGAGTGCGTGGAGACCACCGGCCGCTTCTTCTGCGCGGGTCCGGTCTGCGCGGGTCCTGGGGGAGGCGTGTCGTCGTTCATGGCACTCGCGTCCTGGTGTCGGGGCCGGCAGGGCGACCGGTCTGCCACCAGTCTCCAACCGGAAGCGGTGGGAATGCCTGCCGAGTACCCCGGTGGCGCGGAGCCAGACGGGTGACACGATGGATGGATGGGAGAGAGCGAGCCGGACCGGATCTTCCGCCTGGAGGCCGAGGTCGACCAGCTCAAGGAGGCCGTAGCCTCCCATGCCGTGGTGGACCAGGCCATCGGGATGATCGTCGCGATCGGCCGGGTGACGCCCGACGAGGGCTGGGAGGTGCTCAAGGAGGTCTCCCAGCACACCAACATCAAGCTGCGCAACGTCGCCGAACTGATCCTCGTCTGGGGGCGCACCGGCGACATGCCCGCCGAGATCCGCGTGGAGCTGGCGGAGGCCATCGAGCGGTACGGCCCCACCCAGATCCCCGGCGCACCGCCCGCCGGGTGACCCTCAGCCGGCCTCGGCCAGCAGCTCGTCGCGCAGCCGGTCGAAGCAGGCGCTGAGCAGGCGGGAGACGTGCATCTGCGAGATGCCCAGCTGCTCGGCGATCCGGCTCTGGGTCATACCGCGGAAGAACCGCAGGTAAAGGATGAGCCGGTCGCGCTCGGGCAGGCCCTGGAGGCAGGGTTCCGCGGCCGCACGGTCGACGATCAGGTCGTAGCCGGGGTCCAGGGCGCCCAGGGTGTCGCCGAGCGCGTAGCCGTCGCCGCCGGGCACCTCGGCGTCCAGCGACAGCGCCGAGTAGCACTCCAGGGCCTCCATCCCGGCCACCACCTCTTCCTCGGTGAGCTGGGCCAGGGCGGCGACCTCGGCCACGGTGGGCGGGCGCCCGGGGGTCGCCTGGTCCAGCTCCTTGAGGGCACTCCGGACCCGGTTGCGCAGCTCCTGGACCCGGCGCGGCACGTGCAGGGTCCACATGTGGTCCCGGAAGTGGCGCTTGATCTCGCCGGTGACGGTCGGCACGGCGTACGCCTCGAAGGCCCGGCCGCGCGCCGGATCGTAGTGGTCGACGGCCTTCACCAGACCCAGCGCGGCGACCTGGTAGAGATCCTCCAGGGTCTCCCCCCGGCCGCGGAACCGTACGGCGATCCGCTGGGCCATGGGCAGCCACAGCTCGACCAGTTCGTCCCGCAGTGCCCGGCGCTCCGGGCCCTCGGGCAGTTCGGCCAGCCGGACGAAGGCCCGGGCCGTGTCCGGGGCGTCGTCGTGCGGATGGGACCTGGGTGTGCAGGCGGTACGCATCATGCGCACCTCCCTCGGCGGGTGGTGCTGGTGGACGGACACCGTGGGAGGAACGCGCTCGGACCCCGGAGAGGACACGGGGCGGCCGGCGGAACCCGGCTCCCACGCACGTGCCTCCGGTCCGAAGCACTGTGCTAGGGATGCCCCGAACGGCGTATAGCGAAACAATTCGGGCAAAAAGCTTAGACGGTTCTCGTTCGGCGGCGGACGGTCTTTCCGTCGGACCTTCCCTTGACCGTCCCTTGGGGGAGATACCTCTGTAGCAGAGGTAACCTTCGGTGTGTGGAATCGGAGACCTTTCCCGAAGAACTCGCCGACGCGTTGGTCGGCATCCAGCGGCTGATCCGCCGCAGACTGCGCCGCGGGCTCACCCGGCCGCGGCTGCGCGGCGCCGAGGTGGAGCTGCTGCGCCTGGTCGAGTCACGGCCCGGGATCGGCATCTCGGACGCCGCCAAGGAGCTGTACCTGGCGAGCAACTCGGTGTCGACCCTGGTCAACCAGCTCGTCAAGGACGGCTTCATGCGCCGGGAGACCGACCCGGCCGACCGCCGGGCCGCCCGGCTGCTGCTCACCGACGACGCCGAGAAGCGACTCGCCGACTGGCACCGCCGCCGCGCGGAACTCGTCGCCGGTCACGTCACCCGGCTGGACGAGGCGGACCAGGAGGCGCTCAGGGCGGCGCTTCCCGCGCTGCGCAGACTGGCCGACACTCTGCACGAGGAGACCGGGGAATCATGACAACGGACACCGCCGCAGTCGCCTGCACCGGCCTCTCCTACTCCTTCGGGGAGACCAAGGCCGTCGACGGTCTCGACCTCAGCGTCGGCGAGGGCGAGGTCTTCGGCCTGCTGGGTCCCAACGGCGCAGGCAAGACCACAGCCATCCGCTGCATCACCACCCTGCTGCCCGTCCCCGCCGGGATGGTCCGTGTCTTCGGCCACGACACCGGCCGGGAGCGGATGGCCGTACGGCGGCTGCTCGGGTACGTCCCGCAGCAGCTGTCCGCCGACAGCGGGCTCACCGGACGCGAGAACGTCGAGCTGTTCGCCCGCGTCTTCGACGTGCCCCGGCGCGAGCGCGCCCCGCGGGTCGCCGAGGCGCTCGCGGCCGTCGACCTCACCGACGCCGCCGACCGGCTCGCCGGCACCTACTCCGGCGGCATGGTCCGCCGCCTCGAACTGGCCCAGGCCCTGGTCAGCGCGCCCCGGTTGCTGATCCTGGACGAACCGACCATCGGCCTCGACCCGATCGCCCGCACCAGCGTGTGGGACCAGATCAACTCCGTACGCGCGGCGACCGGCATGACCGTCCTGGTCACCACCCACTACATGGACGAGGCCGACCAGCACTGCGACCGGGTCGGCCTGATGCACCGCGGCCGCATCCGTGCCCTCGGCACCCCCGCCGAACTCAGGCGCGGCCTCGCCGAACGCCAGGGCACCGACGCCCTGCCCACCCTCGAAGACGTCTTCCGCGACGTGGCCGGCAGCGGCCTCGACGACCAGTCAGGAGGTTTCCGCGATGTCCGAAGCACCCGCCGCACCGCGAACCGTGTCGGCTGAGCACACGGGCACGTCCCTGCTCCTGACCCCGCCCCAGCCGCGCTCCGGCTGGCGGCTGCTGCCCGCCCGGGTCGTCGCCATGTGCGCCGTGGAGCTGCAGAAGCTCCGCCACGACCGCACCGAGCTCTACACCCGCGCGATCCAGCCCGCCCTCTGGCTGCTGATCTTCGGCCAGACCTTCACCCGGATACGGGCGATACCCACCGGCGGCATCCCCTACATCGACTACCTCGCGCCCGGCATCATCGCCCAGTCCGCGATGTTCATCGCCATCTTCTACGGCATCCAGATCATCTGGGAGCGCGACGCGGGCATCCTCAACAAGCTCCTCGTCACCCCCACCCCCCGCTCGGCGCTCATCACCGGCAAGGCCTTCGCGGCCGGCGTGAAGTCCCTGATCCAGGCCGTCGTGGTGATCGTCATCGCCGCGATCCTCGGCGTCTCCCTCACCTGGAACCCGCTCAAGCTCCTCGGTGTCGCCCTGGCCGTCGTCCTGGCCTCGGCCTTCTTCTCCTGCCTGTCGATGAGCATCGCCGGCATCGTCCTCAGCCGCGACCGGCTGATGGGCATCGGCCAGGCGATCACCATGCCGCTGTTCTTCGGCTCCAACGCCCTCTACCCCCTGGCGATCATGCCGGGCTGGCTCCAGGTGGTCAGCAAGATCAACCCGCTGAGCTACCAGGTCGACGCCCTGCGCGGCCTGCTGCTCGGCACTCCGGCCCACCTCGGCCTCGACTTCGCCGTGCTGGCGGTCGCCGCCGCCCTCGGCATCGCCGCGGCCTCCTCGCTGCTCGGCCGCCTGGCCCGCTGAGCCGGTCACGGTGCCGGGTACACCGACGTGATGTGCGGCACGCGCCCGCGACCCGCCCCGGACCCCCGGGGCGGGATAACCGCTGCGCAACGCTTGATCAGCGATCAAAGCGGGCGAACCCCCTGGCCACAGCGCATTCCACTCATTTGACAGTGCGCTGAGCACACAGATAAACAGCGGGGGTCGAGAGGGGCACTGTGTACGAGCCGAACGTGGTCGGGGACTGGCACGAGTACGACGAGCATGCCGGTCTGCGGGTCCGCGTCCACCGCCTGGAGGAGTCCGAGCCGCCGCGCGGCCGGGACGACGCCGCAGCCGGGCTGACGTACTTCAGTGCCCGGGTGACCATCGAGAACCGCGGCTCCGGTCACTTCGGCGTGCAGCTGGAGGACGGCCAGATCGACGTCCGGGTCGGTCCCGACGGCGAGGGCGCGTTCATCGACTGGCGCAACTCCCAGTTCATCGAGGGCTTCGACGTCTACCCGCTGCGCCGCGCGACCGCAGTCCTCTACGCCGCCGCCCCGGAGGCCGCCCTGACCCAGGTGGACATCCAGATCCACCTGCGCGTCGACGAGGAGTGGACGGAACGCCGCCTGTGGGCGGGCGGTATCGGCATTCTGGAGACGACCAACGCCACGGCCTGCCAGACCGCAGCCCCGGGCAGCCTGTCCCACCAGGTCACGGTCTTCCTCAAGGATCAGACGGAGCCGGGCCCTACTACTCCCTGAGCTCGGCAGCGCCCCGAAGGGGCGCTGGGGGCACCCCCGTCCGAAGGCCGGGGGAGGAACTGCGCGACCAGCCACGACGATGCCGCAGACGACCGACGACACAACCCGGCCCCACCCAGCGGAGCGCCTAGTGGGGGATACCGTCGATGATCTCCCGCGCCCCCTGCCGCAGCAGCGCCACCGCGACCGACGTGCCCAGGGTGGCCGGGTCGAGACGGCCCGCCCACTCGTGGGCGTTCAGCCGGGTCTTGCCGTCCGGGGTGAACACGCAGGCACGCAGCGACAGTTCACCGCCGCCGTCGACCCGGGCGTAGCCGGCGATCGGGCTGTTGCAGTGGCCCTGCAGCACGTGCAGGAACATCCGCTCGGCGGTGGCCTCCCGGTAGGTGGCCGGGTCACCGAGCCCGCTCACCACGTCGATCAGGTCGGAGTCGCCCTCCCGGCACTGCAGGGCGAGGATGCCCGCGCCGATGGGCGGCATCATTGCCTCCGGGTCCAGCACCTCGGTGATCACGTCCGTGCGGCCGATCCGCTCCAGCCCCGACATCGCCACCAGCAGCGCGTCGGCCTCACCGGCGGCCAGCTTCTCCAGCCGCCGGTTGACGTTGCCCCGGAAGGGCACGCACTCCAGGTGCGGGTGGGTGGCCGCCAGCTGGGCGACCCGGCGGACCGCGGAGGTGCCGATCCGGGTGCCCGGCGGCAGCTCGTCCAGGGTCAGCCCGCCCGGGTGGACGAGGGCGTCGCGGATGTCGTCCCGCTTCAGGAACGCCGCGAACACCGTCCCGGCGGGCAGCGGCCGGTCCGCGGGCACGTCCTTCACACAGTGCACGGCGAGGTCGGCCGCACCGGCCAGCAGCGCGGCGTCCACCTCCTTGGTGAACGCCCCCTTGCCCTCCACCAGGGACAGGTCGCCCAGCCACTTGTCGCCGGTCGTCTTCACCGGCACGACCTCGGTGCGCACCTGCGGATACAGCGCGGCCAACTCGGCCCGGACGCGGGCCACCTGAGCGAGCGCCATCGGCGAGTCGCGGGAGACGATACGGATCAACTCGGGTACCGACATGGGGACACGATAGACCTTCCCGCCGGCCACCCATTCCGACATCCTGTCGGCCGCCGCCCGGTCCGGCCCGCGTTCGCAGACCGCCCGGCGGTCGGTCCGTGTCCTACGGCGGGTCCTACGGCAGGTCCGCCGCCGACTCCTCCGGCGCGAGGTCCGGGCGGAGCCGGAGCCAGGACGGCTGGCGCAGCAGCCCGGCCCGGGTGCGGGTGCTGTAGCTGACCTCGCCGACCAGCCGGGGCACCACCCAGCGGGCGCCCGGGACCGGCGGCACCGGCTCGAACGGGCACACGTCGGTCCCGGCCGCCCGCAGCAGCGCGGCCAGTTCCGCCCGCTCCGCCGCACTCCAGCCGGTGCCCACGCCGCCGACGTACCGCAGCCGCCCGTCGGCGGACCGCTGGCCGACCAGCACCGCGCCCGGCAGCCCGGTCAGCCGCCCCTTGCCCGGCAGCCAGCCGCCGACGATCATGTCCTCGGCGCGCAGGTTCCGGATCTTGATCCAGGCGCGGGACCGCACCCCGGGCTCGTACACCGAGTCGAGCCGCTTGCAGACCACGCCCTCCAGACCGTGCTCCCGGGTCGCCCGCAGCGCCTCCGCGCCGTGGCCCACGACGGCTCTCGGCGTCGACCAGTGCGGCCCCTCCAGGGAGAGGGACTCCAGGCGCGCCCGGCGGTCCGCGTACGCCATGGTGAGCAGCGGGTCCGACAGCAGCAGCGCGTCGAACAGCACCAGGTGGACCGGGATCCGGGCCGCCATCCGGGCCGCCCGGGCCGGCGCGTGGGCCAGGCCCATCCGGCTCTGCAGCAACTGGAAGTCGGCGCGCCCGTGTTCGTCGACGGCCAGCACCTCGCCGTCGAGGACCGCCGGAGTCCGGCCCAGGGCCTTCGCCAGCGGGCGCAGCTCGGGGTAGGCGGCGGTGATCTCCTCGCCGGACCGGGCGCGCAGCAGCAGGCTGCCGTCGCCGGGCAGGTAGAGGACCGCCCGCTGGCCGTCCTGCTTGGTCTCGTAGGCCCACCGGTCGTCCTGGGCGGCGGGCGGCAGGCGGCCGGGAGTGGCGAGCATGGGCGGGATCACCGGGAGGACGGTCACCCAGGAGATGTGACCCGGCACGGCCGCCGCACGCGCCTTCCGGAGCCGGTTCCCCCGAACAGGCCTCCGCCCCGGACGGTCTCCTGTGGTCCTGGCCCGTGATCCGGCGGGCGGGGCAGGCCGGTCGCCGGTGGTACGGCCCGCCCCGCCGCGGATCACCGTCCGCGGCTCAGTGCACGGACTCGGCCGTGGGCGCTGCCGGGGCCGGAGCGGGGTCCGTGTCCGCGGGCCGGCGGCCCGGCAGGAAGGACGCGAGGACGAAGGCCAGGACGGCCGCGCCCGCACCGATCGCCATGACCACCTTGAAGCCGTTCTCGGAGGGCAGGGTGGTGCCGCCGAGGCTGATGGTCAGCTGGGCCAGGATCACCCCGGCGACGGCGCTGGCCACCGAGGTGCCGATGGACCGCATCAGCGTGTTGAGGCTGTTCGCGGCGGCCGTCTCCGACGCGGGGACCGCGCCCATGATGAGCGCGGGCATCGCGCCGTACGCGAAGCCGACACCGGCGCCGATGATGCAGGAGACCAGGACCAGGTGCCAGACCTCCGACATCAGGACGATGTTGAGGCCGTAACCCGCGGCGACGATCACCGCGCCGGTCATCAAGGTGACCTTCGGCCCCCTGGCCTTGGTGACGGCGGCCGAGAGCGGGGCGAAGGCCATCATGACCAGACCCTGCGGTGCCATCACCAGACCGACCGTCAGCATCGACCTGCCGAGGCCGTAGCCCGTCCGGGTGGGCAGCTGGAGCAGCTGCGGAAGCACCAGGGACATCGCGAACATCGAGAAGCCGAAGGCGATCGAGGCGAGGTTGGTGAACAGGACCTGCCGGCGGACCGTGGTGCGCAGGTCGACCAGCGGCCGGGCGGTGCGCAGTTCGAAGAAGCCCCAGGCGAGCAGCGTGACGACCGCGAGCGCGAACAGACCGAGCGTGGTGCCGCTCGCCCAGCCCCAGTCGGCGCCCTTGGAGACGGCGAGCAGCAGCGAGACCAGGCCGACCGCGAGGCCCAGTGCGCCGACCGCGTCGAAGCGGCCGCCCGAACGCACCCTGGACTCCGGCACCAGCAGCATGACCAGCGCGAACGCGACGACGCCGAGGGCGGCGGAGGTCCAGAACAGCACATGCCAGTCGTAATGGTCCGCGATGAACGCCGCGGCCGGCAGGCCGAGCGCGCCGCCGACGCCCAGGGAGGCACTCATCAGCGCCGTCGAGCCCGCGAGGCGCTCCGGCGGCAGCTCGTCGCGCATGATGCTGATGCCGAGCGGGACCACGGCGGCCGCGAGGCCCTGGAGGGTACGGCCGACGATCATCGGGACCAGCGTGTCGCTGAGCGCCGCCACCACCGAGCCGGAGACCAGCAGCACCAGGCTGACCAGCAGCATCAGCCGCTTGCCGAGCATGTCGCCGAGGCGGCCGGCCACGGGTGTGGCCACGGCGGCGGCGAGCAGGGTCGCCGTCACCGCCCAGGCAGCGTCGGACGCGGAGGCGTTCAGGTACTTCGGCAGCTCCGGGACGATCGGGATCACCAGGGTCTGCATCAGGGAGACGGTGATACCGGACAGGGCCAGCACCGCCACCACCGAGTTCGGCTTCGGTCGTGCCGGTCTCGCGGAACCGGCGGTCTGGACAGGGGCTTCGGACATGGAACTGGTCCTCCGTAGGCGGGAGATGGCGCGACTGGGCTCAGGGGCCATATTTAAGTCAGTCGCTTGACTTAGCGTACTGGCAGGGTGTTTCCGCACTCCGCGGCCCTGCCGCGTAGGCTTCTTCGGCTGGACCCCGCCGCTTCGGGCGGGGCCCCGGTGCGGCTCGCGGGACCGGCCGGACCGGGTGGCGGCCGGTCCCGGAGCGGTGGTGGGCATGGCGGGCAGGACGGCGCGGGCGGACCAGGCCGGCGCGACGCGGGAGGCCATCCTGGACGCGGCGGAGCGGCTCTTCGCCGAACAGGGCGTGTACGCCGTCTCCAACCGCCAGGTCAGCGAGGCCGCCGGCCAGGGCAACAACGCGGCCGTCGGCTACCACTTCGGCACCAAGGCCGACCTGGTCCGCGCCGTCGCCGCCCGGCACTTCGACCGGATCGAGGAGATCCGGGTCCGCCTGCTGACCGAGACCGGCGACTCCGACGACATCCGCGACCGGGTGGACTGCCTGGTCCGGCCGATCACCGAACACCTCGCGAGCCTGGGCAGCCCCACCTGGTACGCCCGCTTCTGCGCCCAGGTCATGACCGACCCCGCCCTCTACGACATCATGGTCGAGGAGTCCCTGACCTCGCCGTCGCTGCGCCAGGCCGTCGAGGCGCTGAACCGGCGGCTGCCGGAACTTCCCGCCGAGGTCCGCGCCGAACGCGGCCTGATGGCACGGACGTTGATCCTGCACACCTGCGCCGAGCGGGAGCGCGCCCTCGCCGAGGGCACCACCACCCCGCGCGCCACCTGGAGCGACGCGGCCACCGGGCTCACCGACGCGCTGCTCGGGCTGTGGCTGGCGCCCGTCTCGGCGGTGCGTCGAAGGTGACCGCGGCTACGCGTCGAAGGTGACGACGACCTTCTCCGCCGCCCCCGGCGTCAGCGCCAGCTCGAAGGCGCGGTGGACGTCGGCGAACGGGACGCGGTGGCTGATGAGCCTCGCGAACCGCTCGTGGTGCTCGACCAGTTCGGGGGTGACCTCGAAGATCTCCGTCGGGTAGCCCTGCGAGGCGACCAGGGTCAGCTCGCTGCGGAGCATGCCGCCGAGGTCGATCTCACCCTTCTTCTGCACGGCGACCATGACCAGCCTGGCGTGCCACCTGGCGTTGGCCACCACGGTGTTGAACACCGCCGGGGCGCCGGCCGCGTCGATGAAGACGTCGGTGCCGGGGCGGGGCTGGCCCAGCGCGTTGGCGCTCTGCCCGTGCAGCTCGGTCAGCCGCGCGGTGACGTCCTCCTCCGCGGAATCGAGCACGGCGTCCGCGCCCACCGCCAGCGCCTTCTCCAGCCGGGCCGGGATGACATCGGCGACGACGACATGCCCGACACCCCGCAGCTTCAGCCAGATCGCCGCACCCAGCCCGATCGGCCCGGCGCCGAAGACGACGACCTTGTCGTCCGGCGCGGCCTGGGAGCGGTTGACGGCGTGGCGGGACACCGCCATCGGCTCGTTCAGGGCGGCGACCTCGAAGGGCACGGTGTCCGGGAACACCGCGACACTCCGGCCGGCCTCGGCGTTCTCGATCAGCAGGTACTCGCTGAGGGCGCCGTACCGGCCGCCGCAGCCGATGATCCCGGTGGGTGCGTCCTGTGGGTTCACCACCACCCGGTCGCCCACCTTGAGGCCCGTGACCTCGGCACCGGCTTCGACGACCTCGCCGGCCGGCTCGTGGCCCAGGGCGAGCGGGACCAGTTCGCCGCCCAGGTGGGCGCGGGCGGGCATGCCGCCCATGTGCAGGAAGGTGACGTCGGTGCCGCAGATGCCGCCCGCGCGGATCCTCAGCAGCACGTCCTTCGGACCGGGCACGGGACGCTCGACGTCCACGACCTCGATCCTGCCGACGCCACCGGTCTGTACGGACTTCATCGTGGCCATGGGTGGCTCTCGCTCTCTGGTGGTGCGTGCGCTTTCCGGTGCTGGATCCCGGTCGGGCCGCGGGGCGGGGGAGATGTCCTCGGGCCGGCCGCCGGACCGGGGGGAGTGGGCCGGCGTCCGGCCCGAGGACCGCGCCGGCTTCCGTCCCCACGGGTGCCGGCGCCCGGGCCCGCCGCGGGCAGGCCCTCGGGGCGGCCTCCGCTCAGAACGACCCCGATTACTTGAGTTAGGCAAGCACATGCGGCTTACTTGAGTCAAGCAATTGAATTGTCCCGGCGCCTCGAACGAATGGGTCACCCCGTGAACGGCAGCTCTCCGCTCTCCTCTCCCTCGCCCACTGCGCTCACCGTGGCAGCGGACAGCGCCTCCTGGCCGCCGTCGGCGACCGGGGGGTAAGGGGGCCAGTGGGGTGAGGGGTGGGTTCGGTCGGTGGTTTACCGCAGCCCGGTGGCGGCTGGTCGTGCAGTTCCTCCCCCGGCCTTCGGCCAGGGGTACCCCCCAGCGCCCCTATCGGGGCGCCAGGCTGACCGCGTTCGCAGCGACCACCGCTCCTATCCCCACCCATGCGGGCACCCCCAGCCCCTGTCCCAGCACCACCCACCCCACCGCCGCCGCCAGGACCGGGTTGACGCTCATGAACAGGCCGAAGGTCTGGGGTGGGACCCGGCGCAGGGTCAGCAGGTCGGCCAGGTAGGGCACCGCCGACGACAGGACGCCCGCCGTCACCGCGCAGAGCAGCGCACCGGCCGTCGGCGGGTGCCGCAGCGCCACCACGATGCCGATCGGCAGGAACGTCAGCGCCGACACGCTCGCGGCCGCGGCCGGGCCCTGGGCACCCGGTATCCGGCGGCCGACCACCCGGTTGAGCAGGATGTATGACGCCCAGCAGCCCGCGGCGACCAGGCCGAGCGCCATCCCCGCGTAGTCCGTGGACGGCTGCGGGCGCATCAGCACCACCACGCCCGCCGCCGCCAGCACGGCGCACCCCGCGTCCAGCCGGCGGCGGGACGCGGCGAGGGCGACGGTGAGCGGGCCCAGGAACTCCAGGGTGACCGCGAGACCCAGGCCGATCCGGTCGATCGCGGTGTAGAGGGTCAGGTTCATCGTGCCGAAGACCGCCGCAAGCAGCAGCACCGGCCACCACTGCCGCCAGGTGAAGGCGCGCAGGCGGGGCCGGCCGACGGCCAAGAGGACGAGTGCGGCCACGTACTGCCGTACCGCCACCACTCCCAGCGGTCCGAGGACCGGGAAGGCGAGGGCGCCGACGGCCGCTCCGGTCTGGTTGGACAAGCCGCTGCCGAACATGGCCGCCATGCCGGAGAGCCGGGTCGGCGCGGAGGGGGAGACCGCGGGGGAGGGGACCGGGCGTTCGAGGGCGCGTCGCATGGGAGGAGGGTCCGCCCGATCCGTGCTTGCGCAAAATGCATGAGTGCCGGGATCTATACGCTTGGCGCATGAACGAGGTCGAGCTGCGGCAGCTGCGCTGTCTCGTCGCCATCGTCGACGAGGGCACCTTCACCGACGCCGCGATCGCCCTGGGCGTGTCCCAGGCGGCGGTCTCGCGCACCCTGGCCGGGCTCGAACGGGCCCTGGGCGTACGGCTGTTGCGGCGGACCTCGCGCGAGGTGACGCCGACGGCGGCCGGGGCGCGGGTGGTGGAGCGGGCCCGGCGGGTGCTGGCGGACGTCGCCGACCTGGTCCAGGAGGCCGCCTCCGGGCCGCGCCGGCTGCGGATCGGATACGCCTGGTCGGCGGTGGGGCGGCACACCGTGGCCTTCCAGCGCGGCTGGACCGCCGCGCACCCCGGGACCGAACTGCATCTCGTCCGGGTGAACACGGCCTCCGCCGGGCTCGGTGAAGGGGGCTGCGACCTCGCCCTCCTGCGGCGGCCGTTGGAGGACCGGCGGTTCGACTCGGCCATCGTCGGGCTGGAGCGGCGGCTGTGTGCGCTGGCCGCCGACGACCCGCTGGCCCGGCGCAGGACCGTACGGCTGGCGGACCTCACCGGCAGGGTCCTCCTGGTCGACCGGCGCACCGGCACGACCACCCCGGAGCTGTGGCCGCCCGAGTCGCGGCCGGTCGTCGAGGAGACGCACGACGTCGACGACTGGCTCACCGCCATCGGGGCCGGCCGCGCGGTCGGCGTGACCGCCGAGTCGACCGCCAACCAGTACCCGCGGCCCGGCATCGTCTACCGGACGGTCCGGGACGCGGCGCCCGTCGCCGTCCGGCTGGCCTGGTGGCGGGACGATCCGCACCCCGCCCACCAGGCCGTTCTGGAGCTGCTCAGCGACCTGTACCGCACCGGCTGAGCGCGCCGGGCGCCGGATCTCCCCAGCAATACGGCGGACAAAATTGTTGACAATCTTGTTTGGCTAGATTTACGTTCGACAGGCACTCACTCAGGGAGGGCGCAATGCCGAAGGAAGCCCGTCCGAGCACCGGAGAGCAGGCCAAGCAGCATGCGTTCGCGCAGCTGCGGCAGGCGATCCTGCACGGCGAGATGGCCCCGGCCCAGCGGCTGGTGGAGAACGAGCTCGCCGAGGAGTTCGGTGTGACGCGGGCCAGCATCCGTGCGGCACTGATCGATCTGGAGGCCCAGGGACTGGTCGAGCGGATCCGCAACCGCGGCTCACGGGTGCGGGTGGTGACCGTGGAGGAAGCGGTCGCCATCACGGAGTGCCGCATGGTCCTGGAGGGACTCTGTGCGGCCAAGGCGGCCGTCGCGGCCAGCGACGAGCAGCTCGCCGGCCTCGCCGACCTCGGTACGGCCATGACCAAGGCCGTCGCGGACGGCGAACCGGTCACCTACTCCGAGCTCAACCAGGAACTCCACGCCAGGATCCGGACGATCTCCGGCCAGCAGACCGCCGTGGAACTGCTGGAGCGGCTCAACGCCCAACTGGTGCGGCACCGCTTCCAGCTGGCGCTGCGACCGGGGCGTCCGCAGCACTCCCTGAGCGAGCACCTGGCGATGATCGAGGCGATCAGGGCCAGGGACCCGCAGGCGGCCGAGGCGGCCGTCCGCGCCCACCTCACGAGCGTGATCGAAGCACTGCGCGACTGAGCACGCCCGGGCCGGGTGGGCGCACACCTGTCCACCAAGGAGAGTTTTCCATGACGCACGCCAACGCGCCCGCCACCACCCGACCGCGATCCACCCTGGTCGTCACCGCGCACGCCGGGGACTTCGTGTGGCGGGCGGGTGGAGCCATCGCCCTGGCCGCGTCCCGGGGCGAGAAGGTCACCATCGCGTGTCTGACCTTCGGTGAGCGCGGCGAGTCCGCCAAGGCGTGGCGCGAGGGCAAAAACCTGGAGGAGATCAAGGCGATACGCCGGGAGGAGGCGGAGAAGGCCGCCGCCGCTCTCGGCGCCGAGGTCCGGTTCTTCGACGCCGGCGACTACCCGCTGGTCGCCACCGCCGAGCTGACCGACCAGCTGGTCGCCGTCCACCGGGAGACCCAGCCCGACGTCGTGCTCACCCACCCCGTCGAGGACCCCTACAACGGCGACCACCCGGCCGCCAACCGCATGGCCCTCGAGGCCCGCATCCTCGCGCAGGCCATCGGCTACCCCGGCGCGGGCGACATCATCGGCGCCCCGCCGGTCTTCTACTTCGAGCCGCACCAGCCCGAGATGAGCGGCTTCCGGCCGGAGGTCCTGCTCGACATCACCGAGGTCTGGGAGACCAAGCGCAAGGCGATGGAGTGCCTCGGCGCCCAGCAGCACCTGTGGGCCTACTACACCGACCTCGCCGTCCGGCGGGGCGTCCAGCTCAAGCGGAACGCCGGGCCCAACCTGGGCCTGGCGCACACCACCATGGCCGAGGCGTTCATGCGGCCGTTCCCGCAGATCGCGAAGGAGCTGGCATGAGCGGCGTGATCGTCACCAACCCGCCGAAGGCGGAGCTGAAGGACGTCGACGTCCTGGCCGGCTTCGGTGTCGCCACCGTGAGCGAGGCCATGGGCCGGACCGGTCTGCTGGGCCCGGGGATCCGCCCGGTCCAGCAGGGCGTGCGGGTCGCGGGCACGGCCGTCACCGTGCTCAGCTGGCCCGGCGACAACCTCATGATCCACGCGGCCGTCGAGCAGTGCGGCGAGGGCGACATCCTGGTCGTCACCACCACCTCGCCCTGCACGGACGGGCTGTTCGGCGAGCTGTTCGCGACCGCGCTGCAGCAGCGCGGGGTGCGCGGGGCCGTCCTCAACACCGGCATCCGCGACACCCAGGAGCTGCGCGACATGGGCTTCGCCGCCTGGTCCCGGGCTATCTCCTCGCAGGGCACGGTGAAGGCCACCGGCGGCTCGGTCAACGTGCCGATCGCGATCGACGGCCAGGTGATCCGTCCGGGCGACGTCGTCCTCGCCGACGACGACGGGGTCGTGGTCGTACCCCGCGAGCGCGTCCGCGAGACGGCCGAGAAGTCCGAGGCCCGCGAGGCCAAGGAGGCCGCGACCCGCGCCGCGTTCGTCGAGGGCCAGCTCGGCCTCGACCGGTACGGGCTGCGCGAGACCCTCCAGCGGCTCGGCGTCGAGTACCGGACGTACGAGGAGCAGCAGGAGCAGGGCGCATGACCGGGCCCGCGGAGGTGCGCTGCATGCTGATGCGCGGCGGCACTTCCAAGGGCGCGTACTTCCTGGCCGAGGACCTGCCCGCGGACCCCGCCGCCCGGGACGACCTGCTGCTGCGGGTGATGGGCAGCCCCGACCCGCGCCAGATCGACGGCCTCGGCGGGGCGCACCCCCTCACCAGCAAGGTGGCGGTCGTCTCGGTGCCGGACGACCCGGAGGCGGACGTCGACTACCTGTTCCTCCAGGTCGCCGTCGACCGGCCGGAAGTGACGGACCGCCAGAACTGCGGGAACATCCTCGCCGGGGTCGGGCCGTTCGCCGTGGAGCGGGGGCTCGTGGCCGCCGGTGACGGCGAGACCTCGGTGAGGATCCGGATGCTCAACACGGGGGAGCTGGCCGTCGCGACCTTCCCGACCCCGGGCGGGCACGTCGACTACACCGGGGACGCCGAGATCTCCGGAGTGCCCGGCACGGCAGCCCCGGTGGTGATCGAGTTCCCGCCCGCCGGGAGCCCGCTGCTGCCCACCGGCAACGTCCTCGACACCGTCGCGGGCACGGCGGTGACCTGTGTCGACAACGGCATGCCGACCGTGCTCATCGCCGCGGGCGATCTCGGCGTCACCGGGTACGAGGAGCCCAGGGACCTGGAGGAGGACCTGGCCCTCGCCGACCGCCTCCACGAGATCCGGCTGGCGGCGGGCAAGTTGATGGGCCTCGGCGACGTCGAGACGGCCACCGTGCCCAAGCTCAGCCTCCTCGCACCGCCCCGTGACGGCGGCGCGGTCACCACCCGGACCTTCATCCCCGTCCGCTGCCACACCTCGATCGGCGTCCTCGGCGCCGCCGGTGTGGCCGCGGGGCTCAGGCTGCCCGGCAGCGTGGCGGAGGGGATCGCCCGGCTCCCGGCGCACGGCGACCGCGTCCGCATCGAACACCCCACCGGATTCCTGGAGGTCGACACCAGCGTCGACCCGGGCTCCGGCGGCTCCCCGCCGGCCGTCCGCCGCACCGCGGTCGTCCGCACCGCCCGCAAGATCTTCGACGGCACCGTCTTCCCGCGCGCCGCCGCCCTGCCCGCACAACCTCAAGGAGGCAACGATGGCTCCGCCCCTCGGTGACATCGCCCATATCGGCCATGCCCAGCTGTTCACCCCGGACCTGGACGCCAGCGTCGCCTTCTTCACCGACTTCCTCGGCCTGACCGTCAACGGCCAGGACGGCGAGACGGTCTGTCTGCGGACGTACGACGACTACGAGCACCACAGCCTGGTCCTCACCGCCCGCGACCGGCCCGGCCTCGGCCGGCTCGCCCTGCGCACCTCCAGCCAGGAGGCACTGAACCGCCGTGTGAAGGCGGTCGAGGAAGCGGGCGGGAGCGGCCACTGGGTGGAGGACGAACCCGGCCTCGGCAAGCTCTACGTCACCACCGACCCGGACGGCCACGAGCACGCCCTCTACTGGGAGAGCGAGCACTACCGGGCGCCGGACGATCTGAAGCCCGCGCTGAAGAACCAGCCGCAGGCCAAACCCAACCGGGGCGTCGGTGTGCGCCGTCTCGACCACGTCAACTTCCTGGCCGCCGACGTGCTCGCCAACGCCGAGTTCCAGGAACAGGTCCTCGGAGCCCGGTCGACCGAGCAGGTCCGCCTCGACAACGGGACGATCGCGGCCCGCTGGCTGACCTTCACCCACAAGTCGTACGACGTCGTCTACACGTCCGACTGGACCGGCTCGACCGGGCGGCTGCACCACATCGCCTTCGCGACCGACGGCCGCGAGGACATCCTGCGCGCGGCCGACCTCGCCATCGACAGCGGCGTGTTCATCGAGACCGGCCCGCACAAGCACGCCATCCAGCAGACGTTCTTCCTGTACGTCTACGAGCCGGGCGGCAACCGGATCGAGCTGTGCAACCCGCTCACCCGGCTGGTGCTGGCCCCCGACTGGCCGCTGGTCACCTGGACCGAGGCGGAACGCGCCAAGGGCCAGGCATGGGGTCTCAAGACGATCGAGTCCTTCCACACCCACGGGACACCACCGGTGGGCTGATCCGGTCACAGCAGGCATCCAGGGGGTGGGCGACGCGGTACGACGCGTCGCCCACCCCCTTCGCCACCTGGGGTGTGCTGATTGTTGCTGTGATTGTTGACAAAAGTGTTGACGTTTTTGCCCGCCGCTCCTTAGCGTCTACGCACCACGGGTCAGCCGCACGAGCCGCCTCGACCCCCTCTACCGCTTCCCCTCCAGGGAACGCATCCTGGACGAGAGGAAAACAAAGATGTCCTCCTCAACCGCCCTGTCCGCGCGCGGCAGCAGACTGGCCCTGCTGGTCGTCGGCCTGTGCTGGCTGGCCGTGCTCTTCGACGGCCTCGACATGTTCATCTACGGCTCGGTGCTGCCCCACCTGCTGGAGACCAAGACCTTCGGCATCACCCCGGACAAGGCCGGCGACCTCGGCTCCTACGCCACCTTCGGCATGCTGGTGGGCGCCCTGACCGCGGGCACGGTCGCCGACCGGATCGGCCGCAAGCAGCTGATGGTCGCCTGCGTCACGCTGTTCTCGCTCGCCTCCGGCATCTGCGCCGTCTCCGGGAGCCTCGCGGTCTTCGGCCTCGGCCGCACCCTGGCCGGCGTCGGCCTCGGCGGACTGCTGCCGACCGCGATCAGCATGGTCTCCGACTACGCGAGGGGCGGCCGGATCGCCATCACCATCGGCGTGCTGATGACCGCCCACCACGCGGGCGGCATCCTCTCCGCCTACGTCGCCAAGTGGCTGGTCGACCCCTTCGGCTGGCGCTCCGCCTTCTGGGTCTGCGTGCTCCCGCTGCTCTTCGTCCCCGTCCTGCTGAAGCTCCTCCCCGAGTCGCTGAGCTTCCTGGTCGCCAAGGGCCGCACCGAGGAGGCCACCGCGCTGGCCGACCGCTACGAGGTCGAACTGCCCGCCGTCGCCGGCCGGAAGACCGCCGCCGACCGCTGGGACGCGTTGCTCGGCCTGTTCCGCGGCGGCGAGTGGCTGCAGACCCTGCTGTACTGGCTGGCCTCCTTCGGCGGTCTGCTCCTGGTCTACGGCGTCGCCACCTGGCTGCCCACCCTGATGCGCACCGAGGGCTACGAACTCACCAACGCCCTGACCTTCGTCGTCGTCTTCAACCTCGGCGGCATCGTGGGCATGCTGATCGCGGGCCGCGCCGCCGACCGGTTCGGCGCCCCGCGCATCGCGGCGATCTGGTTCGCCCTGACCGCCGCCGGTGTCTACCTGCTCAGCGTCCACATGCCGATGGGCGTGACCACTCTGGTCGTCTTCCTCACCGGCGTCTTCCTGAACAGCGCCCAGACGATGATCTACGCGACCGTCTCCATCCGCTCCACGGCCGGCAACCGCGCCACCGCCGTCGGCTGGACCTCCGGCATGGGCCGCTTCGGCGCGGTCTTCGGTCCGTGGCTCGGCGGCCAGCTGCTCGCCGCGGGCAACGGGGACTGGGGCTTCACCGCCTTCGCGCTGGCCGGTGTCTCCTCGATGGTGTTCATCGGCATCGCCGCCCTGCGCTCGGCCAGGCAGCCGCAGGCCGGCAACGACCGGGAGAAGCTGGTCGCCGCCCACTGACCGCTCTCCCCGGGGCCGGTCCGGCGCCGCGCTCCTTCCACGGGCGCGGCGCCTTCCTACGGTTCCGCGGTGGAATCCGCCTCCAGCCCGGTGCACGCCAGCTCTCCCGCCACCTCGGCGCACGCCTCCACCCCCCGCGGAGCCGGCACCGCGAGCATCGGGCTGGTGTAGCCGACCGAGTCCGAGGCGGGATAGCTCGCCGAGAGCTCGTCCTCCCCGGCCCGGACCGAGACCTCGCGCGCGACCGGAGTGTGCAGCCGTACCTCGGACCAGGCGGTGCCGCAGGCGGGGGACCAGCGCAGCCGGACGTCGTAGGCGACACCGGTGACGCGGCTCTTGGTCCGTGCGTCCCGGTCGCACGCCGACGCGTCGGGCAACTCGCCCTGGCAGGCGCGGCCGTGACAGCGCGGCGCCGCCGACACCGGCTGCACGCCCGGTGTGCCGCGCCGGTCCGCGACGGTCACGGCCGCCGCCGTCACCCCGGCCACGGCGAGCAGCGCGACCGCGGTCAGCGGCAGCCGCCACCACCGTATCGCCGGCCCCCGCTCCAGGGGCGGCTCGGCGGCCGGCGGCCCCTCGGGGGCCTCGCACAACGCCAGTACGGCGGCGGGATCGGCGCCCGCGAGCCGGGCCAGGGCCTCCACGGCCGCACGCGGCGGCCGCTTGTCGCCGGAGAGATAGCGGTGCCACGCGGACTTGCTGTACGGGGTGCGGGCGGCCAGCGCCGCGAGGCTCAGCCCCGTGCTCTCCTTCAGCTCGCGCAGCCTCGCCGCCGCCGGCTGGTCCGATGGGGTGGTTCTCGCTCCTTCGGGGTGCGGCATGTTGCGTGCCTCGACTTCATTACGCTATGGGCGTTTCGCCCCTGTTGTCGGAATGGCTTCCCATCGGGACCGGGCCCGCAATCGGCGAACAGGTGTGAAGACGGTGAATCAGGGGGTGTATGTCGAAGGCCTGTTCGGGAACGTGGGTTCCCGAACAGGCCTATGCGGTCAGGGGGTACGCCGGTGACGGCCCGTCAGCACCACGGGACGGCGTGGCCGACCCGGACGTAGTGCGCGGAGACGTACCCCTTGTGGTGCGGGAGCCGGTACCAGGTGTGGTTGCCGCGCACCGAGCCGCCGTACGTCTTGCAGGACAGCGAGACGAGCCGGTTGTTGTGACGGTGGCTCACCACGCGGTAGCGGGTGCTCGGGCCGGAGCGGACGTTGAGCCGGACGCGGTGCGTGGTCACCCGGCCCACGGTCCGGTACGTGTAGTGCCGGGTGTGGAGGCGGTGGCCGGCCGGCGCGGGCAGAGTGGTGTAGTTGTAGTACTGCACGATTCCCTGGGGTGCGGGGACCGGGGTGGCGGCGCTCGCGGTGGCGGCCCCGGCCGTGGGCAGGAACGCGAACACCGCGACCGAGGCCAGCAGGCCGTTCTTCAGGATCCGACGGGACATGGAAACCTCCGTGCTGTCGTGCCGGTGACCACGAAGCGTGATCACGACTCGGAGCGTTTCCGTGCCGAACCGTCACCATGTCGTCCCCGCGTGCCCTGGGACGCCTGGGACGTCCCAGGCCACCGCCGGTTCAGCCCATCCGGTCAGCGGCCGACAGGTGTTCGACCGTCTTCCCCGTGGCCGTGAAGGTCCGCGTGACGTACCCCGACGAGTACACCCACAGGATCCGCAGCGGGGTGTCGCCGACGTTGCGGAACAGGTGGGGGACGGGGGACGGGACGTACGTGGTGTCGAACCGGGTCAGCCGGGTCACCTCGCCGTCCACCCACACCTCCGCCTCGCCCTCCAGGACGGTCACGTGCTCGTCGCAGTTGTGCGAGTGCAACGGCGCCCCCGAGCCCACCGGGTAGACGCTCATGCCGCTGGTGACGAGGTTCTCGCCGCCCGCGGACGGCGTGGTGATCAGCGGTGTCGTCACGACCGCGCCGCCCCGGTCGAGCAGGGGCACGGACGCGGCCTTGATGATCGTGGTCATCCGGGGGTTCCTCTCCAGTACGGCGTACCTGACACGCCGACCGACGCTAGGCCGCGCGGACGCGAACGGGTGCCCCGTGGCGTGCAGTTTTACCTTGCGCTCCGGGAGGTGTGAGCGGCCGCGGAGCGGCTGTAGCGTCCACACCCGGCATCCACGGCCGCCGGAGATCCACGGCCGCCGGAGAGAGAAGGCAGGTACCGGCCCCATGAGGCTCCCCGTTCTCAGTGAAGACGACATGAACCCCCGCCAGCGCGAGCTGGCCGCCCGGATCGCGGGCCGCCGCGGCGCCGTCCGCGGCCCGTTCCGGGTCTGGCTGCACAGCCCGGAGATGTGCGAACGCGCGGAGTCCCTCGGCGCCTTCGCCCGCTTCGACTGCAGCCTCCCGAAGCACCTGCGCGAACTGACCCTGCTGATGGCCGCCCGCAACTGGGACGCCCAGTACTCCTGGAACGCCCACGTCCGCCAGGCGATCGAGGCCGGCATCCCGGAAGCGGCCGTGGCGGCCATCGCCGAAAAGCGCGAGGCGGTCTTCGCGGACGAGGCCGACCAGGCGTTCTACCAGTTCTGCCGGGAGGTCCTGGAGGAGCACTTCGTCACCGACGCGACCTTCGCCCGCGCCCTCGCGCACTTCGGCCCCAAGGGACTGGTCGACACGATCGGCGCGCTCGGCAACTTCACCATGCTCGGCATGTGCCTCAACACCTTCCAGGTGGACCTCCAGGCCGACCGGGAGCCGCCGTTCCTGGACGTCCGCGGCTACGTCCGGACCACCTCGTCCGAGGCCCCATCCACCGCCTGACCATGAGAAACGCCGCCGATCTTTTAAGCGAACAGCCGTTGACAGAATTGCCGACATTCCATTTGTGTGGGTGACCAGCGCGAGCGAGCCGCACGCGCGTTCGGAGGGAAAATGGACCGCTTGCTCCTCATGCACAGCTTCGTGACCGTCGCCCAGGTCGGCAGTTTCAGCGGGGCCGCGAAGAAGCTCGGCTCGTCCGGCTCCCTGGTGTCCCGGCACGTGGCGGAGCTGGAGCGGCAGATCGGCGTCCGCCTGGTCAACCGCACCGCCCGCTCCGTCAGCCTGACCGAGCCCGGCCTGCGCTACGCGGGGTTCGCCGCCCGCATCCTCGACGAGATCGAGGCCGAGGACGCCGGCATCGCCCAGCTCCACGACCGGCCCGAGGGCACCCTCAGCGTCATCTGCCCCAAGTGGATAGGCAGCCTCGACCTCGGGGACGCCATCGCCGCGTTCTCGGCGACGCATCCGAAGATCCAGGTCCGGTTCGAACTCGGCGGGATGTCGGACCGTACCTACGACTTCCTGGACAGCGGATTCGACGTCGCCTTCCACACCCGGGACCTCAGGGACTCCAGCGTCCGGCTGAAGAAGATCGCCTCGCTGCCGTTCGTGCTGTGCGCCTCCGCGGAGTACGTCGAGCGGTGCGGCACGCTCGCCCACCCCAACGACCTCGCCGCCCACGACTGCCTGGTCCACCTCAACGACCCGGTCTGGCGGATCGGCCACGGGCACGCCAGCACCCTGCACAAGATCCGGAACATCGCGTTCTCGTCCAACTCCTACATCGCCCTGCAGAAGGCGGCGGTGCACGGCCGCGGCATCGCCCTGCTGCCCCAGCGCCCGGCCTACGACGACCTGGTCTCCGGCGCCCTCCAGGTGCTGCTGCCCGGCCTCGCCGTACCCGAGCGCCCGCTGTACGCGATCTACGGACCCGGGCAGGACACCCCGCGCAAGATCAGCGTCTTCCTGGACTTCCTCGCCGAGTGGTTCGCGCAGAACCCGATTCCCGCGATGCGGTCGTAGCCCCAAGCCGCAAGAAACGCTTGCGCATTGCGTACCGCTCACGCCATTGAGCCCCTCGCCGGCCGATATCTACGCTCGCGAGGCGACCCGGAAACGAGGAATCCATGGGAATCCAGAGAATCGAATCGGTCACCTACGGTATCGACGATCTCGACACCTGCGTCCGGTTCTTCGACGACTTCGGGCTGTTCCCGGTGGAACGGACCGACGAGCACGCCGTGTTCGAGACGCGCACCGGACAGACCCTGCATCTCGACACCCTGCCGTCGTCGCTGCTGCCGGCCCCCGTCGAGGACGGGCCGACGCTGCGCGAGGTCGTGTGGGGCGTCGACACACCGGAGGAACTGGCCCGGCTGGTGACGGAGGCGGGCCGGGACCGCGCGGTCCGCGAGAGCGCCGACGGCGTCCACCACACCGTCGACGAGACCGGCTTCGGCGTCGGCCTGACCCTGGCCCGTCCGACGCCCGCCCCGCTCACGCCCCGCCCCGCCAACACACTCGGCAGCGTCACCCGCTGGAACACCGCCCTGGAGCCGATCACCCGGATCCGCCCGCTGCGCATGTGCCATGTCGCCCTGAACATCCCCAAGGCGGGACGCGCGGCGGCCGTCGGCTTCTACGTCGACCGGCTCGGGTTCCGTCCGACCGACGTGGTCGAGCCGATGGGCGTCTTCATGCAGGCCCCCGGCGACGACGACCAGCACACCATGCTGCTGTGCCACCGCCCAGACAAGGCGGGGATCAACCACGTCGCCTACGAGGTGCCCGGCTTCGACGACGTGATCGAGGGCGGCAACCACATGATCGAGCACGGCTGGCGCGAGGCCCGCAGGCTCGGCCGGCACACCATCGGCTCCAACGTCTTCCGCTTCCTGCATGCCCCGTGCGGCGGCCGCGTCGAGTACGCCGCCGACATGGACCGGGCCGACGAGAAGTACGGCACCCGGGTCCACGAGACGGCCCCGCCGCACCACATCTGGGCCCTGCGCACCAACCGCGACCAGGAAGCCCCCAGCGCGTCCTGACCCTGGTCCCGAACCTGAGAGGGCACCCCTTCATGACCACCGACCACGGCTATCCCGCCGTCCGCATGTACATAGCGGGCGAGTGGTGCCGGGGCGGCTCCGGACGGACCGCCCCCGTCGTCGCCCCGGCCACCGGGGAGACGATCGGCGAGGTCCCCCTCGCCACCCCGGCCGACCTCGACCGCGCACTCGAATCCGCCGAGCGCGGATTCGAGGTGTGGCGCGCGACCTCGGTCGCCAGGCGCTCCGCGATCCTCGACCGGGCCGCCGACCTGATCGCCGAACGCGCCGCCGAGATCGGCCGCGTGATGACCCTGGAGCAGGGCAAGACCCTCGCCGAGTCGACGGGCGAGGCGCGGCGCACGGCCGACACCCTGCGCTGGCACACCGAGGACGCCCGCCGCGCGTACGGCCGTATCGTCCCGTCCGCGCCCGGCACGATCCTCACCGTCCGCCGCGAACCCATCGGCCCCGTCGCCGCGTTCGTGCCCTGGAACTTCCCGGTCGGCGGCCCCAACCGCAAGATCTCCTCGGCCCTCGCGGCGGGCTGCTCGCTGATCATCAAGGCCTCCGAGGAGACCCCGGCGACGGCCGCCGCGCTGGTCGAGTGCTACGCGGACGCCGGCCTGCCCGCCGGAGTGCTGAACCTCGTCTTCGGCGAACCCGCCGAGGTCTCCGCCCACCTCGTCGCCTCCCCGGTCACCCGCATGATCGCCTTCACCGGCTCGGTGCCCGTCGGCAAGCTGCTCGCCGCCGAGGCCGGCAAGGTCATGAAGCCCACCCTGATGGAGCTCGGCGGCCACGCCCCGGTCATCGTCTGCGCCGACGCCGACCCCGGGCAGGCCGCCCGGCGCGCAGCCCAGGCCAAGTTCTTCAACGCCGGCCAGGTGTGCACCTCGCCCTGCCGCTTCCTCGTCCACGACTCCTTGGCCGAGGACTTCACCGCCGAGTTCGTGAAGGCCGCCGAGTCGGTGGTCGTCGGCGACGGACTCACCCCGGGCACCACGATGGGCCCCCTCGCCAACGAGCGACGGCTGCGGTCGATCGAGCGGCTGACGGCGGACGCGGTGACCAAGGGAGCCACCGTCCGCACCGGCGGCGAACGGCTCGACCGCCCCGGCTACTTCTTCGCCCCGACCGTCCTCACCGACGTACCGGCGGACGCGGACCTGCTCTCCGAGGAGCCGTTCGGGCCCCTCGCCCCGATCGTGCCCTTCAGTGACCTCGACGACGCGCTGACCACCGCCAACTCCCTGCCGTACGGCCTGGCCGCCTACGGCTTCACCAGGTCGGCCGCCACCGCCGAGAAGCTCTCGGACGGACTGCAGGCCGGCATCCTCTCGATCAACCACTGCGGCGGCTCGGTCCACGAGGCACCCTCGGGCGGGGTCAAGGACAGCGGGTACGGCCGGGAGGGCGGGCCGGAGGCGCTGGACGCCTACCTGATCACCAAGCGCGTCTCCCACCTGCTGACGCCATGAGGTACGCGCGAGTCTCGGTGGAGGGACGGGCGGTCTGGGGCCGGGTGGGGGAGTCCCGCGTCGAACTGCTCGCCGGGTCGCCGCTGGAGGGCGAGCCCGACGTCCTCGGTACGATCCCGGTCGCCGACGCCACCTGGCTGCCGCCCGTCGTACCGGGCGTGTTCTACGCCGTCGGCTACAACTACCCCCGGCACATCGCCCACGCCAAAGCCGCCACACCCGAGCGCCCCGAGGTCGGCTACCGGGCCAACAACGCCCTCATCGGCCACCGTTCGCCGATCGTCAAGCCGGCCGAGGTGACCGGCCGCTTCGAGGCCGAACCCGAACTCGTCGCTGTCATCGGCCGCACGGCCCGGCACGCGACGTACGACGACGCCCGCAAGTCGGTCTTCGGCTGGACCATCGGCAACGACGTCAGCGCCCGCACCTGGCAGCACCAGGACCGCACCCTCTGGCGCAGCAAGAACAGCGACACCTTCAAACCGATGGGCCCGTGGATCGAGACCGACGTCGACGCCCTCGCCCAGACCACCACGCTCCGGGTCAACGGCGAGGTGCGCGCAGCGTTCCCGACCGGGGACATGGTCTTCGACCCCTTCGACTTCATCGTCGAGATCACCCGGCACATCACCCTGCACCCCGGTGACGCGCTGTGGATGGGCGCCGAGTCCACCTGCCGGCTCGAACCCGGCGACACCGTCGAGGTCGAGATCAGCGGCATCGGTGTGCTGTCCAACCCCGTACACCTGGAAGGGAACCACTCATGACCGCGGCACCCCGCTACATCCACCACGTCAACTTCCCCACCACCGACCCCGACCGCACCGCGGCCTGGTACACCAGGGTCTTCGGGATGAAGCGCATCATGCCCAAGTCCAACACCCGCGTGGTGCTGATGACCCGGGGCAACTTCGACCTGCACTTCACTCCCGTCGAGGAGATGGAGCGCATGGCGCCCTACCACTTCGCCGTCGAGGTGGACGACTGGGACGAGTTCCTCGCCCACCTCGAGGAGCTGGGCATCCGGCACACCCGGCCGATCGAACGCCCCGAGAACCAGTCCAAGTTCTGCTACATCCACGACCCCGACCACACCATGATCGAGCTCGTCCACCACAGCCGCCGCCCCGACTAGGCACATCATTACGGGAGTTCACCCCATGCCCATCGCCGACTCCGACGGCACCTCCATCTACTACGAGCGCCACGGCAGCGGCCCGGCGATCCTCTTCGTGCACGGCAGCGGCGGCCACCACGCCGCCTGGTGGCAGCAGGTGGCCGCACTGCGCGGGGAGTTCACGGTCCTCACCGTGGACCTGCGCGGCTTCGGCAGGTCCGACTCGTCGATGGCGGAGTTCGACGGCCAGGACTTCCCCGGTGACGTGGTCGCCGTCCTCGACCAGGAGGACGTCACCGACGCCATGCTGGTCGGCCAGTCCATCGGCTCCGTCGCCGCCCTCCGTGCCGGGCTGCTCCGCCCCGAGCGGGTCTCCTCGGTCGTCCTCGGCCACTCCCTCGGCGGCATCAGCCACCCCGAGCTGCGGGAGCTGGCCGCCGCGGACCGCGCGGAGGCCGTCAAGCTCCCCGTCATCGACCGGCTGCTGACCACATCGTTCCAGCAGGAACGGGCCGACCTGACCTTCCTCTTCCAGCAGATGGGCACGTTCAACGAGGCCAGGATGCAGGACCTGCGCAACCTCGACACCGACGGCCCGACCCTGGAGGAGATCCGCGCCTCCGGCGTGCGCGTCGCCTTCCTCGCCGGGGAGAAGGACGCCGTCCTCAGCGTCAAGACGGTCACCCGCGCCCACGAACTCCTGCCCGGCTCCCACCTGGAGATCGTCCCGGACGCCCCGCACTCCATGTACTGGGAGACGCCCGAGCGGTACAACGCCGCCGTCGCCCGGCTCCGCCGCACCCTCACCGCACCGAAGGAAGCAGCATGACCAGCCTCACCCTGGCCGCCGCCGAGGAGATCATCGGCGCCGCCCACCAGCGCGCCCGGGAGATCGGCAAGGCGGTGAGCGTCGCCGTCGTGGACGCCGGCGGTTTCCCGATCGCCATCCGCCGCCCCGACGGCGCCCGCCCGCTCACCCCCGACATCGCCCGCGCCAAGGCCTACACCGCGGCCGTCATGCAGCGCCCGGGACCCATGCTGAGGGCATGGCAGGAGAGCCAGCCCGTGTTCTTCGCCCAGCTCTCCCAACTCCCCGGCGCCGCACTGCCGATCATGGCGGCCGAGGGCAGCGTCACCATCAAGAAGGACGGCGAGGTCATCGGCGGGCTCGGCATCGCCGGCGGCACCGCGGACGAGGACCAGCGGATCGCCGAGGAGGTCCTGAAGGCGCTCGGCTACGAGCTGGAGTTCGCCGCCTGGGGCGTCACCGGCTCCGGCGGAAGGGACTGACACCATGGCGGACACGTTCAACTACCGCATCGACCACCACGGCAGCCTGGTCCGCCCCGCAGGCCTGTCGACCGCCGACCCGGAGGCCGTGGACGCGGCGGTCCGTGAGGCGGTCGCCTACCAGCGCAAGCTGCGCTCCACCGTCGTCACCGACGGCGACTTCCCGCGCGAGGACTTCCGCAGCGCGGTCCTCGACGGCGTGTCGGGCTTCCGCCGTACCGACGAGACCGACCCGGACGGCCTGGTCCGCTGGGTCGCCGAATCCCTGCCCAAGGCCAACGGCCCCCTGCTCGCCGACCGGGCCGCCCGGCTCGCCGAGCTGACGGTGATCGCCCCGAAGGCATCGCTGCCCTCTCCGGCGTACCTGGCGGCCACCACCTTCCGGCCCGGCCTCGGCGTCTCCTCGGCCCGGGAACTGGGCGAGGCCCTCGCGGAGATCGTCCGCGCCGAGATCGAACTCCTGGTCGCGAACGGCGTGCGCCTCGTCCAGCTCGACAACCCGCTCCTGCTGGCCCAGCTGAGCACCGACCCGGCCGACCCCGGCGCCCTGTCCTTCACGGACGCGCTGGCGGTCGACGCCCTGGCGGCCCGACTGGACGACCGCCCGGAGGGCGTCCGCATCGGGGTCGCCCCCGGCTGGGCGGCCCCGGCCGAGGTGGACCGGGCGCGCGCCGAGCAGCTGTACGCCGGCATCGGCGCCGACCGCTGGATCCTCCCGTTCGACCAGGGCACGCAGGCCGAACTCGACCTGGTCAGGGCACTCCCGGACGACCGCGACTTCTGCCTGGGCGTGGTCGACGCGACGGTGCCGGAGCTGGCGGACATCGACACCGTGATGTTCCGTATCGACGCGGTGGGCGAGTTCAAGGACCTGGAGGACGGCGCGGTATCCCCGTCACGTGGCTTCGCGGACGTGGCTTCGCGGCCCCTGCTGACGGCGGAGGACCAACGCCGCAAGCTGGTGCTGGTCGAGACCATCGCCCGTTACTGCTGGGGCAACGAGTTCTGAGTGCTCCGCCGTCGTGGCTGGTCGCGCAGTTCCCCGCGCCCCTGAAGGGGCGTTTAGGGGCGCGGGGAACTGCGCGAGCCACCACCGACCACCCGCGCCCATTGCACAACACCAGCCCGGCAGACGCTAAATCACCTCGGCAAAAGTCACCGTTCGCTCGGTCAGCAACGGCCACACCACCCCCACCACGACCTCCTTGAAGTGCTCGGCCGCCTTGTGCGCCTCGAACCCCTCCCGGTCGTCATACCGCTCGTACAGCAGAAACCCACCCGGCTCGCCCTCCACCACATGCACCTCGTACATCAGGTTCGCGGGCTCCGTCCGTGTGGCCTCCCGCGCCTTCAGCAGCGCGGCGCGCACCGCGGCCTCGTCGGCGGGTGCGCAGCGATAGCGGGCGACGACTGCGTATGTCATCGGTCTTCTCCTCAGAACGTGTCCGGTCGGCCCGATTCCAGCATGGATCACGCGCCCGACGGCCGCCGCACAGCGCAATCAATGCCTGCTCCCGCGGGGCTGGTCGACCCCCTCCCACATGGTGTGTTGTCGCAGACGGCCCGCACGGCCGGCACCGCGGACGACGAAGGAAGTGATCTCCATGCGCACTCTGGAAACCCTCTCTGGCGGGGAGTGGGTGAGGTCCGGCGAATGGATCGACGTCCACGACCCCGCCGACGTCCGCACCCCCCTCGCCCGGGTCCCGGCCCTGTCCGCCAAGGACGTCGCCCGGGCCTACGACCACGCCGAGCGCGGGTTCGCCGTCTGGAAGCGCACCAGCCCCTTCGAACGGGCCCGGGTCCTCACCGAGGCGGCCCGCCTGATCAGGGCGCGGGCCGGGGACATCGCCGCCGACGTCACCGCCGAGAACGGCAAGACTCTGGCCGAGGCGACCGGCGAGACCCTGAAGGCCGCCGACTTCCTGGAGTACTACGCCGGACTCGCCCGCCAGGGCTACGGCACCCTTCTGCACGACGTACGCCCGGCCCACCGTACGCACACCCAGCGCGAGCCGATCGGCGTGATCCTGGTGATCAGCCCCTGGAACGACCCGTTGATCACCCCGGCCCGCAAGCTCGCCCCGCTGCTCGCCACCGGCAACGCCGCAGTGTTCAAGCCGGCCACCGAGACACCACTGGCGGGGCTGCACTTCGCGGCCGCCCTGCACGACGCGGGCCTGCCCGCCGGCGTCCTGAACGTCGTCACCGGCCGGACCGCCGAGATCGAGGAGGCGCTGCTCGACGACCCCCGGATCGCCGGCATCACCTTCACCGGCTCCAACGCCGTCGGCAACCGCATCCGGCGCCGCCTCGCCGACCGCAACGTCCGCTTCCAGGGCGAACTCGGCGGCAAGAACGCGTCGGTGGTGCTGCGCGACGCCGATCTGCCGGCCGCGGCGAAGGCCGTCGTGGCCGCCGCCTTCGGCCAGGCCGGGCAGCGCTGCACGGCCACCAGCCGGGTGATCGTCGAGCAGCCGGTGTACGACGAGTTCGCCGGCCTGCTGGTGGCGGAGGTGGGGGCGCTCACCGTCGGCCCCGGCACCGACCCGGCCACCACCCTGTGCCCGCTGTCCAGCCCGAAGCAGCGCGACAGCGTCCTCGCCGGCCTGGGCAGGGCGGTCGAGCAGGGCGCGACCGTGCTCACCGGCGGCCGGGCGGACAGCGGACGGCCCCACGGCTGCTACGTGGAACCCACCGTCCTCGCGGGCATCACCCCGGAGATGGCCATCTGGTGGGAGGAGGTCTTCGGACCCGTCCTCGCCCTCCGCGCGGTCGACGACTTCGCCGCGGCCGTGGAAGCCGTGAACGACTCCGAATTCGGGCTCGCCGCAGCCGTGTTCACCCGTGACCTCGGCTCGGCGTACCGCTTCGCGGACGAGGCCGAGTGCGGGCAGGTCGCGGTCAACACCACGACCACCGGCTGGGACGTCCACCTGCCGTTCGGCGGCTTCCACGACTCCGGCACCGGCTACAAGGAGCAGGGCGAGGAAGTCCTGAGGTTCTCCACGCGCGTCAAGACGGTGGCCGTCCACTTCGGTGCCCCGGGGCGGGCCGATGGCTGACGAGACGGTCGGCGTCGTCGGCGCCGGGATCGTGGGCCTGGCCACGGCCCGGGAGATCGCGCTGCGCCGCCCCGGCACCCGGGTCGTGGTGTTCGAGAAGGAGCGGGAGGTCTCCCGGCACCAGACCGGCCACAACTCCGGCGTGGTGCACGCCGGCATCTACTACACGCCCGGCAGCCTCAAGGCCGACCTGTGCGTGCGGGGCGTGTCCCTGCTGCGCGAGTACTGCCAGGACCGGCGGTTGCCGTACGACGAGATCGGCAAGCTGGTCGTGGCGGTCCGCGAGGACGAGCTCGGCCGGATGCAGAACCTGTACGAGCGGGCGAAGAACAACCACGTACCGGAGCTGCGGAAGATCTCGCGCGAGGAGATCAGGGAGTTGGAGCCGCACGTCGGCGGTATCGCGGCCCTGCACTCCCCGCGCACCGCGATCACCGACTACCCGGCGATCGCCCGCGCGTTCGCGAAGGACGTCGTCGACTCCGGCGGCGAGGTGCGCCTCTGCTTCCCGGTCACCTCGATCAGCACCGTGCCCGGCGGCATCGAGGTCGCCTCCGGCCTGGACCGGGTCCGCGTCGGCCGGCTCGTCCTCTGCGCCGGCCTCCAGTCCGACTCCGTCGCCAGGCTCGCCCAGGACGGGCAGGAGCCCCGGATCATCCCGTTCCGCGGCGAGTACCTGCTGCTCAGGCCGGACCGGGCCCATCTCGTACGCGGCCTCGTCTACCCGGTGCCCGACCCCCGCTACCCCTTCCTCGGCGTGCACTTCACCCCGCGCGTCGACGGCTCGGTCGAGGTCGGACCCAACGCCGTCCTCGCCCTCGCCAAGGAGGGGTACCGGCGCAGCAGGGTCTCGCCACGCGACCTGCTGGCTCTCGCCGGCTATCCCGGCGCCTGGCGGATGGCCGGCCGGCACTGGCGTACCGGCATCAGGGAGTACCGCGGCTCCTTCTCCACGGCCGCCTTCATGAAGGACGCCAAGCTGTACGTCCCCGGCGTCGGCGTCCACGACGTGGTACGCGGCGGCGCGGGCGTGCGCGCCCAGGCGCTGGACCGCGACGGCACACTCGTCGACGACTTCCGCATCCACCGGCTCGGCCGGGTCACCGCCGTCCGCAACGCCCCCTCGCCGGCCGCCACGGCCTCCATGGCGATCGCCGAACACATCACCACCGCCGTCTTCGACGACGCCTGACACGGCGGCCGCATGCCCGGCGAACTGCGCACTTCCGCGCAACAACAGCTTGCGCTCCGGGATCTCCGCAAGAGCGCACCGGCCGCCTAGCGTTCCTGCCACACCACCCCCACCACCCCGCTCCGAGAGAAAGAGTCCGGACATGTTCGTCGTCGACACGCAGATCCACATCTGGAAGGAAGAGACCCCGGACCGCCCCTGGGTGCCCGGCGCCCGGGAGCGGATCCGGCTGAACGGCCACCGCGAGGACCCCTTCTCCTACGAGGAGGCCCTGGAGCTGATGGACGAGGCCGGCGTGAACCGTGCGCTGATCCTGCCGCCGTCCTGGGAGGGCGACCGCATCGACTACGCCCTGGAGGCCTGCGAGGCCCACCCGGACCGGTTCGGCATCATGGCCCGCGTCCCGCAGGACAAGCCCGCAGAGGGCAAGGCGATGCTCAAGGACTTCGCCCGGAACCCGCACGTCAAGGGCGTCCGGCTCACCTTCCACCGGCCGCAGGACCGCAACTGGATGATCGACGGCACCAACGACTGGTACTGGCCGATCGCCGAGGAGCTGCGCATCCCGACCATGGTCCACGCGCCGGTCTGGAAGCGCGAGCTGGGCGAGATCGCCGCGAAGCACCCCGAGTTGAAGATCATCATCGACCACATGGGCATCATGGCCCGCTGCGTCGACGACGCGATCGGCTACTGGGTCTCGGAGACCGCCGACCTGCACGTCCACCCGAACGTCTACGTCAAGGTGTCGGCGCTGCCGGGCTACTCCACCCAGCCCTTCCCGAACGGCAACATCCAGAAGTACGTGCGCGAGATGGTCGACAGGATGGGCCCGCAGCGCTGCTTCTACGGCACCGACATCACCCGGCTGCTCGGCCACGGCATCACCTACACCGACACGATCGAGCAGTTCACCAAGCACTGGGACTTCACGGCCGAGGAGCTTGAATGGATCATGGGCCGCGGTATCTCCGAGGTCCTGAACTGGCCGATCGAGGGCTGAGGAAACACCGGCGATGACCAACGACCCACGGATCGACGGCGGCGACGCCGTCGTCTCCGCCTTCGACGCGGCGGGCGCCGACCACGTCTTCTGCTCCTCGGGCTCCGAATGGGCCCCGGTGTGGGAGGCGCTGGCCCGCCGCCACCGCGACGGCGAGCCCGCCCCGCGCTACCTCGACCTGACCCACGAGACGGTCGCCGTCGGCATGGCGACCGGGTACGGGCTGATCGCGCGCCGCCCGCAGGGCGTTCTGCTGCACGCGGCGCCGGGCCTGCTCCAGGGCTCGATGGCCGTGCACGGCGCACTGCTGGCCGGCGTGCCGATGGTGGTCGCCTCCTCGGAGTCGACGACGTACGGCGACGCCCCCGGGCACGACCCGGGCGGCCAGTGGTACCGCAACCTGTCGATCGTCGGCGGCCCGCACGGCATCGCCCAGCCGTTCACCAAGTGGTCGACCGGGGCCGCCAGTGTGCACACGCTTCCGACCATGATCACCCGGGCGGCGGAACTTGCCTGGCGGGCCCCGGCCGGACCGGCCTACCTGAACATCCCCCTGGAGATCCTCCTGGAGGAGTGGGACGGCCGCGAGGCCAAGCCCGTCGTGCCGCCGGGTTCGACGCACAGCTCGCCGGAGGAGGTCGACCCGGTCGCACAGCTGATCCGCGAGGCGGCCAACCCTGTGATCGTCACCGAGACCGTGGGGCGCGAGGCGGGCGGCTTCGAGGCCCTGGTCGCCTTCGCCGAGGCCTGGCACATCCCGGTGGTCGAGCCGGACTCGGCGGTGTGCGGCAACTTCCCGCGCACCCACCCGCTGCACGCGGGCAGTGACATCGGCCCCTGGATGGACGAGGCGGACCTGATCCTCCTCGTCAACTGCCGGGCGCCCTTCTACCCGCCCTCCCGCCGCCCCGCCAAGGCGAAGATCGTCGTCATCGACGAGGTCCCGCAACGCCCGCATGTCGTCTACCAAGTGCTGTTCGCCGACGCCTACTTGGAGGGCAACGTCGCGAACACGCTACGCCAGCTGACCAAGCGGGCCAAGGACCTCGACGAGCGGGCCGTAGCGGTGCGCCGGGCGGCGCAGGAGGAACGGCATGCCGCAGAGCAGTCCGCGATCGCGGCGGCGGAAGCCACGGCGGCCGAGGCCAGGGGCGTCGACCCGGTGCTGGTCGCCGCCACCCTGCGCCGGCTGCTGCACGGGCAGGACGCGATCGTCGTCGACGAGACCATCACCCACAGCCGCGTCGTCAGGCGGCACGCCCAGACCGCGGACCCGGACTCCTACTTCTACGTCCAGGGCGGACTAGGTCAGGGCATCGCGGTCGCCCTCGGCGTCAAACTCGCCGCGCGGGAGCGCCCCGTGGTCCTCACCATCGGCGACGGCGCCTTCACCTACAACCCGGTGATCCCCTCGTACGACGCCTCGGACGCGTACGGACTGCCGTTGCTGATCGTGGTGTTCAACAACCGTGTCTACAAGTCGATGAATCTCAACCACCGCCGCTTCTACCCCGACGGCGCGGCAGCCGAGACCGGCGAGTGGCTCGGTACGGACCTGCACCGGCTGCCCCGGCTGGCCGCCTTCGCCGAGCCGTTCGGCATGCACACCGAGACCGTCGACACGTCGGAGGTGCTCGCGCCGGCACTGGAACGCGCCCTGAAGGCCGTGGCCGAGGGCACCACCGCCGTCGTGGACGTCCTAGTCACCCGCTAGCCAGGAGACACACCGCAACCATGTCCAACACCCCCGCCAGGATCCTGGTGCCCGCCGACGACCTGCGCGCCTTCTCCGCCGCCCTCCTGGAGAAGGGCGGCCTGAGCGCCGAGCACGCCCGGACCACCGCCGACGTCTTCGTCTGGGCCGCGCGGCGCGGCGTCGACTCGCACGGCACCGCCCGCGTCCCCGCCTACCTGGACCTGCTCGCCAAGGGCGTCGCCAACGCGCACCCGGAGATGACGACCGAGTCGACGGCCCCGGCCGCCGCCGTCCTCGACGCCGACCGCGCCCCCGGCCCGGTCGCCCTGACCGCCGCCGCCGACGAGGCGGTACGACGGGCCCGGGAGACCGGCATCGCCTCGGTCGGCGTCCGCCGTACCGTCCACACCGGCGCCATCGGCTACTACGTGTCCCGGATCGCCGAACAGGGCCTGGTCGGGATCGGGTTCGTGGCCGGCATGCCCAACATGGGCTATACCGGCGTCAGGGGCGTGGCCGTCGCCACCAGCCCCCTCGCCGTCGCGGTACCGGCTTGCGAGCACGCCCCGCTGGTGCTGGACATGGCCACCGCCACCATCGCCCTCGGGAAGATCCGGCAGGCGAAGGCGAGCGGCACACCCTTGCCGGAGGGCGCGGCCGCCACGGCGGACGGCATCCCGACGACCGACCCGGAACTGGCGGTCATGCCCCTGCCGCTGGGCGGCGCGAAGGGCTCCGGCATGTCCCTGGCCTTCGAACTCCTGACCAGCGTCGTCGTCGGCGCACCGATCTTCGCGGCCTTCCACGCCGGCGACCGCAGGCACCGCCAGAACGCCCTGCTCATAGCAGTGGACCCGGCGGCCTTCGGCGACCCGGAGGCTTTCACCGCGAACGTCGACGACACCCTGAGCACGCTGAAGGGCCTGCCGGTCGCGGAGGGCGCCGACGGCGTGTTCTACCCCGGTGAGCGCAGCGCGGCCGTGGCCGAGGAGCGGGAGGCGAAGGGCATTCCCGTGACCGCGAAGGTCTGGGGTGAACTCACCGGGCATGCGGACCGGCTGGGCGTGACCGTGCCGCGCCCCTGAACGCCCGCAAGCGTGCCGGTGGCGAGCCCCGCCGCGGTCAGCGGAGGTCCGGGCCCGGTTCGTCGTGGTCGTGGTGCGGGTGGCCGCAGGGGCCGTGTGCGGGCGGCTGCGCCGGCATCGCGGTGCCCTTGAGCGCGGTCACGCACGCGGCGAACTGGGCGCCCTCGATCATCCGCTCGCTGTCGGACGTGGCCTCGGCCAGGCTTGCGCAGGACAGCGCGAGCAGCGCGGCACCCGCGACGAGCGGCAGCGCGCGGCGCGGCGGCGGCGGCGCGAGCAGCGCCCGCACCCGCTGCGGCACGGCGCCCCCGGTCGCCGCGAGCGAGGCACCGGCGGGGGCCTTGGCCGAGGCCAGGGCCGCCCGGCCCACCGCGCGGGCGACGACCGTCCGGTCCCCGACGTGTTCCGCGGCCTCCTCGTCGGCCCAGCGCTCCAGCACGAACCCGCCGGTCCCGGCGAGCGGCCGCAGCAGGGGGCAGGCGGCGGCGGTGAGCCGCCAAGCGGTCTGGAAGAGGTGGTGGCGGCCGCGGAGATGGGCGCGTTCGTGTGCCAGCAGGGCCTCCCGCTCGGTGCCGCCCAGGCAGCGCAGCATCCCGTGCGAGACCACGATCCGGCCCGGCGCCCCGGGGAGCGCGAAGGCGTGCGGCGAGGCGTCGTCGAGCACGGCCAGCTCCAGGTCCCCGGGCAGCCGTGCGCACTCCCGGCGGGCCCAGAGCAGATGCCGGACCTGCCGCACGGCGGACACCGCGAGGCCGGTGAGGGAGGCGAGCAGGGTGACCGTCGCGACCGCGGACACGGTGAGGTAGACGGGATCGTCCGCCCGTAGCGCCGTCACCGACCAGCGGCCCTCTTCCGCGACCTCGGGGATCTGCGCGAGCCCGGTGAACGTCAGCAGCACCAGCGAGCCCAGCCAGCCGAGCGCCGCCACCAGTGCGCCGCCGGCCAGTGCCCAGGCCGCCGGGCGCGGCGCGAACCGCGTGGCGAGCCGGGGCGCGAGCACCGCGAGGACCACGGTGACCAGGAAGGGGACGTAGACGCTGACGGTCATCGGCTCACGGTCCTTCGCCCGCGGGACCGCCGTCGTGTTCCCCGAGCAGGCGCTGCAGCAACTGCTCGTCCTCCGCCGAGAGTTCGGAGACGAACCGGCTGAGCACGGCCTCCCGGTCGGAGCCGCGCTCCAGCAGGGTGTGCATCCGCTGGGCGGTGTCGGACGCCTCGTCGCGGACCGGCGCGTACGCGTAGCCCCGGCCGGCCCGCTGCCGTACCAGCATGCCCTTGTCGTGCAGCCGGGACAGGATCGTCAGCACCGTCGTGTAGGCGAGGTCCCCGGGCAGCCGTTCCTGGACCCGGCGGGCGGTCAGCGGCTCGGACGCGGCCCACAGGGCGGCCAGCACCCCGCTCTCCAGCTCGCCGCGGGCCCGCCGGCCGGATGCCTCGCCGGTCTCGTCGATCTTCCCGTCGCGCACCGTTCACCGTCCTTCAACCTGCGTTCGAGCACACAGCCTACCCGGACTGCTACTACGGCATGTAGAACCGGGTTCCGGCAGGGCCGGCCGCGCGAACGCCGTCTGCCGCAACCTGTGTCAGATTATCTACTACATGTTGTAGAGTTTCGCCGCTCCACTCCACCTGCGGAGTGCTCTGCGAAGGAACCCACCCATGCCCCACCTCGGAAGTACGGTGCATCTGCGCGCCCTCGCGGCCGCCGCCCTGCGTCCCCGGCCCGCCGCCCCCCGGCCCGTGACGCCGGCCGAGCGCGTCGTGATCGTCTCCGCGAGCATCGGCGCGGGCCACGACGGCGCCGCGCGGGAACTGGAACGCCGGCTCACGGCGGCCGGTGTCGCGGTCGACCGGTGCGACCTGCTCGACCTGCTGCCCGCCCGGCTCGGCCGGGCCGTCCGCGACGGCTACCACCGGATGCTCGTCCGGGCGCCCTGGGTCTACCAGCGCGTCTACACCAGCACCGAACGCGCCGGAGGCGGCGGCCCGCTGGCCCGCGCCCTGCTGCGCACCGCCGAGCACCGCCTGCGCGCCGCCCTCCCGGCCGACACCGGCGCCGTCGTCTCCACCTACCCCGGCGCCAGCCGCGTCCTGGGCAGACTGCGGCTGACCGGCCGACTCGACGTACCGGTGTTCACCTACCTCACCGACTTCTCGGTGCACCCGCTGTGGGTGGCCGAGGGCGTCGACGTCCACCTGGCCCTGCACGCCGTACCGGCCGCGCAGGCCCGCGCCCTGGGTGCCCGGGACGTCCGGGTCGGCGGCCCGGTCGCGGACCCGCGCTTCCGTCCCGCCGACCCCGGGCGGCGCCGGGCGGCACGGGCCCGTTTCGGGCTCCCCGCGGACGCCCCGCTGGCGCTGCTGGTCGCCGGCTCCTGGGGGGTCGGCCCGGTCCGGCAGGTGGCCCTGGAGCTGCGCGACTGCGGCGCGGCCGTACCGGTCGTCGTCTGCGGCCGCAACGAGGAACTCGCCCGGCAGTTGCGCGCCGACGGCATCGAGCACGCCTACGGCTGGGTCGACGACATGCCGGGCCTGATGCACGCGGCCGACGTGCTGGTGCAGAACGCGGGCGGCCTGACCTCGCTGGAGGCCTTCGCCGCCGGTCTGCCCGTCGCGAGCTACCGCTGCATACCGGGCCACGGGCTCACCAACGCCGCGGCGCTCGACGAGGCCGGGGTCGCCGCCTGGATCCGCGACCCGGCCGAACTCAAGGACGTCCTGGCCGACCTGATCGACGGCCCGCGCGGCCTGCTGCAACGCGAGGCGGGCCGCGCCCTCTTCGCAGCCGCCGGGGCGGGCCCCGCGGACGAGATAGCCCGCGCCTGGCGCACGGCCGGGCCGCCGCAGGTGCCGCCCGCCCTCGGCCGGCTGCTCTCGCCCCCGGCGGACCCGGCCGGCCACGCCCCCGGCGGCGCGTCCGCCCGGCGCAGGGCACGCCAGGCCGTCCGGCGCCTCGCCGTCAGCGGGGCCGTCGCCTGTGCCCTCTGGGCCGGCGCGGTCGGCACCGCGGTCGCCACGACCGGCAGCGCCCCGGGCGTCATCCACGCCATCGGCCACACCCTGGACCTCGACGGCGACGGCCACCCCGGCGGCCCGCACCAGGAGGACCACCACTCGTGACCGCCCCCGTACGCCTGCTCCGCGCGGCCGCCCTCGCCACCCTTCCGGCACTCGCCCTGCACGCGGCTCCCGTGGTCTCCACCTTCGGGCCGCTGCGCAACCGCGCCATGCCCCGCCTCGCCGGCCGGGGCCGGGCCGACCACGTCGCCCTCACCTTCGACGACGGCCCGGACCCGCTGTCGACCCCGTTCTTCCTGCGTGCCCTGGACGAGCGGCGGGTCCGGGCCACCTTCTTCCTGCTCGGCTGCCAGGCCCGCCGCTCACCCGGCCTGGTCCGTGAGATCGCCGCGGCCGGGCACGAGGTGGCGGTCCACGGCTGGCAGCACCGGCCGCTCCTGCTCCGCGGCCCCCGCGCCACCCACGACGACCTCGCCCGGGCCAGGGACACCGTCGGCGAGCTCACCGGGCAGCTCCCGCGGCTGTTCCGGCCGCCGTACGGAGTGATGTCCACCGCGGCCCACCTGACCGCCCGCCGGCTCGGTCTCACCCCGGTGCTCTGGACCTGCTGGGGCGAGGACTGGACCGCCCGCGCCACCCCGGACTCCGTCCACCGCACGGTCGTCCGGGACCTGGACGGCGGTGGCACGGTCCTGCTGCACGACTCCGACTGCACCTCGGCGCCGGGCGCCTGGCGCTCCGCCCTCGGTGCGCTGCCACGCCTCCTGGACAGCTGCGACCGGCGCGGACTCACTGTCGGGCCGTTGCGCGAGCACGGGATCTGACAGTTCCTGCGTCCGCACGGGGCAGTACCGCGGCCAACCCGCGCTGTAATTTACTTGAGTTACGCAACGATATGGTAAACTGGCCGGTATGCCCACAGAACCGCTGCCGGACGTCCCCGCCGCCACCCCGGAGGTCGTGGAGATCGAGCGCGCCCTGACACGCATCACCTACCTCAGCACCCGGGCCCGTCAGCACGAGCGGCTGATGGCCCTGGCCGGGGTGCCGCTGGACCGCGCCGCGGTGGCCCTGCTGCGCCAGGTCGCCGACTCCGAGCCGCTGCGCCCGGGGGAGCTGGCACAGCGGCTCGGGGTGGAGGCGTCCCACGTGACGCGCACGGTGCAGCAGCTCCAGCGGTCGGGCTACGTCACCCGCGTCCCCGACCCCGACGACCGCCGCGCCCAGCGGATCGAGCTCACCGACGCCGGCCGGGCCGCCGTCGACCGGGTCCGGGACGCCGGGGCACGGGGCATGCAGCTGGCCCTGAACGGCTGGGAGCCCGAGGAACTGCGGCAACTGGCCGTCCTCTTCCACCGCATGGTCGACGACTTCCTCTCCTACGCGGCCGAGGACGAGGCCGTTCAGGAGACCACCGGGACGGCGCCCCCGGCCTCCCGGACCGCGTGAGGCGCCGGCGCGGACGCGGGACGGCCGACCCGGCGCGGTGCGGGCCGGTACCGCCCGGTAATATCCGGCGGCAGGTCGTCAGAGGAGGCTTCGTGGCCCGGTCCGAACGTTCACCCCTGCTGCTCGCGGGACTGCTCGCCACCGCCGGTGTCGCCCACTTCGCGGTGCCGAAGCAGTTCGACGCGACGATCCCGAAGGCGCTGCCGGGATCCCCGCGGGCCTGGACGTACGGCAGTGGTGCCGTGGAGCTGGCGCTGGCGGCGGGAATCGCCCTGCCGCGTACCCGCAAGGCGGCGGCCCGGGCGGCCGCCGCCTTCTTCATAGGTGTGTTCCCGGCCAACGTGCAGATGGCCGTCGACTGGCAGAAGCGGCCCGAGCCGCTCAGGACCGCGGCGCTCGCCCGGTTGCCGCTCCAGATCCCCCTGGTGCTCTGGGCGCGCGGGGTCGCACGCAACGAGGAGGGCCGATAGATGGCGGCACCTGTCGAGGTGGGAAGCAGGATCGAGGACTTCGCGCTGCCGGACGAGACCGGTACCCCGCGGACCCTCACGGAACTGCTGGCCGACGGGCCGGTCGTGCTCTTCTTCTACCCGGCCGCCCTGTCGGCCGGCTGCACCGCCGAGGCCTGCCACTTCCGGGACCTCGCCGCCGAGTTCGCGGCCGCCGGCGCCCGGCCCGTCGGGATCAGCGGGGACAGCGTGGAACGCCAGCAGGAGTTCTCCGGGAAGCACACGCTCGGCATGCCGCTGCTCTCCGACACGGACGGCACCGTCCGGGAGCTGTTCGGCGTGAAGCGGGGCTTCTCACTCGCCCCGACCAAACGGGCCACCTTCGTGATCGCCCAGGATCGCACCGTCCTGGAGGTCGTCCGCAGCGAGCTGCGCATGAACACCCACGCCGACCGGGCGCTGGCCGCCCTGCGCGCCCACCACCAGGGCTGAGCCGACGCAGCTGGTCCGCGCTTGATCCGCCGGGACATAGGTCTCATCCTGGGGCGTATGGAGCGTGTCGCCGCCGCGGCGATCATCGATGCCCTGGGCCGGGTGACGGGGTGGAGCGAGGGTGCGCGGATGCTCACCGGGCACCGGGCGGAGGAGGTCGTGGGGCGACCCGCCACCGACCTCCTCGCCGAGCAGGTCCCTGCCGAGGTGCTGGCCGCCCGCTGCGGGACCGTGGCCCTGCGGCGCGCCGACGGCCGCCGCATGGACATCGTTCTGACCGCCTGCCCCGTCCTCGGCCCCGACGGCGCGACCACCGGCTACGTGCTCACCGCCGCGCCGCCCTTTCAGGCCGACCCCACCCTCGCCGGCCAGGCCTTCCAGCAGGCCTCCATGTCCATGTCGGTCTTCGACCTCCGCCGGCGCTACCTCCGCGCCAACGACGTCGCCTGCCATGCCCTGGGCGTCCCCGAGGAGGCCCTGCTGGGCCGTTCCTTCCCGGACACCGTCGAGGAGGCCCCGCACCGCGAGGGCTTCCTTCGTCATCTGCGCCAGGTCGCCGAGACCGGCCGGCCCGTCCGCTACGAGAGCTTCACCGGCTCCCCCACCCTGAACCGGGAGCACGCCTGGAGCATCGAGATGTGGCCGCTGCGCGACCCCGCAGGCGAACTCACCGCCGTCGCCCTCGCCGCCTTCGACAGCACCGAGCAGTACCTGGCCCGGCTCCGGCTCGCCCTCCTCAACGAGGCGGCCACCTCCATCGGCACCACCCTGGACGTGGTGCGCACCGCCGAGGAACTCGTCGAACTCCTGGTGCCGCGGTACGCCGACTTCGCCAGCGTCGACCTGCTCGACTGGGTCCTCGGCGCCGAGGAAGCGCCGCCCGTGCCGGACGGCGACATCGCGCTGCGCCGGGTCGCCCACGGCTCCGCGACCGAGGGCACCCCCGAGGCCGCCGTCCGGCTGGGCGACGCCGAGGTGCACCCGGCCGCGTCACCGCCGGCGCGGGCGCTGCGGGAGCGGCGGGCCGTGGTCGCCCAGTCCGGCGAGCCCGAGTTCCACCGCTGGGTCGACGAGCGCAACACCCGCACGCCCGCGGGCCGGCCCTACCGCGAGGGCGTCCACTCCATGATCGCCGTACCCCTGCAGGCCCGGGGCGTCCTGCTCGGTGCCGTCGTGGGCGTACGCATCCGCCATGCCGACGCCTACGTCAGCGACGACACCGTCTTCGCCGAGGAACTCGCCAGCCGCGCCGCCGTCTGCATCGACAACGCCCGGCGCTTCGCCCGCGAGCGCTCCACCGCCCTCGCCCTGCAGCACAGCCTGCTGCCCCGCGGCCTGCCCCAGGCCGCCGTCGAGGTCGCCCACCGCTACCTGCCCTGCGGCTCGCAGGCCGGCATCGGCGGCGACTGGTTCGACGTGATCCCGCTGTCCGGCAGCCGGGTCGGCCTGGTCGTCGGCGACGTCGTCGGCCACGGCATCCGCTCCTCAGCCACCATGGGCCGCCTGCGCACCGCGGTACGCACCCTCGCGGACGTTGACCTGCCCCCCGACGAACTCCTCACCCACCTGGACGACCTGGTCACCCACCTGGCCGCCGACGGCTCCGGCGAGGAGGTCGCCGAGCTGGGCGCCACCTGCCTGTACGCCGTCTACGACCCCGTCTCGCGGCGGCTCAGCCTCGCCGCCGCCGGGCACCTGGCGCCCGCGGTCGTGCTGCCGGGCGGCGCGGCCGAGCTGATCGCGATGACCGCAGGGCCGCCGCTCGGCGTCGGCGGTCTGCCCTTCGAGGCGACGGAGCTCGAACTGCCCGAGGGAGCCGTCGTCGCCCTCTACACGGACGGTCTGGTCGAGGACCGCGACCGGGACGTGGACCGCGCCACCGAGGAGATGTGCCGCGCCCTGAGCGCGTCCGCCGACTCCCTGGAGGACCTCGCCGACTACGTCCTCAAGGCCGTCATGCCGGAACAGCCGGCCGACGACGTGGCCCTGCTGCTGGCCCGCACCCGGGCTCTCGGCGCCGACCGGGTCGCCACCTGGGACGTGCCGCCCGACCCGGCCGCGGTGGCGCACTTCCGGCAGGCGGCCGTCGAACGGCTCGCCGACTGGGGCCTGGACGAGGAGGCGTTCGTCACCGAACTCGTCGTCAGCGAACTCGTCACCAACGCCATCCGCTACGGCGAACCGCCCATCCAGCTGCGCCTGATCCGCGACCGCGCCCTCATCTGCGAGGTCTCCGACGGCAGTTCCACCTCACCGCACCTGCGCCGGGCGCACGCCTTCGACGAGGGCGGCCGCGGCCTGCTCCTGGTCGCCCAGCTCACCCAGCGCTGGGGCAGCCGGCAGGCGGGCAGCGGCAAGACGATCTGGGCCGAACAGCCGCTGCCCGAAGGCCCGTTGCCGGTCGCCGGCGAGTGACCGGCTCGGCGCCGCTATTCGAAGTCGCAGCCCGGGTTCGGTACCGACTCCGAGTACGGCGAGCCGTGCGGCAGAACGTACAGCACGTCGAGGACCAGGTCGGTGTGACCGAGGTTGGCGCCCAGGTGCACGTCGCCCGGCCCGCCCGACTCGTAGACGGTGCCGCCCCGCCGGTAGACGCCGTCCTCCTTGCAGTCCGAGTGGAAGTGGCTCAACGTGCCCTGCCGGACGTACCCGTAGACCGGGCCGTCGTGGTAGTGCCAGCCGGTGGTCTGGCCGGGCGGGACGGTGATCTCCCGCAGAACGTAGTCCGTGTCGCCGACGGTGGTCTGGCTGATCACCCTGCCGGTCACGCCGGGTCCCGCGGGGGTGGCATGGGCGGTGCCGCAGGTCAGCAGAGTGCCGGCGGCCACCGCCCCGGCCATGGCGGTACGGAGCGCGGTACGCATGTGTGGGGGCCTCCTGAACCGAAGATCGAGTATCTTCGTGAACATAGGCCCCCGCGCGGCCGGGCGGAGGGGGAACGGCTCAATCCGCGTACGCGGAGGGGACGTTGGAGTCCATCCGGCCGGCTGCCGCCCGTCACCCCTCGCCGGCGTCCGCCGCGACCTGGGCGAGGGTGCGGCCGGAGCGCACCGAACGGGCCCGCCGGGGGTCGGGCGTACCGTGGCCGTCCGAGCGGCCGGCCCCCTTCTTCACCAGCAGCCAGGCGTCCTCGCCGTCGCGGCCCCGGAACCGGGTCAGGGCGTACTCGCCGTGCAGCTTGGAGCCGTGCAGGCGGAAGGTGGCGTGCCCGCGCTCGAGCGACTCCGCGAAGCCGACCGGGTGCCCCCTGCGGTCGTGACTGACCGGCTCGTACCAGCCGTGGTCCCAGACGATCACGGTGCCACCGCCGTACTCGCCCTTCGGGATCACGCCCTCGAAGTCCTCGTACTCCAGCGGATGGTCCTCCGTGGGCACCGCCAGCCGCTTGTCCCCGGGGTCGGCGGACGGGCCCTTCGGGACCGACCAGGACTTCAGGACGCCGCCGACCTGCAGCCGGAAGTCGAAGTGCATCCGTCGCGCGTCATGGATCTGCACCACGAACCGGAGCCGGTCACCGGCCCCCGCCGCCTGCCCCGACGGCTCCCCGGTCCGCAGGAAGTCACGCTTGTCACGGTACCTGCGCAACCGGTCGTCGCTGTCACCCACCACGGCTCCTTCCCTCGGACCTGCGCCCCGAGTACCCGGCGGCCCGTTCAGAACTCCTCGCGGCGGTCCGGGTCGCCTTCTCCTACTCCAGCCGGGTGAGGTGCTCCTCGGTGAAGTCGGAGACGCCGTGCCCTCCACCCTCGGGACATGGCGGGCAGCGATCAAGTGGGACGGACGGCGTGGGACACCGGGCGCCACGGTTGCGAGGCGCCCGGGGCGGAGTAGCCTGGACATGATCGTTGCCACCTGGCTCTGGAGGTAGGCGATGTTGATCCGATTCCTGCGGCGCCGTATGCCGCACGGCCTTGTCCTGCTCGGGAACGGCCGTCTGATCCGGGGGTTCAGCGGCGGCGACTACGACGGTCACGGATACCAGTCCTGACGCGCCCGCACCTGTGAGCACGGGAGGAGGCGCGGTGGAACAGGACACCGATGCCCTCGCGGCCATGACGCGCATCCTTTCACCGCACTGCCGCGTCACCAGACTGTCCGGCGGTGCCCTCATCGCAGACTGGAGACGGACGCGTTTTCTCGGCATGCCGACGGCCGATGTGCAGACGTTCGCCGACGGCAACGCCGAAGAACGCGCGGAACTCGTCACCGGTCTCGTCCGTGCCGGATGCGCGCCGGCGCGCCGAAGGGCCTATACCGACGGCCAGATCGGCATGTGGCTGCGTGGCGTGTTCCTGCTGATCCGCACGCTGGGCTTCGGACGGGTCCTCCGGCTGCTGCCGTTGGCTGCCCCCGGCTACGCCCGTGCGGACGTCCCTTCCGCACAGGACGTGGCAAGGCTGAAACGAGTGGTCGAATCGCACAGCCGTGGCAGCTGGTTCGTCGGCGACGACTGCAAGGCCGAGGCCGTGACGGCGTTCGTCCTCCTGCGGCGGTGCGGCTTCGAGGCCACGCTGCACGTCGGCGTGCGGGAGCACCCGTTCGCCCTGCACGCCTGGACGTCGGCGGCCGGGCTGTGCGTTCCCGCCGCCGACCCGCGAGGGCACGTCTTCACGCCGGTACTCTCGATCGGCTGCGGAAACCACTGAGATGGAGGCGCTCCGACTCGAATGGTCCGGGGACGCGGCGAGCCTCTGGACCGCCGAGGCCATGGTGCGTCAGGGGCTGGTGACGACGGTCACCGCACCGGCCGGCACCGCGGCGGTCGTCGGCTGGGTCGGCTCGGTCCAGGACCGCCTGGCAGGTGCTCGTGCCCTCCTCGACGCCTTCGACCGTCCCGGAGCCGAACCGCCGCTGCCGACCGGTGACTTCGCGGCCGTTCTCATGTACCGGGACCGCGTGCTGCTGATGCGGGACGCGCAGGCGCGCATCCCGCTGTTCTTCCGGGAGTCCGGCGGCCGGGTGAGCGCCGTGAGCACCTCGGCGCGCGGCCTGGGTCGCGCCGCCGAGCTGGAACGCCGTTACTTCTGCCGCTACCTGACCGGGAACATGGCCCAGCCGCATACGCGGCTGACCCCGTTCGCCGGGGTGTACCGGGTGCTCGGCGGCGAGGTGGTGGAGCTTTCGGTCACCGGGCGGCTGCGCGGCCGGACGGTGCTGCGGGCCCGTCGGGCCGGCCTGCCGGCGGCACCGCCCGCAGACCGGCCCGATCCCGGCGCGGCCGGGCAGGATCTGCGCCGAGCCCTGGAGCAGTCGGTCGCGCGCCGCCTCGGCAGGACGACCGCGTGCCACGTCTCCGGCGGCACCGACTCCACCAGCGTCGCGTTGCTCGCGGCGCGTCTGCTCGCCGAAGGCGAGGACCCCGACGCGGAACTGATCCTGCTCGCCGGGCGCTTCGGCGGGGGAGAACTGGCCGGGGAGCGGCCCTACCTCGAAGAGGCCGTCGACGCGGTCCGCCGGCTTGCACCCGCGGCCCGTCCGGTGATCGTCGATGCCGACGACGTGGCCGACTTCGACGACTTCGAGTACCACGCGGGAGACTCGGACGAGCCGCACGCCCACGCCTTCCGCGCCCCGTTCTGGAGCAGGCTGCATGCCGTTGCGGCGGAGCAGGGCTGCGACATCCTGCTCACCGGTTGCGGAGCCGATCCGGTCGTCGACTCCAACCCGCTGCACCTGCACCGGCTGGCCCGCTCCGGAAGGCTCCGGGAGCTGACCGGGCAGGCACGTGCCCATGCCGCAGCCAGTGAACGGGGAATCCGTGAGATCTTCGGCACCCACGTGGTGCGCCCGGCGCTTCCGCTGGCGATCGAACGGTTCGCGAGGCTCGTTTGTCGCGGAACAGTGCTCGGGGGACTCGGCAACTTCACTCGGCCGCCCTGGCTGCGCCCCGGATTCGCGCGGGCTCACGGCTACCGGGCGGCCAGCATCGCCGAGAGCCGCTTCGCCTTCGGGCGCAGGCCGGAGCAGTCGCTCTACGACGCGGCCAACTACCTTGCCGCACCCGACCCGTTGTCCTGGCGCCACGCACGGCGGAACGGGTTCTTCCTCTCGCACCCTTTCCTCGACCCGGAGGTGATCGCGACGATGCGGCGTCTCCCCGCCGAGGCCGCCATGCGAGGGGGCCGGTCGAAGGCGGTGCTGCGCGAGGCCATGGCGGATCTGCTGCCGCCCCGGATACACGGCCGAACGGCCAAGATCCCCTTCAACGACCTCTACGTCCGCGGACTACGGGCACACGGAGACGAACTCGTCGACCGCTGCCGCTCCGCGCGGCACCCCCTCACCGCGGAGATGTTCGACATCGACCTGCTGTGCCGCGCGGTGCGGGAGGCCCAGTGGGGGATGGGCGACTCGTACGCCTGGGACCGGGTGAACTCCTCGCTCGCGGTGGTGGTGTGGCTGGAGAGGCTGGGGGAAGGGCGTTTTGCGGAACCTGGGGCCGCCGTGCCGGTCATTATCGGCCCTTGATGTCCCAGAGGGTCCGTTCGACCGGACCTGCCTCAATGATGCGGATGCCGTACCGGTTCTGCCCCTCTTCACCTGACTCCAACTTGCCGTGGTTGACGCTGATACTCTCCAGGATGTTTGCGCCGTGCGTGCCGAACTGCCAAAAGACATCAATGTACCGAGGGTCTCTCGTTTCCCTGTCGATCGCGTTGTTCTCGTGAATCCTGCTCTCGTACATGATGGAGTCGTAACCCTTTTTTCCCTTCACCCATTGGGGCACTTGGTTGCCGCTCCAGCTGTAACCCATGTGAACGAGATGATCAAGGGACACACGATCCTTGCGCGTGAGGTGGGCGCTGGCATAGAACGCGACCTGATCGTAGGGTGTGTCCATAGGTAGTTGCACAACCACCCGGGCCGTGAGGACGTCGTTCGCGCCGATCTGATCTCCGTAGCGCATCCACGGTTGGGCCTCCACCAACTGGCCCGGCTGATGTACCTCTCTGCGTGACAGCGGATCCGTTCGCTCGAATGAGGTCCATTTCTCGGCGTCGATTCGCCACTGGCGACGGAGTCGGTCCTCCTGGCTCAGTGACACCTTCTGCGCCATGGCGTGCAATTCGGTGCCGAGCACGTCGAAACTCACATCGCTGTGGTTCTCAAGGGTGATGTTGACCGGAACGGAGAAAGCCTTGTGATCCTTGCTCGGCACGGGATCGTCCATGGTCAGCTTGATGATGGGCTTGATCTCGCGCTGGGACGGCAGATAGAGGTTCTGGTAGCCGAAATTTGCCAACGCGATGACGGTGGTGGCGAGCAGTGCTGTCGCCACTCGCTTCGGAGTGGGAATCACCTTCAATGTCCGCCCCACGGCAAATACTGCCCACGCTGAACCTGCCGTGAGGGCGCCGAACAGTACCTTGTATCTGATCGCATCGGCGTCCCTCAGCAACTCGACGAACAGAAGTGAGTTGGCAAGGAAAGTCACGAAAGTGGCAAATAGTGCGATAAGTCCAGAATGGTCGCAGGTGTGCCGCAGCCAGTGATCCATCAGTGCGCCGACGCCCAACAGTGCGGTGGCTGCGACCACGATGAGTACGGCACCGGTGAGGCGACCGGGAAAGGTAAGAGCGCTGAGCAGGTCCCTGGCGCCGAAATTGCCCAGCGCCGCGGCCGTTAGCAGCAGGACCACCGTGATCACGATCAAGGACACGCGTGATGGATTCTTCCGTTCCAGCGCTAGTTGCGCCCGCTGGCGTGAGACGTCGCGCGAGTTTTTGCGAAGGCTCATGCGGCCACCCGCTGACGCGGCAGGCTGTGAAGCCCCATGCCGACGGTAAGCGGCCTCACCGGTCGGCGTCGACCTGCGTCAACCGTTTTCACGGGTGCCTCCTTCGTGGACCACAGCAGACCGAGGGGCCTGCCTTCAGTGATTTCGTGATCATCGTCTGTGGTCATCCGTTCGATCGCCACCCGCGTGCCTCCGGATGCAGGAGCGCCGGGTGCATCACCGCGTCCCGACCCGGGGTACCTCTCCAGAGGCCGGTACCGACGACCAGCGGAGCGCACATGACGACGGGAAGCCGTACGAGGAACCATGCGGCCGAGGTGAGGCCCGCTGCCGGGCACATCGGCGCCGAGATCACCGGGGTCGACCTCGCTCAGGACCTCGACGACGCCGTCGTCGCGGCGATCCGCGAGGCCGTGCTGCGCTGGAAGGTCGTCTTCTTCCGGGACCAGCGGCTCGACCACGCCGGGCACGTCGCCTTCGCCCGCCGTTTCGGCGAACCGGTCGTGCTCGGCAGGCGCGGCAGCGCATCGCCGGCCGGGTTCCCCGAGGTGGAGACCACCGCCGACCGCCTGGAGCTCGGCGGCCGGTTCGGGATGGAGCACGAGGAGTGGCTGCAGCGGCGTCGGCACACCCTGCTGCGCGGCTGGCACTGCGACCACGGGGCACGGATCGACCCGCCCGCCGCGACCATCCTGCGCGCCGAGACCGTACCGCCGTACGGCGGCGACACCACCTGGGCCAACCTGGCCGCCGCCTACGCCGGCCTCTCCGCGCCCGTGCGCGCCTTCGTCGACGGCCTGCGCGCCGAGCACCGCCTCGGCGTCGGCTACCAGCCCCGCCCCGGCGACGACTCCTACCTGCGCCACCTCCTCGACCACCAGGTGGCCTCGGTGCACCCGCTGGTCCGCGTCCACCCGGAGACCGGGGAGCGGGTGCTGTACGTCAACGGCTACTACGTCGAGCAGATCGCCGACGTCTCCCGCCCGGAGAGCGCCGCTCTGCTGGAGATGCTGCTCGAACAGGCCGTACGGCCCGAGTACACGGTCCGCTTCCGCTGGGAGCCCGGCAGCGTCGCCTTCTGGGACAACAGGGCCACCATCCACCTCGCGCCCAGCGACAACGCCCACCTCGGCTTCCCCCGCGTCATGCACCGGGTGATGCTGCACGGCGAGGTGCCGGTCGGGGTGGACGGCAAGCCGTCGGAGCCGGTGACCGGCACGGAGGTGCGCCGCTGGTGACTCAGGCCGCTGCCGCCGGGCGCCAGCCGAGCGCCGGCCCCAGACGGGTCGCCATGTCCGTGAGTATCTGCACGTAGTCCTCGTGCTCGAAGGTGAACGGCAGGGCGAAGGCCACCTCGTCGACCTCGCGGAAGGCGGCGTGTGCGTGCAGCTGTTCGACGATCTCCGCCGAGGTGCCGACGATGTCCGGCGCGAAGAGCAGCCGGCCGGGACCCTGCGGGGCCGAGGTGCGGGGCAGCCGCTTGGCCGCGTACGCCTCGTACTTGGCGCGCTGCCCGGGCGTCGCGGAGTCGGTGGGGATGACGACCAGGCCCTGGGAGACCCGGGCCGCCTCGCCGTCCGGGTGACGGGCGCGGAACTCGCGGATGTGCGAGAGCTGGATCCCGGCGAAGTCGTACGCGTCCGCCTCTTCCCCGGCCCGTACGACACTGCTGGTCAGGAAGTTCATGCCGTGCTCGCCCGCCCAGCGCGCCGAACCGAGACTGCCGCCGCCGTACCAGAGCCGCCGCCCGAGGCCCGCGGAGTGCGGCTGGACGACGTCGGAGAACACCTCGAAGCCCTCCACCCCGCTGAAGTCGGTGGCCGGCTTGCCCCGGACGAAGTCCAGCAGCCGTCGCACCCGCTCGTAGCTGAAGTCCTCGACGTCGGCCGTGCCCGGGTAGAGGGCCTCCCTGACCTGCTCGTAGTGCATGGGCGGGCCGACGCTCACCCCGGGGTTCAGGCGGCCGCCGGACAGGAGGTCGACGGTCGCCAGGTCCTCGGCGAGCCGCAGCGGGTTCTCCCAGCCCAGCGGGATCACCGCGGTGCCCAGCTCGATGCGGCTGGTGCGCTGCGAGGCCGCCGCGAGCACGGCGACCGGCGACGAGATGCCGTACTGGAGGTGCCGGTGACGCACCCAGGCGCTGTCGAAGCCCAGCCGCTCGCCCAGCTCGATGATCTCCAGCGTGGACTCGTGCCCGCGGCCCGGATCCGCGCCGTCGAACAGGCCGATGGTGAGGAAGCCCAGTCTGCGCAGGGGACGGGGGGTGGACGGCACGGGTCCTCCAGCGGTCGTACGTCAGTTCTGCCCCGATTGTGGCACCTGAACATTGCGGGAGTGTGATCAGCTTCGGATCAGCGCAGTGGGATGGTGACCTCGTCCTCGACCGGCGGGTCCAGCTCCTGCGGGCGGTTCCCGGTGGCGGCGAAACAGCGCAGCCGTACCGCGTCCGGGCTGACGTCGAGGCGCAGGAAGCACTTGAAGAAGGGCGGGCTGTAGGTGGCCGAGCCGGGGGAGAACAGCTGGGTGTAGATCTTCTTCACGGGCAGCCGGAAGCGCGGCCCGCGGTCCGGGCGGCTGCCGGCGCCCAGCAGGGTCGCGACCAGGCGGGCGCGGCGGGTGACCCGGGTGTCCTCGGCGGGCGTACGGCCGGGCCTGATGCCGAGCCGCTCGGTGATCACGGCCGTCGCCTCCGCCTCGGTGAGCGTGAAGAAGCGGCGCAGCCGCAGCCGGCGGCCGTACAGCCGGCTGTAGAACGCGAGCGAGTCGCCGCGCAGCGGGTAGCAGCGGAAGTCGTCCTCGGTGACGTTCGCGACCGACACCGGGGGGATGGTGTGGGTGGCGTGCATGAAGGCGCCGCCGCCGCCCGCGACCACGTACTGGATGGTGCGCCCGGCCACGTCGACGGGGTAGCGCTGGTAGTTGTGGATGTCGCCGCCGATCGCGGCCACGTAGTGGTGGGCCGGGTCGCGGACGATGTCGTCGACCGTGCCGCCGCCCTCGATCGCGCACGGGTGGTGCTCGCCGTCCACGTACAGCGGGGAGCCGGTGACGAGGATCTTCGGACGCGGCCCCCGGGACACCTCCCGCAGCCAGGCGCCCTGTTCGGCGTCGATGGTGCCGAGCAGGCCGGTGTCGATCCCGACGATGCGGACCGGCCCGGCGTCGATCGCCCAGTACGGCCCCGGCTGCACGGCCGTCTGTTCCTGCCGCCCGCGCAACTTCCTGGCGTCGGCCAGGAGTTGTTCGTCCGCCGGACGCGGACGGTGCCACAGCAGGGCGCGCCACCAGGCGCGGGTGAGCGGGCGAGGCCCCGGTTCGGCCGGCAGCGCCGGGGTGTCGTCGCAGAAGACGCGCATGAACGCGCCGAGGTCCTCGTACCAGTCGTGGTTGCCCGGTATGGCGTAGATCGGGGCCGGATAGTCCCGGTACGGGCGGAAGAACTTGGTGCCGTAGTCGTCGGTGGCGCCGACCGGATAGATCACGTCGCTCGCGATCACCGCGAAGTCGGTGTCCTGACTCGCCTGCAGGAACCCCGGCACGACGGCGTACTGGGAGTCGTCGCCCTCACCGGTGTCACCGATCACCATGAACGAGAACCGGTCCGCCTCATGACGCCGGATCAGCTTGTCGGCGGGCGCCCCGGCAGCCGCCCGTTGCGCCACCCAACGGCTGCGGGTACGGCCGGTCGGGTCGCCGAACCAGGAGGCCAGCACACCGTTGCGGGCGGCCCACATGGTCCTCGGGTTGAACCAGAACAGCTTCTCGCCATGGTCGGGCATAAGTTGGCGGTAGGCGCCGCGCTCGGTCTCGCCCCAGCCGGCGCCTTCTGCGGTATCGCGTGAGGAGTCAGACACGCGGGAACCGTACAACGATCAACGGATGGCCGCGGGACGGGGGTTCGGGCCGGACCCGGTCACCACTCGTAGGGGTTCGAGTGGGCGCCGTAGGGGGACTGCGGTCCGGGTGGTCGGGGGTGCTGAACCGGCCGTTGCCGCCCGATGCGGGCGGGCCCTGCATGTGTGCAACTCCCCCCAGAGCCACGTCTGTTGTGGGGGACGGTACTACGCGCCGGGGGCGTTGGCCGGGGCAGTCACCGGGACTTCGGCTGCCTCTGGGGAAGCAGGGGCCGAAGCCGCCGTCGACCGGCCGCGGCGCGGGCGGGCCCGGGGAGCTCAGGGTGCGACGATCTTGATCGCGCTCATCCAGCCGTGCCCCCCGGGCCGGGTCTGCAGGGCCATGTGCAGCAGCTGGATGCCCTCCAGCTCCCGGGCGTGCCGCAGCCCGCCGACGACCACCGGATTGAGCCCGCCGGAGGCGACCAGCTCGGCCACCTGGTCGCGGGCCGCCGCGTCGTCGCCGGCGATGAACACGTCCAGCGGCAGCCCGCCGACCTCGCCCGCGACCAGCGAGCCCGCGAACGTGGTGTTGAAGGCCTTCACCAGATGCGTGCCCGGCGCCGCGGCCTCGGCCAGCTGCTGGGCGCCGGAGCTGTCCGCGGGCACCGTCAGCGAGTCGAAGGTCGAGAAGTCCACGGGATTGGAGATGTCGACGACGGTCTTCCCGGCGAGCCGGTCCCCGTACTCGGTCACGACCTCCTTCGCCGCGTCGAACGGCACGGCCAGCACCACCACGTCCGCCGACCCGACCGCGTCCGGCACCGCGGGCGCCACGTCAGCCCCCGGCGTCCGCTCGGCCAGGGCGTCGGCGAGTGTCATGGCCTTGGCCGGGTCCGTTCCGACCAGCCGGACCGTGTGCCCGCCCGCCAGGGTCCGGGTGGCGATACCGCCCGCCATGTTGCCCGTGCCGACGATGAAGACCCGCATGCGTGCGCCCCTTCCGTGCGGTGGGAGCTGCCGACGGTCCCGTTCGTCCTGAACCAGGATAAATCGGTCGGCCTGGCCTGGCTCGGGCTGGTGCTCGAAGCCGGGCGTGCGCGTCGACGGTCCGCCGGCCGCGTCGGATAGCGTGTCCACGATGGGGGACTGGACGATGCGGCCGGCGTCGGACGCGGACGTCGAGGCGGTGGCCGAACTGCGTGCCGTCGTCATGCGGGGCGACCTGGAGCGGCTCGGGCGGTACGACGAGCGGCGGGTCAGGCAGCGGCTGCGGGACGGGTTCGGTGCGGCCCACACCTGGGTGATCGAGGTGCGCGGCGCCTTCGCCGGCTGTGTGGCGCTGCGGCCGGCCGGTGATGCCCGGTGGCTGGAGCACTTCTATCTGGCTCCGCACGCGCAGGGCCGGGGCATCGGCTCGGCCGTGCTGCGCGCGCTGCTGGAGCGGTGCGACCGCGACGGCGTCCCCGTCCGGCTGAACGTGCTGCAGGGCGGCGCGGCCCGGCGACTGTACGAGCGCCATGGGTTCGTGGTCGAGACCGAGGACCGGGTCGACGTGTTCATGGTGCGTCCGCCGTCCCCGTGAGCGCCGTTCCGTCCCGGCCGCCCCGCCGTGCATAGGGAAAACCCTCGAACGCCCGCGTGGTGCTGACATGTGCGGGTCAATTCTGGAATCCTCGCTCAGCACACGCTCTCTCCCCGGCGTGTCCACGGATCACGGACCACGCACCCCGGTCCCCGGATCCCGGTTCCCGCACAGCTCAGCTCTTCCCGGACAGCACATCCCCGTCTGCCCGGTCTGTCACCGGCCGCGACCCGGCGGCCGCAGCAGGAGGAGTACGAGTGAGACGTCTTCCCCACAGACGGGCCACGGTAGGAGCCGCCCTGGTCTCCACCGCGGCCTTCCTCGCCGTCGGCATCCAGTCGGTCCCGGCGAACGCCAAGCCCGCCGCCCCCCACCCCAGCCCCTTGCGCACCGGCGGCGTGGAGGCCAAGCTCACCCCCGCCCAGCACAGCGCGCTGCTCAGGAGCGCCCAGCAGAAGACCGCCGCGACCGCCCGCACCATCGGTCTCGGCGCCAAGGAGAAACTGGTCGTCAAGGACGTCGTCAAGGACAACGACGGCACCGTGCACACCCGTTACGAGCGCACCTACGACGGTCTGCCGGTCCTCGGCGGCGACCTGGTCGTGCACACCCCGCCCGCCTCCCTCGCGGCCGGCACCGTGAGCACGACCTTCAACAACAACAGGCACACCGTCGCGGTGCCCACGGTCAGCGCGGCCTACAGCAAGTCCGCCGCCCAGACCAAGGCCCTCAAGACGGCCAAGGCCCTCGACGCCCAGAAGCCCGTCGCCGACAGCGCCCGCAAGGTGATCTGGGCCGGCAGCGGCACCCCGAAGCTCGCCTGGGAGACCGTGGTCGGCGGCTTCCAGGACGACGGCACGCCCAGCAAGCTGCACGTCGTCACGGACGCCACCACCGGCAAGGAGCTCTACCGCTACCAGGCCGTCCAGACCGGCACCGGCAACACCCAGTACAGCGGCACGGTGACGCTCAACACCACGCTGTCGGGTTCGACGTACCAGCTGTACGACACCACGCGCGGCGGCCACAAGACGTACAACCTCAACAACGGCACGTCGGGCACCGGCACCCTGATGACGGACTCCGACGACGTCTGGGGCACCGGATCCGGCTCCAACACCCAGACCGCCGGCGCCGACGCGGCCTACGGGGCCCAGATGACCTGGGACTTCTACAAGAACACCTTCGGGCGCAGCGGCATCAAGAACGACGGTGTCGCGGCCTACTCCCGGGTCCACTACAGCAGCAGCTACGTCAACGCCTTCTGGGACGACTCCTGCTTCTGCATGACCTACGGCGACGGTTCCGGCGGTACCCACGCGCTGACCTCGCTCGACGTGGCCGGCCACGAGATGAGCCACGGCGTCACCTCGAACACGGCCGGGCTCAACTACACCGGCGAGTCCGGCGGGTTGAACGAGGCGACCTCGGACATCTTCGGCACCGGTGTGGAGTTCTACGCCAACAACTCCTCCGACGTCGGCGACTACCTCATCGGCGAGAAGATCGACATCAACGGCGACGGCACCCCGCTGCGGTACATGGACAAGCCGAGCAAGGACGGTTCGTCCGCCGACAGCTGGTACTCCGGGGTCGGCAACCTGGACGTGCACTACTCCTCGGGTCCGGCGAACCACATGTTCTACCTGCTGTCCGAGGGCAGCGGCAGCAAGACCATCAACGGCGTCACCTACAACAGCCCGACCTCCGACGGCGTCGCCGTCGCCGGCATCGGCCGGGCCGCGGCGCTGCAGATCTGGTACAAGGCGCTGACGACGTACATGACGTCGAGCACCAACTACTCCGCAGCCCGCACCGCCGCCCTGAACGCGGCCGCGGCGCTCTACGGCACCAGCTCCACCCAGTACGCGGGCGTCGGCAACGCGTTCGCCGGCATCAACGTCGGCAGCCACATCACCGTGCCCACCTCGGGCGTCACGGTCACCAACCCCGGCAGCCAGTCCTCGACCGTCGGCACCGCGGTGAGCCTGCAGATATCGGCGAGCAGTACCAACAGCGGCTCACTGAGCTACGCGGCGACCGGCCTGCCGACCGGCCTGTCGATCAACAGCTCGACCGGCGCCATCACCGGCACACCCACGACGGCCGGCACCTACAGCACCACCGTCACGGTGACCGACTCGACGGGCGCCACCGGCACGGCCTCCTTCACCTGGACCGTCAGTTCCAGCGGCGGCGGGGGCACCTGCTCCTCGTCCCAGCTGCTCGGCAACCCCGGCTTCGAGTCGGGCAACACCACCTGGACCGCGACCAGCGGGGTCATCACCACCGACAGCGGCGAGGCGGCCCGTACCGGTTCCTACAAGGCCTGGCTCGACGGCTACGGATCGACCCACACCGACACGCTGTCCCAGTCGGTGACGATCCCGTCCGGCTGCACCGCGACCACGTTCACCTTCTACCTGCACATCGACACGGCCGAGACCACCAGCAGCACCCAGTACGACAAGCTGACGGTCACTGCCGGTTCGACCACCCTGGCCACGTACTCCAACCTCAACGCGGCCTCCGGGTACGTGCAGAAGTCCTTCAGCCTCGGGTCGTACGCGGGCTCGACCGTCACCCTGAAGTTCAGCGGTGTCGAGGACTCCTCGCTCCAGACCAGCTTCGTCGTCGACGACACCGCCGTCACGACCGGCTGACGCACGGCAGCCGAGTGTCCCGCACCCGCGAGCCGGGTGCGGGACACTCGCGCGGGTCAGCTCAGCGGGTCAAGCGTGAGGTACGCCTGCTGCGGGCTGCCGTCGTTGACCAGGGACTCCTGGTTGCCGACGTCGTCGAAGGCGAAGGCGTACGCCTTGCCGTCGGCCATCTGGGCGTGGACGGCGCGCGCGTAGTGGTTGGTCACCGAGTCCTTGTAGAAGTCGGCCGGGCTGGTGTCCGGCTGGTTCGAACTCGTCAGCAGCGTCGACCGGTTGAAGCCCGCGCAGAGGGTGCGCGAGATCGGCCCGCGCACCAGGTCGTTCGGCGCGTCGAGCAGGTTGTGGCAGCCGAAGATGCTGTTCGCGTCGGGCTTCTGGAAGCTCGTCACCACCGCACCGGCCGAGTTGGTGAAGTTCATGACGTTCCCCGAGACCCGGCCGTAGTACTTGGTGTTCGGCTGGTCGGCGAACGGCGTGACGGTCAGGGTCGACGTCGCGTACTTCGACCAGACCCGGTTGACGTAGTCGTCCATGACGGTCGAGGCGAGCGCCCCCGTCTCCACGCCGTAGAGCGGGGAGAGCGCGCGGAGCACGGTGCCGTCGGAGCGGGTCTGCACCAGGTTGGCCCAGCCGCCCGACTGACCGCGCAGGGCGCTGAAGAACCCGTTGTAGCCGCCCGACTTGAGGTGTCCGGTGCTCGCCGTGCTGCCGTCGGCGCGCTGCACCCCGACCGCGTACGGCACCGAGAACATGTCCACCTGGGTGCTGTTGATCCACAGACCCGAGTCGTTCAGCGTGTACTCGGACCAGTTGAAGAGGATGTTCCGGTTGGGGTCGGTCGGGTTCTGCACCGCGGGCTGCACCAGACCGCCGGTGGTCAGCCTGAAGTCGAGCTTCTGGCCGTAGGAGAAGTAGATCCGGCCGGAGAACTTCGGGATCCGGATCGTCTTCGACTGGCCCGCCGCCGGGCCCGTGATCGAGGCGTCCGGCGCCGGGGTCGGCGGGTTGCCGCCGGCCGGCCAGGCGTGGAAGGTGCCGTTCGCGTCGGCCCAGCCCTGCTGTCCCGAGGAGAGCTGGGTGCCGAGGTCGTAGACGTAGACCTGGTCGCCGCGGCCGGAGTTGTTGGTGATCTTCAGCGGGACGGTGTCCGGCACGGCCGCCCCGGCCGGTGCGGGCGTGCCCAGGGTGAGCACCCCGCCGATCAGTGCCGCCGCGGCCGTGAGCGGCAGCGCCCGGCGTACGAGTCCTGTGCGCACTCTCCACCTCCGTGTGGGGTCGGGGTTGGCCCGGAAATTGGTCCGGACCAGTTCTGAGAGCGCTCTCAGGTTGGCGGGCGGTCGGGTCCATGTCAACAACATGGACGAAATCGGGGGCCCGTCGGTCGACGGGCCCCCGGAACCGGGTGAGTCGGTCGGATCAGAAGGTGCGCTTCAGCAGGCCGAGCAGCGCGTCCCAGTGCCGCTCGGCGGCCTCGGCGGAGTACGCCGGGGTGTCGGCCTGGGTGTAGCCGTGCTCCGCGCCCCGGTAGATCTCGACGGTGTTGCGGACCCCGGCGGCGTCGAGCGCCTCCTGGAAGGTGCGGATCTGCTCCTCGGTCATCGACTGGTCCTGGTCGGCGAAGCCGAAGTACAGCTCGGCGGTGATGGGACCGACCGTCAGGTGCGGGCTGTCCGGGGCGTCGGTGACCAGTCGGCCGCCGTGGAAGCCGGCCGCCGCGGCGATCCGCTCCGGGAAGACGGCGGCGGTCCCCACGGCCAGCCTGGCGCCCATGCAGTAACCGGTGATGCCGACCGGTCCGTCGGTCACCAGCGGGCTGTCGGCCAGCCAGTCCAGGTAGGCGTCGGCGTCCCGCTTGACTCCCTCGGGCGTCAACGACTGCATGACCGGCATGATCCGCTGCCAGATCGTCGGGTCCACGGAGGGGTCGATGAACTCCGGCAGCTCCCCGATCGGCGTGCGGCCGTGGCGGTAGAAGACGTTCGGGACCAGCACCGTGTAGCCCTCGCCGGCCAGCCGGTCCGCCATCGACTTCAGGTGCGGGCGGAGGCCGTAGGCGTCCTGGTAGAAGAGCACACCCGGGTGGGGGAGTCCGTCGGCGGGGTGGGCCAGGTAGGCGTCGGCGACACCGTCCTCGGTGGTGATGTCCACGTCGGATCCCTGTACGGCGGTCATGGCGCAAGTGCCTCTCTGTGGAGTCGGCGTCGGGGTGGGGGACACCCGGCGCGGCATGTCACGATCATCGTGGCACGCGAGGGTGAGAGAGCCGCGGACGGGGGATCGTCGAGCTCACTCGAAGCGGGAGGTGTCGCCCGCGCCCCGGCGCACGATCTCCGCCTCGCCGCCGGAGAAGTCGATGACCGTGGTCGGCTCGGTGCCGCACTCCCCGGAGTCGACCACCGCGTCCACCTGGTGGTCCAGCCGGTCCTTGATCTCCCAGCCCTGGGTCAGCGGCTCGTCCTCGTCCGGCAGCAGCAGGGTGCTGGACAGCAGCGGCTCGCCCATCTCCGCCAGCAGCGCCTGGGTGACCACGTGGTCGGGGATGCGGACGCCGACGGTCTTCTTCTTCGGGTGCAGCAGCTTGCGGGGGACCTCCCGGGTCGCCGGGAGGATGAAGGTGTAGCTGCCGGGCGTCGATGCCTTCACGGCCCGGAACACGTCGTTGTCCACGCGCACGAACTGGCCGAGCTGCGCGAAGTCCCGGCACATCAGCGTGAAGTGGTGACGGTCGTCGAGATGCCGGATGGTGCGGATCCGGTCGATGCCGTCGCGGCTGCCGAGCTGGCAGCCCAGCGCGTAGCAGGAGTCGGTCGGATATGCGATGAGCGACCCCGAGCGGACCGCGTCGGCGATCTGCGAGATGCTGCGCGGCTGCGGGTTGTCGGGGTGCACGTCGAAGTACTTCGCCATCCGCCGAGCTTATGCCGTACGGCGAGTTCCGGCCGGGCGGGGCGCTCCGCGGGAGGTGCCGCGAGAGGCCGTCCGCCGTCTGCGCCGCCGTCGTGGCTGGTCGCGCAGTTCCCCGCGCCCCTTCGGGGGCGCTCGGTCGGAGGGGCGGCGACATGCCGTCTGCGGCGGCGTGGTGGGTGGTTGCGCAGTTCTCTGCGTTCCTTCGGGGGGCTGCCCTCGTACCGGGATGCGTGCGGGCCGGAAATCGGTGTGCATACCCCGTGGATTCCTGGGCACCCGAGGAGTCAGCCACCCCGGGACCCTCCCCCCGGCCCCGGGTGAGGCTTCTCCGTCGGCGGCCCTTCCCCCGAGGGCCGCCGACGGAGCCGTGCCCGTTGGTCGGGACGGGGCTTCGGCCATCGGGTAACGTCCGTGGACCGAGGCCGACGCGAGGGACGAGGGGCAGGGCGAGATGGCAGGCCGAGCAGGTGAGGGCCCCCAGAACCCGGCACTGCACGGCGACGGCTGGGCCGAGCGGCTCCTCGACCATCTGCGTCCCGGCGCCCGCGACCCGCGCCGGGTCGTCGCCTGGCTCGCCGGCGCCGTGCAGGGGACCGTCTGCCTCCAGGACGGCGACGGCACCCTGCTCGCCGGGACCCCGGTGCCCCTCGACGCGGATGTCGCGGCCGACGTGACCGCCGGGCGGATCTCCGCCGCCGCCGTCCAGGAGGGCGACCGCCACCTGCGGCTGGTCGCGGTCCGCGCCCCCGATCCCCGTCCGGCCGCCCCCGCACTGCTCGCCGTGGCCCGCGCGACCCCCTTCGACCGGCGCGCCGCGGAGATCGTCACCCACACCGCCGGCGTCGTCGAACTCCTGCTGCGCGAGCGGGAGCTGACGGCCGCCGGGCACCGGCTGAGGCGGGCCACCGCCGACCTGCGCCTGGCCATCCTGCAGCTCCTGATGGTGGAGGACACCGTCTCCGCCCGCCGGGTCGCCGCCGGCCTGTGGCCCGGACTGCTCGACACCGACAGCGCCTGCGTCTACATCGTCGAGGGGCACCCGGCGGAACGCGACGGCCTCGCCGAGGACTGCGTGGTCGTGACCCGCGGTCAGGCCCTCGTCGTGCGCTGCCCCGCGATGGACGGCCACGTCATCGTCCTCAGTCCCGCGCCCGCCACGGCGGAGCGGCTGCGCTCGCTCGTCGGCGGCCGCCCCGGCACCTTCCTCGGCGGCAGCGTCCGGCAGAACCTGGCCCAGACGGCCACCGCCTACGGCCAGGCCGTCAGCGCGCTCGCCGTCGCCCGTTTCCGCCCCGGCCAGGCCGCCGTCTACGCGGAACGCACCCACCCGGAGCGGCTGATGGACCCGGGCGCGCTGCACGCCTGGTCCGCCGCCGTGCTGCGGCCGCTGGACACCCTGCCCCACCACACCCGCGCGGAACTCCTCGCGACCACCCGTCTCGGCCTGGAGTTCACCGCCGTCAGCGCGGCCAAGGTGCTCGGCGTCAGCCGCAACACCGTGCGCGCCCGCATGGACCGGGTCGAGGCGCTGCTGGGCGCGGACTTCTCCGACCTCACCGTGCGGGCCACCGCCCACCTGGCCCTGAACACCCAGGCGGCCCTGACGGAGGAACTCGCCGCCACGGTGCCGGCGCAATCCGGCGTCCGCCTCGGCGACCTGCTGGCCGGTCCGGGGCTGCGCGCCTGGGCGCGCGACCTGCTGGACCGCCTGGTCCGGGACGGCCGCGACCTGCGCGGCACCCTGCGCGCCTGGATCGCCGCCGGCGGCAACGCCGAACGCGCCGCCCAGGACCTGGGCGTGCACGCCCAGACCGTCCGCGAACACGTCCGGGGCGCCGAACCCGTCCTGGAGCGCCAGCTGCTGACCGCCGGCACCGACCTGTACGAGGTGGTGCTGGCCCACCTCGCCCTCGGGGACCTCGCCGCCCCCGTCCTGCTGCGGGCGAATCCGGGCCAACCGGACTCACCTGTGCACGGGTGAGCCCTCAGCGGGCACGAACGGGCATCGGCGCGATACCCAACGGCCGGAGCCGGACGTATGTTCACGGTGCGCGGGGGCACGACCGGAACGGGGGACCGGTCGAGGCCCCCGCCGTCCCCGTTGCGCTGCCCCCACCGCGCCGGTTCACGCCTGCAGACGTACCGGGATCTTCTGCCAGCCGCACGCGATGAACGACGGCACCTGTCGCAGCTCGTCCGCCCCGACCGCCAGCCGCAGCCCCGGGAACCGCTCGAACAGTGCGGGCAGCGCGGCCAGTGCCTCCGCCCGGGCCAGCGGCGCACCGATGCAGCGGTGCACGCCGATCCCGAACGCCAGGTGGTCGTCACGGCCCCGGCCCGCGTCGAACACGGCCGCGTCCGGCCCGTAGTGGGCCGGGTCCACGCCGGCCGCCGCGTACGTCGTGATGATCGCGTCCCCGGCCGGAACGGTGACGCCCCCGACCTTCAGGTCGCTCACCGCGAACCGCAGCGGCAGCGAGGCGATGGACGGATGCACCCGCAGTGTCTCGTCGATCACCGCGTCCCAGCCGGCCTTCCCGGCGCGCACCGCCGCCAGCTGCGCCGGATCCGTCAGCAGCGCCACGGCCGCGTTGCCGATCAGGTTGACCGTGGTCTCGAACCCGGCGCCGATCACCAGCAGCAGCGTGTACAGCAGTTCCTCGTCGCCGAGCCGGTCGCCGTCCTCGTCGCGGACCCGGATCAGCTCCGTGGTCATGTCGTCGCCCGGGTGCTCCACCTTGTGCGCGATCAGCCCGCCGAGGACCGTGCCGATCCGCTCCTGCACGAACGCGGCGTGCTCGGGGGTGGGGTCGGAGGTGTCCATGATGGCCGCGATCAGCGCGCCGGTGTCGTCCCGCATCTCGTCCGGCACGCCGAAGAGTTCGCAGATCATCCGCATGGGCAGCGGCTGTGCGAGACCGGCCCGCAGGTCCACCACCGAGCCGTCGGCACCCGCGGCCGCCACGCCGTCGAGCAGTTCCGCGGCGATCGCCGTGACACGCGGCCGCATCGCCTCGGTACGGCGGTGCGTGAAGCTCGGCGCCACCAGCTTGCGCAGCCGGGTGTGGTCGGGGCCGTACGCGGAGAGCATGTTCACGACGCCGATCCAGCTCACCACCCAGCCCCAGGAGGGGTGTTCGCCGATCTCCGGCCAGAGCCGCCAGTGCTTGCGCGGATCCTTGCTGACCCGGGGATCGAGGATGAGCTGCTTCAGGACGTCGTAGCCGGTGGGGGCCCAGGCGGGTATGCCGCCGGGCAGTTCGACCGGCACGACGGGGCCGAGGGCGCGCAGCCGCGCGCTTTCCGCCCGGATGTCGGAGCCGAACGGGTCGAGAGCGATGCGGTCGGTGACGGTCACGGCGACTCTCCAGGCTGGTCGGGGGAGCGGGGACTGAACCGGACGGGCAGCGAGGTCAGCGAGCGGTGGAACGGGCCGGGCCGCCAGCTGAGCTTGTCGCGGGGCAAGGCCGGGTCGAGGTCGGGCAGCCAGAGGGTCAGCTGTTCGATCGCCTCGGTCGCGATGAGCAGCGCGTGGTGCCGGACCGGACAGGCATGCGGGCCGGCACCCCAGGACAGGTGCGAGGCGTCCGCCGCGTGCCGGCCGCCGGTGACCTCCCGTTCGGCGAACAGGCCGACCGCGCCGAAGGAGACCACCACCGGGATCGCGGGCCGCACCCACGCACCGTGGAAGGAGACCGGCCTGCGGGCGTAGTAGATGCCGTAGTTGGCCAGTGGGGTCTCGTGGTGCAGCACCTCGATCACCGCGTCCATGACCGGGCGGGCGCCGCTGGTGAGCGTGGAGTAGTAGACCGGGTTGCCGAGGATCCGGGAGAGCGCGTTGGAGACGAGGTTCGTGCTCGGCTCGTAGCCGGCGCCGAGGGTGAGGAACACCTGCCAGGTGACCTCCTCCGGGGTCAGCCGGGCGGGATGGTCCAGGAGCATGCTCGGCAGGTCCTCGCCGCGCTCCTCGAGCTTGGCGGCGATCAGCCGCAGCACGTACCCGGCGAAGTCCGCCTCGCCCGCGGCCGCCTGGGCGCCGCCCTCCATCATCTTCAGCAGGCCCTCGTTGAGCCGGTCGCCCTGGCTGTCCGGCAGCCCGAACAGGTTGTTGAAGACCAGGGCCATCAGGGGCCGGGTGAAGTCGGTGACGAGGTCCGCCTCCCCCTTGGGCCCGAACCGGTCGACCAGCAGCCGGACCGCCCGGTGCACCAACTGGCGCAGGTCGTGCGGCTCGATCAGGTCGAACACGTCGATGAGGGTGGTCCGGTAGCGGATGTGCGCGTCGGCGTCGGAGAACAGGGCGTTGGGCCGCCAGCGCATCATGCCGAGCAGCGGGGAGTCCTCGGGGACGGTCGCCTCCCAGTCCCGCGGGTCGTGCGAGAACGTCTCCACGTCCCGCAGCACGTCGAGGGCGGCTCGGCGTTCGGTGACCACGTACGCCGGCGTGCCCGGCGCGAGCTCCGCCCAGCCGACCGGGCCCTGGGCGCGCAGGGCCGCGTAGTAGCCGTGCGGGTTGCGGGCGAACCCCTCCTCCCACAGCCGTACCGGACCCGAGACGGTGAAGGACTGCTGAGCGGTCATCGGGCCTCCGCCGGCCGGTCGTCGATCAGATGCTGGACGAGGGCGAGCAGCGCGTCCACCGAGGAGTTCGCGTCCCGGGCGTCGCAGGTCACCATCGGGGTGCCCGGCGCCAGGTCCAGGGCGGCGCGCAGTTGGTCCCCGGTGTAGTGGCTCGGCGCGTCGGGGAACGCGTTGAAGGCGACCGCGTACGGCAGCCCCGCCTCCTCCAGCAGGCCGAGCACGTCGAACGAGGCGTCGATGCGGCGGCTGTCGACCAGGACCAGCGCGCCGAGCGCCCCGTAGGAGATGTCGTCCCACAGCGTCCGGAACCGGTCCTGTCCCGGTGTCCCGAACAGGTACAGCACGACCCCGCCGGACAGGCTGATCCGCCCGAAGTCGATGGCGACGGTCGTCGTGTCCTTCTCCCGCACCCCGTCGAGGTCGTCGACGGGGACGGAGGCCTCGGTCAGATGCTCCTCGGTGTGCAGCGGCCGGATCTCCGACACCGAGTCGATGAGAGTCGTCTTGCCCACCCCGAACGGCCCGGTGACCAGGATCTTCACCAGGTCGCGGGCGCCGTCGGGGAGATGGGTGCCACCCCTGCGGGGCAGCTCACTGGTGTTTGAGGGCGCGGAGGCCATCGGCCACTCTCTTCAGCAGGTCGGGGTCGAACCGTTGGGCGGGCGGGATCGGCGCGCGGGTCCGGACCAGGTCCCGGTCGACGAGGTCGGCGGCCAGCACCCGCACGGCGGAGAACGGCAGCCGCAGCAGCGCCGCCGCCTCCACCGCCGTCAGCGCGCCGCCGGACAGCAGCTCCAGCAGGGCCAGTTCGGCCGCGGGCAGACCGGTGGGCAGGGGAGTCCGGGTACGGGTGAGCACGGTCAGCCGTTCCAGGTGCGGACGGCTGGGCCGGGCCACCCCGCCGGTCGACAGGTACGCGGGGACCAGGGGACGGCCGCCACGGCGGCCGGTCATGCCGGCGCGCCGCCGTCGGAGCCTCTGGGCGCGGCCGCCATCGCCTTCTCGCCCAGCCGGGCCACCTGCGAGTGCACCCGGTGCGCCAGCAGGTCCAGGCGCACCTCCGGGTCGCCGTAGGCGGCGACACAGGTGCCGTGGTCGGTCGGCACGATCAGCACGTACCCGTGGTCCGACTCGATGACCACCTGCCGTACGTCGGCCCGGTCCCGGTCCGCGAACGCGGCCGCCGCGGCCCGGCAGGCACCCTGCACGGTACTGGTGATCGCGGCGACCCGCTCGGCACTCGCCCGGGTCAGCCCGTCGGTGTAGCCGGTCGCGAGGCCGTCCCGGGTGAGCAGAACGGCGGCCAGTACATGCGGAACCTGCAGGACGGGGTCCAGCACCCATGCCGTCTCGCCCACTTCGCGGCTGGTCATCCGGCCGCCCCTCCTTCGTCGTCGGTCCGCTGGGGTTCGGGCGCGCTCGCCCGCTTGGGGGCCCGCGCCGCCGCGGTGCCGTACTGCAGAGCCGCGAGCGCGGCCGCCGCCTCCTCGGGCCGGCGCGCGGAGGGCTGCGGCCGCGGCGCGTCGGGGGCGGCGGCCGGGGTACGGCGGCGCCGCTGCGGCAGACCGGCCAGGTCCCCCGGGTCCTCGCGGCCGGGGGCGGGGGCGCGCTCGTGCTCGGCGGCCGACCCGGCCCGGTCCGGTGCCGGCCCGGCGACGGCCGGGAACCCGGCCGGCATGATCCCGGGCACAGGCGCCTCGGGCACGGGCGCCTCGGGCGCGGCTCCCTCGCGCACGGACGTCGTGCGCCCCGCGGCCTCCCGCACCGGTTCCCGGCGCACCGCGCGCTCCCGGGTCGACCGCGGCGCGCTGGCCGAGGGGGGCCGTTCGCCGGGGTCGATCCGGCCGAGCAGGTGGCTGTCCACCCGCAGTACCGCGCGCACCCCGCCGTACGGCGAGGGGGAGGAGACGTCGACGTTGAGGTCGAACTGCCGGGTGAGCCGGCCGATCGCGGCCAGGCCCATGCGCGGCGGGTCGCCGAGGTCGGTCAGCAGGATCGGGTCGCTGCCCGCCACCAGCCGCTGGGCGCGGGCCCGTTCGTCGTGCGTCATGCCGAGGCCCGCGTCGTCGACGGTCACGCACACCCCGTGGTGGACGTGCTCCAGATCGACCACGACGTCGGTGTCCGGCGCCGAGTGGCGCAGCGCGTTGTCGAGGAGTTCGGCGACGATGATGGCGACCGGCTCGACCGCGTGCGACACCAGGGCGGTGCCCGGCTCCAGGTGGTTGTTGACCCGTACCCGGTGGTAGCCCGGGAGCCGGGCCTGGCCGCCGGTGACGGCGTCCACCACGTGGGACTCCTCGCGGGCCAGCCCCACCCAGGCCCCGCACACCACCGCCGCGACCTGCGCCCGCCGCAGCGACTGCTCGTTCTCGTGGTCCAGCGCGAACAGCGTCTGCGCCAGCTCCGGGTCGTCGTAGCGCTGCTGGAGCCCCCGCAGGGCGTCCTGCAACCGGTAGAGGGCGGCCTGGATCTCCCTGGTGGCGCCGCGCAGTCCGGCCTGCGCGGCCGCGTCGATCCGGGTGCGCTGAGCGGTCAGCTCCTCGCGCAGCGCGGTGAGCACGTACTCCAGCGCGATCCCGGTGGGAGTCCCCGGCGTGTGCTGTCCGGCCGGGCCCGGCACCCTCAGGTGCGGGTGGGCGAGCTGGGCGGCGGCCGCGGGCATCCGGCGGGCGGCGAGATGCTCGACCTCGGTGATGAACGCGCCCTCGGTGCCCTCCAGCCGCGCGCGCAGCTCCGTCACCTCGGCCCGCAGCGCGGCCTTCTGACGCCGGGACCTGACCAGGCTGCCGCCGAGGGCGAGCGCGGTGAGCGTTCCGGCGGCGAGACCACCGGCCACCAGTTCCGGTAATTCGATCATGGAATCGGTTTCCAGGGGGTAGGGCAGCAGTGGGCAGGGGGGAGCCCGGGCCCCTCCCGTGTGGCGCTCGCTGCACAGTACACACCGTCATTGACCGGCCTCGCACGGTGAATCGTTACATCACTGCGAATCCGTTCGGTGACTGTTCGCTTCTGTGTCGAGTGTCTGAAATGCCGTACAGGGCAGGTGAGTTGAGGACCCGTGAGCGCGCTCCGTCACCGCGTGGCGGAGGCCGGCGCCGGCAGGTCGAAGACATGGGCCGGGGAGATGATCCGGGTGACCGCCTCGCCGAACAGGGTGCTGGGCTCGATGTCGCCCTTGTAGCCGATGTCGGTGTTGAGCAGCACGACCACGGTCGTGTGCGTCGAGGGCAGATGGACGGTCAGGGACTCGTAGCCCGGCAGTGAGCCGTTGTGCCCGATCCACCCCTGGACGTCGAAGATGCCGAGCCCGTACCCGGCGCCCCGGATGCCGGTCGCCGGGGTGGTCAGCCGCTGCTTCTGGACGGCCGGCCCGACCATGGCCGTACCGTCGGGGAAGACCCCGGTGGCCACGGTGCCCGCCCAGGTGTGGAGATCGTCCAGGTTCGAGATCATCGCGCCGGCGGCCCAGCCCCAGGAGGGGTTCCAGCCGGCGGTCTCCGTGACCTTCCCGGTCGCCGACTGGTCCGTGTAGCCCTGCGCGTGCGGGGTGGGGAACTCTTTCCCGGTCGGGAACAGCGTGTGGCGCATGCCCGCGGGCTTGAGGACGTGCTGTTGGAGGTAGTCCCCGAGCCGCTGTCCGCTCACCTTCTCGACGAGCAGGCCGAGCAGGATCAGGTTGGTGTTGGAGTAGTCGAACTTCTCGCCGGGCCGGAACATCGCCGGGTGCCGGAACGCGTATCCGAGCAGTTGCCGCGGCGTGAAGGAGCGTTGCGGATCCGAGGTCAGGGCCTTGAAGAAGCCCGCGTCCTCCGAGTAGTCGAACAGCCCGCTGCGCATCCCGGCCAGGTCCCGCAGGGTGATCCGGTCGCCGCCCGGCACGCCGTCGAGGTACCTGCCGACGGGGTCGTCCAGGCCGACCCTGCCCTGGTCGACGAGTTGCAGCACCGCGGTCACGGTGAACGTCTTGGTCTCGCTGCCGATCCGCATGTACAGGTCGCGGGACATCTTCTGCCCGGTCGCCTTGTTCGCGACCCCGAAGGAGCGAACGTAGTCGCGTTGCCCGGGCGTCCAGACTCCGACGGTCACGCCGGGCACGTCCGCCTCGCGCATCACGTGCTGGACGACCGCGTCGAGTTGCCGGGCCACTGCCGGAGTCATCGCACGGACGCCGGAACTGCCGGACGGCGACGGGGTGGGCGACGGCGCGACGACCGCGGCGGGTGCGGGGGCGGGGGCGGGCGCCGCGACGAGGGGGACGGTCAGCGTCCCCAGCGCGACGGCGATCGAGGCCCCCCGGCGCAGCATGGCGGACGGGTGCGGCATGGGCTGACTCCAAGCACGTGGGGGAACGTGCGGTGGGTCGGGCGTCAGAACCCCGAGCTCACAGAATACGAGCACGGCCGGCCGGCCGCCCGGCGAACCGGAGCGCCGCCGGGCCGCCGTTCCCGTCCTGCCACCCCGCCGCAGGCCTCACTGCTCCTCGCACACCGGCCGCAGGACCGCCAGCGTGCCGTTGGCCTCGCGCAGCGCCGACTCCAGCGTGGCCGGCCGGTGCAGTGCCCCGCTGCCGTCGGGCGGCACCAGCCACTCCAGGAACCGCGTGGGCCGGTACGGCGGCGGTACGGCGACCCACGCCCCCTTGGTCGTGTACCGCAGCCCGGCCCCGATCCAGCCGCCGGACGGGTCGGGCGGCAGGAGAAACCCGACCCGGCGTGCCGCGGTGTCCACCAGCGTCGGTCCGGGCACCGGCAGGGACGGCCGCCACAGCAGGTCGAGCGTGAGCAGACCGAGCCGGTCCGGCACGCTCAGCACGTCCCAGAAGCGCCCCGCCTCCAGCAGTGAGACGCCCTCACCATGGTCCCACTCCCACTTGCACGCCCGGGGGTCCGCCGAGGCCGCCGCGAGCCACTCGACACCCTGCATCCACATCCTGTTCGTCATGCACCCGCTCCGCGATATCCCGCTCACCCGTTCCGCACGCAGGGGAACGCCCGACGCCGGGCACTCGGCGCCTCCGCACGCCAACCCGGCATATGCATGCTGGTAGATATTTCTAACTGGCGGAAGGGGTGGCGAACCCTGGCGTTTGAGGGCGAATGTTCGAACACTGCGCAGTGGTGCGAGTGTTGCTCAAAACGGCGCAATTGTCCGCGTGAGGATGAGCGCTCGATTCGCTCGTCGCAACAATCGATTCGAGCGTCATCTCTTGCTGTGGGACTGATATCGGTCGTACGCTCACGCTGTTCCGTCGCCACCGTTCGACCAGGGGTATTCCATGGACCGCACCCGACTGCACGCCCTCCTGGCCCGCGAGAGCGCCGAGGCCGAGCGGCGAAACCCCCGCTCCCGAGCGGCATATGCCGATGCCGGCCATCTCTTCGGCCGGGTCCCGATGACGTGGATGAACAAGACCGCCGGCGCCTTCCCCCGGTACCTGGCGACCGCCCGCGGCGCCCGGGTCACGGACGTCGACGGGCACACCTACATCGACTTCTGCCTCGGCGACACGGGTGCGATGGCCGGTCACTCGCCGACCGCGGTGACCGAGGCGGTGCACCGCAGGTTCGCCGAGCTCGGCGGGGCCACCGCAATGCTGCCGACGGAGGACGCGGAGTGGGTCGGCGCCGAGCTGACCCGCCGCTTCGGGCTCGCCCGCTGGAGCTTCTCGCTGACCGCGACGGACGCCAACCGGTGGGCGATCCGGCTCGCCCGTGCCGTCACCGGGCGCCCGAAGATCCTGGTGAACAGCTACAGCTACCACGGCAGCGTCGACGAGTCCCTCATCGTCGTCGGCCCCGACGGCAAGGGAGCACCCCGTCCCGGGAACGTCGGCGCGCCCTGCGACGTCACCCTGACCAGCCGGGTCGCCGAGTTCAACGACCTGGACCAGCTGGAGCGCGAACTCGCCCACGGCGACGTGGCCGCCGTCCTCATGGAACCCGCCCTCACCAACATCGGCATCGTGCTGCCCGAACCCGGCTATCTGGAGGGGGTGCGCGCCCTCACCCGGCAGTACGGCACGCTGCTGATCAACGACGAGACGCACACCTTCTCGGCGGGCCCCGGCGGCTGCACCGCGGCCTGGGAGCTGGAGCCCGACCTGCTGACCATCGGCAAGGCCATCGGCGGTGGCATCCCGGCCGGCGCCTACGGCCTCTCCGCCGGCCTCGCCGAGCGGCTCCTCGCCCGCGACGACCTGGACCTGGTGGACATGGGCGGGGTCGGCGGCACCCTGGCCGGCAACGCGCTCTCGGTGGCGGCGACCCGGGCCACCCTGGAGCACGTGCTCACCGACGAGGCGTTCGGCCACATGGACCGGCTCTCCGCACGCTTCGAGGCCGGTGTCCGGGCCGCCGTGGAGGCACACGGACTGCCCTGGTCGGTCAGCCGGCTCGGCGCCCGCACCGAGTACCGCTTCGCCGCCCCGGCGCCGCGCACCGGGACCGAGTCCGAGGCCGCCGCCGACCCCGGCCTCGAGGACTTCCTGCACCTCTACCTCGCCAACCGGGGCATCCTCCTCACCCCGTTCCACAACATGGCCCTGATGTGCCCCGACACCACCGAGCAGGACGTCGACACCCACACCGCGGTGTTCGGCGCCGCCCTGCTCGAACTGGCCGGCTGAGGGCCGGCGGGGGAGGGGACAGGAGAACGTGGTGCACATGGACGACATCGACCGGGCCATCCTGCGCGAACTCCAGGCCGACGGCCGTATCGCCTACGCCGACCTGGGACCGAAGGTCGGCCTCTCCGCCTCCGCGGCCCGGCAACGGCTGCAGCGGCTGCTGGACTCCCGGGCCGTGCAGGTCGTCGGCGTCACCGACCCGATGGCCATGGGCGGCCAGGCGATGGCCCTGCTCGGCATCGGCGTGGACGGCGACCCCCGCGCCGTGGCCGACGCGCTCGCCGGGCACCCCGCGGTGGTGTACTCCGTCTTCACCTCGGGTGGCTTCGACCTGTTCGCCGAGGTGGTCACCCCCGGACCGAAGGACCTGCTCGACTTCGTCAACGACGTGGTCCGGCCGATCGAGGGCGTACGCGAGGTCCGGCCCTTCCCGTACTTCGGCATCCACACCCACCGGTTCCTGTGGGAGGTGGGCTGAGAGCCCGGCCGGCGGCGGTGCCCCGGACCTCAGCCGACGGCCGGTGTCAGGACCAGCATGGTGGCGTCGTCACGCACCTCGTAGTGGCGTGCCAGGTCCGCCCACACCAGCTCGCTGAGCGCAACCGCGTCCACGCCCGCGAACCCGGCGAGCCGCTCCGGGAGCGGGTAGAAGCCCCCGGACCGGTCGCGGGCCTCCCAGACGCCGTCCGAGGCGAGGAACAGGCGGTCGCAGGGACCCAGCTCCACCGTGACCTCCTTCGCCGGGTCCACTCCCACCAGCCCCAGCCCCAGCGGGGCCCCGGGAGCGACGATCACTTCCTGGGCCTGCCCGTCGCGCAGCAGCACGGGCGCCGGATGACCGCAGGCCACGATCCGCACCGACCGAAGATCGGCCGAGAACTCCAGCAGCAGGGCCGTGGCGAACAGCTCTGTGTGCGGGACGTCGGCCGAGTCCACCGTCAGCCTGCGGTCCATCCGCGCCGCCACCGACTCCAGGTCGGGCAGGTCGAGCACCGCCTCCCGGAACGCGCCGAGCAGCGACACCACCGTGGCGACGGCGGCCAGCCCGTGCCCCCGTACGTCCCCCATCACCGCCCGGACCCCGTACGGGCCGTCGCGCACGTCGAAGAAGTCCCCGCCGACCAGCGTCCCGTGCTGCGCGGCCCGGTACAGGCCCACGCACCCCACCGCGCCGACGTGCTCCGGCAGCGGCGGCAGCACCGCCCGCTGCACCGCCTCGCCCACCGCCCGCTCGGTGAGCAGCTGGGCGTCCCGGTGACTGCGTACGTAGGAGACGAACACGCTCAGCAGCGCCACGAAGGTGACTGTGAGGAGGTCGGTGTCGCCGGGATGGTTGAGGTGGGTGGCGGGCACGTTGAGCAGCAGCACCACCAGGCAGCTGAGGACGGCGGTGGCCAGCGGGCCGTAGGAGAGCACGGCCAGCGGCGGGATGGCGCCGAGCAGGAAGCCGAAGTCGTGTCCGTCCGGGCTGATCAGCGTCGCCACCGTCACGACCCCGAGCAGGACGATGGGCAGCACCCGCACCCAGCGTGGCGGCGGCGCACCCTGCAACCAGCCACGACTGTCCCGGTAGCCACGCGGCGACCAGCCGCGCACCGAAGTCACATCCCCAAGCTACGCCCGTGACCGGGCACCGCACCTGCCCCGATCATGAAAAGCCGCGCCGGGGAAACCCGTGGACGCGTCCGGCCCGGGCCCCTTAACGTATGAGCGCACGCCCGAGACCGGACGGAAGGAGGCGAGTGCGATGTATCTCACACCCATCCCGCGCTCCCTCCCCGTTTCCCGGGCGTGACAGGTCAGAGCTGACCCGGGAGCGCTCCTTGCAGCACGCATCCCGGAGGAATCCGTGACCGATCCGGTCATCCGTACGATCGACGACAGCACCGACCATCTCTTCGACACCCTGCCCGACCCGTTGCGGATGCGGGAGCGGCACCGGACGGCCGGATTCCGTGCCGACTGGAAGCGCGTCGCCCTGCGCGACGGGCGCGTCGTCGCCCGGGCCGCCTGGTGGGGCGCTCCCGGGGCCACCGAACCGCTCCTGATCAACTGGTTCGACGTGGCCGAGGGCGAGGAGGAGGCCGGTGCCGAACTGCTGCGCAGCGCGCCCTGGCGGGTCGAGGAACTGGAACTCGACCTGCCCACGGGCTGGCGCGAGACCCCCGCCGTGCGCACCGCCGCCGAGACCAGCTTCAGCGCCGCCCGCAAGGCCGGCTTCGAACTCCTGGTGGAGCGGTACAACTACCGCTGGACCCCCGAGTACGGCCTGCCCGAACGGCCCGGCCGGCTCGTCTTCACTCCCGAGCCCGACGACGGGGTGTTCTTCGACGCCCTGCGCCGCATCCACTCCGTCACCCTGGACACCCACGCCCGCCGCGCCGTCGAACAGGGGGGAGTGGACCAGGCGGCCCAGGAGGAGATGGACTTCTTCCACTGGATGCCCTCGCCCAGGGAGTGGTGGCAGATCGGCCGCACGCCCGACGGCGAGCCGGTCGGCATCCACATCCCCGGGCGCAACCCGGGCGGGCCCTGCATCGGGTTCATCGGCGTCCTGCCCGAGCAGCGCGGGCACGGCTACGCCTACGACCTGCTGGTGGAGTGCACGCGCTTCCTCGCCGAGCAGGGCGCCGAATTCATCGCGGCCGCCACCGACCAGGGCAACACCCCCATGGCCGCCCACTTCGCCAGGGCCGGATACCCCGTCGCCCGGGAGCGGGTGAACTTCTGGGCGAGGCGCTGAGGCCCCACGCCACCCATGCGCGACCAGCCACGACGGCGCCGCAGACGGCAGACGGCCTCTCGCGGCAACTTCCAGCGGAGCGACTAGCCGACGTCCTTGCCCAGCAGCGTCTCCGCCTCCGCGAGGATCTCGGTGACCCGCAGGCCGAAGGCCGCGTCGCAGGGGTGCCCCCGCCCCGTGCGCGCGGCCGTGACCAGGGCGTCGGCGGCCCGGCTCAGCGCGGGAACCGCTCCTTCCGCACTCCTCGGAAGGAGCGTGACCCCCGCCTCGCCCCGCAGCTCCACGTCGGCCCCGGCCGCCGCCGGCGGCGCGGTCAGGCTCAGCGTCACCGTGCTCGACGCCCCGCCTGCGTGGTCGAGGACGAGATGAACGGTGTCCGCGGGACCGTGCACCGCGGCCGCCACCCGCCGTACGTCGCCCAGCACCGGCAGCAGCACGGACAGGGCGTGCGGACCCACGTCCCACAGCGCGCCCTTCTCCCGCCGCCAGGGCGAGTCGGCGAACGGGCTCTCACCGGTGAACAGCGAACCCAGCCACTGCGCCCGGGCCGTGAACCAGCCGTCCGCGGCGGCCTGTTCCCCGATCCACGCCTCGGGCTCCTGCTGGAACCGGGTGGTGAAGAACACCACGGAGGCGACCCGGGCCCGCTCGGCCGCCTCCACCACCGCCCGCCCCTCGGCGACGCCGAGCGCGAGCGGCTTGTCCAGCAGCAGGTGGCGGCCGGCCGTCGCGGCCCGCACGGCCAGCTCCGCCTGGACGACCGGCGGCAGCGCCACGGCCACCGCGTCCACGTCGCCGAGCAGCGCGTCCACGTCGCCGTACGCCCGGACGCCGTACTCCCCGGCCAGTTCCGCGGCGGCCTCGGGGCGGCGGCCCCACACTCCGGCGAAGTCCAGCGAACCGTGCCCCGCCAGCGCGGGGGCGTACGCCGCCCGCGCCCAGGGCCCCGTGCCCAGCAGTCCGATGCGCATCTCGCGTTCCTTTCTCCGTACCAGGTCCCACATCGTCGCCCAGCCGGTCAGGGCGTCGTGCTCCGCCCCCGGTCTGCGTACGGCCGGCACCGGTCGCTGCCGTGCGCCAGCCACCCGGCGATGGTCTCGGCGATCGGCTGGCCGGTGTCCATCTCGACGAACCCGAACTGCCCCGACTGGTTGCACTCCAGGAACCACCAGATGCCGTCGGCGTCCTCCGCGAAGTCGAAGGCGCCGTAGGCCAGCCCGGCGTCCTTCATGTACGTGTGGACCGACTCGGCGACTCGCGGCGGCACCTGCGCCTCCTGCCAGGGGGAGTCGGACGGCGCGAACCGGACGTCCACGTCGTCGGGGTGGGCGTCCGGGCTCACCGGCTTGCGGGCGGCCAGCAGCCGGTCGCCGACCACCGTGAGCCGGATGTCGGCCCGCTTGGCGACCCGCCGCTGCAACAGCGTCGGGCCGAACGCCACCGCCGCGAAGTCGGTGTCCGGTGCCACCCGGCTGGTCGGCACGGCCCGCGGCGGCTCCTGTGGGTGCGCGCCCGAAACCGGCTTCACCACGAGGTCCGGGAACCGCTCCGCGAAATCCCGGGCCGCCTGCGGAAACGTGGTGATCAGCGTCGCGGGCACGGCGAGCCCGCTCTGCTGCGCCAGCCGCAGCTGCCAGGGCTTGTGGCGGGCCCGCCGGGCCGCGTCCGGATGGTTCATCCAGCGCGCCTCGGTCCCGCGCAGCATGCCGTACAGCGCCTGCTCGGACTCCTCGGTCAGCCAGGCCGACGGCTGGGCCGCCCGGGCGGCCGCCGCCCCCGGCCTGCGCACCCAGATGGAGCGCAGGCCGTTCACGCTCACCAGACGCCCGTTCACGGACAGATGCCCGCGGCTGACGCCCTGCACATACTCGCCCGACAGGGCCACACCACTGGTCAGATCAGCAGGATCGAGACGGACGACGGGCACTCCGGCCTCGTGCAGCCGGAGGACCACCATGTCCGCCGTCACGTCCTCTTCACTGGTCAGGATGAGCACGGTCATCGTGAGGATCCGCGATCAGTCGTCGAAGTGCGTCTTGGAGCCCGCGGTGGAGGTCGTGGTCCCCAGGGCTCTGAGCGTTGCGTGATCGGTGGCTGCGATCCGGCCATCGTGGAGAACGTTCAACTGCAGTCCGGAGTCATACGCGTACGGAGTGGTGACGTCCAACTGCACTGCGGGGCGTGCGTAGTTGAGCGCGAACGGTTGCATGGTCTCTCCCTGTTTCGTTCTTCCATGCACTTATACGATTCGAACGCGTGGTTGGTTTCCTTACTCTGCGTAATCTCAGCCCGAATTAAGAGCTTGTTAAGGGAGAAGCGGCGAATCGCTCCTGCACGTGGCCGATTTCACATTCCCCAACGGCACATGACGGTGTCACATGTCCGCGAAATTCCGGGATGTCGCCAACGCCTGTTCGGCATAGTTCCGTCCGAAGAGCACCGCGTGCACCAGCAGCGGGAACAGCTGGTGCAGGCCGATCCGCCGGGCCCAGCCGTAGGTCAGCGGGGCCGCTTCCTGATAACCCGCCAGGATCCGGTCCAGATACGGGCAGCCGAAGAGGTGGAGCATCGCGAGGTCGGTCTCGCGGTGCCCGCCGTGCGCGGCCGGGTCGATCAGCCGGACCTGGCCGTCGGCCCCCCACAGGACGTTGCCGTTCCACAGGTCGCCGTGCAGCCGGGCCGGCGGCTCGGGCGGCCCCGCGAGCTCCGGCAGCCGCTCGCAGACCCGCTCGATCACGGCGGCCTCGCCCGGCCGCAGGATCCCCCGGTCGGCCGCCTCGCGCAGGTACGGCAGCACCCGGTGCTCGGCGTACCAGTGCGGCCAGTCGGTGCCGGGCTCGTTGCGCATCGGGGCGAGACCGATCCACGCGTCGCGCGGACCGCCCGGCGGGGCCGCCCCGAAGGCCGGGGCGCCTGCCGCGTGCAGGGCGGCCAGCGCCCGGCCGAAGCGCGTCGCCACCCCGGCGTCCGGACGCCCGGTGCGGACCAGCCGGGTCACCAGCCAGCGCTCGTCGTGCCCGAGCACCTCGGGCACCGGCACCGCCCGGGCGGCGGCCAGCCAGCGCAGCCCGGCCGCCTCGGCCCGTACCGCCCCGGGGCCGTCACCGCGCTTGACCACGACCGCGGTGCCGCCCGCGAGTGTCACCTCCGCCAGACCGCCCGGCCCCGCCCGCTCAGCCGAGACCGGCCGCCCGGTGAGCCGGGCGGCCACCGCGCCCGGACTCTCGCCGCCATTGACCACGGCCACCAGGGTACGGGCCGGGCGGGATCACGAGCCCCAGGTGCCCTGGTCGACCGCGCAGTTCCACCCCGAGCCGTGCAGCGTGAACCGCACCTTGTAGGTGTGGGTGCTCAGCAGGTGCGTCTGCACCTTCACCCCGAGAGCGCCCTTCTTCTTGAGTGTCGTCGTGTACACCGACACCGTCTTCGACGTCCTGTGGCTGACCTTGCCGCCCTTGGCCGTGGCAGTGCCGAAGCGGATGTTCCTGACGTCCGTCACGGTGAACGTGACCTTCTGGAAGCTCTTGGCCGTGCTCCTGTTCCTGACCCCGAAGTACAGGCCGCCGTCGGTCACCCAGCCGCTCGCGTTCACGGCGAAGCGGCTCGGATAGACGATGTCGACCGGGCAGCCGGTGCTCCTCGCCGTCTCCGCGCCGTTCTCCGTCCGCGCCGACGCGCCCGTGGCGAGCGCGAGTTGGGCGGCGGTCAGCACGCCGGCGACGGCCAGGACCCGGAAAGACGCATGCATACGGTTCACTGCGGTGATACCTCCCCCTGCGGTACTCATCGGACCGTAGAGAAGAATCCCATCCCCCTCGCCCGGAAGCAGGCGATTTTCGCGGACCCCGCACAGTGAATTCCCAGTAACTCCCTTGCTGCACAAGCATTGACGCGCCCCACGCCCCCCTCTAGTTTCTGATCGGTTTCCCGAACCGTGTCCGAAATCCCGGACATCCCCCCTCGTCTGGAGCGCACATGAACGGCACCCCTCTGTCGCGCCGCCACTTCCTCGGTGCGGCCGTGACCGTCCCCCTCGCCGCCACCGGCGCCCTCGCCCTCGGCGCCGGAGCCGCCCGGGCCGCGACCGACTCGGCCTACGTGATGTGCTACTTCACCGAGTCCCCGGACATGCTGGCCGCCGACTACGGCCTGCACCTCGCCGTCAGCACCGACGGCCTCCAGTGGACCCCGCTCAACCAGAACGACCCCGTGGCCACCCCCACCACCGGCTCCCTCGGCCTGCGCGACCCGTTCATCCTGCGCAAGCAGGACGGCACCTTCGTGGTCCTCGCCACCGACCTGTACGGCACCGACTGGTCCTACGTCAGCCAGTACATCCACGTCTGGGACTCCACCGACCTGCGCACCTTCACCGGCTACCGGCGGATGAAGCTGCACGACATGGACACCCACGCCTGGGCCCCGGAGGCCTTCTGGGACGCGGGGCGCGGCACGTACGGCGTCATCTACTCCGCCGTCAACGACAGCGGCCACAACGTCATCATGATCAACTACACCGGCGACTTCGTGACCGCCGGCGACCCGCAGGTCTTCTTCGACCCGGGCTACGACGTCATCGACGGCGACCTCGCCGTCGGCGTGGGCGGCGTGAACTACCTGTACTTCAAGAAGAACTCGACGCTCGTCGGCGCCCGCTCCACCTCACTTGACCCGGGCAGCTTCACCGAGTTCTCCACGGCCGTCTCGCACCACGGCACCGAGGCCCCGACCCTGGTCAAGTCCCTCACGTCCAGCTCCACCTGGTACCTCTGGGGAGACACCTGGGACCCCAACGGCGTCTTCTACGCCTGGCAGACCAGCGCCCTGTCCGCCGGTACCTGGACCGCCCTCGACCAGAAGACCTACACCCAGCCGCTCAACTCCAAGCACTGCGGCATCCAGCCCATCACCGCGACGGAGTACGCCAACCTCGTCGCCACGTGGGGCACCCCCGCCTGGAACCGGCTGAAGTCCTACAACTACCCGGCCAGATACGTCCGGCACAGCGACTTCGTCGGCCGGATCGACGAATACGCCTTCGACCCGTACACCGACGGCATGTGGAACCTGGTCCCCGGCCTCGCCGACAGCGGCGGCGTGTCCTTCCGGTCCGTGAACTACCCGACCCGCTACCTGCGCCACTACGACTACCAGCTGCGGCTCGACGAGAACGACGGCACCACGACGTTCGCCCAGGACGCCACGTTCTACCGGACGGCCGGCCTGGCCGACGCCTCCTGGTCCTCCTTCCGCTCGTACAACTACCCGACGCGCTACATCCGCCACTCCGACTTCGTGCTGCGCATCGACCCCGTCTCCACGAGCACCGACCGGGCCGACGCCACCTTCCACGTCGGCTACTGACACCCCACCGGGCCCGCCGCGCGGCGACACGCCGACCACGGGTCCGCGACCGCCCGAATGGCGGTGTGCCCGACCGGGGGATTGGCCCAGCCGGGCGGTGTTGGGCGTGTCGTGACCACGGATGGGCCGCCTGGATGGTGCGCGCCGCGGGGCTGGCTGACGGTGGTTCATGTCGGGGCCGGGTCGTTACAGCTGATGGAGTATCGGCGCCCGGCCACGGCGGAAGGACATCGAGATGCGTTCTGCCCGCATGATCCTCGCGACCACGGCCGCCACCGCGGCCCTCGCGTTCGCCGCCCCAGCAGCCCAGGCCGCGGGCTCGGGGGACCGGGACGACGGAGGCGACTCTTCCTACAGCAGCAACGACAGCAGGTTCGACCCCGATTCCTACAAGGGTCAGGACGACGAGGACGAGGGAGGCAAGCAGGACCAGGGGGGCAAGCAGGACCAGGGGGGCAAGCAGCAGGGCGGCAAGGGGAAGGACCAGGGCGGTTCGTCGTGGGGCGACGACGAGGAGAGCGGCCGGCCGCACGGCGGTATGCACACCGGCGGCGGCGCCCTCGCCTCGCCCGGTGTCACCGCGGGCGGGCTGGCCGTGCTCGGCGTGGCCGCCTCCGGTGCCTACGCGCTGCGGCGCAGGAGAGTCCCCGGGTCCGCGTCCTGATGGGCCCACGCATGCGGGGGCCGCGGTGCCGTCGGCGCTCCACACTCCGACGGCACCGCGCCCCCTGTGTTCCGCCCTCCCGCTGCCGTGCCCCAGAAAGGTGACCTCCGATGGCAGCTGGCCCCGCCACCCAGATCCCCGAAGCCCCCGCCGACCCCGACGGCCCCGACGACCGGGACGCCGCCGGCAGCGCCCCGTCCGGCGGGCGGCTCCCCGTCTGGTGCATCGCCGCCCTGCTCGTCGCCGTGGCGCTGATCGGCGGGCACCAGGGCGGCTCCGACACCACCGGCACCACCAGGGCCGGGAGCACGGACGCCCTGCCCTCGGCGGATCCCCGCCGGACCGGCGAGGCGCTGCCGCGGTCCACGCCGATCCGCCTGCTCATCCCGAAGATCTCCGTCGACGCACCCTTCACCGCCCTCACCATCGGTTCCACGGGCCAGCTCGAGCCCCCGCCGGCCGCCAACACCAACCTCGTCGGCTGGTACTCGAAGGGCGCGGCACCCGGCGAGGCGGGCACCTCGATCATCGCGGGGCACGTCGACACCGTGACCTCGGCGGCCGTCTTCGCCCGGCTGGACGAACTGGAACGCGGCGACCGCTTCACGGTGGACCGGGCCGACGGGACGGAAGCGGACTTCGTCGTCGACGACGCCGAGACCTTCCCGAAGGACGACTTCCCCAGCGACCGCGTCTACGCCGACACCCGCCGCCCCGAGGTACGCCTGATCACCTGCGCCGGCGACTACGACCACGACGTCAGGGACTACACGGAGAACCTGGTGGTCTTCGCCCACCTGGTCTGACGCCTGGTCTGACACCTGGCCCGGCACCTGGTACGACGCCGCACCGGTACCGCCGGGTCAGCCACCCGTGGACTCCCGCACCACCAGCCGGAACGGACCGGCGAACTCCTCCCGCCCCGGCCCGCCCCGGTCGATGCGGGCCGCCAGCAGGGCGACCGCGCGCTCGGCCATCAGGTCGTGGTCCGGATCGACGGTGGTCAGGGAAGGGACGAGGTACGCGCTCTCGTCGACGTTGTCGAAGCCGACGACCTTGACCTGCTCCGGCACCCGGATCCCGGCATCGGCGAGAGCGCGCAGCACGCCCATGGCGACCGTGTCCGTCACGCAGAACACCCCGTCGAAGCCGAGACCCCGCGCCGTCCGCTCGTGGACACCGCGGGCGGCCTCCTGCATGGTGAGCGACGCGGCCGTCACCACCAGCTCGGGGTCGGCAGGCAGCCCCGCGGCCGCCAGCGCCCGCAGATACCCGGCGTACCGCAGGCTCGACACGTCGGCCTCGCCGCCCAGCCGCCCGCACACGACGGCGATCCGCCGGCAGCCCCGGTCGACGAGATGGCGGGTCGCGGCCTCGGCGGCGGCCTCGTTCGGCATCGCGACGTGGTCGACGGGCCCACCGAAGATCCGCTCGCCGAGAATCACCACCGGGTGGTCGACGTCGAGCGCCCCGACATCGGCCGGGCCCATGCCGACCGTGCTCAGGATGAGACCGTCGTAGAGCCGGTTGCGGGACTGGGACAGAGCGGCCAGCTCGCTCTCCCGGCTGGCGCCGGTCTGCTCGATGCTCACCCGCAGGCCGTGCCGGCCGGCCGCCGCGATGATGGCGGCGGCCAGCCGTCCGTAGTACGGGCGGTTGATCTCGGGGACGGCCAGGCCGATGGTCCCGGTACGGCCCTTGCGCAGGTTGCGGGCGGCCACGTTGACCCGGTAGCCCAGCCGGTCCATCGCCTCCAGGACCCGCTCACGGGTGGCCGGGCGGACGTTGGGGTGCCCGTTCATCACGTTGGAGACGGTCATCGCCGACACCCCGGCCGCCTTCGCCACGTCCTGGATCGTCGCCACACTCACTCCCGCCGGCTGTCCTCGGCAAGACGATAGAGGGCGGCACCGTGGGCGGGCAGCACCGCGGTCAGGTGCCGGCCGTCGTGGGCGGCCGCGGTGCCGGTCCACAGCTCCCGGACACGGTCGCGGGAGGTGGCGCCGACCGACCCCAGCGGCACCTGGACGCGCCGCTCCTCGTCCGCGAGCGAGAACACCGCCGCGTACCTGGTGTGCCCGTCGGTGTCCCGGGCGGTCCACAGCACCAGGTCCCGCTCCCGCAGCACCTCCCGGTTGCCGGTGCTGTGCCACAGGACGTCGAGGGCCTCGTCGTTGGTGAGCAGCGCGATGGTCTCGGGCGGGGAGGTGGGCAGGTCGCCGCCCATCATCAGCGGCGAGCGGGAGATGAGCCAGAGGGTGAGCAGGCTGACCTGCTCCGGCTGGGTGAGGCGGGACTGGCGGTCCGCGCCGCGCTCGGCGCGGATCCCGATGCGGCCGAGCGGCAGCATGTCGGCGTCCGCCCAGCCCCGCTCGCCCTGCCAGGGGGCCCAGCGGGCCATCCGCGCGAACTGCGCCTCGACGTCCTCCCAGCGGTCCCACAGGTCGTCGCAGACCCGCCACATGGTGGCGTGCTCGCGCAGATGGTCCAGACGGGCGAGGGACATGTCCGTGCCGGGGGAGAGACTCAGCTCGATGGGCCGGCCGCTGCGCTCGATCGCCCGCGCGTAGGCGGCGATCTCCCGCTCGTGGTACGGGAAGAGCATGTCGTCGGCCTTGACGAAGTCCACGCCCCAGGCGGCGAACTGGGCGACCTGGGAGTCGTAGTAGGCCTGGGCGCCCGGATGGTCGTGGTTCAGCCCGTAGTTGTCGGAGTTCCAGGGGCACACGGAACCGGTGTCGGCCACGTCCGCGGCCGTGAACTCCGTGCCGAGTACGGGCAGTGCGGCCTCGACCGCGCGGCGTGGGATGCCCCGCATGACATGCAGCCCGAACCGCAGGCCCATGCCGTGCACCCGCGCGGCCAGCGGCCCGAACCCGGCCCCGCCGGCGGCGGAGGGGAATCTGTTGGGGGCCGGGAGCTGGCGGCCGTGGCCGTCGAGGACGAGCGGGGCGTCCGGGTTGTAGCCGTGGGCCCGGGCGGTGGGCTCGTACCACTGGATGTCGACGACGACGGTGTCCCAGCCGTGCGGGAGCAGGTGCTCGTGCAGGAACTCGGCGTTGGCGAGGACCTCCTCCTCGGTGACGGTGGTGCCGTAGCAGTCCCAGCTGTTCCAGCCCATGGGCGGCCGCAGGTGACGGGCGGGCAGCGGGCGTGCGGGTCGGGTCATGTGCGCGCTCCTGCGGGTCAGGGCCGGTCCAGGGGAGCCTGGACGGTGACGAACGAGTGGGGCGGGAGGGTGAGCCGCAGTCCGCCGGCGGTCACGGACACGCCGTCGAAGGCGGTGGGGGAGACGCCCGTCGGGGCCTCCGGGGTGTTGTGGGCCTGGAGCTTGTCGGCCGTGAGGATCCGGGCGGCCGGCTCGCCGAGGCGGCCGCCGCGCAGGTCGAGGGTGACCTCGGCCGGTTCCTCGGCGTCCAGGTTGCTGAGCGAGATCAGGACGGTGCCGTCCTTGACGCTGGCCGAGGCGGACACCGTCTCCAGTTCCGCGTCGCCGACCGTGCGCCGGGTGCCCTCGCCGCGCAGGTGCACGGGGAGCGAGGTGGCGTCCTGGTGGCCCTTGTTCATCTCGAAGACGTGGTAGGTCGGGGTCAGGACCAGGGCGTCGCCGTCGGTGAGGAGCATGGCCTGCAGGACGTTGACGGTCTGGGCGATGTTGGCCATGTGCAGGCGGGCCGCGTGCCGGTGGAAGACGTCGAAGTGGGTGCTCGCCACCAGCGCGTCGCGCAGGGTGTTCTGCTGGAAGAGGAAGCCCGGGTCGGTGCCGGGTTCCACGTCCCACCAGGTGCCCCACTCGTCCAGGACGAGGCCGACGGTGCGCCCCGGGTCGTAGACGTCCATGACCGTGGAGTGGCCGGTGAGGATGCGGTCGATGCGGTGGGCCGACAGCATCGTGCGGTAGTGGTCCTCGGCGTCGAAGTCCGTGGCGCTGCCCTTGGCCTCCCAGGGCCCGGAGAGCGTGTAGTAGTGGACGGAGATGCCCTGGAAGAAGTTCTTGGGAGTCGCCTCGCAGCCGAAACAGCTGATCTGCTGCATCAGCGTCTCGGTCCACTTGTAGTCGGCGTCGGAGGCGCCCGAGGCGATCCGGTAGAGCTTGTTGTCGCCGTGGTCGCGGCAGTAGGTGGCGTACTGGCGGGCCAGGTCGGCCGAGTACTCGGCGCGCATGTTGCCGCCGCAGCCCCAGGTCTCGTTGCCGATGCCCCAGTACTTCACCCGCCACGGCTCCTCGCGGCCGTTCTCCTTGCGCAGCCGCACCATCGGGCTGTCGCCGTCCCTCGTGAGGTACTCCACCCACTCGCTCATCTCGCGGACGGTGCCGGAGCCGACGTTGCCGCTGATGTAGGGCTCGGCGCCGAGGAGTTCGCACAGGGCCATGAACTCGTGGGTGCCGAAGTGGTTGTTCTCCTCGACGTTGCCCCAGTGCGTGTTGACCATCCGGGGACGCTGCTCGCGCGGGCCGACGCCGTCCCGCCAGTGGTACTCGTCGGCGAAACAGCCGCCCGGCCAGCGCAGGTTGGGGATGTCCAGGGCCCGCAGGGCTGTCACGACGTCCAGGCGGATGCCGCCCTCGTTGGGGACGGGGGAGTCCTCACCGACCCAGAAGCCGCCGTAGACGCAGCGGCCGAGGTGTTCGGCGAAGTGGCCGTAGAGGTGGCGGCTGATCGTCGGGCCCTCGATGTCGAGGTTGATGATCGCGGTGGCGGTGGGCACGCGGGCACTCCTGTCCGGGTGATTCGAGTTGTTCGATATACGGAACAGAGTTCGTGAAGTCGGTTGTATCGATAAAAACCTGCCATCGGGCCGTGATCGCGTCAAGAGCGCGAGCAGCCCGGCCCCCTGTGTGTACTGGGGGCCGGGCTGCCGAAGGGGGAGAGGGGCGTCAGACCGCCGGGGACGGGAACGTCGGGTACTCCACGCCCGAGACGTGCTGGACGACCCGGACCACCTGGCAGGAGTAGCCGAACTCGTTGTCGTACCAGAGGTAGAGGATCGCGTTGTCGCCCTCCACCTTCAGCGCGCCGGCGTCGACGATCGACGCGTGGCGCGAGCCGATGAAGTCGCTGGAGACCGCGTCCGGGGCGGTGATGAAGTCGATCTGGCGCTTCAGCGGCGAGGTCAGCGACACCTCGCGGAGGTAGTCGAGGACCTCCGCGCGGGAGGCCTCGCGGGCCAGCTGGAGGTTGAGGATCGCGATCGACACGTCCGGCACCGGGACCCGGATCGAGCTTCCGGTGATGCGCGCCTTGAGGTCCGGCAGCGCCTTCGCCACGGCGGAGGCGGCACCCGTCTCGGTGATGACCATGTTGAGCGGCGCGGACCGGCCGCGGCGCTCGGACTTGTGGTAGTTGTCCAGCAGGTTCTGGTCGTTGGTGAACGAGTGCACCGTCTCGACGTGCCCGCGCAGCACCCCGTACTCGTCGGCCATGGCCTTCAGCGGCGGTACGATCGCGTTGGTCGTGCAGGAGGCGCAGGACAGGATCTGCTCGTCCGGCTTGACGGTGTCGTGGTTGACGCCGTGCACGATGTTCGGGACGTCGCCCTTGCCCGGCGCGGTCAGGACGACCTTCTCGATACCCGGGCGCAGGTGCTTGGACAGGCCCTCGCGGTCCCGCCACTTGCCCGTGTTGTCGATGAGGATCGCGTCCCGGATGCCGTACGCCGTGTAGTCGACCTGGGACGGGTCGTCCGCGTAGATCACCTTGATCTCGTTGCCGTTGGCGAGGATCGTGCTGTTCTCCTCGTCGACGGTGATCGTGCCCTGGAACTGGCCGTGGATCGAGTCGCGGCGCAGCAGCGAGGCGCGCTTGACGATGTCCTCGCCGCCGGCCCCGCGCACCACGATGGCCCGCAGCCGAAGGCCGTTGCCGGAGCCCGCCTTCTCGATCAGCAGCCGGGCCACCAGGCGGCCGATGCGGCCGAAGCCGTACAGGACGACGTCCCGCGGCTCGCGCTGTTCGATCTTGTTGGCGCCGGTGGCCCCGGCGACCGCCTCCGCGGTGAACGCCTCGACGCTCAGGCCCCGGTCGTCGGCCTTGTGGGTCGCGGCGAGCATGCCGATGTCGATCTGGGAGGGGCCGAGGTCCAGGGCGGTGAGCGCCCGCAGGAACGGCATCGTCTCGGTGACCGACAGCTCGGCACCGTCGATCTGGCGGGCGAAGCGGTGGGTCTTGAGGATGCTGACCACCGACTTGTTCACCAGGGAGCGGCTGTGGAGGAGGACCGTCACGTCCCGCTCCCGGTGCAGCTTCCCGATGAGCGGGATCATCGACTCCGCGATCTCCTCGCGGTTCTTCCAGTTGGTGAACGAGTCGTCGTTGACAGTCACAGACCTGAATCTCTCGATCGAGCTGGGTGGCGCTCATATGCTAAACCGCCCGGTGAATGATCGATCAAGGGGGTCCGGGTGTGATGCGGATCGCGAAGTTCTGAACCCCGGCGGAAGATCGTAAGAACCCTCCGTTCCGTGTTGCGCGGACGCGGGACGTTGCCGAAGGTCGGAGGGTGAGCACGTCCTCCGTCCCGCGGCCCGGTGCCGCCGCGCAGACCGGCCCCGCCCGGCCCGCACCCGGCCGCCGCGCCCCGTCCGGCCTGTTGCCGGCCCTCGTCCTGTTCACGGCCGTCCGGCTCGCCGGAGTCGTCGCCGTCGCCGTGGCGAACCACGCCTTGGGGCGCCCCCTGGTCGCGAACCTGGCCCATGCCTGGGACGCCCGCTGGTACCTGCACATCGCCGCCCACGGCTACGGCGACCTCATCCTGATCACCCGCAAGGGAGCCGTCCAGACCGACTGGGCGTTCTTCCCGCTCTACCCCGGGCTCGTCCACGCCGTGACGACGGTCCTGCCCCTGACCCCCGGCAAGGCCGCGCTGGCCGTCTCCTGGACCGCCGCCGTGGCGGCCGCGTGGGGCATCCACCGGATCGGCGACCACCTGTACGGCCGAGCCGTCGCCGCCGCGCTCGTCGTCCTGTGGGCCGTACTGCCCCAGTCGGTCGAACTCACCATCGCGTACACCGAGTCCCTCTTCTCGGCCCTCGCGGCCTGGTCCCTGTACTGCGTCCTCACGCGCCGCTGGCTGTGGGCCGGCTGCCTGGCCGCGCTGGCCGGGCTCTCCCGCCCCACCGGCTTCGCGGTCGCTGCCGCCGTCCTGGCCGCGGGTGCGCATGAAGTGGTACGGCGACGAGGCCGCGTGCCGCTTGCCCTGTGGGGCGGATGCCTGCTCGCCCCGCTCGGCTGGCTCGGCTACGTGCTGTGGGTCGGCCGGCGCACCGGCAACCTCCTGCACGGCTATTTCCACGTGCAGGCCGCCTGGAGTTCCCGCTTCGACTTCGGCGCGGGCTCACTCCGCTTCGTCAAGAGCCTGCTGCTGCACGGCGGCGGCTTCGTCTACGCGGCGGCCCTGGTGACCGTCGCCGCCGGAGTGCTGCTCTTCGGCCTGCTCTGCCTGGACCGGGCCCCGCTGGTCCTGCTGGTCTTCGCGGGCGTCCTGGTCCTGGTGGTCCTCGGCGGCTCGGGCTCCTTCTCCTCCAAGCCCCGCTTCCTGCTCCCCGCCTTCCCCCTCCTGATCCCGCTCGCCCGCGCCCTGGCCGGCAGCCGGCGTGTGCGTCCCGCCCAGACCGTCCTCGTCGTCGGCGCCCTCGCCGCGCTCTCGTGGCTGTTCGGGGCGTACGTGATGACGGTCGCCCGCGCGCCCCTGTGACGCCCGCACACGGACCGGTGGCGCCGGTCACCACGACGTGACCGGCGCCACCGGAGGGCGGAGCGGGGCCTACCGGGGGTTGAAGACCACGCTGGCGAAGCGGACGCTGCCGGAGGCCGAGCGGCCGGGGGCGATCCGGTGTTCGGTGCCCTTGCACTTCGCCTTGCTGTAGACGGCGAGCGTCTTCTTCGTGGCGTTCTGCGGTCCGCGCGCCTCCTGCGCCATGTCGAGGCACTTGCGGTCCGGCGGGTTCTGGATGGCGTACGCCTTGCCCTTCGGTCCCACCCAGACGAACGTCCCGTCGGCGGCGGACGCCGGTCCGACGGTGATGACGGTGAGGGCGAGCCCGCCGAGAGCGACGGCGAGCGGGCGGAGGAGACGCATGGTGAAGTCCTTCGGGAACGGCGAAAACGATGACGAACGGGGCCTCGGGTGCACCGAGGTCCGGCGCCATCACACACCGTCACCGCACCCGGATGTCCCAGCGACACGGCGACGTCCCACGTCCGGGGGACGCGCGTCGGCGTGTCGTGACGCCCGGTCCGGCCGCCGGGGGCTCACACGAACGCCATGACCAGGGCGACCGCGACGGTGAGCGCCGACAGCCCGACCATCGCGGTCCGCCACGCGAAGGACGGCGGCGGGGCCGGGGGAGCCGGGTCGGGGACGTCCTCGCCCAGGTGGGGACTGTCCAGCCAGTAGGCGTCCGACAGTTGGGCGAAGGGAGGGGTGTCACTGAGGCCCATGCCTGTTCCAACGTCCGCGACGCCCACGGGAGTCGGCGGAACCGGCGTCGTCACACCATCGGGGCAATCCGCTTCCCCGCGATTCCCTGCCGGAATTACGAGACATAAGAGTAAATTCCAGCCTATTGCTCGAGGGAGATCTCACCGGCGGACGGGGCAAGGGATGAGCACGGACGACCGCGGCACGGTGACGACCGGGATCGCACGTCTGCACGCGGCGCCCGCACTCGCCGGGCCCGGCCGCTTCGGGCTGGTGACCAACCACACCGGTGTCCTGCCGGACCTGCGCCCGGCCGCGCCCGCGCTGCTCGAAGCCGGCGCGCCCCTCGTGGCCCTGTTCGGCCCCGAACACGGACTGCACGGGACCGGCCAGGCCGGCGAGAGCGAGGCCGCCCGGACCGACCCCGGCACCGGCCTGCCGGTCCACGACACGTACCGGTGCGACGGCGAGCGGCTCGACAAGCTGCTCATCGACAGCGGCGTCGACGCCCTGGTGTACGACCTCCAGGACATCGGGGCCCGCTGCTACACCTACGTGTGGACCATGTTCGACCTGATGGTCTCGGCGGCCCGCACCGGCATCCGCTTCGTGGTCGCCGACCGGCCCAACCCGCTCGGCGGACTCGTCAGCGAGGGCCCGCTGCTCGACCCGGCGTGGGCCAGCTTCGTCGGACGCGCCCCCGTCCCCGTCCGGCACGGCCTCACCTGCGGCGAACTCGCCCGGCATCTCAACGCCTCGGCCGTGCCCCGAGCCGCCGGCCGCGCGGCCGACCTGACGGTGATCGAGGCCCTCGGCTGGCGGCGCGCCCTGGACGCCGCCGCCACCGGCCTGCCCTGGATCGCCCCCTCCCCGAACATGCCGACGCCCGCCACCGCCGCCGTGTACCCCGGCACCAGCCTCTTCGAGGGCACGAACCTCTCGGAGGGCCGGGGCACCACCCAGCCCTTCGAGATCGTCGGCGCCCCCTACCTCGACGCCCGGTTCGCGCCCGCCCTCGCCGAACTCGCCCTGCCCGGCGTGCACTTCCGCGACCTGCGGTTCGTGCCGGCCTTCCACGGACACGCCGGACGGCAGCTGCGCGGGGTCCAGCTCCACGTCACCGACCGCACGGCGTTCGCCCCCGTACGCACCGCCGTGGCGATGCTCGCCGTGCTCCGGCGGCTGTACCCGGACGACTTCGCCTGGCACACCACGGACACCGACGCCGGCGCCGAGGGGACCGGCCACCGGCACTTCGTCGACCTGCTGTGGGGATCCGACCGGCTGCGGCGCGCCGTCGACGCGGGCGACGACCCGCTGCCGCTGTGCGACCCGCCCGCCCCGCCCGGCCGGTGGGCCGGCGACGACGTGCTGCTCTACCCCTGAGACCCGCCGTTGCCTCCCCGGCAGCTGCCGCCCCGCTCGGAAGGACCCCCCGTCGATGACCGACCTCACGACTCGCACGCCGGCCACCCGGACCGCGACCCGCGGCTTTTGCGCGGGCGACGGACCGCAGGTCGTGGCGGCGTGGCGGCGGAGCGCGCCGGCCGACCCCGTCACCGCGGACCGGTTCCGCTCGCTGGTGCTGCTCGACCCCAACTTCGACCCGGAGGGGCTGCGGGTCGCCGTCGACGGCGAACGGGTCGTCGGCGCCGCCTACGCGGTGCGCCGGCTGACCCCGATGGCCGGCACGGACCTGGAACCGGAGCAGGGCTGGATCCCGTTCTTCTTCGTCGACCCGGACGCCCGCGGGCAGGGCCTCGGCCGCCGGCTGCTCACCGAGGCCCTCGACTGGCTGCACGGCCACGGCCGGACGCGGGTGGACTTCTCCTCGTACACCCCGAACTACGTCTTCCCGGGACTGGACGCCGAGGCCTACCCGGAGGCGGCGGGTCTCCTCGACTCCCTGGGATTTCGCACCCTGTACGAGGCGGCGGCGATGGACCGCGTCCTGGTCGGCTACCGCGTCCCGGACGAGGTCGCCCTCCGGGTGGGCGAGCTGACCGCGCGGGGTTACCGGTTCGGCACCCCGGCCGACGACGACCTGGTGGACCTCCTCGCCCTCGCCCAAAGCCACTTCGGGCCGGACTGGGCGGCCACGATCCGGGCGTGCCTGACCGCGGGCACCCCGCTCGACCGGATCGTCGTGGCCCGTGACCCCGGGGGCCGGATGGCCGGCTGGGCGATGCACGGAGCGTTCGACTCGGTGGACGAGCGGTTCGGGCCGATCGGCGTGCTGGAGGAGTTGCGCGGCACCGGACTCGGCGAAGTCCTGCTCCACCTGGTCCTGGAGCGGATGCGGGCGCTGCGCGCGCACTCCGCGTGGTTCCTGTGGACCGGCGCGCAGTCCCCGGCGGGGCACCTCTACCGCAAGAGCGGCTTCACCACGACCCGGGTGTTCAGGGTGCTGCGCAGGGAGGCCGCCCGGTGACACCGTCACTGAGCCGGCGCCACTTCGCGCTCGCGCTGCCCTCGGCGCTGCTGGTCTCCGGCTGCGCGGCCCCGCACCAGGGCACCGGACGGCCCGGCGACCCCGTCGTCCTCACCCTGCTCTCGCACTACGCGAGCGGGGAGCTCAAGAAGGCGCTCCAGAAACCGGTGGACGAGTGGAACGCCCTGCACGACCGGGTCAAGGTGCGGACGAAGGCCGTCGAGTTCACCGACCTGCTGACCACCTTCATGGTCCGGCAGGCGGCGGGCCAGGGCACGGACATCCTGCACCCGTACTGCCTGTGGAACGGCCAGCTCGTCCGCGCCGGGGTGCTGCGGCCCGCGCCGCCCGGGCACGCCGAGGAGATCGGCCGCGGCTACGGCGCCGCCGCGGCCGGCTCCGCATCGGTGGCGGGCAGGGTGTACGGCTACCCCACCGAGATGCAGACCTACGCCCTCTACTACAACAGGCGGCTGCTGCGCGAGGCCGGCGTCCACGGCCCGCCGCGCACCTGGCCGGAGCTGGAGGATGCCGCCTACCGGACCGCCCGGCAGGACCGGTACGGCAACACGCTGGTCCAGGGCTTCGGCCTGTCGGCCTTCGACGACTCCACGACCGTCGGCCAGACCCTCGCCCTGCTCAACGCCGCCGGCGGGCGGTTCGTCTCGGCCGACGGCAGGCGCACCGCCATCGACTCGCCGGCCGGCCGGACCGTCTTCGAGCTGGAGCGCCGCCTCGTCGACAGGGGCGCGAGCGCCCCCGGCGTCAACGTCTACCAGGCGTTCGCCTCCGGACAGGTCGCCATGGTGATCAGCGCCGGCTGGTGGACCGCCAACCTGAAGGCGCTGATGGGCCCGGCCTACCGCGACGTCGGTGTCGCTCCCGTGCCCCTCCCCGAGGCGGGCGGGAGACGCGCCACCCTCTCCACCGGCTTCATGCTCGGCGTCAACACCGCCAGCCGGCACCCGGACGAGGCCTGGGAGTTCCTGCGCTGGCTCAACACCGAGAAAGTGCGGGGTACCACCCGGATGAGCGCGCTGCAGGCGTCCGTCGGCTCCCTGACCGGCCGCGCCGACGACATGCGCAGGCTGCTCGGCGCGGGCGGCGACCCGAACCTGCGTCCGTTCCTGGACGCGCTGGCGTACGCCGTACCCGAACCGAACGTGCCCGGCGCGCAGCAGGCCAAGTCGCTGCTGCGCAAGAACATCGAGGCCCTGTGGACCGGTCAGCAGACGGTCGACGAGGCCCTGCGCGCCACCCGCCGCCAGGTCGACCAGGAGGTGACGCGGTCATGGTGAACGCCACCCTGGCACCGGAGCCCACCGAACGGGCGACGCACGGCGGGTCCACCGCCGTCGGACTCCGCATCCAGGCCCGCAACCGGCGCCGCCAGGCCGTCGTCGCCTACCTCTTCCTGGCACCGACGCTGCTGTTCTACGCCGTCTTCCTCGCCCTGCCGCTCGGCTTCGCGGTGCTCCTCTCGACGTCCCGCTGGGCCGGGTTCGACCTCGGCGACATCCACCCGGTGGGCCTGGACAACTTCGCCGGCCTGTTCGCCGACGGCTCGGCGTTCCTGACGCCGATCCTCACCAACACGCTGCTCTTCGCCCTGGGCACCGTGGCCCTCGCACTCGCCGGCTCGGTGCTCGTCGCCACCTGCATCGACAAGCTGCGGTTCCAGGGGCTGTGGCGCACCCTGTACTTCCTGCCGATCGTCACGACCGTCGTCGCCGTCGGCAACGTCTGGAAGTACATGTACCAGCCGGGCGGTCTCGTCAACGGTGTCCTCAACGCCGCCGGGCTCGGCTCGGTGGCGTTCCTCCAGGACCCGGACACCGCACTGCCCGCGGTGGTGGTCGTCCAGGCCTGGGCCTCCGTCGGCTCGGCGATCCTCGTCCTGACCGCCGGGCTGAAGTCGGTCCCCGAGTCGTACTACGAGGCCGCCGCGCTCGACGGGGCCGGGCCGGCGACCGTCTTCTGGCGGATCACGCTGCCGCTGCTGCGGCCGTCCCTGCTGTTCGTGTGCGTCACCCAGTTCCTCACCGGCCTGCAGTCCTTCGCGCTGATCATCGTGATGACCAAGGGCGGCCCCGGGGACGCCACCGACGTGGCCGCCCTCGAGATGTACCGGCAGGCCTTCTCCTACGGCGACTGGGGCACCGCGAGCGCCGCCGCCTTCGTGCTGTTCGCGGTGGTCCTCGCGGTCACGCTGGTCCAGCTCTGGCTCTTCCGGCGCACGGGGGAGGACGCGTGATCCGCCGCCGTTTCCCGTGGCTGTCGTACCTGCTGGTGGTGACCGGCGCGGTGCTCACCGTGGTGCCGTTCGCCGACATGCTGATGACGTCCTTCAAGGGACCGGACGAGGCGGGCACGCTGCCCTACCGGTTCCTGCCGAAGGCGTTCGACCTGTCCAACTACCGGGCGGCGATCCACCAGCTCGACCTGCCGGTGCTCTTCCGCAACAGCGTCGTCGCCACCGCCACGATCACCGGCTCGGTGCTGCTCACGTCGTCGCTCGCGGGCTACGCGCTCGCCAAACTCCGCTTCCCCGGCCGGGACTTCGTCTTCCGGCTGGTGCTGTCGACGATGATGTTCCCGCCGTTCCTCTTCTTCATCCCGCACTTCCTGATCCTGGTGCACTGGCCGCTGGCCGGCGGCAACGACCTCCTCGGGCGCGGTGGCGCGGGACTGACCGTCAGCATCCTGGCCCTTGCCATGCCGTTCCTCGTCAGCAGTTTCGGGATCTTCCTGACGCGCCAGTTCGTGGTCGCCCTCCCGGACGAGGTCCTGGAGGCCGCGCGCATCGACGGGGCGGGCGAGTTCGCCGTGTGGTGGCGGATCGTCGTCCCGCAGACCAAGCCGGTCCTGGTCACCCTCGGCCTGCTGACCTTCGTCGACGCCTGGAACGAGTACATCTGGGCCCTGCTCGTCTCCACCGCCGACCCGGACGTGATGACCCTGCCCGTCGGCATCCAGTTCCTCCAGGACTACGTCGACCCGACGCGGACCCTGCCCATCGTCATGGCCGGCCTGGTCCTGAGCGTCCTGCCGGTCCTTGTTCTGTTCCTGCTGCTGCAGAAGTACTACATCAGGGGCGTCATGCTCAGCGGCCTCAAGTGAGGCTGGGCGATCTGCCGGGTCCCCGTGCGCGCGTCGGTGCGTCGGTCGCGGCGGTCAGCGTCGGACGGCCCATCGGCACCGCCTTCACGGTGACGCCGTCGGTCAGCAGGATCCAGCCCGCGTCCCGGGCGTGAGTCCGGGACCAGTCGCGGTCCCTGTCGATGGTGCGGCGCTTCGCGGATCTGATCGCCTTCGGCGTCGTCGAAGTGACCTGCTCCGCTTCCGGGCGCTACGACGGCAGGCCGACCGGGCGGCGCGGGACGGGCAGCCGGGCGCCGCCACCGAGCTGTTCGGGGCCGTCCGCCGCCCGGACGGTCAGGTCCAGATCACCGTCGGCGGCTGGCCCGTCCACCGCTTCTCGGGCGACAGCAAGCCGGGCGACCTGAACGGCCAGGGGCTCGACGGCAAGTGGTTCGCGGTCGCACCGACCGGCCAGAAGGCCGCCCAGTGACGGCCAAAACGGTGCCGGCACGACGGTAGGCCGCCCGGGCGAGGCGCCCGGGCGGCGGTGCTCACGGGCGCCCCGGGCGCCGCCGCACGGCAGCCACCGTCACAGGCCGCGCCAGACGTTGTCGAACGCCGCGTCCTCGATCTCCCTGCGCTGGCGTACGGCGGCCAGTTCCGTCACGGCGTCGTCCACGGCGGCCACCACCGTCACGATCGGGTCGGAGACCGAACTCGCGAGGTCCTTGGCCGCCTCGTCCCGGATCCCCACCGCGGCCGCCAGGGCGGCGAGCACGGGCTCGCCCGACGCCCACCGCTCGTGCGCCCGCGCCCGCTCGGGCGAGTCGGCGGCCTCCGTCCGCCCGGTCGGCAGCGGCAGCCAGCGCCGCCGCTGCTGGGCGACGGTCCCGTCCGCCTCCAGGGCGTCCAGGTAGGCGGCGCCCAGGCCGCGCCCCCGCCGCCACAGCCAGTCCTCGACCGACTCGTACGGTGTCTCCCGCCGCAGCGCCGCCGCCGCCTCCCCGAGGAGCCGGTCGGCCGTCGTGCCCGCCGGAGCGGGCACGATGAGCTCGCCGTCGAGCGTGACCGCCCCGGCGTCGAAGAGATCGACCAGTTCGGCTCCCGCGAGCGCCAGCGAGAGGTCACCCTGCTCGACGGGCCGCGCGGCGGCGTCGTACACGGTGACGAGGAACAGGTCCCGGGGTGTGGTCATGACGGACTCCCCAACAGAGACGGCGAAGGCACCAGAGGTATCTGAAGCACTAGAGGTACCAGAGGTACCGAGAGGTGTCAGGGACAACGACGGCGCCGCCGCATTCGATGCCCGGTCGGACGCCGCCGCCCGTGCCGTACCGCCGGCCTGTGCCCTCGGCAGGCGCCCCGCGGCACGACATGCGGGGCCGGGCCCCGTGGCAGTGATCCGCGGCGCCGCTGCGGCTCCCGTACGCGCGGTAGGCTGCTGCGCGATCGGAAGGGTGACTCCGGCCGGAGGTGGGTGGGCATGACAGCACACGTCGAGCCGTCGTCCGCCGTCGGCGCGGGCGGCCGGGACAGCCGGCTGGGCCCGTTGATCATCACCCTGTTCGCGCTGTACGCGCGCGGGGAGCACAACTGGCTCTCCGTCGCCTCCGTGATACGCCTGATGGCCGACCTCGGCGTGGAGGGGCAGGCCGTGCGCTCGGCGGTCTCCCGGCTGAAGCGGCGCGGGGTGCTGCGCGGGGAGCGCCACGAGGGTGCCGCCGGGTACGCCGTCTCCGACCGCACGCTGGAGGTCCTCGAAGACGGTGACGTGCGGATCTTCGAGCGGAACCGGGCCGCGGCCGGCGACGGCTGGCTCGTCGTCGTGTTCTCCGTGCCCGAGTCCGAGCGCGACAAGCGCCACGCCCTGCGCACCGCCCTGACCCGCCTCGGCTTCGGCACCGCGGCCCCCGGCGTGTGGGTGGCGCCCGGCATCCTGGCCGACGAGACCCGCCGCACCCTGCAACGCCTCGCGCTGACGCCGTACGTGGACATCTTCACCGGTGACCACTTCGCCTTCGGTGACCTGTCCGCGAAGGTCCGCGAGTGGTGGGACCTCGACGAGCTCACCGCGCTGTACGCCGACTTCCTGGAGCGGTACCGGCCGGTGCGCGAGCGCGCAACGGCGGGCGCGGTCCCGGTCCGGGAGGCGTTCGGGATCTACCTGCCGATGCTCACCGAGTGGCGCAGGCTCCCGTACCGCGATCCCGGGCTGCCGCTGTCCCTGCTGCCGCCGGACTGGATGGGGGAAACCGCCGGCGCGCTCTTCGAGGAACTGGACCAGACCCTGCGGGAGCCCGCCCGCGCCCACGCCCTGGCGCTCATACACGCCCGCTAGGGCACCCGGCACCCGACATCCCGGACCCGGTCCAGGACCTACGGCCTGACCAGCCGGTCCTCCGGGATCACCGCCACACCGAGGATCTCGATCATCGCCTCCGGCTGCCACAGCGCGGTGCAGCCGATGCCGGCCATCGCCGGGTACACCGGCCCCGCCAGCTCCCGCCACACCTTGCCGATCTCCTTGCCGTGGGCCTGGTAGTCGGGGATGTCGGTGAGGTAGATGGTCACGCTCACCAGGTCCTCGGGCTCGCCCCCGGCCGCCCGCAGGGTGGTCATCACATTGCCGAACGCCTGGCGGAACTGCTCGACGATCCCACCCGGAACGATCTTCATGTCGGCGTCCAGCGCGGTCTGACCGCCCAGGTACAGCGTGTTCCCGGCGAGGGTTCCGTGCGAGTAGCCGCTCGGGGCGGGCAGCGCGGGCGGGTTCACGGCGACGGGAGTCATCGGGCCTCCGGTTCGGTGGTGTCCGGCGCCGGCCGCACGGCCGGTCGTATTGACAATAAATGACGACCGTGAAAAATACGAGATAGAGCGCGCGGTCCGGTTCCGGACCCCGGCGAGCCCACGGAAACGGAGTCGATTCCATGGAGCCTGACCTCGGCAAGTACCGGCTCGAGGGCGACAACGCGATGTACCGGCTGCCCAGCGGCATCGTCGCCCCGGTCGTGACCCGGGCCGGCCAGGAGGACGCCAACACCGCCGACTCGGGCGGCGCCGTCCGCGTGTCGGGCGTCAGCGCCCGGCACACCCCGGCGCGCCGCCTGTGGTACGGCAAGGTCAGCAACGAACCGGGCTACCGCTCGGTCTCCCACCACCACGGCGAGGCCGAGACCGGCGGCTACGTCCTGTCCGGGCGGGCCCGGATCTACTTCGGCGAGAAGTTCGAGGACTACCTCGACATGGCGGAGGGCGACTGGGTCTTCGTCCCGCCGTTCATGCCGCACGTCGAGTGCAACCTGTCCAGGACCAAGCCGCTGGTGTGGATGACCACCCGGACCCCGGAGAACATCGTGGTGAACCTGCCCGACGTGGCCGACACCGACCTGCGCGACTGGCTGAACCGGTGACCGCCGCCCCGGCCGGGCCGGCCGGCGAGGCCGCCCCCACCTCCGCGATCGTCACGGCCGCCCTCACCCTCAAGCCCGCCCCGCCCGAGCACTTCGACCTCGCCTTCACCGCCACCACCCAGCCCTGCCCCTGGCCCAAGGCCTACGGCGGCGACCTCGTCGCCCAGGCCGCCGCCGCGGCGATGCGCTCGGTGACCGACGGCAAGACCCTGCACTCCATGCACAGCTACTTCCTGCGCCCGGCCGACATCGGCGCCGAGGTCCGCTACGAGGTCGAGGTGCTGCGCGACGGACGCGGCTACAGCACCCGCCAGGTGCGCGGCTACCAGAACGGCAAGGTCCTCTACGTCTGCCTCGCCAACTTCGCGGCAGGGGAGCCCGGTTCGGCCTTCCAGGCCGAGTTCCCCGCGGACGTACCCGACCCGGAGTCCCTGCCCGGCACGGCGGAGTACCTCGCCGAGCGCACCGGCGGCACCATGACCGACGGCTCCAAGGCCTACTGGAGCGGCGGCCGCGGCTTCGACATGCGCCACCTGCCCGGCCCCGTCTACCTCACCGTCGACGGCGCACGACTGCCCCACCAGGCCGTCTGGGTACGGCCGTTCGACGCGCTCCGCCCCGTCGAGGGACTCACCGACGCCCAGCGCGACCTCGCCGCGCTCGCCTACGTCTGCGACTACACCATCCTCGAACCCGTCCTGCGCGTCCTCGGCCTCGCCTGGGCCGACCCCGGCCTGGTCACCGCCAGCCTCGACCACGCGATGTGGTTCCACCGCCCCGCACCGGTCGGCGACTGGCTGCTCTACGCCCAGGAAGCGGAGGCCGCCGAGGCCGGCCGCGGGCTGGGCAGCGGCCGCTTCTTCACCCGCGACCACCGCCACCTGGCCACCGTGGTCCAGGAGGGCATGATCCGCCCCGCCTGAACCGCCCGCCGTACACGACCGGCGGGCTCCCGGAAGGAACCCCGCGTTGGCTCTTCCGCTCTCACCCACCTCGCACCTGGACACCTTCGCCAGGGACCACCTGCCGCCCGCCGGACAGTGGCCCACCATCGAGTTCACCACGCCCGAACTGGCCTACCCGGACCGGCTCAACGCGGCCGGCGAACTCATCGACGCGGCCGTCGAGCGGTACGGCCCCGACCGCCCCGCCCTGCGCACCCCGGCCGGGGAGCTGTGGACGTACGGCGAACTGCGCACCCGCGCCAGCCAGGTCGCCCAGGTCCTCACCGAGGACCTCGGCCTGGTGCCGGGCCGGCGCGTCCTGCTGCGCGCTCCCAACACCCCCTGGACGGTGGCCTGCTGGCTCGGCGTCCTGAAGGCGGGCGGGGTGGTGGTCACCACGATGGCCGCGCTGCGCGCCCGCGAGATCGTCCCGATCGCCGACCGCACCCGGCCCGCGCTCGCCCTCGTGGACCACCGCTGCACCGACGAGCTCCGCGACGCACTGCCCGGCCTGACGGTGGTCGAGTACGGCGGAACCGGCGACGGCGACCTGCTGGCCCGGTGCGCGGCGAAATCGGGCGAGTTCACGAACGTCGACACCGCTGCCGACGACGTGGCGCTCCTCGGCCCGACCTCGGGCAGCACCGGCGTCCCCAAGATCACCATGCACTTCCACCGGGACATCCTGTCCATCGACAACACCTTCGGACGGCACGTCCTGCGGCTGCGGCCGGACGACCTGGTCGCCTGCACCGCGCCGTTCGCCTTCACCTTCGGCCTCGGCATGCTCGTCGTCTTCCCGCTGCGGGCCGGCGCCTGCGCCCTGCTCACGGAGACGGCGACCCCGCCCCAGCTCGCCGACCTCGTCGAGAAGCACGGCGTCACCGTCCTCGCCACCGCCCCCACCGCCTGGAAGGCGATCCTGCGCGACGGCAGAGAGGACCAGCTGAGCCGGCTGCGCACCGGGGTCTCGGCCGGCGAACACATACCACTGACCACCTGGGAGCAGCTGCGCGACCGCATCGGGCTGAAGGTGATCGACGGCATCGGCGCGACCGAGCTGCTGCACATCTTCATCTCGGCCGCCGGCGACGACATCAGGCCCGGCGCCACGGGCCGCCCGGTGCCCGGTTACCGGGCCGCCGTCCTCGGTCTCGACGGCGAGGAGCTCGGCCCGGGGGAGCCGGGGCGGCTCGGCGTCATCGGCCCGGTGGGCTGCCGTTATCTCGACGACAAGCGGCAGCGGGACTACGTCGTGGGCGGCTGGAACGTCACCGGCGACATCTTCCACCGCGACGAGGACGGTTACTTCCACTACCACGCGCGCAGCGACAACATGATCGTCTCCTCCGGGTACAACATCGGCGGACCCGAGGTGGAAGCGGCCGTCGACACCCACCCCGACGTCGTCGAGTCGGCGGTGGTGGCCAGGCCCGACCCGGAGCGCGGCTCGGTGGTGTGCGCCTTCGTCGTGCTGCGCGAGGGCGTCACCGGGGACGCGGCGAAGGCCAGGGAGATCCAGGACCACGTCAAGCAGGTCCTGGCGCCCTACAAGTACCCGCGGGACGTGCGCTTCCGCGACACCCTGCCGCGCAACACCAGCGGCAAGCTCCAGCGGTTCGCGCTCCGCCGGATCATCGAACAGGAGCAGGCAGCCGTGCAGGAGCAGGCCGTCGAACAAGAGCAGGCCGTCGAACAGAAGCAGGCCGCCGAGCCGGTCGCCGAGCAGTGAGAGGAACTCCGGTGAAAATCGCGATCATCGGCGGTGGCCCGGGCGGCCTCTACCTCGCGGCGTTGCTGAAGCAGCTGGACCCCGCCCACGAGATCACCGTGTGGGAACGCAACGCCCCCGACGACACGTTCGGCTTCGGCGTGGTCTTCTCCGACGAGACGCTCGGCGGCATCGAGAACGCCGACACCGTCTTCGCCGAGGCCATGGCCCGCCGCTTCGCCCGCTGGACGGACATCGACATCCACTACCGGGGCGAGAGCCACACCGTCGGCGGCCAGGGCTTCGCCGCCATGAGCCGCAAGGAACTCCTGCGCCTCCTCCAGGAGCGCTGCCGCGACCTGGGCGTCGCCCTGCACTTCCGCACCCTCGCGCCGGAGGTCGCCGAGCTGCGTGCCTCGCACGACCTCGTCGTCGGCGCGGACGGCGTCAACTCCGGCGTGCGCACGGCCCATGCGGACGCCTTCGGCCCCTCCCTGGACCGCCGGCACAGCAAGTACATGTGGCTCGGCACGGACCGGGTCTTCGAGGCCTTCCAGTTCTTCGTCAAGGAGACGGAGTGGGGGGTGATGCAGGTGCACGGCTACCCCTACTCCGACGCCGGCTCTACGTTCATCGTGGAGATGCACGAGGACGTCTGGCGCCGGGCGGGCTTCGACGCCACCGAGGACACGGTGTTCGCGCCGGGCGCGTCCGACGAACAGGCGGTGGCCCGGCTCCGTGAGCTGTTCGCCGCCGAACTCGACGGCCACCGGGTGTTCGCCAACAACTCCAAGTGGCTGAACTTCACGACCGTGCGCAACGAGCGGTGGCACCACGGGAACCTGGTCCTGATCGGCGACGCCGCCCACACCGCGCACTTCTCCATCGGCTCCGGCACCAAACTGGCCATGGAGGACGCCCTCGCCCTCGCCGCCTGCCTGCACGAACACCCGAAAACGGACGGCGCGTTGAGTGCCTACGAGAGCGAGCGGCGACCGGTGGTGGAGTCCACCCAGCGGGCCGCGCAGGCCTCGCTCGAGTGGTTCGAGAACATCGGCATGTACGCCCGCCAGGAACCCACCCAGTTCTGCTTCAACCTCCTCACCCGCTCCCGCCGCATCACCTACGACAACCTGCGCACCCGCGACGCCGGGTTCGCCGACCGCGTCGACACCGCCTTCGCCGCGGCACAGGGCCTGAGCGGCCGGGCTCCCGCCATGTTCCGGCCGTTCCGCATCGGCCGACTGGAGCTGAAGAACCGGGTGATCGTCTCCCCGATGGACATGTACTCCGCCGTCGACGGGGTACCGGGCGACTTCCACCTCGTCCACCTCGGCTCGAAGGCCATGGGCGGGGCCGGCCTGGTGATGACCGAGATGGTCTGCGTCTCACCCGAGGGCCGGATCACCCCCGGCTGCACCGGCCTGTGGAACGACACACAGCGCGACTCCTGGAGCCGCGTCGTGGACTTCGTGCACACGAACAGCACCGCGCGCATCGGCCTCCAGCTCGGCCACTCCGGCCGCAAGGGCTCCACCCGCCTGATGTGGGAGGGCATGGACGAACCGCTTCCGGTCGGCAACTGGGAGACCGCCGGCCCCTCCCCGCTGCCCTACGGCCCCGGCTCACCCACCCCGCGCGAACTCACCCGCGCCGACCTGGACCGGATCAGGGACGAGTTCACGGCGGCCGCCCGGCGCGGCGCGGACGCCGGCTTCGACCTCCTCGAACTCCACTGCGCCCACGGCTACCTGCTCTCCTCGTTCCTCTCGCCGGTCGCCAACCACCGCACCGACGAGTTCGGCGGCCCGCTGGAGAACCGGCTCCGCTTCCCGCTGGAGGTCTTCGACGCCGTCCGGGCCGCCTGGCCCGCGGACCGCCCGGTGATCGTTCGGATCTCCGCCACCGACTGGATGCCGGACGGCAACACCGAGCACGACGCGGTAGAGATCGCCCGCGCCTTCGTCGCCCACGGCGCCGACGCCATCGACGTCTCCACCGGGCAGGTCACCAAGGACGAGAAGCCCGCCTACGGCCGCTCGTACCAGACCCCTTTCGCCGACCGCATCCGGCACGAGGTCGCCGCCGCCACCGGAGCGGCCGTCATCGCCGTCGGTGCCATCGCCTCCTACGACGACGTGAACTCCATCCTCCTCGCCGGCCGCGCCGACCTGTGCGCCCTCGGCCGAACCCACCTGTACGACCCGCACTGGACCCTGCACGCGGCCGCCGAGCAGGAGTACACGGGAGCGGCCGCCGAGTGGCCGGTGCAGTTCCGGGCCGGCCGGCGCAAACCGCCCACCGCACGCACCGACGCCGTCCGCCCCCGCCTGTCACTGCTGCGGGCCGGGCAGGACGGGGAGAGCGTCCACCTGCGGTGGAAGCCCGCCGGGGAGGAGCTGCCGGCGGTGCGCTGACGTCAGGCGGTGCCCGTCGTACGGCTCCCGTGCCGCCGCGAGCGGCAGGGTGACGGTGAACCGGGTGTGCCGCCGGGCGCGCCGGCCACCTCGACGCGGCCGCCGTGCGCCTGGGTGATCGCCGCCGCGACGGCCGGCCCGAGACCCGCCCCGCCCGCGGCACCGGGGGCGACCAGTCCCGTCATCCGCGCCGACCGGCCGCAGACCCAGCGCGGCGCCAGGCCGGCTCCGATGCGATCTTCCGGGCTTCCACGCCCGCCCCGGAGCGGCGCAGCAGCGCGCGCAGTCGGAGCGTCACCTCCTCCATGGAGAAGGGCTTCACCACGTGGTCGTCGGCGCCGGCCCGCCGCGCCGACGGCGACCGAGAGCAGTTCGGTGAGCTCGGGCTCGTCGTCGATCAGCACCCGGATCGCGCCCGGCTTCGGTGTGGGGGTGACAGGCGTGGGCGGATGCTCTCGCGGCGGCCTGTTCGTGGCCTGCGGAGGGCGCCGGGTCCGTGCCGCGGACCCCGCGAAAGGGCCCCGGATGCGTGACACCCCCCATAGGAGCCAGATCACATCCTATCGCGCGTCGTAGGTACGGAACGCCCTGAACTGCCCAGAAGGCATATATAAGCGACATTCCGGCCATTGTTTCCTAAGTGGGGTAGTACGTCACATGATTGCCACCCGCTCCGGCTGCCGCTAACCATTGCTCTCGTCGCCGGGAGACGGGCGACGGGCCGAGCGGAACCCCGCCGGACCCGCCCACCTCCCGCCGGTAGTACGGGCTCCGCCCACCGCCGCCGCGCACCGCGGCCGGCGCCGACGCCGTCCCAGACCGGAGAGTTGCTTACACATGACCACGATCAACCGCACCCGCATCGCCCGCCTGCGCACCCTCGGCCTGACCGGCCTCGCCACCACGGGTGCCGCGGCCGCCGCCCTCACCCTGATGCCGGCGAACGCACAGGCTGCCGAGATGACGCAGGCGCACGCCTCGACCGCGGTCACGGCCTCCTCCGGCGACAGCCGCACCGCCTCCCAGAAGGGCGGCTACGGCAACAACCTGGACGGCTGGATCAAGCAGTCCCTGCAGATCATGAAGTCCAAGGGCATCCCGGGCAGCTACGACGGCCTCAAGCGCAACATCATGCGTGAGTCCGGCGGCAACCCGAGCGCCCAGAACAACTGGGACGTCAACGCCAAGAAGGGCACCCCCTCCAAGGGCCTGCTCCAGGTCATCGACCCCACCTTCAACGCGTACCACGTGTCCGGCACGGCCCACAGCGTCACCGACCCGGTGGCCAACATCACCGCCGCCGCCAACTACGCCGCGCACCGGTACGGCTCCATCGACAACGTCAACTCCGCGTACTGACCTGGGACCCACCAGCTGGTCCGCCTCCGCGTCCCGATCGAGCCCGGCGGGCAACCGGCCCGCCGCCAAGGCCCGTTCGAGCAGGACGAGGTCGCGGTGGCGCTGGGCCGCCAGGCAGCGGGAACGGAACCCACGGGCGAACGCCGGAGCGTGACCTCCATGGCGTCGTCCACGGCGAAGGCGACGACGGCCCCTACGGCTCGCGGTGCTCGTGTGCCGCCTGCTCCAGTGCGGCGGCCTCCGCCTCGGCGATGCGGGTCTCCGCCTCCACGTCGATCGAGCGGGTCAGCCACCAGTACAGCAGCGCCGACACCGGCAGCCCGACGAACAGGGAGATGTCGGCGCCGTCGAGGGCCTTCGCGGCGGGACCGACATAGAGGGTGCCGACCGAGAAGAACGGGATCATGACGGCGAACCCGACCAGGTACGAGATGATCCCCTGCCAGCCCCAGCGGCCGTAGATGCCGTTCGGCTTGAAGATCTCGGCGATCGCGTAGTGGCCCCGGCGCACCACGTAGTAGTCCATCAGGTTCACGGACGTCCACGGGATGAACAGGTAGAGCACCAGCAGCAGGAAGTTGTTGAAGTTCGTCAGGAAGTTCGACGTCGCCGCCAGTGCACCGATCAGGGAGAGCGCCGCGGTCACCAGGAGGGTGACCAGACGCACGCCCAGGGTCGGCCGCACCCGCTTGAACGAGTCGATGGCGCTGATCAGGGTCAGGGAACCGCCGTACATGTTCAGCGCGGTGACCGAGATCAGGCCCAGTGCGGAGAACAGCAGCACGATCGCGCCGAAGCCGTCGAAGACCTTGTCACCCGCGGCGTTGATCGACCGGATGGTGTCGAAGCCGGCGCCCGCCCAGCCGGCCAGCAGCGTCCCGAGCACCATCAGCCAGATGCCGCCTAGCGCCGAACCGAAGTAGGTCCAGTAGAACGTCTTGCGCACGGTGACGTCCGGCGGCAGGTAGCGCGAGTAGTCCGAGACGTAGATGGCCCAGCTGATCTGGTAGCCGGCGACCACGCCGAACTGCGCCAGGAACGGGGTGGCCTTGAAGGCGCCGAGGTCGAAGGAGCCCGCTGGGTAGTGCAGCGTGACCAGGACCCCGACGGTGAAGATCCCGAAGACGACCAGGAACGTGTAGGTCAGGAACCGCTCGGCCTTGTGGATGACGTCGTACCCCACCAGCGCCACGACCAGTCCGATCGCCGTGACCACGACCACCCACAGCTTCACCCCACCGTGGATCGTGGTGTTCAGGGCCTGAGCGGCCAGGATGGTGTTGAACACGTTGAAGCCCGCGTACTGCACGTACGCGAACAGCCACACCAGCAGCGCCCCGACGTAGCCGAACTGCGGGCGGGACTGGATCATCTGCGGCAGTCCCAGCTGCGGCCCCTGCGCCGAGTGGAACGCCATGAAGAACGTGCCGATCAGCGTGCCCGCGACGATCGCCAGCAGCGACCAGATCAGATTGCCGCCCTCCGTGATGCTGATCAGCCCCACGGCCAGGGTGGCGATCTGCGCGTTGGACATGAACCACAGCGGACCCAGGTGCCAGAGCTTGCCGTGCCGCTCGTCCAGCGGCACGTAGTCGATGGACCGGACCTCCAGACCGCTCACCCGCGGTTCCGCCGATGTGCTCATGGCACCTCCCAGGGACCAGGCCCGTCACTCTGACCTCATTCTTCCCCCGGACCGACACCGATGAGGCATGCGGAATTCACGTTCCGTACAGCGGAAGGTCCGCCCGCGTGAGGGGCTGTCGCCCTGCTCACAGACAGGCCCTGTTGCCCTCCTCACAATCAGCCCGAAACCGGTCCTTTCGTGGCGGCGGTCATGTCGCAGGTCGGGCATTTTGTCTACGTTCGCAGCTCTGTGTCCCTCCGACCCGAACTGCGAAGGTTCCCGCCATGCTCAACCGAACCCTGTCCGTCGTGGCCACGGCGGTGACCCTGCTCGCCGGAGCCGCGCCGGCGGCCATGGCGGCCGAGGCCGGATCCGGCACCACCGCCTTCCGTACCGCCGTCCAGGCGCCGGACACGGCCCGGGTGACCGCCGCCGTCCTCGACCTCGACCGCACCGGCGGGGAACCCGCCGTCTACGGCGACGACACGCCGTACGACACGGCGAGCATCGTCAAGGTCGACATCCTCGCCGCCATGCTCCTGCACGCTCGGGACCACCGGCGCGACCTCACCGCACGGGAGAACGCCGAGGCGCAGGTGATGATCCGCAACAGCGACAACACCGCCGCCACCGCCCTGTGGCGGGCCATCGGCGAGGCCTCCGGCCTGGCGTCGGCCAACAAACGGCTCGGACTCACCTCCACCCAGGGCGGCCCCGGCGGCCTCTGGGGGCTCACCCGGACCACCGCGACCGATCAGATACGACTGCTCGGCGCGATCTTCGGCACCGGAGCCACCCCCCTGGACACGGCGTCCCGCAACCGCATCGGCACCCTGATGACCGAGATCTCCGCCGGCCAGTCCTGGGGCGTCTCCGCCGCCGCCGACTCGGGGTGGGCGCTGAAGAACGGCTGGCTCATGCGCACCACGACCGGCCGGTGGGACATCAACAGCATCGGGCGCGTCACGAACGGCGGCCACCACTACCTCGTCGCGGTCCTCTCCAACGGGAACGCGTCCATGCCGGACGGCGTGAACCTGGTGGAACGAGCCGTCCGCACCGCCGTCTCCGAGACGGCGGCCCGCTGACCCCCGGCTGACCCCCTTGGCCCACCGCAGCCCGCCCGCCGCCCGAAATGCCCCTAACGTGCATGAGAGGTGACGGAGTCCGGCAACGGGAGGCACGGTGGCGGGTGCGGGCGGGCCGGCGGCCGGGCGGGGCCGTGCGCGCCGGGGCCGCGGTGCGGCACCGGACGGCCGGACCGCACCCGCGATCCGGATCCCGAAACGGGCCCGCGGCGCACGCGGCGCCGCCCCCGCCGGGGCGGTCGTCGTCCCCGCCGTGCGGATCGCCGCCGCCTACGCCTGGCGCCTCATCGTGGTCGGCATCGTCGTCTACGGCGTCTTCGTCGTCCTCGGCCGCTTCCAGCTGATCGCCGTCGCCGTCTTCCTGGCCCTCGTCATCACCTCGGTGCTGCGCCCGCTCGCCGACCTGCTGGCCCGGTGGCTCCCCAGGCCGCTGTCCGTGGCGGTGAGCCTGGTCGGCAGCATCTGCCTGTTCCTCGGCCTGCTGGCACTGGTGGGCAACGCGGTCGCGCAGGAGTCGTCGACGCTGGCCGACGAGTTCCGCGGCGGCATCCACCGCATCGAGGTCTGGCTGCAGCGCCCGCCCTTCCGGCTCGGCCCGGGCGCCCTGTCCCACCTCCAGCAGCAGATCGTCGACTACATCCAGGCCCACCGCTCCAACCTGGCGAGCAGGGCGCTCAGCGGCTTCGGCACCCTCGTCGAACTGGTCACCGGCGGCGCGCTGGCGCTCTTCACCTCCGTCTTCTTCATCCACTCCGGCGAACGGCTGTGGGCCTGGACGAGCAGCCAACTGCTGCCCGCCGGTGCCCGCGACGCCTGGGACCGGGCGGGGCACGCGGCCTGGCGGACGTTCGCCGGATACACCCGCGGCATCATCATCGTGGCCGCCGTCAACGCCGTCCTCGTCGGCATCGCCCTGCTCATCCTGCGGGTGCCGCTCGCGCTGCCGCTCACCCTGCTGGAGTTCTTCGCCGCGTTCGTCCCGCTGGTCGGCTCACCGGTCGCGCTGAGCGTCGCCACGGTGGTGGCGCTGGCCGGGCGGGGCCCGGTCACCGCCGCCGCCGTCCTCGTGCTCATCGTCGTCATCGGCCAGCTGGAGGGACATGTGCTGCATCCGCTGGTGATGAGCTGGGCGGTGCGGCTGCACCCCCTCGTCGTAGCCGTGTCCGTCATCGCGGGCAGCATCGTCGCGGGGGTGATCGGCGCCGTCGTGGCCGTGCCGTTCATCTCCGTCGTCTGGGCGGTGGTGCGGGCCCTGCGCCCGGTACCGCCGCCCTGACCCGGTGCCGGGGGCTCAGCCCTCCTCGGCGGGGCGACGGCCGCGCTTCGCCGGGCGCCGGGGACGACCGGACGGCGCGGCGCGTCCGGCGGGCTCGGGACCGGCGGAAGCCGATGTGCCCGCGGTGGCGGCGGGGGCTCCGGCCGCGGCACGCAGGGTGGTGGTGGACGCGCCGGAGGCCGCCGCGGGGCCGGGTGCCGGCCGGCCGTCGTCCCACGCCTCGTGCGCGCCGAACGGATCCGCCGGGCCGTCCGCGAGCAGCGCGGCGAGACCGGGCGTCGCCTGTGCCCTGACGGCCGCGAGCGCCAGCGTGTCGGCGTCGGACTCGCCGCTGCGCCAGGTGACCGTGCCCGGGAGCATGACGAGGGAGGTCGTGCCGGACTCTTCGGCGGCCGGCCGCAGCTGGACCCGGATGCCGTGCCGGTCGGCGAGCCTGCCCACCACGAACAGGCCCATGTGCTGGTAGACGCCGGCGTCGGCGGTGGGCGGGTTCGCCAGCTTGTGGTTGATCAGCGCGAAGTCCTCGGGCCGCAGGCCGATGCCCTGGTCGTGGATCTCGACCATGATCCGGGTGTCCGGCAGCCGGTTCGCCGTGACCCGGACCGTCGAGCGCGGCGAGGAGAACGAGGTGGCGTTCTCCAGCAGTTCCGCGAGCAGATGCACCAGGTCGGTGACGGCGCGGCCATGGACCTCGGCCTCCGGGACGCCCGCGAGCTCGATCCGCTCGTACTGCTCCACCTCGGCGGCCGCGGCCCGGATGACGTCGACCAGGGGGAGCGGGTGGTCCCACTGCTGGGTGGGGCGCTCGCCGCCCAGGACCAGCAGGTTCTCGCCGTTGCGGCGCACCCGCGTGGCCAGGTGGTCCAGCCTGAACAGGTTCGCCAGCTGCTCGGGGTCGGCCTCGCGCTCCTCCAGGTCGGTGATCAGGGCGAGCTGGCGCTCGATCAGCGACTGGTTGCGTCGGGAGAGGTTGGTGAAGATGGTGTTGACGTTGCCGCGCAGCAGGGCCTGTTCGGCGGCCAGCCGGACCGCCTCGCGGTGCACGTGGTCGAAGGCGCGGGCGACCTCGCCGATCTCGTCGGTGGTGGTGATCGGGATCGGCGCGACCCTGGTGTCCACCTGGCCGGGCACGGCCTGCGACAACTGGGTGATCACCGCAGGCAGCCGCTGCTCGGCGATCTCCATCGCCGAGGCGCTGAGCCTGCGCATGCCGCGGCTCATCGAGCGGGCCACCCAGGCGGCGAGGAGCACGGCCGCGAGTACGGCGCCGAGCACGACGGAGCCGTTGGTGATCGCGTCCCGCCTGGCGTCGGAGGCGACGCTCCGGGCACCGGCGAGGGCGGTGTCGGTGAGATGCACCTCGATGCCCCGGTAGGCGTCGAAGGCGAGCGCGGACGCGGCGAAGAACGACTCGGGCGTGATCCCCTCGGCGGCCAGCTGTTCGGTCGTCTTCCCGCCGGCGATCTCGCTGATCATCTTCGACAGGGCCGGCGGCGTCTCGAAGGCCTGCCCGGCCGCCTCGGCCTTCCGGGCGGCCTCGGCCGTCTGCCGCGCCCCCTTCTGCTGCGCGTCCGCCAGCGCCGCCCGCAGCCGGGCCATGTCCCCGGCGGTGCCGGCGCCCGCGTACTCCTGGAGGCCCACCTGCTCCAGATAGGCGTAGGAGCTGAACGAGCCCAGCTGGTTCTGCAGTTCACCCCCGGCGAGCGCGTCGCGGTCCTCGACCAGCAGGTGCGTACCGATACTGCGGACCAGCGACTCCGCCGCCTGGGTGAGGGAGATGGCGTACAGGGTGCGCCCGAAGCTCGCCTGGTTGTTGCTGCCGAAGCCCAGTTCGTTCGAGAGCTCCATCAGCGGGTGCTGGACGGCGTGGTAGCTCTCCTCCGTCTGCACCCCGGACGACCTGGCCGTGAACGCGTTGGCCCGCACCGCCGCCAGCTGTTTCTCGCCCGCCCGTACCAGTTCGATCCGCCGGGTGAGGCCCGCGGTCCGCGGCGCCCGGGCCACGGCCGCGTCGAACGCCTTGGCGTCGGCGTCGGTGACCTTGCGGGCGGCCACCACGGCGGGCGCGTCCCGCCTGCCCTGCAGGAGGGGGATGACCGACACGTCGCGCTCGTTGATCGCGTCACTGGCGTAGGCGTTCGCCGCCTGCACCAACTCCGCGACGTGCACCGCGTCGTCGGCGTCGCGCAGCGTGTCGATCGAGTGCTTCACCCGGACGCCGCCGAGGCCGAGGGCGACGAGTACGGGGATGAGCAGAATGGCCTGGAGGCGTCTTGCGACGCGCCAATTGCCGGTCAGAGGTCTTGACTTGGGCAAGATCGTCCCATTTCACAACAGGGATGGCGTGCAGGGCTGTGCGCAGCCCGACGTTCTGTGGCCAATTTCTAACACCCGGCGATCTGGATCGACCGGTGTTTGAGTGAAGCGGTTTCTCCGAAATGGTGCAAAGCTCAATCAAAACCATCGGTGGTCAACGCACGTACCACCAGGCGGGTGACCTGCGTGTGGTGACCCGTTCCGCGGACTGGACAGACAGCGCTTGCCGCGTGGCTGCCGGGCGCCGTCGTGCGCAACCACAGCGCGCGGATCCCGGCGCCCACCCATCGGGAAGCGGCGCTGCCGACGGGGGGTCAGGCCGGGCTCGACTGCGGGTTGGTGAACATGGGATTCCCCGCCACCGTGTCCCGGGCGTCGACCTCGCTCTGCAGGACGTCCCAGTGCTCGACCACCAGGCCGTCCTCGAAACGGAAGATGTCGACCCCGAGGAGCGGCTTGCCGGGACCGCCCGAGTACCGGCCGTGCACCATGACCAGGTCGCCCTCGGCGATGATCGCGCCCGGCTCGTAGCGGGTGTCCTCGGGCAGCCCGGCGATGAACCCACGCAGTCCCGCCTTGGCCGGCGGGATGAAGGGGTTGTGCTGGACGTAGTCCGGGTGCACGTACCGGTCCAGCGAGGCGAAGTCCTTGGAACCGAACGCAGTCGTCAGGAACTCCAGGACGACGGCCTTGTTCCGCTCGGTGCGGCTCTCGGGCATCGCGATCACTCCGTGGGCTCTTCGGCCGATCGGTGCACCTCCACGCTATGCCGGGTCCGGCACGTCAGCGATCGCGGGAGCCCTCGGGCGTCGCCCGGGGCCCGGGCGAACCCGGCGACGGGGTCCCCGGCCTGGCGGATCCGCCCCGTCACTCCGGCGGCGTCGGCGTGTCCGGTGAGCGGTACATCGCCTGCACGTCCAGTTCCAGCTGCACCGTCGGCCCCACCACCGCGATGCCCCGGGCCAGCATCGACCGCCAGTCGAGGGTGTAGTCCTCCCGGTGCAGCTCGGCCGTGGCGAGCGCGGCACAGCGCAGTTCCTCGCCGTAGCCGCCGTTGACCGTGCCCAGGTAGGTGGTGTCGAGCGAGACCGAACGGCTGACGCCGTGCATCGTCAGGGTGCCGAGGAGCGTCCACTTGCTGCCGCCCCGGTAGGCGAAGCGCGTACTGGTGAAGTCGATGTACGGATACCGCTCGACGTCCAGGAAGTCCCCGGAGCGCAGGTGGTTGTCGCGGGTCGTGTTCCCGGTGTTGATGCTCGACGCGTCGATGCGCACCCGGACCGTCGAGCGGCTCATGTCCGGGGCGACGCTGACCGAACCGTCGAAACGCTCGAACCGGCCGTGGACATGTGCCATGCCGACATGCTTGGCGATGAAGCGGATCGCGGTGTGCGGTGGATCGAAGACCCAGCCGCCGGTCGGCGGCAGCGGCAGCTGCCGGGCCGGCTGCAGCCGGATACGGGCGGGTTCCGGGCAGCTGCCGGCGACGATCTCGACGGTCTCCCGGTGCGGGTCCAGACCCTCGGCGACGATCAGCAGGCTGTAGCGCCCGGGCGGCAGTGCCGCCACGAAGAAGCCGAAGGGATCGGTGGTGCCCCGGGCCGCCACCTGGTGGGTGTCCAGCGCGGTGACCGTGACGTCGGCGCCGCCGAGCGGCTGGTCGACGGGGTCCAGGACGGTCCGGGCGACCCCGCCCGCACCGGGCGGGAGGGGCAGGGTGAGTTCCGCCGGACGGTCCGGGGCGTCCTTGGACCACCGGCGCCTGAGCAGTCCGAGGGCCATGCTGTTCACCTTTCGTGTTGCGTGCGTGGGGGGGAGTAAGTGGGGGGAGACCAGGGCGGCCGAGGCACCGGCAGGGCCGTCGGCGACGGTCAGGACGTCCGTCACGACGTCGGTGTGCACGGGGAACTCCGGAGGGGAAGGGACGGAAGCCGGCCGTTCAAGATCATGAACCGACGGGGGCGGCCATGGGTGTCTCAATCCGAGACACCCGGTGTGCGGCGGATCCCGGTCGGGCACACCGGTCGTTGCCCCTTCAACTGTTCCCGGTACGGTGAGGGGCGCCATGACCACCGCAGAGCATCCCCCCACGGCCCGCCCCGCGCTCGGCCGGCTGCGCCGGGCCCGCGCCCGCTTCCTCGCCGGGCATCCGCCGCCGGCGGACGTGCCGGACGAGGTGGCGGCCGCCTGGCGGCGCGCCCGTTTCCACGGTGTACGACCCGACACCGCGACCCCCGCCGCGGGCCGCGCCCCGCAGTCGCCCGAACCCGAACTGCTGGCGGTGGCCCGCCCGGTGCTGGAGCGGCTCACCCCGGTACTCGACCACGAACGCGCCACCCTCCTCCTCACCGATGCCCGGCTCCGGGTGCTGTGGTCCGCCGGGCACGCCCCGCGGGACACCCTCTGCCGCGACTTCTCCGAGGAGAGCGTCGGCCCCAACAGCGCGGCCCTGGCCCTGCGCACCGGCCACCGCGCCGAGCTGCACGGACCCGAGCACATCCTGGACGTGTGGCAGGAGGTCTCCGCGGTGAGCGTGCCGCTGCGGGCCCCCGGCGACGCCAGGCCGGTCGGCACGGTCACCGTCGCCTCGGCCCTCGGCGGCCGCGCACCGCATCCGCAGGCGGCCCTGGCCGAGGCGACGGCCGCGGTGGTGGAGGCGGAACTGCGGGCGCACCTCCGTCCGCCGGAGCGCGCCGTGCTGGATGCCTACCTCGCGGCGTGCGCGCGGCAGGAGCGGCCGGTGGTGGCGTTCGCGGGCCACAGCCGGCTGGTGAGCGAGGCGGCGGCCCGGCTGCTGTCGGCGCGGGACATCGAGGAACTGGAACGCGCCGTGCACGAGGTGCTGCGCAGGGACGCGCCCGGCACCCGGCTCCCGGACGGCGCCGCGGTCGAGATCGTCCGCCACCTGGGCGAGACCGCCGGCGCCGTCGCCGTACTCGAACCGGTGCCCGGCCGCGCCCCCGCCGCTCCGGCGGGACGCCCGGCCGGCGCGCTGGCCGGGCACTCGGTGCCGTGGCGGCACGCCACCGAACGCGCCGCCGAACTGGCCGCCGCGCACGGCCCGTTACTGCTCGTCGGTGAACGCGGCACCGGAAAGACCGCCTTGGCCCGCGAGTTGCTCGGCGCACCCGAGCCACTCGTCTTCGACGCGGCCGAGGGCGACCTGCACGAGACGCTGCCCGCAGTCCCCCACGGCGGTCTCGTGCTGCGCCACGCCGAACGCCTCGCGCAGTCCGACGTGGCGGCGGTCGTCGCCCTGCTCGAAACCCGGCCTGGTACACCCCTGCTGGTCACCTACACCCCGGGAGCGCCCCCCGGCCCGTGCCTCCAGCGGCTCCTCGACACCCTGGCCGCCCGCTCGGTCACCCTGCCCGCCCTCCGCGAACGTCCGGAGGACATAAGGGAGCTGCTCACCGCGGTGGCCCCGGCGCCGGAACCCGGACAGCCCCCGCTCACCTGGACACTCGACGCCCGCCGCGCCCTGGAGAGGTACCCGTGGCCCGGCAACATCACCGAACTCGCCCACGTCGTACGGTCGTTGGCGCACCGGAGACGGCCGGTGGGACCGGTCAGGCGCGCCGAACTGCCCGACCCCGTACGCGAGGGCCCGGCCGGCCGCACGCTGAGCCCCATGGAACACGCGGAGCGCACCGCGATCCTGGAAGCCCTGCGCCGGCACGGCGGCAACAAGGCCCGCACCGCGGCCGCCCTGGGCATCGGCCGCGCCACGCTCTACCGCAAGCTGCGCACCTACGGCGGCCACGCGTAGCCACCCGGCCGCGCCGCGCACCGGCGACGGCCTCCCGGCTCGCCGCCCGCCCGTCCCGGGGAGCGCGTCTTCGTCGCGGGGGACGCCGCTCACATCCATCCGCCGATCCGCGCCCAGGACATGAACACCGGTATCCAGGACGCCTGCAACCTCGCCTGGAAACTCGCCCTCGTCCTGCGCGGCGAGGCCGGACCCGCCCTGCTCACCAGCTACGACGCCGCCCGCCGCCCAGTCGGCGAGGAGGTCGTCGGCCGCACCGTGCACGGAACGGCCGCCGACCCCGACGTCTCAGCCGGAGAGTTCGCCCGGCTCTACCGCCCGGACGGCCCCACCGGCTTCGTCATCCGCCCCGACGGGTACCTCGGCGCCCGCTTCCCGCTCACGGACACCGAGACCGCGCTCGCCGACTACCGCGAGGCACTGGGCTGAGGACCCTTCCCGGCGCTCCACTCGACGGCCGGCGGTACGACCCGTGCGCACAGCGGCATGCCCCGGCCGTCGGTCAGCCCGAGCCGGCCGACCAGCAGCCCGTCCCGCGCCGCCGCTTCTGCCACCGCGCCGGGGACGGCACCGAGCATCAGCTTGGCGCGGCGGAACATCGTGAAGGCGCCCCCGGCGTCCACGGTCCCCCAGGACAGGTAGACGAACCGGCCGCCGGGACCGCCCTGGACGTAGGGCCCCGTGATGTCGACACCGGTGACCGAGACCGCCGTGTCGCACGGCAGGGTCCAGGTGGCCGCGACGGCGTCGCCGGGCTGCGGGCCGAGCAGCTCGGCGGGGCGGTTGCGGCGCTGTACGGCGACGTGGATGTCGCCGTACAGGGAGAAACCGCTGTCATCGGGTGCCGGGCAGGAGCGGCCGGGCAGGTCGGTGGCGTCGATGCGGAGGTCCATGGCGGCCATCCGCCCATCATCGCCGATGTGCCGCGGCGCCCCGGTCGGCCGGCGGGTGTCCTGAGCTGACGTCATGAACGGCTCGCCGGCCGGCCGGGCGCGGTCAGCGCTTCGTGTAGATGAAGCCGACCTTGTCCAGCTCGTCGCCGGAGCGGCCGTGGAAGCCGGCGATCTGCCAGCCCGACGGGGCGGTGCGGGTCACGCAGTCCGAGGTCGTCGTACCACCGGCGAGGGTGCGGCCCAGGCTGGTGGTGAACCTCGCGTAGAAGATGCGGGTGGTGTTGTTGTACTTGCCCTCGCACAGGTACGCCGTCGTCACGTACTCGCTGCCGCCCAGCGTCAGTGAGGACGCCGTGCCGCCGGTGCCGCCGTGGGTCAGCGTCGTGCCGTCGGCGAGGGCGATGCCGACCTGGTCCACCCGGGAGCCGGAGCGCAGCGAGATGCTGGTGGCGCGGGCGCCGGCGGCGACCTTGTCGATGTCCTGGTAGTAGTCGCCGTGCGGACCGCCGAACTGGTCGCTCAGCTGGAAGTTCGCGTTCTCGGACCAGGAGAAGCCGACCGTGATCGGGTCGTGGTCGGAGAGCATCAGGCCGTCGCTCGTCAGGAACTTGGCGTGCTCGTTGTTGTACGAGGTCGCGTTCAGGTTCACCAGCTTGCTGCTGCGGTACAGGACCTTGTCGACGACCTCGCAGGTGTTGGGCACGGTCGCCCCGGACTGGTCGCAGACCAGCGCGTCGCTGCCCTTGGCCGGCGCGCTGCCGCCGCGGATCAGCTGCACCCAGGCGTCGGTGAGCCCGTTGTTCGAGGCGAACTCCGCGATGGTGTCGGCGGAGCGGGTGTAGCGGGTGTTGGTGTCACCCATCACCACGACGGCGTTGCCGGCCGAGTGGGTGCTGATGAAGGACGTGAGCTGGCTGAGGTTGTCCGCCCGGGAGGCCTCGTCGCCGTCGTTCGTGCCCGCGTTGGTGTGCAGGTTGTAGAAGTCGACGTAGACGCCCTCGGCGAGCCGCTCGCGCATGAAGGTGAAGCCCTTCGGCGTGAGGCAGTCGCCGGAGTCGATCTGGCAGGAGTTCCAGCCGACGCGCTGGAAGTCGTCCTCGTCCCAGTCGTAGTCGGAGACGGTGTTGAGGCCGCTGCCGATGCCCGCGCCGCCGCTGGTGGCGGTGCGGTAGGGGTGCGTGTCGGTGGCGTACAGGTACGCGTGGTAGTTGAAGTCCTCCTGGACGTTGACGATGTCGTACGGCGCGATGCGCTTGCCGATCTCCGTGGTGCTGGTGTCGCGCGGGGTGGGTGCGCTCGACAGGCCTTCCGGAAGTCCGGCGACGTTGTACGTGAGCACGCTGAACGTGCCCGAGCCGGCGGCCGCGGCAGGGGTGGCCGTCGCCGTGAGCCCGCCGAGAGCGGCGACCGCGGCCGCCAGACAGGCAACGAGTCTGCGCATGGGGGTGTCTCCTACGGGGAGGGTGTGCGCTGAGGGTTGTGGGCATGCCAATGAGGCACGGCAAAACGTAGCGGTAAACGCTTTCTCCCGAACCCCCCTTGTTACTAACCAGTTTGGAAATTCCTCGTGACGCGCGGAAGATCGGCTTCTCGTGGTGCGGCCGACCGGGCGCTGACTGTTACTCACTTTCGGGTGACCCGGACCTGTGCACCGGCCGGTCCGTGGGTGGCCGAGGCCGTTGCCCGCGGGGCGGAAGAGGGTGAAGGGGCGTCAAATCCACCCATTCAACTAATAAATGGACGTTACATCCGAGAGTCATAGGAAAGCGAAGGATCCGTAATAGGCGCCGTGTGGCGCCCGGTCCGCGCCCGGCCGGGGCGCAAGGTGTGGCTGCGCGGCCGACCGGTCGCCGTCCCGCTCCACACACCCCTCGCGGCCTGCGACTTCGTGCCGCACGCGGCCGGGGTGTGCTCGAACCCCGCGAAAGGGGACCACGTGTCCGTTTCCGTCTCCGTGACCGCCCGCCGTCTCGGTTCCGCCGCCGCCGTCGCGGCCGCCCTGGTGGGCGTCACGGCCCTGCCGGCCGCGGCGGCCACCGACCGGCCCGCGATGCCGCACCGCGACGCGGTCGTCATCAGTGCCGTACAGCACGACCTGCAGGGCCGCGCGGTCTTCTCCGGCCGCGCGCTGAACCGGGAGTGGGTGGACGTCACGAACACCTCGCGCCGGGACGCCGACCTCAGCGGCTGGTCGCTGTCGGACGCCGCGGGCAACACCTACACCTTCCGCCACTACCGGCTGGCGGGCGGTGCCACGGTCCGCGTCCACACCGGGGTGGGCCGGGACTCCCGGACGGACCTGTACCAGGACCGCCGCTCCTCCGTGTGGAACCGTGACGCCGACACCGCCACCCTGCGCAACGACCGCGGGCGTTACGTCGACTCCGCGTCCTGGGGCCTGCACCACCACCGTGCCGCGGACGGGCGGCACGCGGTCGCCCACCGTCCGGTGGAGGAGCGGCACGGCGTCGCCCACCGTCCGATGGAGGAGCGGCAGGGTGCTGCCCACCGTCCGATGGAGGAGCGGCACGGCGTCGCCCACCGTCCGATGGAGGAGCGGCACGGCGTCGCCCGCCCGGCCGTGGAGGACCGGCACGCCTTCAGCCACCGTCGCTGACCAGTGACACGTCCGCCGCCGGGCCCCTGCGCAGGGGCCCGGCGGCGGACGTGTGTCACGGCGATGCCCCGTATCAGGCCAGGACGACCGGCCCGCTCACCGTGGACGTGAAGACCACCTCGCCGTCCTGCACACCGACGACGTCGACGGTCGCCGTGCCGTCGTCCCTGGCCGTCATCCCCGTGACGTCGATCCAGCAGGGGCTGTCGAGTTCGACGTAGCGGTTGAACGACGAGGACGTGCTCGCCGGGATCAGCGCACGCGGCGCCAGCCGGGCGCAGGCAGCCTGCCGGGCGCCCTCCATCAGGACCATGCCGGGCAGGTGGTCGCCGCCGTGGTCGAACAGGATCGGGTGGTCCAGGTCCGGGGTGAGCAGCCAGCGGTCCGGCACGTCCGTGGCCGTCAGCACCACGTCGGCGGGGGAGGTGCGGCCCACGGACGCCGGTGGCATCGGATCGGCCGCGACGGCGGGGCCGGCCGAAGCCGGCTGTCTCGCGGGCCGGTTGGCGCGCAGCCGGGCGTACACGGGCGGCGTGACGACGGAGTACCGCCCCTCCCCGTGGGCGACGCGGACGCCGTCCCGGCGCAGGGTGAACCCGATGCCCATCCGGCGCGCGGAGGCCCGGCCGCGCGGTGCGGGGTCCGGGCAGGTCACGTCGAGCCGGAAGTCGGTGGGGCGGGAGGCTATCCGCAGCCGCTCGAGATCGGTGTGGCAACTGAGCGACCACAGCACGAAGTGGTGGCCGAGCGGCACACCGTGTTCCGCGTGCGTCACGAACATGCCGGCCTGCCGAAACGTCTCTGCGGCCTGGAGCGGGTCATGGTTCGAACCGTCGGCGCTGTTGAAGAACGTGTGGGCGCGGGGCCACTGTCCGGTGAGGGAGAACCGCCGCCCGTCGTCCTGGGCGGTACAGCCGGTGAGGAACACCTCGGCGAGGGAGGCGCGGTGGACGTACTCCTTGGGGACCGTGGTGGTCAGCCGGGGCAGTTCGGGCAGACCGACGCCGATCTCGCCGGCGGAAAGACTCACGGATGACCCCCCGTCGGAGTGCTCTTCGTTGGCTTGAATCCCTGTTCGACGCCTATAAGATACGGACCTACCGGTTTTCTCGGGTCGGCCACTAGGTAAAGGATTCACCAAGTGTGGTTCGACTCGATCCATGCATGACTCCGCTCAGTGGTGGTTTGGCCAAGTATTTTTGCCCTCAACCATGCCGATCGGCACGGCGAAAAGCGGACTGACTGGCGGATGTCGGCGGCTCGTTGGCGATGACGGGGAAGCGCGCACCGCTCTCGAAAAAACCCGGCCGACGGTTTCTTTTGGCCAGATTCCAGGGCGTTGGCCCGGCCGCCGTGACCCCTGATCCTCACCCCCCGCCGGACGGCCCCTGCATGATGGTCGAACGGCCCGCGAGAGGGAGAGACCCCGATGGAACCACTGCGCACCCTGCGCCTCGCCGCCGTCAACATCGACGGCGTCCTGCTCAACGACAGCTTCAGCCCCGTCCTGCACCGGCTCGTCCTCAAGTACGGCGGGGTGTACACCCGGGAGCTGGAGCAGCGGCTCTTCTCGCAGTCCCGGCTCGCGGCCGCGAAGGTGCTGCTGGAGGAGACCGGTGCCGGGGTGAGCGAGCAGGAGGCCATCGCCGACTACTTCGCCGAACGCGAGCACCACCTGCGCGACCACCCCGTCCACACCCTCGACGGTGCCGAGGAGCTCCTGCACCGGCTGCGCGGCCTGGGCCTGGACGTCATCTGCTACGGCGGCCTCGACGAGACCCACTTCCGCCGTCATCTGGGCACCTGGGAGCACCTGTTCACCGCGCCCCACTACATCTGCACCGACGACTTCCGCCCCGGCATCCGGGAGATCGTCCGGGACCGCTTCGGCCTCGGCTACCACCAGGTCCTCTTCATCGACGACGTCGCCCGCTTCGCCGGCCACGCCAAGGAACTGGGCGTGCCCTTCGTGGGCCGCCCCAGCACCTTCGAACACGGCTTCCAGCGCGAGCTGATGCGCGATCTCGGCGTCCGCCACCTGGTCGGCCGCCTCGCCGAGATCGACGAGGAACGCCTGCGCACCCTCGACCGCGAGGCCGGCCTCGGCACCGTCTGGCAGGACGTGGACTCCCTCGCCGATCCCTCTCCGACGCGGGGCGGGTGACCCGGCGGCCTGCCGGGTTCACCGTCGAACCGTACGACCGCTCTCTCCGTGGCCGCCGTCGAGTACACTCCGCTGTCCCGTGCCGCCGGTCCGGAGGAGACCGGGGAGGCCGCAGCCCGGCCGTGGGGCGACCGGGCGAGCTTCGTCACGAGTGCCCCGTCTACCGTGGACGGCGGGGCGCACCGCCTGGTGAACTGCCCGGAAGGGTCTCCCGCGCCGACGCCCCGGCTCCGGCGCGCGATCGGGGTGGGACGGCGGCGGGACCGACCGGGAGCCCGCCCCGTGCGGCCGAAGTGCCCGTCCCCGATTGGGGTAAGGTACGTCACGTCCGGTTTTGTTTTGACCGAGGAGGGGTCCCCATGGCGCGTCAGGAGCGTGCGATTCGGACCCGCCGCGCTGTTGTCGAGGCCGCCGCCGCGGTCTTCGCCGAACGCGGGTACACGGCGGCGACGATCGCCGAGATCCTCGAACGGGCCGGAGTCACCAAGGGCGCCCTCTACTTCCACTTCGACTCCAAGGAAGCCCTCGCGCGGGGTGTGATCAACGCCCAGATCAGCGACGACTACTGGGTGCCGCGCGAGCTGAAGCTCCAGGAGTGGGTGGACATCGGCATGACGCTGGCCCACCGCATCCCCAAAGAGGTCATTCTCCTCGCCGGTATAAGGCTCTCCGCCGACATCCAGGGGCGCTCCCTGTTCGGCAGCGCCTGGCCCGCCTGGACCGAACTGGTGACGGACAAGCTGGTGGAGGCCAAGGAGCGCGGCGAGGTGCTGCCGCACGTCACACCGCGCGAGACCGCCGAGTGCTTCCTCGGGGCCTGGATCGGGACCCAGTTCATGTCGGAGGTGGTCTCCGACTGGACCGATCTCAACGACCGGATCTCCGTCCTCTACAACCACGTACTGCCGGCCATAGCCACTCCCGCGGCCCTGATCCGGCTGGACACCGCGCCGGACCGGGGGGCCCGGGTGGTCGAGGAAGCCGAGCGCCGCCGACTGGAATCGCCCGTGCCCACCGAGGTCTGACCAGGCCCGGACCAAACCGTCTGTCTGGTTTGCTGCGTACCAAGGTCAACCGGGGCCGGTACCTTGACGGCGGACCGGCGCGGAAGCGGCTGTCGGACCCGGCCGGCCCGCGGACACCGGCAAACCTGCCTATCGTGCTGTCCGCCGAGGTTCTTCGCATCGCATTGCCGCAGGCCCAGGGGGAATCGGATCGTCCAACTCCTCTTATGTCCGGGACAACAGGGGGCGTGGCGGCCGAGCGGCTCCGGCCGGGCCCGGCCCCGGATGGCCCTCTCCCGGCCCCGGGCCGAGAGCGCGCCATCCGGTCGCAGTGCGGTTTGACAGACCGTCCGCGCCGTTTTCGACCCGGGGTTGCCCAGGAACCGCCAGGTGCTCACCGTGCTCGCGCTGCACGCCGACCGGGCGGTGACCGTCGGCCCGCTGACCGAGGAGCTCTGGGGACGACAGCCGCCGCGCAGCGCACGCGCCACCCTGCAGACCTGCATCATGCGCAGCGATGCCCCGGACGCCTACCGGCGACTGCGCACCACCCTGGTGCGCGACCAGGGCCTGGAACCCTCGGCCGCACTGGGCCGGATGCGGCGGTCGGTACTGTCGGCTCCCGCCGACGACCCCCGAGCTCCCGCCGACGAAACCCAGGCACCGGTACGGCGGACCCGCTCGCCCGGACCGGCTGGCGGGGCCGCCCGGACCGACCGATGGGCCCGCCCGGACCGACCGATGGGCTGCCAGGTCGGCGGGCGGGTTTCTCAGGCGGCCGCGACGTGCCGGGCGATGCGTACGGCGGCGAACTCCGTGCCCGCCACGAAGCGCATCATCGGCCCGAACACCGGCGCCGCGAGCGAACCGGTGAAGTACAGGCCGGGCACGGACGACTCGAACGTCCCCCGCAGCGCGGGCGCCTTCGAACCGGGCACGCACGCCACGGTGTCCCGCACCGCGGGCGACAGGAACGGCAGCGCGTCCAGGTCCAGCCGGTAACCGGTGGCCGCCAGCACGTGGTCGACCGCGAGGGACTCCCGCTCGCCCCCGGGGCCGGCGACGTCCAGGCGCACCTCCGGTCCCTGGACCACGGCGCCGGTGACCCGGCGCGAGGTGCGCACCGGTACCACGCCTTCCACCCGGTCCCGCAGCCACCAGCCGCCCGACGGGCCGAGCGCCCGCCGGAACAGCAGCAGCCGGGCCGCCGCGGGCAGCCGGCGCACAGCACCCGGCGATGCGCAGACCCCGGCCAGGATCCAGCCCGTGCCGAGCGGCGAGGCAGGTTTGGCCACCCGCTGCGTCCAGGGCCGCGACAGCTCCGGCGTCATGCCCCACAGCACCGTCCGCTCACGCACCAGGACCTGCGCCTCGGCGCCCGCCTCGTGCAGCAGTGCGGCGCTCTCCAACGCGGACTGACCGCCGCCGATGACGGCCACCCGGCGTCCCGCGTACGTGGACAGGTCCGTGTGGTGGCTGGTGTGCGACACCCGCGCCTGCGGGCCCGGCCCCTCGGGCGCGAGCCGCCGCAACTCGTCCGGGACATGGGCGAGACCGTTCAGCCCGGTCGCCACCACGACGGCCGAGGCCGCCAACTCCGTCCCGTCGTCCAGCCGGACGACGAAGCCGGGTCCGGACACCGCCCGCTCGACGGCCGTCACCCGGGCCGGCTCGACCTCACCGACGTACCGCTTCTGGAACCACTGCCCGTACCGGACGAAGACGTCGCACGGGATCGGTGTCAGCTCGGTCAGTTCCGGCTCGCTGTGCGCGCGCCGGAAGTCCGCCAGAGTGCCGCCGGGCTCCGGCGCCGACAGATCGGTCGCGTCCGGCGTCGATTTCAGGTACATCCCGGTGGCCATGGCGTGCCGCCAACTGCCCATCACGTCACCGAAGACGCGCACCGGCGCCCCCGCCGCCCGCAGGTGGGCGGCCACGGACAGGCCGTAGGGCCCGGCGCCGATCACGACGACGGGTGGCCGCCCGCGCCCCGTGAAAGCCTGCTCCTGGGCAGGGCGCTGCCCCGGAAGCGACTGCGTCATGCATTCCTCCGCTGGTCCGCCCGCCGCCTTCCCCTGGGCGACGCGACACTGCGGGATGGCACGTCCGGCGTGAAACGGGCGTGCTCGTCCCCCCTCCGCGGGTGAGTCTGTCCCACGGCCGGGCGCCTGGAAACGATATCGACGCACGTTGGCCAAAACTTGGTCGAACCATACGACAAGTGACACTAGTCATGTCATCGACGTGTCGTGGGCGGCTGCGGGTGATCACGGGAGCGACAAGATCGATCGGCGCGCCGGGTGTGCCCCGAGCGCCGAGAGGCGGCGCGTGCCGACTGCGCCCACCGGGTTCGCCCGCCGCCCGGAGACCGCGACGTCCCCGCCGGACCGGCCCGTTCGCAGGGCCACTCCCGATCCCCACGGCCGCCGTGCTGTGGGGACCACCGCGACCGCCGGTTCCCTCGCCCCCGCCGGAGTACCGGCCGCCGCCGTCGGTGCCGCCGGCCTGGCCCTCGGCGGCCTGCTCCTGTTCCTGACCGCACCCGCCGCCCGCTCCCTGCCCGGGGCCTGCACCGGCGGCGAATGCCGGCTGATCGCCGTGGGTACCCTCGCGGTGGCCGGCTACCCGCTCACCTTCTACCCCGCCGTGGCACGCACCGGCGTGGCCGTGGCCCAGCCGAAGACGATCACCTACGAGGACGACGATCAGGACATCGCCAACGCCAAGCGCGAGGAGGCCCGTTACGAGGCGGAGCGCTCCGAGGACGAGGACGAGGAGAGCGGCTCGCGTTCGTCGCGCGGTGGCAGGTCCTCGTACCGCTCGTCGTACCGTTCCTCCTACCGCTTCTCCTACCGGGGCCCCACCGCCGCGGAACGCGCCGCCGAGGCAGCCCGCGCGGCCCGCATCGCCGCCGCCCGCAGGCCCGCGGTCCGCGCGGCGATCCGCGCCCACGCGGTGAAGCTCACGCACTCGATCGGCACGGCGACGCTGAGCGTGACGCACAGCGCCCATCTCAAGCACCTGGGCCCGGTCACGAAGCTGAAGATCGCGCTCTCGCTGGCGGCGATCAGGATGGGGCCGACGGAGAACTTCTACTTCTCCGGAGGGGCCTCGGACGAGGAGTCGGACGGGTGCGGAAGCGCCGGCTGGATCAAGTACGGGGACCGGGACGCGGCGAACGGCAACCGGGCCACGGGCGTTGACGCCTGTCCGACCGATCCGTTGCAGAAGGGGTCGAAAGCGAAGACCTCCGAGGTGCCCGGCTACAAGTGGGCGCAGGACTATTCCGACGAACTCGGCGTCGAAAATCCCAAGTATTCGGTGAACGCCTGCCACCTGCTCGGTGCTCAACTCGGCGGAAAGGGCAGGCTGGAAAACGAGGCAACCTGCGGCAGATCCACGAACGCCAATAAGATGGACGAAACAGATCCGGGCCGTGCCGGGAACATGCGAATTCGAGGACGATACAAGGGTGGAAGTTCTGGCCGGAGCCGACGTCCACTACCACGTCGAACCGATGTATGCGGGTAACCGCACGGTCTCTTATGCCTTCGTGATGGTGGCGGCGAGTACTACCGGCGATCTCCGTGCCGATATCGTTCCCAATGTGATCTGCAGTCCGGACCGGCATGCCTGGGTGAACATCGGACTCACCTCCTGCTCGTCCTGCTCAAGCACCTTGTCGACCCCTGGAGTCCGCTGATGAAACCCGAGAAGGACAACGGCATCCATCCCGCGGTCCGAAGTCTGACAGAACTGCTTCCGCCCCCTCCGGCCGGGGTCGACGCCCCGTCCTGGAGCGACGTTCGGACCTCATGGGGAACGGCGTTTCCACGGGACTACCGCGACTTCATGCGTGTCTATGGCCCAGGGGACATCGACAACGTCATCGCGGTGGACACACCGGAGAACCGGCACGAACCGGGATACCTCACCGTGCGCCGCGTGACCCCCGAGACCGGAGTCAAATTCCGGACCTTCTACGGGGAGCGGAATTTTCCGGCGTGGCCGGCCCTGGGATCATTGATCGGGTGGGGAGCCACTCCGATCGGCTACGACCTGATGTGGCGGGTTTCTGGCAACGACGCGGACGACTGGCCGGTGGTCCTTGCCGGACACCGGGACGGAGCAGCGTACGAATTTCCCTATGGCATGGCAGAGTTCCTCGTCCGCATGCTCGGAGACCCGGTGGACCGCCCAACCGACCTGCCAGGCGTTCTCGGCCACCCACACTCCCGTTTTCTTTCAGTGCCGGAGGTACGCACGTTCCGTGCTGCCCGCCAAGACCCTTGGGAGTACGTGGACGAGTTCATGGAAGAACGCGAGCGGGAGCGCATGGAACGGAGCCCGGTCACCTGGATCCCGGGGCCTGGGCGGCCCACGTACGATCTCCCCCCGGTGCCCCGCATGACGCTCGAAGGATTCGGGGCGGATGAGAACGCGCTCCGGATCACGGCGACTCTGGACGTAGAACTCGGCGAACCCGTCCGGGCGAGGGTGTCGATCGAGTCACCCGATGGCGGTCTCCTGGACCGGGCGGAGGTGGTGGCGACGGTTGAGAGGCTGAACGGCCTGCTCGTGCTCGACATCCGGCTGCCCGAGGAGGCGAACGACTCCGGCATGACGTGGCGGGAGACGGTGAACGCCATGAACCGTGAGGAGGACTGGACTCTCGACGTGTGGGTGCAGGACCCGGCGATCGGCGAGGCCCGCGCCCGGCACGGCATCGTCGTCGGACACAACATGCAGGAGAGCGCCGTCGACATCGCCATGGCGATGTGGCCTTAGCGGCAGGACCCCCGTGCACCCCATGGTGAGCCGTCTGACCCGGTTGCTCCCGCCGCCCCGTACGGCGGTGCAGCCACAGCCCTGGGAGGAGACCCGGGCCACATACGGCACGACGATGCCGCGCGACTTCCAGGACTTCGTCGGCAGCGGCGGCGCGCCGTCCGCCCCGGCCCCCGTCTCGCACGTCGACACCGCCACCCGCGCCTGTCTGCTGACTGCGACGGACGCGGGCACGGACACGGACACGACGGGCACCCTGGCGGCGCTCGGACAGGTGGCCCGCGCCAGCAGCGGGCACCTGATCGTGCAGAGCTATCGGACGCCGACCGGGGTGAAGCCTGCGGCCTACGTCAACTCGCTTGTCCAGCTGGGCTGTTCCACCGTCGTCACCGCGGCGACAGGGCCCGTGCGGCGGTGGCCGCCCGCCTGACGGAGCGGCCTGCGCCGAAGGCCCGGTTCGTGGTGGTCGGCGGCCGCGCGCTGACCGGCGCCGCCCGCCTGAGTCCGGACGCGGTGAGCGTCCAGGCCCTGTCCAGGGTGGTGACCGGCGCGGCGGCCCGGTGACCGACGGGCCCGGTCAGGACGGCAGGGGGACACACAGCACGGCGGCGGGCCCCTGCGCGCTGCCCACCCGGGTGGTGAAGGCGACGCCCGCGATGAACTCGCCGGCGGCGCACTGACCCTTGTAGGCGCCGTACGCGAAGTCGTCGCCCGCGCCGTCGGCGGGGCGGTTGTCGGAGCGGTCGAACCACACCGTCCGGCCGGCGGCGTTCGGCGTGGCGCGCGCCGGGGCACACAGGGCCGCCGAGACCCGCTCACCACGGCGGCTGTAGCCGATGACGAACTGGCCTGCCGGGCACTGGAATTTGGTGTACCCGGACGCCCAGTCGCCGCCCGCCGCGACGTACCGCTCGTCGGTGACCACCGTCTGGGCGTTGCCCGCGGCGCGCAGGTCGCCGGCGGTGGCGTCGGTGCACAGGCCCCGTCCGCCGGAGTGCGCGAGACCGATCAGCCGCAGCCCGTCGGGGCAGACCGCCTTGTAGGCGCCCGAGTCCCAGTCGCCGCCCGCCCTCGCGCGCAGGGACTCGACCTGGTCGCCGTGGTCCGTGGACAGCATGCGCCAGGTCGTCCCCGGCTCGACGTACCCGGTGCGGCTCGCGGCGTTCATGAGGTGGTCCCATGCGGTGGCCCGCCAGTCGCCTCCGTCGAGGATGCCGGAGCGGTGCCCGGAGGTGTCGTAGTTCAGCAGCGCCCAGTCGTCGTGGCCCGCCCAGCCGACCAGCGGCCAGTAGGCGAAGTCGGCGTCGTGGCCGGCGAAGTAGTCGGTGATGTTGCCGAACCAGGTGCGGGCGGCCGTGCCCGTCTCGTTCGCGCCGATGCCGAACTCGCTGATCCAGACCGGCGCGGTGTAGTGCCTGCCCTCCGTGGTGACGAAGAAGGCCTCGTCGGTGAGGGCCTGGTAGAGCTCGTCGCGGGTCAGGTCCTGGTAGCGGGGGTCGCTGGTCTCGCCGATGCCGGTGGCGCCGCTGTGGTGGGGGCCGGTGTAACCGTAGAAGTGGGCCGAGTAGACCAGTTTGTGCGCGTCGACGAGGGTGTGGGAGAGGGTGCGGACGGGGGTGAGCATCGGGCGGCCGTGGGGGAGTCCGTCGACCGGCAGGCCGGTCCAGTTGATGCCTTCGATGACGATCAGGAGGTTCGGGTTCGCCTCGGTGAGGATGCGGTCGCCGGCGAGCTGGGCCGCGGCGTACCAGTCGTGGCCGTCGCCCAGGCCCCAGTTGGGATCGTCGAAGACGTCACGGCGTACCTCGTTGTAGAGGTCGGCGCCCACGACACGGGAGTTGGCGGCGTAGCGGCGGGCCATGAAGACCCAGTCGTCGGCCCACTGCTGGGTCGACTGGCTGCTGTTCCAGCGCTCGTTGCCGTCGACGCCGCAGCACCAACGCGAGGTGTTGGTGTGGTTGTTGAGGGTGACGGCGAAGCCCGCGCCGGTGAGGGCGCTCACGACGGCGTCGTAGACCTCCAGCGGGGTCCTGCCGCGCAGCTGCGGGTTGGCGGCGACCGCGGCGTCCGGCACCGGGGCCGTGGTGTGGATCATCTCGTTCGAGAAGGGCAGCCGGATGCTGTTGATGCCGAGTGCCTGGAAGTCCGAGAGGAGCTGGGACAGGGGCGCGCGGTCCAGGCCGAGGGGGATGCCGTGGGAGTCCTGGCCGGCGTGGTGGTTCGCGGGATCGTCGGTGCTGCCGCTGCCCGTCCAGGAGCCCTGTGCGCCGTCCCAGTTGGCGGCCTTGAGGCGGAAGCGGTTGCCCGCGGCGTCGACGATGTACCGGCCCCGGGTGGACAGCGGGGGCTGCCAGGTGCCGGTGGCCTGCGCGGCGGACTGCGCGGACCGCGCGGCACGCGTGGACCGCGGACCGGCGGTGGCCGGGGCGGTGCCGAACAGGGTGAGAACCAGGAACATGACTGTCAGGTACGTGACAATCCGGAACGATCGTGCGATCGGCATCGGCGGCGGTCCTCTGGTTGGATGTCCCGTGCGGGTGGGTGTCCGGTGCGGGTGGATGTGCCATGCGCGTGATGGGTGTCCGGTACGGCCGGATGCCCCATGGGGGCGAGGCACCTTACCAGGGTGCGGATCAGCGCAGAAGCGGCTCGTCCGACGCGCAGGCCTCGGCCGTCCATCCGTCGAGGCCGCGCTCGGGGCGCAGCAACCGCCTGATGGCGGCCGCCGAGGCCCGGTGCCAGTCACGGCTGCGGCGGAGCATCGCGTGGTCCCCGCCCCTGAGCAGCACCATCCCGGCCTGCGCACCGGCGCTGCGGGCCTGCCGTACGTACGCGGCCGAGTCGGTGGGAGCGGTGGTCCGGTCCCGGTCCCCGTGCAGGACGACGATCCTCGTCCCCGCGAGATCGTCCACGGGGTCGCCGGGCGGGCACCAGGGGGCCAGCGCGAGCACCCCGCGCACCGAGGGATCGGCCGCCGCGCGCAGCGCCGCCCGGCCGCCCATCGAGTGGCCGACCAGCACCACGGCCGCGTCGCCGGCCAGGCCGCGCAGTTCGTCGAGCGCGCGCAGGGTGTCCTGGAGCGGGTCGGCGGCGTCGTTCCAGCCCTGGTAGCGGTAGCGCACCTGGCCGATCAGCACGTCGCGGGGCGAGGAGACCGACGCGGCCGCGCTGACGAAGGGGCGCATGCGCAGCGCGGCAGGCTGCCAGGAGCGCGCCGGGCGGACGCCGTTCTCCTGCCCGCCGTGCAGGACGAGCACCGCGGCGCGGGTCCGCTCCCGCGGCCTGCGACGCACCACCAGCGCACTCCCGCCCGCCTCGACGACCCGTCCGCGTCCGTCGGTCACCGCGTCCCCCCGCTTCCTCCGGCCTGCAGTGTGCTCCCGCCATCAAACACTCCCGGAGGAATCCACTGCCACCGGCCGGTATGTGCGGCGCGTGCCTTGCCCGTGAACATCGGTTAGGCTCCAGCGCGCACAGGGGACGCACAGCGGGGGTGGGGGACATGACCGAGAGCTTCGCCGAGCCCGAAAAGGCCGGCAGACCGGGACTTCAGGCGATCGCGGCGGTGGCGTTGTTCGCGGCCGTGGTGGGCGCTCTGTGGGCGCAGAAGGAGTTCGTCCACCAGAAGGACACGGTGGGCGAACCGGCGGCCTGCTCGAAGCCGGACGACCATCTGCCGGCCCGCTACGTGTCCGGCGGCCGGCTGTGCAAGGCGCTCAACCGGCCGGACCTGCCGGCCCTGCTGGGGACCTCGCACGAGCAGGCCGAGACCGCCGACGGCAGCGGGGAGTGGCTCACGCTCGCCGGGGGCACGAAGATCGCCGAACCCGAGGCGACGGTGACCCTCGCGACGTACTCGGTGAAGCTGACGGCGTCGTACGACCACATGACCGTCGCCACGGCGGGCGACCTGATGGACGACGCCCGCAGGACGACCGTCCTCGGCCACCCCGCCGTCCTCTACTCCAGCCCGACCATCTCCATCGGGTTCAACCTCGGTGGCGGCAAGGCGAGCACGGGCCCCGGCGGCACCGCGCGCTGCCTCCTGGTCTCCAAACACGGCAAGGACGACGGCCAGGGCACGTTCGAGGTCGCGCTCTGGCGGCAGGACGACGTACCACCGGACGACACGGCACTGGTTCGGGTCGCGGAGCAGGTACTGCCGACCGTCCCCGGCTGGAACGGGCACTGACGGGGGCGGGAGCGGGCAGGCGCGCCGCCGGGCCGGCCGGAACCTCGGCCGGCCCGGCGGCGGGGAGAGCGCCGACGCGGTGTCAGTTCCTCACGGGGCGACGGTCGTGGCGGCCAGGCTGCCCGCCGAGGGCAGCGCGGGCAGCGACGGCAGCGAGGGCAGGGCGCCGAGGAGGCCGGTGACCGCCGCGAGGATGGGGGCCAGCAGCCCGGTGACGGCGTTCAGTACCCCGCCGAGGTCGAGCGAGGTCAGTGCGCCGAGCAGCTTCTTGACGGCGTCCTGGATCGCCTTCAGCAGGTCCGAGACGGGGTCGGCGGCGCGGTGCGCGCGGTCGGTGGCACCGGCGTCCAGGTGCCGCAGCCGCTCCTGGACGGTGCTGCTCCACTGCCGCAGCGCCTTCGCGTAGGCGGCGGCCTGCGCCGGGTCGATGCGGGTGCCCTGCGCCGCCGCGAAGCCGGGCAGTGTGTCCAGCAGGGGTGTCAGGGCGCGGTCGTACTGTGTCGGGTCGATCGCTTCGATCCGGTCGAGGAGCGTGGCGAGATCGGTGCCGGGCGGCAGAGCCGTCTGCGCGACACCGGGTCCCGTCGCTTTTCGGCCGGCGTCGGCGGCGGCAGCGGAGGCGGCCGCCGGGCCGAGGACCAGGGCGGCACAGACCAGGGGGGAGACGAGGAGGCCGCGGGAGGCAAGGGCGCGCATGGGTTTCCTTTCGAGAACTGCTGTCTTTCGCCCACCGTGGAAAGCGGGGTGTGGGCCCGCAACCGGTCACCCGCCGTGGCGCGCGCAGGCCGTGCCGGGGCGAAGCCTCTGACCAGGGGGTTCGTTCCGGTACTTGGCTCCGTCCGGGTGTCGGTCGGGTGTTCGCCCGTCAGAGTGTGCCCGGCAGCCGCGGCGCGGGCCGTACGCGAAGAGCCCCGTCCCTGACGGATCAGGGACGGGGCTCTTCGCGTGGAGCGCCGGGCAGGCCTTGCACCTGCATCTCCCCACAGGAAGCGGGGCGTCTTTCCTTGGACCACCAACGCATCGCGTGCGACCCGGAGTTGGGTGCCGCGCTCATGATCGAGCCTACCGCGGCCGGGCACCGGCCACAAACCGCCTCCGCGCCGTGCCACCGCGCCCGCGCCGTGACGACAGCTCACGACGACCACGGCGGGCCGCCGCCCGGAGAGCGGCGGACCGGCCCGCATCACGACCGGCACCCCGAGGAGCCACTCGTGACGACCACCTGCCTCGTCACGCGACCGGCCGGCGACCGACGGCGGACGGGCCGGACCCACGCGTGGGCGGCTACTGCGGGACGCGGGCCAGGTCGTGCAGCCAGGCCTTCGCCGAACTGTCCGACGGAGCACGCCAGTCGCCGCGCGGGGAGAGCGAGCCGCCGGCCGAGACCTTCGGCCCGTTCGGCATCGCCGAGCGCTTGAACTGGGCGAAGGCGAAGAAGCGGCGGCAGAAGTAGTCGAGCCAGTGCCGGATCTCCGCGAGGTCGTACGCCTTGCGCTCGGCCTCGGGGAAGCCGGGCGGCCAGGCGCCCGCCTCCCGGTCGTGCCAGGCGTGCCAGGCCAGGAAGGCGATCTTCGACGGCCGGAACCCGTGCCGCAGCACCTGGTACAGGGTGAAGTCGTGCAGCGCGTACGGGCCGATCTTCGACTCGGTGGACTGCAGTTCCTCGCCCGGCACCAGCTCCGGGCTGATCTCCGTGTCGAGGATCGCCGCGAGGGTCTTGCCGGTCTCCGCGTCGAACTGCTCGCTGCTGATGACCCAGCGGATCAGGTGCTGGATCAGCGTCTTCGGCACCCCGGAGTTGACGTTGTAGTGGCTCATCTGGTCGCCGACGCCGTACGTCGACCAGCCCAGCGCCAGCTCCGACAGGTCCCCGGTGCCGAGCACGATGCCACCGCGCTGGTTGGCCAGCCGGAACAGGTAGTCGGTGCGCAGACCCGCCTGCACGTTCTCGAAGGTCACGTCGTAGACCGGCTCGCCGGCGGCGAACGGATGGCCCATCTCCTGCAGCATCAGCCGCGCGGTCGGCGTGATGTCCAGCTCGGCCGCGGTCACCCCGAGCGAGTTCATCAGCCGGTGTGCGTTGCCCTTGGTGTGCTCGCCCGTCGCGAAGCCCGGCAAGGTGAACGCCAGGATGTCGCTGCGCGGCCGGCCCGCACGGTCCATGGCACGGGCGGCGACGATCAGCGCGTGCGTGGAGTCGAGGCCGCCGGACACCCCGATGACCACCTTCGGGCCGCCGATCGCCGCCAGCCGCTGCTGGAGCGCGGCGACCTGGATGTTGTACGCCTCGTAGCAGTCCAGGGCGAGCCGCTGCGGGTCGGCCGGGACGAAGGGGAAGCGCTCCACGCGGCGCCGCAGCCCCAGGTCGGCCGTCGGCGGGTCGAGCCGGAAGGCGACGGTCCGGAAGCCGCCCGTGCGGGCCGCGTGGGTACGGCGGTTGTCGTCGAACGAGCCCATCCGGGCCCGCTCCTGGCGCAGCAGGTCGAGGTCGACGTCGGCCACCGCGTACTGGTCGTCCAGCGGGAACCGGTCCGTCTCGGCCAGCAGCGAGCCGTTCTCGTAGATCATGGTCTGGCCGTCCCAGGACAGGTCCGTCGACGACTCGCCGAGCCCGGCCGCGGCGTAGACGTACGCCGCGAGACAGCGCTGCGACGCGGAGCGGCACAGCAGCTTGCGGTCCTCCGCCCGGCCGACCGTGATCGGGCTGCCCGACAGGTTGAGCAGCACGGTCGCGCCGGCCAGTGCCGCCTCCGCGCTCGGCGGCACCGGTACCCACATGTCCTCGCAGATCTCGGCGTGCAGCACGAGCCCGGGAACGTCCGCCGCCTCGAAGAGCAGGTCCACCCCGAACGGCACGCTCTCGCCGCCGATCCGGATGGTGCCGCCTCGCTCGTCGTCGCCTGCGGCGATCTGGCGCCGCTCGTAGAACTCCCGGTAGTTCGGCGGGTACGACTTGGGCGCGACCCCGAGGATCCGGCCGCGGTGCACGAACACCGCGCAGTTGTAGACCCGGTTGCGGTGGCGCAGCGGGGCGCCGACGACGAGGACCGGCAGCAGCCCGGCCGAACCGGCCTTCACCGTCTCGACCGCCTCCTCGGCCTGGTCGAGCACCGCGTCCTGGAGCAGCAGGTCCTCGATCGAGTAACCGGTCAGGCCGAGCTCCGGGAAGACCGCCACCGCGACGCCCCCCTCGGCGCAGCGACGGGCCTGCCGCAGCACCGCCTCGGCGTTGGCGCGCGGGTCGGCGATGACGGTGTGGCCCGTGCACGAGGCGACGCGCGCGAAACCATGCTCATAGATCGACCAGAAGTTCAACGGGGCTTCCTCGGGAGAGCGGGCGAGACGGACACGGTGCGGACACCGGACAGGGAGCGTCGCCGTACCCGGGCACCCTCTCCTTCGACGGTCCGGCGAACCTCCTGCCCCCAGCAGCATAGATCGCCGCGCGATCCGGGCTGATCAGGGATTCTGTGCGGGCCGCGGGCAGGTCCGCCGTGCACGGCGGGTCACAGGGGCGTGGTCTCCAGCAGGGCCGCGGCCGTCCGGCGGGCCGGGGCCTCGGTTTCGGCCGCGACGCGGTGGAACGTCCGCTCCGCCTCCCGGGCCGGCCAGCCGGCGGGCAGGTGCCGGACCGGCAGCCTGGGATCGGTGCGGATGATGCCCAGCCACTCGCTGACCAGCCGCAGCCGGGTGGCCACGGCGTCGTCGGCGGGGCCGGAACGCCATGTCTCCCAGCGGGCGCGGAAGTCCTCGTACCGGGCCGCGACGGACGCCAGGTCCCAGGTGTCGCGGATCATGAGGTCGATGTCGGTCGCCTCGTCGGCCAGCGCGTGGAAGATCTTCACGTGGGCGGAGAGCCCGAGTTCGCCGACGACGGCGGAGACGTCCACCCGGCCCGGCGCGATCCACAGCCCGCTGTAGAGCGGCCCGAAACCCGACCAGCCGAGCCGGGAGCGCAGGTCGTGGCGCTGGCGCTGCCAGGACTCCGGCAGCGAGAACCCGAACAGGGTCCAGGAGCCGTCCCAGTCGTCGTTGACGGCGCCGGTCTCCCAGATGCGGCGCCGGCCGTCCTGGAGGATCTGCGTGGCGAGGGGCGTCAGGCCGAAGTACATCTTGCGGCCCTGCCGCCGGCGTTGCAGCAGGTTCCGGTTGACCATGCGGGTGAGCGTGGAGCGTACGGCCTGCTCGCCGACGCCGGCCCGGCCCAGAACGGTGATGATGCTTCCCGAGTACACGGCCAGCGGGCCCTGCTCCAGTACGTGGTTGCCGAAGAAGGCGAGCAGCAGCGACTGCGGCCGGGGCTGCGGGGCGTCCAGGGGGTCCGGGGTGGTCTCGGCGTTCACCCGCGCAAGGTTACGGCCAGGTGGCCGACGCGCGGGGTGCGGGTGGCACGCCGGGCAGCGGCCGGCCGCTGCCCGGCGGAACCGGATCGCTACGCGGCGGTGCCGCCCGCGTAGTCGCTGTTGAACGTGGTCTCGACGGTCGTGGCCACCGACTGCGCCACCCCGGTGCCCGTGAGGATGATGCCGAGCTCACGGTTGTTGGAGAGGGAGTTGCTGCTGACGTTCATGGAGCCGGCCTCCACCTCCTGGGTGGACAGGCCGTAGTCGGCGACCATGGCCTTGGCGTGGATGTAGAAGCCGTTGGGGTCGGAGTAGCCGACGACCGTGCCGCCCGCGGCCTTGATCGAGGAGACCTCGCTGGAGTAGTCGCCCGGCGTCTCCAGGACGACCCGCACCTTCACGCCCGCCTTGGCTCTGGCGACGATGGCGTTGACCACCGTGCTGTCGCTGAACTCCAGTTCCTCGACGTCGAGCGTCTTGGTCGCGGCGTTGACCACGGTCAGCAGGCGGCTGCGCGAGTCGGTGGGGGACCACAGCAGGTGGTCGCCGTCGGTGGGGGTGACGGAGGTGCCGGCGTAGTCGGCGTTGAAGACCTTCTCGATCGCCGCGACGTCCCGGGTGTCGTCGGTGAAGACGCCGTAGTCCCGGCCGGTCGAGTAGTACTGGGAGGTCAGGTTGCCGGTCAGGACGAGTGACTTGGTGCCGTCGACCGTGATGGTCTTCTGGTGCGTGTAGACGAAGCTGGACGGTGACCACACCACGCCCACGCCCGCGTTCGTGAGGGAGGTGTAGGCGGAGTTGTTGGCGCTCTTGTGCGCCTGGTCCAGGACGACCCGCACGGTGACGCCCTTGTTCTTCAGGGCTATGAGGTCGTTGACGGCCGTGGTGTCCTCCAGCTCGTACATCGTCATGTCGAGCGAGCTGGTGGCCGAGTTGATGAAGCCGTAGATCGTGGGCTCGCTGCTGCTGAGCGAGAAGGCGAACGCGGAGTAGCTCGCGGCGTTCGCGGGGACCGCGGTGGCGACCACGGCCGCACCGGCCGCCAGGGCGACACCCGCGCGAACGAGAAGCTTCGACAGCATGTGCGTGACTCCTAGTCGAGTAGACGCTCACGTGGGGGGTGGGTGAGCGTGGGCATGACACCACGCGCGTAGACTGCCGAGGAAGAGAAGCCGGGTGAACTCGCCGTTACCTGTGGGGCGTACCGGCGGACATAGCGGACTCGGGGCAGGTGGGGGCCGGTTCATGGGCGTACCGCGAGAACGCAAAATCTTCGTAGCCGAGCACGGCGGGCCCGTCCGCCCGCGTCATCGCCCCCGACGGGTGCCGGGCGCCCGAAGGACCGCTGCATGCCGGTGACGGCCCGGGCCGCGAGTCACCCGTCACGGCCGACGAGGTGCGCGAGGCGCTGCACGCCGTGTACGGACGGGACACGGAGTCGGGAGAACTGCGCGCGGCGTCCCGGTTCAGCGACGCCGTCCGGCAGGTCGAGCGCTACCGCGAGGGACGGGTGTTCTCCGCCGGGGACGCGGCGCACATCCACGCGCCGATGGGCGACCAGGGGGTCAGGCCCTCACCCGGTGGTTCGGCTGAACCCCGCGCACGCGAGCCGGTCAGGAATGGAGAAGCGTTAGGCTGCTGGCCCCGGCTAGCGTGGCGGCGATCGACCAGGACCCCGCGCAGCAGACGGAGACGGGTTTGAGCATGGCCACAGAGACCGAGAAGACGACGTCCACGCCGCACGTGGCCGACAGCCACGGACTGATCCGCGTGCACGGAGCGCGGGAGAACAACCTCAAGGACGTCAGCATCGAGATCCCGAAGCGCCGGCTGACGGTCTTCACCGGAGTCTCCGGCTCGGGCAAGAGCTCGCTGGTGTTCGACACCATCGCCGCCGAGTCGCAGCGGCTGATCAACGAGACCTACCCCGCCTTCGTCCAGGGCTTCATGCCCAACCTGGCCCGGCCCGAGGTCGACGTCCTCGAAGGGCTGACCACCGCGATCATCGTCGACCAGCAGCGGATGGGCGGCGACCCGCGCTCCACCGTCGGCACCGCCACCGACGCCAATGCCCTGCTGCGCATCCTCTTCAGCCGCCTGGGCAAGCCGCACATCGGCTCGCCCAAGGCGTTCTCCTTCAACATCGCCTCGATCAGCGGGGCGGGCGCCGTCACCGTCGAACGCGCCGGCCAGAAGGTGAAGGAGCGCCGCAGCTTCAGCATCACCGGCGGCATGTGCCCGCGCTGCGAGGGCCGGGGCGCCGTCACCGACCTCGACCTCGCCCAGCTCTACGACGAGACCCTGTCCCTCAACGAGGGCGCGATCACCGTTCCCGGCTACAAGGGCGGCGGCTGGAACTCCCGCCTCTACATCGAGTCCGGCTTCTTCGACCCGGACAAGCCGATCAGCAAGTTCACGAAGAAGGAGCTGCAGGACTTCCTGCACCGGGAGCCGACCCGGATGAAGATCGCGGGCATCAACATGACCTACGAGGGTCTGATCCCGCGCATCCAGAAGTCGATGCTCTCCAAGGACAAGGAGTCGATGCAGCCGCACATCCGCGAGTTCGTGGAGCGTGCGGTCACCTTCGCCACCTGCCCCGACTGCGACGGCACCCGGCTGAGCGAGGGCGCCCGCTCCTCGAAGATCGACGGCATCAGCATCGCCGACGCCTGCGCGATGCAGATCAGCGACCTCGCCGAGTGGGTGCGCGGCCTCGACGAACCCTCGGTGGCACCGCTCCTCGCCTCGCTCCGGCACACCCTGGAGTCGTTCGTCGAGATCGGCCTCGGCTACCTCTCACTCGACCGGCCCGCCGGCACCCTCTCCGGCGGCGAGGCCCAGCGGACCAAGATGATCCGCCACCTCGGATCCTCGCTCACCGACGTCACCTACGTCTTCGACGAGCCCACCACCGGCCTGCACCCGCACGACATCCAGCGCATGAACGGCCTGCTGCTGCGGCTGCGCGACAAGGGCAACACCGTGCTCGTCGTGGAGCACAAGCCGGAGGTCATCGCGATCGCCGACCACGTCGTCGACCTCGGCCCCGGCGCCGGGGCGGGCGGCGGCACGATCTGCTTCGAGGGCACCGTCGAGGCCCTGCGCACCGGCGGCACCATCACCGGCCGCCACTTCGACGACCGCGCCGCCCTCAAGGACACCGTCCGCAAGCCCACCGGCACGCTGGAGATCCGCGGCGCGAGCACCCACAACCTCCAGGGCGTCGACGTCGACATCCCGCTCGGCGTCCTCGCCGTCGTGACCGGTGTCGCGGGCTCCGGCAAGAGCTCCCTGGTGCACGGCTCGATCCCGGCCGGCGCCGGGGTGATCTCCGTCGACCAGGGCGCCATCCGCGGCTCCCGGCGCAGCAACCCCGCGACGTACACCGGGCTGCTCGACCCGATCCGCAAGGCGTTCGCCAAGGAGAACGGCGTCAAGCCGGCCCTCTTCAGCTCCAACTCCGAGGGCGCCTGCCCCACCTGCAACGGCGCCGGCGTGATCTACACCGACCTGGCGATGATGGCGGGCGTCGCCACCACCTGCGAGGACTGTGACGGGAAGCGGTTCGAGGCGTCCGTCCTCGACTACCGCCTCGGCGGCCGGGACATCAGCGAAGTGCTGGCGATGCCGGTGACCGAGGCCGAGGAGTTCTTCGCCGCGGGCGAGGCGCACACCCCGGCCGCCCACCGCATCCTCCAGCGGCTCACGGACGTCGGCCTCGGCTACCTCGCCATCGGCCAGCCGCTCACCACCCTGTCCGGCGGCGAGCGCCAGCGCCTCAAGCTGGCCACGCACATGGCCGACAAGGGCGGCGTCTACGTCCTCGACGAGCCGACCGCGGGCCTGCACCTGGCCGACGTCGAGCAGCTGCTGGGGCTGCTTGACCGGCTGGTCGACTCGGGCAAGTCGGTCATCGTCGTCGAGCACCACCAGGCGGTCATGGCCCACGCCGACTGGATCATCGACCTCGGCCCGGGCGCCGGCCACGACGGCGGCCGGATCGTCTTCGAGGGCACCCCGGCCGACCTGGTGGCCGCCCGCTCCACCCTCACCGCCCAGCACCTCGCGGAGTACGTCGGGGCCTGAACCGGGCCGGTCCGCGGGGCGGGGGCCAGGTCCCCGCCCCGCCCGCACACCCCCACGTAGGTTTGAACATTCAAACGCGGCTCGTTAGGCTGCGCCCATGACCACCACGCCACGCTGGCTGAACCCCGAGGAACGACGGGCGTGGCTCGCCTACGTCCAGTTCTCCACTCACCTGTCCGACCACCTGAACCGCCAGCTGCGCCGCGACGCGGGGATGACCCACGCCGACTACACCCTGCTCGCCAACCTCTCCTCGGTCAAGGATCACAGCCTGACCATGTCCGAGCTGGCCGAACGCCTGAAGATCACCCGGAGCCGCCTCACCCACGCGGTGACGCGTCTCCAGGAGGCCGGCTACGTCGACCGCCGCGAGGACCCCGTCAACCGCCGCAATCAGCACGCCGTCCTCACCCCGGCCGGCCTGAGCCTCCTGGACCGCGCGGCCCCCGGCCATGTGGAGGCGGTCCGCCGGGCCGTCTTCGACGTCCTCACCCCCGAGCAGGTGACCCAGTTCGCCGCGATCGGCGAGGCCGTGAACGCCGCCCTCCAGCGCATGGACGCCGACAGCGACCACCAGGAGGCGCTGCCCTGGAGGCGCCGATAGCGCGGCGCCCACGCGACCGGCACGGCGTACGGCCGGACAGCCCCGGAGCCCGCCGCGGACGTCGAATCCGCGGCGGGCCCCGGGGTGACCGGCAGGTTCGGGCCGGTGAGCGGTCAGGCCTCGTCCCGGACTTCCGGGGCCAGCAGGATCGCCGTGCTGGTGCGGTGCGCGACGGCGTCGCTGACCCGCGGGTCGAACAGCGCCTCGACGGAACTGCGGTGGTGCGGGCTCAGCACGATGAGATCGGCCGCGAACTCCTCGGCGGTGTCGGCGATGGCGGCCGCGACCTGGGTGGTCAGCCCCCTGACGAGGGTCCCCTCGGCCTTGACGCCCTGCTCGCGCAGGGCCGTCAGCGCCTCGTCGAGGACCGCCTTGGCCTCGGCGTCCTCCTCAAGGGGCACGATCGCGGCGACCGAGGCGGCGGAGGCGATGACGTGTACGACGCGGACCTCGGCGCTCGTCAGCCGGGCCAGCTCGCCGGTCAGCCGCACGGCGGAGCGGCGAGCGGGGCTGGGGTCGACGGCGACCAGGATGCGCTGGAACACGGACACGGTGTTTCCCCTTCCGGGGGCCTGGAAGGTCTACTCGGTGGTCAGGGACGCCGTATCACGGCGTGACGGGTCGGCGCGTCCGGCGCCGAACGAGTTCTTCCAGCCCCACCCCGTGATCATCTCACCGGCCTCCGGAGCGACGGACGGCGGCCCGTGTAACAGCCACTGAACCGCCGCCGGCCGCACGGTGTCGGCCGCGCGGCCGAACCCCCGGCCCCCTCACCTCATGACGTCGACGAGGTGCGGCACGACGCGGGTCAGCCGGGTCACGCCCCACAGGATCAGACCGGCCCCGGCCACCTCGGGCAGCAGCCACCACCCGGTGCGGACCGACTCGTCGAACAGCGCGACCCCCAGCAGCAGGCTCACCGCCGCGTCGCCGATCGTCAGCGCGGGCTGCGAGGCGACGAGCGGACCCGCCTGCAGCGCGTTCTCCAGGAGCAGCAGTGCCGCGATCCCGGTCAGCGCGAAGCCGTAGGTCTGCCAGGCGGTGAGGAACGCGGCCAGGCCGTCGTCGGCGAGACGGCCGGTTGCCGACTTCATGAGCGCGGCGGTCAGCGCGTTGCCGATCGCGGCTCCCGTGGCCAGGGCCGCCGCACGGAACAGCGGCGACGAGGAGGACCGGACGAGCAGCACGGTGACGGCGATGGCGCCCAGGGTGAGGGCGAGGACCGGGATCCAGCGCTGCATGGACGCCTGCTGATGGCCGCCGGACGGGGCCGCCGCGGCGAGCAGCAGGGCCAGGCCGGCCACCACCACGGCGATCGTCCGCCACCCCTCCGGGCCCGGCCGGCGGTGCATCAGCGGCACCGCGATCAGCAGCGCGAACGGCAGCTCCAGCATGAACAGCGGCTGGACCAGCGCCATGGGCCCGTTGACCAGGGCGAGTGCCTGGAAGACCGCGGCCCCGGCCACTCCGGCGATACCGAGGGCCCAGGCGGGCCGTCGTACCAGCACCAGCATCAGACGCAGTCCGCCGCGGCCGGGCGCGGTGGACGCGGCCTTGCGCTGGAAGGCCGTGCCCGCCGCATTGCTGACGGCACCCAGGACGGCGAAGAGCACGGCGAGCACCATGGTTCCAGCATGCCTGCCACACCCCGCCCGCTCAGCCCCGGCGCGCCCCGGCCGGTGGTCCGGAGCAGGGCTACGGCCGGAGCACGATCTTGCCCTGGGCGTGCCCCCGCTCCAGATCGCGGAACGCCTCCCGTACCTGTTCCAGCGGGTAGACGCGGGCGATCGGGACGTCCAGGTCGCCCCGGGCGGCGAGCCGCGCGAGTTCACCGACCACGACCGCGGCCGCCGCCGAGCCCTCCCCGTAGGTCCGTGCGCCGACCCGGGCCGCGGCCCGCCAGTCGCGGACGGTGTTGATCCGCTCGGGCCGTACGCCCAGATCCACGGCCATGTCCACGTAGCCGTCGCCGAACGTGTCGATGAACGCGTCCACGCGCCTGCCGTCGGCGGCCTTCCGGATCCGGTCGGCCGCCCCCTCTCCGTAGACGACCGGTACGACGCCGTGGGCCGTCAGCCAGGCGTGGTTCGCCTCGCTCGCCAGCCCGACGACGGTTGCACCCCGCCGCCGCGCCAGCTGTACGGCCAGTGCCCCCACACCGCCGGCCGCGCCGGAGACCACGACGGTCTCCTCCGGCCGGGGGTCCACCGCGAACACGCTCGCGTACGCGGTGGTGCCGGCCACGTACAGCGATCCGGCCACCTCCCAGGACAGGCCCTCCGGACGGGTCACCAGGTGGACGTCCTCGGCCACCACGTACTCCGCGTGGCTCGCCCGGTCGTGGGTGAAACCGAGAACCTCGTCGCCCACCGCGAAGCCGCGCACCTCGGGGCCGGCCGCCACCACGACGCCGGCCAGGTCGCTGCCCTGCCCGGAGGGGAAGACCGCGGGCCAGCGCCCGTGCCGGGCCCCCTCGCGGATCATCACCTCGCCGGGCTGGATCCCGGCCGCGCGGACCTCGACCAGCACCTGTCCGGGGCCCGGCACCGGCCGCTCGACCTCCTCCACCCGCAGCACGTCGATCCCGCCGTACGCGTGGAACCGCACCGCCTTCATCGCGTGATCACCGTTCCTCCTCGCTGAGCGAAGCCCTGGCCGACGAGCCGTCGGCCGGTCACACACCGGCCGGGGCTCCGCGTTCAACGGCCCGGCAGTGCAACTCTCTTCCCGGGAACGGCATCGGGGGCCGTCAATTCCCGCATGCGTCAGGAGAGTTGCCCGGCGAGCGGATCGCCGGCCAGGAACGCGGCCAGTTCCGCGCGGTCGGGCGCCGTGGCCGGGCCGCGACGGGTCACCGAGAAGGCCGCCGCCGCGTTGGCGCCGCGTGCGGCCGTCAGCGGGTCGAACCCCTGGCCGAGCAGGGCGAGGAACGCGCCGACGTGCGCGTCGCCGGCGCCGTTGCTGTCCAGGGCGGTGACCGGGAAACCCGGTACGTGCACGGGCGGTCGACCGGCGGAGGTCAGCCAGCAGCCGTCCTTGTCGGCCCGGACGAGCACCCCGGCGCCGGGGGCCAGCCGCCGGCCGAGTTCGCTCGCCGCGGTACGCGGATCCTCGTGCCCGGTCATGATCCGGGCCTCGCGTGCGTTGGCGCTGAGCCAGTCGGTGCGGGCCAGCACCGGGGCGAGGACGTGCTCGGGGATGTCGGCGACCAGCGGTCCCGGATCGAGGCAGAGGGTGCTGCCGGCGGGCAGCTCGGCGGCCAGCCCGGACAGCAGCGGGCCGTTGCCCGGCAGGGCCAGCCCGTACCCGGAGAGCTGGACGAGGTCGTCGGGGCGCAGCTGGGCCCCGACCGTGGTCAGGTCGGCCGGTGCCAGGGTGGCCTCGGCCCCGAAGCTGGTCACGAAGGTGCGTTCGCCGCCGGAGTCGACCAGGGCCACCGTGAAGCCGGTGTCGCGGTCGGTGGGGGCGGGCAGCAGCGTCCCGATGCCCTCGGCGGCCAGCGCCGCGCGCACCAGGTCGCCGTGCGGCCCGGTGCCGTGCAGACCGGCGTACACGGCCTCCGCGCCCAGCCGGCGGGCCGCCACCAGCGTGTTGAAACCGCCGCCCGCGGTCGTCCCGGTGTGGGTGCCCACCACGTCGCCGCCGCGTTCGGGCAGCGCCGGAATCTCGATCACCACGTCGGCGATCACGTTCCCGGCGAGCACGATCCGCCGGTTCACCGGCCGGCTCCCTGGAGGCGGCCGGCGACGGGTTCGCCGCTGTCACCGCGGGCGGCCGTGCCGCGCCGGCCGCACAGTCCGTACACCGCCGCGCCGACGGCCATCGACACCGCCCAGCCGAGGCCGTTGACACCGAACCAGGTGTCGCTGAGCGGCCCCGCGAACCAGACGTCGTCCGCGCTCGTCGAGGCCTTGGTGAAGAGCAGGCCGGCGACGATGGCGAGCGCCCAGCCGAGGACCGCGGGCAACCGGAAGCCGCCCGAGTACCAGTAGGCGCTGGACCGGGAGGTGTCCATCAGGGCCGGCGGGTCGTAGGTGCGGCCGCGCAGCGAGTCCACCGCGATCACGCCGATCCAGGCCGAGATGGGCACGGCCAGCAGCGTCAGGAAGGTCGAGAACGGCCCGTAGAAGTCGTCGGCGACCAGCATGAAGTAGATGCCGCCCGCGAACATCAGCACGACATCGAGCGCGACCGCATAGGCGCGCGGCACCCGCAGGCCGAGGGTGATCATCGTGAGCCCCGCCGAGTACGTGGAGAGGTGGTTCGACATCAGCAGCCCGCCGAAGGCCGCGACCAGGTACGGGATCGCCATCCAGGAGGGCAGCATCGCGTTGATCGCGGCGATCGGGTCGGAGGCGGTGGCGAGCGTCCGGTCGCCCGCGGAGAGCAGCGAGCCCAGCGAGATCAGCAGCACCAGCGGGATGCCCGCGCCGAACGCCGAGGCCACCACCAGGCGCCGGCCCGGGATCGCGCGCGGCAGATAGCGTGCGTAGTCCGCACCGGCGTTGGCCCAGCCGATGCCCGTGCCGGAGGCGATGAAGCCCACCCCGGCGACCACCGCGCTGGTCGGCCCCGCCGGGGCGTCGAGCACCTTGGACCAGTCGACGGTCGAGACCAGGAAGCCCATGACGACGAGGTTCAGGACGCCGAAGCCGACCGTGGCCCACTTGTTGATCCACATGATGGTGGCGTGACCCAGGCCGCTGATCAGGAGCGTGCAGGCGATGAAGACCAGCAGGCAGACCACGGTGAGCGCGGTGTTCTGCCGGATCCCGAACGCGGTGTCGAGGAGCGCCAGCAGCGCATAGGCCGCGGTGGTCGTGGAGATGGTCTCCCAGCCGACCCGGCTCAGCCAGGTGATCAGGGTCGGCCCCGCGTTGCCCCGCTGCCCGAAGACCGCACGGGACAGGGTGAGCGCCGGGGCGCCGCCCTTCTTGCCGGCGAGGCTCAGAGCACCGACGAGGGCGAAGGACCCGAAGGATCCGAGAACGGCCACGAGGACCGCCTGCCAGATGTCCAGGCCGCGGAACGCCACCAGGGTGGCACCGAGCGGCAGCCCGAGGATGCTGATGTTGGCGGCGAACCAGGTCCAGAACATCTGGCCGGCGTGACCGCGCCGTTCACTGTCGGGGACCGGTTCGATCCCGCGGGTCTCGACGGTACCGACGCGATCGTTCGTCTTCGAAACGGCCATGACGGAACCTCCTTGCAGGGTGCGGAAGGGTGGATGGCGGGGGCAGGGCGCCGGCCGGGCGACGCGGGTGACGGGACGGTTCAGCGGTGGGCCAGCAGGGCGGCCGTCAACGGCTCCAGCTCCAGGGAGTTGACGGTGCGAAGGGTGCGGACGGCCTCGGCGGGCAGCGCGGAGAACCCGGCGACCGAGCCGGCCACGGCACCGGCGATCGCCCCGATGGTGTCGCTGTCCCCGCCGAGGTTGGCGGCGAGCAGGGCGGTCCGCCACGGGTCGCCGTCCGCCAGGGCGAGCACCGCGAACGCGGCGGGCACCGACTCCTGGCTCGCCACGCTGGTGCCGACGAGCGTGACGACCCGGTCCAGCGCCTCGGCCTCGCCGAGGCCGTGCACCAGCTCCCTCGCCCACTCGATCCGGGCGGCGATGTCCGCCCCGGCGATCCAGTGCCCGCGCCGCGCGCCGGCCCGCGCGGCGGCCACGGCGGCGGTGACGGCCTCGTCGAGCGAGCCGCCGCCGACCCCCGTACTGACGGCCGCGGCCACGGCGGCCGCGCCGGCGATACCGACGGTCGTGTCGTGGGTGACCTGGCAGGACTCCACGACCCGGTCGACGAACGGGCCGAGCGGGTCGGCGGCGAAGGCGATCCCCACCGGGGTGACGCGCATCGCGGCGCCGTTCGTCGTACCGGTGCGGCCCGCCTCGTGCGGCGGGACCCCACGGGCCACCGCGTCCAGCGCGGCCTTGGTGGACGGGCCGAGGAGGTCGAAGGAGCCCTTGGCCTTCATCTCCTTCTCCCAGTCGAGCAGTTCGTGGGCGAGCCGCAACGGATCGATCCGGCCGCGTCCCTCGACGAGGAGCCGGCCGACGATGACGGCCTGGTCGGTGTCGTCGGTGACGGACCCGGCCGGCATACCCGCGCTGACCGGGTTGTCCGGACGGGCGGCCTCGAAGCCGGTCACGGTGCCGTACACCCGTACGACGTCCTGCCTGGACATCACCTGCGTGGGCATGCCGAGGGCGTCACCGAGGGCGAGTCCGTAGAACGCGCCCAGGGCGCGGTCGAGCCGGCCGGTCACGAGCGGCCCCCGTTGCCGGAGCGGACGTGCAGTTCGAAGCGGGCGGGGTCGAGCAGACTGCCGACCTGCTCGACCACGGAGCCGTCCGCGGCCCGGTACACCTGCTCGAGGCGGAGGAAGGATTCGCCGGGGGAGCGGTGCAGGACGGCGGCCTCGGCCTCCGTGAGTCCGCGTACCGAGACGACACCCTCGCCGGAGTCGCTGACCCGGCCCGCCGCGATCAGCTCGCGGCTGAGTGAACCACCGTCGAGACCGCGCTCCGGCAGGCCGGCCAGACCCTCGGTGACCGGCACCCTGCTGCGCTCCAGCGACACACCCTGTCCGCCGGGCAGTCGCCTGACCCGGTCCAGGGCGAGGAACACGTCGGAGGCGAGCGCGAGATGGGCGGCCAGTTCCGGATCGCTGATCTCCTCGAAGCGGAGGATCTCCGTCGTCAGCTCGGTGCCCTGCGCGGCCAGTGCCCGGGTCCATCCCAGGCGGTTGTCGAGCGGCGCCCCGTCGAAGGTGACGAACGAGCCGATGCCCGCGTGGGTGGCGATGAGTCCCTCCTCGCCGAGAACCTGCAGGGCCTGCCGCAGGGTGGTGCGGCTGACGCCGAACCGCTCGGTGAGTGCGTGCTCCCCGGGGAGTCTGCTGCCGTCGGCATGGACCCCCGCTCGGATCTCGTCGGCGAGCACACGGGCGATGCGTTGATGCTTGTGAACCTGTCCAGGCATGTCTAGACAGTAGGTGAACAAGTCCCGGCGGTCCAGAGATTCCGATCCGCTTCCTACATTTGACTCGATCAAAACTAGCGCGTTATGTTCGATATGTGCCGAGGTGGCGGAAGCCCGTCGGCGCACGGCCGTCACGCACCCCACCGCGCAAGGCGAGTGGGCCGACCTCATCGGGAGAAGCGACATGCACTGTTACGACTGCGCCCAGTCGGGACGCCACGAGAGCAACGGGATCGGCGCCTGCACCCGCTGCGGCCTCTTCACCTGCGCCGACCACGCGCGGGTCCTGCAGACCACCGTCCAGCGGCCCGTCGGGGTGATCCCCATGACGAGCGCCCTCCCGTCCAGGCGCCTGGTCTGCGGCACCTGCCGTACGGCCGAGGCCGCCTAGAACTGACCGGGTCAACTCTGGTTGTATCGTGCCCCCACGGGGCGGAACGGCCGGTATGCCGTAGGAGAGCGACATGACCATGGAGCAGCTTGCGAGCGACCTGCTCAGGCGCAAGGGCCTGCGCAGCACGGCCCAGCGCAGGGCCGTGCTGACCGCTCTGCAGGGCCATCCGCACTCCACGGCGGCCGACCTGGAGACCCGCATCGGCACGGACCGGGCCGAGGCCGGCGGTCTCTCCCGGCAGGGCCTGTACAACGTGCTGGAGGACCTGACCAAGGCCCAGCTCGTCCGGTGCATCGAGCCCGCCGGCTCACCCGCCCGCTACGAGCTGCGCGTCGGCGACAACCACCACCATCTCGTCTGCCGCCGGTGCGGCCTGATCGAGGACGTCGACTGCACCGTCGGCGTGGCTCCGTGCCTCACCCCCGACGAGGACCGGGGATTCGCCGTCGACGAGGCTGAGATCACCTGGTGGGGACTGTGCGCGCAGTGCCTGCGGGCCACCGCGCAGGAATAGGTCCGCCCGGCACCGGCTCACGTGACACAGGTCACCGCGCCGCATGAGCCGAACCAGGAATGCGCGCTCGCCGCATCCCGCTGCAACGTTGCAGGGGGTGGACTGGGCAAGGGCGCTCGGTGCGGCCGGCCACGGACGGCGAAGAAACCACCGCTGCCGCCGGTCACCCCTCCCGAACCCGCCGTCCCCGAAAGGTTCCCCCGCTCATCATGCCTCTGGCTCTGCTTGCCCTTGCCGTCGTCACGTTCGGCATCGGCACCACCGAGTTCGCCACCATGGGTCTGCTGCCCCAGATCGCGGACGGCGTCGGGGTGTCGGTGCCGCATGCCGGCAACCTCGTCTCCGCCTACGCCCTCGGGGTCGTCGTCGGCGCCCCCCTGCTCACCGGCATCGGCGCCCGCGTGCCCCACAAGCGGCTGCTGCTCCTGCTGACCGGGCTCTTCGTCGTCGGCAACACGGCGTCCGCGCTCGCCCCGAACTTCGGCCTGCTGTTCGCCGCCCGCTTCCTCGCCGGACTGCCGCACGGCGCCCTCTTCGGCGTGGGCGCCGTCGTCGCCTCCCGGCTGGTCGCGGCCGACCGCGCGGCACGCGCCGTCTCCCGGGTCTTCCTCGGCCTCACCATCGCCAACATCGTCGGCGTCCCCGCCGGCACCGCCCTCGGCCAGCACCTGGGCTGGCGGTACGCCTACTGCGCGGTCGCCGTCATCGGCCTCGTGGCACTCCTCGCCCTCGCCCTGCTCGTACCCCACCAGCCCCGCGGCCCCCAGGCCGGCATCCGGCAGGAGCTGCGCGCGATGGGCAACCGGCAGGTCCTCATCGGCCTGGCCACCGCCGTCGTCGGGTTCGGCGGTTTCTTCGCCGTCTACAGCTATCTGGTCCCCATGCTGACGCACCTGACGGGCCTCTCCGACGCCTCGACCACCTGGGTCCTCGCCCTCTACGGCGTCGGCATGACCCTCGGCACCCTGCTCGCCGGCCCCCTCACCGACCGCGCCCTGCGCCCCACCCTGTACGCCGGGATCACCCTGCTGGGGGCCGCGCTGGTGACGTTCTACTTCACCGTCCACAGCACGGTGCCGGCGCTGGTGACGGTCACCTTCATCGGCGCGATGGGCGCGCTCATCACCACGCCGGTCCAGATGCTGCTGATGCTCAACGCGAAGGACGCCCCGACGATGGCGGCGGCCTCCAACCACTCCGCCTTCAACATGGCCAACGCGGCCGGCGCCTGGCTCGGCGGCCTGGTCATCTCGGCGGGCTGGGGCTGGGCCGCGCCCAACCTGGTCGGCGCGGTCCTCGCGGCGGCCGGCCTGGCACTGGCCGTCACCGGCGGCCTCCTCGACCGCGGCAACCGCCCCTCGAAGGTGGTCACCGGCCAGGAAGCCGCAGAACCGGACCGCCCCACCGCCCCCGCCCAGGGCGTGACCGAGCCGAACCGGGGCTGACCTCGGCGGTTGCGGGCGGGCCGATCAGTAGCGGTGGCCGGGCCAGTGTGGGTCCTCCCAACGGCCGTCGCCGGTGAGGCCGAGCAGCCGTACTCGGTGGAGCAGTTCCTCTGAAACGCCGTGGGCCCGGAGCCGGGCAGGGGCGTTGCGGACCAGCCAGGCGGTCAGCTCGGTGCGTGTCTCTTCCTCGTTCTCCCAAGAGTCCCAGGGAAGTTGGTCTCCGAGCAGGTCGTACTCCCAGTGTGCCGCCGCCTCGGCCAGGTGGCCGTCGGCCGGGTGGCCGGTCAGCGCTTCCCACCTGGTGAGCCATGGGGTGAGCGTGGCGGATGCCTCGGTGATCAGTGCCAGGACCTCGTACGCGGGCACCGCGGGAGCGGGATCGGTGAGCGTGTCGGCCCACCAGGCGTGCAGGAAGTCCCGAACCGCTTCGGCTTGGGCGGTGGGCCACTGCTGCCAATGACCGCGAGCGAACGAGCGGCCGGCTTCCTCCAAGCCGAAGAGCGGCTCGACGGAGCCTTTGACGAGGGCCGTGGCGAACTGGGGCAGGATCCGGCGCAGTACGGAGGCGTGGTCGCTCCAGTCGGGGGCCTGCCAGGTGCGGCGCAGGAGGTCGGGGTCGAGCTCCGTATCCGGAACCTTGAGCTGCGCGAGTTCTTCGGCGCTGCCCCAGTGGCACTCGCAGTTGTGCTCGTCAGGGTGGGCTGTCATCCCGCCGAAGGTGGCGGTCAGGCCGTCGAGAGCGGTAGCGAGGCGATGTCGTGCGGAGGGCTGGTCGGGGTTCATCGTGGCGTTCGCATTCAGGACTCCGGGAGCTTCTGCCATCCGAAGATCGCCAACTTACCCGGGAGGTTCTCGGGCCGCCATCGACTTGTTGCGTCCGCACGGGGCCCGAACGGCCACCAGACGCCCCGCCACCGGGTTCGTTGCGTGCGCCCGTCCCTCGTGCTTGGCTCGCCCGATGAACTTTCTGCTGACGGCGAGTGGGCTGCGCAACGAGACGCTGCGAGACGCGCTGCGGGACATGCTGGGAAAGCCGTTCGGATCGGCGAACGTCGTGTACGTTCCCACGGCGTCCGTCGCCGAGCCCGGGGACCACGGATGGCTGGTCGCCGACATGAACCGGCTGCACGGCCTCGGCTGGCGCGAGTTCGACATCCTGGAGCTGAACGGCCTGCCCCGGCAGATGGTGCTCGACCGGCTGCGCCACGCCGACGTCATCTATGCCGGGGGCGGCAACCACTACCACCTCGCGCGCAGCATCACCGGCAACGGCCTCGCCGACGGCTTCCTGGAAGCGCTGGAGAACCGGGTCTACGTGGGGCTCAGCGCCGGATCGATGATCTTCAGCCGCCACCTCACCGCACACTCCGCCGACGTCATCGGGGACGCCAAGGACCTGCACGTACTCGGCGCGACGACCGTGGACCCGCCCTTCGGCCTCTTCGACTGGTACCTCAAGCCCCACCTGTACTCGCCGGATTTCCCCGAGCGCGACGACGCCTGGGCCGATCGCATCGCCGAACGGGCGGACTTCCCGATCTACTTCATCGACGACGAGACGGCCGTGCGCGTCAGGGACGGCAAGTTGGACGTCGTTACTGAGGGCCGGTGGCGGTTCCATCCGTGAGCACGTGCTCCTGGCCGGCGGTGCCCGGGGCGGCCGGGCAACCGTGCTTGCCGTTGCACGGCGTCGCGTGATCGGATGGCTCCGGCATCGCGTGCCGGTGACGGTCTGCGTCAGGCATGGAGGTGCGGGAACGAAGGGGCCGCACCCGTGGCTTCCCGTGACGGCGAGCGCGCAGTCGCCCTGAGCCGGCAGCTTGCGCAAGCGCATCAGGAACTGCGTCGCCAGATCCGTGAGATCAGGACAGGTCTGGGACACCGCCGGCTGGGCGACGACGTCCTGCTCACCCATTGCCTGGCTTTCTGTACCGCGTTGACCACGCACCATCAGGGTGAGGACACCGGGATGTTCGCTCAACTGCTGCGGGAACGCCCGGATCTCGCTGCTACGGTCGCGAATCTCGCCGAGGACCATGGACTGATCGCCTCGATCCTGTCCCGGGTGAGCGAACTCGCCGACAGGGCTGTTGCACCGCGTGGCTCAGCCCTGGAGGAGATCGGGCGTGAGCTCGACGGACTGGCGGCGATCATGGAGTCCCACTTCGGCTACGAGGAGCGCACGATCAGCGAGGCGCTCGACGCCGGGAAGCCTGACACGGACTGGCCCGACCTGGTGTTCGGGTTCGGGAGGTGACGTGGAGTGCCTTCGCCGGAGCCCACGGGGTGGTCAGCGGGCCCCCGCCTCTGTGACCAGCGCGTCGATCGTCCCACGCACTGCCGCCAGTTCGGCCGGGGTGGGGTCGGCCGGTTCGTGCGGCACCAGCGCAGCGGGGTTCACCACGGGGGTGGTGCCCTCGGGGCCTGCGGCTCCCGTGGCGCGGGCCAGGGGAGCGCTCATGTCGGTCTCCGGGTCGGTGAGGCCGTCGCCGAGATTGCGCAGCGCGGCCGTCAGGGGAGGCGAAGGGAAGGGGAAGCCCGTGGGCAGCAGTCCGGCCTGCCGGGTGTGGTCGTCGCCGCGGAAGTCCAGGACCCACTCCTCCCAGCCTGGCAACGGCCAGTCGTGAATGCCGGCCACGGTCTGCACCGCCCACAGCGAGACCGCGCGGGCCTGCGGGTCGAAGTGGACGCCGCCGTACGGCATGTCGGTGAGTGGGGGAGTCGCCGACGACGCGGCGATCAGGTCGACCAGGCGGGGGCCGCCGGCGAGGTGCTCGACGGGCTCCCAGTCGCTGCCCCACGCGCGGACGCTTCCGTCGGGCAGCCTTAGGGAGACGACGGAGCAGGGCTTGGTGTACTCGGTGGCCGCGAACCCGGACGGCTCGAAGGTCTCGAACCAGCCCGGCGTACGGGTCAGGTCCCTGCCGAGGCCGAGGTGGTGGGTCAGATCGCCCATGCCGTCGTGTGCGAAGCGGACGTCCCAGCCGGGCCAGGTCCGGATCAGTACGGCGCGGGCGGCGACGAGGTCGGCCCAACTGCCCACGGAAGCGAACCAGAGCAGGGCCCGGCGGTCGTGGTCGACGAGTGCGGCGCCCTCGCACCACACGTCGTCGAGCCATTCGTCGATCTCCCGGTTGGCCCGGAAACAGCGTGTCGCCGCGGCCGGGCCGGGCAGCAGATCTTCAACGATCCGATTGGCGGCCCAGTGCGAGTAGTACCGCTGCCAGGCGCCGTTCTCCACCACCACGTACTGCGCTCGTGCTCCCATGATCAGCGAGACTAGCGCCGCTGTACGAGGGGCGCCGAGCGAATTTCCGGCGACCGGCCCGGGCCCCGGGATCAGGCCGGCCGCTCCCGGAGTTCGACGAGCGTCGACGCGGTGAGCGGGAGCGGTGCGTCGGCCGGGCCGAGCAGGACGACCGTGCAGGTCGCGGCGTGGGTGAGCGCGGTGGTGAGGCTGCCGTCGGCGAACTGGGCGAGTGGCCCGCGCGGTGAACGGCCGACGGCGACGGCGCGGGCGTGGACCTCGGCGGCGTGCCGGGCGAGGACCCGGCCGGCGGCGGCGTGGTCGCCGACGCTGTCCAGGATCTGGCCGGTCGCGGCGAACCCCTGGGCCGCGAGCCGGTCGAGATGGGCGACGACCGCGGCGCGGGCCTCTTCGGGGGTCTCGGTGTCCGCCGCCAGTTCCTCCACGACGGCGGTCCGCTGGACGTGCACCACCTCCAGCGGGCTGCCGGTGTCCCGCCCGAGCCGGGCGGCGGCGTCCACGACGGCCGCGGCCCCCTCGTGGGCGCCGACGGCCACGACGACCGGCCCCGGTCCGGCCGCGGCCTGCCGCCCGACCGGCGTCAGAGCGGGGACGGCCGGCGCGCCGCCGGCCAGGCGGGCCTCCGCGTCCCGCAGCAGCCCGTGCCCGCTCGCCAGCACCGGAATCGCCAGCAGGAAGGTGCCGGCGCCCAGGTAGAACGGCACGCTCAGGTCGGTCGCGTCCGCCAGCTTCCCGGCGACGTAGGGGGCCAGGCCGCCGCCGATGAAGCGCAGGAAGCCGTAGGCGGAGGAGGCGACGGGACGCTCGACCGGCGAGACCACCATCACCGCCTGGGTGGTGAGCGTGTTGTTGATGCCTATGAAGATGCCGCTGACGATCACCGCGACGATCACGACCCTCGGCGTGGCGACGCCCGCGGCGATGACCGCCATCACCGCGCCGAGGCCGACGAGGTTGGCGTACAGCACGGGCGCGGTGCCGAAGCGGGCCTGCAGGCGCGGCGCGAAGAAGACGCTGAACGCGGCCACCAGCAGCCCCCACCCGGTGAAGACCAGCCCCAGCTGATGGGCGCTCAGCTCCATCGGATACGGCGCGTAGCCGAGCATCGTGAAGAAGCCCCAGTTGTACAGCAGGGCCATGATGCCCATGGTCAGCAGACCGCGGTGGCGCAACGCCGTGATCGGCGCCAGTGGCGAGGTGCGGCGCTCGGGCCTGGGCAGCGCGGGGACGAACGCCAGCGTCGCGACGAGCGCTATCGCCATCAGGACGGCGACGCCGAAGAACGGGCCCCGCCAGCTGATGCCGCCCAACTCGCCGCCCAGCAGCGGGCCGACGGCTATACCCAGGCCGAGGGCGGTCTCGTAGAGGATGATCGCGCCGGCGAAGCCACCGCTCGCCGAGGCGACGATCACGGCCAGTGAGGTGGCGATGAACAGGGCGTTGCCAAGACCCCACCCGGCCCGGAAACCGACGATGCCGTTGATCGAGCCGGAGGTGCCGGCGAGCGCGGCGAACACGACGATGATCGCGAGACTGGTGACGAGGGTGCGCTTGGCACCGATCCGGCTGGACACCCAGCCGACGATCAGCATCGCGACGGCGGTCACGATCAGGTAGCTGCTGAACAGGAGTGAGACCTGGCTGGGGGAGGCGTGCAGGCTCTCGGCCAGTGCGGGCAGGATCGGGTCCACCAGGCCGATGCCCATGAACGAGATCACGCAGGCGAACGCCACGGCCCACACGGCCTTCGGCTGCCTGAAGGGGCTCGCGGCCCTCTGGTTCGGTGCGCTCATCGACGGTCCTCTCTCCGGATGCGGACGGACGGGATGGATGGGACGGCTGGGGCGGCTGCGGGAGGGTGTTGCTGCTGGACGCGTGCGGGTCCGCGGGTGCCTCAGCCGCGCGCCCGGTGTTCCTCGATCGCGCGGGCCAGGGCCGGCAGGGCGAGCCGTACGGCCCGTTGTTCGGGCTCGGTCAGTTCCTCGACCAGTTCCTTGAGGGCACGGGTGCGTTCGGCGCGGCGCTGCCGGAAGACGTCGAGGCCGGTCGCGGTGATCTCCACGAGAACCCCCCGGCCGTCGGTGCTGTCGGCGTTCCGTCCGACCAGTCCCGCGCGCTCCAGCCGGCCGATGAGCTGGGTCATCCCCGGCTGCGAGACGCCTTCGGCACGGGCCAGTTCGGTCAGCCGCAGCGGACCCTCCCGGCCCAGCCGGGCCAGCGTGGCGGAGGCGGTGGTGCTCAGGCCGCCTGCGGTGGCGCTGTGCCGGACATGCCGTACCAACTGCTCGACCGCGGTCATCAGTTGCTCCGGTGCCCCGGCGGGATCGGGGTCGCCGTCCGGTCGGCCGTCGGCGCCCCGCTCTTCTTCCCGGTCATCCATAACGGCATTATGCATCTAGATGTAGTGTGAAACAAAGGGTTCGGGAGTTTCTCTCGGCAAGCCGGTCCCGATGACCTTCACAGGTCCACGCGTGCGCCCAACCCCCGCGCCAGTGCCACGTCGTAGGCCACCCGGACCGCCGCGACGTCCAGCGCCGCGTGCCCGGTGGACTTGAAGACCGTGAGGGCCCCGGTGTCGCCGTCCCGCCCTGGATGTTCGCCGGTGAGAACGGCGCCGAGGAGGGTGACGGGCCGTCCCGGCGGCAGGCCCTGGAGTTCGTGGGCACCTGCCGGTGGCGGCGACGCGGACGCGCCGGCCCACTCCGTGAACAGGGCCGCGTCCCGGACCGTGGCGGGATCCAGTTCGGGCCCGTGCGAGCCGCCGACCGAGGAGACGTGGACGCCGGGGGAGAGCCACTCCCTGCGGACGACGGGAGCGGTGGCGCCGGTGCAGCAGAACACCACGTCGGCCGTGCGCACCGCGTCCTCCACGCCCGCGACGACCCGCGCGCCCGGGAACAGCGCGGCCGCCTCACCCGCCCGCACCGGGTCACGGCCGGCCACGACGACCTCCGCCTGCGGACGGACGGCGGCGAGCAGCGCCAACTGGGCCCGCGCCTGAGCCCCTGTACCCACCACCGCCACTCGGCCGAGACCGGGGCGCGCGGCCAGGGCCAGCGCGCTCTGCGTGGCGGACGCCGCGGTCCGGACCCCGGTCAGCGCCTCGGCGTCCACGAGCGCGAGAGCCCGCCCGTCGTTCGTCGAACAGGACCACGAGCCCCCGGTGGAAACTCCGTCCGGGGTGCTCCGGGTCGGCGGTCACGGTCACCAGTTTCGCCGCCAGGCCCAGCCCGGTGACGTAGCCGGGCATCGCGCCGAGCAGGCCGGCGGGTGTCAGCGCGGCGATCCGTGGCGGAACGGAGACCTCGCCACGGGCGACGGCGACGAGCGCCCGGCCCACCGCGTCGAGCACGGCGGCCGGCTCCAGCGCGGCGGCCGTCTGCCGGCTGTCCAGCACCAGCACCCCGCTCACCGGCCCGCCTCCGGTCCGCCGGCGGTCAGCGCCGCCACCAGTTCATCGGCCGCCGCGGTCAACTCCCGCTCGACGGCGGCGAGTTTCGCGCCGTCGAACTCGGCCTCCGGCCCCACGACGGTCAGCGCGCACACCGGCGCCCCCGGGTCGGGCACCACTGCCCGGCTGACGGAGGCCACCAGCTTGTCGTTACGGCCGTGCTCCACGGCGAAGCCGGTCCGCGCCACCTCGGCCAACTCCCGCGCCAGGTCGGTGTCGTCCCCGGGGAGCCGGTCCAACCACCGCTTCCGCGCCTCCGGTTCGAGTGCGGCGACCAGCGCCAGCGGCCCGGCGAACCGCCGTAGGGGCAGCAACTCGCCCCGCAGATGGCTGATCATGGCGAGCCGCTCGGGCCGGACGACGTCGATCACCCGGCCGCCGCCCTCCTCCAGCACCTGGAGGTTGACCATCATCGAGGTCGTGGCCGACAACCGCTCCAGCACCGGACGGGCCAGCGCGGTCAGCGAGTTGCTCGCGGCCGACGCGGACATCCGCAGCACGGCGGCGCCCGGCAGATAGCGGTCACCGGCCCGCAGCACCCAGCCCCGCCGGACCAGGTCCAGCAGGATCCGGTACGCGGTGGCGCGGTGCAGCCCGACCTCGGCGGCGAGATCGGTCAGCCGCACGGGGTGCGGCGCGCGCGAGACGGCCTCGACCAGGTCGAGGGCCTTGTCCACGGCTGACCGGGGCGGTCCCTGGGCGACGGATGCGTCGGGCATGACGGCGGCTCTTCCCTCTCGTCCCCGGCGCCACCACGACCGTGGCCCGGCACGTCGTGTCCGGTACGTCCGGTACGGGCCCTTGCGGCGGTCCGCCGGCTGCAGAGTACAGTTAGCTGGATTTTCGCCACACGATACAGCTGTTACGCACCGCGTAACAAACCAATAGCCTCAGCGGACCGAAGGGTGACCATGACCGACCTGCCCCCGGGCGCCCCGACCCCCTGGGCCGCTCCGCCCGCCGGAACCGTCACCGTCTACCGTGGCGCCACCCTCTTCGACGGCACCGGCGGCCCGCTCCGGCCGAACACCACGATCGTCACCGACGGCGCCCGCCTGCACACCGTCGCCGGCGACGCCGACCCGCTGCCCCCGCACGCCGCCGACGCCCCACAGGTCGACCTCGCCGGACGGTTCGTCGTGCCCGGCCTCATCGACACCCACCAGCACCTGGCCACCCCGCCCGACCGGCCCGTCGCCGAGGCGGTGCTCCGCCGCCTGGTGCACAGCGGGGTCACCGCCGTCCGCGACATGGCCGACGACCTGCGCCACATCGGCGACCTCGCCCGGGCCACCCTGGTCGGCGAGATCCCCGGCCCCGACATCCGCTACGCCGCCCTGATGGCCGGGCCCTCCTTCTTCGACGACCCCCGCACCCACGAGGTCTCCCGCGGAGCCGTTCCCGGTGCCGTCCCCTGGATGCAGGCCGTCACCCCCGGCACCGACCTGCCGATCGCCGTCGCCCTCGCCCGCGGCACCCACGCCGCCGCGATCAAGGTCTACGCCGACCTGGACGCCGCGACCGTCGCCGCCGTCGTCGCCGAGGCACACCGCCAGGGCATCGCCGTCTGGGCACACGCCACCGTCTTCCCCGCCGGGCCCGGCGAGGTCGTCGCCGCGGGCGTCGACAGCGTCTCCCACGTCACCCTGCTCGCCTTCGAGGACCCCACCGAGCCGCTGACCAGCTACAAGACCAAACCGCCGGTCGACCACGACCGTTTCGCCGCCGGCGACGCCCCGGAACTGGCCGCCCTCTTCGCCGAGATGCGCCGCCGCGGCACGGTCCTGGACGCCACGGCTTCCATGTGGACCAGCGACGAACTCCGCGGCGACACCGCCGAGTCCGCCGAACGGGCCGCCCGCAACGCCGACCTGGCAGCCGCCGTCACCGCCCAGGCGTACCGGGCCGGAGTCGACGTGTGCACCGGCACCGACCACGAGACCGACCCCGGCGACCCCTTCCCCGCCCTGTACGGCGAACTCGCCTTCCTCGTCGAGCGCTGCGGCATCCCCGCCGCCGACGTCCTGCGCTCGGCCACCCTCGTCGGCGCCCGCGCCGCCGGCACCGAAGCGGACATGGGCACCGTCGAACCCGGCAAGCTCGCCAACTTCGCCGTCCTGGACGAGAACCCCCTCCACGACGTCGGCAACCTGCGCACCATCACGTACACCGTCAGACGCGGACACCGCTTCGACCGCGCCGAGTTCGACAAGGACGCCCAGTGACCGAGACCGCCGGCGCCACCGGCCGCCCCGTGATCGTCAACGCCCTGGGCCAGCTCGACAACCCCAACACCCCCGCCGCCCGGGCCGCCGCGACCCAGCTCAACCCCGCCAGCGACCAACTCGCCGTCGACGCCCGCGCGCTCGCCGACGCCCACGCCTCCGGCCTGACCGCCGTGAACATCACCCTCGGCTACACCATGGGCGACCTGCCGCCGTACGAGCACACCCTCGCCGAGATCGCCGTCTGGGACCGGATCATCGAGGCGCACCCTGTTCATCTACGGTCTTGCAGAGCCTTCGCAATCAGGCCGTGAATGAGGTACTCACCAGGGGCTCGGTTCTCCTTGAGACGGTGGAGGTCCTCCGGCCCGAACCAGCCGTAGGCAGTGTGCTTGGACCACTCCGGAGCGGGGTTGTCCAGGTCGCCGTCGACCTCGACGAGGTAGTCGGCCTCGCGCCGTGTGCCGTCACCGTCGTCGCCGGTCCACGTGGCGATCCCGAGCAGGCGCCGTACCCGGCGCACACGCCAGCCGGTCTCCTCATCGACTTCCCGAACGAGCGTGTCCAACGGGGACTCGCCCGGGTCGGCATGGCCGCCGACGATGTCTCAGCAGTCGGGGAAGAGCCGCCGGTCGGGCCTGCGCTTTTGCGCGAAGGCGTGGCCGTCCCGGTTGAGGATGACCGCACCGGCCGCCCAGACCTCGCCGCCGGCGGGGACCGGGATCTCGACGCCGCGGTCCACTTTCACATAGGACGGATCCTCTGCCACGGCCTCACTGTAGGGCGGGTGTCCGATCACAACACGGGACTCATCAGGTGTCGCTCTCACCTCGGCTCAGCCTCTGCGTCGGATCACACCCGTAACGGGGCCCTGGGTCACCAGGGCCCCGTTACGGGTCCAGCCGCGGAGCCGACCGAACAGGCCACTGGCGCGGCGCTCGGGTTCGCACTCGGCTACGGCGACAGAAGTCCTCTCGCCCGCCTTCCGGCGAGCGAGGGTGTCAGACCCGGACCGTCTTGAGGGCGCGGCCCCAGGATTCCAGCTGGTCGAAGAGGATGGTCGCGGCGGCGTCGTGCTGCTCGGCCGGCTTGAAGAGTGAGAAGTTCTCGAAGTCGGTGAACAGCGAGAAGGACAGCTGCTGACGCACGTGAGCCAGCTGTAGTTCGCTGGCCACGCCCCGCAGGTGCTCGATGGCCCGAGCGCCGCCGAGAGAACCGTAGGAGACGAAGGCGGCGGCCTTGTTGTTCCACTCGCCGTACAGGTAGTCGATCGCGTTCTTGAGTACGCCCGAGGTGGAGCGGTTGTACTCCGGCGTCACGAAGATGTACCCGTCGAACTCGGCGATCTTGGCCGCCCATGCCTGGGTGTGCTCACCCTGGTACTGGCCCATGGCCGGCGGAATGGCCTCGTCCAGGTGGGGCAGCGGGTAGTCGACCAGGTCGACCAACTCGTACTCGACGCCGGCGCGGGCGCCGGAGCGGTCGACCACCCAGTCCGCGACAGCCTTGCCGTTGCGACCCGGCCGGGTGCTGCCGAGGATGACGGCGATCTTCAGGTCACTCATGTGGTCTTCTCCTTGACGGGCCGGCCAGCACGAGGCGGACCCTTTTGCTTGAATTTTCATATCACAGCCTAGACCGCCGACTCATGAAGCTTCAAGTCAAATCCGTGTCTCGTGAATGTTCATGCCGGATAGACTCCGGGCATGCCTGAACAGCCTCGGCACCCGAACCCTCAGCCCCGCTGGCTAACCGCGGCAGAACGGGAGACCTGGCAGCAGTTCGCCATGATGCTGCACAGGCTGCCTGCCGCCCTGGGGGCTCAGCTGCAGCAGGACGCAGACCTCAGTTACATCGAGTACTACGTCCTTGCGGGACTGTCCGACCAGCCGGAACACCGCATGCGGATGAGCGACTTGGCCGTCCTCGCCCACTCCGAGCAGTCCCGCCTCTCCCACATGATCAGCAGGCTGGAACGCCGGGGCTTCGTCCGCCGCGAGCCGGACCCCACCAACGGCCGCTACACCCACGCGATCCTGACCGACGCCGGCCATGCCCATCTCGTCGAGGCGGCCCCGGGACACGTGGCCCGGGTACGCGACCTCGTCTTCGACGTGCTCGACCCCGCCGAGCTGGACAACCTGCGCACCGCCGCCCAGAAGATCAGCGAGAGCATCGACCGCAGGGAGCAGCGGAAGTAACCCCGCAAGACACCGCCCCTCAGCTGTAGCAGCGGGACGCCACGCCGCCGCGGCCAGTTGGGGGAGCTCGCCGACCAGGGCGTCACCGTACTGCGGCGCAGGGCGCCGGGCCGTGGCTCCGCCGAGTCGCTCACTCGGGGAGCCGGGGTAGGCCCCGGAAGCCGTGGGTACGGGGCGTCCTCTCCTCGCGCCCACGACGGCTTCCTCAGGGGGTGGTGTCTCAGCGGGCAACAACCGGCACCGCCACCTCGACCTCGACGCCCCCGCTGCCCGGGCGGCGGTTGACCAGGGTCAGGACGAGGAGTGTGGCGATCGCCAGCATGCCGACGGCGAACCAGATGGCGATGATGTAGCCGTGCACTACGCCCTGCAGGTGGACCAGCTGCGGCTTCGTCGCGGCGTGGACGAGGTGGCCCTTGACGTACGAGGTCGTCACGGACGTGGCGATCGTGTTCAGCAGGGCGGTGCCGATCGCGCCGCCCACCTGCTGCGAGGTGTTGATCATCGCAGAGGCGACACCGGCGTCCCGGGGCTCGATACCCAGAGTAGGCAGGGACATGGCGGGATTGAACGTCGTACCCATGCCGAGACCGAGCAGCACCAGCGCCGGCAGCACGGTCGAGGCGTACGACGAGCCGATCTCCAGTCGCGTCAGCAGGAGCATTCCGGTCATGGCGACGAGGAAGCCGGGGCCTATCAGGAACCGTGCCGGGACGCGGGTCACCAGACGCGTTCCGATCTGGGTCGAGCCGACCATCATGCCCGCGACCATCGGCAGGAAGGAGAGCCCGCTCTTGATCGGCGAGTAACCCTTCACGACCTGCAGGTAGTAGGTCAGGAACAGGAAACTGCCGAACATCGCGATGACGGCGATGCCGAGGGAGAGGTAGACACCGCCGCGATTGCGGTCGGTGACCACGCGCAGCGGCAGCAGCGGGGCCTTGACCCGCATCTCGGTGATGACGAACGCGATCAGCAGCACCACGGAGGCTCCGAGCAGACCGATGGTGGTGGCGTCGCTCCAGCCGTCGGACTCGGCGCGGGTGAAGCCGTACACCAGCGAGACCAGGCCCAGGATGGACAGGACGACGCCGGGCATGTCGAGGGAGGAACGGTTGCGGCCGCCCTCGGGCTCGCGGACGACGACGTAGGCACCGGCTGCCGCGACGATCGCGAACGGGATGTTGACGAAGAACGTCCAGCGCCAGTCCAGGTATTCGGTGAGCACACCGCCGAGAATGAAACCGACGGCACTGCCGCCACCGGCGATCGCGCCGAAGATGCCGAACGCCTTGGCACGTTCTTTGGTGTCCGTGAACATCACGGCGAGCAGGGAGAGCGCGGCGGGGGCGAGCAGGGCGCCGAAGGCGCCCTGGAGGGCGCGGGCGCCGAACATCGCCCCGCCGGTGGTTGCCGCGCCGCCGAGCGCGGAGGCGGCTGCGAAGCCGACCAGGCCGATGACGAATGCTCTCTTGCGGCCCCACAAGTCGGATACCCGGCCGCCGAACAGGAGCAGACCGCCGAAGGCCAGAGCATAGGCCGTGACGACCCACTGCCGGTCGCCGTCGGAGATGCCCAGGTCCTGCTGGGCAGAAGGTAGCGCGATGTTCACGATGGTGGTGTCGAGGACGATCATCAGCTGGGCGAGCGCGATGAAGACGAGCGCTTTCCAGCGGTTGGCGTGCGCGTCACCGGGAGCCTTGAAAGCTGTTCGGGACATGAAGGTACCCACTTCGGGAAAAGAACGAGCTGGCTGAAGGTGACTGAGAGCGTGAGGGAGACACGGCCCGCCTACATCGACGGTCGACGGCCTCGTCACGCGTGACGTGCACGAGGCGGTCGACGCTCGCCGGCCCGGCGCGAGAGACCATCACTTGAATTTTCAGGTCACACCTTAGACGGCGATTCATGAAGGTTCAACCGTGTACCGCTACGGGCGGGAATCAGCTGGTTGAGCGAAGTTCAGGCGTGGGCGTCCTCGACAACGACTCGTCGCACTGTGCGCAGCGTCGACTGGAGACGGTCCAGATCGGTCGAACCCAGAGCGAGGCGGAGCGCCTGTGGCGTGGGTGTCGAGGTGGTGAAGGGCTCCGCTGTGCTTACTGAGATGTGCTGACGTGCGAGCTCGGCGGTCAGGCGATCAGCGCGTGCGTCGTCGGGCAGCGGAAGCCAGGTGAAGTAGGACGAGGGGTGGCTGACGAGCGGCAGACCTGCCAGCTCTCGTTCGGCGAGTGCTTGGCGGGCTTTGGCGTCCTCTCGTTTCTGCACTTCCAAGTGGTCCACCGTGCCGTCGTCGAGCCAGCGGCAGGCGATCGCGGTGGTGAGGGCCGGGGTGTTCCAGGTGGTTGCCCGAATCGCGCGTTCGAGTGATGGCACCGCGAAGGACGGGGCGAGGACGAAGCCCACCCGGAGGCCGGTGGCGACACTCTTGGACAGCCCCGAGACGTAGACGGTGATGTCCGGCGCGGTCGCGGCCAGAGGAGGGGGTGGGTCCTCGACCAGGTAGGCGTATGAGGCGTCTTCGATGATGAGCGGGCCGTGCTGTCGAGCGATCTTGATCAGGCGGGTTCGGTCGGTTGCCGGCGTGACCCACCCCAGGGGGTTGTGCAACGTCGGCATGGTGTATATCGCCCGTACAGGGCGGGTCGCGCACAGCTTCTCCAGGGCATCGAGATTCGGTCCGGCGTTGGTTGTCGGTATGGGCTCCAGGTCGAGGTGAAAGGCCTGCGCGAGCACCTTGAAACCGGGATAGGTGAGTGCGTCGACAGCGACGACGTCCCCGGCGTTGAGGATGGCCATGACGGTGATGGCGAGGCCGTGCTGTGCACCGTTGACGGTGAGGATCCGGTCCGCGTCGGTGGTGATTCCCCGGCGCCTCAGGTGCCGTGCGATCGAGGCTCTGTCCTGGGGGCGCCCTCGATGGGGTTGGTAGTGCAGCAGCGAGTCGAGATCACCGGAGGTGGCCACGTCCCGCAGGGCCTGCCGAAGGAGATCAGCTTGCCCGGGCAGCGACGGGTAGTTGAAGCTGAGGTCGACCGCATCTGTGGCGACGACCTGCAGATCGATGCCGTGACCGGCGGGAACCGCGATGTCACGCACGAACGTGCCGCGGCCTTGTTCCCGGCTCACCAGGCCCATGGTTTCGAGTTCGGCGTACACCCGGGTCGCTGTCACCACGGCGATGCCCTCACGGGCTGCGAGCCCGCGGTGTGTCGGCAGCCGCACGCCTGCGGCGAGCCGCCCGGCCCGGATGTCGGATGCGAGCGCATCGACCAGCTTTTTGTACCGCGAGGCTGCCATGCACCGAATTGTATCCATGACAATTCTTTGACTGTCCTGCTCGCGGGTCCTTACCGTCAAGACTCACCCCGCTCATAGGGAAGGACAGCCGCCGTGCACATCGCCATCCTCACCTTCGAGGGCTACAACGAGCTCGACTCCCTGATCGCGCTCGGTGTGCTCAACCGCATCAGGAGCGACGACTGGCGCGTCACCATCGCCACCCCCAGCCCCAAAGTGACGTCAAGGAACGGGGTGGTCATCGAACAGATGGCCACTCTTGAGGAAGCGTGCGCCGCTGACGCCGTCATCGTGGGCAGTGGCATTGCTACCCGCGAGGTCGTCGAAGACCCGGCGATCATGAACATCCTGCGCGCCCTGGACCCCACGAGCCAACTCATCGCCGCGCAGTGCTCCGGCGCGCTCGTACTGGCCAGGCTCGGCCTGCTCAACGACATCCCCGCCTGCACCGACCTGACCACCAAGCCATGGGTCATCGCCGCCGGCGTCGAGGTGCTCAACCAGCCCTTCTACGCCAAGGACAACATCGCCACCGCCGGCGGCTGCCTCGCTTCGCACTACCTCGCCACCTGGATCATCGCCCGCCTCGCGGGCAACGACGCCGCCGAAAACGCACTGGACTACGTCGCCCCGGTCGGCGAGAAGGAGGAATACATCGAGCGCGCCTGGCGCAACATCACTCCCTACCTGCCCGCACCCGCACCGGCGCTCGTCTGACCCATCGCAGGCAGTGCAGCGGTCGGGGCACGCCGGTGCCGCAGTCCGAAGCCCGGATGCGGACGCGCTGTGCCTGCTCAGGTCGTGAGCTGGAGGGCGTCCAGTACGGCGGTGACGTCCCGGCGCGAGGCCTCGTCCAGGCCGCGCAGGGGGCGCGGCAGGTTCGGCTCCGACGTCAGGCCGAGGTGGGACGCTGCGGCGGACAGGACGCGCAGACCACCGTGCTGACGGAGCAGCTCCCACAACGGCTTGAGCGCGTCGGACGACTCGGTGGCCCGGCCCGCGTCACCGGCCAGGGCTGCGCGGGCGAGGGCGAGTGCGGTACGGGGGAACAGACCGCCCGCGGCCGAGTACCAGACGTCGCACCCGGCATTCAGGCCGCTCACACCGGCCCAGTCGCCGCTCACGCCGATGGTGACCGTCTCCGGGATCGCCGCTCGCAGCGCGTCGATCCGGGCCTTGGCCTGGCCGAAGTCGTCCGGAACAGCGGGGATCTTGATCGAGCGGACGTTCGGCAGCCGGGAGATGCGGCCGTGCAGCTCGTCGGTGAAGTGCACCTGGGTGGTGCGGGGGTTGTCGTACACGCACAGCGGCACGGACAGCTCGCGGGTGACGTCCTCGTAGAGGCCGAACACCTCGTCGTCCGTGAGCGGTTGGTACGTCACCGGTGCGAGCAGCACCGCCCGCGCTCCGGCCTTCTGGGCGTCCTCGGCCAGAGCCAGGACGTGGGAGGTGCGCGGCGCGCCGATGGAGACCATGACGGGAACGCCGCCGGCGGCCTCGACCGCGACTTGCGCGGTGCGGGCACGCTCTTCGCGGGTGAGGTAGGCGTAGCCCCCGGTGGAGCCGAGCGCCCCGATAGAGTCCACTCCGGCAGCGGCGAGGCGGGCCACGAGCGCGGCGTACGCGGTGTAGTCGATGCCCTGATCGTCGGTGGGTGTCAGGGGGAAGGCGCTGAGGCCGTGGAACATGACGGTTCTCTCGGCAATCGATCGAAGTGATGCAGGGCAGCTGCACCAAGTGTATGGTTTAATTATAAAACTAGCATTTTCGGGAGGTGGCATCCGTGCGCAAGACGGACCTCAGTGGGGCCACCTGCCCCATCGCTCGCTCACTCAGTGACATCGGTGACTGGTGGTCGCTGCTCATCGTCCGGGACGCATTGGCCGGCATGACCCGCTTCAGCGAGTTCCAGCGCAGCCTCGGCTGCGCCAAGAACATCCTCAGCGCGCGCCTGGCCAAGCTCGTCGAACGTGAGGTGCTCACCCTCGCGCCGGCGTCCGACGGCAGCGCCTACAGCGAGTACCGGCTCACCGAGAAGGGCAAGGCCCTGCGGGTCCCCCTCGTGGCACTGCGGCAGTGGGGCGAAGAGTTCCTCTTCGAACCCGACGAGGAGCGGCTCGGTCTCGTCGACAAGCGGGACGGCCTGCCGGTGGCTCCCCTCGCACTGCGCGCCCAGGACGGGCGGCCCCTGGGGCCCGACGACGTCCGGGTCAGCGCGTCCCTGCCTGAGGCCGGCACCCTTCCCGATCCTGCTTGATCCGAGGCCACGCCTGGTCCGGCGGGCCCCCGGCACGGCGGTCCCTCGTCGCGACTGCGGAGCGCTGGTACGCGCCGCCCCGGCGACGGAGTCCCTTGCGCGCCGGGCCGCAGGGTCACCAGCGCGGCTCGTCCTCGGCGAGCTGAAGCTCACCCCTCCCAAACGAGAAGCTTTCGTTCGGGACCGGAATCAGCGCGATGAACACGTCGTCGGGTGAGATGCACAGAGCCTCGACCACCAGTCTGTTGATGGCTGCGGCCACGGCCCGCTTGTGCTCGAGAGGCCGATGGGCACCGAGGAGAAGGGTGATGATCATGGCGTCGTCGCTGCGCTGCATCCCCATGAAGGTCGGGTCGAGGTACAGCTCGTTCTCGCCATGCTCACTGATCATGATGAATCGGTCACCCTCGGGAATTCCGAGTGCCTGTACCAGCGACTGGTTGAGCGCGTCGGCGAGTGCGCGCTTCTGGTCCGGCGAGAAGCGGCCGGCGGGAACGTGAGCGTTGAAAACGGGCATGACGGGCTCCTGCGGGAGTGGGGTGTGGGTGTTTCTGCTTGGTGAGGGACAGGGCGGACCAGGGCGCCGGAAGGGCGGTGATACCCCGCCGTCCTGATGCGAGTCGTGACGCCCCGGGCCGGTGGACGGCGTGAAGCGTCCGCGGCCACGAGGCGATCCGGTCCGGGGAGAGCGTGCGGTTCGGGACGGGCGCGTGGTCGGGGCGACCGGCTCCCTTCGGTCCGGGCTGCTCACAGCTCGCCGAGTACCGAGCCGAAGTCGAGTTCGGTGTGAGAACGTTCCTCCATGCCGCGCTCCATGAGGGTGCCGAGCCGGGCGGCGCTCGATGTGTCACGTGCCAGGATCTGGAAGCAGCCCGCGTCCACCTGCACGTCTTCCTTGGCGGGGAGGCCGGTCGCGTTGATCCGGCGCTTGGCGAGCCGCACCGCGGCTTCCGGGAATCCCGCGATCCGCTTGGCGAGCCGCTCGACGTAGGGCATCAACTGCTCGTCCGGCAGCGCCTTGTTGACCAACCCGATGCGCTCGGCCTTACGGCCGTCGAGGTCTTCGGATCCGAGGATCACCTGCATCGCCTGGCCTCGTCCGGCGAGACGGACGAGGTGCTGGACCGCGCCTGCCCCCGGAAAGAGCCCGGTGCCGACCGATCAGGTTGAGAGGCGGGTTGTCGATCGTGGCCCACAGCACACCGTCGTCCAGCTTCGTGGTGATGGCCTCGTAGTCCCGCATTGTCATCACTTCCTCATGTATTTCCTGTTTGCGATATGCGAACGACGTGCTCTAGGCTGGCATCGTCGGTTTAAAAATGCAACCAGAATCTCGAGGGAGAGACTGACCGGCCTTCTTGAAGGCGAACGGGGCCGCAATCACGCCGTTCACCCAGGTCACGACGGCCGCAGCCAACCGGTTGAGGCCGCTTGGGACCGTCTCGTACCGCCCGCGTCGAGCCCTTCGTGGCCGGGGCGACCCATCGGGCACCGGTGATCGACCGGCGAGATCCGATCGGCGAACGACAACCGGTGGCCGGCCGGCGTTCCCGACGGAGGTGCTGCGCCGACGGCATCGGCGCCTCCGGCTGGACCGACGACCGAAGAACCGGGTCGCGACACGGCCAGCTCAACGGGTCATCCGGACCGACGGGCTGCCGTCATCGCTCCCACAAGAACCCCACCAGGCAAGGAGAACCACCATGGCCGAGCGCAGCGACGAGCTTGTTCATCTGCCCGACGGAACCGTGCTGCACGCATGGCTGTTCCTGCCGGACGGACCCGGACCCCACCCCACCATCACGATGTCGCACGGCTTCGGTGGCACGAAGTACCACAACATCGAGCCCATTGCCCGAGCGCTCGCGGAAGCGGGATTCGCGGTCTCGCTCCACGACCACCGCGGCTTCGGCGACAGCACCGGCACCCCCCGCCACGACATCGACCCCCATCAGCAGATCGAGGACTGGCGACGCGTCATCGCGCACCTCCAGACGCTCGACAGCGTCGACGCCGACCGCATCGGCCTGTGGGGATCCAGCTATTCCGGCGGACACGCCCTCGTCCTGGGAGCCACCGACCGGAGGATCAAGGCCGTCTACTCCCAGGTCCCCACCATCAGCGGCTCCGAGACCAGCCGCCGGCGCGTACCGCCGCACCTGACGCGGCAACTCGAGGAGTCCTTCGCCTCCGACGAACTCGCCCAGGCCCAGGGCGAGCCACCCGCCACCCAGGCATTCGTCAGCGACAACGTCTCCACGACCGCGTCGTACCGCGCCACCGACGCCATCGACTTCTACCTGGGGCACAGCGCCCCTGCGGGGTTGTGGGAGAACAGCGTCACGGTCCAGTCCAACCGCCGCTTCAGGTCGTACGACCCCGGCTACTGGATCGACCAGATCTCCCCAACTCCCCTAATGATGCTGGTCGCCACCCACGACACCGTCGCCCCCACCGACCTGGCATTCCGCGCCTATGAACGGGCTCTCGAACCCAAGGAACTCGTCGTCATACCCGGCGGCCACTTCGATCCCTACCTCGCCGGCTTCGACGCAAGCACCTCTGCCGCCATCCGTTTCTTCCGGACCCACCTGAACGCCCGTTAGGTCTGTTTGCGGCGCCGACGCATCTGGCGCCCCCCCACGTAGGTTTCGGGTCGCCCCGCAGTGGCGCCCCCCCCCCACCGGGCGGGGGGGGCCGGGGGGGGGGGGAATTCCGGGGCCCCGCCACGATGCCCGTGGCCGGGGAAGCCCGGGTGTTGGGGGTCCGCGGGCGGGGGC
>NZ_JBIAVV010000013.1:172125-392526 GCF_042894765.1 Streptomyces sp. NPDC001507
ACCCCCGGTTTGGGGTTTTGGCGGCCCCGCCGCACGGGGCCCCCCCCCCGGTTGTTTGGGGGCCCCCCCCCGGGCCCCCCCCCCCCCCCCGCGCGCGGGGCCACTGCGGGGGTCGGTAATCCGGTCGCCCGACGACGATCCCTGTGCCCGTGAAAGCCGGTGTGTGGTCGTCCGGCGGACGTGGCCGTGCAGGCTTCTGACTTCGCCAACGCGTTCTGCTCGCGTGAAAAGGCCGGGACCCAGGGGGTCTACTCGGGACTCCGATCGTGAGTCACGCATACAGCTGCCGCCTGACCGCCTCTTACTCCCACTGGTTCGGCCCTGGGGCCATGTGCCCTGGCGACACCTGTTGAAGCGACCGAGCGAACATGTCACGTCCTGATCAACGAGCCCAGAGCCACGGTCAGCTGTAACGCACAGTTCACGACCCACGGAACCTGAGCCAGAACCCAAACTCGTAAGCCAGGCCAGGGCGCCTGTGAACAGGGGTGGTCCTGGGGATCAGAGGGTTGTCGCCGACTTGACGATGGCGCTGCTCGTGACCGGTTCGCTCAGTGGTGGACGCTGTTCCAGCTGGCCGGGATCGGCAGGACGCGGGCGTTGGGGGAGTCCGGTTCCGCGGTGTAGACGACGAGACGCTGGTCTGGTTCATGCGGGGCGCCGATGATGTCGATGTTGAAGGCCATCGGGCCGGCGGTGGGGGTGCGAATGCTCACGAGCCGACTCTCGCTTGAACATTCATGAGTAGCGGCCTAGGGTGTGACATGAAAATTCAATTGTGGCGGTCGGCTTCGCACCGGACAGTGAGCGTCGGCCGCTCTCGCGCGTTAAGGAGAAAACATGTCTCGTTCTGTGCAGAGTGTGCCAAGGGTGGGCGGGAAGGCCCGGAACATCGTTCTGTGGGTCCTTCAGGTCATTCTGACCGGCGTGTTCGTCATGGTGGGGGCTTCGAAGTTGGCCGGCGCGCAGGAGATGGTGAAAATCTTCCAGGACGTCGGTGCTGGGCAATGGCTTCGGTACGTCACCGGTTTCCTCGAGCTGGCCGGAGCCGTCCTGTTGCTCGTTCCCCGACTGAGTGCCCTGGGCGGTCTGATACTCACCGGAGTCATGACGGGCGCCTTTCTGACCTGCCTGTTTGTGATCGACGAAAGTCCGGTACCGGCAGCGGTGCTGCTCGTCCTGGCAGCAGTCGTCATGTGGACCCGCCGTGAGCTCGCGCTCGGCGTCCTCGGTCGGAGGGGGACGGCCGCTTGATCGGTCCTGGCCCGAGGGGCCGGCCTGGCCCGAGGGGCCGGCCTGGTCCGTGACGGCCACCGTCTCAGGTGTACCCGCCCCGCGTACCCGGCCACCTGTATCCCCACGGGCCGGCCACGTTCGAGAGCAGCAGGCCTACCTCGGCGGCAAGGGCACCGCGCCGAAGCCGTCCCGGCGAAGGGGCACACCGTAGTGGGCCCAGCGTGGTGCGGTGCCGTGGGGCGGCCGATCTGGCTGGGCCGGACGGAGCACCTGCCGCCACGGTCACAGGCCGAACATCAGCCACGCCTGGTGGCTGACCCAGTCGGGATACAGCTCGGTCATGGTGTCGTAGATTTCGCGGTCGCTCGACGCTTCTTGCTGAGCCCGGCCGAAGTCGACGAGGTAGCGCTTCGTCGCGTCGATGATCTCCGGTCCGTCCGGGGCACCTGGCTTCTTGTGGCCGGCGACGACGGTGTTCGGGTTCAGCGCCGCCAGGCGATCCAGTGCGGCGATCCACTCCTGCCGGCTCTCGGGCGTGGTGGCGCCGACGAACATGTGGCACTGGTTGTAGACGACGTCGCCGCCGACGACGAGGCCGATCTCCGGTACGTGCAAGGACGTGCTGTCGGCGGCGTCGGTGCGGCCCTGTTGGATGATGCGAAGTTCGTGGTCCTCCAGGGTGAAGACTTCGCCGTCGTAGGGGTCGGGCAGTGCGATCGTCGCCGGAAGCTGACCGGGCCAAAGCTTGCGGTAGGCCGACAATCGCGGCGACTGTGCGCGCATCAACTCCACCGACTTCGGTGTGGCGATCGCCCGGGCGTCGGGGAACCGCTGCAGCAGCACGCTGAGTCCCGCGTAGTGGTCGATGTGACCGTGGGTGATGTAGATCGTGGTGAGGTTGCGATGGTGCAGGGCGACCCAGTTGGCCAGTGCCTCGGCCTCGGCAACGGTGGTGAGTGTGTCGACGAGGACGGCGTCGTTCTCGCCGAAGATCAGGGTAGAGGTGGTCGGATCCCACGCCATCGGCGGGCCGAACGGCCGGGGCCGCTCGCCCACCACGGCCTTCTCGGGCGCGGTGAAGACGTTGACGCTCAGTGCGGATGTCATGTCGTGCGTTCCTCTCGGTGTCGGCGTGCGCTGTTGCCTTGGCGCAAAGGGGGATTCCGCGGCCTGCGCCGGCCGCGAGGCCGATCCTGGCCGCGGGCCGATGCATCTCGCGGGGGATGTGTCTCAGCCCGGGAACTCCGCTACGGCCCTTCCGAGCTCACGTTCGAGGTTGCCGGGAGTCTGCAGGCCTCGGCCGGCCAGGTAGTCCAGGCGCTCGCGGGACTCGGGCAGGGCGAGCAGGCTCTGGAACGTGACGGCGTCGGAGCGGACGTCGGTGGGTCCCGCCAGCGTCAGGTCGTTGACGGCGCGCTTGGCTGCCTTGGCTCCTTCGGGCGGGAAGCCGGCGATGCGCTTGGCCAGGCGTTCGACGAAGCCGTCCAGTTCGGCGTCGGGCAGGGCGCGGTTGATCCAGCCGTACCGTTCGGCGAGGTCGGCGTCGAAGTCCTCGGCGCCGGCGATCGCTTCGATGGCCCGGTGCCGGCCGAGCCGCCTCGCCAGGTGCTGAACGCCGCCCGCGCCGGGGAGGGCGCCCGTGCCGGACTCGAACTGGCCGAATACCGCGTTCTCGCGCGAGGCGAAGATCATGTCGCAGGCCAGGGCGAGCTCGTTGCCTCCGCCGCGGGCGCGGCCGCGCACCTTGGCGATGGTGATCACCGGGACCCGTGCCAGCTTGTACAGGAACATGCCAAGAGAGGCGTCACCGGGACCGCCGGCCTTCGCCGCCTCCGCGGTGTACCGCGGGACCGCGGTGAGGTCGACGTGGGCGGAGAAGTAGTCCGGTGAGGCGCTTTCGACGACGACGACACGCACATCACCCGGGTCGCTGTACAGGGTGTCGACCAGGGAGACCAGGTCGCGGACAAGGTCAACCCCGATGAGGTTGAGCGGGCCGGAGTCGAGTGCGGCGAACAGGACACCGTCCTCCAGCCGAGTCCGGATCGACGAGTAGTTGAAGCTCATGGTGACTCCTTGATCTGAGGGGAGTGGCGTGCAGGGCGGCGCCCCAGCGCCGTCTCGAACTGCGAGTGGTGGGGGTCGAAGTGACCGCCTTCCGGCAGGACGAGGCGTTTGGGCTGCAGCGCCCGCTCGTGGGCCGTCAGCATCAGGTCCGCGCCGGCGACGGACGATCGCCACGAACGCGGCGTCCCGGGATGCCCGGGCGAACGGCTCGACGCCCTCCTTCCCACCCCCGAAGCCGCAGGTCAAGGTCGCGCCCGGGTGTGGGCCGAGGCCGTCCGGCAGGAACAGGTGGGGTTCGAGGGTGACGCCTTCGCCCGGGATCCGGGCGGTGGAGACGGACACGAGTCCTCCAAGGAGAAGAGCGCCACCGGCCGCATGGTTACCCGAGCCGCCTAGTTTCATAATTAAACCAGTATCACGACCCTCCTCGGCTCGCAAACGGAGGGCGGAGTTCGCCCGGCGTCGAGTGGGCGGACGTATGGTTTAATAGTGAAACCACTAGTGAGGAGGAAGCTGATGCGAAAGACGGACCTCAGCGGAGCTCCTTGCCCCGTCGCTCGGTCACTGGGTGAGATCGGCGACTGGTGGTCGCTGCTCATCGTCCGGGACGCCCTGGCGATCGTGCTGGTGGGGAACACACTGGCGGCTCTTCCCTTCCCTTCGGCTTCGGCTGGCTCATCGTCGGCAGGGCGCTGCAAGGCGTGGGGCTCAGCCTGATACCACTGACGGTGGCGACCGCCCGGGACAGTCTGCCGCCCGAGCGCTCCCGGCCGGCCATCGCGCTGCTGTCGGTCACCGTCGTTTCCGGCATCGGCGTGGGCTATCCACTGACCGGTCTGATCGCCGAGCACTTCGGGTTGCACGCGAGTTTCCGGCTGGGCGCGGCAGTCAGCGGGATGGCCCTCGTGGCGGCGATGCTCGTCCTGCCGAGCACGCGGCACCTCAGCCGGCGTCCACGTCGGATTCACCACCGGAAGCGCCCTGAGTGCCGTCGCGCTCGAATCCCACACCACGGCGGGTACTGCCCTACCGGACCCCAGCAGGTACGGCGCAGCCGCCGTGTGGGGAATGATGATCTGCGCGGCGGCCGCGGTGACCGCGATCGTGCTTCCGGGACGACGGCCTTCGGCCCCGGACGTCCGCGAGGACAGCGGGAACCCGACGGTGGCCGAAGGCGCGGAGCCGGCGGCGGTCCTGCCCGCAGAGAGCGAGCAGCTCCGCGGGTGCACCCGGTCGTGAGCGAGGTGGAACTGCCTCGCCCGCACGTTGGGGGGTCTCATGGTCCCGACACGTGAACGCCCTACGGGAACGCCTCGACCTGACAGGCACGCTCGCGCCGGGGACGACGACAGCCCGAAACGGCCCCGCCTGCGCTGCGTCCTCCTCGACCAGCTGAGGGCTTCGCCACAGCAGCCCCTGCACCTGCCCACCCCCGCCCACCCCCTGCTCCGCGAGGTGGGAGCGATCCTGCGGGCGGACGCCGCCGACGGCCGCGCCCTCAGGGAACTCGGCCGCGAGGTCGGGGCCGGGGACCGTACAGCCGGGCCTCCACCACGCCCTGGTCCTGCTCGCCGACCGGATGCCCGGTGACGGCGGTCGCCCACGCGTGCGGCTGGTCGTCCGCCGGCGCCTCCATCGACGCCTTCCGCTATACCCCGGGGGCCCAGCGCCGCCGAACCGGAGGTGCCTTCGGCCCCGGCCGGCCGGGGCGGCAAGGAGGACGTCGCCACGGCCGGCCGCCGCTCACTGCCCCGGCGCGAGGATGTACGTGTTGAGCGTGCCCACCGTGGTCAGGGGGGTGGGCGACCCGGTGTCGTACCGGTCCACGGCCACGTAGTTCGGCTTCTTCCGGGCGGCGGGAGTGCAGAAGTTCTGCGCCCGGTTGAGGATCTTGCCGTTGTCGGTGGCGGCCGTGCCGGCGATGGGATAGTCCCGGAAGTGGTTCATCACGAACAGCGGGTGGAAGGCGGACGAGTCCGTGGTCAGCGGCCTGTCGGTGCCCCACCGGCTGTAGCAGGACCAGTCGGAGCCACCGAGGCCGGCCCCCATGGACCAGTAGTTCTCCACGGTCCACTCGCGCTGGTACATCACGCCGAACGTGTCGCGGGTGGCGTAACCGTTGGCGGTGTCGCTCGCCCGGGTCCGGTCGCTGAAGATCAGCAACTGCTTGCCGCGGGCGGCGAGGTCGGCCATGGTGGGCCAGCCCTTGGTGGCGACGCCGTCCTGGTCGGGCCGGTACAGCACGTCGTACAGGCCGTTGACGGAGGCGAGGGAGGACTTCAGCACGTCGGAGGAGGCGTAGTCCTCCAGGAAGACGGTCGCGAACTGGCCGGGGTGGGCCTTGAGGAAGTCCACGATGCGCTGGAGGTCGGTGGCGAGCGGGACCGGGTTGCTCACGCCGTCGCAGCTGTTGTGGCACAGCACGGCCTGCCCGGAGACCGTGTAGTCGTCGAGCATGAAGCCCCGTACACCGTCGGACAGTTGCCGGCTGATGCCGTAGTTCTGGTTCGGGAACAGGTTGACCGGGAAGGACGCGAAGTTGCCGTCCGAGCCGTTGGCGAAGGCGTTGTGGGCGGTCAGGAACGTGACCTGGTCGAGGGTGCGGGTGTCCGCGGAGGGCATCGCCGTGGTGGCGTAGGAGACCGGGGTGAGGTACCAGCGGGCGAGGTCGCCCGGGGACCCGACCTGCACGGCGGTCGAGTCGGCGGAGGACCCGGTGAGGTACTGCGAGCTGCCGGGGACGGCGACGGAGTAGGTGCTGCCGGCGCCTGCGGTGATCGTCCAGGTCGTGCCGTCCGCACCGCAGGCGGCGGTGACCGCGGCGGTGCCGCTGCGGCCCAGGCACGTGCCGGACTCGTCGGCGTTCTGGAGCTGGTAGCCACCGCCGACCGCGACGGCGGTCCACTGCTGGTGGTCCTCGTTGCCCTTGGGGTTGTGCGCGGCGACGGTGCCGCCGCTGTCGGCGGCGTTGCGGCCGGTGACGTAGTTCTGCAGGTAGACCGAGGAGGCGGGGACCGCGGCCGACGCGGTGCCCGGGAGGAACGCGGGCGCCGACAGGGCGAGGACGGCGGAACAGCACAGGACGCGCAAGGGGCGCAGACGCACGGGATATCCCTTCGCTGTGACACGGGTTGCCGAAGGTGGCAGAGCCATGAATTACCCGCTGGTAGGTGTGGAGCGCCAGTGCTGTCGCCTGAATTCCGCATCACACAAAGGAATTTGACGCTCAGTCACCGATGTGCCGGTCTCGGCCCCCGTCCCGCCGATGCGGCCGGTGGGGGAGTGAGAGAGGGTAGGAGGTGACCTGCTCCGTCGTCCGGAAAGAGGCAGCCATGACAGGACCAGAGGCCGAGGCCGAGAAGGAGATCCTCGGCCGCATCACGGAAATGATCAGCCAGGAGAAGGACCTCCGTGACCGCCTGGCGCAGGAGGAGATCGACGGGACGACCGAGCACGCCCGGCTGGCCCGCCTGGAGACCGAACTCGATCAGTGCTGGGACCTGCTGCGCCAGCGCCGGGCCAGGGTAGCCGCAGGTCAGGACCCCGGCGAGGCGAACGTCCGCCCGGCGTCCCAGGTGGAGCGCTACCTCTCCTGAGCGCCGCACCGGCCCGCCGTACGAGGCGTGACGCACCAGGAGGGCGGCCCCCGCACCGGGCCGCCCTTCGCGTCGTCGTACGGGCGTGCCCGCCGCCCGGCGGGACGGCGCCGGCCCGCGCCGTCGCCCGGCAGGGACTGGACTCGCCGCTCTCCTGCACCGATCGTTGGCGGTATGAACGATCACCGCACGGCCCCCGCCACCCCCGCCACCCCCGTCGGATCCGCTGCGGCCCACGGGTCCGGTCACGGTGCGGAGGCCGAGGCGGTCCGCCTCTTCCGGGAACGGCTCGGCCTGGCCGGACTGATCGACGTCCACACCCACTTCATGCCCGAGCGGGTCCTGCACAAGGTCTGGAACTACTTCGACTCGAACGGACCGCTGATCGGCGACCTGGAGTGGCCCATCACCTACCGGAAGGAGGAGGCGGAACGCACCGCTCTCCTCAGGTCGTTCGGTGTCAGGTCCTTCACCGCGATGCTCTACCCGCACAAGCCCGGCATGGCGGCCTGGCTGAACGCGTGGGCCGCCGACTTCGCCGGACGCACCCCCGACTGCCTGCACACGGCGACCCTCTTCCCCGAGCCCGGCGTCGAGACGTACGTGCGAGCGGCCGTCGAGGCGGGCGCCCGGGTGTTCAAGGCACACGTGCAGGTGGGGGCGTACGACCCGGCCGACGAACTCCTCGACGGGGCCTGGGGACTGCTGGCCGAGGCCGGGATTCCCGTCGTGATCCACTGCGGCTCGGGTCCGGCCCCCGGCAAGTACACCGGCCCCGGTCCGGTCGGGCGGGTACTGGCCCGGCACCCGGGGCTGCGGCTGGTCGTCGCGCACATGGGGATGCCGGAGTACGAGGAGTTCACCGGCCTCGCCGAGCGGTACACGGAGGTGCGGCTGGACACCACGATGGCGTTCACGGACTTCACCGAGCGGTTCATGCCGTTCCCGCCCCGCGCCCTGCCCCGGATCGCCGCACTGGGCGACCGCGTCCTGCTGGGCTCCGACTTCCCCAACATCCCGTACCCCTACGTGCACCAGCTCCACGCCCTGGAACGGCTGGAGCTCGGCGACGAGTGGCTGCGGGCGGTGTGCCACGACAACGCGGCCCGCCTCTTCGGGCTGTGACCGGTACCGTGCCGGCGCGTGACGGAGCGCCGGCCCGGGTCAGACCGGCGGCGCCTCGGGCGCGGCGACGACCACGACGCCCGCCTCCTGCCGCTCGAACAGGGTCACCGGCTCGGCCAGGGCACGGAGAGCCGGTTCCCGGTCCGCTCGTACCGGGCCGAGAGATCCTCCGGCAGCAGGTAGCGCACCCCGGCCTCGCCCTCGTGGCCCCGGTCCGGCAGCATGCAGGCCATCCGCTCGGCCGGATCGGCGGACGTCCGTTCCCACACCCGGGCCGACCGTCCGTTCAATCCCCGATGAACCGCACGGTCTCGGTGATGTCGGCCCGACCGGTACGCACCCCTGACGCGCCCTCCTCCTCGAAGCCGACCGCGAGACCGCACAGCAGCACGAGCCGGTCGCCGGCACCGACCAGCCGGCTGACCGTCTCGCGGTACATCGTCCACATCACCTGCGGGCAGCTGTGCAGGCCTTCGGCCCTCAGGAGCAGCATGACCGTCTGGAGGTACATCCCGGCGTCCGCCCACTGCCCGGGACCCATCGCCCGGTCGACGTAGCAGAACAGCACGAGGGGCGCCCCGAACGCCTGGGTGTTCAACGCGGCGATCCGCACGGGCCGTTGCGGGTCCTCGCGCGCGATGCCGAGTGCCGCGTACCGCAGGTCCGCCGCCTCGGCGAAACGCTCCCTATACGGCTCGGCCAGCTCGGCCGGGTACATCGGGTACTCCCGCCCGTCGCCCGGGTCGCCCGCCAGCGCCCTGGCCGTGGCCCGCCGCTTCAGGTCGGCCAGGGGCTCGCCGGACACCGCGTACACCTGCCAGGGCTGGAGGTTGCCGCTCGACGGAGCCCGTGCGGCCGCCGCCAGCACCCGTGTCAGCACTTCCCTGGGCACGGGCCGTTCGCTGAACGCCCGTACGGCCCGGCGGCTGTCCACCGCCTCGTACACATCCACGCCGGCTCGGCCTTTCCGGAACGAAGCGACGGGCCCTCGCAACGGGCCCGGAACTAGGGGAGTTCGACGCTGATGACGTTGCGCAGCATCCCGCGCAGGTGATCCGGCATGTCGATGGTGTCCGGGCTGAGCAGCCACTGGACCTGCAGACCGTCGAGGTACGCGACCAGATCCGCCGCGAGGTGCGCGGCGTCCGCATGAGGACGCAGCAGCCCGCGCCGCGCCAGGTCGTCGACGGCCGACTGCATCTCGCGGCGGGTGCGTTCGTAGCGTGCCGTGAAGTACGGGCGCGCCGGGTGGTCCGCCGCGGTGGCCTCGCTGGACAGCACCGCGAACAGGCTCACGATGAGGGGGTTGGCCTGGTTGTGTGCGACGAGCCTGATCATCGCGGCGAAGTAGGCGAGGCCGTCCTGGCTGAGCGCACCCGATTCGAGGAAGTGCTCACCGTCCTGACGGTCGCGTGTCTCCAGGACCGCCTCCAGGAGCGACTCCTTGGTGGGGAAGTGGTGCAGCAGGCCCGCACGTGAGACACCGCAGGCGGCGGCGAGCTGCACCATGCTCGCGTTGCGGTAGCCCACCTGCCCGAACGCGGTGAACGCGGCCTCGATGATCTGGGCACGCCGTCGCTCCCCCTTGGGGTAGTTCCGCGGGGCCGCCGTCGGCCGAGCCGTTTCCCTTGCCATGAACAAGATGCTAACGACCCCTAGAAACCAGCACCCCTGTCGGTATTCTGTTTCCCGGCCGTCCGCCACGAGAGGAGTTCCCCTTGTCGACACCACAGTTGTCGGTTCAGCTCTACTCCGTACGCCAGGCTCTGGAGGCAGACGAGGACGCCGCCCTCGCCCGTCTGGCCGCCCTGGGGCTGACCAACGTCGAGGCCTTCGGCTTCACGCACCGTGCGGACGAACTCGCCGACGCGCTCGCCCGGCACGGCCTGTCCGCGCGGACCGGACACGCCGGGTTCCTGTCGCCCGACGGCGCGCCGGGGACCGATCTCGACGACACCTTCCGGGCCGCCCGGCGCCTGGGCGTGGAGATCCTCTTCGACCCGTTCGTGCCCGCCTCCCGGTGGGCCGACGAGAAGGAGATCGCCCGTACCGCCGCCCTCCTGAACGAGGCCGCCGAGCGCGCCGCCGGGCACGGACTCAGGGTCGGCTACCACAACCACTCCCAGGAGTTCGTGCACACCGTCGCCGGCGTCAGCGCCTTGGACTTCTTCGCGGACCTCCTGAACCCGGAAGTCGCCCTGGAGATCGACCTGTTCTGGGCCGCGGCCGGCGGCAACGACGTCGTCGCCCTCCTCGGCCGGCTGGGCTCCCGGGTACGCGCCCTGCACGTGAAGGACGGCCCCGTGATCGACGACCCGTTCACCTCCGGCGCCCCCTTCGACCCCGCCGACACCGGCCAGGTCGCGGCGGGCCACGGACAGATCCCGCTGGCCGCCTCGCTCGCCGCGGCCCCGCACGCCGAGTACGCCGTCATCGAGTTCGACCACTACGACGGCGACGTCTTCGAGGGCATCGCGACAGGCATCTCCTACCTGAAGGGCAAGGGCATCGCCTGATGACGGCACACCACCCGGTCGGCGTCGGCATCATCGGCGCCGGCAACATCAGCGACCAGTACCTGACCAGCCTCACCCGCTACCCCGACCTGCACGTGGCCGCCGTGGGCGACCTCGACACCGCGCGCGCCGAGGCCCAGGCCCGCGCGTACGGGGTCAAGGAGTGGGGAGCGGCCGCGGACGTCCTCGCCCACCCGGACGCCGAGATCATCGTCAACCTGACCGTCCCCGCCGTGCACGCCGAGGTGAGCTCCGCGATCCTGGCCGCCGGCAAGCACGTCTGGTCCGAGAAGCCCATCGCCCTGGACCGCGCCGACGCACGAGCCCTGCTCGACCAGGCCGCCGCGGCCGGTCTGCGGGTCGGAGTCGCCCCCGACACGATCCTCGGCCCCGGCCTCCAGACGGCCCTGCGCGCGATCGCCCGCGGCGCCATCGGCTCCCCGCTGTCCGCGCAGACCGTCATGCAGTACGCGGGACCCGACCTGTGGCACCCGAACCCGGAGTTCCTGTTCGCCAGGGGCGCCGGCCCCCTGTTCGACATGGGGCCCTACTACCTCACCGCGCTGGTCTGCCTGTTCGGTCCGGTCTCCCGGGTCGCCGCGCTCGGCTCGACCGCCCGCACGGTCCGCACCGTACGCAGCGGGGACCGCTCCGGCACCGAGTTCGCCGTCGCCGTACCCACCCATGTCTCCGCGCTCACCCAGTTCGAGAGCGGCGGCGTCGGCCAGAGCGTCTTCAGCTTCGACTCCCCGCTCACCCGCACCGGGTTCGTGGAGATCACCGGCACCGAGGGCACCCTGGTCCTGCCCGACCCCAACACCTTCGCCGGCGAGGTCAGGATCACGCGCGTGCCGCAGCGGGGCAGGGAGGCGGAGTGGGAGACCGTACCGTCCGTCGGCGTCGAGGGCGGACGCGGCCTCGGAGTCCTGGACATGGCGCGGGCCGTGCGCGGCGGAACCCCGCACATCGCCGGCGGAGACCTGGGCTACCACGTCCTGGACACCATGGTGTCCATCGACGAGGCCGTCACCTCCGGCGAGACCGTCCGCGTCGCCAGCACGGCACCCGAGATACCGCTCGTCCCCGAGGACCGCGACCCCTACGAAGCCACCCTTTGACCGGACCCCGGCACGCCGGGGCCGCTGCTCAACTGAGCGCCCGTCACGGGTAATTGACGCGGCGGTCGGGCGGCTGCTTCACTGGTCCAGTGGCTGAGCCACTGGACCGACGGGTCGCAGAACCGGTGGACCGCTCGACCAGCGAGCCGCCGACCGCTGAACCACTTACCGAAGCCTGGGAGATCCTCCGTGGCCGTCGAGAGCATTCCGCGCCGAACCGTGGTCGACCTGCTTGAAGCACGGCTGCGTGAGGACATCCTCAGCGGCACCCACGGCCCCGGAACCCTGCTGCCCCCCGAGCGGGAGCTGGCCGCCGGGTACGGGGTCACCCGTACGACGTTGAAGCACGCGCTGACGCGGTTGGAGCAGGCGGGGCTGCTGAGCACCCGGCACGGCATCGGCACCCGCGTCCTGGACTACCTGCGGATCGGCGGCGCCGACCTGCTCCCGATGCTGGCCGCGCAGGACCCCGCGTGGCTGCGGGAGGTCTTCGAGGTACGCCGGCACGTCGGCTCCCTGATCGCCGGCCGCGCGGCCGACCGGCGCACGGAACGGCAGGCCCGGCGGCTGGAACACCTGCTGCGGCAGGTCGCGGACGGCCCGGACGCCGACGCCGTCCAGCTCGCCGACGTGGAAGTGCACCGCGAACTGGCGCGGGCCACGGGCAACCGGGTCTACCTGCTCCTCACGAACACGCTGTTCAACGCCTATCTTCCGGTACGGGCCGCACTGCGGGCGCCGTTCGAGGACGCGGCGCGGGCGGCGGACCGCCTCGCGCCGGTGGTACGGGCCGTGGCCGCCCGGGACGCCGCTGAGGCGCGGCGCGCGGCGGAGAGGTATCTGGCCGACACCGAGAAGATCATGCTGGGTTCACTGAGCAGCCCGCGCGGCCGCCCGCCCGTCGACGGCCCCCGGTAGCGGCGCTTCCCGGCCGCGACTGCGGGGGTACCGGCTCCCGGCGAGGCTGGGCGTCCACGGCGATCCTGCCTGCCTTCGGCGTGGCCCCGTTCAAGCGGGGACGCCGCTCAGGCGGGGATGCCCATGCATTCCATGCGCGTATATGTCATGTACCGGACAAGCCCCACCTGGGCGGGACCGGACCCCTATGACGGCCGCCCGTTCACCATGGGCGCGGCGGCGACCGACGACACAAGGAGCATGGTGAACAGATCAAGCAGGAGACGCAGCGTTCTCATCGGCGTGATGCTGTCCGCGGTCATCGGCGGCTGCGTCCAGCCGGCGATCGCAGCGCCGGTGCGGGACGCGGGTGACCAGGCCGCGACGTTCCGCACGTCTCCGGTGCTGTCGACGGAACAGGACGTCGCGAAGGCGCTGTCCGCCTCGCTGCGCGACCCGTGGTGGCGCGAGCAGATCCGTGCGGCCGCACTCGGCGGCGCGGACGTGGACCTCCAGGCCCTCGCGAGCAGTACCGCCGCTCCCGAGGGCAGGAACCTCTTCGCCGCCGTGTCCGCCGCGGACCACCGCGTCGCGGCCCTGAAGGGGCTGCCCGCGTCGACCGGCTCGCTGCTGCGCGTCCGGCTGGGCGCGCCGTCCATGCGGTCGCACCTGAAGGCCGGAGTCACCCCCTGGATCGCCGTCGCCGCGGCCGCCGACGACGCCAAGACCATCACGGCGTACGACAGTCAGGGTCACGCCCACGCCGTCGACACCGCGCGCATCCCCGAACGCCCGCTGTACATCCTGGACATCGACGTCACCAAGGCCCACCGGGCCGGCCTGAAGGTGCTGCAGGAGGCCTTCGCCGACAAGGGCCTGACCTCCCTCCCGTCGTCGAAGGCCGCGAACAGCTCCAACGCCGCGAGCACGGCGGGCTGGTGGGCGACCAAGGTCACGGCCGTCGAGGTGAACGACGACAAGGAGCCCTGGTTCAAGGGCGCCGCCGAGATGTTCTCGCTGGTGACCGGCTTCGGCCAGGACGGCAAGGCGCGCGTCGACTCGGTGGACATGCCCTACCTGGACTACGACGGCACCGTCTACTACCCGAACCAGATCCTGGTCAACTGGTCCAACTACAAGTACAACCTGGCCGACGTCGTCATGATGGAGGACGACGACGGCACCAACTACCGTGCCCTGGCGCAGGCGATCACCACGGCGCTGCTCACCGTGACCGACCAGGGCACCTACATCCCGCTGGTGAACGCGGTCCTGAGCGCGATCCCCGACAGCTGGTTCACCGACGACCCCGACTACGTGGAGTCCTGGTACACCCTCGCCCAGAACTCCACGGGCCGGCTGAACGGCGCCTCGGGCAACGGCTGGATGACCGTCGAGCCCTACTTCGTCGAGGAGTTCTAGACCGCACCCCCAGGTGCGGGCCGGCAGCCGCCCGTCCAGGGAAATGAGCGGCGGGCTCCCCGGGTACGGGGTACGGTGCGCCGATGTCAGCGATCAAGAAGTTCCAAGTCACCTTCGACTGCGCAGAACCTGAGCGCGTCGCCCGCTTCTGGTGCGAAGTGCTGGGGTACGTCATGCCGTCGCCACCGGAGGGGTTCGCCACCTGGGACGACTACAACCGCAGCCTGCCTCCGGAGAAGCGGGGATCATGGTCCGCCTGCAGTGATCCCTCAGGTGCGGGCCCGCGCCTGTACTTCCAGCGCGTCCCCGAAGGCAAGGTCGTCAAGAACCGGGTGCATCTCGACGTCCGGGTCGGCACCGGGCTCGTGGGGGACGAGCGCCTCGCCGTGCTCGAAGCCGAGTGCGCGCGACTGGTCGCGCTCGGCGCGACCCACGTGCAGACGTTGTACGCCGACGAGGAGAACGAGTCCTGCATCCCGATGCTGGACATCGAGGGCAACGAGTTCTGCATCGACTGAACATTCATCGAGCCCGGGGGAGGCGGGACGCCACCTCCCCCGGGCCTCTCTGGTCGCGCGTGGGGCGGGGACACCCCGCGACAGATGAGCCGTCCGCCCTCGGCACCCGCGCCGAGCTGACCGGGAGCCTCACGCTCGCCCGGGACATCGCCCCGCGGGACGGGATCAGTCCGGCCGAGGGCTGAGCAGGCGGCCATCGAGCCAGGGGCTCTGCCCGGAGGCGGGCCGTGGGCTCGCCGTACCATCGAAGAGCGATCGACGGGTTTCCGCGGCCTGGGCCGCACGCCCGCGCGCTGCCCGTACGACGCGATCGGCAGCACGGTCCCCGACGGCGTCGGCCCGGGCCGTGACCTGCTATCAGGGACAGGCAAGGATGAGCGAGCAGAGCAACCCCACCGCCACGACGGACAAGACGTTCTCACCGGACGGTCCCACACTGCGCCGCCGCCACCGGCGGGCGGTGGGGCAACTTGCCCTGTGCGTGTTGGTGCTCGTCCCGTGGACCGTCTACCTGGCCGTCTCGTTGCCCGACCGCTTCGAGGCCCGGTACTGGCCCATGGTGTGGGTGGGCTTCGACGTCATGCTGCTCGTGTCGCTGGCCGGCGCCGGGGTGGCCGTCTGGCTGCGGCGGCAGATCCTGGTGCCGATGTCCTTCGTGGCAGCCACGCTCCTGGTCTGCGACGCCTGGTTCGACGTCTCCCTGAGCTGGGGGCGAGGCGACGTGTGGGGGAGCATGGCCTCGGCCGTGCTGGTGGAGCTGCCGCTCGCCGTCCTGCTCGTCATGCGCGCACGCCGGGTGCTCAAGATCTCGGCTCGGCTGGCCTGGCAACGACTCGGACTGGCGGGCGAACCTCCACCGCTGTACAGGTTGCCACTTTTTGTCACTCTGGCGTCCCCGAGCGGCATCCAATCGGACTTGAAGGAAGCCGAGGACGCCTGACGGCCTCGGGAGGCACCCGGCCGGATCCGTTCCGTGCTGTGCCCGCCCGGCCGGCCCCTGTCCGCACCGTGGCCGGTCGCGCGCCGGCCGCGGTCACGCGCTGGGGGGCGGTGAGCACGCGATGTCGGAGACCGTCGTGCCCGACGGGGAGACCTGACCGGATGCCGAGGCGGTGCCCTCGTCCTGCCCGCGGGCGGCGTGGATCCGCAGCAGTCCTTCGATGCCGCGCAGCAAGGTCTCGCCGGCCATGACGGGGTCGCCCAGGTAGCCGGCGCTCATCGCGCCGTCGCGGAGCATGACGAAGTGCCGCCCGGCGTACTCGGCCTGCACGGCCGTGATCTCGGCGAACAGTCCGGTGACCGTCTTAAGGAACCATGCGCGGTGTTGCACGACGGCCCGGTGGACCGGGTGCTCGGGATCGGGGAATTCCGCTGCCGCGTTGAGGAAGGCGCATCCGCGGTAGCCGGGCGAACGGATCTGCTCGACCAGGGACGCACCGATGCCCCGCAGGACGCCGTCGGCCGGCACCTCCGCGGCCGTCAGCGAGCCGATCTGGGCGCGGATCGCCTGGTCGACGCTTTCGATGTAGGCGACGGCAAGGTCCTCCTTGCTGCGGAAGTGGCGGTAGAAGGTGGCGTTGGTGACCTTCGACTCGGCCACCAGACGGTCGACCCCGACCTTATGGATGCCCTCCGCGTAGAAGAGCTGCCCGGCAGTCCTCAGGAGCCGTTCCCGGGCCTCGGAGACTCGCCTGCCTGTGCCTGTGCCGGCTTCCGTCTTTGCCATGCCGTCCATTGTAGGGGGTAGAACGCTCTCTCTTGTTTTCGCGGAGGCGCTGTGCCAGGCTGCCGCGAAGAGAGAACGCTCTCTCTCCCTCGCAGACACTGGAGAACCCCATGGCATCCACCACTGCCTCCGCCGAGTCCGTCGGGGCCATGCCGGCCCTGCGCCGGCTGTACATCGTCCGCTTCGTCTTCGCCGCCGTGTGGGCCGCGCTCCTGCTGGTGTCCGGCTCCGAGCTCACCTTCGGCGCCAAGCTGCTGCTGTTCCTCTATCCCGCCTTCGACGTGGCCGCGGCAGTCGTCGACGCCAGGTCGGCGCGCGCTGCCGCGCCGGTCAGGGGTCTGTACGCCAACATGGCCGTCAGTGCGCTCGCCGCCGTCGGTGTCGTGGTCGCCAGCACCTCGGGCGTCGCCGACGTATTGCGCGTCTGGGGTGCGTGGGCGGTCGTCTCCGGCCTCATCCAGCTCCTCGTGGGCGTCGCGCGACGCTCGATGGGCGGCCAGTGGGCCATGATCCTCAGCGGCGGCATCTCCGTCCTCGCCGGCGCGAACTTCATCCGAAGCGCCACACAGGACGCCCCCTCGCTGGCCACCCTCGCCGGCTACGCCACGCTCGGCGGGATCTTCTTCCTCGCCTCGGCGATCCGTCTGTCCCGCTCGATCAGCAGGAGCTGAGGGGCCTGGTGGTCCCGTCGGCGATCGTGGCCCCGAAGGAGACGCCGGGCCCGCTCACCGGGCCGAGGTGGACCGGGCAGAGGTGACAGTGGGGGGTGGGGCTTCTCGTGTGGCCCGACACGCTCGCCGCCCCCGACGCGGGGCCCGGCATCGTCCCCGGCAGGCCGGAGCAGTCCCCCCACATCCGGAAGGCGTGCCCCTGCCGGCCCCGGAGCCAAGGCCGCGTCGGCCGTCGTGCGGGCCGTCGGCCGACGCGTGTACGGCCTCAGTTCATCTGGCCGGTCCGGGCGTCGTGCCACAGATCGACGCCGCCTTCGACGGCGTACGTGTCGATCTCGGCCAGCTCCTCGGCGGTGAACTCCAGGTTCTCCAGCGCGGCGACGTTCTGCTCGAGCTGCTCGGTACGGGACGCGCCGATGACCAGCGACGTGACCCGCCGGTCCCGCAGTGCCCAGGCGAGCGCCATCTGCGCGAGGGTCTGCCCACGGCGCTGGGCGATGGAGTTGAGCGCGCGCAGCCTGTCCAGCATGTCGTCCGACAGCCAGTCCGCGTCGAACGACGTGCCGGCCGCGGCTCGCGAGCCCTCCGGGATGCCGTCGAGGTAGCGCCCGGTGAGCAGGCCCTGCGCGAGCGCGGTGAACCCGATGACGCCGAAGCCCTCTTCCTGCGCCGCGTCGAGCAGCCCGTCCGTCTCGATCCAGCGGTTCACCATGCTGTACGACGGCTGGTGGATGAGGAGAGGCGTCCCCAGCTCCCGCAGGATCGCGGCGGCCTGCCGGGTGCGCTCGGCGTCGTACGAGGAGATGCCGACGTACAGGGCCTTGCCCTGGCGGACGGCGGTGTCCAGCGCGCCCATCGTCTCCTCGAGGGGCGTGCCGGCGTCCAGGCGGTGGGAGTAGAAGATGTCGACGTAGTCGAGGCCCATGCGCTGCAGGGACTGGTCGAGGGAGGCCAGCAGGTACTTCCGGGAGCCGCCGCCCTGGCCGTAGGGGCCGGGCCACATGTCCCAGCCGGCCTTCGTGGAGACGACCAGCTCGTCCCGGTACGGTGCGAGGTCCTGCTTCAGCAGCCGCCCGAAGTTGAGTTCCGCGGAGCCGTAGGGCGGCCCGTAGTTGTTGGCGAGGTCGTGGTGGGTGATTCCCAGGTCGAAGGCGCGCAGGGCGATGTCCCGCTGGCTCTCGAACGACCGGTCGTCGCCGAAGTTGTGCCAGTAGCCCAGGGACAGGACGGGCAGGTCGAGGCCCGAACGCCCGGTGCGCCGGTAGCGCATCGTGCCGTTGTACCGCTCGGGGTCCGCGACGTGGTTCATGGGGGTCTCCGCAGGTGACAGTGGGTTTCGTACCGTTCGTGGGGTGAACGTGCCTACTGTGCCCCGGCTTGATTTCCGAGTCCAACAGCTCAGGCACATCGCATTCATCGGTGTCACTTCTCAAAGAGCCCTCGCGGAGCGAGCCGTGGCCGCCGGGACACACGGGAACATCACGGCACCGAACCGGAATACCGGACCTCCGTTTGTGTCTCAGAGTTCATCTCCCAAGTATTGGGGGCCTGTTGTCTACGCGCGTATCTTGTGCTGGTCGTACGCCCGGGCGGGCCCGGTCGCGCATGTATTCACGTCACGCCGTCTGTATGAAGGAGACCCCTCCGTGTCGCACCCCTCATCCGAGGCCGCCGCGCCGAGTCCGCGCCCCTCCAGACGCAAGCGCGCCCTGCCCTACGGCATCGCGGGCGCCGTCGTGCTCGCCACGGCCGGTCTGAGCATCAACGCCATGGCCGCCTCGCACGAGGCGCTGATCGCCGAGGTCTACGGAGGCGGCGGCAACTCGGGCGCCACGTACACCAACGACTTCGTCGAGCTGGCCAACGCCGGCAGCGGCTCGGTCGACCTGAGCGGCTACAGCGTCCAGTACCTGCCGGGCACGCCGACCGCCTCCTCCAAGTGGCAGTCGACCCCGCTCACCGGCTCGCTCGCCGGAGGCGGCCGCTACCTGGTCCAGGAGGCCGCGGGCACGGGCGGCACCAAGGCGCTGCCGACTCCCGACGCGACCGGCTCGATCAACATGTCCGGCACCAACGGCACCGTCGCGCTGGTCACCGGCAGCGACCCGCTGACCTGCCTCACCGCCGCCGACTGCCAGGCCGACTCGCGGGTCAAGGACCTGGTCGGCTTCGGCACCGCGGTGGTGCACGAGGGCAACGGCGCCGCGGCCGGTGCCAGTAACACCGCGTCCGTGGCCCGCGCGGCCACCCTCGCCGACACCGACGACAACGCCGCGGACTTCACCGCGGGCGATCCGTCCCCGCAGAACTCCGCGGACACCGGCGGCGGCACGACCCCGACCGACCCGGCGAGCACGCCGCCCGCCACCACCCCGCCGGCCACCCCGGCGAAGATCCACGACATCCAGGGCGACGCCCGCATCTCGCCGCTCAACGGCAAGACCGTCTCCGGTGTCACCGGCATCGTCACGGGCGTCCGCTCGTACGGCTCCTCGCGGGGCTACTGGGTCCAGGACCCCAACCCCGACGCCGACCCCCGTACCAGCGAGGGCATCTTCGTCTTCACCGGCTCCACCACGCCCACCGTGCAGGTCGGCGACAGCGTCTCCCTCGACGCCACGGTCCAGGAGTACTACCCGGGCGGCCAGGACACCGGCATCCAGTCCGTCACCGAACTGACCAAGGCCTCCGTGAACGTCGTGTCGAGCGGCAACGCCGTGCCGGCCCCGGTCGTCCTCGACGAGCACTCGGTGCCCGAGCAGTTCGCCCCGCAGGCGGGCGGCGCGAGCATCGAGAACCTGCCGCTGCGCCCCGACGAGTACGCCCTCGACACCTACGAGTCGCTGGAGGGCATGAACGTCCGCATCGGCGGCAGCCGGGTGGTCGGCGCGACCGACCCGTACTCGGAGATGTGGGTGACCGTCCAGCCGGACCAGAACCCCACCAAGCGGGGCGGCACCCTCTACACGGGCTACGACGACCCCAACTCGGGCCGGCTGATGGTCCAGTCGCTGATCCCGACCGCCCAGCAGGCGTTCCCCGTGGCGAACGTGGGCGACACACTGGAGGGCACCACCGAAGGTCCGCTGGACTACAACCAGTTCGCCGGCACCTACGCGGTGCAGGCCCGCACCATCGGCACCGTCCGCAGCGGCGGCATCAAGCCCGAGGTGACGGCGAAGCAGAGCTCCTCGCAGGTGAGCGTCGCCACGTACAACGTGGAGAACCTCGCGCCGGGCAACGCGCAGTCGAAGTTCGACGCGCTCGCCAAGGGCCTGGTGACGAACCTGCGTTCGCCCGACATCGTCGCCCTGGAGGAGATCCAGGACAACAGCGGCGCCACCGACGACGGCACGGTCGCCGCCGACAAGACGCTCGGCAAGCTGGTCGACGCGATCGTCGCGGCCGGCGGCCCGCGCTACGAGTGGCGGCAGATCGACCCCGTCAACGACAAGGACGGCGGCCAGCCGGGCGGCAACATCCGCCAGGCGTTCCTGTTCAACCCCGACCGCGTGCAGTTCGACGACCGGCCGGGCGGCGACTCCACGACGGCCGTCGGTGTCACCGGCACCGGCGCGGACACGCACCTGACCGCGTCGCCGGGCCGGATCGCGCCCACCGACAGCGCGTGGACCGACTCGCGCAAGCCGCTCGCGGGCGAGTTCACCTTCCGCGGCAAGACGCTGTTCGTCATCGCCAACCACTTCAACAGCAAGGGCGGCGACCAGGCGATCGACAGCCGTTTCCAGCCGCCGGTACGCAGTTCCGAGGCGCAGCGCAACCGGCAGGCCCTGGTGGAGCGGGAGTTCGTCGAGTCGCTGGAGAAGGCGAACCCCAAGGCGGACCTGGTCGTCCTGGGCGACCTGAACGACTACCAGTTCTCGCCCGCGGCGACCTCGCTGACGGTGAACGGCGAGATCCTCACCGACCTGGTGAACACCCTGCCCCTCAAGGAGCGTTACTCGTACGTCTACGAGGGCAACTCCCAGGTCCTCGACCACATTCTGGTCAGCCCGGGTCTGAAGCACGGCGCCGACTACGACGTGGTGCACATCAACAGCGAGTTCGCCGACCAGACCAGCGACCACGACCCGCAGATCGTCCGCGTGAAGCCGTAACGGCACATCGCGCCGCCCGACCGCAGCCCGGTCGTCCCGCAAGGGGCGACCGGGCTGCGTCGCGGCGGAGTCCGCGCACTCACCGCCGGCGGCGGTCCGGGCCTGCTCGTGTCACCTTCGCCAGAACAGGTGGTGCGTCACCCCGCTCGGGCTGGGCACGACCTCCAGGTGGAACCGGTCGAGCAGTTCGTCGGGGGATTTCCAGAGCCGTAGCCCGGACCCGAACGTCACCGGCGAGACCACGACATGCAGGGTGTCCACGAGGTCGGCATCGAGGAACTGCCGGACGGTGGTGACCCCGCCGCCCAGTCGGACGTCCTTGCCCTGCGCCGCTTCCCGGGCCCGTTCGAGAACCGTGGCCGGGGCACCGTCGACGAAGTGGAACGTGGTGTCGGAGAGCGTGAACGAGGGACGCTCGTGGTGGGTCATGACGAACACCGGAGTGCGGAACGGGGGCTCCTCGCCCCACCAGCCGCGCCACTCGTGGTCCTGCCAGGGCCCGCGCTGGGGCCCGAACTTGTTGCGGCCCATGATCTCGGCCCCGATGTTGCGCGGGAAGTCCCGCGTGAAGTAGTCGTCCAGGCCCCGGCTCCCCCCGGGATCCGTGCGCATGGGCCAGCTGGCCGTGGCTCCGGCCCAGGAGAACAGCCGTTCCGCACCGTCGAGGCCGAACGGCCTCTCCAGACTCTGATGCTCACCGGCACCGATGCCGTCACTCGAGACCATGAAGTTCATGACTCTCAGCAATTGATCCATGCGCGTCCTCACCGAACCCTGTCGTGTCATCGTGCGGCCCAGCGCCCCACACCATGACGTCGAACAGCATGCGGCCGGATCGACAGCGGCACACGACTTTCTTCCAGCGTGTCGCGAAGCGCCCCCGCCGGCGCGATGTCGGGTCGGGCGTCCCGGGCACTTGACTCCGTCGGCGAGCGGCATGATCCTCGTCCCAGGTATTGCGCGGTTCATGACAACCCCATGGTTTCGTCAATCGCGCCCTCTCGCCGACCGAGGGACGTGGACCGTGACGCCGACCGGACGCCCGCACCGCGGACGCAAGAACGTCACCATGCTGTCGCTGCTGCTCCTGGTGCTGACCATGGCCCTCGGGCCGACCCCGAGCTCCGCGGCCGGCGGCGACTGGTGGATCCCGGCCGCGCGACCCGCCCCGGACGTCCGGATCGACGTCACCGGCGAGCCGTTCACCGGCACGAACCCGGCCGGAGCAGTGCGGGGGTTCGTCGACGCCCACAACCACCTGTTCGGCAACGAGGCCTTCGGGGGCCGCCTGATCTGCGGCAAGGTCTTCTCCGAGGCCGGTGTCGCCGACGCCCTCAAGGACTGCCCCGAGCACTACCCCGACGGCACCCTCGCCCTCTTCGACTACATCACCCACGGCGGTGACGGCAAGCACGACCCGGTCGGCTGGCCGACCTTCGAGGACTGGCCCGCGTACGACTCCATGACGCACCAGGCCGACTACTACGCCTGGGTGGAGCGGGCCTGGCGGGGCGGCCAGCGCGTGCTCGTCAACGACCTCGTCACCAACGGCATGATCTGCTCCGTCTACCCCTTCAAGGACCGCAGCTGTGACGAGATGACCTCGATCCGGCTGCAGGCGAGGATGACCTACGACCTCCAGGCCTACGTCGACACGATGTACGGCGGCACCGGCAAGGGCTGGTTCCGGATCGTCACCGACAGCGCCCAGGCGCGCCAGGTCGTCGAAGAGGGCAAACTCGCCGTCGTCCTCGGGGTCGAGACCTCCGAACCCTTCGGCTGCAAGCAGATCCTCGACATCCCGCAGTGCAGCAAGGAGGACATCGACAAGGGCCTCGACGAGCTCTACGCACTCGGCGTCCGCTCCATGTTCCTCTGCCACAAGTTCGACAACGCGCTGTGCGGCGTCCGCTTCGACTCCGGCGGCCTCGGAACGGCCATCGACGTCGGCCAGTTCCTGTCCACCGGCACCTTCTGGCAGACCGAGAAGTGCACCGGCCCGCAACACGACAACCCCATCGGCAACGCCTCCTCGGCGGCGGAGGCGGACCTGCCGGCGGGCGTGACCGTCCCCTCGTACGGCTCGGACGCACAGTGCAACAAGCGCGGCCTCACCGATCTCGGCGAGTACGCCGTGCGCGGCATGATGCAGCGCAAGATGATGCTGGAGATCGACCACATGGGCGTCAAGGCCGTCGGCCAGGCCCTCGACATCCTGGAGTCGGCGTCCTACCCCGGCGTGATCTCCTCGCACAGCTGGATGGACCTGAACTGGACCGAGCGGGTCTACTCCCTCGGCGGCTTCGTCGCCCAGTACATGCACGGCTCCGAGAGCTTCGTCGCGGAAGCCGCCCGGACCAAGGCGCTGCGCGACAAGTACGACGTGGGCTACGGCTACGGCACCGACTTCAACGGCATCGGCGACCACCCCGCCCCGCGCGGCGCGGACGCGGCGAACAAGGTGACCTACCCCTTCAGGAGCGTCGACGGCGGCTCCGTCATCGACAGGCAGACCTCCGGCGCGCGCACCTTCGACATCAACACCGACGGCGCGGCCCACGTCGGCATGATCCCCGACTGGATCGAGGACATCCGGCAGATCGGCGGCCAGGACGTGGTGAACGACCTGTTCCGGGGCGCCGAGTCCTACCTCGACACCTGGCGGGCCACGGAACAGCACCAGGCCTCGGTCGACCTCGCCAAGGGACAGCCGGCCACGGCCAGTTCGTCCGAGTCGAACCCGTTCACCAGCTACCGGCCGGGCCGCGCCGTGGACGGCGACGGCTCGACCCGCTGGGCCGGCGACTGGAGCGACGACCAGTGGTGGCAGGTCGACCTGGGCTCCGCCCACCTCGTCTCCCGGGTGACACTGGACTGGGAACGCGCCTACGGCAGGTCGTACCGCGTCGAACTCTCCACCGACGGCACGAACTGGCAGACCGCCTGGTCCACCACGACCGGCGACGGCGGCCTCGACACGGCCCGCTTCACCGGCACCCCGGCCCGCTACGTCCGCATCCACGGCCTCCACCGCGGCACCGACTGGGGGTACTCGCTGTACGAGGTCCAAGTCCACAGCGCCTGAAGCGACTCGCGGGCCCGTGCGGCCGTCCGAGGGCCAGGTTGCCGGCGGCCGTACCGGTGGGCTTGCCCACGAGGACGTTTGTCCCGGGCGCACAGGTGTACGCGCAGGACATGACCGACACGAAGCAGGAAACAGAGCGGAAGTACGACGCTCCGTCGGCTGACGGCACGACTTGGCTGCCCGACCTCACCGGGGTGGGCGACATCGTGTCCGTCGTGGACCGGGGCACCAAGGATTTGGACGCCGTGTACTACGACACGGACGACCTGCGCCTGGCCGGTGCCTCGGCCGCGCTCAGGCGAAGGACGGGCGGAACCGACGCGGGCTGGCATCTGAAACTGCCGCTCGCCGGGGACAGCCGGGAAGAGGTGCAGGCCCCGCTGTCCGACACCCTTCCGGACGCTCTGCGCGACCTGGCCCTTTCCCGTACCCGGGGAGCGGATGTGCGGCCGGTCGTCCGGATCCGTTCCAGGCGCGGCCTGTGGCAGCTCGTCGGTTCCGGGAACGCGGTCCTCGCGGAGCTGAGCATCGACGCGGTGCGCGCCGAGTCACTGCTGGTCACCAACACGACGGCCGCCTGGACCGAGCTGGAGGTCGAACTCGCGGCGGACACCGACCCGGCGCTTTTGGACGTCGTGGACAAAGCGCTGCGCAAGAGCGGCGTAAGCCGTGCCCACTCGCCGTCCAAGCTGGCCCGGGCTCTGGAGGAGACGACGGTGGGGGCACCCCGTCTGCGGGGCGGGCGCGTCGCCGAGACCGTGGTGCCCGGATCGGCCGGCGAAGCCGTCCTCGGCCATGTGGAAGAGCAGATTCGCACCCTGGTGAGCCTGGACCCCGCGGTACGGCGTGACGTACCCGACTCGGTGCACAAGATGCGCGTCGCATGCAGGCGGCTGCGCAGCGTCCTGCGCTCCTACCGGTCCGTCCTCGACCGCAGGGCCACCGATCCCGTCCGCGAAGAAATCAAGTGGCTGGGAAACGAACTGGGTGCGGAACGCGACCAGGAGGTGCTCCGGAAGCGGTTGGGTTCGAGGATCGACGCGCTGCCTGCGGAACTGGTCTTCGGTCCCGTCGCCGCACGGCTACAGGTGTGGGACATCAACAACAGCTCCGAGGCCCACCAGCGCACCCTCGACGCCCTGAACTCACCCCGTTACCTCGCCCTCCTGGACTCCCTGGCAGCGCTGACTGAACAGCCCCCGCTACGCCGCAGGGCCACCCGCGAACCGCAGAACGTCATGGCCAAGGCCATCCTCAAGGAATACGACCGTCTCGCCGGCCGCGTTTCCTACGCGCTGGAACTCTCGCCGGGGCCGGAACGCGACACCGCCCTCCACGAAGCCCGTAAGGCGGCCAAGAAGACGAGGTATGCCACCGAGCCGGCACGCGACGCGCTCGGCAAACCCGCCAAGCGCCTGCGCAAGCGCGTCAAAGCCGTCCAGAAGGTGCTCGGGGACCATCAGGACAGCGTCGTGGCCAGGGACGCCCTGCGCAAGCTGACCCTGGCGGCACACGCGGCCGACGAACCCTCCTTTGTCTGGGGCCTGTTGTACGGACATGAGCAGGCCGAGGCCGCCAGGCTCGAACGGGAGCTGCCGACGGCGTGGGCGGACGCTTCCCGGCGCGATCCGCACAGGACGCTCAACTAGCGACCGGCAGGCGGCCGCGCCCGCGGCCCAGGCCCTGGCGGAGCCCCGGCGCGTCCCGCTCTCCCGGGCACCTGCCGGGGCGAGGCTCCTGCCGCCCGTAAGGGTGCAGACCTGGGCTCCGCGTCAGCCGGTGAGCAACACGTCCCGGACCGCTGTGACGCGCAGCTCCTCGAGCGTGCTCGTCTGCCGCTCGGCTCGCGCCATCAGCCTGTCGAGTTCCTGCTCGTCGAGGCGGCCGTCAGCCTCGGCCAGGGCGCGCAGGGTGCGCCAGCCGAGCTCCTTGCCCTTCACCCCCAGCCGGAGGAATTCAAGTTCGACGACCAGCGTCAGAGGTGAACGCCGGAAGAGGCGCCCGTTGCTCTTCAGACGCCCCAGCCGCTCTGCCGCGCCGGATGCCGCGACCTTGTAGCGGCGCGGCGGCACGTCCAGGCTTCGCATGATGCGCAGCAGGGTCTGACGGTCCTCGGCGATCTCGGCCGCGAGGTGCCGCAGTGGTTCCGCGTATGGCGGGTCGCGGTGCGATCGGGCCATGAACTGGGAGCGCCCGGCTCCGACCGTGGAACCTGCCAGGTGGTCGTTGAGGTAGATCCCCAGCAGGTCCATGCGGACCTTGCGGAGCTGCGGGCGGGTGCCCGGCATCGGTGTCGTCATGCTCGTCCCCTTACTTCTCTTCTCACTTCTCTTCGCCCACGTGCGGTCGCGTCGTACGAGTACCCGGACAGCGACCGGCGCCCCCTGACGGTGCGCACTGATGCCGAGCTGTGCGCCCGGCGGCCCTGTCAGCCCGGACACGACGCGCTGCGTTCGTGATCCGCGGTTGTGGGCCCGGTCTCGAGAGACCTGGCAGTGACGTCCTCCGCGACCCGCTTGTCGAGCGCGGACCGCACCAGGCCGGCCGCAAGCGCCGGGTAGTCCTTCTCCTGTGCCAGGCGGGCGATGGCGTTCGGGGATTTCGGGAGCCCGAGCCGGGCGGCGCCCTGGAGGGCCTTGGCGTCGAAGTACGGCGCGGCCTCGGGCCAGACGCCCTGTGCCTCCCGCAGGAAGATGTCCGCGCCGGCAGGTCCGATGCCAGGTAGTTCGCGCAGCAGGCGCTTGCATTCCCCGACGTCGCCGCCGGCGGCCTGACGGAGCCTGCGCAGGTCACCGCCGTACCGCTCCAGCAGCCGCTCGGCCACTTCGCCGAGCTGGGTGGCGGTGCGTTCGTCGTAGCGGCGGTAGTGGCCCTTGCCGAGGGCGTCCACGCGCTGCTGCCAGGTGGCTTCGCTCATGCGCTTCGGGTTGCGCATCCCGTCGTCGAACAGGGCACGCGCGGCGTCCGTGGCCACGGACGCCCTGATCCGCGCGCTGAGCAGGTGGGCGAGCACGAGCAATTGGTAGAGGGGCTGCGGCGTGTCGCGCAGTTTCACGCCCGCCTCTCGCGCGTAGGTCTGCCCGTGGGCAATGAGCAGGGCCCTGGTCCTGGCTCGTTCCGTCGCGGTCGGCATGATCGCATCACTCCTTGTCACCCGGTCGGGGCGTCTTCCACGATTGCGTCGAGCGCTCGCCGGCCGTGGTGAGGGAACGGCGACACTTCGCAGGGGCGGAGCGGCTCGAAGCCGCCAGCGGTCGGCGGGTCAAGGTACGCCGTCAGGCACGACTGACCGGCCAAGTAGGCGAGAGGGTCGGCTGGCGCTGCCCGAATCGGTGCCTGGGCGGTCAAATCGGTCACTGCGCGGTCACCTGCCGGGTGCCCGTGCGGCCGGTGTGAAAACGACGAGCCGCTGCATGGTGCTCCCTCCCCGGCGCCGAGCACCCGATGAACGCGCGCAACCGAACGGGAGCACCTACGGACGGCGAACCGGTCCTGGTCGTCGGGCGCAGGCTCATGCAGCTGCGCGAGGTCTGCGCAGTGGACGGCGCGTCTCGCCTCTTCGTGTCTGTCCGGTCGGCCCTGCCGCACCGGGTCTCCACACCCCCGCGGGACGTAGCTCCTCGTGCGCGCAATTCGTCATGAAATGTCTGGCTAATTCGGGATGGTTGATGTGTTCAGGGGCACTCAGCAGGCAGAGAACGTGATCCCTGCATCGACGAGGAGTAGCCATGGCTGAGCAGAAGTCGTCCTCGGCCGTTACCGTGCCCCTGCGCAACGCGGCCTCGGCGGCGCGCCGGGTTCCCGGCGTCGGGGTCATGAGCAAGGCCGCCGAGGAGACACTGGACAAGATCGGAGCCGTGTCGCCCCGAAGTCGCCGGCTGGCCGTGTACGCCGGAGCCGGGGTGCTGGGTGTGGCCGGAGTGGTGGAGTGGCCGGTCGCGCTGACCGGTGCGGCGGTGGCCTGGCTGACCCAGTCCCGGCCCGCACCGAGCGCGGAGACCTCGCACCCGCAGCTGCACGAAGAGCTGCACGAAGAGGAGACGGAGGGCACGGGCCACGGTGCCTATGTGGCCATGGGTGACTCGGCCGTGGCCGGGCAGCAGATCCCGAGTGCTCCGGGGCCCGTGAGGGAGGACGAGATACCCGCCGGCAGCGGGACGCGGCCCAGTGGGGTGACGTCACCGCCGGACGAACCGGTCGCACCCGAGACCGGTCTGGCGAAGACACCGGCCGAACAGGCCGCGGCACACGCTGACCAGACCGCACAGCCCGCGCCACCGGCCGCCTTCCCGGCCACCCCGCCCACCGACCCGCTCACCCCACCAGCCCCTCCCGCCGACGCGGCGACGCCTCCGGCGGACGCGGCGACACCTCCCGCGGATGCGGATGCGGATGCGCTGCCCGCGGACGAAGGGCCGTCGCCCACCGGCCCGACCATCACACCGCCCACCAGCTGACGTGAGCCGGGGCTGATACGCGATGACGCTCGGGTTGCCGACCTTGCCGACCTTGCCGTCCGTCGCGGCACGGACCCTGTCCGCGGCCCCCCGGCTGCTGGCCATGGCCGCAGCGCCGGGGGTGGGCGCGGTCGCGGGGGCGGCGGCCGGGGCCGCGCGGGCCGGCGTCAGGAGCCTGGACACGGCCTCGCGGATGTCGCGGGCCACGCGCAACGCGCTGCTCGGGTCCGAGCAGCGGTGGCGGTCCGGCGCCCGGGCGCACTTCGCGCTGCGGGCGGCCGACGGGGAGCAGGCACGGGCCGCGGGCGGCCTGCCCCGGCTCGCCGGACATGTCGCCACGGCACTTGCCGAGCATCCGGACGTCCTGTTCGCCTACTGGGACGAGGGGCTCGGCCGTCTGGTGGTGGCCGCGGCCGAGGAAACGGTCGCCGACGAGGTGATGGCACGCGCTGCCGACCTCGCCGCCCGGCACGGTCTCGTCGCGGTCGACGCCGACGCCGACGGGGTCACGCACCCTGCCGACCCGGCCGGAATCCGGGCGGCGCTGGCCACGCTCACGGCCGACCTGGTCGGGACCGGCATCGGCGTCGCCGCGTACGCCCTGCGGCTGCCCCCGACGCCGCGCGCGGTGACCGCGGTGGTGACGGTGCTGCGGGAGAACCCGCGCTTCCGTGGCCTGCTCCGCGCCCACCTGGGCGCCGACGCCATGGACCTCCTGCTGACCTGCGCGAACGCCGCCGCGCACGGGGCGGGTCAGACGCCGGCCGCGCTGCTGCTCGACGGGGCGCTGCGCGCCTGCCGGCTCGCGGACACGACGGCGCGGGCGGCCGCCTTCGAGCTGTTCCACGACGAACTGTGCCGTCCGAGCCGGCCGAGCATCGGCGACGGCGGCCATCCGCGCCCGGCCCTGCGCACCACCCCGGCCCAGGACTACGCCACGCACGCCTTCGCCGGCAGTGTGCTGGGCGCGGCGGCCACCCTGCTGGTCAAGCACGACGTCGCCGAGGCGGCGGAGGCGGTGCTCGCGGGCTCTCCGAAGGCCGCCCGGTACGGGCCGACCGCCTTCGAGGCGGTGCTCAGCGCCGTACTGGCCCGGTCGGGGCTGCTCTTCCGTGATCCGGAGCGGCTGCGGGAGCTGGAGCTGGCAGGCACGATCGTCCTGCACCCCAGTGCGGTGTGCACCGAGGACGGGGAGACCGACCCCTGGACGGAGCCGGTGCTGGACGCGGCCCGGCGCGCCGGACTGCGGGTCGTGCTCGTGGACGACCCCTCGCTGGAGGACTTCACCGGCCTCGCCGACCAGGTGGTCGACGCCCGACGGCCGCTGGACGACGTGGTGTGCTCCCTGCCCGAGGACTCCGGCGCGGTGATCACGGTGGCCCGGCTGTGGTCCGACCGGGGGCACGGAGTGCTGTCCGGGCTGCTCGCCGGCGACATCGCGCTCGCGCTCACCGACGCCGACAGCGCGGTCGTCTGGAGCGCCGACGCGCTCGCCCTGCACGGACTGCCCGACGTGTGGCGGCTGCTGACCGCGATACCGGCCGCGCGCCGGGTGGGCCGGCACGCACAGATCCTGGCCCGCTCGGGTGCCGCGCTCTCCGGGCTGCTGGTGGCCGTCGGCGGGTCGCGGAGCGGCCGCGGCAGACTGGCCGCGCTGCCGGGACTGCGGCACGCGCCGGTGGACGCCGCCGCCGCGACCTCACTGATGTCGGGTGCCGTGGCGGCCCTGCGCGTGGCGAGGGCCGAGGTCCCGCACCCCAGGGCCCGGGTGCACTGGCACGAACTCGGCCCACGGGAAGCCCTGCGGCGGCTGGAGCAGGAGCGGCGGACGGCACCCCCCGAGGAGCAGCAGGCCGCCGAGCCGTCCCGGAACCCGCTGCTCGGGCCGGTGCGGTGGACTCGGCGGATCGCCGGAGCCGTGCGGAGCGAACTGGACGACCCGCTGACACCGGTGCTGGCCGTGGGCTCGGCCGCGTCCGCGATCGTCGGCTCGGCCGTGGACGCGCTACTGGTGGTAGGCGCCCTCGACCTGAACGCGCTGATCGGCGCGATCCAGCGGCTGCGGGCCGAACAGGCCGTGTCCGGGCTGCTCGCCGAGCAGAAGCGGCAGGCCCGGGTGGCCGATTCCCCCGATGAGCCGGACACGCACACCGTGGACGCGGCACGCCTGGCCCCGGGCGACGTCATCGACCTGCACACGGACGACGTGGTGCCGGCCGACGCCCGGGTGCTGTCGGAGGACGGACTGGAGGTCGACGAGTCCGCGCTGACCGGGGAGTCGGTACCGACGGAGAAGCACACCGCAGCGACCCCCCACGTACCGGTGGCCGACCGGCACTCCATGGTCTTCGAAGGCACGACGGTGGCGGCCGGCCACGCCCGCGCGGTCGTTGTCGACACCGGCGAGCGCACCGAGGCAGCCCGCGCCGTCCACCTGGCCGCGCGCACGCCCCCGGCCGGCGGAGTACAGGCGCGGTTGCACGAACTCACCGCTCACGCACTGCCGTTGACCTTGGGCGGCGGCGCCGCGGTCACCGGCCTCGCCCTGCTGCGCGGGACCCCGATCCGGGAGGCGGTCAGCGGGGGCGTGGCCGTCGCCGTGGCCGCCGTACCGGAGGGGCTGCCGCTGGTGGCGACGGTGGCCCAGCTGGCCGCCGCCCGGCGGCTCAGCCAGGGCGGGGTGCTGGTCCGGGCACCTCGTGCGCTGGAGGCGCTCGGCCGGATGGACACCATCTGCTTCGACAAGACCGGAACACTCACCGAGAACGCCCTGCGCCTGGTGAAGGTGGCCGACGCCGAAGGGCGGAGCCACCGGGCACAGGACGAGGCGGCTGCGGACATCCTGCGCGTCGCGGCCCGGGCCTGCCCCCAGGTCGGCGACGGCGACAGCCCGCCGGAACACGCCACCGACGCGGCGGTCCTGGACTCGGCCGGACCTGACCCCGCATGGGAGGAGTCGGAGGCGCTTCCGTTCGAGGCGGCCCGCGGCTATGCCGCCGCAGTCGGCCGGCCCGGAGACGGACCGCTCCTGCTGGTGGTGAAGGGGGCGCCGGAAACCGTGCTGCCCGCATGCTCCGGCCTCCCCGCACACGCCTCGGAGACGGCACAGGCACTGGCCGCCGGGGGACTGCGCGTCCTGGCCGTCGCCGAGCGCCGCCTCGGCGACGCCGAGACCGCTTCGGGTGTCCTCGAACAGCCCCTGGAGCGACTGGAGTTCATCGGTCTGCTCGGTCTCGCGGACACTCCGCGCGAGACCTCCACGGCCCTGGTGCGCAGCCTGCACGAGGAGGGCATACGTCCGGTGATGCTCACCGGCGACCATCCGCAGACCGCCCGTTCGATCGCCGCCGAGTTGGGCTGGCCCGAGGACACGGTCGTGGTGACCGGCGACGACCTCGCGGCCGCCGACCGGGCGGGCAGGGCCCGCATGCTCCGTGACGCGGGTGTGGTGGCGCGCGTGGCACCGGAGCAGAAACTCCAGGTCGTCGAGGCGCTGCGGGATGCGGGGCGGGTTGTCGGCATGGTCGGCGACGGCGCGAACGACGCGGCGGCGATCCGAGCCGCCGACATCGGCGTGGGCATCAACGCCCGGGGCTCCGCGGCCGCCCGTAACGCCGCCGACCTCGTCCTCACCGACGACGACCTGACGGTACTGATCGACGCCGTGTGCGAGGGCAGGGCGCTGTGGCACAGCGTCGCGGACGCCATCGCCATCCTCATCGGCGGCAACGCGGGCGAGATCGGCTTCGGTGTCCTGGGCACGCTGCTGGCCGGCCGGGCTCCGCTGTCCACCCGCCAGATGCTGCTGGTCAACCTCCTCACCGACCTGTTCCCGGCCATGGCGGTGGCGGTGACACCTCAGGGGACGGAGGCGCAGCCGGGCCCCGGAGCACCGTCGGCCGTGCTGGGAGCGCCGCTGCTCCGGCAGATCCGGCACCGTGCGGTGACGACCAGTGCGGGTGCGCTCATGGCCTGGCTCATCGGCCGGGCCACGCCCGGCACAGCGCGTCGCTCCAGCACGATGGCGCTGGCCGCGGTGGTCGGCACCCAGCTCGCCCAGACCCTGCTGGACCGCCGTGACAGCGCGTTGGTTCGTCTTGCCGCCCTCGGCTCGGCCGCCGTTCTGCTCGCGCTCATCGAGACACCGGGAGTCAGCCGCTTCTTCGGCTGCACCCCGTTGGGCCCGGTCGCCCTGGCCGCGGTGACCGCGTCGATCGCCCTGGCAGTCTGGGGCCAGCGCGCTCTGCCCTTCCTGGAGAGGACCGTCGCCGACCTGGTGCCCTCGGATGGACAGGCCCAAGACGCCCAAGACGGGTGAGCCGCGAGCACGTCGCGTACCCGCCGCAGGTGCTGTACGACTACGCCTTCCTCGCCGACGGCGAGCGCGAGGCACTGGTCGGCCCGCGCGGGGAGATCTGCTGGCTGTGCGCTCCCCGGAGGCACAGCGGCGCGGTGTTCTCCACCCTCATCGGTGGCTCCGGCCCCTACGCCGTCACACCCAGGGGGCGCTTCGTCCCCGGCGGACACTACGAGGAGCGCCCCTGATCTGGCGCAGCCGCTGGCGCCCAGCCGGCGGAGTGCCGAGACGGCGGGACGGGGAGACGAGAGTGCCGTGGCCGCAGCCGGCAGGTGCCCGGTCGCTTCCCGGCGCAGCAGGGTCGGGCCCACAAGTGCGCCCACCGCAGTCCCTGGCGCGCGCGTCAACCGGGACAGGTGCCGACCAACAGGCGGTGGTACCCGATCGACATGTACGTCCCCGACGACGGACCGGGTCCACGATCAACACCCCGGCGAACGCGCCGCACAGTTTTCCAGGGCCGTCAGCGCAGAATGCTGACCGCGCGGGCGATCACGAGGAGCGACGTCAGGAGGGCGGCGACGCTCTCGACGCTCATCAGGAACTTGGCGCGTGAGGAGAGCGGCATGGTGTCCGTGGGGCTGAAGGCCGTGGAGTTGGTCACCGACACGTAGAGGTAGTCCATCAGCGTGGGCACCCAGTCAGAGGTCTTGCTGGAGCCGTCGGAGATCTCCTGGACGGCGTCGTCGTTCTCGTCCTGTGAGAATCGGAAGTCGGCCAACGGCAGTTCCTCACGGGGCGCTTGGGTCCGGCTGACCGGGCCGCCGCGGTCCAGTTCCCAGTAGGCCAGACCGAAGACGATGACGTTGGTGAGCCAGATCTGCAACGAGGCCACCAGCAGTTCCCGGCCGTCCTTCACTCCGGCGGACACCAGGTCGTGGATCAGGGTTCCCAGCGCGAGGAGGTTGCTCGCCGCGATCACGGCCACCAGCGTCAGTGAGAGCACGCGGAACGCCCGCGTCTGCCGGGTCAGACGTCGTGGATTGATCGCTACGAGGGGTATGAGCAGGACCCCTTCCAGGGCGGGCAGTACGTAGCGGGGAGCGATCAGGAGCCGTTGCGGCAGAAACAGGTACAGCGCGATGGCGATGAGGGTCGCTGCAACGCCTGGCAGCCGGGCCTCTCCCCGGCGTTCGTGCCGCGGATGTCTGAACCGGGCCTCTTCGCGGCTTCGTGGCATGATCCGTCCTCCGCTCCGTCCTCACCTGGGCATGGAAATCGGCTCGTCCGCATCACGGTGCGCCTCGGAAGGGCCCGGGACCGGCGTGGGAGATGTCAGGGGCGGTCCAGGGTGCCGCCGCTGGTGGGGGCGGAGGTGTGGCGGTGGCCGCCGGGGCGCGGGGCACGGTGGGCGTCGCGGATGCTGTCGCGGGCGGCTGTGGCGACCGCCTCGGGCGTGATGCCGAACTCCGAGTACAGGCGCTCGTAGTCGGCGGAGGCGCCGTAGTGCTCCAGGCTGACGATCCGTCCGGCGTCGCCGACGACATCCCGCCAGCCCTGGCCCACGGCGGCCTCGACGCTGACCCGGGCCCGCACGGCGGGCGGGAGGACTTCGTCCTGGTAGGCAGGGGGCTGGGCGGCGAACCATTCCCGGCAGGGCATCGACACGACCCGCACCGAGAGGCCGTCGCTCTCCAGCAGCGTGCGGGCAGCCAGGGCGATGTGCACCTCGGAGCCGGTCGCCACGAGGATGACATCCGGGGTCGTACCGCCCCCGGCCGTGTCGGCGAGGACGTAGCCGCCGCGGGCGGCGTGCCGGGCGGGGGCGTGCGCGGTGCTGCCGCGGTCCAGTACGGGTACGTTCTGCCGTGTCAGGACGAGTGCGGCTGGACGGTCCCCGTGTTCGAGTACGGTGCGCCAGCAGACGGTGGTCTCGTTCGCGTCGGCGGGGCGGACCACGTCCAGGCCCGGGACGGCTCGAAGGGCAGCCAGGTGTTCCACGGGCTGGTGAGTGGGGCCGTCCTCGCCCAGGCCGATCGAGTCGTGGGTCCACACGTAGATGGTGGGCAGTTTCATCAGGGCGGCCAGGCGTACGGCTGGCCGCATGTAGTCCGAGAAGGTCAGGAACGTGCCGCCGTAGGGGCGGGTCAGACTCTGCAGGGCGATGCCGTTGAGGATCGCGCCCATGGCGTGCTCTCGGACACCGAAGTGCAGGGTGCGACCGTAGGGGCCGCCCTTCCAGTCGTTGGTCTGACGCCCGGCGGGCACGAAGGACGGCGCGCCGTCCATGGTGGTGTTGTTGCTCCCGGCCAGATCGGCCGAGCCGCCCCACAACTCCGGCAGGACCGGGGCGAGCGCGCTGAGCACCTTGCCCGACGCGGCGCGGGTGGCCGTTCCCTCGGAGTCGGCGGGGAAGTCGGGCAGGGCCTCGGTCCAGCCGTCGGGCAGCCGCTGCGCCTGGAGGCGGTCCAGCAGCGCGGCACGCTCGGGGTTGGCCGACCGCCAGGCCGCGAACGCCTCGTCCCACTCGGCGTGGGCCTGCCGCCCGCGGTCCGCGGCCTCGCGGGTGCGCGCGAGCACGGCGTCTTCCACGGCGAAGTGCTGCTCGGGGTCGAAGCCCAGCAGCCGCTTGGTCGCGGCGACCTCGTCCTCGCCGAGCGCGGAGCCGTGTGCCTTGCCGGTGTTCTGCTTGGTGGGGGAGGGCCAGCCGATCAGGGTGCGCAGCATGATCAGTGAGGGGCGGCCGTCTTCGGCTTGTGCGGCGCGGATGGCGGTCAGCAGGGTGTCGACGTCCTCGACGTAGCTGCCGGTGCGCGTCCAGTCGACGGTCTGCACGTGCCAGCCGTAGGCGGCGAAGCGGGCGGGGACGTCCTCGCTGAAGGCGACGTCGGTGTCGTCCTCGATCGAGATGTGGTTGGAGTCGTAGAAGACGACGAGGTTGCCCAGTTCCTGGTGGCCGGCGATGGAGGCGGCCTCGCCGGTGACGCCTTCCATCATGTCGCCGTCGGAGGCGACGACATAGACGTGGTGGTCGAAGGGGCTGCTGCCCGGCTCGGCGTCGGGGTCGAGCAGACCGCGTTCGCGCCGGGCCGCCATCGCCATGCCGACCGCGCCGGCCAGCCCCTGGCCCAGCGGGCCCGTGGTGATCTCGACGCCTCGGGTGTGACGGTGTTCGGGGTGGCCAGGGGTGGCCGAACCCCAGGTGCGGTACGCCTCCAGGTCCGACAGCTGCAGGCCGTAGCCGGTCAGGTAGAGCTGGATGTAGAGAGTCAGGCTGGAGTGCCCGCAGGAGAGCACGAACCGGTCGCGGCCCAGCCACTGGTCGTCGCCCGGGTCGTGCCGCATGACGTTCTGGAACAGCAGGTGCGCCAGTGGGGCGAGGCTCATGGCCGTGCCGGGATGGCCGTTGCCGGCCTTCTGCACCGCGTCGGCCGCCAGCACCCGGACGGTGTCCACCGCCCGTACGTCCGTCGCGTCCCACCCCGTGTGCTCCGTCAGGGGCATCGTCACGGACCGGCCAGGTAGCGTCGCACGGGCGGACTGGTCACTTGTCATTCCGTTGCTCCTCGCACATACCGGTAGTTGCTTCTGCCGTTCATGGGCCGCCGATCGGAGCCGGGCCCCACCTTGGCGTTTGTCCGGCGCGTCCCGCGGTACGCGGGTGTGTGTTTTCGCCGGTGGAGTAGGGAAAGTTGATCGGCACCCACGCCCCGGCTACCCCTGGCAGCGCGTCCGACTCATCCGAAGCGTGTCTGTTCGCCGCGCTCGGCCACGTCGAGTGGGGGCGTGTCGCACCGCGCCCCGCGGAATTCGACGACGTGACCGAGGAGGCGGGTACTCACCCACACGAGCCGCCGAATCGTGACACCGGCCACGCTCCATGGACGGCTCGACAAGATCCTGTAACGGACTCCCAGGCGTGGACGCGGAATTGGCGGGCACACGGCGGTTCGGAGGTTGATAACCATGGTCCCCCTGCTTCTCGTTCTCCTGCTGGCCCTGCTTCTCTTCGGCGCGGGTTTCGCGCTGAAAATTCTCTGGTGGGTCGCGATCGTGGTGCTTGTTCTGTGGCTCGTCGGTTTCGTCGCACGCCCGAAGGGCGGAAGTGGCCGCTGGTATCGCTGGTAGTTGACGGGCGAAAAGGCCTCCCGGGCGAGGCCGGCGAGAACTGCGAATCTGGCTTGAACACGGGGCGTGCCACCCGGGAGGGCGGGCACTCGCAACCGAGGCGGGCGATGAATCCGCTGTGTACGGCGTACGGAAAAGGAGGATCGGCGGGAAATCCCTGTCGTCCTCCGTTTACCGGAGGAGTTGTCTTTCGCGTGACTGAGAATGTGTGGAGTTACAGGTCGACCGCGGGCCGTCTGACGGGCGCCGACCTCACCGGCTACAAGGTCGAGGCCACGGACGGCAGCATCGGCAAGGTCGACAAGCACTCCGACGAGGTCGACGACGCCTACCTGGTGGTCGACACCGGTGTCTGGATCTTCGGCAAGGAGGTCATGCTGCCGGCGAGCACGGTCGAGAGCATCGACCCGGCCGAGAAGAAGATCTTCGTCGGCCTCACCAAGCAACAGATCAAGGACGCCCCGGAGTTCGACCGGGAGAAGCATCTCGGCGACCAGGGCTACCGTGACGAACTGGGCACGTACTACGGCGCGGGCGGCGCCCCGTTCGGCCGCCCGCAGGTGTGAGCCTGCGCCCACTCTGAGCACCACGGCCCCGGGACCCTCTGACGAGTCCCGGGGCTCTCGTGTGCGCAGTGCGAGCTCGCCGCCCCCTGCCGTGGCCGGTTCCGGCCGTGGCAGGGTGGCCGGGCAGACCGGGGTTCCGCTCGGCCGATGGCTCAGTCGGCCGGGTGGCCTGGGGTGATGTCATGGGTATGGTGCAGCGTCAGCAGAGGAGTTCGGCTGCCCGTGAGGCGTTCCGCTGCCTCCGGAGCGAGCAGGAAGCCGACGTGGTCGCCGCCGTCGACCCGGTTCTCCACGCGGCCGACGAACCAGGCCGGGGCCTCGTCGAGGATCAGTGATCCGCCCGGTCCTCGATGCCACGGGACCTGGGTGAACTTGTCGGTACGGTCGCCGGTCTCGCCGCCGAAGAGCCGGGCCAGTCGGTGCTGGTCGGTACGGAGGAGATGGACCGCCAGACGATCGGCACGCTCGGCCACCCGGCACGTGCGGTTGGCTCTGGACAGCCAGACCATGAACCGGGCGGGCTGAATCGAGCACTGCGAAGCGAACCCGACCAGGCAGCCGGCTGCTTCCTCGCCGGCCTGCGCAGTCACGACGTACATCGGATAGTCGAGCAGGTCGGTGAAGGGATCAAGAACGGTCACGACACTCGGCTTCCTTCTGAGGAAAACGGTTCTGGTACGCGTTCCCCGGTGTGGACGCGCCGACCGGGTCTGCCCTCCAAGGTTCGCCCGTAAGGCGCCCCTCGATGGAGACGCGCCACGGGTGCGTCCGGTGACATGCTCGGGTCGCGCGCTGCGAGGTGTACGTGTCCCCTGGGCACGAACCGCGTGATTACGATGCCCCGTGAACCGTTTCCCTTCTCCCGGCAGGACAGCGCGATGAGCACCGCCGAGACGTTCCCCCTCGGCGCCTCGACCACGCTCGCCGAACTCGCCCGGGACCCGCACCCGCGGCTGGCACTGCTCCGCGCGCACGAGCCGGTGTCGTGGCTGCCCGAGCTGAACGGCTGGCTGGTCACCCGCCGCGACCTCGGGCTGGACGTGATGAGGGACTCCGCCACCTTCACCGTCGACGACCCCCGCTTCACCACCGCCCAGGTCGTCGGTCCGAGCATGCTGTCCCTGGACGGTGCCGCGCACGCCCGCCACCGCGAGCCCTTCGCGGCACCCTTCCGGCCCCGAAGGGTGCACGACAACTTCGCCGCGTTCATAGAACGGGAGACCGACCGCCTCATCACCGCACTGGAACCCGGGGGCGAAGCCGAACTGCGCCGCGCCTTCGCCGGACCGCTCGCGGTGGCCGTCGTCACCGACGCCCTCGGGCTGGTCGGGACGACCACCGACACGGTGCTCTCCTGGTACGACGCCATCGTGCGGTCGGTCTCGGACATCACCGAGGGCCTGGCGGCGGGCCCGGCGGGACCCGCCGCCTACGCACAGCTGCGGGCCGCCGTCGAGGAAACCGTCGCCGACCCGCACGCCTCCTCGCTCCTCGTCTCCGCCGCCGGGCAACTGGACGTGCCCGAAGTGGCCTCCAACGCGGCGGTGCTGATGTTCGGCGGCATCGAGACGACCGAGGCGATGATCACCAACGCCGTGCTCCACCTGCTGCAGAACCCCGCCCAACTCGCTTTGGTGCAGGCCGATTCCGGCCTGCTGGACGGAGCCGTCGAGGAGTCCCTGCGGCTGGAGCCCGGCGCGGCTGTGGTGGACCGCTACGCCACCCGCGACACCGTGCTCGGCCCGGCCGCCATCCGCCGCGGCGACCTCGTCAGCGTCTCTCTGACCGGCGCCAACCGCGATCCGGCCGTCTTCACCGACCCGGACCGGTTCGACGTCCGCCGCGCCGAAGCCCGCCTTCAACTGGCCTTCGCCCACGGCCCCCACCACTGCCTCGCCGCCCACCTGGCCCGCCTGGAAACCCGCATCGCCCTGCAACGCCTGCTCGAACGCCTCCCCGGACTCCGCCTCGACCCGCAGCGGCCCGCCGCCCCGCACGGCCTGGTCTTCCGCAAGCCGGCCGCCCTCCACGTGCGCTGGGACGTTCCGGCCTGAGGACCCTCGACGACCGCTTCACCCTTCTGCCTCGGCGACAGCGGGACGGACCTCCTGGCGTGCTGCGGACGCTCTGCGACGCCGGGCGAGCCTTGGCACGATGTGCGTCCCCATTGCGGCCAACGGTTGCGGGAGAGGCCTTAGGCTGACTGCGGAGGTGCCAAGTGGGCGAGGCACAGCGGCAGTTGGACGAGGTGCGGGAGTCCGCGACCGTTGTCGTGGTCGGCGCGGGTCCGGCCGGGCTGACTGTCGCCGCTCTGCTGCGCCGGAGCGGCGTGGACTGTGTCGTCCTGGAGCGCCGCAGCCGCGAGCATGTGGCGCAGCGGCAACGGGCCGGCATCGTGGAGGCCCGCGCCGTGCGGATGTTCGAGTCCTGGGGCCTGGCCGACCTGGTGCTGGACGGACCGCCGCACGACGGCATCCTGGAGTTCCGGGTGGACGGTGTGAGCCACCTCGTCGACGACAGCGGCGGCGGAGAGGGCCCCGGGGCGCGCCTGTGCCCTCAGCAGGTTCTCGTGCAGCGGCTCACCGCCGCCCACCTCGCCGACGGCGGAGACCTGCGCTACGAGGCGGCCGACGTCAGCCTGCACGACCTGACGGGGGAGCGCCCCGTAGTGCGCTACCGCTCCGCCGACGGCACCCCGCACGCGATCACCTGCGCGTTCGTCGCCGGCTGCGACGGCGACCACGGCGTCACCCGCAGCGCCGTCCCAGGCGGCCACCTCACCGCCCACACCTTCGACCACGGCATCGGCTGGCTCACCGTCCTCGCCGACGCCCCGCCCCCCGCTCACCCCCTGCTCGCCGTCAGCGCGCAGGGCTTCGCCGCGCACTTCCCCCGCGGGCCGCACAGCAGCCGCTACTACCTCCAGTGCCCGCCCGGCGACCTCCCCGGCGCGTGGCCCGACCACCGGGTCTGGGACGCGCTGCGCACCCGGCTCGGCGCCCCCGGCCTGGCCGCGGGCCCGGTCACCGACCGAGAGACCTTCCGGCTGCGCAGTCTCGTGACCGACCCCATGCAGTACGGCAGGCTGTTCCTCGTCGGAGACGCCGCCCACATCCTGTCCCCCATGGGCGGCAAGGGCATGAACCTCGCCCTGTACGACGCCGACCTCTTCGCCCGCGCCGTCCGCGACCACGTCCGCGACGGGGACGACACTTCGCTGCGCACCTACTCCGAGCGCTGCCTGCGGCGCGTCTGGAGCGACCAGGAGTTCTCCCACTGGCTGACCCGGACGGTCCACGACGCCGGTGACAGCACCCACTGCGGTCCCTTCCTGCACCGTCTGGCCCGTGCCCGTCTCGACAGGCTCTTCACCTCCCCGGCGGCCGTGCGGGCCTTCGCGGAACTGATGGCCGGCCTGGACCCGGCCCAGGAGCGCCCCGCCTCCACCGGCCGCTGACCGCACCACACGGCGTCCGTATGCGCCGTTTGCCCGATTCGCCCCATCGGGTCAAGTCACGACCCCTCGGAACGTGACCATGCGCCGTCCGCACGGCCTACTTGAAGTGCGGGCCTCACCGGAAAAGAAATCCGGAACACACATGGGGCAGCACGGTGGGACGGAAATCCGCACCGGAATTTCAGGGGCCGGCAGAAAACCCCGCGTACCGACGACCTTATTTTCGCATCAGCAGCACAAGACCCATGTCAGGTGTCTGCGCCTCCGTCGCTCGGCGCCTCCGCCGCGGCGGACGCCGGCAGGACGACTCCCCCGGTGATCAGCGCGGGCGGGAGTGTCGCGGGTGTCAGCAGTGACCGAACGAACCCTCAACGTCCCCGGAGCTCCTGATGCCGATGCCGATAGCGGCGGTGAAGATACCGTGGCCGTCACCGTGGAACCTGCCTTGCTGCGCCCGGTCGGAATTGCCCACCGGACGGCTATTCGGCCAGTTGTCAAAACTGATGACGAATATGCGCAGCTTGATGAGAGCGCACCCAACCGCACGTTAGTCTGAACCGTCTGGATCATCGTGCCATCCCGTGATGGTTCAGCAGGATCGGAGTGATTGCGATGCCCATGCCGGCCCACCCGCCGAAAAACCCGTCGAGTCCCTTTGCGTCCTTCCGTGCTCACCACGTCGGCATCCGCGTTCCCGACTACGACGCGGCGAAGGCCTGGTACACGCAGAAGCTGGACTTCCGAGTGCTCCAGGAGTGGCCCTACGGTGAGTTGAAGCTCGCCTACCTCTGCCCGCCCGACGACGACAACTTCCATGTGGAACTGCTGGCCGGACCCCTACCGTTCCCGAACGAGATCCTCGACGACCTCGGAGCCAGCCTGCAGTACGGCGGTTACCGGCACATCTGTGTCCATGTCGACGATGTCGACGAAGCGCGTGCGGAACTCGCGGACCGCGGTGTCGACCTCATCGGTGAACCATTCGAGATCGAGGACATCAGCCGTCGGCTGGCGTTCTTCCGCGACCCGTGGGGCAACATGATCGAACTGTCGCAGAAGCTGCCCGGCGCCGCTTCCTGACCGGCCGCGCGGTATCGGCATGCACGCGCACGGGCGCACGCACATGCCCTGCGAGCCCCCGGGGGCCGGGGCGTGTACGTCCCTGCTGTGTGTGGTGGTGCGGCCGAACCACGGACTGTCGTCATTTCCGCTCAGCGTTCGAGTGGTTTCGCGTGGGCGGGACGGCGCGCTCCGGGCGGGCCCGGCGCACCGTGTTCGTTAGCGTCTGCTCATGTTGCACACGAGATTCACCGAGATGTTCGGTATCGCGTATCCGGTGATGGCGGCGCCGATGGCCCTGCACAGCGGCGGAACACTGGCCGCCGCGGTCTCCGCGGCCGGCGGACTCGGTTCCTTCGGGGGGACACATCCCTGGAAAGGGCCTGACTGGATCCGTGCGGAGATCGCGACCGTGCGCGCCAGGACCGGCCGCCCGTTCGGAGTCGGCTTCATCACGCCGTTCCTCCCCTTCACGGAACCGCATTTCGAGGCTGCTCTCGAAGGGCGGCCGGACGTCGTCGCGCTGTCGTTCGCCGACCCGCAGCCGTGGCTTGCCCGTGCCAGGGCCGCAGGGGCCCGGGTGATGTGCCAGGTACAGAGCTACGACGACGCGCGGACGGCCGTTGCCGCCGGTGCCGATGTCCTGGTGGCGCAGGGTACCGAGGCCGGTGGCCATACCGGGACGATGGGCCTTTTGCCTTTCCTGGCCGGGATCGTGCGGCGTTACCCCGACGTTCCGGTGCTGGCGGCGGGGGGCATCGGCGACGGCCGTACCCTCGCGGCCGTCCTCACCGCGGGGGCGGACGGCGCCTGGCTGGGCACGGCCTTCCTGGCCACGCCCGAAGCGGTCGAAGTGCACGATGCCCACAAGCGTCTGATCGTCGAGAGCGACGGCGGCGACACCGTGTGGACGCGCGCCTACGACATCGTGTCGGGGCTGCCGTGGCCGGCGGCGATCGGTGAACGGGTCCGGCGCAACCGGTTCACCGACGAGTGGTCGGAACACGAGGCGACGCTGCGCGACCGCAGGGAGGAGTTCGCGGCACCGAAGGACGTCAGTCCGATGGAGGGCCCGCCCGACCCCGACACGAGCGCGGTTCTCTACGGTCAGTCGGCGGTCTTCGTCGACGCCGTCCGTCCCGCCGCGGAGGTGGTCCGGACGATCGCCGAGGAGGCCGAGGCCATCCTTGCCTCCCGCCCCCGCTCGCTGCTCGGCTGACCACCGGCCCCCGCTCTCGTGGGCGCGGTGGAACTGTTCCCGGTGGCCGCTCGGTCATTCCCGTGGTGCCGGCGACACGTGCCCGGTGATCGCCTCGAACAGCAGGAGGCCCTGGTCCACCAGTTCCTCCCTTGAGACGCCCAGCTCTCCGTTGAACCAGCTCAGCAGCATCTCGCTGACCGCGCCCACCACGGCCACGGACAGGGTGGCGGGGTCGATCCGGGGATCATGAACCCCTTCCCGCAGCAGGGAGTCCACGAGGCCGCTCATACGCCGCAGGCCCAGGCGCCGTTCGCGTGCGGTGAGCGGACCGGCCCCCAGGGATTCCGTGAGTTTGACGCGCCCTTTTCTCGGGTCCTCCAGCGAAAGACCGACGACGGCGTCGATGACGTTGCGAGTGCGGTCGCGCAGCGGCTGGTCCGTGGCGGCCGCGTCGGCGCACCGGGCGATCTGCTCCTCGTAGATGTCCTTCATGAGCGCTGCCATGAGGTCGTCGAGGGACGTGAAGCTTTCCGCGAAGTACCTGTCCTTCAGTCCGGCGTGGCGGAGTACGGCACGGACGGAGGTGTGGGCGTATCCCTGGCCGGAGAAGAGTTCGAGGCCGCTTTCCATGAGGCGCCGACGGCGGAGCGAAGCGCGCTCCTCGGCCGTGGCTCCGCCATATGTCCTCATGAGATGCCACCTCTCCCTGAGGCGTCCGGGACGTCCGTCCGGGCCTTCCGCACCAGGCGATGACCAAGGCGTTTTCGTCAGCATTTATACGATCTGGTGACAGATTACCCCAGATGGGTGTAGCGTCGCATTCATTCAGTCGTGAACCGTGAAAGCGCCCCCAGGAGCCGGGACCAGGCGTCAGGGGCGTCGCAGAGGTGGCCCACCCGCGGGTTCTGCGTGCGGGCCCACCGTGCAGGAAAGCCATGACCGGCAGTGGCCTGCGTGCCGCGCTGGGCGCCCTTGTGCCCGCTGGTCATTCACGTATCGAACACCGCGGAGTGCCGTGGTCCCAGGGCCGTGCCGTGGGGAGAGTTCACCATGGATCCCAATCATCTGTTCATCGGCGGGCGCTGGGTGCACGCGTCCGGTGACCGTGTCATCAACGTCGCGTCCGCGAGTACCGGCGATCATCTCGGTGCCGCGCCGGACGGTTCCCCGGGAGACGTCGACCGGGCGGTCGGAGCCGCTCGTGCCGCGTTCGACGCACCCACCGGATGGGCGTCCTGGGACCCTGCACGCCGCGCGGCCGCGATGATCCGTCTCGCGGATGCGCTCGACGCCAGGAGGGAGGCGACATCCGCCGCCGTCAGCGCGCAGAACGGCATGCCGATCACTGTCGCGCTGTCCTTCGAGGGTGCGGTGCCCTCGGCGCTGCTGCGCTACTACGCGGGGCTGGCCGACGGCATGACGCCCGAGGAACTGCGCCCCGCACTGCCCCGGGGCACCACTCTGGTCCGCCGGGAACCCGCAGGCGTCGCAGCCGCCGTCATGACCTGGAACTTCCCTCAGACCATCGCCTTCTTCAAAGCGGCCCCGGCTCTGGCGGCCGGCTGCGCGCTCGTCCTCAAGCCGGCTCCGGAGACGGTCCTCGACTCGGTGCTGCTGGCGGAGGCGGCAGAGGAGGCGGGCATCCCCGGCGGTGTGATCAACATCGTTCCGGGCGGCCGCGAGACCGGCGCGTACCTGGTCTCCCATCCTGGCATCGACAAGGTCTCGTTCACCGGATCCACCAGGGCGGGGCGCCAGGTGGCCGCCGCATGCGCCGAGTTGCTGCGGCCGGTGACCCTGGAACTGGGAGGCAGGTCCGCCGCCGTCGTCCTCGACGACGCCGACCTCACCGCGCACGCGGAGCAGTTCTTCATGGCCAGTCTGCTGAACAACGGCCAGACCTGTTACGCGAGTGCCAGGATCCTGGCCCCCCGCAGCAGGTACCAGGACGTGGTCGAGTTCTGCACGGCGATGGCCCGTGACGCCGTCGTCGGCGACGCGCTCGACCCCGCAACCCAGATCGGCCCGCTGGTCAGCGAGCGCCGGCGCGAACGGGTCCTGAGGCATGTCAAGACCGGCCTCAACGAAGGGGCCAGGCTCACCACCGGAGGAAGCCGCCCACCCGGACTGGACCGGGGCTGGTTCGTCGAACCCACCGTGTTCGCCGACGTCCAGAACTCGTCGGCCATCGCGCAGGAGGAGATCTTCGGCCCGGTCCTCACCGTCACGCCCTACGACGGCGAGGACGAGGCGGTGCGCCTGGCGAACGAGTCGGCCTACGGCCTCGCGGGCACCGTATGGACCACGGACGTGGACCACGGTGCCCAGGTGGCCCGCCGCCTTCGGACCGGCACCGTCGGGCTCAACGGCTACCTTCCCGATCTCGCCTCCCCCTACGGGGGCAGGAAGGCCAGCGGACTCGGCAGCGAACTGGGGCCCGAGGGACTCCAGGCATACCAGCAGTTCCAGTCGGTCTACCACCCCTGATGCCACGGCGGGCATGCGCCGGCCGGTCCGGGCGAACCGGGCGACGGCTCTCCGCCAGGCGAGGAAGCCACCATGAATTGCACCGGAACCGAAGGGTTCGACTACGTCATTGTCGGCGCCGGCAGCGCGGGCTGCGTTCTCGCGGACCGCCTCAGCCGCGACGAACGCGTCCGCGTCCTGCTCCTCGAAGCGGGAGGCCCCGACACCGACGAGCTGCTCCACATCCCGGCCGCGCTAGGCATGCTCTTCGGATCGCAGAGCGACTGGAGCTACCGGACGGTCGAGCAGCCCGCCCCGGGCCGCACCTTCTCCTGGCCCCGGGGCAGGACCCTGGGCGGCTCGTCGTCCACCAACGTCATGATCTACACCCGGGGCAGCCGGCACGACTACGACAGCTGGCGTGACGAGCACGGAGCCGAAGGCTGGGGCTACGACGACGTCCTGCCCCATTTCAGGATGGCCGAGTCGAACAGCCGCCTCGGCGGGCCCTTCCACGGTGTGGACGGGCCCCTGCACGTCGAGGACCGCGTCTACACTCACGAACTCTCCCGGTCCTGGCTGGACGCCGCCGTGGCATGGGGACTGGACCGCAACGACGACTTCGCGGGAGTGTCCCCGGCCGGCGCCGGCCTGTACCAGGTGACGTGCCGTCACGGCCGGCGGTGGTCCACGGCCGACGCCTACCTGCGTCCGGCCCTGGGCCGTCCCAATCTCACGGTACGCACCGGCGCCCTGGCCACCGGGATCACCTTCGACGGCTCACGCGCGGTGGGCGTCACCCACCTCCGGGACGGGCAGGAGCGGACGGCTCACGCCGACGGGGAGATCCTGCTCTGCGGCGGATCCGTCAACTCGCCCCAGCTGCTGCTCCTGTCGGGCATAGGCGATCCCGGCGAGCTGCGCGACGTGGGCATAGACGTCCGGATCCCCCTGCCCGGGGTCGGGCGCAACCTGCAGGACCATCTGATGACTCCCGTGGTGTGGGAGACCCGGAACTCCACCGACATCGTCCGGGACCTGCTCACCCCGGACAACCTCGAACGATGGCGCGCCCACGGCGACGGGCCGTTCGCCTCCAACTACGGCGAGGTCGGCGCGTTCCTCACCGTCACGGACGGCCGACACCGTCCGGACGTCCAGCTGATGGGAGGGGCCACGGCACTCGTTCTCAGCGGCGAGGTCCAACCTGACCGGCCGGTGTTCACGATGAACTGCGTCCCCCTGCATCCGCAGACCCGCGGCACCGTCCGTCTGGCTTCGGCCGATCCCCAGGCCCCACCGCTGATCGATCCCCGGTACTTCGACGCCCCCGCGGACACCTCGCTCACGGTCGCCGGACTCAGGGCGGTGATGGAGATCGCCCGCTGTACACCGTTCGCCGACTGCCTGGCACGGCCGTACCTGCCGGCCGGCGACGGCCTGGACGACACGGCTCTGGAGGAGCACGTCCGCAGATGGAGTGCCACGGCCTACCACCCGGTGGGCACCTGTGCCATGGGAACCGGCCAGGACTGCGTCGTCAGTCCGGATCTGGAGGTCTACGGAGCCGAGCGGCTCCGTGTCGTCGACGCCTCCGTCATGCCGACTGTCATCGGCGGAAACACCAACGCCCCCACGATCATGATCGCCGAAAAGGCCGCCGGGCTGATCGGGACCACACGCTGACAGAAGACGGTGGCCGACCCGCAAGTACGCGGACGCCACGCGATCCTGGCCGGTGACTCCCGAGGTGATCGCCGGCGGAGCCTGCCCGGCGGGTTCATCCGACACATCGGGCTGCCCACCCGTGCAACTGGGCCCTGTCTCTTCGATCGAGCGAGCTTGAATTGCCGCTCCTGCGCGGCCACTGACGCCACCCCGCATGCGCCCGGCGTACCGCGGAAACGGAAGGAATCCCGTGATCGTCGTCACTGGAGCGACCGGTGCGCTGAACGTCGCCACCGTCGAGCACCTCCTCAAGCGCGTGCCCGCCGAGCAGATCGGCGTCAGCGTCCGTGATGTCGCCAAGGCACAGCACTTCGCCGACCGTGGCGTGCGGGTACGGCAGGGTTCCTACGAGGACCCGGCCGCGCTGCGGCACTCCTTCGAGGGCGCCGCGCAGATCCTGCTCGTCTCCTCCAATGATCCGCACGCCGATGCCGTCGCCCTGCACCGCGTGGGCATCGAGGCCGCCGTTGCCGCCGGAGCCGGGCGCATCCTCTACACCAGCCACCAGGGCGCCGGTGCCGACAGCCCCTTCCACCCGGCCCGCGACCACGCCGCCACCGAGCAGCTCCTGGCCGACTCGGGCGTCGCGTGGACCTCGCTGCGCAACGGCTTCTACGCCCACAGCCTGAGCTGGCTGCTGGGGCCGTGGCAGCGGACCGGCACCATCACGGCCCCGGAGGACGGGCCGGTCTCCTGGACCGACCGGCCGGACGTCGCCGAAGCGGCAGCGGTCATCCTGGCCGGCGACCTAACCTTCGACGGCCCGGTCACGCTCACCGCCGGCCAGGCCGTGACGTTCGACGACGTCGCAGTCATGGCGTCGCAGGCCAGTGGCCATGAGGTCACGCGCGTCACGCTGGACGACGAGGCCTGGATCGCGGACAAGGTCGCCGCCGGTACCCCGGAGGCAATGGCGCGGATGACGCTCACCACCTTCCGGGCCGCCCGACAAGGCCGCTTCGCGGGAGTGGATCCGTTGCTCGCCGAGCTGCTGGGCCGCGAACCCCGCAGCGTCACCGACCACCTCATGGACGCGAACGCCGCCTGAAAGAGGGGCCATTGGCAGGTGATCAACGTGTCTCCCGCGCAGTACGGTGCCCGTCCGCAAGCCGGTTCGCCCGTCCACAACGTGCCGACCCGCGGCAGTCAGGTTCCTGTGCCGGCGTTCGCGGCGAGGGTGAGTGCGCCGAGGATCAGGGTGGTGGTCATGCGTTCCAGCGTGGCGGTGAAGGGCAGGCGCATTTTCGCTAGTTCGGGGTCGGCTTCGTAGGCGGCGATCATGCCGGTGGAAGGCCGGGAGTGGGTCCAGACGGCGCCGGTGGCCATGATGATCTGGGCGCAGAGCTGTTCCGCGGCGGCGGGTCCGAGTTCGGGCAGCCGGGCGCGGACCAGTTCGGTGAGGGCGGCGACGTTGGCGACGGCGGCCTTTTTGTAGCGGCCGGCGACTTCGGCGGAGACGTTGTGTTCCAGGACTCCTGCCTGGGCGCTGAGCAGGTCACACAGCTGCGGCCGTTCGCTGAGAGTCCGGGTCAGGACGGCGGCGACCTCGGTTCCCCGCCGTGTCGACGACCATGCCGTGTCGACGTCTTCGTCGAGGTGTACGCCGAGTTCGGCGATCCACTGTTTCCAGGCTCGGTCGAGCAGTTCCAGCAGGACGGCCTCGCGGGATTCGAAGTACTTGAGGAATCCCGATTTGGCGAGCCGGCTTCGGCGGCTCAACTCGTTGAGGGTGACGGCGCTGGTCGGCATTTCGGCGAGCATCTGCGCTGCGGTGTCCAGGATCGCCTGCCGGCGTATCTCCCTGGCTTCCTCGCTGCGGGCGCGCTGGAACGTGGTCACGCCTCACATCATAAGGGACTAGCAGTCCCTTGACACCGTACCGTCGGTCCCTTAACTTTGCGGTCGTAAGGGACCTCCGGTACGCAAATGTGCGGGGCGGGAGGCTCATCGGTTCTCCAACAGGAAGAAGAAGTCATGTCCAAGGTCTGGTTCGTCACCGGTAGCTCTCGCGGCTTGGGCCGCGCGATCGTCGAGAACGCGCTGAAGGCCGGCGACCGAGTGGTCGCGACCGCCCGTCGGCCCGAGCAGCTCGGTGACCTTGTCGACGGCTATGGCGACCGGGTGCTGCCGCTGGCTCTGGATGTCACGAACCCGGACGACGTCAAGAAGGCCGTGCAGACCGGTCTCGCCGCGTTCGGCCGCTACGACGTGGTGGTCAACAACGCCGGCTACGGCGACACCGCCGCCGTCGAGGACGTGACCCTGGCCGACTTCCGGGCGCAGATCGACACCAACTTCTACGGCGTCGTCTACGTCACCAAGGCGGTCCTGCCGATACTGCGCGAGCAGGGCGCGGGGCACATCTTCCAGGTGTCCTCGCTCGGCGGCCGGGTCGGCTCGCCCGGTCTGGCCGCCTACCAGAGCGCGAAGTGGGCGGTCGGCGGGTTTGCCACCGTCCTGGCTCAGGAGATCGCGCCGTTCGGCGTGAAGGTCACCGTGCTGGAGCCGGGCGGCATGCGTACCGACTGGGCCGGCCCGTCGATGAGCATCCCGCCGATCAGCGAGCCCTATCGGCAGACCGTCGGCGCGTTCGCCGACATGATCCGTAACTCCGACCCGGAAGCGGCGGCGGCCAACTCCGCCGACCCGGCCCGGATCGCCGAAATCATCGCCGACCTCTCCGGCCGCGACGACGCCCCGGTACGGATCCTGCTCGGCAAGGACGCCGTGCAGTACTGGGACGCCGCCGGTGCGGCTCTCGCCGAGTCCGATGCGAAGTGGCGTTCGGTCTCCGAATCCGCCTGGAGCTGATCACCCCGATGACCGCGGACGCTCCGTACCCCGCCGCACTGCACACCGACTTCGCCGGCCGGCGCGTCGAGTGTCTCGCCACCACTGTGGTGCCGGTGGCGATGCGGCCGTTGCGGCCCTGCTCACCCGGCGACCGGACAGGTGCGGCCCGGCGATGACGCCCGCCAGCACGGCGGTACGCCCGGCGATGCGAGGCCGACCCCTGGCAGCAAGCACCACCTGATCACCGACGCCACCGGCATCCCGCAGGCGGCTGCGCTGACCGGTGGCAACCGTAACGACGTCACTCAGCTCATCCCACTGCTGCAAGCAGTTCCGCCCGTACGCGGCAACCGCGGCCGACCCAGGCGCCGCCCGGACTCAGTGCTCGGTGACCGCGGCTACGACCACGACAAGTACCGCCGCCTCGTCTGGGCCCTTGGCGTGAAGCCGGTCATCGCCCGGCGCGGCACCGGGCACGGCTCCGGGCTCAGGACTCAACGCTGGAGCGCGCCTTTGCCCACCTGCACTGGTTCCGCCGCCTGCGGATCCGCTGGGAGGTCCGCGACGACATCCATGAAGCCTTCCTGACTCTGGCCTGCGCGTGATCTGTTGGCGCTGGCTGAACAGCAGCTCAGCGCCGCCACTCGTAGGCACCTGGGGAGGTCTCCGTCCGAGTGGGTCATCACGGAGGTCTGCGATGCCCCGGAGCATCTGGTCGGGCGCGATCAGCTTCGGTCTGGTGACTTTCCTGAACCAGGGTTCGTCTTCAAACGGATCTTGACCACAACAGAATTGACGCGAGTGTGACCGCCGCTTCGTGGGAGGTGGCGGTCTTCCCGTATCTGGTGGCGATGCCGCGGAAGCCTTTGAGCCGGTTGAAGCACGGCAGCTCAATCATGTTGCGTCGGCGGTAGATCTCCCGGCCGAACCCTGGCGGTCTGCCGCCGCGGCGGCAGCGGTTGTGCCGGCGCCGTCGTTGGTCGGTCTTCTCGGGATTGACGTGCGCGATCCCGCGTTTACGCAGGTAGGCGCGGAAGTCGAGGGAACCGTAGGCCTTGTCTGCGACGACCTGGTCGGGCTTGCGGCGTGGTCGGCCCAGGCCGATGGGCTCGTAGATCCACACATCAGATTCCGAGCACCTCGAGCGCCCTCGTGGCCGCTGTCTGCGCGCGCGTACGACAGCGAGACGCCCGGAAGCGCACGTCGGCAACGTGAGACACCTCACCGAGTAGTTCACCGTTCAACCTCTTGCGCAGAAACATCTGGCTTGGAAGATTAATTGATATGGGCGTCCCACTCGGGGACGGATCCCGTCCTCACGAGACACCCCAGGAGGCCGCGATGCCGGCATCCGAGAACCGACCGCAGGGACTGCTCGCGCGGATCGGCCGCTTCTTCGGCCGGCCCCCCGGCAGGCACGCAGGACGCGTGTCCCCGCTCTCTTCAGAACAAGAGGAACCCATCATGTTCAACGTCGCCAATGTCAAGGCCGCCCCCAGCCCGGACCTGCTGACCCCCGAGAACTCGGTGATGCTGTTCGTCGACCACCAGCCGCAGATGTTCTTCGGGACCGCCAGCGGCGACCGCACCGCGATCGTCAATGCCACCGTGGGCCTGGCGAAGGCGGCCAGGGCGTTCTGCGTGCCGACGGTGCTGACCACCGTGGCCGCCGAGTCCTTCTCCGGCCCGCTCCTGCCCCAGCTGGCCGAGGTCTTCCCCGGCCAGGAGATCATCGACCGCACCACGATGAACGCCTGGGAGGACAGCGCGGTCGTCGAGGCGATCAAGGCCACCGGCCGCCGGAAGATCGTCATCTCGGGCCTGTGGACCGAGGTGTGCATCGTTCTCCCCGTGCTGTCCGCGCTCGGACAGGGCTACGAGGTGTACGTCGTGGCCGACGCCTCCGGCGGTGTCACCCCGCAGGCTCACGAGCACGCCATCGAGCGGATGGTCAGTGCCGGTGCCGTGCCGGTGACTTGGATCCAGGTCCTGCTCGAGCTGCAGCGCGACTGGGCCCGTGCCGAGACGTACCTCCCTGTCATGGAGATCGTCAAGGAGCACGGCGGCGCCTACGGTCTCGGCGTCGTCTACGCCCAGTCCGTCATCGGCGCCCACGCCGCGGGCTGATCCACCGGGTCGCCGGCCCGAGGGCACCCCGCCCCCTGGGCCGGCGCCGGCCCGCAGTCCAAGACCTCGCAGTACCCGCCGTCCCGGAGATGCAGCGGCGCAGAGGTCATCCCGCGTCCCAGAAGCAGCGGGCCTGCCACCGAGCGGCCGGCCCACGGACGGCCCACGTTCTCGTGCGCGAGCAAACCGAACCCGGCATGGGCCGTGACCGAAGGAAACGACAGTGAACCTCAATCATTCCTCGGCGCCCGGCGCGCCGGGCGGTCGTGAACCGCTGCTGCCGGCCCTGATGACCGTGACGGCGGTGAGCGGGCTCATCGACGCGGTCAGCTATCTGGGGCTGGGCCACGTCTTCACCGCGAACATGACCGGCAACGTGGTCATCATCGGCTTCGCCGCCGCCGGCGTCCCCGGCTTCTCGGTGCTCGGCTCGCTGGTGTCACTGGCCGCCTTCCTGGTCGGAGCGGGAGCGGCCGGCCGTCTGGGAACCGCGCTGGGCCGCACGTCGCCGAACCGGCTGCGCTGCGTCCTGCTGCTGGAAACGGTGCTGCTGGCCACGGCCACCACCGTCGCCTTCGTCGCAAGCCATGCGCTCCATGCGCTCATCGCACTGATCGCGCTGGCCATGGGTCTGCGCAACGGGACGGTCCGCAAACTCGCCGTCCCGGATGTGACCACGACGGTGCTGACCCTGACGCTGACCGGACTCGCGTCCGACTCGACCCTGGCAGGCGGTACCAATCCGCGTGCCGGCCGTCGACTGGCCTCGGTGCTGGCGATGCTGGCAGGCGCGTTCGGCGGAGCCCTGCTCGTGCAGCACACGGGGCTCGGCTGGCCTCTGCTGGCAAGCACGTTCGGTACCGCTGCCGCCGTCCTGGCCGTACCACGCGGGCCGTCCGCGGGCTGACTCAAGCCCGCCTGGCAGTCCCCCCGTTGCGGCTCCAGCAGCCGCTTCACCCCCCCCACCGCCCATTTTTTGGGCCTGCTCATTGGAGATGATGTCCATGGCAACTATGCCCGTGGCCGGCCTCCCCCCTGTCAGCGACGACCACGTCGCCGACCTCGTGATCCGCAACGCCAAGCTCTACACCGGCGACCCGACAAACCCCCGGGCCGGCGCCGTCGCCATCAAGGACGGCAAGGTCACCGTGGTCGGTGACGACAATGACGTCGCCCGACTGATCAGCGGCCGGACCCGAGTGGTCGACGCGCTGGGCCGCCGGGTCGTGCCCGGCCTCAACGACTCCCACCTGCACGTGATCCGCGGCGGCCTGAACTACGTCCTTGAACTGCGCTGGGACGGCGTACCGACGCTGCGTCAGGCCCTGGCGATGCTGCGCGAGCAGGCCGCCCGCACCCCCAAGGGGCAGTGGGTCAGGGTGGTCGGCGGATGGTCGGCGGACCAGTTCGCCGAGAAGCGCCTGCCGACCCTGGCCGAGCTGAACGCGGCCGCTCCGGACACACCGGTGTTCGTGCTGCACCTGTACCAGTCCGCCCTGATGAACCGCGCGGCGCTGAAGGCGGCGGGATACACCAAGGCCACGCCCGATCCCAAGGGCGGCCAGCTCGTGCGCGGCCGTGACGGGGAGCCGACCGGCATGCTCCTGGCCGCCCCCAGCGCGCTGATCCTGTACTCCACCCTCGCCGCGGCACCGACCCTGCAGGGCGAGGACCTGAAGACCTCCACCCGCCACTTCCTGCGCGAGCTGAACCGGTTCGGTCTCACCTCGGCCATCGACGCGGCCGGCGGCTTCCAGAACTTCCCCGACAACTACGGCACCGTCATCGACCTCGCCAAGGCCGGCCAGCTGTCGCTGCGCATCGCCTACCACCTCTTCCCGCAGACCCCGGGACAGGAGATCGACGACCTCAGGCGCTGGATCGACATGGTCAAGCCCGGAGACGGCGACGCATGGCTCCGGCTCAACGGCGCCGGAGAGAACCTGACTTGGTCGGCGGCCGACTTCGAGAACTTCACCGAGCCCAGGCCCGAGCTGGCCGCGGGCTACGAGGGCGACTTCGAGAAGGCCGTGCGGCTGCTGACGGAGAACGGCTGGGGCTTCCGGCTGCACGCCACCTACGACGAGACGATCCGCCGCGACCTCGCGGTCTTCGAGAAGCTCGCCGCCGAGGGCCTCTTCCCTGCCGGCAACCCCTGGCTGTTCGACCACGCGGAGACCGTCTCGGGCGAGAGCCTGGACCGCGTCGCGGCACTAGGCGGCGCGATGTCGGTCCAGAACCGCATGTCCTTCCAGGGCGAGGCGTTCGTACGCCGCTACGGCGCCGCTGCCGCAGCGGACGCGCCCCCGGTGCGCGCCATGCTGGAGCGCGGCCTGACCGTCGGCGCGGGCACGGACGCCACCCGGGTGTCCTCCTACAATCCGTGGGTCGCGCTGCACTGGCTCGTCTCCGGCCGGACCATCGGCGACCTGACGATCTACCCGCCGGAGAACCGCGTCAGCCGGGAGACGGCACTGACCATGTACACCCAGGCCGGCGCCCAACTCACCGGTGAGCAGGACGTCAAGGGCATCCTCAAGCCCGGCTTCTACGGCGACCTCGCCGTCCTCTCCGACGACTTCTTCACCGTCCCGGAGCAGGACATCCCGCACATCGAGTCCCTCCTGACCGTCACCGGCGGACGCATCGTGTACGCCGCCGCAGAGTACGAGGGCCTGGACGAGTCGATACCGGCGATCAGCCCGGCCTGGAGTCCGGTCGCCCACTACGGGGGCTACCAGGCCACCGTCAAGCCCAGTATCTCGGGCGCGCGACAGGCGGAGCTGCTCGGCCAGGCCGTCGCCGAGTCCGAGCAGCACCGGCACTGGCGCGCCCAGCGCGGCTTCGCGCCGGAGGCTCCGACCGAGCTCTTCGACACCTGCTTCGTGCTCTGAAACACCGCACCCGATCTCTACCGCACCACCCACCACGCACGAGGAGAGTGTGATGAACACCGGACTGCTCATCCTGAGGCTGGTCGTCGGCCTGCTGTTCGCCGGGCACGGGATCCAGAAGGTCAGCCACCGCCTGGGAGGTCACGGGATCGAGGGTGGAGCTGCGGAGTTCCGAGCGGACGGGTTCCGTGGCGGCCGGCTCACCGCGGCCGCCGCGGGCCTGGGGCAGATCACCGCAGGTCTGCTGCTCAGCGCGGGAGCGCTCACCCCTGTGGCGGCCACCATCTCGGCGGGAGTCATGACGGTCGCGGCCACGGTGAAGTGGCGCAACGGGCTCTGGGTGCAGCACGACGGCTACGAGTACCCACTCGTCCTGACGGTCCTGCCGGCCGTGCTGACGCTCACCGGGCCCGGACGCTGGTCGGTCGACCAGGCCATCGGCCTCCTTCCCTGGGCCCCCTGGTGGGCGGCCTCGGCCGTCGGCCTCGGCATTCTCAGCGGGCTGGCGACCCGCGCCGTCCTGGCACGGCCGGGCCTGTCCGTCTGAGTCAGCAGGAACATCTGCGCCGCCGGCGCGTTGAGACTGGCATGGAGAGAGAGACGAGAGGGCGGCGGAGGGCGGAGCCCACGCCGCCCTCCGCCAGTGGCGACGTCCGTGGTGGCGGCGAGAGCATCGACCGTGAGCTGCTCGACGGGTGGATGCTGGTGATGCAGGGCTTCCAGGCCACGCAGGACTCTCTCGCGAGCGAACTGGCCGAGCGCTTCAACCTCCGCCAAGGCGCCGCCGAGGTTCTGGTGCGCTTGCTCACCGCGCCCAAGAACCGGATGCCGATGACACGCCTGGCACACGAGACACGCATGTCCAGTGGCGGGTTCACCAAGCTTGCCGACCGGCTCTGTGCGGCCGGTCTGACTCGGCGTATGACCTGTGCGGAAGACCGGCGCCTCATCTACCTCGAACTGACGGACCTGGGCAAGGACACGGCCCGGGCCACAGCCGAGACCGTTACGGGGATTCTGCGCGATCGAGTCCTCGCCCCTCTCGGCCGCGACGGATTGGGCAAGCTCGCCGATGCCATGCGCGTGGTGCGCGACGCCAATGACGATCCCGGGAAGTGACGTCGGCACGCGGAACGTCCGAGGACAGAAACGTCGCCTGCGAATGCACTTCCTCACGGGCGAAGCGCAATTACCGAGTTGTGGTGGCGGAAGGCGACGTCAGGCTGACCGTTCCGAGTATTCCGAATCCGCACCGACGCCTTCGTCGTGGTGGTCCACCGGCCCGATAAGTGCCTCACTGATTTCACGCAGTTGCTCAACCTGGGCAGGCGTCAAACGATCGAGGAAATGAGAGCGCACGCAGGCGAGCTGAAGGGGAGCTGCGGTCCGCAAGGCAGCTCTTCCCGCACCGGTCAACCGCGCCAGGACGATGCGACGGCTGACGGGATCCGGTACCCGTTCCACCCAGCCGTGCTCCCGTGTGCGGTCCACCAGATGAGAGAGTCTGCTGGTCGATATGCCCATCCGCCGGGCCAACTTGGTGAGGCCCAATTGCCCCTCAGGAGCTTCCGCCAGCCAAGAGAGCATCTCGTAGTGGATCTGCCACATCCCGGTCTCGCGTCGAATTTCCTGCCCGACCTGCTCAGTCAGCCACCGTGCCGCACTACTGAAGACGCGCACAGAGTGCTGCGTGCAAACGTCGGCCGATTCGATGCTCTCCACAAGGACTCCTTGAATTTTGCGGCACCCCTCAGTGTAATTTAATGTCGAACCAAATGGGAAGCGTGACATACGCACTTGGTCACACTCGCGACATTTCTGTTGTGGTCAAGATCCGTTTGGAGGCGGACCCCGGCGCTGGTGGCGGGGTAGCCGCGAAAGCCGAAGAAGCACAGGCCGTCGATCACTGCTTCAGACAGGATTTCCGGCAGGCTCCATGGGCGGGGGCGCAGCCGTCCGTTGCCACGCCTCCATGCTGAAGCGGCAGAGCGATCATCTGGTGAACCTCTGCGGTGCCGTCGATCAGCCCGGAGACGTCGATCTGCACCGCCCAAGTGGGGTGATGTCCGATGCTGCCCCGAGTACGACCACATCCTCGGGATCCCAGTCGGAAGGATTTCAGCGACGGAGCTGGTCCGTCGATGTAGCGGTGGTGCGGTTGGCGATGTCGGCGAAGGCCGGCATGCCGAGACCGACTGTGGAGGGTGTCCACGAACATCAGCCTGTCCGGGTGAGCGGTCATTTCAGGTCCCTGCCGACGGACAGTTGATCTCCCTGTCCGGTATGACTGTTCGTCCTCCGTTCGACTGTATCCGTGCAGAGGGTCGGGACGGCCGTGCCGTGCGCCTGCGCCGTCTGTGATGTCAGTGGTGGCTGCGATGCTGGCGGCATGACAACCCCTTGGAACCTGCTTGATCTCGACAGGGCCCTGCGTGCCGGCTGGGCCGCCGACACCTGCTCGCCCGACGACCAGGCCGACTGGCAGCCGGACAACCCGGCCTGGGGGCACTGCGACATCACCGCCTTGATCGTCAACGACGTCTTCGGCGGCGACCTCATAGTCGGCGAGGTGCACCTTGACGGGACCCAGCGCGGTTTCCACTGGTGGAACCGGCTGCCCAGCGGGGTGGAACTCGACCTGACACTCGAACAGTTCCAGCGCGGGCAGATCGTCACGGCTGCCCGTGTCGTCGAGCGGCCGCCGGGCCCGCTGCCCCGCCGCTGGGAGGAATACCTCCTCCTGCGTGAGCGTGTGATCAAGCACCTTGGTCCGCTTCCGGAGCCCGTCTGAGGAGACAGCGGTCAGCCGACCGGGGCGTGGGAGACGACGCCCTGACCGCTGGTGGCCTGGGTCAGCCGCAGCGAGGACCCGTCGGTCAGGACGATGTGAGCATGGTGCAGGAGTCGGTCAACGGCGGCGGTGGCCGGCGTTTTCGGCATGATCGAATCGAATCCTGACGGATGGAGGTTCGAGGTCGCGATCACGGACCGGCGCTCGTAGGCGGCGTCGATCACGCGGTAGAAGGCCTCGGCTGCGGCTTGCCCGGACGGCAGCATGCCGATGTCGTCGACGATGATGAGGTCACACCTGGTGATCTTCGTGATGGCCTTGGAGACCGTGTTGTCGACGGTTGCCCGCCCGAGGTGGGCGGTCAGCGACTCCAGGGTGAACCAGGCGACCTTCATGCCCCGGTCGATCGCCTTGTTCGCCAACGCTTCCGCCAGGTGACTTTTCCCAGCACCGCTTGGTCCCGCGACCGCCAAGTTCTCCGCCCGGGTGACCCATTCCAGCGTCGTGAGCGCGTGCTGGGTCGGCGGCGGGATCGAGGAGTCGGCCTCCCGCCACGACTCGAAAGTCTTCCCGGACGGCAGCTGGGCCATCTTGCGGTGGTTGCGGCGGGTCGCCTCGTCGCCGCCCTTGATCTGCGCTTCCAGCAGTTGTCCGCCCGCACCCTGCCCTGCGAGCGTTCGACCCACTCCTCGATCCTCGGCATGAACGGGTCGATCAGCTTCGGCCGGACGACCGCCGCGTCGACCGGACGGTCCGTGTCCGTGCGCACCTCCGCACGGTCTTGGGGTCGACCCCCGCCAGCTCGGCGGCGGAGCGGGACCTGCGGTGTCCGCCTACAAGGATCTTGCGGTGTCCGCTCTCACGTGGCCCTTGTCCGGCCCGTCGCCCATTTCGCCGTGGTGACGGGCCGGACGGCTGCTCAGCGGGCGAGAGTGTCGGTGAGCGGCTGGCGGGTCAGCCGGCCTGCTTCACCACGTGCAGGGAGCCGTTGAGGGAGCCCTCCTGCTGTTCGTAGTGGGAGAGTGCCAGGCCGAGGCCTATGAACGTCGGTGCCCACTCGCCGACGAAGATTCCCCACCGGTCGGCTCGCTCGATGCCGGCCTGTTCGGCTTTGAGGCTGGCGAGCCAGGACGCGAAGCTGAGACCGATGGATGACAAGCCGGCCAGGTAGGCGTGCTCGCTGCGGATGCCCATGTCGTGCATCTTCTTGATCACCATGGGGGTTCTCCGATCTGTGGCGTGTCCTGTCGGGGTACCACAGTGAATTCCTCCTATTCGACCCTTATGGATGCATTTGAGACCACGTTCTCTGCCGTGGAACAGCCCGCGCCCTCAAGCCGGCGGTCCCTGGCGAGCTCGTCCGGCGCCTCCCGAACCGGTGAACAATCGCTGCTCGTTCTCGGGCCCTGGCTCAACTCCGTGACGCCTGTCTTGCCCCTTCTGCCGGCTCATCCGCGAACACAGTGCGCAGTGGGTAGCCCGTAAACCCTCCACCTGCGCTTTTACCCCGCTCGTCTCTCGCTCTCGGCGGGGTCGACGCTGAGCTGGTAACGGGTCTTGTCGGCGACCCAGTTGGTGACGTACGTGCGCCGGTAGGGCGAGCAGGGGGGCAGCCACTCGGTGGGGTCCTTGTCGGTCTTCGACCGGTTCGAGGCGGCGGACACCGCGATCAGCGCGCGGGGATCGTCCAGGTCGTTGGCGTAGGCCTCGTGCTTTCAGGCGGAGGCGCCGGAGCCCCGGCCTCGGCGAGCGGGACCAGGCGTCGACGACCAGGCGGTCGACGTTCGGCTGTGGCGGGATAGCTGCACGCCCCTGGCGGGACGAGCAATAGTCAAGGATCGCGGTGTCAGGCGACTTGTCTGGTCGCGTCTGACGCCTGGCCGCGGCTTCTTCGGTTGGTCATTCAAGGGGGACGTGCTTGGCGGAACACCTAGACTCGGGCCATGAGTAGGACCGACCGCGCCAGCCGGGTTATCGCGGCATCACCGGCGACTGTCTACGGCGCTCTCCTCGACCGGGAGTCCCTTGAGGCCTGGCTGCCGCCGGAAGGCATGCGCGGGCGGGTCGAGCGGTGGGATCCCCGGCCTGGTGGCGGATTCCGGATGGTCCTCACCTACCTCGACCCCGTCGACAGCCCCGGCAAGACTTCAGACGCGACGGATGTCGTCGACGTCGGGTTTGCGGAGCTGGCGCCGCCGGAGCGCGTTGTGCACAGGGCCGTGTTCGAGGCCGACGACCCCTCGTACGCGGGCACCATGACGATGACCTGGCACCTCGCTGCCGCCGGTGACGGAACCGAGGTGACCGTCACAGCCACGGACGTGCCACCTGGCATCGAGCAAGCGGTCCACGAGGCCGGGATCGCCTCCTCGCTGGCGAATCTGGCGTCGTACGTGGAAGCGGTCGACTGAGTCAGGTTGGGCCGCGACCCCGGCCCGGCCACGTCGCCGCGAGAACCGTCGAACACTCACACGTGGGGCACACAAGCCTCGTCCTGGACGTGGTCGAACAAGCCCGGTGGCAGCGTGGCCACCGGCCGAATGACCAGGTCACCGGGCTGGTGCACCACTCGGACGCGGCAACCGTCCGGCACGCCGTCCGCGACGAGTTCGCCAGCGGCAAGGAACTCGACGAGGCCACAGGAGACCCACCTGGCCCTCCTAACTCTTTCGGGCTGCTGTGTCACCTCATGACAGCGGCGAGACGGCGGCAGACACCGCCTCATGTCAGCAAGAGCGGCGCAGAGTCTTGGCTGTGTCGTCTCATGAGGCTGGTGCCGCTCCAGCGGCGACAACGGCGTGCTGGTCCTCATGTCCGGCGGTGTCCGAAGGCTGCCCAGACCTGGACCCTGGCCGCGGACCGGCCGCGGCGGCCGACTCGGACAAGTAAGTCAAGCCTTACTTTCATGGAAATCTGGCTGCATAGTGGAGGGCCGAGTCCAGAGGAGGGCCGCTGTTGCCGCAGTTCGACAAGGATGCCGCAGGACAGGTCGAGGTGGAGCAGGCCCACCTGGCCGCCATGTACCGGCTGCTCGATGAGCGATTGGCGGATGCACGGGCCCAGCTGGCGGATGTGCTGAGGTCGTCTTCCGACAGCGCGGGCGAGGTGTACGCGCGCGATGTCGCCGCAGAGCGTCTGGCACGTCGGATTCGCGGGCTGGAGGGGGCCGAGGAGGGGTTGGCGTTCGGCAGGGTCGATGGCGCGGACGGAACAGTCCTGCACATCGGACGGCTCGGCCTGCACGTGGGGGACCGCGACCTGCCACTGCTCGTCGACTGGCGAGCGGACGCGGCGCGGCCCTTCTACGAGGCGACGACCGTCCACCCCATGGGACTGCGGCGCCGGCGTCATCTGCGGGTCGAGGGCCGTGCGGTACGTGGGGTGAGCGACGAGCTCCTGGACGGATCGCCGGCCGCAGTCGGCGACATCGTCGGCGACGGTCCGCTGCGGGAAGCACTGGAGGCACAGCGCACGGGGCGGATGCGTGCGGCGGTGGCGACGTTGCAGGCGGAGCAGGACGCGATCGTCCGGTCCCCGCATCGGGGGGTGACGGTGGTGCAGGGCGGCCCCGGTACAGGCAAGACCGTGGTGGCGCTGCACCGGGCGGCGTATGTGCTGTACGCGTTCCCGGGAGCGGCCGCGCGCGGTGTGCTGGTGCTCGGGCCGAACGCGCGGTTCCTCGAATATGTTTCCCAGGTGCTCCCCTCGCTGGGGGAGAACGAGGTGCTCCTGGCGACGTGCGCGGAGCTGGCCGGGTTGGCGCCCGTAGCTGTGGAGTCGTTCGATGTCGCGCGTCTCAAGGGGAGTTCCGCGCTGGCCGGGGCGCTCGCCGGTCTGGTGCACTCCCTGCAGGCACCTGCCGGCGGCTTCGTGGTGCGGGTGGGGCAGCAGGCGGTCCGGCTGGAGGGCGTAGATGTCGCGGCGGCGCGGGATGCCGCGGTGGCGAGCGGTCTGGCGCACAACCGTGCGCGGGAGGTGTTCAAGGAGCACCTGATCCGCGCGGTCACGGATGCTCTGGAGCGCGACGCCGTCGAAGCCCTCGCACATATCGACGTCGAGATCGCCGAGAGCACGGGCCTGGACCTCGATGCCGCGGCCGAGGCCGATCTGCGGGCTCTCGGGTTCGACGACGCGCCGGCCGCGGATCCGGCCGAGGTGTTCGACGCGGACGCCGTCCGCGCGGACCTCTCGGGCGACGCCCACGTCGACCGAGAGGTGGAGGCCCTCTGGCCGCGACTGACACCCGAAGGGGTCGTGCGGACCCTGCTGGCGGACGCTCGCACGGTGGGCAGGCATCTGCCCTCACTCGCCCGCGACGAACGGTCCCGGCTGGTGCGTTCGCCTGATGCCCCGTGGACGGATGCCGACGTACCGCTGCTGGACGAGGCGGCGGCCCTGGTGGACGGACTGCCGGAGCGGTCGTTCGGACACGTCGTGGTCGATGAGGCCCAGGAACTGACCGCGATGCAGTGGCGGATGGTGATGCGCCGGTGTCCGGCCAGGTCGATGACGCTGGTGGGTGACTTCGCCCAGGCGGGCCCTGCGACGGCGGCAAGCGACTGGTCCCAGGCGCTGGGCCCGCATCTCGGCAACCGGTTCTCCCTGCACACGTTGACCGTCAGCTACCGCACGACCCAGGAGATCCTTGCGAGCACCCACGGCCTGCTGGCGCGGATCGCCCCCGGCCACACGCCGAGCCGGTCGATCCGCCACGGCGATCCTCCCCGCCACCTCACCGCCTGCCCGCACTCCGTCGCCACCACCGTGGCCGGGGAGCTTCGGACGCAGGCGGCAGCACACTCGGACGACCTGCTCGCCGTGATCTGCGCGGAGGACCGGCTCGAGGAATTGGCGTCGGCCGATGTCGAGCGGTGGGCCCGCCTGGTGCCGGCTTCCGAAGCACGCGGCCTGGAGTTCGACGCGATCGTCGTCGTCGCCCCGGAGGAGATCGCCGCAGCGCGCCCCGGCGGCGAGCGCGACCTGTATGTCGCCCTCACGCGTGCAACCAAGAGACTGTGCACGATCACCGTACACACGACGTCACAGCACACCTCATGACGCCGGTGACGGACACTCTGAGCCGGTACCTCGACGCGCTGATACGGCAGGACATCCCAACGCCCCGCTGACGCCGGAAGGCGTCGTCGATCATGTGAGTGCGCCTGGCCAAGCGCTGTGCCCGCTGGTGCGCGCACGGCGAAGCCGGGCTTGTGGACCATTCCTCCCGGCCCGCCACGAGCCCGGCCCGCACCGCGGCAGACGTCGCGGATCTGATCGAGGCGCTGCGGCGCCGGACCAAGCACGGGCCCGCCCGCCTTGCTGCGGTCCTCCAGCGACTGCACGGCATCACCGTCGCGCCCGCCACCGTCCACCGCGTCCTCGTACGCCGCGGGCTCAATCGGCTGTGCGACCTGGACCCGCCCAGCGGCGAGCAGGTGCGCGAGGTGATCCGCTACGAGCACGCCTACCGGCGGCCAGTTCACCGGTGTCCGGGCGGTGCGGGCGGTGTCCCGTTCGAGGACGGCGCGGGAGGCGAGCCGTCCGCGCCGTCGAAAGATTCTTCCGCTGGGACGACGGTTTTCCCTCCTCCCGCTGGTCTTGATTGGCGACCGAACCCGACCAGCACGTGGAGCCTCCGATGCCAGATCACCTCCAGACCGCCGTCGTCACCGGTGCGAGCCGCGGCTTCGGGCGCGCGATCGCCGCCGCGCTCGTGGCCTGTGGCACCCATGTCATCGGTATCGCCCGCAACGGACAGGAGCTGCACGCCGTACGCGGCGAGCTCGGCCCGATGTTCACGCCCGTCGCCGCCGATGCCGTCGGCGAAGCCCTCGCCGAGGAGGTGATCCGTACCCACCGGCCCGGTCTCCTCGTGCTCAACGCCGGGGCAACGCCCCACATGGCGCCCGTGCATGAGCAGACCTGGGAGACCTTCAGCCGCAACTGGGAGGTCGACACACGGCACGTCTTCGCCTGGACCGGGGCTGCTCTGCGAGCGCCGCTGAAGCCGGGCAGCGTCGTGCTCTCGATGTCCAGCGGAGCCGCGCTGGGCGGTTCCCCACTCAGCGGCGGATACGCCAGTGCCAAGGCCGCCGTCCGGTACCTGCGCCAGTACGGCGCCGAGGAGTCGCAGCGGGCCGGGCTCGGCATCCGGTTCGTCACACTCCTGCCGAACATGACTCCGGTCGGCGGGGTGGGCGATGCAGGGGTCACGGGCTACGCCGCGCGTGCCGGCGTAGCCCGTGAAACCTTCGTCGAAGGACGGCAGCCGATCCTCACCCTGGAACAGATCGGCAAGGCTGTGGTGGAGCTCGCCGAGGCCCCGGACAGCGGTCCGGAGTACCGGGTCGACGGCGCAGGGCTGAACCCGATCGACTGATCCACGCGCACGGTGGCCCCGCCGCACTCCGAGGAGAACCCATGATGCCGTCGAACGCCGAGTTCACCGCTCTGGCCGAGCAGTTCCGGCCAGAACTGCTCGCGCACTGCTACCGACTCCTCGGCTCGATCCACGACGCCGAAGACCTGGTCCAGGAGACCTATCTACGGGCGTGGCGCGCGCTTGACGGCTTCGAAGGCCGTTCCTCGATGCGGCGGTGGCTGTACAAGATCGCCACCATGGCCTGCCTGACGGCCTTGGAGACGCGATCCCGGCGGCCTCTTCCATCGGGACTGGGCGCGCCGTCGGACGATCACCGTGTGGCGGTGGCTCCCCGCGAGCCGGCAGTGCCCTGGCTCCAGCCGTCGCCGGACGCACGCTTCGGCGTCGGCGACCCCGCGGCGATCGTGGCCACGCGGACGGGAGTGCGCCTCGCGTTCATCGCCGCACTGCAGTTCCTGTCCGCCCGCCAGCGCGCCGTGCTGACCCTGCGCGACGTGCTCGGGTTCCGGACGGCCGAGGTGGCCGAGATCCTGGACACCACGACCGCTGCCGTGGACAGCGCGCTCCGCCGCGCCCGGGCCCGCCTGGCCGATGCCGGACCGGTCGCCGACGACCTGGCCGAGCCGGACCAGGAGACCCAGCGCGGCCTCCTCGACGACTATGTCAACGCCTTCACCCGCGCCGACCCCGACGCACTGGTGCACCTGCTGCGCGCCGACGTCGAGCTGGAGATGCCCCCGACCCCGACCTGGTTCACCGGCCGTCAAGCCGTCATCGGCTTCCTGTCCGCCCGCGTCCTGCGCCCGCACCTGTGGCGAATGGCCCCCACCCGTGCCAACGGTCAGCCGGCCCTCGTCGTCCACAAGCACGCGGGCGGCGGTCGGTACGAACCGTACGGCATCCAGGTCCTGACCCAGCGCGCAGACCGCATCGCCCGAATCACCGCCTTCAACGACCCGTCCCTGGTCGCGGCCTTCGCCCACCACCTCGAACCGCACTGACGCGAGGAGCCGGTGATGCAGATCGTTCCGCTCGGCCGGAGCGGAGGCAGATCGTGGAGTCGGCGGCCTGCATGGGGCCCTCCACCCACGCCCTGAAGCCCTCCTCGCCGCGCCGGCGGGCGTGGGGCGACGTGCAGGACGCGGATCAGGAGCGGCGGCGGGTGGCCGGCGTTGATCCAGGTCAGCCGCCCAGTGTCGAGGTTCAGGTGTGCGAAGACTCCGGCCCGGCGGCCGCCGGGCCGCCATCGGCGCAGCCCTTCGTCGATCCGGTCGGCGATGTCACGCAGGGTGTCGCAGCGCCGCCCGCAGTTCCGACGCCGGCCGCACCACGGCATCCGCCGGGCGCCATGACCCGCTGCGGGAGGGCGTGGGGCGTCATGGGCTGGCCTTCAGGGGGCTGGCTGTGCCTTCGCGGAACGGGGCACGGCCGGAACGGCCTGACGGCCATGCGGTGAAGTCCGTGGCAGGGAGTGAGAGGCGCGTGAACTCTCCGTACACCCTCGCGTTCACAGCTCTGCCGAGGCCGGGACGGGCAGGCTCGGCGGCAAGTGCGCCGCGCTCATCGTGATGACCCGGGCCGGTGCTCCGGTGCCGCCCGGGTTCGTGGTGACCATGGATGCCTTCGAGGCGCTGCTCGACCGCGGAGGGTTGCGCCGGGCCGTCGACGCCGCCCTTGCCGGGCTCCTCGCCGATCCGGGTGCTGTGGCGGCGCGCGGCGCCTCTGTACGACACGGAGGGCTTCACCCAGATCGCCGAGCTGCTGGAAAAGGCGGCCGACTACGGCGAGTGGCTGGACGTGTGGCCGGCGGGCAAGAAGGGGTGGCCACCACAAGGGGTTCCGCGTACGGCCGCAGGTCCTCGACGCTCCACCGGTCCCAGTCGGCCTCGGTCACCATGCCGGAGAGCTTGCAGACGGTGTTGGCCAGTGCGGCCAGCAGGCGCACCGCGTCCGCCCACGGCCGCAGCTCGCCCGAGGCGATGGGGGGCTTGCCCGCGTGATCGAGTACGAACGTGCGGCCGGGAGGCAGGCGGGCGGACTCACACGCGGCCGCGACCTGGTGGGGCCTGACGACCAGGTCGTACACGAGCCCCGCCTCGGCCACCGCGGCGAGCCCACGCAGCACGTCCGGCCGCATCAGCGAGCGAGGATCGGATTCGCCCTGTACCTGATGGCGGATGCCCACCAGGTACTCACCTCCCGGCCCCTCCCGCAGCGCCGCGAGCGCGCGGGCGACATCCGGGGAGGTCAGGTCGGTCCAGCCCACGACGCCGGCCACCAGGTCGCTGCCCTGCGCCAACGCCAGGAACTCGGGCGTCTCCTCCGGCACGTCGGTCGTCTGGACCAGGACGGTCGCCGTGACGCCTGCGGCCCGGGCCTCGGACTCCAGATCGGCGAGCAGGAAGTCGCGCCGCAGCGGGGCGAGTTCCTGTCCGGTGAGCCAGTCCTGGTCGCGGACAGAGAGGTCCCACACGTGGTGGTGTGCGTCGATGACGCCCTCAGCGGTGCTCGTCTCCATGGCGATCCCTCCACGACTCCGGTGCGGCGGCAGGGACGGGGACGTGCGGGGGCAGCAGGTCCTCGGCGCGTAGTTCGTCCCAGAGCGCGGCCGGTACCGTTCGCCGCATCTGGTCCACCGTGTCCCGGACCTCCTCGGCGGAACGCGCGCCGGACAGCACGCTCGCGACCGCCGGATGGCCGAGCGGGAAGCGCAGAGCGGCTGCGCGCAGCGGTACGCCGCGGCGGTCGGCGGCCGCTTTCATGCGCAGGGCCCGGGTCAGTACCTGTGGCGGGGTGGGCGCGTAGTCGTACATGGCCCCGGGTTCGGGGTCGGTGAGCAGACCCGAGTTGAACACCCCGCCGACGACGACACTCCTGCCGCGGGCGGCGGCCTCCGGCAGTACCTCCGCGAGCCCCTCCTGCTCCAGCAGGGTGTAGCGGCCGGCGAGCAGCACGACGTCGATGTCGGTCTCGCGCAGGAAGCGGGCGGGGAGCGCGCACTGGTTCACCCCGATGCCGATCGCCTTGACGACGCCTTCACCGCGCAGCCGTTCCAGCGCCGGGTACGCCTCGGTGAGGGCCTGCTCGGCGTGGTGGTCCGGGTCGTGCAGCAGGGCGATGTCCACACGGTCCAGGCCGAGGCGGTCCAGGCTCGCTTCCAGGGAGCGCAGGACGCCGTCGGAGCTGAAGTCCCAGACGCGGCGGTGCGTGTCGGGCACGGCGAAGCCCTGGGCGAGATCGTCGCCACGGCCACCCTCCGGGTGGGGTTCGAGCAGCCGCCCGACCTTGGTGGAGACGGTGTACGCGTCGCGGTCCCGGCCGCGCAGCGCGCCGCCCAGGCGGCGCTCGGACAACCCGAGTCCGTAGTGCGGGGCGGTGTCGAAGGTGCGTACGCCCGCTTCCCAGGCCGCCTCCACCGCGGCGGACGCGGCCTCGTCGGAGACCGGGCGGAAGAGGTTGCCGATGCCGGCGGCCCCGAACGACAGCTCGGTGACCCTGACGTCGGTGGTGCCCAGCGTGGTCGTTCTCATGAGCCGGCCGCCGGGCGCAGCCGTGGTCCCTGCACGCCACCGTCGACGGCGAGGGCGATGCCGGTGACGGAGGCCGCGGCGGGGCTCGCCAGGTGGACCACGGCCGCCGCCACCTCGTCCGCGGTGACCAGGCGGCCCAGGGGTTGGCGTGCCTGGAGGGCCGCGCGTTCCGCCTCCGGGTCGTCGGCGGCGTCCAGGAGCCGGGTCACCCAAGGGGTGTCGGCGGTGCCGGGGTTGACGCCCACTTCGTCGGCGGTCACCCGCCACGGTCCGAGAGGGTTGAACGTCTGGCAGGACTTGCCCAGGTCCCACTGCGACGAGTACGTCCTCACGGAGCCGCGGGGGATCGGCACTTCGTCGTACGGGCCGCTCACCGTGCCGGGGTCCCTCATGAACACCGGGGGCCGCGGGGGGATCGCCGCGCCGGTCTCGGCGGCGTGGTCGCGGTAGTTCGGGCCGACGCAGACGATCTTGCCAGGGCGGCCGAGAGGGTCACCGGTCCGCAGACCGTCCGGGTCCAGCTCGGGCGGACTTCCCGCCGCGACCTCCGCCCGGGCCCGGGCGGCACCGTCCGAGGCGAGGAAGGCGCCGTCGATGTCGGAGGTCAGGGGGGACAGGTCGAGCAGCCGGCCGTCCTCCGTGCGGACTGCGGCACGCTCCTCGCCGGGCGCGCCGACTCGTGGAGGTTTCACCGGGCGTCCCCCTCCGACGGGTGCAGATGCCAGATCTCGGTCAGGTCGGACCAGCGGCCCCCGGTGCCGGTATCGGCCCAGGCCTCCTGGCAGGGGTCGGTGAGCTTCCACCAGGCCTGGGTGGTCGCGTCGGTGCCGATCGTGGCCATGTCGGCCTCGAAGTCGTCGCCGACCTGCACGGCCGGCGCGAACCAGCGCTGGCGCCTGACGAACTGACGGGCTCGGCCCGGCGCGGCGCCGAGCCCGGCCGGGAACCGGCCCCCGTTCGCTATGCCTCTGCGGTGTTCGATCGCAGGTGCTCGCGAAGCCAGTGCTCGGTGTTGCTGACGTGCAGCAGGGCCGCGGCCTGGCTCACCGCGGCGTCGCGAGTGCGGAGGGCGTTGTAGATCGCCTCGTGCTCGGCGAGAGTCCGCCCGGCGGACTGGTCGTCCAACTGGCCCCGCCAGATCCGGGCGCCCAGGGTACGGCCCGAGATGCCCTCGAGCAGGGTGAGCAGGCTCTCGTTGCCGGTGGCCGCCACGACCGAGCGGTGGAAGGCCGCGTCATGGACGTTGAGCTGTTCCACGTCGTCGCTCGCCTCCCGCATCGCATCCAAGTGGCCCTTGACCTCGGCCAGTTGGTCGTCAGTGATCCTGGCGGCAGCCAGTCCGGTGGCGAGCGGTTCGAGCAGCCGCCGGACCTCCATGAGATCCAGCAGGGCGCCCGTGTCGGTCTGGAGGAGCTCCACGGCGCCACCGAGTCCCTCCAGCAGCAGGCTGGGCTGGAGACTGGTCACGTAGGTGCCGTCACCTCGCCGCACCTCGAGCACCCGGGCCACGGCCAGTGCCTTGACCGCCTCGCGGGCGAGGTTGCGGGAGAGGCCCAGCTGCGCGGCGAGCTCCGGCTCCGGGGGCAGCTTCGCGCCCGGCGGCAGTGCGCCGGAGCGGATGAGCTCACGGATCTGCCCGATGGCCCTGTCTGTCAGGGACAACGTGAGCTCCTTCCGTGAGCGCGCGTTGTGGTCCGGTGCGCGAGTGACCGGGGCGGCGCGTCGAGTGTGGCGCCGATCATACCGGGGAGGCCGCCGAGGGTCCGCCGTCGGTATGTGCCGCCGCCACATGGTGCGTGCGAGATACCGGTGAAGCCCTGTCCGACCCCGAAACATTGTATGTTTGCCGGTGAATAAATGGCACCAGACCGCTTATATCGGTACGAAACCCCAAGTGAAAGCCTGTTTTCATCCCTGCACACCCGTTGACATGGCGAGGACACATGGCGGACCTTCTTCCGTAACAACCGGCGCAACGGGTGGTGACTGTCGCGCCGGGTCCCCACCTCTTCCGTCTGCCTCCGTCCGACACAGGGATGCCCCATGCCCAGTTCGATCAACAGACGTCAGTTCCTCGCCGGCGCCACCTGCGTGGCCGCGGCGGCCGTCGCGGGGGGAGTGTTCGGCGCCGGCAGCGCGCAGGCCGCTCCCAGCACCTACACCCCGTCCTGGGGTTCGGTGAACCAGCACCCGCCCGCCCCGGAGTGGTTCCAGGACGCCAAGTTCGGCATCTACTTCCACTGGGGCGTCTTCAGCGTCCCCGCGTACGACAGCGAGTGGTACCCCCGCAACATGTACATAGCGGGGAGCAACGCCAACACGCACCACATCGCGACCTACGGCGACCCCTCGGTGTGGCCGTACCACAACTTCATCAACGGAGCGAACGACAAGTCGGGCCACTTCACCCAGTTCGCACCCAGACTCAAGTCCGCCGGCGGGAACTTCGACCCCGACGAGTGGGCCCAGCTGTTCGTCGACGCCGGGGCGAAGTTCGCGGGACCCGTCGCGGAGCACCACGACGGATTCTCCATGTGGGACTCGCAGGTCAACGAGTGGAACTCGGTCGCCAAGGGCCCCAAGCTCGACCTGCTGAAGCTGTTCACCACGGCGATCCGGGCCAGGAACCTGAAGCTGCTGGTGGCGATGCACCACGCGTACAACTTCAACGGGTACTACGACCACGTGCCCGCCCAGACCGACCCCAGCCTGAAGAAGCTCTACGGACAGCTGGGCTCCACCGCCGAGAACCAGCTCTGGTACGACAAGCTCAAGGAAGTCGTCGACCGCGCCCAACCGGACATCCTCTGGGAGGACTTCGACCTGAACAAGGTCGACGAGACCCAGCGCCTGAACTTCCTGTCGTACTACTACAACCAGGCCAACTCCTGGGGCAAAGAGGTCGTCGCCACCTACAAGGACGGCTTCAACGGCCACGGCGAGGTCTTCGACTACGAGCGCGGCGGGCCGGCCGACCGGACCGCGCCCTACTGGCTCACCGACGACAGCATCTCCAGCTCCAGTTGGTGCTACACGCAGGGCATCGGCTACTACAGCACCCAGCAGATGCTGCATTCCCTCATCGACCGGGTCAGCAAGAACGGCAACATGCTGCTGAACATCGCGCCGATGGCCGACGGCACGATCCCCCAGGGTCAGAAGGACGTGCTGCTCGGCATCGGCGACTACCTGAAGCGCTTCGGGGAGTCGATGTACGCGACGCGTGCCTGGACGCAGTACGGCGAGGGCCCGACCCGGATGGGCGGCGGCTCGTTCACCGCCCCGCTCGTCGGCACCGCACAGGACATCCGCTTCACCCGCGGCAAGGGCAACACGGTGCTGTACGCCACCGTGCTGGGCTGGCCCGGCAGTTCACTGAAGATCAAGACGCTCGGCTCGGACCGCATCAACCTCTCCTCGCTCACGTCGGTGAAGCTGCTCGACTCGACCGCCGGCACCTACATCAACCTCGCCGCGCCGACGCAGGACTCCTCCGGGCTGACCGTGACGCTGCCCTCCTCGGCGCCGTTCACCGCGGGCGCCTACGTCCTCAAGCTCGGCTTCTCCGGCCCGATCCCCCCGCTGCGGCCGGCGGTCGGTGCCGTGGTCTACCAGGACGTCAACTTCTCCGGGAACTACGCGGTGCTCGATCCCGGCACCTACACGGCAGAGCAGCTGCAGCTGGCAGGGGTGGACCCCCAGAGCATCTCCTCCCTGAGGCCGGCGGCCGGGAACCAGATCGTCGCCTACAGCGGTGACAACTTCACCGGCACCTCCTGGACCTTCACCGCCGACAACCCCGACCTCAGGGTCACCGGCCAGAACGACCAGATCACCTCCCTGAAGGTGCAGTTCGATCCGGCCGCCTACTTCCGCATCACCAACGTCACCGACGGTCTGGCCCTGGACAGCGGGGGAAACGTCGCGTCGGGATCCAACCTCAAGCAGTACACCTGGGACGGCAGCCCCAACCTCCAGTGGCAGCTCGTGGAGGTCGGCGGCGGCTACTACAAGCTGGTCAACCGCACCAACGGCATGGTCGCCGACGGCGGGGGCGCCACGTCCAACGGCTCCCCGGCCCAGCAAGCGGCGTGGAACGGCAGCGACAACCAGCAGTGGACGGTCACCCACCGCGGCGAGGGCATGTGCACCATCGCCAACCGGGCCACCGGCCTCGTCCTGGACGGCGGCGGGAACGTGGCCTCCGGCTCCGTCACCAAGCAGTGGGGCTACGGCAGCAGCACCAATCTGCTGTGGACCTTCACCGCCCAGTGACAGGGGTGTGATGGCGGCGAACCGGGGGACTGCCCGGACGGAGAACCGTCCGGGCAGTCCCTCTCGCACCGTTGCGGCGGCGCGGACAACTCGGCCTCATCCAGGGGATCCCGTCACCGGCAAGGCCTCCGTGAACTCCAGGTGCTCCCGCAGCCACTGCTCGGTGTTGTTGACGTGCACCAGGGCCGCGGCATGGCACAGCACGGCGTCACGGTCGGCCAGTGCGGCGTAGATCGCCTCGTGTTCCGCCAGCGTACGGGCCGCCACCCGGGTGTCCACCAGACCACGCCAGATCCGGGCCCGCAGGGTGCGGCCCGAGATGCCCTCCAGCAGGGTGATCAGCGTTTCGTTGCCGGTGACGTCCACGATGGCGCGGTGGAACGCCACATCGTGCGCGTTGAGACGCTCGACGTCGTCGCGCGCCTCGCGCATGGCGTCCAGATGCCGCTTCACCTCCGCCAGCCTGTCGTCCGACAGCCGGGCGACGGCCAGGGCGGTGGCGGCGGGCTCGAGCAGACGCCGCACCTCCATGAGGTCCAGTACGGCACCGGGATCGCCCTGGAGCAGTTCCACCGCGCCACCGAGGCCCTCGAGCAGCAGGCTCGGCTGCAGGCTGGTGACATACGTGCCGTCGCCCCGTCTGATCTCCAGCACGCGCGCCACGGACAACGCCTTCACCGCCTCGCGCGCGAGGTTGCGGGAGAGCCCGAGCTGGGCGGCCAGCTCGGGCTCGGGGGGCAGCTTCGCGCCCGGAGGCAGCACCCCGGAGGCGATGAGCTGGCGGATCTGGGTGATCGCCTTGTCGGTCAGGGACACGGCTGACTCCGCTCGTCGGGCGCGAAGGGGATCTCGGCGCGGAGGAGCCCTTGGTCGCGCAGGTCGTGCCAGAGCTCCTGGGGTATGGGCTGTTGGTGCAGCCGCGCGTTGCGCCGTACCTGTCCGGGGTCGCGCATGCCGAGCGTGACGTTGACGACGCTGGGATGAGTGGGGGGAAGGCGACGGCGGCGGGCAAGGTGGCGCGGTGGGCCTGGCAGACGTCGGCGATGGCACGGGCGCGGTCGACGAGTGCGGGTGGGACGGCCTGGTAGTCGTCCTTCATGCCTTCGGCGGGCCGGTCCTCGGCGAGCAGGCCGGAGTTGAAGGCGCCGACGGCGACGACGGCCTTGCCGTGTTCCTGTGCGGCGGGCAGGACGTCGTCCAGGGCCGAATGGTCGAGGAGGGTGTAGCGGCCGGCGAGCATCACCACGTCGGCGGCGGTGTCGCGCAGGAAGCGGGCGAGCAGGGCGGACGGGTTCCCTTCACGACCCGGTCGGCGTCCGGTGTGCGGAAGGTGACCTCCACGCAGCGGGCGCCGCCCGCCGCGAGTGCGTCGGCCAGGGGGCCGGCACTCGCGACGGACGCCACGGTGAGCACGGGCAGGAGCCGCGACCCCGCCAGTACGCAGGCCAGGCCGGCGGTCACCGGCCGAGCCATCCGCCGTCGACGGGCAGGGTGATGCCGTGGACGTAGTCGGAGGCGGGGGAGGCGAGGAAGACGACGGCGCCGGCGAGGTCGTCGGCGGTGCCCCAGCGCCCGGCGGGGATGCGCTCCAGGATGGCCTTGCTGCGGGCCGGATCGTCCTGGAGGGCCTGGGTGTTGTCGGTGGCGATGTAGCCGGGGGCGATGGCGTTGACGTTGACGCCGTGCGGCGCCCACTCGTTGGCCAGTGCCTTGGTCAGTCCGGCGATGCCGTGCTTGGCGGCGGTGTAGCCGGGGACGGTGATGCCGCCCTGGTAGCTGAGCAGGGAGGCGGTGAAGACGACCTTGCCGTGTCCCCGGGCCACCATGGTGGCGCCCACGGCCCGGGTGAGCGCGAACTGCGCGGTGAGGTTGACCTGCAGCACCAACTCCCAGTCCGCGTCGCTGTGCCGGGCGGCCGGCGTGCGGCGGATGGTGCCCGCGTTGTTGATGAGGATGTCCACCGGGCGTTCGCGCCCGGCGAGGTTCTCGCCCAGAACGCGGACGGCGTCGGGGTCGGCGAAGTCGGTGCGGATCGCCTCGAACGAGCGCCCGGCGGCCAGCACCTCCTTCTCCACCTGACTGCCGGACTCCTCCAGGTGGGCACTGACACCGATGATGTCGGCGCCGGCCCGGGCGAGGGCACGGGCCATCGCCTGACCGATGCCGCGACGGGCACCGCTGACGACGGCGAGCTTCCCGGTGAGGTCGAAGGCGCTCATACGGCGGCTCCCTGGGCGTCGTCGGTGCAGTCCAAGAGGATCTTCATCACGTCACCGCCGCTCTCCAGCGCCTCGAAGGCGGCCGGCGCCTCGGTCAGCGGCACGATCTTGGTGATCAGGCGCTGGGCGGGGATCGTGCCGTCGGCGACCAGGGCTACGGCCCGCTCGAAGTCGCCGCGGTCGTACAACCGGGCCCCGACGAGGGCGAGTTCACGCCAGAAGAAGCGGTGCAGGTTGATCTCGCGGGGCCGTGGGTGGATGGCGACCAGGCACAGCCGGCCGCGCACGCCGAGGACGTCGACGGCGGTCTCCACACCGGCCGCCGCGCCGGAGACCTCGAAGGCGACGTCCGCGCCCGCCTCGCCCGTCCACCGCTGGACGAGTGCGGTGATGTCGGTGGCGGCCGGGTCCCACGTGCTCAGGCCCAACTCCTCGGCCAGCAGCCTGCGGTGGGCGTTGAGTTCGGCCACGCGCACCTCGGCGCCGGCGGCGCGGGCGACCAGGGCGATGAGGATGCCGACGGGTCCGCCGCCGACCACGACGACCTTCTCGCCGTCCTTCACCGCCGCCCGGCCCACGTCGTGCACCGCGACCGCGGTCGGCTCGACGAGCGCGGCCTGGTCCAGGGGCAGGGTGTCGGGCAGCCGGACGAGGGTGGAGGCGGGCACGGTCCAGCGCTGCTGCATGGCGCCGGGGGAGTCGATGCCGATGAAGTCCAGGTGCTGGCAGACGTGTTGCTGGCCGGCGCGGCAGGCGGGGCAGGTGCCGTCCCAGCGCAGGGGCATCACGGTCACCGCGTCTCCGGGCCGCCAGCCCTCGACGCCGGGCCCGACGCGGACGATCCTGCCCGCCATCTCGTGTCCCAGTACGGCGGGCGCGGCGACCCGGGCGTCCATGTCGCCGTGGAAGATGTGCAGGTCGGTTCCGCAGATGCCGACGTAGGCGGGGGCGAGTTCCACTTCGCCGGGGCCAGGCTCGGAGGCGGCGGCCGGGGCGGTGTCCAGGGTGCGGGCCGAGGTGTATCGGACGGCGAGGGTCATCGTGGGGTCAGGGTCCCTTCCGCGCGGACGCCGATGGTCAGCAGCAGGTTGGCGTAGGTACGGGTGTCGCCGGTGACGACGGCGAGGGCCAGGTCGGGGGAGCGGGCGGCGTCGTAGAACGCGAAGCGGCCCAGTGCGTCGACGGGCACCGGCGCCAGTCGGGAGCGGTACTCGGCGACGGCCGCCGGCTCCGGCTCGCCCTCGGGGGGCACCATCACCTGCGCCGACTCCACGGGCAGGGCGCGCAGGAGCACGTCCAGGACGGTGGTGACGTCGAGAGTGCCGGGTGCCAGGTTGAGGTGGACGGTTCTGGCTCGTTCGCCGACGGCGGTGCTGGCGGGGTAGTGGCCGTCGGCGAGCAGGACACGGGCACCGTGCCCGGCTCCGGCCAGTGCTTCGAGGATGCCGGGGTGCAGCAGTTCGGTCAGCAGCACGCAGTCCTCTCCTTACTTCTGGTTCTCGTGGTCGGACAGGCGGTAGAAGGCGGTCGCCGTCTCGCAGAGCACCGCGTGCCTCTCGTGCGGCGAGCCGTCGTCCAGCAGGTGCTCGACGGTGGCCGCCCAGCGGGACCAGCCTCCGGCGAGCACGCAGACGGGCCAGTCGGAGCCGAACATCAGCCGCTCGGCACCGAAGGCGGTCAGCAGGACGTCCCAGACGGGGCGGATGTCGTCGGTCGTCCAGGTGCGGTGGTCCGCCTCGGTGATCAGTCCGGAGACCTTGCACCGCACCTGCGGGTGGCCCGCCAGCACGCGCACCTCGCGCACCCAGTCGGAGAACGCGGGCTGTCCGATGGGCGGTTTGCCCGCGTGGTCCAGCACGAGCGGGAGGTCCGGGAAGCGCTGGGCGAGGCGGATCGCCTGGCCGAACTGGTGGCTGCGGATGAGCACGTCGTAGCCGAGACCCCGGTGCTGTACGGCGCGCAGGCCCCGCTCGACGGACGGCTGCTGCAGCCACTCCGGGTCCGACTCGCCCTGCACCAGGTGGCGCAGGGCCCGCAGATACCCGCCCCCGGTCCCGGAGCGCAGTTCGTCGAGTACGTCGCCGACCGCGGGGGAGGTCAGGTCCGCCCAGCCGACCACCGCGCCGACCAGCGGGTCCTGGGCGGCGAGGTCGAGCAGCTCCGCCGTCTCCGCCACGGAGGTGACGCACTGCACGACCACCGTGCTCGTCAGCCGGCGTCCCGCCAGCGGCCGGTCGGCGGCCCGTCGCAGGTCCTCGATGCCGTGGCTGCGGCGGATGGGCTCGTGGCCCGCTTCGTCGAGCCATGGCTGGGGCCGGCGGTCCAGGTCCCACACGTGGTGGTGGGCGTCGACCAGGGGCAGCGGTTCAGACACGGGCGGACCAGACCGGGCCGTCGGGGTAGCTGTACTCCTTGAGGGAGGCGGGGTGCATCTGTGCGCTCAGTCCGGGCAGCGTCGGCGCGAGGTAGTGGCCGCCGACGATGCGGACCGGGTCGACGAAGTGCTCGTGCAGGTGGTCGACGTACTCGATGACCCGGTCCTCGGTGGTTCCGGAGACGGCGACGTAGTCGAACATCGACAGGTGCTGCACCATCTCGCACAGGCCGACGCCGCCGGCGTGCGGGCAGACGGGCACGCCGAACTTCGCGGCCAGCAGCAGGATGGCGATGTTCTCGTTGACGCCGCCGACGCGGGCGGAGTCGATCTGGACGATGTCGACCGCGCCGGCCTGCAGCAACTGCTTGAACACGACACGGTTGGCGATGTGTTCGCCGGTGGCGACCTTGATGGGGCTCAGCGCCCTGCGGACGGCGGCGTGGCCGAGGATGTCGTCGGGGGAGGTCGGCTCCTCGATCCAGTACGGGTCGTAGGGGGCGAGCGCCCGCATCCAGTCGATGGCGGGCTGGACGTCCCATCGCTGGTTGGCGTCGACGGCGATGCGGATGTCCGGGCCGACGGTCTCGCGGGCGGTGCGCAGGCGCCGTATGTCGTCCTGCAGGTCGGCGCCCACCTTCAGCTTGATCTGGGTGAAGCCGTCCGCGACGGCCTCGCGGGCGAGGCGGGCCAGCTTCTCGTCGGAGTAGCCGAGCCAGCCGGGGGTGGTGGTGTAGGCGGGGTAGCCCTGGTCGAGGAGGCGGGCGATGCGCTGCTCACGGCCAGGTTCGGCCCGGCGCAGGATCTCCAGCGCCTCCTCGGGCGTGAGGGCGTCGGACAGCCAGCGGAAGTCGACCTGCGCGACCAGCTCCTCCGGTGACATCTCGCCCAGCAGACGCCACACGGGCTTGCCCGCCCGCTTGGCGGCCAGGTCCCAGGCGGCGTTGACGACCGCGCCGGTCGCCATGTGGATGGCGCCCTTCTCCGGCCCCAGCCAGCGCAGTTGGGGGTCGTGGACCAGGGAGCGGGAGAAGGCGCCGAGGTCGGAGCAGACCTGTTCCACGGAGAGGCCCACCACGTGCGGGGCGAGGGTGGCGATGGCGGCGGCCTGGGCGTCGTTGCCGCGCCCGGTGGTGAAGGCCAGGGCGTGGCCCTCCAGCCCGTCGCCCGCGTCGGTGCGCAGGACCACGTAGGCGGCGGAGTAGTCGGGCTCGGGGTTCATGGCGTCCGAGCCGTCGAGGTGTTCGGAGGTCGGGAACCGCACGTCCAGGACGTCCAGGGCGATGATGCGGGCTGACGGGGGCACGGGGGAGGACATGGCGGCAACTCCTGTGAGGGGCAGGGGAGACGGTTCCCCCTGCGACGAGACGTGAACGCGGTGGAGGCGGGGCGGCCGGTGGGCCGCCCGGGTCACTCCTGGACCTTGCCGCCGGTGATACGGGAGATGGCGAGGGCGACCAGGATGATCAGGCCGTTGAGGGCGCCGATCCACTGGGCGGGGACACCGGCCAGCGTCAGCACGTTCTGGATCATGAAGAGCAGCAGGATGCCGCAGAACGCGCCGAACATGGTGCCCCTGCCGCCGTTGAGGCTGATGCCCCCGATGACGGCGGCGGCGAAGACGGTGAAGATGTAGCCGTTGCCCTGCGCGGAGGCGACCGAGGCCAGGCGTCCGGAGAGCATCAGCCCGGCGAGGGCGGCGAGCACGCTGCCGGTGACGATGACGATCCACAGCACCCGGTCGGTGCGGATGCCGGCCGCCTTCGCCGCGTCGACGTTGCCGCCGATGGCGTACAGGGAGCGGCCGAAGCTGGTCCAGCCGAGCACCACGATCGCGACGGCGAACAGGGCCAGGCAGATCCAGATGGAGGCGGGCATGCCGAACCATTCGGCGGTGCCGGCGTAGAGCATCGACTGCGGCAGCTGGAAGAAGGTCTGGCCGCCGGAGATGCCGGTGAGGATGCCGCGCAGCACGATCAGCATGCCGAGCGTGACGATGAAGCCGTTGAGGCCGAAGCGGATGATGAGCAGCGAGTTGATCACACCCACGAGCGCGCCCACGGCGAGGGTGAGGGGGACCGCCCAGGCGCCCGGGAGCAGGCCGAGTCCGTGTCCTGCCCCGGCCGGCACGACCAGCCAGGCCGCGACGCCCGGCGCCAGGCCCATCGTGGACTCCAGGGAGAGGTCCATCTTCTTGACGATCAGGATCATCGTCTGGGCGAGGACCAGCAGGGCCATCTCGGACATGGTCTGCAGGACGTTGATGAGATTGTCGGCCTGCAGGAAGACCGGGTTGACGATCTGGCCCACGACCGCGATGACGACGATCGCGGGAACGAGCGCCAGATCGCGCAGCCGGGCCAGCGGGATCCGGCCGCCGAGCAGCGCGGTGCGCTTGTGCCCGGGGTCGACGGCCTTGGCGGCGGCGTCCGCGAGGACGGTTTCAGGCATCGAGGTCCACTCCTTCCATCGCGGCCACGAGGTCGTGGTCGTGCCAGCCGCGGGCTATCTCGGTCGTGACCCGGCCCTGGAACATCACCAGGATCCGGTCGCACATGCGCAGGTCATCGAGTTCGTCGGAGGCGATGAGCACGCCGGTACCGGACTCGGCGGTCTCCTCGACCTTGCCGAGGAGGAACTCCTTGGACCGCACGTCCACGCCGGCGGTCGGGTTGATCAGGACCAGCAGCCGGGGGTCGTCGGCCAGGGCGCGCGCCATGACGACCTTCTGCTGGTTGCCGCCGGACAGGGCGGAGACGGGCAGCTCCGGTCCGGGGGTCTTGATGGCCAGGTTCTCGATCATGCCCTCGGCCAGCCGGTCGCGCCGTCCGCGGCTGAGGAAGCCGTTCCTGCCGAGCCGCCTGGGCACGGACAGGGTCGCGTTGTCGGCGATCGACATGTCCGGCACGAAGCCCTGGTGGTGCCGGTCCTGCGGCACGAACCCGGCGCCGGCCGCGAGCGCGGCGGGCACGCTGCCCGGCCGGGGCCGGCGCCCGGCGATCTCCAGCTCCCCGGTCGCCGCGGCCCGCAGTCCTACGACGGTCTCGGCGACCTCCGTACGCCCGCTGGCGGCGGCGCCCGCCAGGCCGACGATCTCCCCGGCGCCGACCCGGAAAGTGACGTCGGTGTAGGTGTCGTCGCTGCCCAGGCCCTGCACGGTCAGCGCGGGCACGGTGCTCGCGTCCAGGCTGCCGGTGCGCTCCTGGCGCCGGTCCGCCGCGGCCTCACCGGTCATGGCGGCGACCAGCTCGGTGCGGGGCAGTTCCGCGACCGGCGCGGTCACGATGTGCGCCGCGTCGCGGAACACCGTCACCATGTCGCAGATCTCGTAGACCTCCTGCAGGTGATGACTGATGAACAGGAAGGTCACGCCCTGGCGTTGCAGGTCGCGGATGCGGTCGAAGAGCCGGTTGATCGCCGCCGCGTCGAGCTGCGCGGTGGGCTCGTCGAGGATGATGAACCGGGCCCCGAAGGACAGTGCCCGGGCGATCTCGACGAACTGCCGCTGCTCGACGCCGAGGTCGCCGGCCGGGGACTGCGGGTCGACGTCCACCGACCAGGCCGACAGCAGCTCCTGGGCCCGGCGGCGTACGCCGGTCCAGCTGATGAGCCGGTGGGGGCCGTGGTGGTGCCGGTTCAGGAAGAGGTTCTCGGCGACGGTCAGCGTGGGGATGATCGTCGACTTCTGGTAGACGCAGGCGACGCGCCGGCGCCAGGCGTCGCGGTCACTGAGCCGCGGTGCGGGGTCGCCGCCGAAGGTGACCGTCCCCTCGTCGGGGGCGTGCAGGCCCGTCAGGACGGACACGAGGGTCGACTTGCCGGCTCCGTTGCGGCCGACGAGTGCGTGGGTCTCGCCGGGCCGGACGGTGATCCGGGCGCCGTTCAGGGCCACCGTCGGGCCGAATCGTTTGACTATGCCCGTCGCCTCGACGACGGGCGGGGCCGCGGGGGCCCGCCCGTCGTCCGCCGGGGCGGGCGCGGGGGTGACAGTACGCTCCCCGTCGCTCATCTCAACCGCCTTGTTCTGGATAGCCGTTGGGTCCCTGACCGGGAAGGTCAGCCGAGGTGGTTGCCCCACAGCGACGTGTCGTCGCTCTTGACGCTGGGAACGCCGCCGTAGGTCCCGCCGTCGGCGGTGACCAGGGGAGCGGAGAGCTGGTCCTCCAGCAGACCGTCACGGACCTGGATGATCGTGCTGTCGTGGTCCGTCTTGCCCGGCTTGAACGTCTTCCCGTCGATCGCGGCCTTGAGGTAGTACAGGGCGTACTTGGCGTACAGGTCGGCGGGCTGGGAGACGGTGGCGTCGATCTTGCCCGCGGCGATGTCCTTGAGCTCCTCGGGGATGCCGTCGTTGGACACGATGAAGACGTGCTTCCTGTCCTTCGGATCCACCAGCAGGCCCTTCTGCTTGAGCACCTGCAGCGTGCCGGACAGGCCGAAGCTGGACTCCATGTAGACGCCCTTGATGTCCGGATTGGCGGTCAGGTCCGTCTGCAGTTTCTGCGCGGCGACCGCGCCGTCCCAGTTCGTGGCCTCGCCGAACACCTTGATGCCGGGGTAGTTCTTCTTCATGCAGTCGTTGAACGCCTCGGTGCGGTCACGGCCGTTGATCGAGTCGAGGCCGCCCTCCAGCATGACGACCTTGCCCTTGCCGCCGAGCTTCGTGCCGAGGAACTGGCATGCCTTCTCGCCGTAGGCGCGGTTGTCGGCCCGCACCACCATGAACACCTTGCCGGTGTCGGGGCGGGTGTCGACGGTGACGACGGGGATCTTCTTCGCCTCCAGCTGGGCCAGGGTCGGCGCGATGGCGGCGGTGTCCTGCGGCGCCATCGCGATGCCCTTGACGCCCTGGCTGATGAACGTCTGCGCGTTGGCGGTGAGCTTGGCGACGTCGTTCTGGGAGTTCGTGGTCTTCAGGGACAGGCCGAGCTGCTTCGCGAAGTCGGGCGTGTACTTGATGTAGGAGTTCCAGAAGTCGGTGTCGGACCGTGGGTAGTCGACGCCCACGAGCGGCTTGTCGCTCGACGAGGCGGAGGTGCCGGAGCCGCTGCTGCACGCGCTGAGCAGCGTCAGCGCACAGACGACGGACGCGGTGGAGCCGAGTGCGGTTCTGATTCTCATGGGTACTTCCTCGCGCTGGTCCCGTAGCGGGGTTGTTACACCGATGCGACGGTTGGGTGTCGCTGACAGAGAGATGGGATGTTTATAGGGTTGGCACGAGGGGATTGTCTAGGGGTCGGGACAAGGTGCCGCAGAAATCCGCCAGAAGGCGCGACCGGAGGCCCACGTCATGGGATGTCAACGAAGGATCCATCCCATCAATGTTGTGAACCTGTGATGGGATGTCTCTTGCGCCCGGATCGCTCGATGGCCGCGCCGGCGCGTGGCTGCGACCCCGTCAGAGCGCGTCCGTGGGCCCGGAATTCGGACGGTACATGTGAGGGCCTTCGATCGAGACGGCGAACTTCGGCGATGCGGACCGCTCCCGCTCGTGCCCGCACGGCCGCGGCCGTGAGCGGACTCGACCCGCGCGAGCGCACGACGCGCGGCTCATGGTTCAAGCGCCCCGCCGACCGGCCGAGTCCGCGACGAGGGCGGAACGCTCCGGCCGATGCCAGGGGGCCCGGGCCCGCCGCCCGGCTGCCGCCGCGACCGGTCCGTACGGGCTGGCCGGCGCCCGGCCGGCCCCGCATCGGACGGTGACCCACCAGGACTGACGGGCAGTCAGTTCGCCTGGGAGCGGCGGGACTCAGAGCCAGCCGCGGCGAGCGGCCTGCCAGGCGAGCTGCATCCGCGTGTCGGCGCCGGCGAGCGTCATCATGTGCTGGATGTGGCGCTGCACGGTGCGCCTGCTCAGCCCCATCTGACTCGCGATGGCCTTGTCGGCGACACCCGCCACGAGCAGCGAGAGCAGCCGGCGGTCGGTCTCGGTCAGCGGGTCGGCGTCGACGACCCCGTCGCTGCCCTCCACCCCGCCGGACGCGCTGACCTTCAGTGGGACCGCGGTCTCCCAGTAGCGCTCGAAGAGCGAGATGAGCGCCTCCAGCAGGCTGCTGCCCCGCACCAGTGCGGCCGTCGCCACCTGGGGACTGCCCTGGGGCCCACCGGGGACCAGCGGGCAGATGGCGATGGCGCGGTCGGCCACGGCCAGGCGCAGCGGCAGGTGCGGGACCGACCGGGCCACCTCACCGGCGCGCACACCTTCCACGACGTTGTCGACGGCCCCCTCGTCGTCGAAGAAGGCCTGCTCGTACAGGACGCGGTAGCGCACCCCGCGGGCGAGGGCGTCGTACTCGGCGCGGTTGCTGCCCGAGGGCATCGCCACGTACTGCGCTTTGCAGAACCAGAGCATCTCGTGGCACGCGTTGTCCTGCATCTGCCGCAGGTGCTGGCGCAGCGCCTCCGCTCCGGTGATGACCTCGATGAGCTGGCCGGGGTCGTGCCTGCGGCGCGTACTGCGGTAGCTGTCGAGGAGGTCGGTGACGGCGGTACGGGCCTTGTCGAGCGCGTCGGCGTTGCGCTGCAGCCGCGGCAGCAGCGCCACGTCGGGCGGTACGGCGGCGTAGTGCAGCGGATCGCGGTCGGTGGGGCTGGCGAGGCCCTTGCCGCGCAGGGCCGCGAGGACGGCCTCGACGGAGTCGCGCGGGAGCCCGGTCCCGTCGGCGATCTCCTGGGCCGACGCGGTCGCGGTCCCGACCAGGAGCCGGTAGACCGTCTCCTCGATCGCCGTGAGACCTGCCGCCTCCAGCATGCCGTGCCCCTCCCTCGCCGCGGCCGGCCCCGAGACGCGGAACGGCCCGTTGAAGTTTGCACCGCGAGTCACCACCGGGCAAGCAAACGGCGGGTGCCGGGGCTTCCGCCCGGGCACCCGCCGTCGTTCAGCCGTTCAGCCGTTGAGCGGGGCCGCCGTCACCGCCCCGAGGAGGGGCCGCGGTGCAGGTAGGCGCGGTCGACCGTCTGCCGCACGGTGTTGCCCGCGGCGTCCACCGCGGTCACCCGCAGGCTGACGTACGCGTCCCCGCGCACCCCCGACGGCCGTTCGACCGCGGCGGTGAACCGCGTGCCGCCGTCCCGCGCGGTGCGGGCGGTGTGCCAGGTACGGCCGTCGTCGTACGACGCCTCGACCTTGAGCGTGACCCCGTGCGGGGCGGCCAGGCCGTCCGGCATCCGTACGTTCAGACCCAGCGTGTGCGACCGGCGCGGACCCACCGCGTTGCGGAGGTCCACCGGCGCGCTGTAGTCGACCTGGAGCAGCGGCAGCAGCGTGGCCGTCGCCGCGGTGTCCGAGGTGAACGTCCAGGACGTCCTGGTGCCGGTGCCGAACTGCCAGTCGGCGGAGGTGCGGGCGGTGGTGAGGTCCAGCCGGTAGCCGGCCTTGCCCGCGGGCACCTCGAATCCGCCCCAGGCCCCGGTGCCGGACTGCGCCACGAGCCGGCCGTCGCGGTACACCTCGGCGTGGGCCACGTCGCTCGGGTCGCCCACCGCGGACACCGCGGCACCGGAGCCGACACCGCCACCCAGCGAACTGGCCTCCGCGAACGACCAGTGGCCGGACTGGGAGTCGGTGAATTCCGGGATGTACAGGGACAAGGTGTCGCCGTTGCGCACCGAGCCGGGCCAGCCCGTCACACCGTGCGGGACCGACGGGCGCACCGGCCCCGCGAACCACTTCTCCGCGGTGTGCTGTCCGGGCCGGTAGGTGTGGGCGGCGTCCTTCATGCCGACGCCCAGCTCGAGGTCGCGGTCCATGACGGTGTCGTGGTGCACGGTGTGGCTCCACAACGTGTCACCGGCCGTCACGTACTCGGTGCGCTGCTGTCCCATCGGCACGTCACGGGTGTACTGGTTCCAGGCGAACTCCTGGTAGGGGCGCCAGCCGAAACGCTGCTCGCTCCCCCAGGCCGAGGCGCCGGTGCGGGTGTAGGCGGCCTTCACCACCGCGCTGTTGCGTTCGCTGACCGTGTACACCAGCTTCTCGGGGACGCGCTGCTGGGACACCTGCATCACGTCGTACAGGTAGGGGCTCTTCACCGTGCCGGAGAAGTCCACCGTGGTGGTGTGCTCACCGGCTCGCTTCAGCAGGTCGGTGCCCTCCGTCGCGCCGGCGCGCATGACCGGCAGCGCGAGGCGGTCGCCCTCCGGCTGCCAGCGGGTCCAGGGGAAGAAACCCTCGGGCATGACGAGCATCAGCGCCTTGGCCCCGGCGTCCGCGGCGGCCTTCGCCAACTCGGCGTCGTTGCCGAAGTCGTAGCGGACGACAGCGAGTTTCCCGCGCACATGGGCGGCCTTGAGGTCCGCGGCGGTGCCCGCTCCGGCGTCCACCGCGGTCAGCCGGACGCCCTTGTCGTCGAAGACCGGAGAGGTCGGCAGGTAGTACGGGACGAAGGGCGCCGAGGTGCCGGACACCTTCGCCCGCAACTGCGGGGCCGTCATCTGCCAGCGCGAGGCGAACTCGAAGGTGCCGTCGGTGACCTGCGCGGTCGGGCTGACGTAGATGCGCTTGGCGACGTCGAAGAACATCACGCCCTGGATCAGGCCGTGGCCCTCGATGCGCCGGTACGTCTGGTAGCTGAGGATCCCCCGCTGCTCGGCGGGCTGGGGCGTGCGGATCCGCACCTGGGTGACCTTGGAGGCGTCCAGCGTCACCGTGGTGTCCTTGGAGACCTTCACCTGCGGGTTGATCACCTCGACCAGTTCCTGGCCGTCCGAGGCGTTGTCCAACGTGCTGAAGTCGACCTGGTAGGTGCCCTCCTCGACGACGGCGACCGCGGGGTCGGCGCTGGTGTACGAGACGAAGCCGTCCTGGCCCCAGATCGTCGGCAGCCAGCCCGGCAGCACCTTGCCCGCGCGGTCCCGGGCGATCACGGTGAGCCGGTGCTGCGGCGCGTGCACGACCAGGGAGAGCGTGGTGTGGGCGAGGACGGTGCCGTCCGCGCCGGTCGCGGTGGCGTAGCCGTAGTAGGCGCCGCGCTTGGCGTCCTTCGGGTCGGTGTACAGCGGCACGTCGGCGGAGGCACCGGGGGCGAGGTGGACGGTGCTCGCGCCGGGCGCGACGACACCGGCCGTCAGGGCGACGCCATCGGAGTTGGCCAGGGCCACGCTCAGCTTCAGGTCCACTGCCTTGTCACCGGTGTTGGTGTAGTGCAGGGTCGCCGACTGCTGCTTGTCGCCGCCCAGCTGGACGGCCGGCAGCAGCACGCTGCCGGTGGCCGTGACCGCGCCCATGGCCGCGGCGACGTCGATCCGGCCGCCGCCCTGCTCGGTCACCTTCGTGCCCGGCACGGTGTGCGCGGTGCTGATCAGCGCGTCCTTCAACTGCTGAGCGGTCCAGCCGGGGTGCTGCTGCGCGATCAGCGCGACGGCACCCGCCACGTGCGGGGTCGCCATCGAGGTGCCGGACGCCGCCGTGTAGTTCGCGTCGACCGGGTCGCCCATGGTGGTGCCGGACGCGCGCGCGGCGACGATGCCGACGCCGGGGGCGGTCACGTCGGGCTTGACGGCCTTGTCGCCGAGGCGCGGACCGCGGCTGGAGAAGGAGGCGAGGGAGTCGTCGCGGTCCACGGCGCCCACCGTCAGCGCGGCGTCGGCCGCACCGGGCGAACCGATCGTGGAGTCCCCGTTCTCGCCCGCGTTGCCCGCCGCGACGACGAAGAGGGTGCCGCCGGAGGCGGACAGCGTGTCGAGGGCCTGGCTCATCGGGTCGGTGCCGTCGGTCGGCTCGTCGGAGCCGAGGCTCATGTTGACGACCTTGGCGTGCTCGGCGGCCGCCCACTCCATGCCGTCGATGACCTGCGACTCCGAGCCGTAGCCGTCGTCGCCGAGCACCTTGCCGATCAGCAGCTCCGCCTTCGGCGCCACCCCCTTGCGGGAACCGGAGGACGCCGCGCCCGTACCGCCGACGATCGACGCCACGTGCGTGCCGTGCCCGAAGTGGTCCACGGTGTTCCCGCTGCCCGAGAAGTCCTTCGCCTCCGCGATCCGGCCCGCCAGATCGGGGTGGGTGGCGTCCACGCCGGTGTCCAGCACGGCCACCTTCACGCCCTGGCCCTCGTACCCGGCCTTCCACGCCGCGGGCGCGTTGATCTGCGCCGTGCTGCGGTCCAGCACCGGCGCGACCCGGCCGTCCAGCCAGACCCGCGGGGTCGCGGCGGCGCGGGCGGTGCCCTCGGCGTCGCCCGGGTTCAGGGCCTTCCAGAAGGCGCCGAGGTCGTCGTCCGCGACGCGCAGCGACCGCGCGCCGATACTGGCGAGGGTCCGCGCCGGGGCCGACGCCTCGTTGAACGCGGCGACCCGGTCCGCGACGGCGGCCGCGGCCTTCTCGCTCTTCGCGGTCGTCCGGGCCACGCCGCCGCGCGGGGAGGCGGAGACGATCAGCGGCAGCGCGGAGGTGCCGGCCTCGTCGTAGCCCTGGGCGATCAGGGTGGAGACGTCGAACAGACGCCGGTCCAGCGTCCCGGCGGCGACCAGGTCCGCGGCGTCCGACGGCAGCACCGTCAGGTCGCCGCCGTCCTCCTGGTACGTGCGGAAGACGATGCCCTCACGACCGGGCCCCGGCTCGACCGAGGCGGCGCGGCGGCCGTCGGCCCCCGGCGACACCGTCACGCGGTCGCCGGTCACCAGGCGTACGGTCACGGGCGGCGCGCCCTGGCCGTCGGCGGGTCGCGCCGCGGTCTCCTGGGGCGTCTGGGCGGAGGCGGCAGGTACGCCTCCGGCGGCCAGCAGCAATCCTGTCGATATCGCCGCCGTCAGGCGGATCCATGCCATCAGCCAAGCACCTCTCGTACAGCTGCGAGTCACGCGATGTCCGACAGAATCTGCTGTGGCGGTGAGCATGTCACTGGCCTCTGGTGTCACACCTGCGACATGTCTCAACGGCGCCACGGCGTGCGGCCGTGGCCCCCGCAAGGTGTCGGCGCGGCATTCCGCCGTGGGAGCGGCGCTCAGGCCGCCGCGCCGCGGATGCCGAGGCGCGCCGACTCCGCCCGCAACGGACGGACTCCGTGACGGGCACGGGACTTGACCGTCCCGCCAGGAACGCCCGGCTGTGCGCCGACGTCCTCGGGCCCGCCCGGCCCACGACGTGGACGCGGACCCCCGCTTCGCGGTGCGCGGGGGCGAGCGCGGGCAGGGCGCCGACCAGGACGGATCGGTCTGCGACGGCGCAGGCATGGTCGCGGACCGGCACGAGCGCGGTGCCCGCGAAGTCGGCGGCGATGACTCCCCCCGGTACGCAGCGGTCGCGGCGGCGGTGACCGACGGCGACGTTGCGGGCCACGCGGGGATCCTCGCTCATCCGGGCAAGCAAAGGTCTATTCGTTCCACATGACGCTGTCGTACCCCCGCGACCCGTTCTGCTGCTTCACCACCAGCCAGGATCTTCAGACCTTCTTCGACTGCCACCGGCGGGCGTTTGCCCACTACGGCGGGGGGCCGACGTCGATCGTCTACGACCGGACCAAAACAGTCGTCCGCCGGGATGTCGCGCCAGGCGAGGCGGTCCCGCTGCATCCGGAAGCGGTGGGCTTCGCCGGCCACTACGACTTCGACGTGCAGGCCGCCTACCGCCCCACCGGCAAGGGCCGGGCCGAGCGCCAGTCCCTGATCGTCCGCGACCACGTGCTCGCCGGACGGCCCTTCTCCTGCGTCGAGGAACGGCAGCTGCGGCATCTCGGCAAGGACTGCCTCGCCGCCTTCGACGGCAACCTCTACTCGGTCCCGGCCCAGGGGTGATGCGCTCTCACCTGGCCGTCGAACAGGGCCAGCGACCGTCCTCGTCGCATGCCATCAACGAGTGGCTATGACCGGCCACATCACGATGGCGCTGCGTAACAGAGGATGGCCACCGTCTGGTGCGGGCTCCACTGCTGCTCGACTATAGCCATCAGCTTCCAGCCCAGCCGCTCATACAGGGCTGCCGCGGCAGTATCGGATGCGACGACGTCGAGTACCGGATGCAGGCCACGACGCCGCGCCTCCTCCACCGCTTGGCCGATCAGCAGCGCACCGATCCCATGTCCCCTGGCCTGCGGGGCAACGAACAGTCTGCCGACCACGGCGGTCATACCCCGCGTCGCCCCGTTCCGCTCACTCCACAACATCGGGGCCAGATCACCTTCGCCGCCGTGCGACAAACTGACATGCCCAATCAGGCGGCCTTCGAGCTCGGCAACCCAGGAGCCCAGCACGGGACCGCGTGACAGCCACTCGCCCGGCCGATCAGGCCAGTTCACCGGATAGCCATCAAGCTGATGGACCTCCGCGAGGACCCGCACACACTCCTCGACATCGCCATCAGCCCTCTGCCGGACGCAGAGGCTCGGCCTGTCATCAGGCACCCCGGAGCTTTCGATGTCCACTCCGGAATAGAAACACAGGCCACAGAGTCACAGCCAGCCACTTTCGACACAGGCCCTGGGCGAGCTGCCAGCGGTTCTTGCGGCCGACCGGGTCGAGCAGTCCGCGGACGCAGTCCTGCATCCGGCGCCTGCCTCCACCCGGAGAAACGGGCTCAGTCCACAGGAAGAGTTCTTCGAGTTCCAGGTCTCAAGCATTCCAGCCGGCCGACGCACGCGTCGAGTGCACCCTCCGGTACCTCCGCACCGGCCTTGGCTGCCACCGCGCGCTGGCACTGCGCGGCCGATTCGATCCGGAAGAGGGTCCCGGAGGAGTCGGACATCACATCCTTGATCATGCAGTCGGTCCTGGCCGCGTCGGCGAGCCGGCCGCAAGCCCAAGACGACCAAAATCTGCAACCCGGCCAATCCAGCAACGTCCTGAGACCGAGTGGGTTTTGGGAACCTGGTGATCAGTGTGAGCGGGGGCTTCCTATCCTGGCTTGATGGCGACACCAGATTTCATCCTCGCGCTGCGAGAGAAGATAGGGAACGACCCGCTGTGGCTGTCAGGAGTGACCGCGGTGGTCCTCAGGGAAGGACGTGTCCTGCTGGCGCAACGTGCGGACAGCGGCGAGTGGACCGCAGTGACTGGAATCATCGATCCCGGAGAGCAGCCGGCGGACGCCGCGGTCCGGGAAGTACTGGAGGAGACCGGCGTCGAGGCAGTTCCTGAGCGCCTGGCGATGGTGAATGTCACCGATCCGGTGGTCTACGACAACGGAGACCACACGCAGTATCTCGACTTGGTGTTCCGGCTTAGCTGGCAGTCCGGTGACCCATATCCAGCCGACGGCGAGAACACTGCCACCCGCTGGTTTCCTCTGGATGCCTTGCCTCCCATGACAGACGACATGATCGCCCGCATCGCCGCTGCTGCAGCCGATGAGGCCGCCGCTCGGTTCGTTGTCTCTCCGCGATCCGGGCACGGTCACCCCGTAGCGGATTCGGCGGCAAGCTGAACGGCCTTCGTAGCCCATGAACCCCACAGCGGAGGGGTGCTTCCCGCCGGCAGCAGAGGTGGTGCGGGGTCTGCCCCCGTCCGGGGAAGGCCCCGCGTTCCGGTTCGGCTGGCGCTTGACGGCCTGCGCACGGTAACCGCACGCGGTCGGGGAACAGCCGCGCGCGTGGTCATGGATGTGTCGCCGCTAGTTCGTCGGCGTGTTCACCGGTGACCAGGAAGACCACGCGGCGGGCGACGGAGACGGCGTGGTCGGCGAACCGTTCGTAGTAGCGGCCGAGCAGGGTGACGTCGACCGCGGTCTCCACCCCGTGGTGCCAGCGGTCGTCCATCAGGTGCTGGAATATCGAGCGGTGCAGTTCGTCGATCCGGTCGTCGTCCTGCTCCATCTGGCGCGCGTCGTCCAGGTCGCGGGTGACGAGGACATCGGCGGCCTGCGCCATCAGACGCTGGGCGAGCTGGCTCATCTCCAGGATGGTGCGGCGCAGGTCCTGGGGTACGGCCTGGGCGGGGTGGCGCAGCCGGGCCAGCTTGGCTACATGCTGGGCCAGGACCGCGCAGCGTTCCAGGTCAGCGCTCATGCGCAGGGAGGTGACCACCACCCGCAGGTCGGTGGCGACCGGCTGCTGGCGTGCCAGGACCGCGACCGCCCGGTCATCCAGGTCACGTTGCAGGTCCTCGACCTTGCTGTGGGCTGAGATCATGCTGTCCGCGAGCTGGAGATCGGCATCCAAGAGTGCGCTGGTGGCCCGGCCCAGGGCGGAACCGACCCGGTTCGCCATGTCCACCAGGGCCTCGCCGATCGAGGCCAGCTCTTCGTGGTACGCCTCGCTCATACGAGCCATGCTCCCCTTTGCCGCCCCCGATGTGCTTCTTTGCCAGAGTCCCACACCCCGCGGGAGCAGGGACAACAGCGTCACGCCGGACGCCAGCGTCTCGCTGCCAGTGCTTTGTCGGTCGCCGGAACCGGCTGGGCCTTCTGTGATCGAATGAGCGCTCAGCTACGGGGAGGATGCCGGCGTGAGCGGCGAGTGCCTTGCGTGCGATCTCATGGAGGGCAGGACCCCGCTGCCGGGTGGGAACCTGTTGCGGACGCGACTGTGGGTTGTCGAGCACTGCGTCGGCCCTCTGGGCCTTGGTGCGGTCGTGGTCAAGCCGGTCCGGCATGTAGTGCACGTAGCCGACCTGACGGCGCAAGAGTCCGTGGAGCTCGGACCTCTGCTGCAGAAGGTGAGCGCTGCGGTCACTGAGGTGATGGGCCCGGAGCAGGTGTATGTATGCCTGTGGTCCCATGCCGGCGGTGTTCCCGGACACATCCATTTCGTCGTGCAGCCCGTCGGCGCAGAAGACATGGCACGGTTCGACGCCTTCGGTCCCGCGCTGCAGGTGGCCATGGGGCAGGCGCGGTGCTTCCCGCCGGCGGTGGAGGTGGAGCGGGTCTGTGTTCGGCTGAGGGAAGCCCTGAGTTCCGGTTCCGCCGGTGCTTGACGGTCTGGGTTCGGTTGCCGCGCGCGGTCGCAGATCCGGCGTGCGCGTGGTCATGGTGGTGTCGCTGTCGGTTCGTCGGTGACCAGGAAGATCACGCGGCGGGCGATGGACACGGCGTGGTCGGCGGACTCGTCCTCCAGACCCCGGCCCTCGTCATCGCCCAGGCGCTCGGCTACCACGACACGAGCACCACCCGCTCGAGCGCCGTCGGCGCTCCCCGCGCGCGACGCCGGACAGTCGTGCGAGGGCAGGGGGGCGAGGAACGTACCTGCGTGCGCACGGCGTCCCGGTGCCGCCTCGCCGGCCGGGCAAGGCCCCGCCGGGCCGTCTACGCCTCGCGGCGCTGTGCTTCCTCCCGTGTGGGCTGGGACGGGATTCTCGTCGTGAGCGGTGTGATGGGGCGGGTGCTGGTGCGGGGGGCTCCTTCGTAGCGGCTCGGGAAGGGGTATTTGCGGTCCAGGAACCTGCGGATGGCCGCCTGGGCAGCCGGTCTGGCCTCCGGGGATGTGTCCACGTCGTTGAGGCAGAAGAAGTCGATGTCCTCGCCGGCCGCGAGGCGGGCCAGACGGCGGTGCATGTCCGGTGTGCCCAGCTGGACGTAGCGGAAGCGGTAGTCGGCGGGGACGGCCCGGCCCGTTGCGATCGCCCAGTGGTGGTGGAGCGTGGATGCCGGAGCGACGTCGGAGGTGGAGCGGAAACGGGAAGAGGACGTCCGTTCGAGTTCCTCGATTCCCAGGCTCTCCATCTCGCGCATCACGGACAGCAGTTGGGGATGCGGGGTGTGCAGCGACTTGTGCGTGATGTGTCTGCCGTGGAAGCGCCTGATCACCTCGCGGGCGTTCTTGCCGGCGGAGTTCGGGGCGGGTTCGAGTGGGTGCGGGGCGCCTACGCCGAGTTTCAGGGGAGACAGGGGGATGCGGGCGATGCCGTTGCCGTGGAAGAAGTGCTCGGGGCGGACCGGGCGGTTGATGAAGACGTCGTCGTTGAAGTAGAGGTAGTGCTCCGACAGGCCCGGGATGTGGTGCAGGCGGCTCTCTATCGCGTGCGAGTTGAAGACCGGGAGCGCGTCGGGCGGCAGGATCTCCCGGTGGTCGATCACCGTCAGGCCTTCCGCCTGCGGGTCCAGCCAGGACGGGATCTGGGAGTCGGTGACCAGGTAGACGTGCCGGACGAACCCGGCGTACATCTCCAGCGAGCGCAGGGCGTACTTCAGTTCGTCATGGCTGGTGTAGCGGGAGGCGCCGGTCTCGCGCGGAGCGATCACGTTGTCGGAGAGTTCCTGGTGGGCCCGGCGCTTCGCGGCCATCGCCGGGTCGTCCCCGTCCACCCAGGTGTACACGGCGTCGACGGGGAACAGCACCTCGTCGATGCCGGGCCCGGCGAACGGGGCGAACGTCGGGACGGTGCGGCGGCGGACCGCCACCGCCGCCGGTTGCCGCGCCGTGAGCGGGAGCACTTCGGCCACGGGGTTGCGGCGCGGGGCGACGAGCGCCGGCCCGAAGACGTCCGGCAGCCGGCTGCCGGGCACGGTGAGCCAGGCGGGATCGGCGCCGCCGGTGCTGCCCCCGGCTGAATCCGAGGGGGCGCCGAGGTCCCGGCCGTGCCGCCAGAACTCGATGTCGCACCCCGTCTCCAGGCCGCTGAGCACCTGTCCTGCCGGGCCGAGGCGCACCACGCCGGTGCGGAGTACGGGGGCCCGCCGCAGTGCCCGGGGCAGTCTGCCGTCGGCCCACAGCACCGCGGTCGTCACGGCGCCGCCCGGTCCGACGGTGCCGACGTACCCGGCGGTGCCGGCGAAGCGCTGGGCGGCCCGGGCGAGGATCGCGCCGCGGTACGTCTCCTCGACGCCGACGACCTGCCGCGGCGCGCCGTGTCCATGGTCGGAGGGGACCAGGAAGTACGGGACGTGCAGCCCTTCCAGGAGGGTGCAGACCCGTTCGAGATCGGCTTCGGTGGCGTCCGCGGCCGTGTAGGCGTCGACCGTACGGCCGTACAGCCGCGTCGGTCCGAAGGTGATCCCGCGCCCGGGGACGGCGGCGCGCAGGCGTCGTCGGGCCCGGGTCGCGCGCAGCGCCCAGAGCCTGGCCGACAGCCAGGCGCGCAGGCGCGCCAGCAGGTCCCGGGCGGCGCGCAGGCCGGCGGGCGCCGTGAACGTGAAGCGGTGACGGATGTCCATGCCCCCCAGCCCCCGTCAGTTCTGCTTCTCGGAGGGCTTCTGGGAGGGCTTCTCGACGGGCTTCTCGAAGGGGCTTGCGAAGGGGAAGTAGTCCTCCAGGAACTCGTGCATCCGCAGGCCGACCCGCTCCCGCTCCTCCGGCGGCACGTCGACGTCGTTGAGGCAGAAGAAGTCGAAGCGGCGGGTGCGGCGCAGGTCGGCCAGGCGGGCCTCGGCGTCGGGACGGCTGATGTTGACGTACCGGAAGCCGAACCGGCCCGGCACACCGCGGCCGGTCATCAGCGCGTACTGGTAGAGCAGCGGGGCCGTCACGGCGATGTCCTGCGGCGAGCGGAAGCGGGACGCCGTGGTGCGGCCGATGTCCTCGGGGAAGAGGTCCTCCAGGTCCCGCAGGGTCGCGCGCTGCTGCGGCAGCGGGGTGTGCATGAAGTTGTGCGTGGTCATCCGCCCGAACTTCTCCAGCAGCAGCCGGCGGACGTTCTTGCTCGCGGAGTTGGTGGCGGTCTCCTCGGCGTGCGGCTTGCCGACCCCGATCTTGAGCGGGGACACCGGGATCTTCATCAGACCGCTGCCGTGGAAGAAGTGCTCCGCGGTGACCCGGCGGCCGACGAACACGTCGTCGTTGAAGTAGAGGTAGTGGTCCGACAGGCCGGGGATGTGGTGCAGCCGGGTCTCGATCGCGTGCGAGTTGAACACCGGCAGGACGTCCGCCGGGAAGATGTCGCGGTGGTCGACGACCGTGATCCCCGGGGCCGTGTCGTCGAGCCAGTGCGGCTTCTGGCCGTCGGTCACGAGGTAGATGTGGCGGACGAAGTCGGCGTACATGGCGAGTGAGCGCAGGGAGTACTTCAGCTCGTCGTGGCTGGTGTAGCGGGAGGCGTTGGTCTCCTTGTCCAGGATCTCGGCGGTGCCGCGCTCCTGGTAGCGGGCGCGCTTGGCCCGCATCTCCGGCTCCTCGCCGTCCACCCAGGTGTATACGACGTCGACGGGGAAGGTCACGTCGTTCACGGTCGGCAGGGTGAGCGCGGCGAAGCTCGGCAGCTCCCGGTCGCCGATCCGGACCACGGCCGGTGTCTGCTCGGACACCGGCAGTACGTCCGTGATGCCGTTGTTCCGGGGTGCGACGAGGGACTCGGCGAAGACGTCCTCGGAGGCCTGCGGCTGGACCGAGGCCAGGCGCCCCGGCCCTGCGGCGGAGGCGAGGAGCTGTGCCCCGTCCTCCCAGAACTCGACGTCGCAGGCGAGTTCCGGGCCGGCGAGCAGCTGGCCCGCGGGGCCCAGGTGGTTCTCCCCGATCCGCAGGACCGGGGCCGTACGCAGCGCGGCCGGCAGGACACCGTCCATGAACAGGGCGGGGTGCCTGAGCCTTCCGCCGGGCAGCGGTCTGCCGATGAACACCGCCTTCCCCGCGTTCTGCGCCTCCAGGGCGGTGAGGAGACGCTCCCGGTCCACGGCGTTCACACCGACCGTGTGGCGCGTGCGCGAGGCCGGCACCAGGAAGTAGGGGATGCCGTCCTGCTCCAGCGCGGCGAGGACCAGGCCGAGGTTGGCGGCGGCCGCCTCAGCGGCGCTGAACCGGGTCACGACCCGTCCGTAGAGCCGCTGGCCGCGCACTGCCACCGGGCGGAGCACCGGGTCCGTGACCGCCGCCATGCGGCGCCGCCGCATGGTGCGCAGCTGCCACACCTTCTCGGCGGCCTTCCGCTCGACTCGCGGGCGCATCCGCCGGGCAAAGGAACGCACGGTCACGTTCTGAGCTCCTCTACATCAACCTCTACACAACCTTGCGTTAACCAGACGGACATCTGGGCCGGATGGTTGTACAAAATTTCTCAGAGAATTAGGGAAACACCGAACACGCACACAACCAACTCACACCTGAGTGTGCTACGTCTCACCGGCGGTACGCGGTGAGTGCTGCCACCGGCAGGACCGCGAGGGCCGGGACACCGCCGGTGAGGGCGAGGACGGGGTAGCCGGCCGCGGCGACGACGGGGCCGGAGCTCAGGCCGCCCGTGGCGCCGTGTCCCCGCCGAAGGCCACCACGAACACGGCGTCCGCCGCCACTGAGAGCGACGTCACAATGAACGACGTCTGGGACCCGCTTCCGCCCGCCCCCTTCCAGAGCCTCGCCACCGCCGCCGAGCAGATGCGACTCGACAGGAGCGCGGCCTGGTGTCACCGGCGCTGCTCCGAAACCCGCAACGGCATCATCCGAGCCGGCCTCACCCTCAGACCGGCCCACGAGGCCCGCCTGCAGACACCCCTCTCTGGAGCCGGCGTCCTACGACCGACGGGGGCCACCGGAGGAAAGTCCTCCCGCGCCACCACCCCAGAGGAACTGCTCACAGGCCGGGAGGCTGTGGGAGGAGATCAGAGAACAGGGCTACCCGGACGGCTACGTGCGAACCTTCGCCCACATGGTCACCGACCTGCAAGGTGATCAACTGCCGGAGTGGATCGAATCAGCCAGAGCCTCGACGGACCTGCCAAGTCTCAGCCGCTTCGCCCAGCACCTCGAACGTGACCTTGTCGCCGTCGTCGCCGGCCTGTCGGGCGTGCAGGATTCGTACTCCTACGCAAAAGAGTCCTCCTGGCGTGACTGGTTGCAGGGGTGGACACATGACCGCCACCGGCCGGGGAAAGGGAGGGCTGGTGCCGCGCGGGCGGTAAGACGCGGCACGTGAGCCGCCCAGAGGAGGCCGGGTGTTCGAAGGGTTCGAGACCGCGCAGATCGATGTCGGTGAGGCTTCCGTCTTCGTCCGCTTCGGTGGGGACGGTCCGCCGGTGGTGCTGCTGCACGGGCATCCCCGAACATCGGCGACGTGGCACCGGGTCGCGCCTCTGCTCGTACGAGCCGGTCACACGGTGGTGTGCCCGGACCTGAGGGGATACGGGCGTTCCAGGGGACCACGCTTCACGGCGGATCACGCCGGCTACTCCAAGCGCGCGGTCGCCGGGGACGTGGTGGCCGTGATGCGCAGCCTCGGACATCGGCGGTTCTCACTCGTCGGGCATGATCGCGGAGGCGCCGTGGCTCTGCGCCTCGCACTCGACCACCCCGAAATCGTCTCCCGGGTGGTGTTCGCGGACTGCCTGCCCCTGACGGAACACCTGTCGCGCATCACCGTCGAGTTCGCCACCCAGTGGTGGCACTGGTTCTTCTTCGCTCAACCGGGCATCCCCGAGCGCGTCATCACCGCCGATCCTGACAGCTGGTATCGCGGCGACCCCGCGACAATGGGAGAGGAGAACTACGACGATTGGCGGCAGGCCACACGCAATCCCGACGTGGTGCGAGCGATGCTTGAGGACTATCGCGCCGGCCTCACCATCGACCGGCAACACGAGGAAGCCGATCGCGCCGCCGGTGCCCGCATCGCCTGCCCTACGCTGATCCTCTGGTCCCTGCAAGACGACATGGAGGATCTGTACGGAGATCCCCGTGCAATCTGGAATCGGTGGGCCGATGACGTTCGCGGACACGGCATCGACTCCGGGCACCACGTCGCCGAACAGGCGCCCAAGGCATTGGCCTCTGCACTTACCGACTTCCTCGAACCGGGCCCACACCTCGAGTAACCACCGCGCACCGAGCACGCCGCACGAGCTGAGCCGGAGATTGGTCACTCCCCGTGCACGCGTCACGGAAAGTGGACCAGAGCCTGACTTTTGATGTCGCTCCGGTGCTGCGGGGCCACTCCGTCCGGTTCCGGACTTCTCTGAACCAGACCGTCGCTCTGGCTTGGAAAAGTCGCCTCGGACCCCCTGCTTCGCGTCCGGCTCTTGCTGCCGTGAGTGAGGCTGTTGACCCTCACGTGGCGTCAGGCTGCACAGTCGGTGCCATGGAGGATCACTGGACCGTGGGACGCGTGGCCGAGCTGGCCGGCGTGAGCGTCCGCACGCTGCATCACTACGACGAGTTCGGGCTCGTACGTCCGTCGGCGCGGACCGCGGCCGGGTACCGGGCCTATTCGGCGGGCGACGTGGAGCGGCTGCGGGAGGTGCTGGCCTATCGGCGGTTGGGCTTCGGGCTGCGGGAGGTTGCCGAACTGGTCGGTGACCCGTCCACCGACGCCATCGCGCACCTGCGCCGACTGCGCGGCCTGCTGCTGGAGCGGCGCGATCGCGCTGACGCCATGGCGGCCGCCATCGACAGGGAACTCGAGGCACGGGCGAAGGGACTGAAGGTGACACCGCAGGAGCAACTGGAGATGCTCGGTGCACGGCTGTACGACGCGATCGGCGGCGCTTACACCGCGACACGGCGTACCGAGCCGCGGATCGCCGCGCAGATCTGGGACGCGCTCGGGGACGCGCGGACGGTGCTGAACGTGGGGGCCGGCACCGGCTCCTACGAGCCTGCTGACCGCGAGGTGACCGCGGTGGAGCCGTCTGCGGTCATGCGGGGGCAGCGGCCTGCCGGCTCGGCGCCGTGCGTGGCCGCCGCCGCGGAGAGCCTGCCGTTCGAGGACCAGTCCTTCGACGTCGCGATGGCCGTCTCCACCGTTCACCATTGGGGGGACCCGATAGCGGGGCTGCGCGAGATGCGGCGCGTGGCCCGCCGCGTGGTGGTGCTCACGTTCGACACCGACGAGCCCCGATGGCAGGACCGGTTCTGGCTCACCCGCGACTACCTGCCCGAGTTCGCCGCCGTCCTCGCAGAGTTTCCGTCGCTTGCTGGGATGGCCGACGCGATCGGCGCCCGCACTGAGCCGGTGCCTGTCCCGTGGGACTGCGCTGACGGCCTGTTCGAGGCGTACTGGCGCCGACCGGGGGCGTATCTGGAGGATCACGTGCGCCGTGCGATGTCGGTGTGGACGAGGGTCGGACCGGAGGCCGAGCAGCGGGCGGTGCGAAGCCTCAGCGACGACCTCGACTCCGGCCGGTGGGCCGAGCGCAACAGCGACCTCGCCGGCCTCGACGCGGCAGATCTCGGCCTCCGCCTGCTCATGGCTTGACCCGCGCCGCAGGTTCAGTCTCATGGCGGTTCCTGGACCGTCCGCTGGTTCGGCTGCTTGTCAGGCGGCCCCTCCCGGGTGACGCCCGTCAGCCGGCCTGTACTTGTTCGGCTTGGGCCTTGGTGCGGGCGAGGCGGAGGACTCGGTGCGGTCAAGCCCGATGCGGCCGAGTTCATCAATGCACAAAAGATCGACACGCCCGTAACGGGCGATCGTCTTCGACAGCTGCGCCTCGTCCGCAGCCTCGGCCAGCTCGTTGACGAGCTTGGTGGCCACCACCTAGCGGACACGCAAGCCCTGCATCGCAGCCTCGGTGCCCAGAGCGATCAGCAGGTGCAACTTGCCGTTGCCGGAGTGGTATAGGAACCGTCCGACACCGCACCTATGACAACTTTGATGCTCGCGGAACTGGCCGCCGAGTTCCTGCCGGACGGTGTGTTGAGCGTCGTTTGCGGCTCTCGGGAGACAGGTCGCCGGCTGGTACGGGATCATGTGCCGGCCATGGTGTCGGTCGCCGGCAGCGTCAGTGTCGGGAACGAGGTGGCCGGGGCAGCTGCCACGGATGTCACACGCCTCCACCTGGAGTCGGGCGGCAAAGCACCGGTCGTGGTCGCCGCCGACGCCGATCTGGCCCTGGCGGCCAAAGGGATCGACCAGGCAGCCTTCTTCAACGCCGGACAGGACTGCGCCTCGGCCTGCCGGGTCATCGTGGACCAGTCCGTGCACGACGAGTTCGTGACGGCGCTCACGCAAGAGGCCAAAGGTCTCACCACCGGCGCCCCCGACGACCCCACGGTCTTCTTCGGTCCGCTGAACGTCTGGATCAACTTTCACATCCCGGTCGCCGCCGAGATACCGCACGGCGGGTTCAAGCACTCCGGCTACGGCAAGGACCTCACGTCCTACGGTCTGGAGGACTACACCCGCATCAAGCACGTCATGACTTACCTGGGGTCGTAGCCGCAACCGCCGGCTCGGCCGAGAGGGCCATCGGTTCATCGCAGCGCGACGAGCCCGACGGCGAGCGCCGCGCAGGCCAGTCCGGCGGACTGACGGCGGTTCAGATGTTTGTTCAGGAGCACCAGGGCGAGGAGGACGGCGACGCCAGGGCGGTCCCGCGGCGGCGGGGCCATGGGGATCGGTGAGGGCGGAGAGGACGGTCTCGCGGATCTCGGTGAAGGCGCGGGTCTGCTCACCGCTGAGGTGGTCAAAGGTCATGACGCGGACGGTCATGGGTCAGTCGGCTGCGGGAGATCTGGGCTGCTCGGCAAGGTCTGTCATACGCAGGCGCCGGTCGTCGGTCGCCGGTCGCCGGTCGTCGGCATCGACGAGGCGGACCATCGCTGTGCAGTACAGGTCAATGCTGCATTTCTGCGGCCTCAGCCGCCGGCCTGGAGTTGTGCCGGGCCGAGGTAGGACACCGTGGTCTGATCGGCGTGCGGGGCCAGGAGGTCCTGGAGTTCGTCCGCTGCGACCTTGAGGAGAGCGCCGTCGCGGTCGGCGTGGAGGGTTTCGAGGACGAAGGCGACGTGGGTGGAGTCCTCGGTGACGCGGGTGCGGTGGGCGTCGCGGTGGTTCCAGTGGCGGGTCAGGACGCCGGTGGTGTCCGCGTAGATGACCTCGCCGGGCTTGGGGTGTTCGATGATGTCGGGTTCACCGAGTGGGGTGAAGGACTCGGTGCCGTCCGCGTGGCGGATGTCCACGTCGCCGGTGACGTGGTCGAGGTCGAAGGCGCCGGCGGGCAGACCGTGGCGGACGGAGACGGCGTTGTAGGAGTCGACGGCCGGGCTGATGCGCGGCAGGCCGCCCTTCTTCGCGAGGCGGCGGCCGAGCGCGTCCACGCTGGGGCGGATGCGGCGGGGGTTGGTGCCGAAGGAGCGGTAGGCGGTGTGCCACGTCTCGATGCGCGGGTCGGTCTCGTCGGCGGGGTGCCAGGCGCCGTCGGCGAACTCTTGTTCCAGCTCCTCCACGGCTGCGGCGGTGTGGGGCCAGGGCTCTCGGCCGCGCAGGCCGGTGGCGGTGACCAGGGCGATCAGCGTGCCGGGGAAGGCGGTGGCGACGGCGGGGGCGATGCGGAAGGCGGGCATGGGCGGCGTTTCCGTTTCCGGTGGGTGGGATGGTCAGGAGTTCCAGGGGCCGATGCGGTCCAGGCGGCGCATCTGCTGGCGTGCGGCGGGCACGTCCAGGCCCTGGCCCCGCTCGGTGAGGTGCTCGGCGACGGCGCTGCGGCGTTCGACGGGCTTGTGGTCGTCGTACTTGAACTTGGCCCGGACATCGGTGACGTCGAGACGGAGCCCGCGGATGCCCGGGAGCATCCGGCCGTACGGCGGCTGGTCGACCGCCACGGGGGCGTGGTGGCCGTCGGGCTGGAAGTGCGCGAGCTGGCGGCGCAGCAGTTCGGCCTTGGCCTCGGGATCGTCGACGGTCTCGGCGCGGCAGGTGAACTGGACGGCCGCGTAGTAGCTGGTGGGGACGCCGTCGGTGGGCGGGATGCCGGGCTTGGCGCGCCAGGGGCCCGGGATGAAGGCGTAGTCGCCGATGACGGTGAAGACGACGTCCGGGTCGTGTTCGATCGCCTTCCATACCGGGTTGGGCTTGGCGAGATGGATCAGGAGTCGGGTTTCGTCGCAGGTGAAGTGGGTGGGTACGACCATGGGCGGGTGGCCCGGCAGGCCGTTGACGCTGAGCTGCCCGAAGTCGTGGCCGTCGGCGATCCAGGTCTGCCACTCGGCCTCGTCCAGGCCGGCGTCCCAGGGGTGGACCAGCATGTGCTTCTCCTTGATCGTGCGGGTCTGCTCAGGCCAGGGCGAGAAGGCTGACGGCTACGGCGGCGGCGCCCAGGCCGACGAGCTGGCCGCGGTGGACGCGCTCGGCGAGGACACCGCGCGCCAGTAGCACGGTGCCCGCCGGGTAGAGGGCGGTGATGACGGCGACGACGGTCAGGTCCCCGCTGCGGGCGGCGAGCAGGAACAGCAGGTTCGCGACGGAGTCCAGCACACCGGCGGTCGCCGACAGCGCGTACGCCGGCCGCTCAGGGCCCAGCCTGCGGTGCATCAGACCGGCCGCGGCCAGGGTGACGGCGGAGGAGACCGCCCGGCCCACGATCAGCGGGGCCACCCCGCTGTCGGTCGGCGCCTGGTGCAGGAAGACCAGCTGCAGGGCGATGGCGGCGCCCGCGCCGAAGGCCAGCAGGAGCGCCGTACGGGAGGGGCGCGTCGAGCCGGCGCCGTCTCCCGCGCTGACCAGGACCACGGCCACCAGGGCAAGCGGCGGTCCCACCACCCCGGTGGCGGTCAGGTGCTCCCCCTGCAGCAGTCCGACACCCACCGGCAGCACGGCGGAGACCAGCGCGGTCACCGGGGAGAGCACGTTCATCGGGCCGATCGCCAGGGTGCGGTACAGCAGGGCGAACGCGGCCGCGGAAGCGATGCCCGAGGCGGCACCCCAGCCCAGGGCTCCGGGGCTGAAGGAGGCGCCGAGCAACGGCCACAACAGCAGTTCGACCGCGAGACTGGCCGGGGCTGCGACCATCACGGTACGCAGCACATGAGCTTTCCGGGCTCCGAGACCGCCGAGGAAGTCGGCGCATCCGTACGCGAGTGAGCTGCCCAGGGCCAGTAGCAGAGCGATCACAGCACAATCCCTTACCATTCAGTGGAACGACCACACCGTACAGCGAATCGACCGAAGGCCACAACCGATCGACCGTACGGTGCAATGGAATGTCCATTCGTAAGGAAGGTGGCCAGGTGACGGAGACAGCCGCGGCGCTGCGAACGGTCGCGCACAACGTCCGGGCGGCACGTACGCGCGCGGGCCTGTCCCTGGACGAACTCAGCCGCCGTGCCCAGGTCAGCAAGGGCGCCCTGGTGGGATTGGAGAAAGCCCAGGGCAACCCCAACCTGGCCACGCTGGTCCGGCTGGCCGACACCTTGGGCGTCTCCGTGTCCGCCCTGATGCAGGGGCCGCCCGAAGGCCGTGTCCGTGTGGTGGCGGCCGATGCCGTGGCGCCCCTGTGGACCGGGGAACGGGGCAGCGAGGCCCGGCTCATGCTCACCACCTCGGGGCCGGCTCCGGTCGAGGTCTGGCGCTGGCAGCTGGAGCCGGGCGAGGAATACCCCAGCCACCCCCACCAAGCTGGGGTCCTGGAGACCGTGAGCGTCACCGCCGGCCGGATGGCCCTGATCGTCGACGGCAGCGAGTACACCGTCGAAGCCGGCCAGACCGCCACGTTCGACGGCGACACCCCGCACACCTACCGCGGCGCCGGCACCGGGACCTGCCACCTGATCATGACGGTGCACCTTCCTCCCGGTCCGGCGGCAACGGCCTGATCCACGGAACAGCGCACGCCTCACAGCGCCGCGGCCACCGCCAAGAGCAGGCGCCACAGCCGGGTGTGCGGCGTGGGGCCGGGAATGGCCCGGTTGGTGAGGAAGGCGAACGCGATACCGGACACCGGGTGGGCGAAGGCCAGGTGACCGCCGAGGCCGTCATGGCCGAACGAGCCGGGACCGAGCATGGGCTGGTGCAGGGACGCCAGGCCGAAAACGGTGCCGAAGCGGGTCGGTTGGTCGACCAGGACTTCCTCGGGCCCGTGGACCTGCTGGTGGCGGACCCGGTCGACGGAGGCGGAGGAGACGACGCGCAGGGGACCGTCGACCACGGTGGAGAAGAGCCGGGCCAGTGACCTGGCGTCGAAGACGCCGTTGGCGGCGGGGCTGGTGGCGCAACGAGGGCGCGGAGCACGGGCGGGGGTGGCGACCCGGGGCCGACCGTACGGGGGCGAGGGGGCCTGTCAGTGTGTGATCACTGGCATGTGCGTCTCGGCGTCGTCTGTGGTCGAGTGGGTTGCCGATCGGCCCACGTTGACGAGGGTCAGGGCGAGTGCGGCGGCGGCGACCAGGATGCCTACGGCGAACCAGATGGCGCTGGCGTAGCCGTGAACCATGGCCTGCAGTTGGACGAGCTGTTGCTGGGGCTTGGTGGTGGCGGCCTGAATATGGTCCTTGACGTAGGCGGTGGTCGCAGAGGCGGCGATGGTGTTCAGCAGGGCGGTGCCGATAGCGCCGCCGACCTGCTGGGAGGTGTTGACCATGGCGGAGGCGACGCCGGCGTCGCGGGCCTGGACGCCGTAGGCGGCCAGGGACATGGCCGGCATGAACGCCGTTCCGATGCCCAGGCCGAGGAGCAGCTGCGCGGGCAGGAGCAGCCCGGTGTAGGAGGAGCCGGTCTCCAGCTGGGTGAGCAGGAGCATGCCTGCCGCCGCGGTCAGGAAGCCGGGGCCCATCAGCAGGCGCGGCGCGACCTGGGTCATGAGCCGGGCGCCGATCTGGGTGGAGCCTGCGATCATGCCTGCGATCAACGGCAGGAATGCGAAGCCGGTTTTGACCGGGGTGTATCCCTTGACGACCTGCAGGTAGTAGGTGAGGAAGAGGAACATGCCGAACATGGCGATGATGGCGAGGCCGAGGGAGAGGTAGACACCGCCGCGGTTGCGTTCGGTGATCACCCGCAGGGGCAGAAGCGGGGCCTCGACGCGGGACTCGGTGACGACGAAGGCGAGCAGCAGGACTGCCGCGGCAATGAACAGGCCGATGGTCACGGCGTCGCTCCAGCCGTCGGACTCGGCACGGGTGAAGCCGTAGACCAAGGAGACCAGTCCGAGGGCGGACAGGAGCACGCCGGGGATGTCGAGGGGGGAGCGGTTGCGGCCGCCTTCAGGCTCGCGGATGACGAGCCAGGTGCCGGCCGCGGCGACGAGGGCGAACGGGATGTTCACGAAGAACGTCCAGCGCCAGTCGAGGTATTCGGTGAGGAAGCCGCCGAGGATCAGGCCGACGGCGCCGCTGCCTCCGGAGATCGCTCCGTAGATGCCGAACGCCCGGGCGCGTTCCCTGGCGTCGGTGAACATCACGGCGAGGAGGGACAGCGCGGCAGGGGCGAGGACCGCACCGAACAGGCCCTGCAGGGCGCGGGCTCCGAACATCGTCGCGCCGGTGGTGGCCACGCCCCCGAGGGCGGAGGCGGCGCCGAAGCCGATGAGGCCGATGAGGAAGGCGCGCCGTCGGCCCCACAGGTCGGCGATCCGGCCGCCGAACAGGAGCAGACCGCCGAAGGCCAGGGCGTAGGCGGTGACGACCCACTGCCGGTTGCCGTCGGAGATGCCCAGGTCGGCCTGGGCGGAGGGCAGGGCGATGTTCACGATGGTTGTGTCGAGCACGACCATGAGCTGGGCGAGCGCGATGAAGACGAGTGCCCTCCAGCGGTTGGCTTCACCGCCCGGGGCGGCGGAGGCTCTGCGAACTGTTTCGGACATGGGGTACCCACTTCGGGACTTCGTGACGGAGAGGAGGAGGGGCCCGGGCCTGGCGGCGGACCGGGGGAGGATCCGGCCGCCGGGCCCGGGCGGCGCGCCGGTCCCGTCCCCACGGATCCGGCGCGGCGGGACCGCCCCCGCTCGTGAGCGGCCCCGGTCTGAGGTGGCGTGCGCAGCAGGAAGGGGGCGGGCTGCCAGGAGTAGGAGGCGCCTGCGGGGCCCGGACGGCTGCCTCGGCCAGTTCTGTATCTGCGGGACGCGAGGTGTCCGGCGTCGCAGGCAGGGCGAGGGGCAGGGACCCAGCTGTTCAGCACGTGTCCGGGGACAGGTGGGCCGCGGTGCAGATGAGGGCGAGAGGCGCTGCGGCAGGACGGCGGCTACCGCCGAGGTGACCGGTGAAGGCGCGGTACGGCCTGCGGTGAAGACATGAGGTCTGGTTCGTCCGCCATGGAGACCTCGGCGCAGGGCTGTTGGTGAAGACGGGCTCGGTGAGGGTCAGGTGGGCAGGCCGACGGCGCGGGAGATGACGGTGTCGAAGGCGCGGTCGGACACGATGCGGCGCAGGGCGATGAGGGGGCGGGCGCCGAAGCCGGTGGCGTAGCGGGTCTTGGGGCGGCGGGCGGTGACGGCCTTGCCGATCGCGTCGGCGATCACCTGGGGCGGGGAGTTGCGCTTTGCGTTGGCCTCGGAGCGCAGCGAGGAGGCTACGGCGTCGGCCTGCTTGGCGTAGGCGCCCGCGGTGGAGGACTTCTCCAGTTGGTCGGCGGCGATGGCACCCCACTCGGTGGCGATGCCGCCGGGCTCGATGACGACGACGTCGATGCCGAAGGGCTTGGCCTCCAGGCGCAGGCAGTCGCTGAGGGCTTCGAGAGCGAACTTGGTGCCGTGGTACCAGCCGCCCAGCGGGGTGTAGATCTTGCCGCCCATGGAGGTGATGTTGACGATCGCGCCGGTGTGCTGGGCGCGCATGTGCGGCAGGGCGAGCTGGGCCAGGCGCATGGCGCCGAAGACGTTGACCTCGAACTGGCGGCGGGCCTCGTCCATCGGGACGTCCTCGATGGCGCCGTAGGAGCCGTAGCCGGCGTTGTTGACCAGCACGTCGATGCGGCCGGTCTCGGCGACGATGCGGTCGATGCCGGCGTGCATGGAGTCGTCGTCGGTGACGTCCATGGCCAGCGGGCGGATGCCGCGGTCGGCCAGCTTCTGCAGGCGGTCGGTGCGGCGGGCGGCGCCGTAGACGGTGTACCCCAGGGACTGGAGCTTGAGAGCTGTGGCCTCGCCGATGCCGGAAGAGGCACCGGTGACGAGAGCGGTCTTGGCGGTCATGGGGACTTCCTGTCGGAGTAAGATGAACTTCGGTTCACAATCCATCATGAACCATGGTTCACGTTAATGCAAGCCGAGACGCCCACCGTAGGAGAGCCCATGGCCCAGACCCGAGCACCGCGCGCCGACGCGGTCCGCAACCGCAAGAAGATCCTCGACGCCGCCCGCGAACAGATCACCCTGCACGGCCCCGACGCCGGAATGGACGAGATCGCCGCCGCAGCGGGCGTGGCCGTGGGCACCCTGTACCGGCACTTCCCCACCAAGACGGACCTGGTCGCCGCGGTGGTCGCCGAATACACCACGCACGTGGCCGAAGCAGCCGAGGCCGCCCGTGAACGCCTCGCGACCGGCGCCCGCGCTGTGGACGAGATCACCGACTTCCTGGCCCGCGTCACCGAGGCGACCGCCACCAACCACGCCGTCAAGGTGGCCGCCCGCGCCCTCGGTGCCGACCCCGTCGACCGGGATGCCGAAGCCCGCGCCGGTGCTGCACTGGCCGCGCTGATCCAGGCGGGTCAGGCCGACGGAGACATCCACCAGGACGTCACCGTCGACGACATCTACCTGCTCTTCAGCACGGCCCCCACCGACCAGCCACCCGCCGCCCGCGCCCGCTGGCTCACCCTGGTCCTCACCGGCCTGACCACCCACACACGAACCGGGGACACCGGGATTGCCTCATAACCGACTGCCTTCCGGCGGGGGACGGCCAGGCAACGATGTTGTACGGCCGTACGGCCGGTCAGGCACAGGCCGCGGGCCCTGCGTCGGCCGAGGGGCATCGGCCACGCTGGTCCGCCTCCCCCCCCGGTGCCCAAACACGCTTCGACCCGTTTTCCCCCGAACCTTCACCAGGCGGGAGCGCGGCGGGCAGTGGGGTGCCGGTGTCGTCTGTGCGGGCCTCGGTGTCGTCCTCGACCGGGGCGGGCCGTCAGCGGTATTTCCTGTACGGCGACTACTCAGACCCGGGCCGAGCGACGTCAAAACTCATGTCCAGATCACGGGGTCGTCCCGCGCCATGCGTCCGGGCGGGTGATGCCGTCCATGAGCAGGTCGAGCAGCCGCTCGGCCTGAGCGCGCTGGTGGGCGGCTCCTGCTGCGAGGGTGACTCCTGCCAGGGCCGTGAGGATGTCGGGTGAGGGCACGTCGCCCCGGATCACTCCCCGGGTGATCCCGGCGAGACGGAATTCCTCGATCGCTCCGGTCAGTTGCTCGCGGGTCTGCGAGCTGAGCTGTTCGTCGTTCTGCAGGAGGGTCTTGAGCGTGTCAGCCATGCCGTGCTTGGCGGCGAGGTAGTCCAGCACCTGGGACATCCACGTCCGCAGGGCCCGGTCGGCGGGCAGTTCGCGCAGGAGGTCCGCGGTTCGGGCGGCCAGCCGGGCCGTCTCGTAGCGGTAGGTGGCGTCGACGAGTTGCTCGCGGGTCGGGAAGCGCCGGTACAGGGTGCCGATCCCGACGCCCGCGTCCTTCGCGATCTGCTTCAAGGTCGCGCCCGCGCCGTCCCGGGCGAAGGCCGCTGCGGCGGCGGCGAGCAGTCTGTCCTCGTTGGCCCGTGCGTCGGCCCGGATCGGTCGGACGGACGGGTCAGACATGGGGTTCTTCCTCTCGGCTTGCCATACGGAGCCGACTCCGCTTAGCGTGGCGACTAAGCGGACCCTGCTCCGCTTACTGTGGGACGCTATCAGGCCGCGGCCGGCCGTTCCACCGCACCGCCGTGCTCGCAGAAGGGCCACCGCACCATGCAGTACCGCACGCTGGGCAGTACAGGAGTCCAGGTCAGCTCGCTGTGCCTGGGGGCCATGATGTTCGGGCAGTGGGGAAACCCCGACCATGACGACTCGATCGGCATCATCCGCACTGCGCTCGACGCGGGCGTCAACATCATCGACACGGCCGATGTGTATTCGGGCGGCGAGTCCGAGATCATCGTCGGGAAGGCGATCGCCAAACGGCGCGACGACGTCGTCCTGGCGACCAAGGTGTCGAGTCCCATGGGGCCCGGCCCCAATGAGCGCGGCGCCTCGCGGCGCTGGATCGTCCGGGCCTGCGAGGAGAGCCTGCGCCGCCTCGGCACCGATCACATCGACCTCTACCAAGTACACCGGCCTGATGCCGCGACCGACCTCGACGAGACCCTGGGCGCGCTCTCCGACCTCGTCCGCGCAGGCAAGATCCTCTACGCGGGGTCGTCGACCTTCGCCCCCTCCGCGATCGTGCAGGCGCAGTGGACCGCCGAGCTGCGCCGGCGTGAGCGCTTCGTCTGCGAACAGCCGCCGTACTCCCTGCTGGCCCGGGGCGTCGAAGCCGACGTCCTGCCCACCTGCGAGACGTACCGGATGGGGGTGCTCGCCTGGAGTCCGTTGGCCGGGGGCTGGCTGTCAGGCCGCTGGCGCCGCGACGCGGCCGATCTGTCCAGCCATCGCACCCAGACGATGCCCTTCCGCACCACGCTCTCCCACTACGACATGGCTATACCGGGCAACCAGGCCAAGCTCGACGCCGCCACCGAACTCGCCGGCATCGCCGACGAAGCGGGCCTCACCCTGATCCAGCTCGCGCTGGCGTTCGTCACCACGCACCCCGCCGTGACCGCGGCGATCATCGGCCCCCGCACCGCCGGGCATCTGCACGACCAGCTGAGCGCCGCGGACATCAGCCTGGACCCCGCCGTGCTGGACCGTATCGACCGCATCGTGGCGCCGGGCACCACCCTCAACCCTGACGACGCCGGCTACAGCGCGGACGTCCTGGCCGACCCGAAACGCCGCCGCCGCGCCGCAGTTCAGTGAAACCGGGCAGTTCGTCTCGCAACCGCGCGCACCGGGGCCAACGGCGCTCCTCAGCCACGAACGCGGTCACCGGTCAACGCAGACTGACGCCGCCGCAAGATTGCGCTCACCCCGCCGGGGCCGATGGCAGACCCGATCGACGGGCTCCGGCCGGGGCCCAGCGGCGTCATTTCCCACTGACATTGATCATGGAATACCGTCGCGAACGACTCCCCGAAGCCATCGCGAAACGGCATCCCTGAAGAGCGGCACAGCCACGGGTGGTCCCACTGCAACGAGTGCGGCGGTGGCAGCCTGTGGCGCGTTGTCCCCGGCGGGCAGGTACCGGCTCGGTGCCTTGAGCAGGCGTGAGCGCGGCGGTCAGCAGGCGGGCCGGTAGGTGGCGGCCGGGCCGATCCCGCCGGGCCCGAACTTCTCCCGGATCCGGTCGCACGCCCGCTCGACGGTGAGGCGGGTCTGGCGGGCGGTGTCGAGGCTGAGCTGCCCGGCGACCTGGTCGGCGTCGGCGACGCCCTTGGCGCGCAGCGCGAGTGCGGTAAGGCGGCCTCGCTGGAGGCCCGCGGCGTCCATGAGCTGGTAGGTGAGCCGGCGTAGGTCGTCCTCGTGCCAGGACGGCTCGGGCAGGCGGCGGGTCTTCTCCCAGGCCGGTCCGTCGGCGAACGTCAGCGTGAGCGCGTGCGGCCTGCCCGCGGCGGAGCAGCACGGCACCGAGCTGCACGACCAGGCCCAGGAGGGCCGAGCGCGCGGCGGCGCCGTCAAGGACGTCGTGGGGGAGCGGTGCCGGACGCCGACGGAAGCCGGCAGGCGGCGCGGGGTGACGGCGCGGGGGCCGATGCCGCGGGCCCGGTCGACGGCCGTACGGCCCGCATTGCCCAGTAGGCGCTGCACGGTTGCGGCCGGCAGCGCGGCGAGCAGGCCGACGCCGTAGCGCTTCAGGACGGCGGCGTGGCGGGGTTCTCTGAACGACCGTCGATAGCGTGTCAGTCAGTGGCTGCTGGTAAACGAGTGGTGTCTTCGTGGACAAGCCCCATAGCTTGTGCGCTCGTGACCGATGATCCGAAGATGCCCTCGAATCCCCACGACCTCGGCCGGGTGTTCAACGAGGTCCCGGAGCTCTACGACCGGGTTCGGCCGGGATACCCCGACGAACTGTTCGCGGACCTAGTCGCCGTCACCGGCTTGGACGAAGGGTCGTCGGTGCTGGAGGTGGGCTGCGGTACCGGTCAGGCGACGCGTCCGCTGGCAGCGCTCGGATGCTCAGTGACCGCCGTCGAGCCGGGCGCGGACATGGCCGCACTCGCCCGCCGGCGGCTCGCCTCCTTCCGCAACGTCGACGTCGAGACGTCGACATTTGAGGAGTGGGACGACCGCGGTCGACGCTTCGATGTTCTCGTGGCTGCGTCATCGTGGCACTGGATCGACCCGTCGACCGGCTGGCAGCGAGCGCACGACGTGCTTTCTCTCGGGGGTTGGATGGCGTTGCTCGGCCACGTCGTCGTCCGCTTGCCGGGAGAGCCGGAGGTGTACGCCGAGACCGCCGATCTGCACGAGCAGTTCTGCCCCGGAAACCCCGGCTGGGGTCATCCACCGCTGGAGGACGAGGTGCGCACCACCGACGAGGGCTGGGGCCTGGTCGACGATCCCGGAGGATTGTTCGGCCCGACGATCGTGCGCTGGTATCCAACCGTCCAGTGGTTCAACGGGGATGGCTTCGCCGATCACCTTCGCTCGTTGTCGCTGTATCGGAGACTCGACCGGGATGTCCGTGAGCCTCTGCTCGACGCCATCGCCGAGCGTATTCGCACGCACATGGGCGACCGAGCGTCACGCCGTTATCTGAGCGTCCTGCGTGTCGGACAGCGTGCCAAATGAGGCCAGTAACCCTTCTCTGCACTACGAGATGCGGCCCGCGATCTCGCCGAAGGCCGGGAGAGTTTGTTTGACGGCCGAGCACGACGACCGGGCCCGCTGCCGTTCAGAACGGCGGATCAAGGCGGCCGGCTTCCCTCGCGAGCGGCGGCGCCAGTCTTCCCGGCGGATCTGCGTAGAGCACACCGACGCCGAGCACAAGCAGTGGCGCCCACTCCAGCGCTACACCGGGCGGCGCAAGGACTGCGCCGACACCCACCTGGCGATCGCCGGGCTGGACTCCGACCGATCCGCTCAACGGGCAACCCGCCGCAAGACGAGCACAGAACCGGTACCCGTCCGACAGCCGGCCTGCTGATCACCCTCCAGCCGACCCGCCAGGCCACCACACCCCGACATCAATCGTTCCCGAAGTCGTCAGCCTCGGAGGACCGGCGGTCACGGCGCCGCAGCCGACTACAGGCCGGCGGCGCCACGTCCGGGACAGGGGTATACGTCTGACGCCAAGATCCGGCCACGGGCGCGCGCCTGCATCGGCCGCCAGTTCGCCCTGCACGAGGCCACCCTGGTCCTCGGCCTGCTGCTGCGCCGCTACGGCCTCGGCGCCGACCCGGACTACCGGCTGCGGGTGACCGAGCGGCTGACGCTGATGCCGGAGGGCCTGCGGCTGCGCCTTGAGCGGCGCACCCCCGCCCCGGCGCCGGTGACCGTGCCGGACGCGGCCGCGTCACAGCACGGCGACGGCTGTCCAGTGCACCGGACGGGTGACTGAGTCCGGCAGACGCGTCCGCGCGTTGCCCCGGGCCGCGTCGAGCTGGGGCTGGGTCAGGAAGAAGGCACCCGTGAGGTCGGCGTCGCGCAGGTCGGCGCCGATCAGGTCCGCGTCCCGCAGGTCGGCCCCGGTGAGGTCGGCGGCGATGAGGTAAGCCCCACGCAGGCTCGCCCCGCGCAGGTCGGCGCCCCGGAGCCGGGCACCCATCAGATCGGCACCCCGCCGGTCCTTCCTCTTCCCGCGCACCCCCGCCCGGGCCAGCTCGCTGGTCCGCAGCAGCAGCACGTTGACCTCCTGCCGGTGCGCGGCCACGTCCAGGGCGGCCAGCTCCTCGGGCGTACCGAGACTCAGCTCCTCGGTCTTCCGCAGCGCGGCACGCAGATCGGCGTGGACGGGCCGGGCCGCGGCCAGCCCCAGGGCCTCCGTCAGATACCAGAGCAGTTCGTGCAGTTGGCGTACGACCGGGAACGCCTCGAACATCCGGCGGGCGTCCTCCCCGGACCCGCGCCGCCAGTCCCGGCCGCCGAAGGTGACCTGCGAGACCTTCTGCCCCGCGCCGAGGCAGTCGTAGACCGTACAGCCGGCGAACCCGCGCTGACGCAGTTCGGCGTGGATGCCGCAGCGATGGTCGCCGCCCAGGTTCGCGCAGGGCTTTCCGGCGGGCTTGCCGACCGCGAAGTCCGCCGACGCGGCGAACGGCAGGGCGACACAGCACAGCCCGAAACAGCGAGCACAGTCCCCACGCAACCGAGCCGGTTCGGATATGTGTTCTGACATCCGGCCAGCCTACTGAGCGGTGCCGACCTCCTCGTCGGCATTTCTCAGCCGGGCCGCGTCCGCCCCCGGCGGCCGGCCGAACTGCCGCCGGTACTCGCGGCTGAACTGGGAGGCGCTGTCGTAGCCGACCGCGTACCCCACGTCGGCCACGTCGTCGGTGCTGCTCATCAGCCGCAGCCGGGCCTCCTGGAGCCGGATGTGCTTCTGGTACTGGATCGGGGTCATCGCGGTGACCGCGCGGAAGTACCGGTGGAAGGGGGAGGCACTCATGCCGGAGAGCCGGGCCAGGTCCTCCACGCGCAGGGCGTCGGTGTAGTGCTCGCGGATGTGGCGGACGGCCCGGCCGATCTGGGTGAGCCTGCTGTCGGCGAGCCCGATCTGCCGGACCAGCGCGCCCTGCTCGCCGGTGATCAGCCGCCACAGGATCTCCCGCTCGATCATCGGGGCGAGCACCGGGATGTCGGCGGGCCGGTCGAGCAGCCGGACCATCCGGAGGGCGGCGTCGACCAGGTCGGCGGGCGCCTCGCCGACCGCGAGCGCGGGCAGCCCGGTGCGGCGGCGCACCCCGCCCGCGTGCCGGTCGGTGCCGGTCTCCAGGAGCAGCGCGGCGATGCGCGCGGGCCGCAGCCGGAAGCCGAAACCCAGGAAGGGCGTCTCGCGACTGGCCCGGGTGCACTGCCCGCTGACCGGCAGGTCTACCGAGACGACCAGGTACTGGCCCACCTCGTAGTCGTAGATCCGGCCGCCCAGTGTCAGCCGTTTGGCGCCCTGGGCGACCAGGGCGAGGACGGGGTCCGCCATGCCCGAGCGCGGCCCCGTGGGCCGTTCGGCGCGGGTCAGCATGAGGCCGTCGATCGCGGGGACGGCGTCGGCGTCACGCAGGGCGTGCCGGTCGATCAGCGAGCGCAGTTCGTCGAGGGACACGCTCCCGATTCAAACGCCGGCCGAGGACGACCGCAACGCCCTTCCCCGGAAAGGCGACAGGATCGTGCAAGCCACCGGCACGATCGCCCTAACGTTCCCGCAGCTCAGCCTGGTTTGCTCGAGGAGTCGCATTCCCCACGCATCTTCCAGGGAGCATTTCATGGCACTCGACTCGTACGTCGGTCTCGGCCGGTCCGGACTCAAGGTGAGCCCCTTCTGTCTCGGTGCGATGAACTTCGGCGAGGACGGCGGCTTCGGCTGCTCGGTCGAGGAGTCGGAGAAGATCCTCCACACCTATCTCGACCTCGGCGGCAACTTCGTCGACACCGCCAACTTCTACACCAACGGCCACTCCGAGGCGATCCTCGGCGACTTCCTCGCCGCTCGCCCCGGCCGCCGCGACCGCCTGGTGCTGGCCACCAAGTTCTTCGGCAACCTGCACCTGGGCGACCCCAACGGCGGCGGCGCCGGCCGCAAGGCGATCGTCGGCCAGCTGGAGGACTCGCTGCGCCGCCTGCGCACCGACTACGTCGACCTGTACTGGCTGCACAACCACGACCGGTCCACGCCCGTCGAGGAGACCCTGCGCACCCTGGACGACCTGGTGACGGCCGGCAAGATCCGGTACGTCGGGTTCTCCGACACCCCGGCCTGGTTCACCGCCAAGGCCCACACCACGGCGCTGCTGCGCGGCTGGACGCCGGTGACGGCGCTGCAGATGGAGTACTCGCTGCTGGAGCGCACCATCGAGGGCGAGCTGATCCCGCTCGCGCAGGACGCCGGGATGGGGATGCTGCCCTGGTCCCCGCTCAAGAGCGGCTTCCTCTCCGGGAAGTACCGCAGGGACCGGTCCGCACCCGCCGACGCGAAGCGGGCGGCCGTTCTCGGCCGGCCGAGAACGGAGCAGTTCACCGTGATCGAGGCGGTGGCCGCGGTCGCAGAGGAGACCGGCGCGAGCCCGGCCGCCGTCGCCCTCTCCTGGGTGCAGAACCGCCCCGGTGTCACCTCCACCCTGATCGGCCCGCGCACCCACGCCCACCTGGAGGCCAACGTGGCCGCCCTCGACGTCCGCCTGACACCGGAGCAGACGGCCCGGCTCGACGAGGTGTCCGCCCCGGCCCTCAACTTCCCGCACGACCTCAACCACCGCGTCGGCACCATGCTCAAGTACGCGGGCGCCACGGTCGACGGGGTGCCGAACGCGGTGTACCCGCCGCTGCTGGCGAGCAGCGCCCGCTACTGACCGGGGATCCGCCGCGGTCCCGGAAGTCACCGCTGGGATTCCGGCCCTGTGTAGTTGTGCCAGCCGGTGGCGGAGCACGCGGCGCGCATCCCCGGCCACACGGCGGCCTGCCGGTCACGGTACTCGGCGAGGCGGTCCTGCCGGGAGACGAGCGCGACGGCGGTGCGGGCGGCGAGGTCGCCGAGCTTGGCCGGGTCCCACAGCTCGAAGCCCTCGGCGGTGCCGTTCTTGACGTACTGCCGCATGTCGCCGGGCGTGCCGAGGCCGGTCAGCCTGACGTTGCCCCTGTACCTGGAGCCGCGTTGAGCTCGGACCTCTGCTGAGCAGGTGTTCATTGCCGGGCTGCGGTGTCCTCGATCGCCTGACAGAAGTCGTGGAACGCGGAGACCCGTTCGCCGCTCAGGGGCTTTCCGTGGGCGAATCCGACGGCTCGAACGTCGCGGGGCATGCGCAGCAGGCTTGCGGGCCGGGCGGCAGGATCAGCAGCCAGCGCCGCCGGGCCGAGGGTCAGTCCGCTGCGGTGGAACACGGCGTCGCCGACGAGCAGCGTCCGGGTGGGTTCGTGCAGCAGCATGATGTGGCCCGGGCTGTGGCCGGGGGTGTGGATGACGCGCAGCGAGCCGACGGCCTGTCCGCTTGTGACGGTCCGGGCGGCCGCGACCGGCTGCCAGTGCAGCAGTGGCAAGTGGTCGATCGCCCGGCCGAGTGCTCCGGACCTGCCGTGGGGCGACACCCGGCCGGCGGCGAGCCACGGCTGCTCCAGCTCGTGGATGAACACGTCGGCGCCGCCGGTTCGAGCGAGCAGTTCGGCCAGGCCCCGGACGTGGTCGGGGTGGGCGTGGGTGATCACGATCCGCGTGATGTCGCTCAGCGTGCGCCCCGCCGCCTCGACGGCCTGCCGGATCACAACGGGGGCGTTCTTCCAGCCGACGTCGACCCGGGTGAGGCCGTCCTCTTCCTCGACCAGGAAGCAGTTGTCGCCGTCGCCGCGGGTGGGGATGCGCACGATCCCCGGCGCCAGGCCGCTCATGCGCCGCTGCCCTGGCCGGCCGCCGCCACCGCGGGCGAGGCGAGGATCTCGGCGAGATCGGCCGGGAGGTACCCCTGGCGGGCGAGCCGGGGCAGGACCCCGCCGTCGGCGATGATCTCCAGGACGAGGTCGGGCAGGACGGGGACGGTACCGGAGGCGTCCGTGGTCTGGTTCGCCCAGTTTCCGGTGGCCAGGTCGAGCGCGGCGGTGTCGCCGTCGCGGAACACCGCTGTCGCGTCAGGCACCGTCATCGCCGGGAGTCCGGCGTTGACGGCGTTGCGGAAGAACAGGGAGTTGAACTCCTCGGCGATCAGCGCGGCCACGCCGAGCTGCCGGAACAGGGCCGCGACCGGGCGCGAGGAGCCGAGGCCGAAGTTGCGTCCGGCCACGACGACATCGCCGGGCTGGACCTGCGTGGTCCAGCCGGGACGGACGGCGTGGAAGACGTGCTTGGCGGCCTCGGGGATGTCGAGCTTCATCGCGTCGGGCGGATACATGTCGTCGGTGGTCAGGCCGTGCCCGAACGCCCAGACGCGTCCGGTCACCTGCAGCCGGCCGGCCTGGGACGGCGCCGCTTTCGATGCGGTCATCGGGATGCCTCCTGTGGGGCGTCGCTGATGTGGCCGGCGATCGCGGAGGCCGCGACGGTGGCCGGGGACGCCATGTAGATCTCGGCCTCGGTCGATCCCATTCGGCCGGTGAAGTTGCGGGTGGAGGAGGTGATGCACACTTCGCCCGGTCCGAGCAGGCCCATGTGGTAGCCGAAGCAGGCGCCGCAGGTGGCGTTGGTGACCACCGCGCCGGCGTCTGCGATGTCCTGCAGGTAGCCCAGGCGCATCGCGTCGCGGTAGACCTGTTGGCTGGCCGGGGTGACGATCAGGCGGACGCCGGGTGCGACCTGCTTGCCGCGCAGCACGTCGGCGGCGATGCGCAGGTCGTCGAGCTGGCCGTTGGCGCAGGAGCCTATGAACGCCTGGTCGATCTTCCGCGGCTCGATGGCGGTGACCGGCAGGCCGTTGCGGGACACGGTGCCCGGGCGGGCCACATAGGGAACCAGCGTCGACAGGTCGATCTCGCGGACGTCGGCGTAGGCCGCGTCGGCATCCGCGTGCGCGGGCTCGAATCCGGTGACGCCGAGAGCTTCGAAGTGTGCGGCGAGCACGTCGTCGTGGGCGAAGGTCGAGAAGTCCGCCGAGACCTCGGCGCCCTGGGTGGCGATGGTGCGGCGGTCGTGCAGCGGGATCGAGGCCAGGCCCGGGCCGCCGTACTCCAGGTTGCAGTTCGTGGCGTCGCCGTAGGCGTTGGCGATGTGCAGGAACACGTCCTTGCCGCTCACGCCGGCCGGGAGCGCGCCGACCAGTTCGTAGCGGATCGTGGGGCTGACCTGGAACCAGGTGCGACCCGTGCACAGGATCGAGTAGACCTCCGCCGGACCGAGGCCGCGGGCCGCGGTGTTGTACGCGCCGCCGGCGCAGGTGTGGCTGTCGGTGCAGGCCAGGATCTGCCCGGGCCGGGCGAGGCCGTTCTCGGCGATGACCTGGTGGCAGATGCCGTGCCGGCCGACGTCGTAGAACCGCTCGATGCCGAACTCGGCGGCGAACTTCCGGGCGTTCGGGCCGCCGGCGGCGTCCTTGATCGTGGGCGCGGGGACGGCGTGGTCCATGACGATCGCGACCTTGTCAGGGTCGGCGATCCGCAGCGGCTGCAGCCAGGTGGTGGCGAACTGCAGGTCTATCAGGACTGTCATGTCGACGTCCACGGTCACGGTGTCGCCGACGTCCACTGACGCCACGCCGGCTTTGCGGGCGAGGATCTGCTCGATCATCGTCATGGCCATCTCAGGCACTTCGTCCTTCCGCAGCGGGCTGGTACTTCTGGCCGATGTCGAACCATTCGGCCATGCCGACGAGGTTGAAGAACTCCTCGGGCTTGGTGGGCAGGAACTCGTCGGGCTTGATGCCGCGCAGCCGGCACATCGCGGTCAGCGCGCCGAGGGCGCTGTGCGCGAGGGCGGCCGAGGGGTGGATGGCGACGGCGAACCCGAGCTGTTGCAGCCGTTCGGCGGACTGCTCGGGGGTGAGGCCGCCGATGACCAGGTTGAGCAGCAGCGGGGCGTTCACCTCGGCGGCGATCTGCTCGATCTCGTCGACGCTTTGAGGTGCCTCGACGAACAGGATGTCCGCGCCCTCGGCGGCGTAGCGGTTCACGCGGGCGATCGCCTCGTCCAGGCCCAGCGGTCCGCGGGCGTCGGTGCGGGCGATGACCAGCATGCCGTCGTCGGTGCGGGCCTCCAGGGCGGCGCCCAGGGTGCGGGCGAAGTCGTCGGCGGACACGAGTTCCTTGTCCGGTAGGTGCCCGCAGCGCTTGGGGAACGCCTGGTCCTCCAGCTGGATCGCGGCGACCCCGGCGTCCTGGTAGTCGCGCACGGTGCGGATCACGTTGACCGGAGCGCCGTAGCCGGTGTCGGCGTCGGCCAGCAGCGGCACGTCGCCGAGCGCGCGGACCACCATCCGGGCCCGTTCGGCCATCTCGGTCTGGGTGACCAGGCCGATGTCGGGCAGGCCGAACCCGGACGCGGCGACGCCGGCGCCGGTGAGGTAGGCGGCGGCGTGGCCGGTGCGGCGGGCCAGGTGGGCGCTGATGCCGTCGAAAACACCGGGTGCGACGATGAGCTGTCTGCTCGCCAGCAGTTCGCGCAGGCGGGCGCGGGCGGGTGTGGTCATGTGGGCTCCTGCGGGTTGAGAGGCTGGGCGCCCCCGGTCAGTCGAGGGCTCGCCCGACGGGCGCGGCCAACAGGCCGGCCAGCGGGGCGATCGAGTCCGCGTCGGCCAGCCCGCGCACCGTAGAGACGATCGCGGCGGCGCGGTCGGCGTCCATGACGCGCTCGGTGAGGGCGTGGAACTTGGCGACGACTTCGTCGTTGGTGATCGGGTCCGCGGGGTTGCCGTGCGGGGCGATCACGGACTCGGTGTCGGTCGATCCGTCGGTGAACGTGACGGCCAGGTGGGTTTGGAACCGTTCGGTCTGCGGCAGCTCGTCGATCGCCCGGTCCAGGGTGACGTGGGTGCGGTCCAGCAGCTGCCACACGTCGTCGGCGTCGAGGCGTTCGGCCGTGAACTGCTCGGGCAGCGCGGTGCCGTCCAGGAGCGTGACGGCGGTGGCGTAGCCGATGTTCATCTGACCGCCGATCGCCTCCAGCGGCCGGGTCGGCTGCCACCAGCCGTGGTGGTACACGACGTCGCCGACACGGATGTCGATGCGTTCGACGGCGCGGCCGGCGATCCGTTCGCGCAGCGCCCGGGCGGCCTGGACGGCGCCGTGCAGGCCGCCCATGACGGCCCACGACTTCACCATCACCATCGACGTCTCCCACCTGTCGCCCAGGGCCCGGGCGATGGCCTCGACGTCGGTGGGGTGGCCTTCGCCGTACACCGCGACAAACCCGCCGTATTCACGCTCGAAGACCTGGTCGATGCCGGTGTAGCCGGCCGCGGCCAGGGCCGCGGAGTAGAAGCCGTTGCGGGCGGCGAACCCGTGCTGCATCCGCTTGCCCATCGCCTCGAACTGCGCCGACATCAGCCCGGCCGACTGGGTCGCGGCGAACCCGAGAGCGTCCTCTGACTGCGCGGGATCCAGGGCGCGCAGCTTCGCGCACGCCGCGGCCGCCGCGGAGGCGCCGAACACCGGGCCGGAGTGCCAGCCGCGCGGCAGCATCCCGGTGCCGCCGAGCGAGGCGCCGACGCGCGGCCCGACCTCGAACCCGACGATCGCAGCCAGGAGCAGGTCGCGGCCGCTGACGTCCTGTCCCAGGTGGCTGGCGGTGGCCAGCAGGGACGGGATGAGCAGGGAGGCGCTGTGCAGCGGCGCGAGCGGGTGGAAGTCGTCGAGTTCGAAGCCCTGGACGTAGGAGCTGTTGAGCAGCGCCGCACCGGCCGGGGTTGTGGTGCGGCCGGTGCCGATGACCACCGCGTCGCCGCCGCCTTCGATGCCGAGCACGGCCTCGGTGGCGATCCGCGACCAGGGCAGCTGCGCGCCGACCAGGGCGCAGCCCAGGCCGTCCAGCAGCAGGTGCGCCGCCCGGTCGCGGACGTGGTCGGGCACGTCATCCCAGGTGAGGTCGTGGATCCAGGTCACCAGTCGGCCGGTGACGCCGTCGGGCTCGCTCGAATCGTTCATGGAGCCATTAGCTCAAGCGCTGCGGCACCGGCACCATTCAACTTGCATATGATGCAAGCATGGCGGGTGCGAGCACGGCGTTGCGCGGACTGCAGGTGCTGGAGGCGCTGTCCGGGATGCGGCAGCCGGTGCCGCTGCGTGCGGTCGCCGACCGTGTGGGCCTGTCGCAGTCGCAGACGTTCCGCGTGCTGCAGGAACTGGAGCGGGCCGGATATCTCGACCACCTGGGCCGGTCCGGTTACCGGCTGGCCGGACGCTCGGTCGCCCTGGCCACACTGATCGGACCCCGGCCCGCACTGCTGCGCGCCGTCCAACCGGTCGTCAGCCGCCTGGCCCACCTCACTGGAGAGGCAGTCGTCCTGCATCTGCGCACCGGGGACACCCGGGTCCTGGTGCTGGGCGTGCCCGCCCCTTCCGGACCGATCCTCGACCCCGCCGGCGTGATCGGCGAGCGCTCGCCGCTGGCGGTGGGATCCAGCGGCCGCATCATCCTGGCGCACCTGCCCGAGCCGGAACTGGCGACCATGGACCTCGGCGGCATCACCGGCGCCCAGCTCGCGGCGATCCGCGAACGCGGCTACGAGACGTCGCGCGGCGAGAATCATCCCGGCATCAACGGCGTCTCCGCGCCACTGCTGGCCCGCCGCACAGCTACGGCATCCACCGCCGCCGGCCAACAGGCTGCGGAGCCCGACGGACAGACGGCGCTGGGCGCCATAACGGTCGCCGGGCCTTCGATACGCCTGGTCGAGGACGACTTCCCCCGTGTCGTGGCCCCGCTGCTCGCCGCCTGCCGCGACCTGAGCCTGCGGCTGGCTGCGATCCTCGGACCGAATCCCGGCCATACGGTCCAGGCTCTGGACCTGTGACACCGCTGTGGCCGGGCCGGCGCCGCAGGCCGAGCCCTACTCGGCGGCGGCCACCTCGACCGCGACCGCTGCGGCCGGCTCGGCTCCCGCGGACAGCGCATGGGCCTGGCGGCTCTGTACGTGAGAACGGGCTCTGGCTCAACTTCTGTGGACCTGTTGCGGAGCGTAACTGGTGACGGCCCCGGTGGCGTGCACCGGTGAGCGATCGTGCAGGCTGGACGCATGGCCAGTCGCGTTGAGGAGTACCTCGCCCATCTTGATCGACTTTCCGGGGGAAGGGAGCCCCGTTTCTTCCCTGTCAAGTCGACCAAGCAGGGGCTGCGGGGCGTGACGGAGATCGTGTACGACAACCTGCCGGACGGGCTGCTCACGACGCTCACCTACGGCTTGTCGCTGGCAGAACATCCGGACTGGCAGCACGGCTCGCCGGAACTCTGCCTCAGCGTGAACTCGACCAACGTGATCTGGGCCCACGCGGTGGGCTTCCTCGCCGAGCAGCTCCGTGGTACCCACCCCTTCAGTTACGGCAGCACCGTCAACTTCGGTGAGCGCATCGCGCCCGAGTCGGAGATGACGGCATTCTGCGTGTTCGCACCGCTGGTCCTCGACAGAGGCGACTACCTGGGCATCGACGTCGGCATTCCCGGACATGAGGGCCACGATGTGATCAACATCCAAGGCATCTATCCCATCCACGAGGTCGAGCGGCAGTTCATCGACGAGCATGGGCTTGAGACCTTCTGGAAGAGCAACTGGGAGCCCACCGACGTGCTCCGGCACCCAGCGATCTGATCTGGGGACGGCAGCAGCCTTACCGATCGTTTCGGAATGACGAGCGCGGCAGCCGACACGCGGCAGCGCGGCTGTCCGTCATGCGCGGTCGTGCACCTGAGCCCAGTCATCGCCGCCACGGGCCCACGTCCACAGCCAGTGCCGCAGCGGCGGACTCGCGTTCCGGAGGCCGTCGTGTGGGTCTTCGCCCCAGCTGGGCTCCCACCCGTCCACGTCGAAGAGCAGCACCGGGTTGTCCAGGGCGGGCAATGAGACGTGCCACTCCGTCGTGCAACCACCCGGCACGAGATACAGCCATGAGGAAGGCAGCATCTCGATGCGATTGCGTTCGTGCATGCGGACCGAGGAATGCCGGTCATCCAGGTGTCCCGGCGCACGCCGGCCCGTGGTCGGCGAAGCGATCCCTGCATCGGGCCCGAAGCCCTCGTTGCCGACCTCGGTGCAGATCCGACGAAGCAGTTCCGGCAGAGGGCGCCAGATGATCCGCTCCGCGGCGTCGACTTCCTGCCGCGTGATCGGTGCGAACCACGCGGTTTTGCGGCCGAGCCGAGGGGGGACGGCTACTGCGCCCGGCTCACCGTCTCCGGCGACCAGGTCGTGCCGCGCTCCCGTCGCGGCGAGGCACCGGAGGTACGGAGTCCAGGAGGCGTCCTGACCAGGACGCTGGCACCAGGGCGTGGCACTGCTCACGAGCCGTGGTGTGTGGTGAGCAGTCGCGTCTGTGCGGATGCTCGTTCTCTCTGGCGCCAGGTTCCGGGTGGTTCTGCGTGGTGGCGGCGGAAGGCGGCGGCGAAGGCGAAGGAGGACCCGTAGCCGACGGCGTCGGCGATCTGAGGCAAGGTGAGGTCGTCGGCGCGCAGGTGGTCGCGGGCGATGGTCATGCGCCATTCGGTCAGGTACTGCATGGGGGCCTGACCGAGGGCATCCCGGAACACCCGCGCGAAGGCGGCCCGGGACAGGCCGCTGATGTCGGCGAGTTCGGGGACCGTCCACGGGTGGGCCGCGTTCTCGTGCATGGCTCGCAGCGCGGCTCCCAGCCGGGGATCCGCTGCCGCCCGGTACCAGCGCGGTGCGGTCGCACTGCGGCGGAAGTCGCTGCGGATGGCCAGGACGAGGAGCAGGTCCAGGAGGCGGTCCAGGACGATCTGCTGGGCGAGTTCGCTGCGGACCAGTTCGCGGGACAGCAAGGTGATCACGTCCCGCAGCGGATCGTCGTCGGCCGCCGAGAGGGTCATGACCTGGGGCAGTGCGTCCAGGAGCCCGCGGCCGACATCGCCGGAGAACTGGTAGGCGCCGCACAGGAACACGGTGGCCTGCGGGTTGTCCCCGGGGTGCGTCTGGGCGTGGCGTGCCCGGAATTCGTCCGGTTCCAGGCATTCGGCGCCCGGTTCATGTCCGATGTAGTGGTCCGGTCCGCCGCGCACCAGGGTGACGCTTCCCGGGATGAGCTCCACGGTGCTGTCGGGGGTGTTCAGCCAGAGGTAGCCGCGGCCGCGGACGACGGTGTGCACCGACAGTTGGACCGAACCGCCCAGCCGCAGTCCCCATGGTGCTTCGGCGACCGTCCGGGCGAACACCGCGCCGGTGGCGCGTGCCCGTACCAGGTGGTCAGTCAGCAGATCCATGGGATCAGCTTGACCAGCCCGAGCATCCGGGGTCAAGGCGTGAGAGCCTGGCGTAAAAAGTAGAGCGAATCACGCATGGATTGTCTTGTTCCAGGCTTCGAGCATGGAGTCATGAACAACGAAGTACCCATCGCACTCATCCTCGGCGGCACCGGCCGGTCCGGTTCGCTGCTGGCCGACGCGCTCGCCCAGCGGGGAATCATCCCCCGGACAGCGGCGCGCAGCGGAGCGGACGTCCGGTTCGACTGGGACGACCCGGCCACCCACCCGGCCGCCCTGGACGGCGTCGACCGCCTCTATCTGGTGACACCCACCGCGCGTATCAGCTACGCCGCCCAGGTCGCAGCCTTCCTGGACCTCGCCGAGGTGGCTGGCGTGCGCCACGTCACCTACCTGAGCGTGTACAACGCCGACCAGGCGCCGACGGAGGTCGACATCGCGGCCGTCGAGGCCGATCTGGCGTCCCGGCAGGGCATCACGCACTCGATCCTGCGCACGTCGTGGGTGATGCAGAACTTCGCCGACGACCACCTCCCCATCATCGACGGCGTACTCACGGTCCCGAGCGGCGGCGGAAGGGAGGCCTTCGTAGACGCGGCCGACATCGCGGCGGTCGCGGCCCAGACGCTCCTGGACCCCGAGACCCACGCCCGCGCCGTCTACTCGCTCACCGGCCCGCAGGCCCTCAGCTTCCAGGAGGCCGCGGACATCATCGCTTCCGTGAGCGGCCGGTCCGTCGCCTACCACGACGTCGACCAGGAGATGTGGATCAACGGGGCGCTCTCTGCGGGCGTCCCCACCGACTATGCGGTGATGCTGCGCTGGCTCACCGGCAACGTCATCACCGGCAACGGTGCCACGCCCACCGGCGACATCGAGAAGGTCACCGGCTGGTCGGCCACCACCTTCCGCGCGTTCGCCGAGCGCACCGTCCACGCCTGGACCCCGGAGGCGAAGTGAGCAAGACCGTCGACGACAACACTCCCCTGGTCGGGGCGGACAGCCCGTTCTTCCGCATCATCAAGGAAGGGCTGGACGGCCTGGCCGACGGGGAGGACTACTATGACCTGCTGGCCGAGGACGTGGTCTTCGAGTACCTGATCACCGTGCCGGGCTACCCCCGACGGGTCGAGGGACGCCAGGGGATCATCGACCTGTACAGCAACTACGGCGACTACATCACGCTGCGCAGCGCGGACAATCTCCACGTCCACCACGACCCCAAGACCTCTACGGTCGTCCTGGAGTACGAAGTCCACGGCACGTCGGCGGTGACAGGGCGGCCCTACGACAACCGCTTCGTCTCCGTTGTGACCATCAAGGACCGCAAGGTGACACACTGGCGCGACTACCTGGATCCCATCGCTGTATTCGATGCACAGGGATGGCCGCAAGACCGCTCCTCGTAGCACCCGGCACCCCCTGAGGCGCGGCCTCATCTCCCAGGCGCCGAGTGCCTGAGGCCCGTCGTGCGCCCGCGTCCGCCGAACGCCGACGCGGGCACACGGATTTCGCGTGACACCGAGTCACTTGCTTGCGAGGGCACCGTCGCCTGCGCCAACCCAGCACGCGCACCGGTGCCGCCGGCATCACCGGCGAAACGACGAGCAGGCCCGTGCAGGCCACGATCGGTTGCAGTAGCGTCAGCCTGCAGCTCACCACCGCTGCACCACCTCCTATGACGGAAGAGACCGCATGCCATCCGCCGACGAGCTCATCGGCCGCCACGCCGTCGAAAGCCTTCTGGGCGCCGTTGAGATCGCCGCCCCGGACGCCGACCTCGGGTCGCTGCGTGCGGCGCCACGTCGGATCGCCCCGCTGTCCCTGCGGGAACGCGCCGACCTGCTACGCGATGCCCTGCTGGCGGATCTGCCCGGCGACTACGCCACGCTGGCGCGGACCGTACGCACCGCCCGGGACAACGCCGCAGACTTCACCGGATGGCTGATCTGGCCGGTCACCAGCGCGATCGCCACCCGCGCGGTCCAGGAAGACACCACCGCAGCCTTCGACGATGCGATGGCGCTGCTCGCCGATCTCACCGGCCGTCTCACCTCGGAGTTCGCCATCAGGACTCTGCTGCGGCACGATCTTGACCGGGCCCTGGGCATCATCAGCGACTGGACCGGGTCGGCCGACGCCCACGTGCGCAGGCTCGCCTCCGAGGGGACCCGCCCCTACCTTCCCTGGGCGGTACGGGTGCCCGACATCCAGGCCCGCCCCGGCGCGACCGTACCCATCCTGGACGCCCTCTACCGCGACGAGAGCGACTACGTACGCCGCTCGGTCGCCAACCACCTCAACGACCTCAGCCGGGACCACCCCGACCTCGTCGTCGACACCGCCCGCCGTTGGCTGGACGATTCCGACGCGGCCACCGGAGGCCTCGTGCGCCACGGGCTGCGCACCCTCGTCAAACGCGGCCACCCCACAGCCCTCGACCTGCTCGGCTTCGCCCCCGCGAGGGTGGAGGTCGACGGACCTCGCCTGGACCACACCACCATCCCGCTCGGCGGCAGCATCCACTTCACCGCCTCGATCCGCAACACCAGTGACACCGAGGCACGGCTGACCATCGACTACATCGTGCACCACCGCAAGGCCAACGGCGGCCAGACCGGCAAGACCTTCAAACTCACCACCCGCACCCTCGCACCGGGCGAGCAGATCCAGGTGACGCGGGAGCACTCGTTCCGGCCGATCACGACCCGCCGCTACTACCCCGGAACTCACGCGGTCTCCCTGCAGATCAACGGAATCGAATCAGCCCGTGCGGACTTCGTCCTGGCAGGCACGGGCACAGCCTGACTCCAAGAACTCTGGTCTGCCGTGGCGTGACCCGCCGAGCTGACGCCAGTCCGCTGGACGGCTGCCCTCAAGACGTCACGAGGAGAGAGGCTAAGTTGCCGTCGACCTGGTGGAGAGCTTCGCGCAGGGCGGCGTTCGCCGCGTCGAGTTCGGCGTTATGCAGGGTCAGTACGGGCTTCTTCCACCTGGTCGATGCCGCCTGCGGACGGCGGGCCATGACCGCCAGTTCGAACCTTGATCCATAAGGCTTCGACGGGATCATGCCCAGTTCGAGGCCGACGACCCCTCGTACGCGGGCACCATGACGATGACCTGGCACCTCGCTGCCGCCGGTGACGGAACCGAGGTGACCGTCACAGCCACGGACGTGCCACCTGGCATCGAGCAAGCGGTCCACGAGGCCGGGATCGCCGCTTCGCCCCCACTGCCGCCGCCCACCCGGGCCGCCCTCTACCGCGCGAGCTGGTTACCGAAGCTTCAGGACCCGGCGGAACCAGGCTGGTACTGCCATGCCAGGGCTCCCCAGGGAGGGGTAAGTTGGTGTTTTTGGGGAACGGAGGTCGCTCGGCGAGACAGCTGTTGAGCTGCGCGCCGCCGGCCCGCATGAAGTGCCACCTGATGTCCTTGAAGAAGTGGTCCTGCGGGAGTGAGCCCTCCGGCGTCCTGCCGTAGGTCATTTCGGAGGCGTGGTAGGCGGGCGCGCCGCCTGCGACGGCGAAGTCGACGCTGACGCCGGTGCCAACGGCCCGGGGGAGCGGCGGGCACCGGCGTCGAGGCCGTGGCGGCCATGAGGACGGCGACGGACGACACGGCCCGGCGTTTGGTGCGGGCGGTGGTTCCGGGGAGTGTTGTGGGTGACTCCGTGGTGCGGCTCCTTGGGGGGGAGGAAGGACCGGGAGACTTCTGGGGCCCCGGGGCTGTGCGGGCGACGGCCGGTCAGCGGCCTTCTCGGTGCGCGTGCGCTTCCGCGAGCAGGAGGTAGCTGCTGGCGGTCCAGGTGTAGGCGCGGTCGCGCAGGCCCGTTCCGGTGAGCGCGTCGAAGTTCTCGGCGAACCCGTGGGTCTCGCACAGGGCGCGGAAGCGGGCGCTGATGTCGTCGGCCAGCCGGTGGTGGCCGGCGCGGCGCAGGCCGTCCTCGACGAGGACGGTGGCGGGTGCCCAGATGGGGCCGCGCCAGTAGCCGTCGGCGAGGTAGTGCGGCGAGGCGGTCAGTTCGGTGGCCAGGCCGTACGGCGTGAGATGGGCCTTGATGCGGTCGGCGAGCGCACTGCCGACCTCGGCGGGGAGGCGCTCGCCCAGCGCGATGGGCATCAGGTCGAGGAGGCTGGTACTGCTCCAGGTCGCACCGGTGCCGAGCCCGCGGGTGACGAATCGGTCGCCGGTCCAGAGCTGCGCGAACAGCGCGGCCTGGATCTCCTCGGCCGTACGAGTCCACCGCTCCGCCTCTTCTGTCCGGCCTGTTTCTGTTGCCAGGTCCGCGAGTTCGTGCAGCTGCAGGACGAGGAACGCGGCCAGGTCGGCGCTGACGACCACTCGCTCGGGGTCGAAGGTGGTGGCGTTGTCCCAGCCGCTGTCGTTGCCATGCTGGTAGTAGGGGAGTTCGTCAGCGGGGGCACGCCTGGCTGTGAGCCAGAAGTTCGTCCAGCCCTCCAGCCGCTCGTAGGTCTTGGTCAGTTCGGCCTGGCTCGGCGGCGTCGGCAGGCGACGGCGCAGGTGGCCCAAGGCCCAGCCATGGATGGGCGGCTTGACGAAGTTGCGCAGGACCTCGGAGTGGGCGACGGAGTCGGGCAGGGCGCCGGTGGCGTCCTGGTGGTCGAAAGGCAGGTGGAACTGGTCCCAACCCAGGTCCGGCCGACCCGGCGTCAGGGCAAGGGCGTTGAAGCAGTGGTCCCAGCTCCAGACCTTGTCCATCCAGTGCTTGGACATCAGCACGGCGGGCCGGGTGACGAGACCCGTCGGCCGTACGGTCGCCGACCAGATGACGTAGGCGGCGAGTCCGGCGGCCGGGGTGGCGGCCGAGCGCCAGGGGGCCACCGCTTCGACGAAGCTCGCAAACGCGCCCTGTGCGCGATCCACGATGTCATCGAAGGTGGCCGAGGTCGTGTACCGCGGGCGGGCAGTGTCGAGTTCTTCGATGGCCATCTCCCAGGGCCCGTCCGACGTGACCGCGACGCCGCGGTCGGCGCTGCCGAGGGCCTGGGCTCCGGTCGCCTCGGTGATGGCTCCGGACAACAGGGTCACGCGGTAGCGGCGCCCGGTCTCGTACGACGTGAACACGTGCGCGCCCGCCGCCGGATCGTGGAAGAGGTACGTGCCGCTGAACGGCGTCAGGTTCCGCGCGGCGGCGAACACGCCGATGCCCAGGCCGCTTCCCCGCAGCCGCACGGTGTCCGGTGACTCGTAGGCGAGGTCGACGCGCCCGCTCCCGCCGATCCAGCTCAGCAGGCCCGGTGCCGCCGCGACACGGGTCTCGGCGCGGTCGCCCGTCGTCGGGTGCGAAGGAACCAGGCGCAAGACGCCGTGCATGCCGTTCTGGTGCGAGACGAGGTGCAGGTCCTCGGTATATGTCTTCTCCGCGATCACGGGAGAAATGTCGAACCATGATCCGTACGTGCTGAACGGGATGTCGTGGACGGAGAATGCCGGGCCTGGTTGGGCGGCGGTCATGTGGCGTGACTCGTTTCTTGGGCAGGGGGCGGCGACCGGACGACGCACGAGAGGGTCGGCCGGCGTGGCAGGGGTGGGCGGCTCAGTCCTTGACGGCGCCGGCGGTCACGCCTGCGGCGACGTAGCGCTGGGCGAGGACGAGGATGACGGCGGCCGGCAGGGAGGCGACGACGGCGGTGGCCATGATGGCGTTCCACTGCTGGTTGTTGTTGCCGATGTAGTGGTAGATGCCGAGGGTGATCGGCTCGTGGGCGCCGCCGTTGACCAGGGTGCTGGCGAAGACGAAGTCGGACCAGGACCACAGGAACGCGAACAGGGACACCGTGACGACGGCGTTGCGGCTGATCGGCAGGACGATGGACCAGAAGGTGCGCAGCGGCCCGGCCCCGTCGGTCGTGGCGGCCTGGAGGAGCTCGCCGGGGATGCCGGACATGAACGCGGTGAAGATGAGGACGCCGAAGGGGACGGACAGGGTGGAGTCGGCGACGATCAGGCCGGGGACGGACTGGAGCAGGCCGAGCTGGAGGTAGATGGCGTAGAAGCCCATCGCCATGATGATGCCGGGGATCATCTGGGCGGCCAGCAGGACGAAGCTGAGGATGCCGCCGCCGCGCGGGCGCAGCTTGGCCAGGGCGTAGCCGGCCGGGGCGGACAGGGCCACGGTCAGAGCGGCGGTGCCAAGGCCGACGACGAGGCTGGTGCCGAGGTAGGGCAGCTGCTCGTCGAGGACGGTGCGGTAGCCGGCCAGGGTGCCGTGCAGCGGCAGCAGGTCCGGCGGGCTCTTGCGCATGTCCTGGTCGCGGGTGAGGGAGACGTTGACCATCCAGTAGACCGGGAAGAGCATGATCGCGGTCAGCAGGACGCCGATCGTGGTCTTCATCCGTGTACGCCTGCGGCTTCGGCTCATGACAGCGCCTGCTTTCTCTGGACCCGGACGTAGACCAGGCCGAAGACCAGGGCGGCGACCACGAGCAGGTTGCCGACGGCCGCGCCAGGGCCGAAGGCCGGCAGGAGGTTGCCGAAGCCGAGCTGGTAGGACCAGGTGGCGAAGGTCGTGGAGGAGTCCGCCGGGCCGCCCTTGGTCATGATCCAGATGATGTCGAAGACCTTGAGCGTGTAGACCAGCCCCAGGAGAAGGGTGATCGCGGAGACCGGCCGCAGCAGTGGGAAGGTGATGCACCAGAAGCGCCGCCAGGCACCCGCTCCGTCGATCGCGGCCGCCTCGTACAGGCCGACCGGGATGGACTGCAGGCCGCTGTACAGCACGACCAGGTTGAACGGGACACCGATCCAGACGTTCGCGATGATGACCGAGGTCAGCGACCAGGACGGTGAGGTCAGCCAGTTCACCGGCCCGATGCCGACAGCGTGCAGAGTGGCGTTGACGACGCCCGACTCGCTGTTGAGCATCCAGGACCAGGTGGAGGCCGAGACGATCAGCGGCAGCAGCCAGGGCACGAGGAACAGGGCCCGGAGCGTGGTCGAGAGCCGGAAGTTCTGGTTGAAGAAGACCGCGAGAGCGAGTCCGACGGCGTACTGGAAGACGAGGCATACGGCGGTGAAGACCGCGGTGTGGAGCAGGGCGGGGGCGAAGGCCGGATCTTCGAAGACCTTGCGGTAGTTGGCCAGCCCCGTGAACGGGGCGTCGCCCTGGACGAAGGAGCGGACGGTGTAGTCGCGCAGGCTCAGGTCGAGGTTGCGGTAGAGGGGGTAGGCGTAGAAGAGGCCGAGGTAGAGGGTCACCGGGGCGAGGAACCCCCAGGCGGCCCAGTGGGCGGAGGGGGGCCGGCGGCGTTTCGGGCCGCGAGCCGGGGACGGGGAGTCGGCCGCCGCCCCGCCCGGGACGCCTGCGGACCGGTGGCCCGGCGGATGTGTCGTCTGCTTCACCGAACTCACGTCACTTGGCCGCGGCCTGCGCCGCAGTGAGGGCGTCCTTGGGCGACCGGGATCCGCTGAGGGCGGACTGGACGGCCTTCCACATCTGCTCGGAGATCTTGGGGTACTTGGTGCCCAGGTCGTCACTGGTACGGCCCTTGGCCGCCTTGACCGCGTCGACCCAGGGCTTCAGGCCGGCGTTCGAGGCCACCTGCTTGTCCTGGACTTCCGCGGTCGGGGCCACGTAGGACAGGGTGGTGTCGGTGGTGTACAGGTTGGCGGTGCTGGTCAGACAGGTCGCCAGCTTCCGGGAGGTGGCGTAGCGGCCGGTGTCCTTCTGGACCGGGATGGTCACGAACTCGCCGCCCGTCGGAGCCGCGGCGTTCCCGCCGTTCACGCCGGGTATGGGCAGTACTCCGTAGTCGAAGCCGGCCTTCATGGCGTTGGCGAGCTGCCAGGTGCCGTTCTCGCTGAACGCGTAGTCGCCGGTGGCGAACTCCTGCCAGCTGGTGGTCTGGGTGTTGTTGAGGACCGAGTTGGGGGCGTAGCCGTTCTTCAGCCAGTCCTTCCACAGGGCCAGCGCGGACACTCCCTGGGCGGAGTCGAGTTCGGTCAGCTTGGCGCCCGCACCCCAGAACCAGGGCAGGAACTGGAAGCTGCCCTCCTCTGTTCCGATCGCCGAGAAGGTGATGCCCTTCTCGCCGGCCTTCTTGACCTTCGCCAGCGCCGCCGTGAGCGAGTTCCAGTCCCTGACCGAGGCGATGTCCACGCCGGCCTTCGTCAGCACCTCCTTGTTGTAGTAGAGGGCGAGGGTGTTGGCGCCGATCGGGGTGCCGTAGGTCTTGCCGCCCGACTGGCCGGCGGCGAGCAGGTTGGGGTCGACCTTCGAGGTGTCCAGCTTGCTGTCGTCGGTCGTGGTGAGGACGCCCGCCTCGGCCAGGGTCGACACCACCGGGTTGTCGACGATGAGGACGTCGGGGGAGTTGCCCTGCTGGGCGGCGAGCAGCGTCTTGTTGCCCAGGTCGCTGGTGTCGAAGCCGGTCCGCTTGATCTTCACTCCGGCCTTGGTGCCGCACTGGTCCAGCAGCTTCGCCCAGGCCGAGGTCTTGTCGAACTGCGGGTACGGATCCCAGATCGTGTACGTGCCGCTGCCGGCGCTCGTCGTGCCGGTGTTGCCCGAGCCGGAGGAGCAGGCGGTGGCGGCGACGGCCACGGCGAGTGCGGTGACGGCCGCGGCGGTCAGTCGGCGCTGTCTGGAGGAGCTGTTCATCGCGAGGGTTCCTTTGTTCTGGGCATGCCGGTGCCGAGGACATGGAGTGGTGAAGGCGCGAGGGGGTGAGGACCTGAGGCGTGAGGAGAGACGGACACGGCGAACAGCGCTGTCGGGCGGTTCGGGCATCCGGTGTGGTGAAGGTGGAGTGAAGTCGGGGAAAGTACGTGGGTGCGGTCGGGACCAGGCGATGTTCAGGGCGCGGTACTGGTCCCGGCGGGCCCGGTGCTGGCCCGCAGCGAGACCGGGGGAGCGAGGAGGTGGTGCCGGGGCGGAGCTTCGGGGTGGTCGAGCCGTTCCACCAGCAGGTCGACGGCGCGACGGCCCATCTCCTCCGCCGGCACGTCCGCGGCGGTGAGCTGCGGGGTCACCGTCTCCGCCCACCGGCTGGCGACCACCCCGGTGACGGAGAAGTCGCGCGGCACATGACGGCCCGCCCTGGCCAGCCCCCGGTACAGACCGCCCAGCGCGGCCTCGTTCAGCGTGACCAGAGCCGTCGTGGCCGGGTCATCGTGCAGGATCCGATCCAGGCAGGCCTCGCCGGAGGCGGCGTCGTCCTCAGAGCAGTACGTCCGTACCGTCAGCCCCCGCTCGGCCGCCGCCTTGGTGAAGCCGTCCAGGCCGCGGTGCGCTGACTCGTATCCGGCCCGCAGCAGCTGCTCGGGCCGGTTGACGAAGGCGACCCTCGTGTGGCCCAGGTCGGCGAGGTGGTGCACGCAGGCCGCCGCGAGCGCGGTGTGGTCCAGGCCGACCCACCAGCCGCCCTCCGGGTGGGCGGTGCGGCCGATGGCGACGGAGGGGAAGCCCAGGTCGGCAAGGTGGTCGACCCGGTCGTCCTCCAGCCGGATCTCCATCAGGATCGCGCCGTCGACGCGCTGCTCCCCCAGCAGTCGCTGGAACGAACGGTCGCTGTCCACGCCGCTCGGGGACAGCAGCACGTCGTAGTCGTAGGCGGCGGCCGCCTCCACCACGCTCCCGATGAAGTCGAGCTGCATCCCGGTGTAGTGGTTGCCGGCCGGTGGGAACACCAGGCCGATCGTGTTGGTCCGGCCGTTGGCAAGGGCACGCGCGCTGGCGTTCGGGCGGTAGCCCAACTCGTCGATGACCTGCTGGATCCTCCGGCGCGTGTCGTCCGAGACCGGGCGCTTGCCGCTCAGGGCGTACGACACGGTGCTCCGCGAGACACCGGCCCGCCGTGCGATCTCACCGATGTTCACGGCAACTCCTTGGTCGAACCGGTTCGATGCGCCTGCGGGGCAGAGAGTCCGGTCGCATGGATTCCAGGGTGAGGAGAGAATCGTCCACCGGTCGTCGAACCGGTTCGCGTGAAGTGAAGTTAGGAACAACCCGGGCGGCTGTCAATGCTCCAAACGCCCCTTCTCGTACGGGCGGTGCCGTACCGGGCGGTGCCGTGCACGGTCTCCGCGTCTGGGATGCCCCAGGTCCCGGGCTTGGCGAAGCGGAACTCTTTGCCGTGCTTCGGAGGTCGGCCGCCCTGGGGATAGGACAGGGCACACTCCTTCGGCGAGGGTGCCGGCCGTCGCATGACACGGTCCGAACGCATGCGTCCCGAGAACCTCGACGGGCAACCCGGCCAGGAGGTGGGCCATGCGCGGGGCGTCGTAGCCGGCGTCGAAGACGATCAGGACATCCGGATCCACGGTGCTCGGCCAGCAGTGTCAGGTCCACCGGCGAGGTCACCGGTCCGTTCTCGCACCACGTTGCGTCGGCGACCTCGAACAGGGCGTCACCGCGCCGGGTCAGGTAGGCGTACAGGTCCTCCCGGAAGTGTGACGTGAAGTCGAACGCGTCCCGCCGAGCAACGTGGTCCAGCACACTCACCTCTGCGGCCTTCGTACGAATTCGGATTCCGTGGTGGAACGCAGGATCACGCGAGGGCCGTCCGCCTGCCCGGCGAATCCCCGGACGAGCGAATCCGTTGGAGGTGTCGTTCGGAGTCATGGCACCATGTTCGGCATGACGACAAACCGAAAGGTCCATGCCTCGTAGACGGCCAGGACACATCCGGGCCGGCATCTCCTGCCGCCACCGGACACCAGACGCAAACCCCGGCATCGACGGCCTTTCCACGCGTGCACTGTCAGAGATCTACCGTCTCGAGCGCACCCGGAATTACCTGCAGCCAGGCGACGTCAGCGCAGCCGTGCGCTTGTGGAAGGACTACGTCCGTCGTCCCGAGCGCGAGCTGTGGCACGACTACGAGTGGGGCAACGTGCACTGGTACTGCTGCGGCAATCCCCTTGAAGCGCGTGCCCTCCTCGACACCGTGACGCAGGCCATGTCGTCTCGAACGGCCCGCGAACTCCGGCAGATCGTGGCAGGCTTGATGACGTCTGGAACCAACCGTCAACGCCGTACGGCACGGACAGAGGATAAAAGACAAGCTCAGATCCCTTTGAGGTGCATACCGGCGAGCAGTTCGTCCGTCGCGTGCTGTGTGCGGCCTCGGTGGTCGCCACCGTCTCCTCTTCATCGGGGCAAGGCTGCGAACCCGTTTCACATCTCACGACGCTACGAGGTCGAGGCGAACCGATTCGACGCAAGCGATTCGACGGGATTTCACGTCCGGCGTTGCGCAGGCCAGTCGCGTAGTGCGAAGCGCAAACGGCTGCAATCCCCGTGCTGGGGCGCCTGCTTCGGCGAGTGGCTTTCGCTCCGGTGCTCCGTGATCTGGTTCTGCTCGGAGTCCTTCCTGTTCAGTGGCCTGATGAAGGGGCATCCGTAGGGTCGGTGGCCGGCCGTCGGCGACACTCGCGCGGCCCCCGGCACCCTCGCGGCAGTAGGTCGGGCCGCGGTCCGGGCCCGTTCCATCGCAACTTTTCGTGCTTCCCAAGAGCTTGCGAACCGTGGCAATCAGCAGTCGAATCGATTCCGCAGCAAGCACCGCAGGAAGGGTCTCCCGACCCTTGGCACCCTGTGAGACCGGTAACACCGCCATCCCCGATGTCTCTCGGCAATCCCACTGCACCACGGCACGTTCAGGCGCTTCGGCATGTGTCACCGCCACCGCCACCACCGCGACCCGACCGGGTTGCACCGGCACGGTAGGGAGTCCAGATGGGAACCACACGTACAAGGCGGCGTCTGCTGCCCAGGCGCGACAGCGTCGAGCGGTTACTCGCGGCGGTACACCACCGTGGCGTGCCCCGAAACGCATCGCCTCGGACACATCTCCCTCCGTCGGCGGGCACGGCCCGTTCCCGGTGGAAGACGTTTGCCCTGGCGGGGGCCGCAGCCGCGCTCGTCGCCGGCGCTCTGGCCGGCGCCACGGCCACGGCCGGCACAGCTCGGGCCGCCACGTCCGGGCCCTGTGACCTCTACGCGGCAGGCGGCACGCCCTGCGTGGCGGCACACAGCACCACCCGAGCGCTGTACGCCTCGTACAACGGGCCGCTGTACCAGGTCCGGCGCGCCTCCGACAACTCCACCCGTGACATCGGGGTCCTGAGCGCGGGCGGGTATGCCGACGCCGCCGCCCAGGACTCGTTCTGCTCGGGGACGTCCTGCCTGATCACGGTCATCTACGACCAGTCAGGCCGCAACAACAACCTCACCCAGGCACCCGGCGGCGGTGCCGCGGGGGGACCCGACAACCTCGCGAACGCGACCGCCGCGCCCACCACGGTGGGCGGACACAAGGCTTACGGCGTCTTCGTGGCGCCCGGTACGGGCTACCGGAACAACCACACGAAGGGCATCGCCACCGGGGACAACGCCGAGGGCATGTACGCGATCTTCGACGGCACGCACTACAACGGCGGCTGCTGCTTCGACTACGGCAACGCCGAGACGGACAGCAACGACGACGGCAACGGCACGATGGAGGCCATCTACTTCGGCAACATCAAGGTGTGGGGGTACGGTTCGGGCAACGGTCCGTGGATCATGGCCGACCTGGAGAACGGCCTCTTCTCCGGGGTGAACCAGCATTACAACGCCAACGACCCGACCATCAACCACCGCTACACGACCGCCATCATCAAGGGTGGCCCGAACCACTGGGCGATCCGTGGTGGCAACGCGCAGTCCGGCGGCCTGGCCACGTTCTACGACGGAGTACGCCCCAACGTCTCCGGATACAACCCGATGCGCAAGCAGGGCGCCATCATCCTGGGCACCGGCGGCGACAACAGCAAGGGTGCCCAAGGCACCTTCTACGAGGGCGTGATGACCTCCGGCTACCCGTCGGACGCCACGGAGAACGCCGTCCAGGCCAACATCACCGCTGTCGGGTACGGCAACTCCGCGGGGGGCGGGACGAGTACCGGCGCGCTGCACGCGGTGGGCGCGGGCAAGTGCCTGGACGTGCCGAACTCCTCCACCGCGGCCGGCACACAACTGCAGATCTGGGACTGCAGCGGCGGCGCCAACCAGACGTGGACCCGCACCTCCTCGGGCCAGCTGACCGTCTACAGCGGCAGCAGCCAGATGTGCCTGGACGCGTACGACAACCAGACGTCCGCCGGCACGAAGGTGGTGACCTGGCCGTGCAACGGGGGTGCCAACCAGCAGTGGCAGGTGAACGCGGACGGCACCGTCACCGGCGTCCAGTCCGGGCTGTGCCTCGACGTCACCGGCGCTTCCACGGCCAACGGCGCCTTGGCAGAACTCTGGCCGTGCAACGGCGGATCCAACCAGCGATGGAGCCTCAACTGACCTGAAAGGCTCCGGTCCGCGGCCGGCCCACCACCGGCTCCGGGCCACTCGTCACCGGCTGCTCACACCGGCCCCCCCGGACGTGGCACCTGCCGGGAACGTCACCGCCGAGCAGCCGTTCTCCGGTATGTCCAGTGGTTCGACGGCCGTTGGCACGCCCGGCATCGTGCAGCGGGCCCCGGGCGGAGCGGCCGGCGGTCTGTGACCGCCGGTGTGGCAGCCAGAGGGCTCGGCCTCCTTCCGGAAGCAGCACGGCGGCCTGCGCCTGGACGTCCACGGCGGTGCCCGCAGCCCCGGCCGGAAACCGCACCGAGGGCCCTGCGAGAACGCAGCCGGCACTCACCAGGACTCCACCCCCACCCGACCGTTCGATTCGTGTGCCCGTTCTCCCCACCCACTGTCCCGCACCAGTGAGGAACGCTCATGAAGAAGTGCTCGGTATCCCTTGCTGCCGCACTGATGGCCGCACTCGCCATCGGCGCGGCACCACCCGCGGCGTCCGCCACCGCCACCGGGGCGCTGCACTCCGCCGAAGGTGCCGCCGCCGCGCCCGCCCCCCTGCGGCTGATGCCGCTGGGCGACTCGATCACCTGGGGCGTCGGCAGCCCGTCCGGGAACAGCTACCGCGGTTTCCTGGGGAACCAGTTGTCGGCCGAGGGGCATGCTCTGGACTTCGTCGGCTCGGGCCGCAACGGCACCATGTCCGACCCGGACAACGAAGGCCACTCCGAATGGCGGATCGACCAGATCGCCGGCATCGCCGACTCCGTGCTGGCCCGCTACCGCCCCAACGTGGTCACCCTGGAGATCGGCACCAATGACCTGAACGGCAATTACCAGGTCCCGACCGCCCCCGACCGGCTCCGCGCGCTCATCGACCAGATCACCCGCGACGCCCCCGACGCGACCGTCCTCGTCGGCACCGTGATCGTCTCCACCAGCGGCACCGAAGAGGCCGTCCGTCCCGCGTTCAACGCCAGGCTCCCTGGAATCGTGCAGGCCGAGCAGGCCGTCGGCAAACACGTACGGCTGGTGGACATGAGCGCTCTGACCAGTGCGGATCTCTCCGACGCCCTGCACCCCAACGACAACGGCTTCCGCAAGATGGCGGACGCCTTCAACGCCGGGGTCCAGGCCGCGGACGCGGCCGGCTGGATCAAGCCACCGGCATCGGCGGGCGGTGAGGTGCGCTCCGGAATCGCGGGGAAGTGCCTCGACGTCAACAACGGCAGCACCGTCAACGGGACCGCCGCGGACATCGCGGCATGCAACGGCTCCGACGCACAGCAGTGGTCCGCGCTCTCCGACGGCACCCTGCGGGCGCTCGGCAAGTGCCTCGACGCGACGGGCCGCGGTACCGCCAACGGCACGAGGATCGAGATCTGGGACTGCAACGGCGGCGGCAACCAGCAATGGCAGGCGTACAACGGCGGCTACCGCAACCCTGCCTCCGGCCGCTGCCTCGACGACCCCGGCTCCTCCACCACCGACGGAACGCAAATGGTCCTGTGGGACTGCAACGGCGGCGCCAACCAGCAGTGGACCGCGCTGCCGGTCGCCTCGGCCCAGTGACCCCAGCCGGCCGGGGCACCGACTCCCGGCCGGTGCCATCCCCCACACAAGGAGACCGATCCCTCATGCCCTGGCTCAACGAAGAGCCCCGTCCGCGCAAGATCCTGGCCCTGGCAGCCGTACTGACAGCCGGCACGGCACTGGCTCTGGCCGGCCCCGCCAACCCCGCCGCGCACGCGGCCTCCGGCACGCTGGGCGCGGCAGCGGCCGACAGCGGCCGCTACTTCGGCACGGCCGTGGCCGCCGGGAAGCTCGGTGACGCGACCTACTCGGGGATCCTGGACCGCGAGTTCAACATGATCACGCCCGAGAACGAGATGAAGTGGGACACCACCGAACCCTCTCGCGGCACCTTCAACTTCGGGCCCGGCGACCAGATCGTCAGCCACGCCACCGCACACGGGCAGAGGATGCGCGGGCACACGCTCGTCTGGCACTCCCAGCTGCCCGGCTGGGTCAGTTCCATCACCGACGCGAACACCCTGCGCAGTGTGATGGACAATCACATCACCACCGAGATGACCCACTTCAAGAACAAGATCTACGCCTGGGACGTGGTCAACGAGGCGTTCGCGGACGGCAGCAGCCAGCACCGCAGCTCGGTGTTCCAGAACGTGCTGGGCAACGGCTTCATCGAAGAGGCCTTCCGCACCGCCCGGGCCGCCGACCCGTCGGCCAAGCTCTGCTACAACGACTACAACATCGAGAACTGGTCGGACGCCAAGACCCAGGGCGTCTACGCCATGGTGCGCGACTTCAAGTCCCGTGGCGTGCCCATCGACTGCGTCGGCTTCCAGTCCCACTTCGGCACCGGCGGCCCGCCGTCGAGCTTCCAGACCACCCTGTCGAACTTCGCCGCGCTCGGCGTCGACGTACAGATCACCGAACTGGACATCGCGCAGGCACCGACCACGGCCTACGCGAACACCGTCAAAGCCTGTATGAACGTGGCCCGCTGCACCGGCATCACCGTCTGGGGCATCCGGGACAGCGACTCCTGGCGGAGCGGGGACAACCCCCTGCTGTTCAACGGCGGAGGCAACAAGAAGCCCGCCTACGGCTCGGTCCTGAGCGCCCTGGGCGGCAGTGGGGGCGGCAACCAGGGCGGCATCGTCCCGGGAACGGTGTACTCCCTGACCGACGTTGCCGCCGGCCGGGCGCTGGACGTGCCGGGCGGGCAGACGGCCAACGGCACGTCCCTGCAGGTCTGGGACCCCAACGGCGCGGCGAACCAGCAGTGGCGGGCGAGCCAGAACAGCGATGCTTCGTACACGCTGACGAACGTCGGCAGCGGGCGGGTGCTCGACGAGCCGGGTGGTCAGACGGGCAACGGCACGCGGATGGAGATCTGGGACGCCAACGGCGGTGCCAACCAGCACTGGCGGGCGAGCCGGAACGGCGACGGTTCGTACACCCTGACCAACGTCGCCTCCGGCCGGGCGCTGGAAGTGCCCGCCGGGCAGACCGCCGACGGAAGTCCCGTCCAGGTCTGGGACTCCAACGGCGGCGCCCATCAGCACTGGAATCTCGGGTGAGGTGATCGGCGCGAGGTAGGCCGGAAGGCGACAACCCGCGCTCGGTACCGCAGCGGTCGCCGGGCGCGGTTCAGCCATGCCCTCACGCGGCCTCATCATGACCCAGACATGGGATGTATCAAGCGGTGAATTGCCAAGAGGCTTCTATTGACAGGGTGTTGGGCCTGTGGGATCACTATGCGACATGGGATGTATGAGCGTTCCCTGTGAGTGCTCTCGGGCACGCTGACGGGAGCGGTCGACACCCCGCGCGCACCTTCTCGGACAGGCACGGCACTCTCCGTCCCCTTCCCCCGCCCACGCGAGGACACAGAATGCAGCCTCCTTCCGCTCCGCCCTGTCGCCCCACCGCTCACGCGTCGCGCTTGTCCGCGGCGGCCGCCGTGATCGTGATGGGACTGCTGGCCATACTGCTGGCGACCAAGCCGACATGGTCCGCGCCGGCGTCGGCGGCACCTCCGGTGAATCAGGCGCCCGGGGGGTCCGGCCCGTGCGACATCTACGCCGCGGGCGGTACCCCGTGCGTCGCCGCGCACAGCACGGTGCGCGCCCTCTACCGCTCGTACAACGGACCGCTGTACCAGGTCAGGCGTAGTTCGGACAGCGCGACCCGGGACATCGGCCTGCTGGCACCCGGCGGCTTCGCCGACGCCGCGGCCCAAGACGCCTTCTGCGCGGGCACCAGTTGCGTGATCACGGTCGTCCGCGACCAGTCAGGACACGGCAACGACCTGTGGTACCAGGGCTCCGCCCAGGTCCCGGGATCGAGTCAGAGCAGCCCCGCCAAGGCGACGTCCGAGTCGCTGACCGCCGGGGGCACCAAGGCGTACTCGCTGTACATCAACCCCGGGAACAGCTACTGGCGGGACGGCCACCTGACGGGCGTGCCGACCGGTGCGGCCCCCGAAGGGGCGTACATGGTGACCAGCGGCACCCACGTCAACGGCGGCTGCTGCTTCGACTACGGCAACAGCGAGACGACCAGGAAAGCCGACGCGGCCGGGGCGATGGACGCGATCAACTTCGGCACCGAGTGCTGGTTCGGCGGCTGTTCGGGAAGCGGTCCCTGGGTGCAGGCCGACCTCGAATGGGGTCTGTACCCAGGCGGCAGCACGTCCTGGAACCCCAACCAGCGGGCGTTTGGTAGCAAGTTCGTCACGGCGATGCTGAAGAACAACGGCACGTCCAGGTTCGCGCTCAAGGGCGGCAACGCCCAGTCGGGCGGCCTGACCACCCTGTGGGACGGCGCGCTGCCCGGCGGATACAGCCCCATGAGAAAACAAGGGGCCATCGTCCTGGGCAGCGGCGGCGACTGCTGCAAGCCCGGCGGCGGCGCCAACCAGAGCGCCGGCACCTTCTACGAGGGAGCCCTCGTCGCAGGCTATCCCTCCGACGCGACCGACAACGCGGTGCAGGCCAACGTCACCGCTGCCGACTATCGCTGAACACCCGTCAGTTTCCCCGACCCGGTCCAGGAGTAGATGCCCCATGCCCACGACCAGTCCGCTGCCTCCACTGCGGTCCCTGCGCAGAACCCTGGCGCTCACCCTCTCGGCCGTACTGCTCGCCGTGGCCGCACCCCTGATCTCCCTCGCCACCGCACCACCCGCCGCCGCTCTCGGCAACGGACTCGCGCCGACTCCGCAGATGGGCTTCAACGACTGGAACGCCTACGGCTGCGACGTCTCCGAGGCGCTGATCAAGTCCACCGCCCAGGCGATGCACACCAACGGCATGCAGGCGGCGGGCTATTCGTACGTCAACATCGACGACTGCTGGATGACCCACAGCCGTGACTCGGGCGGTCACCTGGTGCCGGACCCGGCGAAGTTCCCCGACGGCATCAAGGGCACCGCCGACTACGTCCACTCGCTGGGCCTGAAGCTGGGTATCTACGAGGACGCGGGCACCGCCACCTGCGCGGGATACCCGGGCAGCCTCGGCCACGAGAGCACGGACGCGCAGTCGTTCGCGTCGTGGGGCGTGGACTACCTGAAGTACGACAACTGCAACAACACCGGCGTGCCGGCCCGGACCCGCTACACCGCGATGCGGGACGCGCTCGCGGCCACCGGCCGACCGATCCTGTACAGCCTGTGCAACTGGGGCCAGGAGAACGTGTGGACCTGGGGCGCCGACGTGGGCAACAGCTGGCGCACCACGGGAGACATCAGCCCGACCTTCTCCAGCATGCTGTCGATCTTCCACAGCAACGTGGGGCTGGCCTCCTACGCCGGACCCGGCCACTGGAACGACCCGGACATGCTGGAGGTCGGCAACGGCTCCATGACGGCCGCCGAGAACCGCAGCGAGTTCAGCCTCTGGGCGGAGATGGCCGCGCCGCTCATCGCCGGCACCAACATCCCCCAGGCGAGCGCCGCCACCCTGTCCACGCTGACCAACTCCCGGGTGATCGCGGTCGACCAGGACCCCCTCGGCAAGCAGGGCACCATGGTGTCGTCCGTCGGCGGCCTGGACGTGCTGGCCAAGCCGCTCGCGAACGGTGACGTGTCGGTCGCACTGTTCAACGAGACGGGCTCCACGGCGACCATCACCACCAGCGCGGCCGCGATCGGGAAGACCGGGGCGTCCGCCTACACCCTCACCGACCTGTGGTCGGGCGGGTCCTCGACCACCTCCGGCACCATCAGCGCCTCGGTGCCGGCCCACGGCACGGTCATGTACCGGGTCGCGGGCGGCACCAGCAGCGGCGGAGGCACCGGCGTGACAGGGGCACTGCACGCGGTCGGCGCCGGCAAGTGCCTGGACGTGCCCAACTCCACCACCACCGCAGGCACCCAGGTGGAGATCTGGACCTGCAACGGCGGCGCCAACCAGACCTGGACGCACACCGCATCCGACCAGCTCACCGTCTACTCCGGCACCGGTCAGATGTGCCTGGACGCCTACGACAACCAGACCACGCCGGGCACGAAGGTGGAGATCTGGCAGTGCAACGGCCAGAGCAACCAGCAGTGGACGCTGAACTCCGACGGCACGATCACCGGCGTCCAGTCCGGCCTGTGCCTGGACGTCACCGGCGGTGCCACGGCCGACGGAACCCTCGCCGAGCTGTGGACCTGCAACGGGAGCAGCGGCCAGCAGTGGACGCTGGGCTGACTCCCCCTGCCCCTCGGCCCCGCCACGGAGGAGGACTCCTTGCCCGGATCAACAGCCGACCACCGGCGAAGGCGCTTCCCGGCCCCGTTCCCGATCGCCGCGTTCCCGATTACCCCCTTCCCGATCGCCGCGTTCCTGATCGCCCTGGCGATGGCCCTGGCCGCGTGGGGCACCCCCGCCTTCGCCACGTCCCCGCGGACCGGCACCACCATCGCCGTCCACGACTCAGCTCCCGGCCCCGCGGCCGCCGCGTCGCTGCCGTGCGACATCTATGCCGCGGGCGGCACACCGTGCGTGACGGCCCACGCCACGACCAGGGCGCTCTTCGCGGCCTACGACGGACCGCTCTACCAGATCCAGCGGTCCTCCGACCACACATACCGCGACATCGGGCTGCTCGCCCCAGGCGGGTACGCCGACGCCGCCTCCCAGGTGTCGTTCTGCGCCGGCACCTCGTGCACGATCACGAAGATCTACGACCAGACCACCCGCCACAACGACCTGCCCATCTCCTGGGGCGGCTACTGGAAGGGACCCGGCCCCAACGGATCCGACGTGGGAGCCGACGCCATGGCCCTGCCGGTGACCGCGGGCGGCCACCAGGTCTTCGGCGTCAAGGTCACCCCCGGTGTCGGTTACCGCATCGACCACGCGAGCGGCGTCGCCACCGGCTCCCAGCCCGAAGGCATCTACATGGTGACCTCGTCGAACTTCACCAACCAGTGGTGCTGCTTCGACTACGGCAGCGGCGAGAACTCGCACACCGACACCGGCAACGCCACCATGAACGCCATCTACTGGGGCAACGCCTGCTGGTTCGGCGGCTGCACCGGCAGCGGCCCGTGGGTCGAGGCCGACCTGGAGAACGGCATGTTCCACACCAGCACCGGCTCCAACAAGGACCCGAACAACCAGGGCGTGCACCACCCGTTCGTCAGCGCGTGGCTGAAGAACAACGGCACCAGCAACTTCACCCTCAAATACGGCGACGGTGCAGGCGGTGGACTGACCACCACCTTCTCCGGCCCCCTTCCCAACGGCTATTCACCGATGAAGGTCGACAGCTCCGTCCTCCTCGGCACCGGCGGCGACAACAGCGTCTCGGGACAGGGCGAGTTCTTCGAGGGCGCGATGACCGCGGGTTACCCGTCCGACGCCACCGAGAACGCCGTCCAGGCCGGCATCACCGCCGCCGGGTACGGGACGTCGGGCGGCGGGGGCGGCACCACCGGTGCGCTGCACGCGGTGGGCGCGGCCAAGTGCCTTGAGGTACCGAACAGTTCGACGACACCGGGCACCCAGACGCAGATCCGGGACTGCTCAGGCGGGGCCAACCAGACCTGGTCCGAGAGCACCTCCGGTGAGCTGAGCGTCTCACTGGCAGGCAGCCGCCTGTGCCTGGACGCCTCCGGGCAGGGCACCAGCCCCGGCACGAAGGTCATCACCTGGACCTGCAACGGCCAGAGCAACCAGCGATGGACGCTCAACACCGACGGCACCGTCACCAGCGCCCAGTCCGGGCTCTGCCTGGACGTGTCGGGCGCCGCCACCGCCAACGGAACCCCCGTACAGCTGTGGACCTGCAACGGCCAGTCCAACCAGAAATGGACGCTGAGCTGACCCGGTGAGCCAACGTGCCCGACTCCGGGGCGGGGGCATCCCGCCGCCGCCCCGACTCAGGAGGATCGGATGAGGATGACAGCGAGACCCGGCATCGCGGCCCTGGTGACCGGCATCGTCCTGACGCTCGTGCTGGCGCTTCTGACGACGGCCCCGAGCCAGGCCGCCTCGGGCACGTCGCTGAGCGTCGACCTGGCCGCGACCCGGGGACCGTCCACCGGCGTGGGGGAGGGGTTCCTCTACGGCATCAGCCAGGACGGCACCCAGCCCGTCGACCAGTTCCTGCAGCCGCTGGGCATCAACGCCTTCCGCGGCGGCGGATGGTTCTCCGGCGGCTGGATCAAAGACGGCTACCAGTACGGGTCGGCGACCCGGGCCGACCTCGACTCGATCACCGCGCAGGCCCGGCGGCTCACCCGGCCGCCCTACCACGCGCAATACCAGGTGCTGGTCAGCGACATCTACGGCGCCAACGGCGGCCAGCCCTCGAACACCAGATACCCGTGCGACAACGGCGACTGCTCGAACTGGATCAGCTTCATCGACGCCACGGTGGGGGCCCTGCAGGCGTCGGGGCTCACGTTCTCCTACGACATCTGGAACGAGCCGGACATCTCCGTGTTCTGGACCCGGGGTGTCAACAGCGCACAGTACTTCCAGATGTGGGACACCGCCTACCGGGAGATCCGCCGCATCGCCCCCGGGGCGCAGATCGTCGGGCCGTCCCTCGCCTTCACCCCGCAGCGCAACCCGGGGGAGTGGCAGACCTGGCTCGCCCACGTGAAGGCAGCCGGCACCGTCCCCGACGTGATCAGCAACCACAACGAAGGTGACGTCGACGACCCGGTCACCGTCGCCCAGAGTCTGCGCACCGCCCTGAGCTCGGCCGGCATCGGCCCGCTGCCTCTGTCCTCGAACGAGTACCAGCCCGCCGACCGGCAGACCGCCGGTGTGACGGCCTGGTACCTGGCCCGGTTCGCGCAGTCCGGATACACCAACGCCATGCGCGGCAACTGGGTGTGCTGCACCACCCCGAACCTGACGGGAGTGCTCACCCAGAGCGGAGGCACCTGGCAGCCGACCGGCAACTGGTGGGCGCTTCGGGACTACGCCGACATGACGGGAACCCTCGTCGACACCTCCGGCCAGGTCGGCTCCACGGCCGTAGCCGCCTCCGAGGACTCCGCCGCCGAACGCGCCGTGGCGCTCATCGGCGACTCCAACGGGTACACCGGGGCCGCCTCCGTGACGTTCGACGGACTGTCCTCGGTGCCCTGGCTGACGAACGCGGGCAACGTCCACGTCACCGTGCACCGCATCCCGGACCAGGCCCCGCTGAGTGCGCCGCAGACCGTGTACGACCAGACCGTGAGCGCCTCCGGCGGCTCGATCACCGTCCCGTTCACCTTCCAGAGCTCGCACGACGCGTTCGCCGTCTATCTGACCCCGGCCTCCTCCGGCGGCACGGGCTTCCCGGACGGCTACCGCCAACTCGTCGTCGCCGACGACAACCTGTGCGTGGACGTCTACGGCAACTCCACCGCCGCGGGCGCCGTGATCGACCAGTGGACCTGCAACGGGCAGGACAACCAGCGGTTCCTGTTCGTGCCGGCCGCCGACGGCTATGGCGAACTGCGCGCCCAGCACTCCGGCCAGGACGTGGCGGTCGCGGGCAGTTCCACGACGGCCGGCACACCGGACATCGTGCAGCAGGCTCCCGGCCCCGCCGCCAACGCCCTCTGGCTGCCCGTGCGCCAGTCCGACGGGTCCTACGCCTTCCAGAACCGCAACAGCGGCCTGTGCCTGGACGTCTACGGCGCCGGCAGCACCCCGGGACAGCAACTGGACCAGTGGCAGTGCAAGAACGCGCCGGGCACCAACCAGGACTTCGTCGTCCGCTGACACCGCACCCGACGCGCACCCCCACCGACCTGCGAAAGGAACCCACCGTGTCAGCAATCGGACGGCTGCTGCGGCGCCTGCGCGCCTCGACCGCCGCGCTCACGGGCCTCCTCCTGGCCGTCGGCGGCCTTGTCGGCACCGTCGCCGCCCCGGCGCACGCCGCCACCTCGATCACCATCGACGGCGCCTCCGGCGGACGGACCTTCGACGGCGTCGGCGCGATCAGCGGAGGCGGCGGCAACAGCAGGCTCCTGATCGACTACCCCGAACCCCAGCGCGGCCAGATCCTCGACTACCTCTTCAAGCCCGGCTACGGGGCCTCCCTGCAGATCCTCAAGGCCGAGATCGGCGGGGACACCAACTCCACCTCCGGTGCCGAGCCCAGCCACCAGCACACCCGCTCCGACCTGAACTGCGACCGGGGCTACGAATGGTGGCTCATGGAGCAGGCCAAGGCCCGCAACCCGGGCATCAAGCTCTACGGCCTCGCCTGGGGCGCGCCGGGCTGGATCGGCGGCGGGAACTTCTGGTCCACCGACATGGTCAACTACCTGGTCTCGTGGCTGGGCTGCGCCAAACAGCACGGACTCACCATCGACTACCTCGGCGGCTGGAACGAGCGCGGCTACAACGTCTCCTGGTACGAGCAACTGCGCAGCGCGCTCAACTCCAACGGCTACGGCGGCGTCAAGATCGTCGCGGCCGACTCGGACTGGACCGTGGCGGGCGACGTCAACTCCAACTCGGCGTTCGCCGCCGCGGTGAGCGTCATCGGCACGCACTACCCCTGCGGTTACCGCTCCTCCCAGGCCAACTGCTCGGTGCCGTCGGCCGCCACGTCCTCCGGAAAGCCCCTGTGGGCCAGCGAGAACGGCTCGGACGACTACAACGGGGGCGCCCCCGCCATGGCCCGCGGCATCAACCGCGGATACATCGACGGCCGGATGACCGCGTATCTCAACTGGCCGGTGGTCGCGGCGATCACGCCGAACCTGCCGTACCCCACCATGGGCCTCGCCCTGGCCTCCCAGCCCTGGTCCGGCCACTACGCGATCGGCAAGAACACCTGGGTCATGGCACACACCAGCCAGTTCACCGCCCCGGGCTGGAAGTACCTCGACTCCTCCAGCGGCTACATCGGCGGCAACCGGAACAACGGCAGCTACGTCTCGCTGAAGTCCCCGAACGGCTCCGACTACTCCACCGTCATCGAGACGATGGACGCCGGCAGCGCCCAGACCCTGAACTTCGACGTCGCCGGAGGCCTGTCCAGCGGCACCGTCCACGTCTGGTCGACCGACGTGAACTCCTCGAACCCGGCCGACTACTTCGTGCACACCGCCGACGTCACCCCCTCCGGCGGAGGCTTCAGCCTGACCGTGCAGCCCCATCGCGTCTACACCCTGACCACCACGACCGGGCAGGGCAAGGGCACCGCCACCGGCCCCGCCCAGGGCGCCATGAGCCTGCCGTACAGCGACACCTTCGACGGTTACGCCACTGGCAGCGAGGCGAAGTACCTCATGGACTGGCAGGGCGCCTTCGAGGTGACGGCCTGCGGCGGCGGCCGCGGCGGCAAGTGCGTGCGCCAGATGAGTCCCCAGAAGCCGATCACCTGGGACGCGCTGTCCGATCCGCACGCCCTGCTCGGCGACGTGGGCTGGAGCAACTACACCGTATCCTCCGACGTGCTGCTCGAACAGTCGGGATACGCCGAGCTGATCGGCCGCGCGAACGGCCAGGACTACAGCAGCACCGGCGGACTCAACGCCTACCACCTGCGGGTGAGCGACACCGGTGCCTGGTCGATCCTGAACTCGGGCACCAACGGCACCGTCTCCACCCTCGCGCACGGCACCACCACGGCACTGGGCACCAACCGGTGGCACACGCTCGCGCTCACCTTCTCCGGGACCACCATCAGCGCCGTCGTCGACGGTGCCACGGTCGGCTCGGCCAACGACCGCACCTGGGCCGGCGGACAGGTCGGCTACGCGACCGGCCAGGGCGAGACGGCACAGTTCGACAACCTGTCCCTCACCCCCGGCAGCGGCGGCGGAGGAGGCGGCACGACCGGCCCCATCGTCGGGACCGCCTCCGGCCGGTGCGTGGACGTGCCCAACCAGTCGCAGACCTCCGGCACGCAGGTGGAGCTGTGGGACTGCAACGGCGGCAGCAACCAGCAGTGGACCAGCACACCGGCCGGTGAGATCCGGGTCTACGGCAACGCCTGCCTGGACGCGGCGGGCGGCGCCACCATCCCCGGCACCAAGGTCGACATCTCCGGGTGCACCGGCGGCAGCAACCAGAAGTGGACGCTCAACGCCGACGGCACGATCACCGGCGCCCAGTCCGGCCTGTGCCTGGACGCCACCGGCGCGGCAACGGCCAACGGCACCCTCCTGGAGCTGTGGACCTGCACCGGCGCCGGCAACCAGAGGTGGTCGCGCGAGTAACCGGTACCGGCCGAGACCGCCACCCCGTCACCTGACCCTGAAGGACCCCCTCATGACCGCCTCCCCCCGCCCGATCAGCCGACGCCGCATGCTCGCGGCGACCGGCGCGGCCACGGCCGCCGGACTGCTGCGTTTCGCACCTCAGGCCGCCGCGACCGACGGCCCCGCGAGCTACACCGCGAGCTGGTCCTCCGTGGACCAGCACCCCCCGGCACCTGCCTGGTTCAAGGACGCCAAGTTCGGTATCTACTACCACTGGGGCGCCTTCAGCGTCCCCGCGTACGGCAACGAGTGGTACCCGCGCAACATGTACATCGGCGGCTCGAACGAGAACCAGCACCACATCGCCGCCTACGGCGACCCCTCGGTGTGGCCGTACCACAACTTCATCGACGGCGCCCGCGACAAGGCCGGCACCTTCGTGCAGTTCGCGCCCAGACTGGCCTCCCAGGGCGGCAGTTGGGACCCGGACGCCTGGGCCCGGCTGTTCAAGTCCGCGGGCGCCCGGTTCGCCGGCCCGGTCGCCGAACACCACGACGGCTTCTCGATGTGGAACAGCCGCGCCAACCCGTGGAACTCCGTCCAGCACGGCCCCCGGCTCGACCTGGTCGCCCTGCACGCCCAGGCCATCCGCGCCCAGGGCCTGAAGTTCATGGTCTCGCTCCACCACGCCTACCACTTCAACGGCTACTACGACCACGTGCCGTCCCAGTCCGACCCGGGCCTGCGCATCCTCTACGGACAACAGGGCTCGGCGGCCGAGAACAAGCTCTGGTACGACAAGCTGGTCGAGGTCGTCGACGGTTACCAGCCCGACCTGCTCTGGCAGGACTTCGACCTGAACCTGGTGCAGGAGTCCTACCGGCTGCAGTTCCTCGCGCACTACTACAACCAGGCGGTCGCCTGGAACAAGGACGTGGTCGCGACCTACAAGGACGGCCTCGACAACAAGGGCGAGGTCTTCGACTTCGAGCGCGGCGGCCCGGCAGATCTGCTCACGCCGTACTGGCTGACCGACGACAGCATCTCCTCCTCCAGCTGGTGCTACACGGTGGGTATCGGCTACTACACGACGCAGGCGCTGCTGCACTCGCTGATCGACCGGGTCAGCAAGGGCGGCACCATGCTGCTGAACATCGCCCCGATGGCCGACGGCACCATCCCCTCCGCACAGCAGTCGATCCTGCTCGCCATGGGGGACTGGCTCGGCCGCTTCGGCGAGGCGGTCTACGGCACCCGCTCCTGGTCCGCCTACGGCGAAGGCCCCACCAAGATGGGCGGCGGCTCCTTCAGCGGACCGGTGGCCGGCAAACCGCAGGACGTCCGCTTCACCCGCAGCCAGGACAACAAGGTCCTCTACGCCACCACCCTGGGCTGGCAGGGGGCGACCACGACCATCACCACGCTGAACTCCAACCAGATCAACCTCAGCAGCCTGACCGGCGCGCAGCTGCTGAACAACGCCGCCGGCACCTACGTCAACCTGCCCGCACCGACCCAGGACGCCTCCGGCCTGCACCTGACCATGCCCTCGACGAACCCGCCGTTCACCGCCCTCGCCTACACGGTCAAGCTCACCTTCTCCGGTGAGATCCCTGTCCTGGGCGCACCCGGCGGGTCCACCACCTGGGTCAAGATCGCCAATGTGACCAGCGGACTGGTGCTCGACAGCGGGGGCAACGTCGCCTCCGGGTCCAACCTCAAGCAGTGGAACTACGACGGCAGCGCCAATCTGCAGTGGCAGCTGATCGACCTCGGGAACGGCTACTACCGGATCATGAACCGCGCCAACGGCATGGCCGCCGACAGCTGGGGCAACTCCGCCAACGGCGCACCCGCCCGCCAGGAGGCGTGGAACGGCGGCAACAACCAGCAGTGGTCGCTGAACAGCCTCGGCGGCAACCGCTACCAGATCGTCAACCGCGGCACCGGCACCGCCCTGGACGGCAGCGGCAGCACCACGGTGGGGTCCACCACGGTGCTGTGGGCGCCGAACTCCAGCACCAACAACCAGTGGACGGTCACCGGCGTGTGAACCACGCCGAGAACCCACGCGCACAGTCATCCCTCGAGACCGGAAGAAGGAGTGCATGAAACACAAACCGCTCTTACTGCCCGTCGTGGCGGCGATGCTTCTCGTCCTGTCGGCCGCCGGCACCTCGTTCGGCAGAAGCGCCGCCGCACCCCCGTCGGCCACCGCCGCCGCCGGGTCGACCGGCTGCGGCAAGGCTCCGGCCCTGACGAGTGGCAACCACACCATCCAGAGCGGCGGGCAGACTCGTAGCTACCTCCTGCGGATCCCCGCCGGCTACGACAACAACCACCCCTACCGGCTGATCTTCGGCTTCCACTGGCGCGGCGGCACGGCGGCCGACGTCGACTCCGGCGGAGCCGACGGATACAACTGGTCCTACTACGGCCTGCGGCGCCTCGCGGACAACGCCAACAACAGCACGATCTTCGTCGCCCCACAGAGCATCGGCAACGGCTGGGCCAATTCCGGCGGCCAGGACGTGGCCTTCGTCGACGCGATGGTCAGCCAGATCGAAGCGGGCCTGTGTGTGGACACCACCCAGCTCTTCTCCGCGGGCTTCAGCTACGGCGGTGCGATGTCCTACGCCATCGCCTGCGCACGGGCGAGCGTCTTCCGCGCGGTCGCGGTCTACTCCGGCGCGAACCTGAGCGGCTGCAACGGCGGCAACCAGCCCATCGCCTACATGGGCCTGCACGGCCTTCGGGACAACGTGCTCCCCATCCAGTCGGGACGGGACCTGCGCGACACCTTCGTCCGGACGAACGGCTGCACCCCGCAGAACCCGCCCGAACCGGCGTACGGAAGCCTGACCCACATCATCACCACCTACTCCGGATGCCGGTCCGGCTACCCCGTCGTGTGGGCGGCGTTCGACGGAGCGGGCCACGACCCCGGCCCGATAGACGGTTCCACCGGTGACGGCTGGCACACCTGGACGTCGGCCGCGGTGTGGCAGTTCTTCACCCAGTTCGACTCCAGCACGCCTCCGCCTCCGCCGTCCGGCGGCCAGGAGATCGTCGGCCAGCAGTCGGGGCGCTGCCTCGACATCAACAACTCCACCACCGCCAACGGCACCCAGGCCCAGCTGTGGGACTGCAACGGTGGCTCCAACCAGCGGTGGACCTATACCGCCGCGAAGCAACTGATGGTCTACGGCACCAAGTGCCTGGGCGTGGGCCAGTCCGCCGGCAGCGGCACCCCGGCGGCGATCTGGGACTGCGACGGGCAGCCGGACCAGCAGTGGAACGTCAATCCCGACGGCACGATCACAGCGGCGCAGTCGGGTCTGTGCCTGGACGCCGGCGGGCAGGCGACAGGCAATGGAACGAAGGTCCAGCTGTGGACCTGCACAAGCGGAGCGAACCAGCACTGGCGCTTGCAGAACTGACAGGCGCGGCCAGGTACGGCACCATGCCTACCTGGCCCATGCCGACAACTCGCCGTGACGTCCCGGCGAGTGCGGGACCTCGACACCCTGGTCGCCCCCGACGGCCCGCTGGTATGCCGGACCGGAGGAGGCCGCCCCGGTCTCCGTGACGACGACGCCGTCCGGCAAGACCCTCCTCGACTTCGGCCAGAACCTCGGGGGCCGGCTGCGCCTGACCGTGTCCGGCGACAGCTGCACCACCCTCACCCGGCGGCGCGCCGAGGTCCTGGCGGACGGCGAGCTGTGCACCCGGCCGCTGTGCCACGCCACCGCCACCGACACCTACACCCTGCGCGGGGAGGGCACCGAGGTCTTCGAGCCGCGCCTCACCTTCCACGGCTTCCGCCACGCCGAGATCACCGGTCAGCCGGACGGCTTCGACCCGGCGACCGGCGTGCGCGCCGTCGTCCTCCACTCCGACCCGGAGCGCACCGGCTCCTTCGAGTGCTGCGCCCAGCTGGTCAACCAGCACCACGACAACGTCCTACGGAGCATGCGCGGCAACTTCCTGGACCTGCCGACCGACTGCCCGCAGCGCGACGAGCGCCTCGGCTGGACCGGCGACATCCAGGTCTCCGCGCACACCGCCTCCTCCCTCTACGACAGCGCCCGCTTCTTCCTGGGTCGACGCGGCCACCCTGGTGCTGTGGACGCGTACGCGCTCGGCGCCGTAGCTGACTGGATGCACCGCGCGGTCGCCGGTCTCGCCTCCGCCGAGCCCGGCTACCGCCGCCTGCGCGTGGAGCGGAGGCCCGGCGGCGGACCCACCCCCGCGCGAGGCCCTGCGTACCCCGCACGGGCCCGCCGACGAACCAACCGTGCAGGCTCTCGTACCGCCGAACACCCCGGCCGAGATCCTGCTGCCCGGTGCCGAGCAGGCCACGGTGGGCTCGGGCCGGCACCCGGTTCTTCGACGAGTACGCCATCGTCCCGACTGTCCCGCGGCCGCCGTCCGTCGTCTGAACCTCGCCCGTGCACGGGCGGTCCGCCGTTCCCCCACAGAGCGGCGTCGCCCGCCGGCTCCTCCAAGAGGCCGAGCAGGAAGAGGGCGGGATGGGGATGTCCTCGTACGGGGTAGGCGAGCGGGGCGACGCGGGGCGGCCCGGCGCGCTGCTTGAGGGAGGGTCACGTATGCAATTCGACGACGATGCTGCTCTGGACACGTCCGAGGTCGAGGACGGTCGGGGAGGTGCGCTGGGCGGGATCCCGGGCGGCGGGAAGACCATTGGCGGGGGGCTGGTCGGGCTCGTGGTGCTGATCGCGTCCGTGCTCTTGGGTGTCGACCCCGGCATGCTCGGCTCGGGCGGCAGCGACACGTCCTCGTCCGGCAGGTCGGCCGCGGACCTCGCGGCGGACTGCCGGACCGGTGCCGACGCCAACCACAAGGAGGAGTGCCGGGTCGTCGCCGTGGTCGACAGCGTGCAGGCATTCTGGAAGCAGACGGAGACAGCCGCCGGCAAGCCCTACCAGCAGGCCCCGACGTTTTTGTTCACCGGCAGTGTGAACACCGGTTGCGGGAAGGCGACTTCCGACGTCGGCCCCTTCTACTGCTCAGCCGACGACAAGGTCTATCTCGACCTCGGCTTCTTCAACGAACTGAGCAGCAAGTTCGGCGCCAAGGGCGGCCCGTTCGCCGAGGCGTACGTCATCGCACACGAGTACGGCCACCACTTCCAGGACCTCAGCGGAACGATCTCCCGTGGCAGCGGAAAGGGCCAGAACAGCGGCTCGGTGAAACTCGAGTTGCAGGCGGACTGCTACGCCGGGGTGTGGGCCCACCACGCCACCACCACCCCCGACCCCAAGAGCGGTAAGCCACTGATCACCGACTTGACGAAGGACGACATCAACCGCGGTCTGGACGCGGCCGCCGCCGTCGGAGACGACCGTATCCAGCAGCGCTACCAGGGCAAGGTCACACCCGACACCTGGACCCACGGCTCCGCGAGCCAGCGCCGGCAATGGTTCTCCACCGGCTACCGCTCCGGCCGCGTCGCCCGCTGCAACACGTTCAGCTGACCACGCTGACAACCACGGCACGACGCCCGGCTGTGGGCCGCTCATGGGCAGATCGCCTAGCATGCCGCGCCGCGGTGGCGATGTTCAGTTCTCGCTCCCCGCCGGCGGCGCGGTTGCCGATGTCCCACATCGGCCGGAGCCGCCGGTCTGCGGCAAAGGCAGTCCGGCGTCGACCTTCCTCCGCACCCACCAGGCTCAGGGGGGCGCGGACGGTGCCGTGTCGGAGTTCCCAGAAGTCAACGGACACTGGGTGGACATCCCCGATCTGGAGGAGAACGCCGAGCGTCATCTCCGGTCGGCCGGAACTCCTCGATCAGCGCCCAGAACGCCTCCTCGTCCACACCGGCCATCATGACACTCGGATCCGACAGCCAGGGCTGTCGGCCGTCGCGAAGCCCGCTCCAGAGCACGACGAGGTCCAGCGAGCGGTGAGGCCGTTGCAGCCGAGCCGTGTTGATCCGCGGCGTGCAGAGGAGCGGGTTTTCCCACGACCGTCACTCGGCCGTATACATCCGACAATTGGTCGACTCATCTCTGCCGCAAGGGTCAACTACCGGGCTTCCAGGCCTGAATCGTTGACATACATCCGATCTCCTCTCCATACTCTCGGCTTGCGGCCTCGTGGCCAGACATCGGTGGCCGCCGCTCGTGAAGTGTTGATGGCCAAGGAGAGCTGATGTGAGACGTCATCCAGCGGTCATAGCCGTGCTCGCGATGGTCGGGGCCCTCACGACCGCTCCCGCGTTCGCCGCGGACGTCGGGCCGTCCGTCCACCACGGTTTCAAGGTGCCGCAAGCGGTACTCGACCATCTCCGCCAGGACGACTGGACCCAGCTCCAGAAGATCCTGTCCGGCATCTCCGGTTCGGTGACGTCGCCACTGAAGATCGGCGACGTGGACAAGGGCAGCTACACGACCGGCCAGCTCATGGGCAACGGCGACATCGGCGCCGTCGCTGCGGGCGTGTCCAACACTTCGCAGCAGTTCTACTTCGGCAAGAACGACTTCTGGGGCACGCTGCACGCGCAGGGCAGCTCGGTCAAGGACAACGCGGGCATCCTCTCCGGCGGCGGGCTGGACGTCTGGCCGACCACCGCGGCGGGTACCGACGCGGCGAGCGCGTTCTCGATGAAGCAGGACATCCTCAACGCCCAGGTCACCACGGACATGGAGCTCAAGGACGACCAGGGTGCCGACGCGCCGCTCCAACTGAACTCCTGGACCGCCGACACCGCGAACGTCTTCGTCACCGAGATCCGCAACGACGGAACCGGGCCGGTGACGCTGAGGATCAAGCAGTGGGTCCCGGCGATGGCGTACGCGAACTCGAGCGCGACCGACCTCACCGATGCGCAGACGACCTACCCGTACACCGGAGGAGTGGACTCCTCGCAGGCCGGTCCCGTCCTGTGGACGACGCGGGACAGCACCACCACGAACACGAGCGGCTATCGCAGCCGGATGGCGACCGCGACGACCGTCGTCGGCTCTGAGCTCGCGAACCCGCGCGAGCAGATCGAGGCCAACGACTACTACGACAGCAACAAGCGCAAGTACTACAACTCGCTGGGCGAGTCCGGGAACGTCACCGTCGCGCCGGGCGCGACCACGTCCCTGGTCACCTACCTGAGCAGCAGCAGCGGCGACTACAACACGATCAAGAGCGTCACGGACGTGCAGAAGGACGCCGAGGACGGGGTGCGCGCGTACGCGTCGCAGAGCGCCGTCGACCGGCTCAAGGCTGAGCACCGGGCATGGTGGAAGGACTACTGGCTGCGCGGCTACGTCCAGTTCACCGATCCGGAGATCGCCCAGTACTACTACGGATCGCTGTACGTGCTCGGCAGCTCCAACCGGCCGACGAGCGCGAACGGGAAGGTGAATCCGCAGAATCTGCCGGGCTCGATGTACGGCGAGTGGGTCCCCGCCGACAACGCCGGCTGGGGTGGCCGGTACTTCCTCAACTACAACCAGCAGGCGCAGTACTACGCGGCGGGCTCGAGCAACCGCATCGACACCGAAGTGCCGTTCAACCGGGTCATCGCCTACGACCTGCCGTGGCAGCAGAACAACGCCGCCGCGCAGGGGCACGACGGCGCGGTGCACGTGCGGACGTTGTCCCCTTTCCACCTGCTGGCGAGCGACCAGCCGGCACTGAACCCGAAAGCACCCGTGCCGGTCTACGGGTTCAGCTCGGGGTCCACGGACCAGAAGTCGAACGGCTTCTTCGCCGCGATCAACATGCTCTCCTACTACGAATACACATTGGATGATCAGTACCTGCGCACCGTGCTCTATCCGTACCTCAGGCAACTGCTCGACTTCTACAGCTCCTACGTCCTGAAGCAGGACGACGGGAACGGGCAGTACCACTACTCGGTGATCGGCTCCTCGATCCACGAGGGCGACGCCGCCGACATCAACGCGGACCTCGACATCGGCGCCATCAAGTACCTGTCGAAGTTCCTCTCCGCACATGCCCGTGAGATGGGCGAAGCCCAGGACACCGTCGCTCATTGGAAGGACCTGGCAGACCACACGGCGTTCCCGGAGGCCGAACTGCCCAAGGGCGTCTTCTCCGCGAACAACAACGACGACTTCGTCCCGACGCTGACGGCCACCGACTACCAGTCGCCGAACCAGGCGCACGTCGACATGATCGAGCCGGGCGACCAGCCGGTCGAGCTCGAGGGCGTGGTCTTCCCCTTCGAGAACGTGCAGCAGCTCGACGGCGACCCGGAACTGCTCGGCAGGGTCCGCAACACACTCGAGTACATGAACTCCTGGGCGGCCACCGGGTTCGCGGGCTGGAGCAGTCAGAACAACGGCTTCCCCAAGGTGTTCCCGATCGCGGCGCACGCGGGCTGGCCGGCCGCGGACCTGCTGGCGAAGTTCAAGACGGCACTCAAAGCCAAGGTGCGTACCAGCAACCTGACCTACTACGGCAGCGGTGGCGCGGTCGAGACCGTCGGCGCGATGGAGGGCGTCAACGCGATGCTGCTGCAGAGCAGCACCACGCCCCAGATGCCGACGACCCTGTCGGTGTTCCCGAACTGGGACCGGACCCAGTCGGTGAGCTACGAGCGGCTGGGCGCGAAGGGCGACGTCGAGGTGTCCAGCGCGTTCGACGCGGACAAGGGCTCGGTGTCCTATGTGGACCTGACCAGCAGGCGGGACGGGAAGATCGCGCTGGTCGACCCATGGGCCGACGGCCGCCCCGTCGTCCGGCTGGTCAACGCCGACAACACCCTGGGCGAGCGCGTCGACTACGACGTGCGGGGCGGCAAGCTCGTGTTCCATGCCGAACAGGGCAAGCGGTACATGGTCATGGTCGACACCACCGACCACGCCCACACCGTCACCGGCATCTCGCTGTCCACGTACTCGACCACGCTGGTCTACGACAGCACGCGTCGCCACGCCCCCGCGGGCACCGGCACTGTCACGGCCGCGCTCGAGGGCGGCAAGCCGGGCGACACGGTGGCGTGGAAGTCCTCGAACAGCCACGTCGTGACGGTGACCGGGTCAGGCAGGACGGCGACGCTCCAGGCGGTCGGCACCGGCGGCGGCAAGGTCGCGAACGTGACGATCACCGCGCGTGGTGTCGAGCACGGCGGCTTGTCCGACGACGGGGTACGCCAGACGATCCACGTCAAGGTCGCCGACGTGTCCACGGTCCCGACCGGACTGCAGCTGCTCAGCCCGCCGGAAGCGACGATCTACGGGCCGGCGTCCACCAGTGCCGACATGGGCAAGGTGACCGGCACGAACCGACTGCAGCTCACTGCTTCGGTGTCGCCGGCCAACGCCTACGACCGGCGGATCGCCTGGCGGTCGAGCGACCAGAACGTGGCGATGGTCGACAAGAACGGGCTCGTGATCGCGCGCGGGGCGGGCACGGTGACCATCACCGGCACCAGTACGGCCAACCCGAGCCTGCCACCGGTCACGACCACCGTGAAGGTGACCTCCTCAGGAGCGGACTTCAGCGGGTACGGCCCGCTGGCGTCGGTGCTCACCGCGGCGAAGAAGGTCTCGGCGTATGCGGGCGACACCACCGGAGCGGGCGGCTTCACGCGGGTCACGACCAGCCGGGACTGGGAAGGACTGCAGGAACGCTTCCAGATGGCGTACATCAACGCCTTGGGCGTGAAGACGCGTTACTCCGGCTATTCGGCGGTGAACATCAGCGAGGACACCGCCTACTTCGCGAGCGTCGCGCTGAACGAAGCAATCAAGGCGGTCGACCCGGCCCTCGCGGTCACCCTGCCGGACAAGACCGACCCGGTCGCGGCGGTCGCCGGTGAGTCGAAGGTCACCGCGGACGACTTCGCGACCCAGCAGGCGTGGGACGACCATCAGGCGGCGCTGGCCGCGGCCCGTAAGGCCGACGACGAGGCGCAGGCGACCAGGCGGACGTGGATGCCGCCTGCGCCGCGCTGACGTCGGCAGCGTCCGCCGTGAAAACGGGGATGCCTCGGACCGCAGGTCGTGAAGCCCACTCGCCGAGTCCGCCCAGCGCACCGCACCAGAGGTTGAACGGCAAGGTCAGAGCCTGTGAACACACCTCAGTCCGCGCAGATCACTCCGTTATGGGCAGGCACTCGGCGAGCAGGTCAACGACGTCCCGCCAAGCTCGCTGCGCGTGCTGAGGGTGATAACCGACCCCCGGGCGCACGACGTGGTCGACCGATGGGTGATGGAAGGCGTGCAAGGCGCCGCCGTAGACCACGAGGCGCCAGTCGACGCCCGCAGCCTGCATCTCGTCGGTGAAGGCGACCCGTTGCGCGGGCGGCATGATCGGGTCCTCCGACCCCACACCGGCCCACACCGGGCAGTGAATGCGCGCCGTCTCCCCTGGTCGGCCCGTGGTCAGTGCGTTGACTGTCGCGATCGCGCGCAGGTCGACGCCGTCGCGCCCGAGTTCCAGCGCGATTGCGCCCCCGGTGCCGTAGCCGACGGCGGCGATCCGGTCCGGGTCGGTCCGCGGCTCGGCGCGGAGCACATCGAGCGCCGCGTGGCCGATGCCTCGCATCCGGTCGGGGTCGGCGAGCAGCGGCATGCAACGAGCCAGCATCTCCTCGGGGTCGCCCAAATAGCGCCCGCCGTGGAGGTCGAAGGCCAGCGCCACGTATCCCAGCTCGGCGAGCCCATCGGCCCGGCGGCGCTCGACGTCGCTGAGCCCCACGCCCTCGGGCCCGACCAGGACCGCGGGCCGGCGGTCGACACCGGCCGGGAGCGCGAGGTGCCCGATCATCGTCAGGCCGTCGGCCGCGTACTCGACCGTGCGCGTTGTGACTGTCGTCATGAGCCTGGACTGTAGTGATCGTCGAGCGCGGTCGGGCCGGTGTTCAGCCGCCGGCAGAAGGCAGGGCTCTGGCGTATTCCGGAACCACCCCGTCAGCGGTTCAGCTCAGAGCCCTGGAACAAACTGCCGTCCGCCCGAAGAGCGGGCGCACCGGACGCCGCTGCGCGCAGACGCGATGTGTTCCTAGGATCTCACCGACGGATGACGCTCACACCTCGTTCCCCGAAGATCTCCAGGAGCAGGTCGAACGGCACAAGCTCGCCATCGCCGACGGGCACGCGCTCCGCCAACCGCGTCCGAGCCTCGGCCGAGCAGTCCCAGTGCAAGGTGAACGCAATGGTCGTGCCCCTGCCGCCGCTCAGGCAGTCGTCCAGATCGTCCAGGTTCCATCCAGCCCATCCACCGGGGGCGTTGACGGCCTCCCCGATCGCGCAGTAGAAGGTGTCCCGGTCAATGACATGTCGGCCGTCCAAGGTGAACACCTGCAGGCTACCGGTGCAGGTCAGCTCCCACGGTCGTTCAGCTCCGGGCAGGGCGTTCTCGCACCAGAGCGTCACCGTGGTAGGCCACCCGGCGGGAGGCAACCCGCGAGGTGCACTCGGCGCGCGCTCTCCTGACCCGGCAGGGGCGTGAACAACTTCTCTGCGCGCCCGGCCCGACAAGGCCCGTGCCGACCGGGCCTACGACTCTCGCGCGAACCGCTCCTATCTGCGCAGACACGGCGTGCGGGCCACCATCCCGGAAAAGGCCGACCAGATCCGCAACCGCAAGAAGCTTGGATCTCACCAGCGCAGACCCGATACGTCCTAGCCGTTGATGTCGAGCGCTGTTCCGTACAGCCGGTCCACCTTCAACCGGATGACCACTCGGCGCTCGGCGACCAACTGTTCCAGAAACGCATCTTCGTTCTCCGGCTTTGCGGCCTGTGGAATCATCCCGAGCAGCTCCCGACCAACCGCATCGCCAGGAACCGCCGTGATCTCGGAGACCTCGGCCGCGCCTTCGGCAACGGCGAACGACCACACGTCACCGCCCTGCACATGCAGCGCCGCACGCCGGTCGCGCCGCAGGTGCCCGACCTTGATGCGGTCGGCCGTCGTCGAGAACCGCACTATGCGGGCCTCGGAGTCCCAGCTGTACAGCATGGTGGTCAGGTGGGGGTGGCCACTGCGCTTGACAGTGGCGAGTGTGCCGAACTGCTGCTTGCCGAGCAGGTGGGAGAGGGCTTCATCGGAGAGTGAGCGAGGTGCTGGTCCTTGAGTCATGACGTCGTCAACATGCGTAGCTGCTCAACAATTTCGGGGACGCCATGAACCCAACCCCCACTTTCACAACACTCCCTGATTGATCACACAGGACTTCACGGCCAGGGGGTCACAAACAACGGCCTCACACGCAGGAGAGCGTCAGGGGCTCGCAGGACGTCGGCCACGTTCGCGCAGGTTCACTACGGCTCTGGTAGCGACTCAAGAGGTGGACGATGCAACGGGGCTGTTCTCCACGATGCGTCAGCTTCACAGGCTCCGCTCTCCCGTCCGCGGGATCACGGAGCGGACGTGCGGTCCTTCCGGATCGGGTCGCCGCCGGCGGCGAGTCTCACGAGCGGTGAGTCGAACCGAGAGCGGGGTGGTCTTCATGTACTCCTCGAGCGAGTGGCCGCGGAACATGGGGAAGCCGTTGAAGTAGGGGCGGAACGCTTTGACGGCGTCCTGCGACTTCTCGGCGATGTGAGCCGGTCCGCCCAGCCCGACGATCGCCTGTTCGGGAGTGCCGTGCCCGTAGTGGGCGTAGCGCTGCCGATAGAAGGCGACGAGTCGTTCGAAGTGCCCGTAGGGAGCAGGGACGTTGTTGGCGAAGAAGCCGTTGCCGTAGTGGGCCGCCTGCTCAGCGATCTCGGGGGTGCGGATCGAGCCGTGCCATACGAACGGCGGGACGTCGTCGAGCGGTCGTGGGATCGCGGTTTACCCCTGCAGCGGGGAACGGAAGTTCCCCTCCCGATCGACCACGTCTTCCCGAGTGAAAGGACTCGCCCGCCCGCGCCTGGCCAAGTCCGTGCACGACGCCGGATGGTCGGCGTTCGTGAGCATGCTGGAGTACAAGGCCGCCCGGTACGGGCGCACGTTCGTGAAGATCGGCCGCTTCGGGCCGACCCCTCAGGTGTGCTCGCAGTGCAGCGTCCAGGGTGGCCCCAGGCCCCTGCACGTCCGTGTGTGGACCTGCGGGGCCTGCGGGGCCGTCCTGGACCGGGACTTCAACGCGGCGGTCAACGTCGCCAAGGCGGCCGGACCGGCCGTGTCAGCCTGTGGAGCGCAGGTAAGACGGTCACCGGTGCCCGCACCGCGCGGCGAAGCAGGATCCCACCCGACAGCGTACCCTTCACCGGCGCGGTAGGCGGGAATCTCCCCCCTTCAGGGGGGACAGAGGATGTCAATTCTGCCAGCCGACGGTCTCCGGCAGAGGCGTGCCGAAGATCGTGGCGCCGACGTTGGCCAGCCCCTTCTTGACGCCGTAGACGGACGGACCGCTGAAGAGGGGCAGGAAGGCGTACTGCGCCAGCTCTTCACGTTCGATGGCGTTGGCGCGGGCGGTCTGCTTGGCGGGGTCGGATATCTCGGAGGCGGCGTGGATCTGCTTGTCCAGCTCCGGGGTTCCGGTACCGGTCAGGTTGGAGTCGCTGTCGGTGCCGTAGAACTGGTAGAGGTAGCGCGCGCCGAAGGGGTCCGTGGAACGGTTGCCGGACAGGAAGAGGTCGAAGTCGCGATCGCTGAGGATCTTGGAGAAGTCCGCCTCGTCGGCCTTCTTGATGTCGACGCCGATGCCGACCGGCTTCAGCATCGCGGCGAACGCGTTGGCCGTGGCCTTGTCCAGCGGGTCGTCGCCGAGCAGGGTGTAGCGGACGGTGAGCCTGGTGCCGGCCTTCTCGCGAATGCCGTCGCCGCCGGCCTTCCAGCCGGCGGACTCCAGGGTCTTCCTGGCGTCGTCGGGCGCGTACTTGATCACCGATGAGACGTTGTCCTCATACCCCTTCTGGAAGCTGTAGAGGAGCGCCGAGCCGGGAAGCGGCTCGGAGTAGTCAAGTCCCTGAAACTGGATCTTGGCGATCTGTGTCCGGTCGACGCTCTCCAACAGCGCCTTGCGTACCCGCACGTCCCGCAGGACGGCGGACTTCGAGTTCACGTACAGCGAGTACTCGAACGGGCTGCCGCCGCGGCGGATCTCCGTGCCGGCGACGCCGCTGATCTGCTTCAGTCCCTCGGCGCTGCCCGTGGTGGCGTAGTCGACCTGCCCGTTCTTGAACGCATTGATCGCCGCGGACGAGTCCAGGTTGACGTAGATCCGCTTGTCGAGCTTGCCCTTCTTCCCCCACCACTTGGGGTTCCGGACGAAGGTGAGGTTGCCGCTCTTGGTGTCGAAGGTGCCGACGGTGTAGGGGCCGGCACCCCATTCGGGATGGGCCTTCTTCACGTAGGCGTCATTGAAGTTGGCCACCGTCGCGGCCTTGGGGTTGAGCAGCGTCGTGAACAGGCTGGACCACCATGGGTCCACGCCCTTGAAGTCGATGACGGCCTGCTTGTCGTCGGCGCCGCGGGTGACCGAGGTGATGTTCCGGTACCCCTCGGTGTTGCTCGCGTTGTAGTCCTTGTCGGATCCGTTGTCGGCCTGCCAGGTGGCTTTGACCGCCCGCCAGTCGATGGGGGAGCCGTCGTTGTAGGCGGCCTTGGGGTTGAGGGTGAGCACGACTCGCTGGTTGCCGCCGGTGACACTGACCTTGACGTCGCTGAGGTAGTCCGGGTTGTACTGCACGTCGCCGGTGGGCGAGTAGGTGATGACGTCGGGGTTGTACCAGAACCACACCCGGGTGGCGGTGAGGGTGGCGTTGGCATTGAACGGGTTGCCCTGGTCGTCGAAGGTCCCGGGCGTGGTGTAGGTCCCCCCGTCCTTGACGTTGTCGTAGGGCTGGGGGTTGTAGTCGACCTTCGCCGATGCCACGGCGGGCGTCGAGCCCTTGGCCGATCCTCCGGCGTCCGGCGCGTCGGCCCCGGACGAGCTGCAGGCGGTGGCCGTCAGGGCGAGGGCCAGGGTGAGTACGGAAGCCTGGGCGGTTCTCGGTCGCATGGCGAGTGGATCCGTTTCTTCGTGGGGGTGGAGCGCCGCACGATGCGGCGGCGCTGCGGAAGAGAGGCCGGGAGGTGCGGTCAGCGGGCGTGGCAGGCGGAGCGGTGGCCGGCGCCGGACCCCGCGGGGTGCAGGGCGGGGCGCTCGGTACGACACCGCCGCTGCAGTCCGTCGTCGAGCAGCCGGTGGAGCGGACAGCGGTCGACGAAGACGCACCCCTGCGGCAGGCGCGACGCGCTGGGCTGCTCGCCCTCCAGGACGATGTGCTCGCGGGTGCGTTCCCCTTGCGGATCGGGTACCGGGATCGCGGACAGCAGCGCCTGCGTGTAGGGGTGCTGAGCGTTGGCGAAGAGTTCTTCGGTGCCGGCGGTCTCCACGATGTGCCCCAGGTACATCACCGCGATGCGGTCGGCCACGTGGCGCATCACCGCGAGGTCGTGCGCGACGATCAGGTACGCCAGCCCCAGTTCGCGTTTCAGCCGGGTGAGCAGGTTGATGACGCCGGCCTGGACGGAGACGTCGAGGGCGGACACGGGTTCGTCCAGGATCACGATGCGCGGCTCGGTCGCCAACGCCCGTGCGATGCCCACGCGTTGCCTCTGACCACCGGACAGGGCGGCTGGGAAGCGGTCCGCCACCGAGGCGTCCAGCCCTACCAGGGCGAGGAGTTCGCCCACCCGCATCCGGATCGCCGCCCTGTCCTCGCCCACCGCCTGGAGCGGTTCGGCGAGGAGCTGGAAGACGGGCAGGCGCGGGTCGAGCGATCCCATGGGGTCCTGCATGACGATCTGCACGGCACGCCGAAGTCTCCGCCGCTGGCCGGCGGAGGCCGGGGCGGCGACGTCCGTGCCCGCGATGTCGATCAGACCGTGCTCGGGTCGCCCGAGCCGCATGATCTCCAGCAGGGTGGTGGTCTTTCCGCTTCCGGACTCGCCGACCAGACCGAGGGTCTCGCCGGCCCGCAGTTCGAAGCTGACGTCGCTGACCGCGTGCAGCGTCCCGACCCGGCGTCTGAGGAGAGCTCCCTTGGTGAGCGGGAACGTCTTGGTCAGGCCGGCGACCCGCAGCACCGTCTCGGCGCCGGTGCCCGGGCCGGGCCTGGCCTGCCCTTCGGCCTCTGCCGCCTGCGGGAAGAGCCCGTCGGCCGCCAACGTGCCGTCGGCAATCTCGTCGGCGCGCAGGCAGGCCACCTGTCCGTGCCCGGGGACCGTGGTCAGCTCTGGTTCGTCCGTGTGGCAGGGCCCGACGGCGGCGGGACAGCGGTCCGCGAAGGAGCATCCCGCCGGGAGCCCGACCAGTGACGGTGGTTCGCCCGCGATCGGCACCAGCGGGTGGCCCGCCCGCGCCTCGGGTCGGGGGACCGCGCCCAGCAGCCCGATGGTGTACGGCATGGTCGGCCGCGCGAACAGTTCCTGGGCGGCCGCCTGTTCCACGATCCGGCCCGCGTACATCACGGCGACGTCGTCGGCGTATCCGGCCACCACCCCCAGATCGTGGGTGATCAGCACCAGGGCCGCGCCGGTCTCGGCCTGGGCCGTCCGTAGGACACCGAGGATCTGTGCCTGCACCGTCACGTCGAGGGCGGTGGTCGGCTCGTCGGCGACGATGACCGACGGCGAGTTCGCCATCGCCAGGGCGATGACCACGCGTTGGCGCATGCCGCCGGAGAACTCGTGCGGGAACGACCGCGCGTTGCGCCGTGGGTCCGGGATGCCGACCAGGTCCAGGAGTTCGACGGCCCGGTTCCACGCGGCCTGCTTCGTGAGCTTCTGGTGGACGCGCAGAGCGTCGGACAGCTGCCGGCCGACGGAGAAGATGGGGGTCAGCGCGGACAGCGGATCCTGGAAGACCATGCCGATGTCGTTGCCGCGTACGGCGGACAGCCGTCGGTCGTCGAGCCCGACCAGATCGCGGCCGCCCAGCAGCACCCGGCCCGACACGCTTGCCGACCCGGGCAGCAGCCCCATGATGCCCATCGCCGTCGCGGACTTGCCCGACCCCGACTCGCCCACGACACCGAGTGTGCGCCCGGCGTGGACGTCGAAGCTCACGTCCCGTACGGCTCGTACCGGACCGGCCTCGGAGGGGAAGGAGACATTCAGGTCCCGCACGGACAGTACCGGCGTCGGCGTGGCGGGTTCCGCTTGCGGATGCGTGCCCGGAGCCGTCAGCGTCATCGCCGGCCTCCCGCCGCGCCGGTGACGGACGTCGGGTCGAGTGCGTCCCGCAGCCCGTCCCCGATGAGGGTCATGGACACCGTCAGCAGCACCACCAGGGCGGCCGGGTAGCCGAACAGCCATGGTGCGCTGGTGATCGTGCCGGATCCGTCGGCGAGCATCGTGCCCAGCGACACGTCCGGGGGCTGCACTCCGAAGCCGAGGAAGGACAGGGCGGTCTCACTGAGCACGGTGGCGACCACTCCCAGGGTCAGGTTGACGACGAGCAGGGAACCGAGGTTGGGGATGATGTGCCGCAGGACGATCCGCCAGGGCCTCACCCCCATGAACTCCGCCGCCAGGACGTAGTCCCTTTCGCGCAGCGAGGTGGAGACCGACCAGACGACCCGTGCCGTGGACATCCAGCCGAACACGGTGAGGACCAGGATCAGCACGCGCCAGTCGCCGGCGAGGTGATGCGAGACGAGGGCCAGGATCAGGAACGACGGCACGACGAGCAGGAAGTGGATGACCATCAGGGTCAGTTTCTCGACGCGTCCGCCGAAGTAGGCCGCCCCCGCACCGATCACGGCGGCGAGCGCGATCGTCAGCACGGAGACACTCACCGCGATCACCAGGGAGCGCTGGAGGCCGTGCACGGCCTCGGCGTAGACATCGTTGCCACCCTGGTTGGTGCCGAAGTAGTGCGTCCCGCCGGGCGGTCGGGTGAGCGCCGTGAAATCCACGTCGGTGTAGTCGAAGTGCGTGAACAGGCCGCCGAAGACGCTGAACAGGACCAGCAGGACGAAGAGCGCGACGCCCAGCAGGGCTGGACGGTTGCGGGCGAACCGCCGCAGGTACAGGCGTCCGCCGCCGGTACCGGGCGCCGGGGCCCGTTCCACCGGGCGCGGACCGGACGGCTCGGGCAGGCGTGTCACCGTGGTCGCCACGTCAGCTCACCCGCACCCGGGGGTCGAGCAGGACGACCGCGATGTCGGCCAGGACCGCGCCGATCGCCGTCATGGCGGCTCCGAAGGCCGCGACGGCGACGGCGCCGTGCACGTCGTTCTTCGCGATGGTCTGGACGAAGTACTGGCCCATGCCGTTCCAGCCGAAGACCGTCTCGGTGATCACCGCGCCGGTGAAGATCGCCGGGATGCTGAAGGCCACTGAGGTGGCGGTCGGGATCAGCGAGGCGCGCAGCGCGTGCCGGCGGATCGCCTGGGCGCGTGTCAGGCCGGTAGCGCGGGCGGTGCGCACGTAGTCCGCGTTGATGCTGTCCAGCAACAGCGACCGCTGGGTCAGGTGGTAGCCGACGTAGCCCAGCAGCGTCAGGCTCAGCGTCGGCAGGACGAGGTGCTGGAACCGGTCGGCAACGGTCGGCCACAGACCGCTGACGGCAGGGGACTTTTCCCCTGCGACGTACAGGAAGCGCCAGCCGAGACGCTGGTTCAGCCAGATGCCGGCCAGGACGACCGCCAGTGCCGCAACGGCCGTCGGTACGTTGAACAGGAAGACCGAGACGAGCTGGCTGACGCGGTCCCACCAGCTGTACTGCCGGGAGGCGGTGAACACGCTGAGCGCCACACCGGCCACCACCGACAGCAGCGTGGCCGCGGTGACCAGCTGGCCACTGACCACGACCCGGAAGCCGATCTCGGAGTTGACCGGCGCCCCGACCGGGGACTTCCCCCAGTCGAAGTGCAGGGCCACATCGGTGAACCAGTGCCACCACCGGTCGGGCAACGGGACGCGTGGGTCCAGGTTGTACGGCGCCAGGGCGCGGTCGATCTGGTCCTCCGTGCGGACGGGCCGCAGCCCGCGGTAGTTGGACCGCGGGTCGAGAAACCACGCAGCCAGCAAATACGTCACGTTGGTGGCGACCACGATCATGGCCAGCCATCCCGCGGCCTTGCGTGTCACATGACGGATCACACGCCCGCCTTACTGCCGGAGGAACGTGTTGCGGCGGTGGTGACCGCGCACGGGACCGGCGAGGGTATGCCGGATCTGGGCATGAGTCTTTTGCTTTCTGACGGAGTGTTCCGCGGTCTTCGCCCCCCGGACCAGGCGAGCAGACCGACCAGGAGATTGTTCGACGCTGATCACCTGCTCCGCCAGACTTCCCGACGCCCCGCCACGTGAATGCAATGCTCATGACATAAAACGTGCCCGACACCGCATCGCGCGGGTGGGGCGGCCACCGTCCGCGGTCCCTACCGGGGCCCGCTGGGACAAACTCTCGGGAGGCCAGCGAGCTGTCAACACCTCCCACGCCAAGATCAGCGCGCTTGGCGAGCAAGCCATGACCACCCTCAAGACCTGGCGGCTCCTACGCAGGCTCCGTTGCAGCACCACCTGCATCACCGGAATCGTCCAAGCCGGCCTGGCCCTCCATCCCGCCGCAAACACCTGAGGCTGGAAAATGCGCACCATGGCGAATCACCCAGGCTTCGGCCCAGTCGGCGCACGCCGACGACACCCGCTGGGACCAGCAGCGCGCCGCCTTGCGCTCCGTCGCCTCATACGACGGTGACACCCAGATCTGGACCACTTGGATCGGCGCACTGGACCTGCCGAGCGCAGCCAAGCTGCAGACGCTCTTCGAGGCAGCCCGCAGGTACGGGACGGACGTCCGCCTCGAACACGCACCCGCCCCGGCCTGGTGGACGGCCCCGGTCTTCACGGCCGATGCCGAGGTTACTGCGCTCTTGGCGACCCAAGCCGATGAAGGCCGTCGGCTTGGCGAGTTGCCCGTCGTCTGAATGCAGCCGGGTTCCAGCGCGGCACGCCGCATTCAGGGCCATGCCCGGTGAGGAAAGCAATCGGGGACCTGACTGCCGCCCGCTCGTCGGCTGCGCTCAGCGCAGCCGACGGCGGTAGGACGGGAAGAAGCCCCAGAGGTCCCAGACATATGACGCACAATGCCCCACCGTCCGGACCGCACAGGCCTGGGGGCGGGGCAATGGCCGGGGCTTACTCGTGCGTCGTCAGGCGGGAGTGATGTTCTCCGCCTGCGGGCCCTTCTGGCCCTGCGTGATGTCGAAGTTCACCTTCTGGCCTTCCTGGAGCTCACGGAAGCCCTGGGCGGCGATGTTCGAGTAGTGGGCGAAGACGTCGGGGCCGCCGCCGTCCTGCTCGATGAAGCCGAAGCCCTTTTCCGAGTTGAACCACTTCACAGTGCCTGTAGCCATGTGCTGTCTCCTTCGAGGGGACTCGTATCGGGCCCCGCACCGTGCGGGATCCGGAGGTGATCGCCTGGTCCGGAGAGGCCTTGAACAGCAAAAACGCCCGTGACTGCGATCACGGGCGAACGGGACTTCGGAACCACGACTGCTGATGAAGACGCTACACCGGCTGGTGGGACTCGGCCACTGGAACACGGGGTTGCCCTCACAGGATGCGTTCGTTACCACTCAAATCCCGAGGCCGGACGGTGGGAGCACACGCGCCGTCGGCCTCGGACCTTGACTCATCCCTACTGGCTTCGGCTCGACAAGGTGAACTCTCGGAGTGCCTGGTAGGCCCCGGTCGTGGCTGTATCCGTGGTGTATGGGCTATGCGGATGGGGGTGGGCGACTCCTGCAGGGCGTCAGCGCCGAGAGACCGTACGGATGCAGGCGGCTGAGCTGTTCGAGCAGAAGATCAACCCGCCGGAGGTGGCGCGGCGCCTGCGGGTGAGCCCGAAGTCGGCTGTTCAGTGGCACCAGCTGTGGCGGGAAGGCAGCGTGCAGGCGCCGGCCTCACGTGGCCCGAGCGGGTCGCGATGTCGTCTGTCCCCGCGCTGTCTGGAGAAGCCGGCGCCTATCTCGACGAGGGACTGGCCGCGCATGGCTGGGTGGAGGACCAGGTGTGGACCGCGGCGCGGGTGGCCACGTTGACCGGCAGGAAGTTCCACGTTTCCTGCAGTGTCTCGGGCGCGACGAGGCTGATGCATCGTCTCGGCCTCAGCCCGCAGGTGCCCGCACGGCGGGTCGCCGAGCGCGACGAGCAGGCCGTCACCGCCTGGAAGGAGGCGACCTGGGCCGAGGTAAAAGGGTTCGGGCGGCCTGCGGAAGCTACATCTGCTTCGAAGACGAGGCAGGCTCCACTCGCCGGCCGCCCAAAGGACGCACCTTGGGTCGGCGCCGCCGCACTTCGGTCGTGACGGTGAGCGGCCGACCGCTCGGGACGCCTTCCGTGGCCGGGCTGATCGCCGTGCGGCCGGGCTCGCGGACCTCGCTGTGCCATCGCCTGCGCACCCACCGAGCCGGCAAGGACAGACGCCGCAGCACGGGCGAGCGGGACTTCATCGCGCTGATCGACAGCGTCCACCAACTCGTCAAGGCGCCGAGCGTGCTGGTCTGGGACCGCCTCAACAGCCACGTCTCCCACGCGATACGTGAGCTGATCGCCGAACGGGCCTGGCTGGTCGTGTCCCTACTGCCCGCCTACTCACGCGACCTCAACCCCGTTGAGTGGGCATGGGCACACGCCAGGCGCAGGCTGGCCAACCTCGCCGTGGTCGCCCTGGACCGGCTCGAAACCCTCGTCCGCAACCGGCTCAAACGACTTCAGTACTGGTCCGCCATCCTCGACGGCTTCATAACGGGCACCGGATTGACCCTCGATGACCCAGCATCACCCTGACGAACCGAAGTCAGTAAACGCCAAGGTCAGTAGTTGGCTGCGGAGCTGCGTGATCGGCGCGAGGTCTTCTGGTTCACTCCGTGACGAAGTCGGCCATCATGGCCATGTCCTCGTGCTCGAGGTTGTGGCAGTGGAGCAGAAACCGCCCCGGGTAGTCGGTGAAGCGCGTGACGATTTCCACGGACTCGGCGGGACGCAGATCCACGGTGTCCTTCCAGCCCGCGTCGTACGCTCCGGGCGCCCGGCCGTTGCGGGCGGTCACCTGGAAGTGGTTCAGGTGCAGGTGCACGGGGTGGTGGAAGTCGGTGACGAACCGCCATACCTCGGTGGTGCCGAGGCGGACGGCCGCCAGCGGCCTGCCGGGCTCGTAGGGACGGCCGTTGATGGTCCATCCTGATCCGCCCCGCCGCTGGAAGTGGAAGGTACGGGTCGCTGCGGCCTGCTCGGCCCGTGGCGCGGGGATCGCCGAGAGCCGGCCCGGTACACGGGAGTCGTCGGCCGGAGGCCGGGCACCGGAGACGTCGAACCGCATGACGGCCGCCGTGCCGCCGCTGCCCAGGCGGTTGACCAGCCGCACCCGGGTGCCGGGCCGGTAGCGGGCGAAGTCGACGACCACGTCGAAGCGTTCGCCTGGGGCGATGTCCAGGGTGTCGTGCGCGAGCGGCCGCTCCAGCAGGCCCCCGTCGCCGCCTATCTGCACCAGAGCGCCGCCGCCCGGCGGCGCCGGGTCGAGCGCCAGCTGGTAGCGGCGGGCGTTGGAGCCGTTGAGCAGCCGCAGCCGGTAGCGCAGGCGCTGGGTTTCCAGCACCGGCCAGGGTGCCCCGTTGACCAGGATGACATCGCCCAGGACACCGTCCATGTACGGGTCGGTGACGCCCGCCGTGCGCTGTCCGGCATCGAGCGCCGGGTACTGGAAGGAGCCGTCGGCGGCGAAGGACCGGTCGGCGACCAGCAGCGGGATGTCGCGCTCCCCGGCAGGCAGGGGCAGGGCCTCCTCCTCGTCGTCGTGGACCAGATGGAACCCGGCGAGCCCGTGCCAGACGTTCGGTCCGGTGAAGCCCATGCGGTGGTCGTGGTACCAGAGGGTCGCGGCCCGCTGCTCCATCGGGTACGTGTACGTCCGCTGCCCGGAAGCGGTGTCCTGCGCACCGCCGGCCCCAGGCATGCCCGGCATCCCGTCCGTGCCTGCCGTGCTGTCGTGAGGCAGGATCAACGCGGTCGGGTAGCCGTCGCTGCCGTACGGGGTGTGCCCGCCGTGCAGATGGACCACGGTCGGACGGGGCAGTTCGTTGCGGTGCCGCACCACCGTCCGGCGTCCGGAACGGGACACGATGGTCGGCCCCGGGAACGTCCCGTCATAGGTCCAGGCGTCGGTCTCCAGACCGGGCAGGATCCTCAGCCGCGCCGGCCGCTGGGTGATCTCGTACACGTCCGCCGCGCCGCACGTGCTGACCGGCGCGAGCACGGACGGCACGGGCAGCGGCACCTCGTACGGCCTCGGCAGCGGGGCCCGGCTGCGCAGCAGCAGCCCCGGCTGACCGTACGTCAGCGCCCCTCCCGCCACGGCCCAACCGCCCGCGGTGAGCGCACCGCCGCCCACGGCCGCCGCTGCGAGGAGTCGGCGCCTGGTGATGCCGCCGGTCATGCGGACCCCTCCTCGGCGGCGGAGCCCTCGCTGCGCCCGGCGCCCCCGGTACGAGGGGACGGGGTCCATGCGGCCGCCGGGCGCCAGGCGCGGACCAGCATCAGGAACGTGCAGGCGATGATTGCCACGCCCAGCGGGACATGGACGGCGAGCACTCGCCCGTACCCCATCGCTATCTGCCCGGCCTCCGCGCCGAAGAGCGCGACGGAGGCCAGGGCCGGCCAGCCTGGTCCGCCGCCCGGCCGCCACAGCAGCAGCGCGGCCGCGGTCTGCGCCACGGCGGTGAGCCCGGTGGCGGAAGCGTTGAGCGCGTGCAGGTCGAGTGCCGCGTAGTGACCGGACAGGAAGCTTCCGGCTAGGACCGCCTGCCCCAGAGCGAGGACGGCCTCGCAGGCCACCACCGTCCGGAAGAGCATCAGGGCCCAGCGCCGCACCGGAGGACGTCCGTCGTTCGCGGGTGGGGGCGGCGCCTGGACCGGGGTCGAGGCGGACGCAATCGATTTAGGCATGCTTGAGATAGTGCCACATGGAACCATCTTATCGGAACCAATCTCACCTTGCCCTATGCTGATGCCGATGAACACGCCCGACTCCACCCCGCGCCCACCCGGCACCGGCCGGGTCCGCGTCGGTCCGCTGCTCCGCCGCGCCCAGCGGCGCGCTGCCCAGACCTTCGCCGACGCCCTGCGCCCTCTGGGCATCGAGGGCCGCCACTACGGCGTCCTGCTCAACCTGGAGCTGCACGGACCGCTCAGCCAGCGCCGGCTCATCGACCTCACCGGCAGCGACAAGTCCTCGATGGTGCGCACCGTCGACGACCTGGAGACCCGCGGCCTGGCCGTACGCCGCCCCTCACCCACCGACCGCCGCGCCTACGCCGTCGAGATCACCGAACAAGGCACGGCGCTGTTCGCCAAGGCGTCCGCCGTCGCCGACGACGTGGCCGCACGGCTCCTCGGCCACATGGACCAGGGCGACCAGGACCTGCTGTGCACCCTGCTGGAACGCTTCATCGCGGCCCCTGAAGCCTGACGGAGCGCCAAGCGCGCCGCTGAAGCACGGGGATGAAGCGCGCTCTGCCCCGGTCCCGCCAGATGATCTCGGCGCCGGGATGCTCGGCCAACCAGCCGAAAAAGCCCCGCCCGGACCTCGCCGCGCGTCTGGAGCGCGAGGTGAAGGCCCGGTGGCAGCCGCAGATTAGGGCGCAGGCGCGGCAGAAGGCGGCGACCACCGACGGCCTCGTCATCGACACCCGGGGCCCGCATGGGGTACACGGCGCCGATCGGGTCGACGGACCAGGACCGCGTCCGGCACCTGACCGTCGCCCTGCCGCCTGCCTGTTCGACGCCCGGGAAGCCGGCGCTAGCGAGCAGGAGCTCAAGGAGATCGCGCCCGAGGCGCTGAAGGAGGTGTACCTCCAGGACAATGGCCGCCGCGCCTGCCAGCTGGAGGAGGCCCGCTTCACCGACATCGAACACCTTGAGTTCGACCTGTAGCAGCACGGCCCCGAACAGCCCGCGGGCCCGGACCAGTCGGTTCAGGCTCGCGGGCTGTTCCGCGCCGGGGCCGCCTGCGTCACACGCATACGCCGTCGATCGTGAGCAATAGTCAAGAGTTGTGGGTGAGCTGAGTTCAGCTCTCACTGCGGTGGTTGAGGCCGGTCCTGGCAGTGTTGCGGATCCGTTTGGTGCGGCCGGCTTCGGCGAGGATCTCGACGGCCTCGATGTTCGTCTCGGCGGCGGTCATGAGCTGGAGCCAGTTGGACGACGCGAGCAGGTCGTCCGGTTGCCAGGGCAGCTTGAGCGTGATGGCGCGAAAGAGTGACCACTCCCGCAGGCGCTGAGCCAGGAAGGGGTGGTCGATCGTGGCCTGGGTCATCGCCTGCGCCCACACCTCGAAGGCCGGGCCCGGGTAGAGGTCGGCGGCTCGACGGTCCAGGTGCCGCAGCACGGCGGACTCGGCCATCGTCTGGTCCGGATCGGCGAGCACGCGGCTGACCATGTCGACCTCGTCCGGGTTCGCAACGTGTGCCAGCTTGTCGAGGTAGGCCGCGAAGCGGGCGTGCTCGTCGGGGTCCTGCAGGATGTAGTGGACGTTCATGCGGCCTGCTCCTCGCGCTCGACCTGGACGCCGTTCTCGAATCGTGCGCCAGCGCGCGGACCAGGGACACCAGGTGGGCTCCGGTGATCGCGCGCCATCGCGCCTGGGCGGACTCGACCAGCTTGAACACCATCGCGAGCGCGGCCGCCGGGTTGCCCGCGCCGCGGGTGACCTTGGTGCGGAGCTTAACCGAGGAGAAGGTCGACTCGATCGTGAGCGGACGGTGACCACCGCCGTCGGGCCGATTGCGGTGAAGGCGCCTCAGGTGAACGACAAACGGGTCGATGGCGAGACGGGCGAGCGCAAGCGGTTCTCGTCGAAGATCCTCGCCCCCTGGTGCCGGAAGTCCCCGACGATCAGCGAGGTCTTGCCCCTGCTCTGCCTGCACGGTCTGCCCTCCGGCAACTTCGTGCCCGCGATGGAGCAGTTCCTCGGCTCGGCCGCTGGGCTCTCGTCGGTCACGGTGACCCGGCTGACCAAGCAGTGGAGCGACGACCACGCCGCCTTCCAGGACCGGGACCTGTCCGGATCCGACGTGTACGTGTGGGCTGACGGCGTCCACCCCAAGGTCCGCCTCGGCCAGGCCCGCTCCTGCGTCCTGGTCCTCATGGGCGTGCGCACCGACGGCAGTAAGGAGCTGATCGCGCTCGCCGAGGGCCTGCGCGAGTCGACCGAGTCCTGGGCCGACCTCCTGCGGGACTGCCGCCGGCGCGGCATGCGCGATCCCGAGCTCGTCGTCGGCGACGGAGCCATGGGTCTGTGGCGGGCCCTGGCCGAGGTGTTTCCGCAGGCCAGACATCAAAGGAGACCAGCGCCGCCCTGAGCCGAAGCACCGTAGTTGTCACCAGCGGAGAGAGATGAGCTGGCGATTCGGACCGGTCGAAGCAGTCTGGTTGCCACCAACAAGACATTCGACTTGTCACGTGTGCTCATGTAAACGGAGTACGCAAGGACGGACCTAGGACGGATGTAGGACAGCAGCTCTTAGCCTCGATCTTGCACGACGACCCCGTAACGAGCCGTCATGCACTAAAGCGCGTCACGGGGGCTCGCACGCCTCTCGGCGGCAGTGCTCGCATGGGAGACAACTCACCAAACACGCATCCTCAGGGGGAACTACATGAATCTCGCCCGAAAGCTGGCAGCTGGAGCCATCGCGGCCGGCCTCACGACCGCTGGCGTCCTCGCTGCGACCCCGGCCAGCGCCACGGTCGTGAACTCCACGTGCAACCTGTCGTCCGTCGTCAACGTCTCTTACGGGTCGGGCGGCCACTCCTACTGCTACGTCTGGGACGGCGGGCCCGCCAACCAAGGCTGGATGAACATCGTGAATTCCCATTGGGTGTGCTCGGACAGCTACACGGGATACGTGCGGGACGCCGCGGGACGCAATTGGAACTTCTACCGAGGCGCGTGCACACCCACTTACGGGGCGAATCTGACCTTGATCGTCTTTACCGGCAACTGAGTGCAACGGTCCCGGTGCCCGTGGCCACAGTACTGAAAAGCTGATGCCGAACTGACATGGCGTCACATAGGCGCGCGTTTGACGGACGGCGGTCCGCCGGGTGCGCGCCTTTCGCTTGTTCTCTGGGCTTGTATGCGAGGCGAGCCTGCCGCCGCCGGCGCAAATCCCGGTGACAACATGCCCGCCTCTGTGACAGCTACCGGGCTTCGGCTCACGCTCACTGGTTGCCGGTTTCGACCCAGTTCACGGAACAGAAATCGACGTAGTGAATGCCATTGCTGGTGATGCATGAGTAATCACCATTATGGAAACGCACATCCACGGCGAGGCCGCAGTTGAGGCTGGTGGCGTTGGGCCTGATGACGTGAGGGGTCGGGACTGCGGGTCCGGAGCTGGCGTGCGCCGCGGTCGGAGCGGCCAGCATCAGACCGCAGCTGGCTACGACTCCCGCCGTCAGCTGCGCAGCCTTCTTCATCGTGGCGCGCTTGGGCTTTCCGAGTTTGGGCATTGGGTGTCCTTTCCCCTTCTATGCGGCCTAGTGGAGCGGTTGCCTGCGCGGACCTCGACTTGACCAAATTGTCGCGGCCGTTTAGCGAAGGTGTCATTTGGGCCGTTGGCCCCCTGACGGCCCCACTTCGGGTTTGTGGTGTTGTGGTTTCGGTGTTCGGGCAGGTTGGTGGCTCGGCTGGGTTCCACGGCTCCGGTGGGGGTGAGGCTGCTCGTGGGAGCGGGAAGTTCCTGGTCAGCCGGGGATGGGGAGGGCTTCGAGTCGTGTCAGGGCATCTGTGACCACGTCGGTCCAGGGCCGGCGTCTGGCGAGGCGGAGGATGCGGCGGCCGGTCGTCACGAGCTGGGCGATGGCGGAGAACAGTCGGAATCGCATACGGCGGGATTCCCACCTGCGGGCGGTGCCGGTCAGCGCGAGCATGGGCATCCAGGCCCGCTTCTTCACCCGAGGAGTTCAGCCTTCCCTCCGACGACCAGGACCTTAGACAAGCCCCATCGTCCCAGGGCAGCAGCACTCCTCGCTTATTTGATCATGGACCGGGCATCTACCCTCGCGGAAGCCCGAGGCTACGGCGACGATATGGACACGCGTCCGTCGGCCGTCCTAGATTCGTCCTAATGCCAGGTCAGCGAGGGGACCAACGCTGATCATGGAGTACCTGGGGGGGGAAGATGAGATTCGGCGTACTGGGGCCGTTACATGCCCAGATCACCGGACGAAAGGTCCGATTAGACGGACCGCGGCAGGCCAAGATGCTGGCCGCGCTTCTGATCGACGCCAACAACATCGTCGCCATGGAACAACTCGTCGCCGTGATGTGGGACGGGAAGGCGCCCGCCACTGCGGTCCGTCAGGTCCAGGACGCCGTCTCCGGGCTGCGCCGCAACCTCGCCGCGTGCGGAGCACCAGGCCCCTTGATCAGTACGCGGCGCGGCGGCTACGAGATCGACCTGTCCCCGGATCAACTCGACCTGCTGGAGTTCGACCACGAGCGGCGCCTCGCAGAACGGCACACGGACCCGTCCGAGACAGCTGCAGCACTTCGGCGGGCGCTGGCCTGCTGGCGCGGGCGTGCCCTGACCGACATCTCCAGCCGGGTCCTGGAGATCGATGCGGCACGGCTGAACGAGAAACGCGCGGACACACTCAAACAGTGTCTGGTCATCGAACTCGGTCTGGGGCGTCATAGAGAGATCATTGATGAGCTGACCGCTCTGTTCCGCGAGCACCCCTACGACGAGCAGGTCGCCGAACACCTGATAGTCGCTCTCTGCCGGTGTGGGCGACAAGGCGAGGCGCTGCACGTGTACGAGCGGCTGCGCCGGACACTGGCCGACGAACTCGGCGTCGACCCCACCCCGCCGCTCCAGGCGCTGCACCAACGCATACTCACCGCGGATCCCACCTTGACGACCCCGGTCCCGGCCAGCAGACCCTGGGACATACCACTGCAGAGCCCTGACGCAGCGGCCGCCGGGCCGGCCATGGCGATGCCGGTGCGTCAACTACCCCTTGATGTACCGGACTTCGTGGGCCGGGCCGAGGTACTGGCCGAGATCGCCGGACTGCTCGACGGGCCGGCGCCGAACCGGGCCCGGGTGGCCGTCATCGTGGGCGGTCCCGGTGTCGGCAAGTCCTGCCTGGTGACGCACGCTGCGCGGCTGGCGAGCGGCGCCTTCCCCGACGGCCAGCTCTACCTCAACCTCGCGGCGACATCCGATGAGCCGCGGGACCCGGGGCTGATGCTGGCCGAGGCACTGCGCGCGCTCTCGATCGCCGGCAGTGCGATCCCGAAGGGCCTGGCCGAGCGGTCTGCGCTCTACCGGTCCTTGCTGGCGGACCGTCGCATGTTGGTGGTGCTAGACGATGCCGGTCACGCCGATCAGGTGCTGCCTCTGCTGCCCGCCGCCAACGGCTGTGCCGTGTTGATCACCAGCCGCACTCTGCTGACGCAACTTCCCGGTGCTCGGCACATCGACCTGGACGTACTGAGCCCGGCAGAGGCACGGGAGTTGTTCACGGGAGTCGTCGGGCGGCGGCGGGTCGAGCGGGAACCGGAGGAGGCCGACGCAATCCTCGACTGCTGCGGCAATCTGCCGCTGGCGATCCGGATCGCCAGCGGCAAGCTCATGGGCCGCCCGGCTTGGTCACTGCGGGTGCTGCGGGAACGGATCGAGGATGAGTCCCGCAGGCTGGCCGAGCTGAGGATAGGGGACCTCAGCGTGCGAGCCAGCGTCAAACTGAGCTTACGGCTGCTGCCCGCCGACGCGGTGCGCGCGCTGAGCCTGCTGGGGCTGCTCGGCGCCTACACCCTGCCCGGCTGGGTGGTCGGCCCGCTGCTGGACCGCTCGGACGCCGAGGAGGTGCTGGACACCCTCGTCGACGCCAGCCTGGTTCGGCTGACCGCCACCGACGCCATCGGCCAGCCGCGCTACCGGCTGCACGACCTGATCAGGACCTGTGCCGTGGAGAGCGCCGCCCCGCTGCCCACGGCGGACAAGCAGGACGCGATCATCCGAGTGCTGTCCGTTTGGCTCGACCTGATCGGACGCGGCACCGATCGGCTGCCGGTGGCGGGGCTGCTGGCAGCCCCGCCTGGTGCGGCACCGCGCCGATCACTGCCTGATGCCGTCGTGGACCGGCTGATGACCGACCCGGTTGGCTGGTTCGACGCGGAACGCGACAACCTGCTCGGCGCCGTGAAAATGGCCGTGGACTGGGGCCTGGATGAATTGGCCTGGGAGCTGGCGGCCGGCGCAGCAACCTATTACGACCACCAGTGTCTCTATCAGGACTGGCAGCACGGGCACCGGCTCGCGCTGGACGCGGCCCAGGCCGCCGGCAACGTGCGCGGCGCGTCGGTGCTGCTACGCGGTCTTGGCCAGCTGCACATCTACCAAGACGAGTTCGATCGGGCCACCCGGGCCCTGGAGTCCTCCCTCGGGCTGTGCCGGGACGGTGGGGACAAGCGCGGCGAGGCGTTGTCGCTGGCGATGCTGGGTACGGTCAGCCGGGTGCAGGACCGTGACGACGAAGCCCTCGAACGTGTCGAGCAGGCGCTTGCCATCGCGGTCGGTGAGGGCGACCGGCATGTCGAAGCGCAGCTGTCCTGCTCCATGGCCGTGATGATGCTCATGCAGGGCAAGCTCGACGAGGCGGAGTTCTGGTTCGACGGGGCCTTGAGTCACGCCAGGGCGGTGGGCGACGGGCATCGCGTGGCCGTGGTGCTGCGACGGTTCAGCCGACTGCATGATCGGCGCGGTGATCCGGACGAGGCGCTGCGCTGCCTGTGGCAGGCGTTGGCCACCTTCGAAAAACTGGCCGATGAGCGATGCGCCGCGTACACGCTGCTGGAAGTCGGCCGTGTGTACGCCGGTCAGCACGACCGGGACCGGGCGAGCCCGGCGTTGGAACGCGCGGCGGACCTCTTCCACCGGCACGGCGACCGTCAGGACGAGGCCTCGTGCTGGCAACTGATCGGCGACCTGGACGCCGCCGCCGGCGTCCACCACCTGGCGCACCAACACCGCGGGCGGGCGCAGCGGTTATGGCAGGCGATCGGCGACATGAACCAGACGAAATCCCCAGCGCGACCATCGTCGCCGTGACCTGACTGACGCTGCGCATGCGCAAGCAGTGCGAGGAGTGAGCCGCCCTCGACACGGACACGGGGATAGGACCCGATGCGCGTCTTCACCTGGGAAGCGCTTCTTTCCGCGTTTTTGATCAACTCTCGGACAGGCCAGCCACCTCGTGAAAGCGCGAGGCTAACCGACGCCCGGGTTCATCCGCAGCCGAGCCGTCGGACCCGTCCAGTCCAACAACACGTCGACTCACAGATCACACGCGGCATGAGTTGCGCCAATGGCTACTTTCGGGGCGTAGAAGGAGCCGTACGTCGAATCCCTGGAGTGCTCGCGCTTCGTCCTGCTGGACGAGTGCCCCCGCAGACTCGGAGAGCTGGTTCCTCGCGCGGACGTTCGAGGCGCTGCTCACCAAGGGCGTGCCGGGGTCGGGACTGTAATCGTTCGGCCCTGTCTCACATCCGGTGGTGACGCTTCGTGTGGACAGTGACGGCCCGTGATACCAGCAGACCAGGGGATCTGCAGGGACATTCCGGGTAGGCGGTCTCGGTCGACCTCGGGCAGTTTCCAGGGCCAAGTGCGCCTTCCATACGGCGGGCGGTGACGAGCCCGCCGGCCAGCTATGACGGCGACGATGGGCACTCCGAGGCCACGACAGTCTCGACCGTGACGCAACGTTGCCACCGGATGTGAGACAGAGCCGAACGTCTTACAGTCCCCGTCAAAGCGCCGATCGTGCTGGTGTGGGACCGCCTGAACACCCACGTCTCCCACGCCATGCGTGAGCTGATCGCCGAGCGCGCATGGCTGACGGTTTTCCTGCTACCCGCCTACTCGCCCGACCTCAACCCCGTGGAGGGGGTATGGGCGCACGTCAAGCGCAGTCTGGCCAACCTCGCCGTGGTCGCCCTCGACCGGCTCGAGGCCATCGTCCGAAACCGCCTCAAACGACTTCAGTACCGGCACGGCACCCTCGACGGCTTCTTAGCGGGCACCGGCCTGACCTCCGACATTCCAGCGTCAACCTGACGAACCGCATCCAGTATCGCCGTCCGCAGGCGTCATCAGTGCATGGCAGCGCCACCGAGACTCGTAGCGTTGTCATATGACCGACGACCTTAATGTTGTCCTCGCCCGGATCGATGCCTGGCTGGAGGCCCATGCGCCCGCGGACCACGCCCTCCTGAACCCACCCGCCGCGCAGGACGACATCGACGCCATCGCCGACCGTCGGTTCCCCCTGCACCCCGATCTGGTGACGTGGCTGGGACGTCACGACGGGGTCACCGCCACGAAGGGTCATGGCGGACCTGGCGTGATCCTCCCCGCAAGGTTCATCCTGAGCGGCTCCGAGGGAATGCGTGCCGGTCAACGAACGATGGAGGAAGCAATAGCCGAATGGGTCGACGAGAACGAGTCGGAAGACCCCGACCTGCGGGACATCTACGACGGGGTGTACGGGTACCTGTTCCACGTCCGGTGGGTCCCGATCGCCACGGACATCACCGGAGGCAAGCTCATCCTCGACCACCGTGATGGAGGCCGGTTCGGGAACGTGCTGTACGGCCTGCACGCCGGGGAAACGGAGGGTCCGGTGAAGGTGTGGGACAGCCTGTCGCACATGTTCCGGGACCTTCTCGCCGCCCTGAGCGACGGGACGCAGATCCGCTTGCCTAGTTATGCCGATCCGGTGACACCACACCTGACCGGCACCGGCAGCGATGCCTTCGTGAGGTGGGAGTAGCGCAGAGCAGCGGTCCGAAGCATGACGCGTCAGTAACGCACACCACCGAGTCACAAGGTCTCCACGATTCGAGGGGACTGGCAGGTCTGCGCGGGACTGGCGGAGTAGGAATCGCGTGGCCACGCGCTCAGGGGGTAACGGATCTGCCAGGAGATCCCGGAAGGGCCGTCGGCTGGAAGGGCTGCCACGTGGAACGCGCCGACTGGCTGCTCACCCCCGCTCAGCGGGGGAATCCCGCGTCGCGGGTGGACCGCCGTCATGCTGACGGTGCGGCGTGGTCCACAGGCAACGACGTCCGCCCCCTGGTACACGGGGCGGTGTACTTCGCCGAGCTGCTCGCGGCCGTGCGGGCGCAGCGGGCCGGCGACATATTGATGTTCACGGACTGGCGGGGTGACCCTGACGAGCTGCTGGATGGTCCGAACAGCGCTATCGGCGACGTGTTGTGCGACGCCGCACGCCGGGGTGTCGTCGTGAAGGGGCTGGTGTGGCGCTCGCACCTGGATCGGTTCCAGTTCAGCGAACAGGAGAACTATCACCTGGGGGAGGAGATCGAGGAGGCGGGAGGGGAGTGCCTGCTCGACATGCGGGTGCGGCCGGGTGGCTCGCACCATCAAAAGTTCGTCGTGCTGCGCCACCCGGGTCGGCCCGAGCGGGACGTCGCCTTCGTCGGCGGGATCGATCTGTGCCACAGCCGTCGGGACGACGCCGCCCATCAAGGTGACCCGCAGGCGCAACGCATCGCCGATGCCTACGGTTCCCGTCCGCCCTGGCACGACATCCAGCTGGCGGTGCGCGGGCCCGCCGTAGGTGATGTCGAGGCCACGTTCCGTGAGCGGTGGACGGACCCGGCTCCGCTCAGTCGAAGCCCGCGCAGCCGGCTGCGGGCGGCACTGCGGGGCGAGGACACCCAGGCGGATCCACTCCCGGTACAGCAACCCGACCCGGGCCCCCGCGGTCCCCACACGGTCCAGATCCTGCGCACCTACCCGAACCGCATCAGGGGCTACCCGTTCGCTCCCGACGGTGAACGCAGCATCGCCCGCGCCTACATGAAGTCCCTGCGGCGGGCACGCCGGCTGATCTACCTAGAGGACCAGTACTTGTGGTCAGAAAGTGCCGTCCAGCCGTTCGCTCAGGCTCTCGCAGATCATCCGGGCCTGCGGATGATCGCCGTCCTGCCGCCACTGCCGGACCAAGAAGGGCGGATCAGCACACCGATGAATCTGCTGGGACGGATCCGCGCCCTGGAAGTCCTGCGACGGGGCGGCGGTGACCGGGTGGCCGTCTACAGCCTGGAGAATCACGCCGGGACGCCCGTATACGTCCATGCCAAGGTCTGTGTCATCGACGATGTCTGGGCCGCGGTCGGTTCCGACAACGTCAACCGGCGCTCCTGGACCCACGATTCGGAGCTCAGCTGCGCTGTCCTCGACGAGACCCGTGACCCCCGTGAACCGATGGACCCCGGCGGCCTGGGCGACGGTGCCCGCGTCTTCGCGCGCGAGCTGCGGTTGTCGTTGAACCTCGAACACCTTGACCGTGACGGGGACGGGGAAGCGGCTGCACTCTGCGACCCGGGCCGCGCCTTTGCGGCCTACGCCGACTCGGCCGCCGCTCTGGACGCGTGGCACGACGGCGGCCGTCACGGTCCACGACCCTCGGGACGGCTGCGCACCTATCACCCGCCGCATCTGTCCCGCATCACACGGGCCCTGACCGACCCGCTCTACCGGGTCGTCGCTGATCCCGACGGCCGACCGCGCTCCCTGCGTCGACAGGGTGCCTACTGACAGCCTCCCGGAGGTGCACGAGGCAGGACAAGCCAGGCATACCCGAGTCCAGAACCCCTGGCGGGGGAACGGCGACTGTCGGTTGCGTCCCATGGCTCCTATGTCAATCAGGCGGCCTGCGTGAGGTCGGCTTGCTCGGTGATGGTCTGGGCGTCGCGGAGGAGGGCTCGGTAGACCACGTCCGACAGACGGCGTCGGAGGGCGCGAACGGCTTCGGTGTTGGTGTTCCCGGCCTCTCGTCGACGCTGTAGATAGGTGCGGGCGTCTGGGTGATAGTGCGCCTGCGTGACGGCGATCCGGTGTAGGGCTGCGTTGAGTTGGCGATTGCCCGTCCGGCAGAGTCGATGGCGTGTGCGGTTGCCCGACCATACGGGGAGCGGTGCGGTGCCGTTGTGGCGGGCGTAGGCGCTCTTGGACCGGAACCGGCGGATGTCGGCCGTCTCTGCGAGGATCTTCGCCGCATTGAGAATGCCGCAGCCGGGGATGGCCAGCAGGCTGGGTGCTGTGTCGGTGACCAAGGCGCTGATTTCCGCTTCGAAGGAGCGGATCTCGGCGGTGAGCCGGCAGCACTGCTCCAGCAGGCAGCGGGCCAGGCGGGCTACGGTTCCATCCCGAGTGGCCAGCTCCTTGGCGAGCGCCTGGAGATGTTTGGTGCGGATGAGGCAACGGGCTGGCGGGTCCAGACTGGGGTCGATCTCGTGCAGGTGCCAGCGCAGCCGGTTGATGACCCTGGTGCGCTCGGCAACCAGGTTGTCGCGATGGTCGACGAGCAGGCGGATCTCCCGAGCGGGACCGTCCAGGCAGGCGACGGGCAAGTCCGGCTCACGCAAGGCTGCCCGTGCGACTGCGAGTGCGTCGATCGGGTCGGACTTGCCGTAAGTGCGAGCTGCAGTCCGGCAGTTCGCCATCAGTTTGGGAGGGACTCGCACGATCCGCTCACCGGCCGCAAGCAGGTCACGCTCCAGCCTGCGGGACAGTTGCCTGCAGTCCTCAACAGCCCAGTACCGGTCGCCGTCCCACTTCTTTGCCCAGGCCAGCAACCGGAGATGGTCGGCACTGGTCGTTCCTGTCGTGTGCTCGCCGAGTTTGCGTCCGCGGTCGTCCGCCGCAACTGCGGTGTGGGTGCGTTTGTGCGCGTCGATCCCGAAGACCACCATCGGTCAGATCTCCCTTCCGTCCCTCAAGTCAGAGCGGGCCGGCCGGGGGCACACCTCAATCAGGGCAATGCCGCGCTCCTATCAAGCCACACCGGCCAGGCTGTGACTTCGTGAGCCGCACCATGGGACCAGGCCACTGACGAGCGGGCACGAAGTGGTAGAGCGAACCCACGAAGCCACTCGCAGCATGACATTGAGAAAGTGGTGTAACGGTTCCCACCTGGTCCGGGTGTTTGTCCCTGCGTCGGAGTGAGGGTCCGGATATGAGAACGGCCAGCGGCTGATCTTCGAGATGTCTAAGGGCTGTCCCGTAACTGTGGTTGCGGGACAGTCGTCAGGCGCTTTGGTTCCTCCACAGATGCCGCTCGTCCAGGGTCCCGAATCGCACGTCTCCGCGTTCAAGGTCGACGAGGATGGGCCAGCAGTCCAGCAGTTGCTCCCTCGCATCACGCGAGGCGAGATACTGCACAGAGTTGTAGGGCACGATCAGGAGCCCGTTGCTCTCACGGACCCGCTCTGCGTCGATGGCGAGAGGCGGCTCGTCATCGCGTTGGCTGTGCGCGAGAAACGCCACCGCGAGTTGCAGGGCTTCGTCCGGCTCCACCAGCCGTCTCCAGTCTGTCGGCTCGGAGAAGGCACCCTAACCGGCCTGGGATGATCTTGGTGTGGCTGGTGTGATCACGGCGTCAGAGCCGTCTTGGATAGGTCCGTTCACCGGGCTGAGCCCGCGCTCCTTCGGCAAGTTGGTGACCGCGGTGCAGCGCGAGAGTGCAGCCGAATCACGGACGGGTCGTCCGTGGGGCCTGTCGCTTGAAGACCGTATTCTCCTGGTCGCGGCCTACTGGCGAACCAACTTGACCATGCGCCAACTGGCCCTGCTATTCGGAGTTTCGAAGTCGTCGGCCGACCGGATCATCGACCACATCGGCCCTCTGCTGGCCTTGCCGCCCCGACGGTGTGGAGGCTGGGAAGGTCGTCCTGGCGGACGGCGTCGAGCCACTGCGGGAGTCGTTCCCCCTGCCGCTCGGTGAGCATTTGGGCGAAGGATCGGACGTGACCGGTCAGGGCGTCGAGTTCAGGGCAGTTGGCAAGGACGGCCTTGCCGCAGCATCGCCGCGGTCCAGGCAACCGGTGCGCCCCAGTCGTGCCCCACGACGACCGCCTGCTCCTCGCCCAGCTCCTCGATCAGGGCAATCACGTCGCCGACGAGGTGGAGCAGGGTGTACGAGGTGACGTCCGGCGGCTGCTCGCTGCGGGCATAGCCGCGCTGGTCCGGGGCGACGACCCGGTACCCGGCCGCTGCCAGCGCCCCGAACTGGTGACGCCAGGAGTACCAGCTCTCCGGCCAGCCGTGCAGCAGCAGGACCAGCGGCCCCTGCCCCTGCTCGGCGATGTGCAGCCTGATCCCGTTCACGTCGACGAAGCGGTGGGTGAGCGAACTTTCCATGAGAATCTCCTCGGATCCGGTGCGTGCTACTTGTTCAACTGCGGGTAAAGGGCCTCCAGATCGGCGGACAGCTGCGACGTGACCCAGCGGGTGGTGTCGTCGGCCAGCACCTCGTGCGCCCCCGCCTCGATGCCGTCGAGGGCGGCTACGGCGACGTCGCGGGGGTCGGCCTTGGGAGCGTCGATGCCCGCCGTCATGTCGGTGTCCACGTAGGCCACGTGAAGTCCGGTCACCGCGATGCCACGCGGCTGCAACTTAAGACGCAGGGAGTTCGTCTGAGACCACAGGTCGGCCTTGGAGGCGCCGTAGGGCGTGCCGTCGGCCAGCCAGGACAAGGCGGAATGGACGTTGAGGATGTGCCCCCGGCCATTGCGCTCGATGACCGGCACGAAGGCCCGGGACCAGCAGCGGCCCGGGTGACCAGCAGCGGCCCGTAGAAGTTCGTCTCCACGTCACGGAGCACCTCCTCCATCGGGGAGTCAAGGTACGAGGCGCGGACCGAAGCACCGGCGTTGTTGATCAGGATGGTGACGTCCTGGGCCTGCCCGGCGGCGGCCGTCACGGATGCGGGGTCGGTGACCTCAAGGGCCAGCGGAACGGCACCGGGGTGCGTCACCGTGCGCGGGTCACGGGCCGTGGCGTAGACCTTTCCGGCCCCGCGCCCGTAGAGCTCCTCGATCAGCATCTTGCCGATGCCCCGGCCGTCCCCGGTGACAAGGACAGTGGCGCCTTCGATTGCTGTCACGGCTACCTCCACAAGCTGGAAGCCGATCGGCTTCCTCCACAGTAAACCGATCGGTTTCCAACTGCAAGCCCAGGTGGCAGACCCGACCGGCGCCTGGCGGGAATGGCGGCATGGGCAGGATCAGCGCACCGGAGAGACGTCAGAGCGTCATCCGTGCGGCCATCGCCGAGTTCGCGACCTGGGACTGCTACGGCACCTGACCCGAGGCGATCGCCAAGCGCGTCGGGGTCACGCAGCCGTCCCCATCCGGCTCTTTCCAGGCAAGCAGGGGATCTTCGTCGCTGCCTTGACGCGGGACATGGAAGACATCCGCCGCTGGGCGCAGACGGCGACTAGGCCACGGTGGCTTTGTTCGCGAGAACGGGTTCTGGCTCGCTTTCCGTGTGTGCACGCTGAGTGACGGCTGACGCTCCGATCAGGCTCGGGGAAGTTGCCTGAAAATGACCAGGGACGATCTTGATGTGGTCGACAGTGCGGCGTCGTGGAAGAGATGGCGCCCCGTCTGGAGGGCCTGCTGTTACCGTCCATCGCGGACGTGTCCGTGCTGTCGCTGGACGTGAGCCACGAGGCGATACGCATCGACGTCTGCAGTGCGGCGGACGGGGCGGCGTGCCCGGACTGCGGGAGCGAGTCGACCTGGGTGCACAGCTCTTACCTGCGGTTTCCTGCGGACGTGCCGAGTGGGGGACGTCTGGTCGTCCTGCAACTGAGAGTCCGGCGGTTCTTCTGTCCGGAGTCTTCGTGTGCTCGGCGGACGTTCGCTGAGCAGATGCCGGGACTGACCCGGCGGCACAGCCGGTGGACGGAGCGGTTGCGGTCGACTCTCGCCGCGGTGGGTCTCGCCCTCGCCGGCCGGGCCGGCGCCCGGATGGCACGGGCCTTCGGGGTGTCCATCAGCCGCAGCGCGGTGTTACGGCTGCTCGATGCATTGCCCGAACCCGCAGCCCCGGCCCCGCGAGTGGTGGAGGTTGATGAGTACGCCACACGCAAAGGACGGGTCTACGGCACGGTGCTCGTCGACGTCGAGACCCGCCGACCGGTGGAACTGCTGCCCGACCGAGAGGCATCCAGCCTGGCCGCATGGCTGGCGAAGCGACCCGGGATCGAGATCGTCTGCCGAGACCGCGCACCATTCTTCGCGGAAGGCGCCACAGCCGGGGCACCCCAGACGACGCAGGTCGCCGACCGCTGGCATTTGTGGCACAACCTCGGGGAGGCCGCCGAGCGGGCTGTCGCCCGCCACCGCCAGTGCCTTCGCGTCCTGGTCCCCGATCGCGAGGCGAAGGCCGACGAACCAGCGCCGCCCGAGGAGAAGGCGAACTCTCCATGGCGGAGCGAGCGATTCGCTAACCGCGTCCGAGCCCGGCACGCCACGGTCCACGCGCTGCTGGAAGCCGGCCACAGCCGCCGTTCCATCGGGCGCCAGCTCCAGATGACCCACCGCACCGTCAAAAGCCTCGCCGACGCTGCGAAACCGGAAGACCTCTTTCGCGGCCAATGGCAGCACAGCAGGACCTCCGTCCTCGACGAGTACAAGCCCTCCCTGGACGAACGCTGGGACGAGGGCTGCACCAACGCCTGGAAGCTCTGGGAGGAGATCGGTCCCTTGGGCTATCGCGGCAGCTACGGCCGGGTCAGCGCCTACCTTCGAGAGAAGCGCACCTCGCCACGGCCGGCCACCGCGCAACCACCGGCACCCCGCGCGGTGACGAGATGGATCCTCAGCCGACCCGAAACGCTGACCGAGATCGAACAGTTCCGGCTCAAGGCCGTCCTTGTCAACTGCCCTGAACTCGACGCCCTGACCGGTCACGTCCGATCCTTCGCCCAAATGCTCACCGAGCGCCAGGGCGAACGACTCCCGCAGTGGCTCCATGCTGTCCGCCGAGACGACCTTCCCAGCCTCCACACTCTCGCGGCCGGCATCGACCGAGACCGCGACGCGGTCATCGCGGGCCTTACCCTGCCCTGGAGCTCCGGCGTTGTCGAAGGACACGTCAACAGGATCAAGATGCTCAAGCGCCAGATGTTCGGACGCGCCGGCTTCACACTGCTCCGCAAGCGGGTCCTCCTGGCCCCGTGACCGATGTCAGTGACTCCTGGAACCATGCCTTCGTCCAAGACAGCCGTATCAGGAGCCATGCATGGGAACGTGGGGAACCGGCCCGTTCGACAGCGACCTCGCCGCAGACTTCGTCGATCAACTTGAGGGGCTCACCCACCAGCAGGTCATCGCCGTGCTGGGGAGGGCATTCCAGCGAGTCACCGCCTCAGGGGAACGCGTCGACGGCGGAGACGGGGCCGAAGCCGTCGCCGCCGGCGCCCTCGTCGCCGGCACCCTCCCGGACAGCCCCATCGTGATCGACCCCGATGACGGCCCCAGGGAACCGCTGCCCAAACTGCCAGCCTCCCTTCGCGCGTCGGCGAAACTCGCACTGGACCGCGTTCTCCAGGACGGATCAGAACTGACAACCGGCTGGGTGGACAGCGCTGACGCCGACCAGTGGCGCCAGGAAGTGCGACAGATCCTGCAAGCCCTCGAAACACCCACTGATCACTAATCGTGACCGCTTCACGAAAGTCGTGCCAGAACCACGGCTTGTGAATAAAGCCAGTGCTGCAAGCTACGCCAAGTGCAAGAGGTACGGAATCGGCGCGAACCCGTTGTGCCGTAGCTGCTTTGTCGAGGCCGCGGCGAAGTGGGGGCCGGGAGTTCGGCAGAAGGGCTGCAACGCCTGATCTCCGCTGCACCCGCGGGCTACTGGCGACCTTCAGCCCAATACTCTCGTCCGGCCGCATTGTCGTTTTTCGGCGGCGCGGCCGCTACATGATGCCCGCCCACCGCCATGGCCTGTCGGTGATACGTCCACGGAGGCAGTCCACGCGGTACTGCGCTTCCGCATGCCACTCAGGGTGTGCGGCGGCGTATTGAGCGGCGTACGTCGTCATTCGTAGTTCCCGTGCTCCAGCCAGGAGTTCGTAGCCCTCCCACTGTGTGACGTCCGTGCCGTACAGCTCGCAGAACTCGGCGTACTCGGCCTCGGTGACGGCGCCGGTTGTTGTCAGCTTCAGCGCGGTCGACACCAGGTCCCACTCCGGAGGGCCGACGGACACTCGCTCGAAATCCAGGAGTACCGGGCCGTCGGCGGTGGCCGCCACGTTGCCGACCCACGCATCTCCGTGAACTACGCACTCAGGCAGTCCGGTGGGTCGCTGTTGCCATCGGTCGCGGCCGGTGGCACATGCCGTCGGGCAAGCTCGACGAGGATGAGCCCTTGTCTGTCGGAGCTGCCCGCGAGCTGTACGAGGAAACCGGCGTCACCGTCGACCCGGACCATCTTCGCCTCGTCCAAGTCGTGCACCACCGCCAGGACGACCAGACGACGCGGATCGGATTCTTCTACGAGGCCGTCGAGTGGGAGGGGGAACCCGTCAACAAGGAGCCCGGGAAGTGCCTCGCCCTCGCATGGTTTCTCCAGGGTTCGTTAGGTGTAGTGCCTTGTGGCGTCTCTTGTGGGTGAACTGCCGCCGGAAACCGCATCTCTGGGGCTGATGCGGTCGTTGCGGCATGTTGCCCACGAGCGAGCGGAGGACCACGAGTGAAGGCATTCCCGGTGAAGTTGCCGTCCGGCGACCGGTACTGGACGGTGTTGGACGACCAGATGGCGGTTGTTCCGGAAGCGGATGCGTTCCTGCGGCACGCCAGGTTCGGACAGGCCCAGGCCGAGCTGACCACGAAGACGTACGCCGGTGCCGTGGCCCTGTACCTCCGATGGTGTGCGCGTACAGGACGGGCATGGACGACTGCGGCGGCGGACCTGTCCCTGTTCATGACGTGGCTGCGCTACGCCTCTGCGGAGCTGACGGGTGTTGCGGCGCCAGCCGTCGGCTCCGCGATGGTGATGACCGGTCCGGGCATGAAGCGTCAGCGTGGCGAAGCGAGGATCGAGAACATCCTGGTCGGCGTGCGGACCTTCCTTCGACACGCTGTGAACACCGGCAGCGCGCCTTCCACTGTGCTAGCTCAACTCTATGAACTGGCAGACGATCGCGATCTTCCTTTGGAAGCCAAGGGCGAGCGTGAGCGGATGGCCTATCGCCTGCGAGCCCAGCACCGGGTGAGTGTCCCTCGTGCACGCCGGGACCGTGCGGCCGATGAGGAGGTCCTTGCTCTGCTGAAGGCTTGCCGGCTGTCACGTGACCGGTTCATCGTGTTGCTGCTCGCTCGTGCCGGCCTACGCCGCGGTGAGGCGGCAGGGCTGCGCCGCGAGGACATGCACTTCATGCCGGATTCCTCGCCGCTCGGGTGCAAGGTGAGCGGTTCCCACGTTCACGTTGTTCGCCGGGCCAATGCCAACGGGGCCTGGGCGAAGTCGGTACGCGAGCGGTGGGTTCCCGCAGACTGGCTGGTCGTGCAGGCATACGACCAGTACGTACTGGAGCGACTGTCGTTTCCGCACGGGGAGCACAGTGATTTCGTCCTGGTCAACCTCTTGCGTGGCCAGCTCGGCGCCCCGATGTCCCCGAACGCTGTGACTGAGCTGATCGAGCGGTTGGGCCAACGCGGTGGGGTCGACCGCGCGGTGACCGCCCACATGCTCCGGCACGGGTTTGCCAGCAATGTGGGCGACAGCGGCGGCACTGTGGACGAGATCGCGAGGCTGCTGGGCCACTCCCAACTCTCCAGCAGCGAACCGTACTTGCATCCGGCGCAGAGCCGGATCTGTGAGGCCGTCGAGCGCGTCCCCTCACCGGTCGGCGACCGGTGAGGCCCGCGATGACCAGTGGCCTCGTGTCCCTTGTCGCACCGGCGCCGGCCTCCGGGCCGACTGGCGGCCATGCGGAGTGGTTCTGGAGCTTGATCCGGCCTGAATTCCCGGCGGAGATCGGCTTCGACCGGGACCTGAAGATCCTCAGACCTCCGGCCGAGCACCCGCTGCTGGGCTGGTCATCGTGCAAGGTCGTGGACTGCAACGTGGTGGTCTTGTCGCGGGGGATGTTCTGCTCGTCCTGCAACCGTCGCCGACGCGAGGCGGCCATCAGCGACGCCGACTTCGCGATGTTGCCTCGGCCGGACTCTCGGCGCCGCCGCTTCGTGCAGAACTGCTTGGTGCCCCAGTGCGAGCGGCCGTGGATCGACGCGCCACGCTCGCTGTGTTCGTCGCACTACTACCAGCAGAGCATGGTGCTCAAGTGCTCCCTTGAGGAGTTCCTCACCCGCGCCGATCTGACCCCGCTGCCAAGTCTCGGGCCATGCTCGGTTGCGGCCTGCACCCGCCAGGCGGGCGTCTTGAAATCGATGGTGTGTCACGCGCACAACTGCCGCTTGGTGGACGACCGCCGTGCGAACCCTGATCTGGACATCGCCCTGTGGAAGGCCACCCAGACAGCCATCCCAGAGGGTGCCGAAGTCAGCTTCCGGGGATTACCCGAGCTGGTGGTGGCCCAGCTGATCTACGGCATCCAGCAGCGATGCGCCGACGGTGCCCTCACCACGCACCATCGGCTACGCAACCTCACTACCTGGTTGCGCCGCCAACAGGTCTCTTCCCTGGACAACATCGATCCTCGCCAAGCCGTGGCCAACGGCATCGACCGACTCACCCGCGGCCCGCTGACGACGATTACCACTTCAGTCAGGCGGGCGCGGCTGAGCCCCGAGACGGAGTATCCAAAGGACTGCTGGGACCTGACCGTCTTCGGACATACCGGCACCATTGACTTCAGTGGCGTCTCGCAGCCATGGCTCAAGGAGACCGTCAAACGCTGGGCCCGGCACACCGCGCCGCAGGTCCGGGGGGATAAGGCTGGAGCCAACCTCCGCAAACAGGTGAATGACCTCGGCATGCTGTCCCAAAGCCTGCGGGCCCGCACCGATCGCGGTGACGAGCCCCAGGAGCTTGGCCGTGAGGACATCGAGAACTTCCTCAACCGGATGTCCCACCTTCAGGCCACCGGTCAGATCAGCGCCTACCAGCGTCGCGGCGTCATCTACACGACCGGCCACATCATCAAGCGCATGCGCAGTCTGGGGCTGACCCGGGCGGGCGAACCGATGCACGGGCTGCCCGACCACTTCTCCATGCTCCGGGGCGACCTGCCCACCAAACCCGAGCCCGACGAAGCCGGGCAGGACCTGCCCGCAGAGGTCATGCGGCAGCTCTGCGCCGAACTCCACCGCATCGAGGAACGATCCGAGCCGGAGTCAAGGATCGGCATCGAGTTACTCATCGACACCGGTCGGCGACCCGACGAGATTTGCGAGATTCCCTTCGATTGCCTTGGCCAGGACGGCGAAGGCAAGCCCGTGCTGATCTACAACAACAGCAAGAAGAACCGCCCTCGACGTGAACTGCCCCTGCACGAGTCCACTGCCGAACTCATCCGCACCCAGCAACGCACCGTTCGCGCTCGGTTCCCCAACACTCCTGTGCGAGAGCTGAAGCTGCTGCCTTCGCCCGTCCGAAATCCTCGCGGCACCAAAGCGATCACCGAGAGCGCACTGAGCGGGAACACCCGGATCTGGGTCAACGCGCTCCCCGACATCACGCTGGACGACGGCGTCGTGTTCGACAAGGCGAAGATTTTTCCCTACGCCTTCCGACACACCTACGCACAAAGGCACGCCGACGCCGGAGTTCCGGTCGACGTCCTGTCCAAGCTTCTTGATCACGACACACTGGAAGCCACCCGGGGCTACTACCGCGTCAAGGAAAAACGACTGCGCCAGGCAGTCGACAAGGTCACCCGGCTTCAGTTCGATCGCCATGGAAACCGCACTTGGCAGCAGGCCAGAGCCCTCCTCGATGCCGAACGCAACCGGCGCTCCGTCGGCGAGGTGGCAGTGGCCTTCGGACGCTGCTCCGAACCGACCAACGTCTCCGCCGGCGGCGGACAGTGCCCTCTCCGATTCCGCTGCCTGGGCTGTGATCATTTCAGCACGGACGTCTCCTACCTGCCCGAACTCCGCAGCTACCTGGATGACTTGCTGCGGACCCGTGAACGCCTGAGCGCCATGACCAGCGCGGACGAGTGGGCCAAGCGCGAAGCAATGCCCTCGGACGAGGAGATCGATCGGGTTCGACGCCTCATCCGCCGAGTCACCGAGGACCTGGGCTCGCTGACCGAACAGGAGCGAGGCGAGATCGAAGAAGCCGTCGCCACGGTCCGCAAGACACGGCAGGGCTTCCTCGGAATGCCCAAGATCCGGCAGCCCCTGCCCGATGTCCGTCCGGAGCGTCCGGCATGACACCCCAACCGAGCACGAGCGAGCGCCTCGCCCAAGGTCGTCGGAACGACTCCGAGCGGCGTCGCCAACGCGTCCTCAAAGTCCTCGACCAACTCTCCCGCAGCGGTGGCACCGTGTCTGTCTCCGCCGTCGCGCGAAGCGCTGGAGTCGACAGGACGTTCCTCTACCGGCACCCTGACCTGCTCGCCCATGTTCACGCGCTGGCCACCGAGCCACCTTCAGATGCAGGCAGGGGACCGACGGTCAGTAGGGCGTCCCTGCAAGCAGATCTCTTGGCCGCCAATGCGCGAGGCGCCCGCCTGACCGAACAGGTCCGGCAACTCGAACAACGCCTGTCCGAAGCCCTGGGCCAGCAGATCTGGCAACGCACCGGCATCGGTCCGCCCGCGGATACCGACAGCCTGCAGGCCCGCATCACCGAACTGGAACAACAGAACCTCGACCTACGCCTGCGACTCGAGGAGAAGGACGAGGAACTGTCCGCCGCACGGGCCGCGAACCGTGAGCTGACCAAGACCATCAACCAGGGCCGCTCTTGAATGATCTTGACCAGGGGGTCCGGGAGTCCGGGAGCGGGGAGAGGCCCTTGCCCGAGAAGTGCTCATTTCACGCGGCGCGGCGGTCGTCGATTTCCACGGAGAGGTGTGGCCTTGGCTCAGTGAGCCGTGCCAGGTCGTCGGCGGTGGTGCTGCTTGCCATCAATGACCTGTCGGGCATGAAGTGGACGGTGGTTCCGGTCGTGTGGTCGTCGGCGATCGGTTGCAGCTCCGTGGTGGGCACGCCGTGTTCGTACCGCTGGGTCCAGGATCCGTTGCGGCGGCGGTTGGTGTGGACGAGCCACGTGCTGAGTGCGGCGACGACGGACATGCCCCGACGAGGGTGCGTGTCGGGCAGGGATGGTGCATCGGGGTGATCGAAGAATCGGAGGTCCTTCGTCGCCATGACCGGCTTCTTCACGATGCGCCCGTGCTCGTCGAGGCGCGTGTCGGTGCCCCGTCCGTTGTCTGCGATGGCCACGGAGCCGTCGGGGTAAAGGGTGATGCGGCAGTGCCCGCCGTTGCCGCATTCGGCCTCGTCGGCCGCATAGGCGACGACTTCGTAGATCAGGTGCAGGATGCCGCTGGGGGCGAAGGCAGCTGGGTTCTGGCGGATGTGCTCGAGATGGTCGAGGTCGACGGTGCTCGCCCAGTCGTGCGTGGTGTTGCGCCAGGCCGCCCTTGGGGTGCTCATCCAGGAAGTATGCAGGGCGCTCCCGGAAGCCGCGAAACCACCGATCAGCCCTGGCCAACCCTCGAAACGCCCCCCGAAAACTGCAAGGTCCCGCGGATCGACTCGATCGGACGGGAGCTCGTGACCCGAAACTGAGACAACTCAAGAACAGTCCTCAATCAGGCACCTGGGAGAATCTGATGACCAGCCGCTACCGCAGCATCGTCGATGTCTACGTGCTTCTACGCAGAGCCGACGGACGCATCTTGCTCATGGAACGCGCCAACACCGGCTACGCGGACGGCCAGCTCTGCCCACCCAGTGGACACCTCGAAGCCGGAGAATCCGTGATCGCTGGCGCGATCCGCGAGGCCGCTGAGGAAGTCGGCGTCGAGCTCAGCGAAGCCGCTCTCGACTTCGTGCACGTCGTCCACCACCGCAACGGCAACGAAGAAGCACGCATCGGCTTTTTCTTCCTCGCAGACAACTGGCGGGGCCAGCCGATCAACCGTGAGCCGCACAAGTGCGCACAGCTTCTGTGGGCCGACCCGACGGATCCACCCGCGAACACCGTGCCTTACACGGCCGCCGCTCTAGCGCAGATCACCAAGCAGCAGCCGTTCTCCCTCGACGGTTGGGGACTCTGATCCCTTCCACCACACCTGTTGCAGAAGCAGATCCACACATGGACCGACTTGAACTGGGGAAACAGCTCTCGTCGGCGAGCGAACAGGCAGATCAACCCCAGAGAAAGTGGTTCAGCGTGCACGAGCCGCCGGACGACGTAATCGAGTACCCGAAGGAAGGGCTGCTCGGCTACATCAACGGCACCGGCCTTCTCGCTGAGCACGGCTGGCAGTAAGGAACGACGGGGGTAGGCCGGGCCTGCGGGGGCCGCGTATCCCCGCGGGACCGACCTCTGGGAGCGGCTACCAGTGCCACGACCGTCGCAGCCCGCCCGCCCATACCCAACTCCGGCTTGCCCGGCCCCTCGCCGAGGATCTTCGTCGGCCCTGGGAGCGGTCGGCGCGGCTCGTCGGCTTACCCCTGCCCGGGTCCGCCGGGGGTTCCGCCACCTCCGCGTGAAGACCGCCCGTCCTGCCGACGTGCCCAGATCCTCCAAGTGTGGTCACGCTATTGGCTCTGACGGCGATTCCGTGGACGATCTTGGTGGTGTGGTGTGGTGTGGTGTGCTGCCGTCGAATTGGTCTCATCTGGCGGCCGCGCTGGCGACGTGGCAGGTCATCTGCCCGGGGCGGGCCGGTGGCTCACCTGTAGCGGTCTGGGGTGCAGGCGGTTTGGTGCAGTGTCTGCTGGGACGGCGGCGCGGCTTGGTGCCGATTTCAGGTGAGGCTGTTGCTTTCGGCAGGATGAGCGCTATGACCGAGATCCGTACTCCCCGCCTCCTCCTCCGCCGCTGGCATGACGACGACCTCGTGCCCATGGCGGACATCAACGCGGACCCGCGGGTCATGCGCTGGATCGACGACGGTGCGGTGCGCGACCTGGACCACACGGCAGAAGCCATCGAGCAGTGGGAGGAGGAGTGGGACGAGGAAGGCTTTGGACTCTTTGCCGTTGAGCTGCTGGCTTCGGGTGAGCTCGCCGGCTTCACCGGTCTGTCCGTGCCCGAGTTCCTGCCGGAGGTACTGCCCGCCGTGGCGATCAGCTGGCGACTCGGCTCACAGTTCTGGGGTCAGGGCTACGCGTCCGAAGCCGCCCAGGCCACGCTGGAGTTCGCGCTCCAGGACCGCGGTCTCGACCGCGTGATCAGCATCAGCCGTGTGGGTGACGACGGCTCCGAGAACGTCATCCGTAAGCTCGGCATGGTTCCGGAGCGAGAGACGGCGCACCCGGTGTACGGCTTTCCGTTGCGCGTTCACACCATCGATCTCACCGAGTTCCAGGCGTGAACCGGCCGAGCCGTCGATCCTCACCAGGCAGCCGGCCACTGCCCATGCGTCCCCGATCGCATTGAGTTGATTCCATCCTGAAATCGCTGGTCACGGGGCTGGTGTGGAGGCCGGACGGGGTGCTCGGGCTGGTCGTGGTGATGATCGGTGCCGGGAGATCGTTCGTCAGCCGGACGGAACCCATCCGCGCCGCTCCGCAGCGTTACGTATAGGGTCCAGTAAGCCTGGCTGCGGGCAAGCGGCCCTGCTCCACGTCGGCCCGGGGGATGCGGATACCCAGGATGTCGCCGACGGCCTGCCACACCACGCCGCGCAGACCACCCTCCTGCGCGTCGAGAAGGTCATGCCATTGCGGGACGGTGTACCCCTCCGGGCAGGTCGCCCCGGCGGCTTTCAGACCCTCACCCAGGGCGGCCAGCTTGCTGCCTTCTACCGCATGCGGGCGGTCTGCCAGATCGTCGCCGAAGTTGCTCAGGTAGACGTTCCCGTCGCCGGGCGCGTAGACGAGATAGCTCGGGTTGACCGTTACATTCGCGTTCAGACAGATCAGCTCGTCCCCGGCCGCGGGGCGCATCTTGTCCTCGTCCTCGAAGAACCATTCGCACCAGGTGCACGAGCCTCGGTCTTCCAGAACGTATGCCCACTCACCGGACGTGCCGTACATGCAGGGTGCGTTCCGGGTCGGGTGCAGGTCCCGGTACGGCATACCGATCGATATCTCCTTCTCATCCGCGCCCAGCCTGAGCAGCAGATCCCGGACAGGGACCCCGCGCAGCGCGGTCATGGAGATGCCGCCGAGCATCCCGTCAGCCGCCGGTTTATCGAATGTGTGCCGCCCAATCCACTTCAAGCCTTCCGTCACTGCGCTGCACCTCCTCGGTGTCGTTGGATGCCGGTCGTCATGATGCCCCGGCTTTCGACTCGAGGCCGGGGCATCATGACGCCACTGAGCGCGCTTTATCTTGTAGTTGCAGGTCATGGGGCTGGCGTGGGTGGTAGATGGGGTACTCGCGCCGATCGGTTCCCTGATCACTAGCAGGTGATCACCGGGGGGGCGTGGGTGATTCGCCGGAATCGTGGTGCCAGGTCCTGCCTCCTTCGTAGGCTCCCAAGGGAGCGGGCGTGGGAGGGCTACTGGTGGCGGATGTACTGGTATGGGTGATGCAGCAGCGGGTGGTGCTGGCCGATCGCGCCGAGCGGCTGCGCAAGGAACTCGCCGAGATTGATGCCGAGGTGGCCCGGCTGGAAGCCGCAGAGGTTGTGATCGGACAGTTCATCGAGGCCGAACGTGCGGGTGAGGCCGACGCCCCGGCCATGGCCGCCGAGTTGGAGCGGGTCACGACTGCTCCGGGCGCAGGCGGGATGCTACTGGTCCCGCACCGCGAGCCGGGAATCGCCGACAGCGTGCTGCCCGCCGACTACCAGGCGATCATGAAGATCGTGGCCGCAGCCTCGGATCCGGTCCCGGCGAAGGACGTCAGCGTCCAACTCGGCAAGGGCACCGCGCCTAAGCAGGTGGAGCCGGTGCGTGACAAGGTCAGGCGCCTGGCGGACCGAGGCTGGCTGCACCGCACCCCGGCCGGCCGCTTCACCGCCCTGTGGCAGCCGCTGCCCTGACCAGCATCAGCTGAATGTCGGCGTAACGCGCAGACCCTCGACGGAAGTTGGGGATTCCATGCGAAAGAACACCAGCCTCGCCGAGGGCACTGAAGAGTTTGTCTACAGGTGCCGCCTGCCACTGTCGAGCGCCGCCCTGGACCTCGTCTCCGGTCTGGTCCGAGGCCACCTCAAGAAGATCCACTCCCGCTGGCGCAAGCTCCCGCCCGGCCGAATCGCCCTGATCGTCCTCGCTGCCCTCCGCCACGACCAGCGGCTTTCCGACATAGGGGGCGGCAACGGCATCTCCGCCTCCACCGTGCGCCGCTGGCTGCTGGAAGTGATCGAACTGCTGTCGGCCCGCGCTCCGCGCCTGGACCGCGCCCTGAAGAAAATCGCCCGGAAGGGTGGTGTCGTCGTGCTGCTCGACGGCACCCTCGTGCGCACCCGACGACGCACCGGGGACGAGAACCGGCCGAACTATTCGGGCAAACACAAGGCCCACGGCCTGCTATTCCTCGCCCTGACCGACGGGCGCGGCAACCTGATGTGGATCTCGGCGGCGAAGCCAGGACGCTCCAGCGAGATCACCACCGCCCGCCACAACAAGATCACCACCCGCCTGCGGGAAGCCAGCCTCGGTGCCCTGGCCGACCTCGGCTTCATCGGCCTGGACGACGATCCCGATGACCCCGTGATCATTGCCGGCTGCCGGGCGAGTCGCGGCCATCCGCTCACCGCCGCCGAGAAGGAGGCGAACCGGTTGGTCAGCCGCGAACGCGCGGCGAACGAGCACGGCTTCGCCGACCTGAAGAACTGGCGGATCCTCACCAAGGTCCGCATGAACGCCCGCCACGCCACCACGCTCCTGCGCGCCCTGCTCGTGCTGACGAACGCGGGGGTCAACCGCTGACAGACGACCACCTGCCGACGATCACGTCCCTGACCGGCACGAGAACCCCATCCACGACCCACGCCAGCCCCACGACCTGCAGCTTTTAGGTTGAAAACCTCTCATTGATTGCCAAGGGGGGGACGCCCAGACGAGGGATGTTGCTTCCGTGCCGTTGGCCTGTGCCTTCACGGAACTGCGGTCAGAGCCTTGAATCTCCTGACCCTGTGCTGAGGATGGCCCCGGAGTTGCTCGCCTTGATTCCTCAGGAGTGCAAGTGCTGAAATGCGGGTTGCCGAACTTGAGGGCTGGCTCTTGGTTGGGTGGCTGGGTGGGCACGGGGGCTGGGACGAGGCGGTCCCGGGGGCGGGAACAGGTGGTGGGGGAGCGGGTTCAGGGTTCGATGGCGAGGTGTTCGATGAGGTTGTCGCGCAGTGTGAACCGATAGCGCAGATCGATGGTGCCGCCGGGGAAGTTGCCTTCGAGGTGGTGTGTGGCGATGTACTGCGCGGTTTCGGTCTGCTGGGCGTTCGTGAGGTGGATGGTGTAGGTGAATTCGGTGGCGGATCGGTCCAGCCACCGCTCGATCGCGATGCTGCCCTGGTAGGTGTTGCCGTCGTCGATCACTGTGGCGTCGTCGGTGAACGTCGTGACCGCGGTGGCGGTGTCGTGGGCGCGGTGCGCTGTGAGGTAGCGGGTGATCACCTCGGGCAGGTCGTCCGGGGTGATGGTCCGGGGCTGGTTGTCGTGCATGACGCTCCTGATGGTGGTGGCGGGTTCAGACGGTGGGGGTGGTGCCGCCGTCGATGACGTGTTCGGCGCCGACGATGGCCGAGGCGCGGTCGGAGACGAGGAAGGCGACGAGTTCGGCGACTTCCTCGGGCCGGTTGGGGCGGCCGAGCGGGATGCCGCCCAGGGAGTCCATGAGCCGGCCCAGGGCCGCTTCCTGGGTGATGTCTGCCTCGTGGGCGATCCGGGTGACGAGGTTGTCGGCGGCCGACGTCTGGACGAAGCCGGGCGAGACGGTGTTGACGCGGACGCCGTGCGGGGCGACCTGGTTGGCCAGGCCCTTGCTGTAGGTGGTCAGGGCGGCCTTGGCGGCGGCGTAGGCCAGGGTGCCGTTCCACAGCGGCATGCGGCGCTGGATCGAGGTGACGTGTACCACGGCCCCCTTGCCCTTGGTGATCATGTACGGCATGAGTGCGCGGTCCAGGCGGACGGCGGCCAGCAGGTTGGTGTTCAGCTCCGTGGCCCAGTCGTCCTCGCCGAGCGCTGCGAACCCTCCGGCCGGTGCCTGGGACCCGCCGAGGGTGTTGACCAGGATGTCGACGCCTCCCACGCGGGCGTCCACCTCGGCGGCGACGTGGGCTGCGCCCTGGTCGGTGGACAGGTCGGCGGTGATGAACGTCTTCTCCTCGACGTCGTCGGGGCGACTGCGGGCGGTGACCAGTACGGTTGCGCCGGCCTGGGCGAGACGGCGGGCGATGGCGGCTCCGGTGCCCTTGGTGCCGCCGGTGACCAGAGCGCGTCGGCCTTCGAGGGATTCGCTGATTGGCGTGGTCACGGTGTGCTCCGTTCCTGGGTGCGGGCAAGGAAGGCACCGCCCCCGTCGTTACTGCTAAAATAGAAGCTACTAACTTTGACTTTAGCAGTAACTAAGGGGATGGTCGCCGTGGCGAGCCGGATCAGGCTGGAGGACCGGGAGTGCCCGCTGTCCACGACGGTGGAACACGTCGGCGAGTGGTGGACGCTGCTGATCCTCCACGACGCCTTCGACGGCTACACCCGTTTCGACCAGTTCCAGGAGAGTCTGGGCATCTCCTCCAGCATGCTCACCACCCGGCTGAAGACCCTGGTGGCGGACGGGCTGCTGGAGCGCCGGCCCTACCAGACCAACCCTGTACGTCACCAATACGTTCTCACCGACCTGGGGCGCTCCCTGCGACCGGTGATCGTCGCCCTGGCCGCGTGGGGCAACTCCCGCCTCACACCGGCCGAACGCAGCATGATCCTCATCGACGCGCACAACGGCGAGGAAGTCGAACCCGTCGTCGTCGACGCCAAGACCGGCCGCCGACTCGACGACAGCGACGCCTACGTCTTCACCGCGGGCCCCGCAGCCAGTGACGCCATGCGCACCCGCTACGCGACACGGCCGGCCGCCCCCGCGGAGGCGTAAGGCTGCCGCGGACAAGCACCGAACGATCTCGAACAGAGCCGGAACGCACCGGTTGCCCTTGAATCGACCAGGCGCACAGGCCCGCCGACACTCCCCCGGCGGGCGGGCGGGATCACTGGGCCACGTCCTGGGGCGCCTCCCCCGGCAGCGGTGGCCGCGGCGGTATGCAGCACGGCCCGATCGGTCAGCTCGGCGCTCTGGCTGGGGTGGTCCAGCAGCGTGCGGGCTGCCTCGGCCGTGATGCCGCTCTGCGCGCCGCGCAGCTGCGCCGGCTTCTTCCGGGTCTTTTCGGGCACCCGCGTGATGCGGAAACGGTGGCATGCCACCGGGTGCCCGAGCCGCCCGCTGGGTCTGCGCCGCCACGGGGCGCAGCCGGCCGGCCGTGGTTGCGGGCTGCTGCTCCCGCTTCAGATGCCACGGATCCTCCCTCCGCTGCCGTGGCGGGCGCGCATGATCGCGGCCCGGCCGGCCGCTGATCGGGCCGCTGTAGCCGGCCGCGACCCGAGGTCCCGGCCGGGCCCGGTCCACCGCTCGCCCGGTCGGTGGCAGACCGGGTCGTCCCCGTCCCGCGCCCGGGGCGGCATCTGGCTGCTTGCGCGCCGGGCCGCGGCTCGGCCATGTCCGGGTCCGGCGGTGCGTGGGCGACGGCCACCGCCCGGGGGAAGACGGCCGCGTCGCGTCCCGTGGTCCGCCGCCGTTCCAGTCCAGTCCAGTCCGGTCCCGGCGCTGGCGCCCGCGACGTGGTGCAGGCGCTGCGGTCAGATCGTCTCCCGCTGCCGGCCGAGAGCCTCTCCCGCCGCTGGGTCGCCACTGTGTGTGGCGGTGCGCGCATGCCGGTGTGGTCCGGCCTCGGCCCGCGTCGCCCGCCTTGCCGCACCCGCCTGCGCTGCGCCGCTGCCGCCCTCGGTGGGGTCCCTGTTCGTGATCGTTGATGCGTTGTGCGAATAATGAGTGAGGGATGAGGGGTAGTTTTGGCTTTATGGGTATGGGGCTGGAGGAGCGGGTGAGGTCGGCGGTGGCGGCGCTCCTGTATGCGACCGGTGAGTCGCAGTCCGTTCTGGGGGCTGTTCTGGGGGTGAGTCAGGCGCAGGTGAGCCGTCGTCAGCGTGGCACCGCCGCCTGGACTCTGGCGGACTGTGAGGCTGTTGCCGCGCATTACGGCATTGACGTCCTGGAACTCCTGGGGGGGCCTACCCGGGCCACGGAGGCGCTGCCCTCTGCACGTCGCCGCGTCGCTGGTCATCGGGCGGGCAGCCGGCGTCCTGCGGCTGCCGGGGAGGGCATGTGATGACGGACTTCGGTGCGGTCGACGCTCTGCTGGCCCAGGCCGGGCAGCAGGTCCCGCTGCCGCCTGCCGGGGAACGGCGGATCCTGCGTGAGGAGTTGAACCTCTCACGTGCCCAGCTTGCGCAGGCTCTGGGGGTCGGCCCCTCCACGGTCGCAGGGTGGGAGTCCGGACGGGATCCGGGCGGCGAGACGAGGGTGAAGTACGCGTACTTCCTCGACGGGGCCAAGGCCAAGCTGGCCGCCGGCTCGGCCCGGCAGGCCCCCGCCGGCGAGCCCGGAGCCCGGGTGGTCGCGGACACCGGGCAGGCGGTGGGGCAGGACGACGACGCCGGCGTGCTTGCCACGCCCCGGCCGTGTGTGCTGTGCGGGCGGCCGGCTCGCTATCAGGTCGCCGGGTTCCCGCAGCACCTGGATGCCGCCGGGTGCGCCGGCGCGCCGGTGGACGCGCTGCCGGTCCCGGCACCGGCACCGGCACCGGAACCGGCAGCGGCAGCCGCACCTGTTGCGGCTGCGGCCGGGGTGGAGCGTGGTCGGGGCCGTGCCGGCGGGCCGGGGCGGGGGGCGCGGGGGGTGAGGGTCGTGGCGGCCGGGCGCCGGGTACGGCCCGCTGACGCCCCGGATCCGCTGGCCGGCCGGATCGCTTCGGCGGTCGCGGCCGCGCTCGGCGAGCACTCCGGTGACGTCGAAGCGGCGACGGCGGCTCTGGTGAAGCGGGCGATCCCGGATGCGATGGCCCTGCTGGACCAGTCCCGTCTCGGCGGCCGCTACGACATCGTCGCGCACCCGTGGCTGCCCGACGTCCTGCGCAAGCAGTCCGCGCGCGGCGCCGACCAGATCTGGGAGGCCCGCCCGAAGTGGACCCGCCCCGAACTCCCTGCGGGCGGGCACGAGGTGACCGCGCTGGACATCAACGGCGCCTACCTGTCCGCGCTGAAGACGCATCTGCCGCTGGGGCAGCTGGAGCACTCCGAGGGCGGCCGGCACGACCGGCGGCGGGCCGGTGTCCACCTGATCACCCCGCCCGGCTGGGACCACGACGCCTACCTGCCCAACCCGATCGGGCAGCGTGACGAGCCGGGCCCGCTGTGGGTGACCGAGCCGACCCTGCGCCTGCTGCTGCGGATCTCCGGCCCGAAGTACGCCCTGTGCGACCCACCGGTCATCCACGAGTCGTGGACGTCCGGGGCCACCGAGGGCCTGCTGGAGAAGTTCCGGATCACGCTCAAGGACGCCCGCGACGCCGCGATCGCCGACGGCGACGACGTGATGCTGGAGTACGTCAAGGCCATGTACTCCAAGTTCGTCTCCACGATGGGCGAGTCGAACTACAACCGGGAGCTCTACCGCATCGACTGGATGCACCTCATCCGCTCCCAGGCCTTCGCCAACCTCTGGTGGAAGGCCCACCGCGCCTGGGACGAAGGCCTCATGGTGGTCCGCGCCATGGGCACCGACGAACTCCATGTGACCGGCGACTGGCGCGCTGTCTTCCCCGAAGGGCGCGGCGTGACCGAGGTCAAGGTCAAGGACGTCTACACCGTCGGCGACGCCGACCCCGCGCCCCAGGAAGAGGTCTGACATGCCCGGCCGCAACATCGACTTCGGCAAGTTCGGCGCGGACGGCATCAAGGGCCATGAGGCCGTCGCGCGTCAGCTGGACGCCCTCGCCGGGTACATCGCCACCCCGGTCACGGCCCGGCGAGGCCTGCTCGCCCGCCTGCACTACCTCACCCGCAGCGACCGTGCCCGCTCCGCCGCACGGGAAGCCGGCCTGACCGCCACGCCCCGCACCATCCGGGCCTGGCTCGCCGGCACCCGTCGGCCCTCCCGCGCCAGCCTCGCCGTGATCGAGCAGGCCTACCGCACCGTGCGGCGGGAGGACGTCGCCCGTTACCTGCTCGCCCGCCTCAACCGCGACGGCCGCGGCACCCGGGTGGAGATCCACCCGCTCAACCAGTCCCGCGTCTCCCCACCGCACCAGCGCGTGGTCGCCTTCCGGACCATGAACGTCCGACGGTGGGACCGGATCGTCGCGGCATGGGCCGCCGGTGACGACTCGGCGCTCGATGAGGCGTGGGTGGACCAGGTCGTCGACCTCGGCTCCCAGTGGGGCCAGTACGAGTACGTCACCAACATCGGATTCGCCGCATGACGGCGTCTTTACAGCAGCCTGATCACCCCACAGGATGGGAACGTCCGTTCGATCAATGGGGTGATGGCAGCCGCACGGAAACCGAGTGGTTGGATGCCAGTACCGGTCCTGAGGCGTCTCGTTGGGCACAAAAAGCCGCAGCGGTACGGGTGGACAGGCTCGGTTCGAGGGGATGGAGGGCCGGCCGTGGGTGATCGCAGTTCGATCGAGTGGACCGAGGCGACGTGGAACCCGACCACGGGATGCGACCGCGTCTCCAAGGGGTGCGACAACTGCTACGCGCTGACGCTGGCGAAGCGCCTGAAGGCAATGGGCTCGCCGAAGTACCAGACCGACGGCGACCCGCGGACCTCCGGGCCCGGGTTCGGACTGACAGTGCATCCGGATGCGCTGACGGTGCCCTACGGATGGAAGAGCCCGCGCACCGTCTTCGTGAACTCGATGAGCGACCTGTTTCATGCCAAGGTCCCGCTCGACTACGTGCGCCGAGTCTTCGACGTGATCGCCGAGACCCCGCAGCACACCTACCAGGTCCTGACCAAACGGGCGCGGCGCCTGCGACAGGTTGCCGACCGGCTGGAGTGGCCGGCGAACCTGTGGATGGGCGTCTCGGTGGAGAGCGCGAAGGAACTGCCGCGCGTGGACGACCTGCGGCAGGTGCCGGCAGCGGTGAAGTTCCTGTCGTGTGAGCCGCTGCTGGGTCCTTTGGACGGCTTGGAGCTGACAGCGATCGATTGGGTCATCGCGGGAGGCGAGTCGGGGCTGGGACATCGGCCGCTGGATGAAGCATGGGTGACCCAGATCCGCGACACCTGCCAGCAGGCGCAGGTGGCGTTCTTCTTCAAGCAGTGGGGCGGCCGTACACCGAAGGCGGGCGGCCGCGAGCTTGACGGCCGTACCTGGGACCAGATGCCGCTGCCCGCGGCCGTGTGAGGGAGTCCGGGCAGACCGCTGCCCGGACTCGGCTCGTCATGCGGCGGCACTCCTCGGATGGACGGTGATCTCCCGAGTTCTCCTCACGCCCGCACCGTCGCTCGGTGTCTTGCCCTGCTTGTGCAGGCGCTGTACGGCTTTGCGTGCTGCCGGCTCGGTCACCTGTCCGTAGAACTCCCCGAAGATCTCCAGCGTGTGGTCCACGAGCTTGACCGGCTGCCGGCTCCGCAGCAGCAGGTTCTCCAGGTTGTCCGCGATCTTGGGAATCGCCCCGAGCGCGACCTCTTCCGGGTCCGGGCGCATGGGCCACAGCGCCAGCTTCCCCTCGCTCTCCTCGCGCGCGTCCAGCGTCTTCCACCATTCGTCCCGGGCACGGGCGACCGAGTCGCCGAACACCCACAGCCCGTACTGACTGCGAGTGGCGAAGACCAGCCGGTAGACAGCGCGCTTGTGCGCATCGTGGGAGACCGGCACCGACTGCACGAACATGCCGGTGCGCTGGGCCAACAGACGGGAGTACTCGGCTGCCACGGCCTCGATGGCGTCCTCGGCGGCGCCCTCTTTCGCAGTGGGGGCGGCGGCCTCGGCGAAGTACTCACGCCACCAGGTGCCGCCACACACGTCGTCGAAGCGCTGCAGCGACCTCTCGTTGCCCTTCGGGGAGCGGACGTGACCGCCCAGGCGCCACACGGCCATCATGCTGAAGTTCATCAGCAGCTCGGTCGGCGGCTTCTTCTGCGGCCGCTGCCGGGCCAGCACATCCACGAGCCGCCGCTGAGGCAGAACGAGCCCGCACGGGTCCAGGAAGAGGAACAGCGGCGCGCGCGCAGCCCGCTGGACCACGCTGTCGAGTACGGTGTCGACCTCGCCGCGGCGGGCATGCGCCGGCACCTTGCCGGCCTGATAGTGCTCGACAATCTTGTTCAACCGCTCGAACGACTTCTGCTGAGCCTCCGTAAAGAAGCACTCCAGACTGATCCCGTGCCGCGCACGGAAGTAGGAGGCGACCCGCAGGGCAATCTCCGCCGAAGCGGGCTCGCCGTTCTCGTAGCGGCCTTCACCTGCGTACCCGTCCAGATAGACCACACGTTTGTCTTGCGAATGAGCCCCCGTCATGCCCCCGAACTGAGGCAAATAGCGCTTCAGCAGCTCGTGCTTCAGCACGCTCGGCAGAGCCTTGTCCTTCCAGTACTCCCCACCCGTTCCGCTGGACATGAAGCCCCCACTCCGTCACGGCTCAACTAACCGTCTGTGACGCATGGTCAGCCACTCACCCGAACCCGACAAGAGGTTCATCACGCCACCCACCCACCCGTCGGCAGTAGCGGCTACGGCGGAAGAGAGCACGCAGCATCTGCCCCCAGTTTCAGACATGGCCCGTTCGAGTGAGCGCCTACTTTGGTGCCCGACGCCCACGGAGTTCTCAGCAGGCTGTACCTCTCCTGCGTGCGCAGCGATACCGTTGATGGCATACGCCCGTACCGTGCCTGGAGGCTGTGATGAACGACCAGCCGGCCCCCGCCGACGGAGCCGTCCGGCAGCAGCTGGAGCCTGCGGCCGCCGACGCGGTCCGCGCGTACGCGGCCAAGACCCGGGAGCAGGCCGACCAGTTCGCCGCCGTCCTGGAGGACATCGCGGAGAACGGGTTGCCCGCGGTGGAGGACTGCACGCCGTGGGAGGGCCTGCGCGAGGCTCACCTTGCCCGGCTTACCGCGCAGCGGCCGGCCGTCGCCTGATGCCCCCGCAGCACGGCCCCCGCCGCGCCCGATCGCCTTGTCCGACTCCGCCGCCAAGCAGCTGGAGAACATCACCAACGAGGCGTACATCCACGCCTTGGACCGCGCCCTGGTCGTCATCTCCGTCGACCCCGAGCTCGGCGAGCCGATCCCCGGCGACACCGCCGGCCCCCAACTGCGCCCGTGCACCGACGACCTCGAAGCCGTCCGGATCCTGTACTTCGTTACCGCCCTGCGCACTGTGGTCGTCGTCGCCTACATCGAGGTTTGACCTGCCTTCTTGAGCCAGCCCGGCCAAACCTTCGCGTGGTTCTTTCCGATTTCCGCATCCGTGGGGTGCTATGAGGACGTGATCAAGAGCCTAAGGGCTGTCCCGTAACGACTGATCTTGGCGACATGATCTTGTCGTGCCTGGTCTGATCACGGCGTCGGAGCCGTCCTGGATAACCCCGTTCGCTGGGATGAGTCCGCGGCAGTCCGCAAGTTGGTCACCGCCCTGCGGCGCGAAGGCGCGGACCCTGCCTGCAAGGGTCGGCCGTGGAGCCTGCCTTTACACGATCGGGTCCTGCTGGTCACCGCGTGTTGGCGGACGAACCTGACGCTGCGGCAGCTCGGCCCGCTGTTCGGTGTGTCCAAGTCGGCTGCCGCGCGGATCATCGGGCATCTCGCACCCCTACTCGCCCTGCGGCAGCGCAAGCGGTTCCGCAAGGAGACCGTGCTGATCGTGGACGGCACCCTGGTACCCACCCGCGACCACACGGTCGCCGAGCAGTCGAAGAACTATCGGTACTCCACCAACCACCAGGTCGTCATCGACGCCGACACCCGGCTCGTCGTCGCCGTTGGCCGGTGATGGCCTGCGGGGGAGTGTCAGTTGTGCATCGTCATCTGCGTGTCAGTGGCGCAGGCTCGGTGACCTGGTGGTTGCTGCTGACGGGTGGTGCCCACCTGTTGCTGACATGAGTGACGAAGGGCCATGTCATTCTCACGCAGACTGCAATAGCGGATGCGGGGTTTGCACTGGTCAGAGCACGAGTTCCATGCTGCGGGACGGTAGGCCTTGGCAGCCAGCGTCTGGTTCGTGGACGGCGGCAGTTGCAATGCGTGATGACTCTTTGCGCGTCCAGGCTGGCCGGTTTCGGGGCTGCAGCGGCCGAGTACGGGGCGGGTGAAGGCTTACGGCAGCGTGCCGTCGAGGCCGGGCATGGTCCGGACCGCGTTCCGACAACCGACGACCAGTGCGCGACGCCGTCCGGTGCGTGCCCGGCAGCGCAGTGCCCGGTCGGCTGCTGCCCGGCCCGCGCCCCCCGCCCGGCCGCGGCCGGTGCCGACAGCCCCTAGGTTTCGCTCCTGTCCTCGGGGGTGACGGGCCCGGTCCAAAAACGATGAGGCAGGGGTTTCCTGGTCTTCTGGTTGGCTTCCCACCTCTTCTTCTCCATGGCCTGGAGATCATCCGCCTTTGCCGCGCGCAGGCCCGATTCGATGACGAAGTGCCGCGCCCAGTGGTAGTCGTCGGATGTTACCTCCTCCAGGGCCTTTCCGAAGTGGTAGCGCTTGTCGCCGTTTCTGTAGGTGCGGACCTGGGGGGTCAGGATGTGGAAGCGGGCCATGCTCGCGTAGTCGATGCCGAGACTGATGGCCAACAGAGTGTCCTGGGTGATTGCCATGAAGTTGTCGAGCTTCTCGAGTCGCCTGAGACCAGGGTCCCGATACTCTCCGCGAGGTTCATCGAAAGGGGAGGGTCTCTCGCCGAAGTTGAAGGCTGACCGTCTGGTTGGCTCTTCGCCGCTCTGGTAGTTGGTCAGCAGTGCCTGGAATGCCAGGCTGAGGCCGGCCATGGCCTGGACGTAGTCGCCGATGTCGGCATGCGTTTGTGTGTCGCGCAGCAGTTGCTTGACCTCGTGCTGAGTCAGCAGGTCGACCATATCGACAGTGTCGAGTTCGACACCGAAGATCTTGGGGGTGACCGTGGTGAAGAAATCGACAACGGTCTCGCGCGCCTGCTCGATCTGGTGCGCGGAGGGGAAGGTTCCGTTGTGCTTGAGAGCGACGCGGGCGTCGTTGAGGCGCCTCATCTGATCCTTCTTGGGAAGTTCATAGACTGGTTTGATCGCTTCCCAATAGCTGAGGAACTCCGCGTTCCTCTTCAAGTCCACGCCCAAATGCTGCGCGGCGAGGCCGATGAAGTTCTCCACCGCGTCGTGGAAGGACGTGATGGCCCGGGAGCGCAGTGGCGAGGGTTGCCCACTCTGCTCGACCCCCTCGCGGTACAGGTAGCGGACGTACGCGAGCCGCTGAACTGTCAGCGGATCAAGCGGCTGTGCCATTACAACTCCAGGGATCGTCATGTGCTTGAGATTGTGACGGCGTGCGGAGCCCTGCTGCACCAATATTTCTGTGCGATCCGTGCAGCCCGATCACCCAAACGCAGTTGCAGCCGCACATTTGCCCACCGCGACGGTCTGCGGGGGAATGTCACCTGGGCATCGTCGTCTGAGTGTTAGGCGTCTCAGTCCAACGCGTCGAACAGCAATTGCTGAGCGGGGGGAGGGAGCAGCAGGCTGCCGTACCGGCCTCGGCCAGCGCGAGACGGCACGCGTCCCACAGGGCGAGCGTCTCGTGCCGTGCACCAGCCGTAGCCGAACGTCTGACAGCCCAGCACCAGTACCCGCCGCGCCGTTCCAAGAGCACAGGACTCCGAAGACGGCGGGCATTGCTGGGCGGTGGCGTCTCTACGAGGCTTCTGCCTGTAGCGGCCAGCTCAGGGTGGCAAGCCCCGTCGGACCGCCGATGTGCACGTACTGCGTGCGGCCGGGGGGTGTGGACGATGTTGGTGACCGGTGCCGCGGTGAGCAGGGAATGCACGAGACGCCCGGTGAGGGGCTCCCACAGCCGCATGCCGGTGCCGTTGCCGGCTGCCAGCAGACAGGTTCCCGGGACGTGGGGGAGCGGGGTCATGACGGCGGTGTACGGGGTGTCCATCCGGCTGATCGGACTCCGACTCGATCTGCCTCACGGCCTGGTCGAGTGGGTAACCATGCTCATCGTCACCCGCGAGGGTGACCGCCGCTGCAAGCTCCCACCGCACCAACGTGCCCTGGTCGGCCTGGTGTACCTGCGCCGGCACGACACCCTCGCCCAGCTTGCCGCCGGGTTCGGCATCTCCGTGGGCACCGCTCACGCCTACACGACAGCCGTCGTCGACCGGCTCGCCGACCGCGCACCCGGCCTGCTGCGCGCCCTGCGCGAGGCGGAACCGGACTACGTCCTGCTCGACGGCACCCTGGCGGAGTGCGACCGGGTCGGCGACAGCCGGGCCGACTTCTCCCACAAACACCGCCGACACGGGGTGAACGTGCAGGTGGTGGCCGACCCGGTCGGGCAGCTGCTGTGGATCTCGCCTGCTCTGCCCGGCCGCGCCCATGATCTGACCGCGGCCCGCGCCCACCGGATCATCCGGATCTGCGAGCGCCAGGGCGTTCCCATCCTCGCCGACCGCGCCTACATGGGAGCCGGACCGTGGGTGACGACACCCCTCAGACGCCCGCCGGGCCGTGACCTCACGCCGACCCAGCAAACCGTCAATCGCGCGCTGTCCGCGGCACGGGCACCGGTCGAGCGTGGCGTCGCACGCTTGAAGTCCTGGCGCATCTTCCGCCGATCCCGGTGCAGCCCGAATCGAATGTCGTCAATCTCCGCGGCCGTCCTCGCTCTGGAGCGGCAGTGCTGAAAGACCTCAGTGCTTCGGACAGGAACGCCCTGCCCAGCAGAAGGCTGAAGACGGGGGCGATGGAGATGAGCATGCTGGCGGTGCCGGCGGACACGTGCACCTCGCCCCAGTTGAGCAGCACCTGGTAGCCGGTCATGCCGGTAGCCCCGGCAAGGGCGATCAACGGCAGGTCGCTGCGCCGCGGACGCCGAACGCCGAGCAAGGGTGCCACCGCTGTCAGGACGACGGAGGCAATGGCCAGCCTCAGCAAGGACAGTCCGGCCACTCCGAGGCCGTCGACCCCGACGCGGATGGCCGGAAATACCGAGGCCCAGAGGACGACGACCCCGGCCAGGGCGAGGAAGCTGCGGCTGCCGGTGCTTCTGCTCATGGCAATAACGATGGCCCGCAAGGCGATAAAGGTCCAGTTACTTATTCTTGGATATAAATGAAGCGTTGTTTATGAATGGGGGGAAGTGGGTTGCCTGGTAGTTGATTCCTGCAGATCGAGCACTGGCCTGCGCGGCGATTCGACGGGTGTCGGATGTGCCGGCCCGCCGGCAGTGAGGACGGGCCCTGGTCGGCGGTTCGTCGAGGCCAGGGAATCTGTAATGCCACGCGGGCCCCTCTCGAGGGGTTTCGTTGCGGGCCGGTGCCACGCGTGGGAGCGGGAGGTGGCGTCGCGGAATTTCGGACAATAATTAAGACCTCTTATTCGATGAGGCTAGAACAACTAACTGGACCTTTTGGGTTGCTGCGCGCACCGTGGGAGGTGGATGAAACACGATGTGCGTTTCCGAGCCGATGGCGAACCGACAGGTTCCGTAGGCCGCCCAACGATTCGACGGCACAGCCCGGAGACTCCGCCCGACAAGGAGTTGACCATGTGCAGGCACTGGCCCCCGCATCCCGAAACGAAGCTGCCGAACTGCGGCGCCACCCACCGTTCCATGCTCTGCCCGCAACGCGACGTCGTTGGTGTCACTGAGCGCGTTCCCGGATCGCATCACTGGGAGTTCCGATGATCGTGGCAGAGGCGGATCGTCGGACGCTGTTGGCAGAGGTCCTCGCCACCGATGAGCAAGAGGTCCCGCGTGCTCGGCACATGGTGGCCGAGTCCCTTGCCCTGTGGCATCTGCCGTGCCTGGTCGAGGCGGCTGAGCTGTGTGTGTCCGAGATGGTCGCCAACTCGGTGGTGCACGCCGCGCATGGCCGCATCAGCTTCACGCTGGAGTACGGCGACGACGGGCTCCGCATCAATGTCAGCGACGGCTCGCCTGTCCTTCCTGCCACCCGGCAGCCGTCGGCTGCCGCGGAGCACGGACGAGGCATGCTCCTGATCGACCACTTGGCCAAGGAGTGGGGAACGAGCGTGAACCGAGACGGCACGAAGTCCACCTGGGTGCTCCTTGCGGTGGAGGAAGCCTGCCAGTGAGCAGCGCCGCATAACGCCGCGTGCGAAAAACCCGGTCACCTGGCAGTGCACGATCGCGCGGGCCGGCCACCCGCCGCCCGCGATCATCGGTCCCGGCGGCGTCAGTTTTCCCGAACTGCCCGCCGCAGTCCCGTTCGGCGTGGGGCTGGTGCCCTTCGAGTCCGTGACCCTGCAACTGCAGGAGGGAAGCGTGCTCGCCCTCTACACCGACGGTCTGATCGAGAACCGTGGCCACGACCTCGACGAGGGTATGAATCGTCTGGGCGGTGCCCTGACACAACCTGGCCTCCTGTTGGAGGACCTCGGTTCGGCCGCGATGGACACGATGCCCCTCCAGGCACCCGGCGACGACGCCACCCTGCTTCTCGCACGCGCCCGTTCGCTCGGCCTCGGCCAGGTCGCCACATGGCCGCTTGCGCGAAACCCGTCCGACGTTCGTCGGGCCCGGGCCCTGGCCACCCGCCAGCTGGATCACTGGGGGCTGGAGCAACTGCACGAGCAGACGGAACTGATCATCAGCGAACTCATCACCGACGCCCTCCGTGATGGCGAGGGGCCGATCCAGCTACGCCTGATCCGGCACCAGGTCCTGACCTGCGAGGTGCAGGACACCATCGGTAGCTTCTCGCAGATACGCCATCCCCACAGCACCGATCCAGACGGTCGCGGCCTGCTCCTCATCGACGAGCTGAGCCGCCGGTGGGGCACTCGCCGCACACCGGCCGGCAAGATCATCTGGGCCGAACAGCAACTACCGTCCGGGAGGATGAGCCACTGACCGATGTTCGCGAACACATGGCGCTCCGGACGCGGTACGGGAAAGCAACACCCGAGGGCCAGGCCGGCGTCCGCGTCTCCCAGGGCCCTGGCCGCCTGGCCGGCGCGGCCACCGAGGCGACAGTCGCCATGAGGGCGTGCGGTGACAGTGTGGTTACTGACAGAACGAAGCCGGTAGAGCCAGTGCTCCCGGGCGAAGGGCCGATGAAATGAAGCCGCTGGACGCACCGACGAGAAGATTCGTCGAACAGATCGGCAGGAACCCCTTTGAATAATGTCCGGACGTGACAGCTCTCCTGAAATTCGAAATGTACACATCGGGAATGCGGGCAGCCATTGTGGAGGGCGCCCGAAGAATGGCTATGCTTGAACTATTCACAGGGAATGCGTAAGGAACGTTCATGCTTGACGTGCGACGACTTCGAGTCCTGCAGTACCTGGCCACCCACGGCACAGTCGCGGCCGCAGCGGAAGCGCTGTATCTGACCGCTCCCGCCATTTCACAGCAACTGGCTGCGCTGGAACGGGAAGTAGGGCTGCCCGTCGTGGAGAAGCGGGGGCGCACTCTGCATCTGACCCCTGTCGGTGAGCTGCTGGTGTCCCATGCCGAAATCGTGCTGAGCGACCTGGCAGCCGCAGAATCGGATCTGGAGGCCATACGCGGGCGCGGCCACGGCATCGTACGCGTCGCCGCCTTCGCGTCCGCGGCCCGCGCCTTGATTGCTCCGGTGTGGAAACAGATCCTGGATGCAGAGGCGGAAACCGAAGGCTCGTTGACGCTGGAACTCTTCGAGCAGGAGCCCGAGAGGGCCCTAGAGGCCTTGCGTCGACGGGACGTCGATCTGGCCGTCGTCCACGGATACACGGTCTTGCCACGGGACTTCCCCAGCGGATGTGAGCAGACCAAGCTCCTTGAGGAACCCGTCCTGCTTGCGCTGCATCCCGAACACGCCGCACGCATGGGGCTGAAGCCGGGTGAAAGCGTGGACCTGGCGCGTCTGTCCGACAGTGTCTGGCTCACGCCCGGACCGGAGACATCCTGCTACGAGATGATCCAGCGTGCCTGCGGCGCGGCCGGTTTCGTGCCGACCATCCGCTCCCGCAGCAGCGACTTCTCAGTGCTGGCGGCGCTGGTTGCCGCAGGCGCCGGAGCAGCCCTGCTTCCCCGGATGACATTGCCGGACACGCTGCCCGGGCCGATCAGCCTGCACCGTCTCCTTCACCCGGTAACTCGCACCGTCTACTCGGTCAGCCAGAGCGGCACGTCCCGGCGACCCGACATCCGCTACTTCCAGGAGCTGCTCCATCAGGCTGCTGAGACGGCCGTACTGCAGAAGCAGCAGATCTGAGAGCGCACCACGCCTGCCCGGTAGGTGCCGTGCTCTTGCCCGGGGCGGGTTTCCGAGATCCAAGACTTGACGCTTGGCTCCCATGAGTATGTGCTCACCGAAACACTTCTTGTCGGACGACGAGCCGATGAACCGTCTGGTCACCGCTCGAACAGGACAGCCGCCCCCCTTCTGTGTACTCCCTCACCGCCGAGGACGGCGCAAGCTGTCCCGCGACGCCCTGCTCCTGCTCGACCCGAAAGAGATCGCACGGCCTGCCGACGCGGAGCCGTATCAACCTGCTTATGGCGGGCTGGGCCCGCCGACCCTGCCCCGGTACCGCGAGGCACCGCGGCCGCTGCCAGACCTCGTTGAAGAGAGCGCCGTGTTCCAGAAGGTCACCTGGCGGCAGGGCAGCAAGGGCACGATGACCTCGTACTTCGCCGTGCTTCAGGTGCGGCCCTCGGGCAAGGAAGCTTGCCGAACCGCCCAGGAACAGGCCGGAGGACGCAACCGGTGGGACGGAGTTCTGCCGCTGCGGACTCTGCTGGTCGAACCCCGAGACGGCGGCCGAGCCGACCGGCTACTGGATGAGCAACCTGCCTGCCGCCACCCCTGTCGCCGACCTGGTGCGGTGGGCGAAGATACGCTGGCGGATCGAGCACGACTACCGAGAACTCAAGCACGGCCTGGGCCTGGATCACTTCGAGGGCCGTACCTGGCGCGGCTGGCACCACCACGTCACCTTCGTCACTGCCGCCCAGGTCTTCCTCACCCTGCGGCGGCTCGACCCAAAGCGCAGATGCCGGCCTGACCCTCTGCCAGGTTCTCGACGAGCTCCAAGACCTGTTGAGGTGCTGGACCGGCACCTGCACCACCTGCGGCCGGCCCCTGCCGACCAGCAGAATCAGCCGTCCTCGCTGCAGGCAACGTCCGGGCCGAGGGTCGCGTCGGGGGACTCGAAGCACGTGGCGGACCGCGCCGGCAGTGCCTGCATAGCCGGTGTCCTGCCCGGTCCAGTAGGGCGAATTGGCCGGGCCGAGCGATGAGGACGGCAAGGCATGCACGCACATGGTTGCTGATCCCGAGGGCCAAGGCCAAGTCGGGTACGCGACGTGAACGTGGCATACGCAGACCGTCTGCTCCTCCGGAACGACAAACTGACTGAGTATCAGGTCAAGATGTCGACCGAACCGTGCTCGGCCGATCAGGACTTGGGTGAAGGTTCCGGCCGATGGGTGGCGTCGTTGCCGCTGTTGCTCGGCGGCATGGTCTGGAGATCATGTCCGGTCTGCTCTCGTTCTCTGCCGGTCGACTCCGCCCGCCGTCTCGTCGGGAACCCGGTTCGCCCGCAGCGGCGGGGCGCCTGATTAGGGGACGGAGTGTCACTCGTGCGAGTCCGCACAGTCATCGATTTTCCGTGACCGTGATGTCACGGAGAGCAACTGCGGTGATCGTCGGGGCTGCTGGCGCGCCGTCGGCCCATGTGGGCAACCCCGAGCTTCTGCAGGGGATTTTGCGGAGGTGTGATCAGGGGTGATTCAGCGATTCTTCAAGGTGGGCAAAATATAACTAACTGGATCTTTTATCCCTATTTCCTGCACTGTTGGAGGCAGGAACCGAGGCCGGCAATGAAACGGAACAGGATTAACGATCATGGAAATGAAACTAGAGGTCGTCGTGATACCCGTCGCTGACGTTGACAAAGCCAAGAGCTTCTACGAGGGGCTGGGGTGGCGACCGGACGGTGACTTCGTCGTCGATGAGGGCTTCCGTGTAGTGCAGTTCACCCCTCCCGGTTCTCTTTGCTCGGTCATCTTCGGCACCGGTGTCAGCTCAGCCGAGCCGGGGTCTGCCCAGGGTCTGTACCTCGTGGTCAGCGACATCGACGAGGCCCGAGCCGAACTCCTCGACCGGGGCGCCGACGTGAGTGAGGTGTTTCATGACGTGAGCGGCGTGTTCGACCGTCCCGGGACGGAGGGTCGAGTGTCTGGACCGGACCCCGAACGTCGTAGCTACCTTTCTTTCGCCTCCTTCAGCGACCCGGACGGCAACGGCTGGGTGCTGCAGGAGATCACGAAGCGGTTCCCGGGCCGCTGACAGAGGACGAGGGCGTGCACGGGGCCACGACGACGGCGCGTACCACGGTTGCTGAGGCAGCGTGGCACCGCGGGACGGTCAAGGGGCGGGTGGTCCCCGCAAGTTCGTGCAGTGGTCGCGTGTCGCTGCCCAGACCCGCAAGCCGACGGCCGATCTTGACCAGCTCGTGCTCCGCAGGGCAGCTCTTTCCCTTGCAGCCGCTCACGGAACATCACAAGGTCCGACGGCGAGGCGCGGTCCGGCCCGCGTCCGTCGGGGTCCACACCCAACAGAAGGAAAGCAGTAGTGATGCAGAACGTATCCCTTGTCTATGACGTGGTCGTCATCGGCGCGGGGCCGGTCGGTGAGAACGTGGCCGACCGTGCCCACACCACCGGTCTGAGTACGGTGATCGTGGAGGGTGAGCTGGTCGGTGGCGAGTGCTCGTTCTGGGCCTGTGAGCCCAGCAAGGCGCTACTGCGGCCGGTAGTGGCGCGCGCGGATGCGCGACGTGTCCCTGGACTGCGCCAGGCGGTGCAGGGACCCCTGGATGTCACCGCCGTCCTGGCGCACCGCGATGCCATGTCCGGCCACTGGCAGGACGAGGACCAGGTCGAGTGGCTGAAGCAGGAGGGCGTCGACCTCATACGCGGTCACGGACGCCTCGACGGACCGAAGCAGGTCACGGTGCAGACCCACGACGGCGAAAGGATCCGACTGTCCGCCCGGCACGCCGTCGCCCTCTGTACCGGCACCAGCGCGGTAGTGCCGGACCTGCAAGGACTGGCGGAGGTGCGCTGCTGGACCAGCCGGGAAGCGACCAGCGCCCACGAGGTGCCGGGGCGGCTGGCCATGGTCGGAGGGGGTGTGGTGGCTGTCGAGATGGCCACTGCCTGGCAGGCGCTCGGCTCCCGGGTGACCCTTCTCGTCCGCGAGGACGGGCTGCTGGGCCGTATGGAGCCCTTCGCAGGGGAGATGGTCGCGCAGAGCCTGCGCGAGGCCGGCGTCGACGTGCGCTTCGAAACGAAGGTCACGTCGGTGGCACGGGCCGGCGGCGAGCTGCGGATCAAGCTTGCGGACGGTGGAAAGCTGACTTCCGACGAGATCCTGTTCGCCATCGGACGGGCTCCTCGCACCTCCGACGTCGGCCTGGAGACCGTCGGCCTCACCCCGGGTGACTGGCTGACCGTGGACGACACCTGTCAGGTGACCGCCGTGGACGGCGGCTGGCTCTACGCCGTCGGCGACGTCAACCACCGTGCCCTCCTGACCCACCAGGGCAAGTACCAGGCCCGGATCGCCGGGGCGGTCATCGGAGCCCGCGCCAAGGGCGAGCCACTGGACGACAGTTGGTGGGGCGCACATGTCGCGACGGCCGACAGCGTCGCAGTCCCCCAGGTCGTCTTCACAGACCCGGAAGTGGCCTCCGTCGGCCTGACCACGCGAGAGGCCGAGCGGACAGGGCGACGGGTGGACGTGGTGGACTACGACATCGGACAGGTCGCGGGTGCAGTCCAGTTTGCCGAGGACTACCGCGGCAACGCCCGCGTGCTCATCGACACCGACCGTGGCACCGTGGCCGGGGCCACCTTTGTAGGCCCAGGCGTGGGAGAACTTCTGCACTCGGCCACCATCGCGGTCATCGGCGAGGTGCCGATCGACAGGCTCTGGCACGCCGTGCCCGCCTTCCCGACGATCAGCGAGGTCTGGTTGCGACTGCTGGAGACCTATCGCACATAGCGAGGCCGGCGACGGGCGCGGCCACTTATGTCCCACCTCGTGCCCTGGGCACGACCCGGCAGGAACGCGCGGGCGGCGGCTATGCGCACGGCTTCATGGCATGGAGTTCTTCGACCAGGCCAGGAACAGCGCCCGGTCACGTGACCCGACGATCATCCAGGCACCTCGCTTGGCCACGCCTGGCGGGCGAATCCTCGACTCTCTTTCCCCGCAGTCTCCCCGAAACGCTTCGAAAGCACAGAAAGGCACATCACCATGGACTGTTTTGACTGCAGTGTTCCCCGTCAAGCAGGGACCGTCATCCCGAGGCCGCCCAATGCCCTGGCCGTATGCGCCCGGTGCGGGGCCGGGATCTGCGGCCAGCACCTGCATGTAACTGCCGACCCGCTGCCCGGCTCACCCGACTCCTCCGTCTCACTGCCCGAAGCCAGGCGGCTCACCTGCGGCGTTTGCTACGAAGCAGAGGGTGCGGCCCGCGGTGCCTGGCTGAGCATCGGCGCACTGACCTGAACCGTTGCCCATGCGGGACCGACGAGCGCGGCGTCCCCGGCGGGGGCTTCGAGGTTCTCGAAGCCCCCGCGGCAGCCGGCACCCCAGGTGGCGCGTGGTTGCCGCAAGCGGGTGTGAGGTCTCAAAGGCCGGGGCAGCGCGGTTCATCCACAAGATGACCCATCCCGCAACGCTCCCGGCCAGGGCGCCAGCGGCGCCGCGGACGATGGCCGTGGCCCGCCGTTCGGGCGAGGGAATGCAGGCGACGGCGGCGGCTGCCGTCCAGGAACTGCCGTAGCTGGGCCCGGAACTGGGACCAGAGGTGGCGCAGCTTGTGGCTGCGTTGGTGGCGCCGGGTCGGCGCCGGCCGGGCAGTGTCCTGGCGGCGTGCGAGGTCGACCTGTGGTCCGCCGGAAACGAGCAAGGCGCCCGCTACCACCCTGGCCACCACCAACGCCGTCCGCTTCGGCGGCACCCGCAGCATCTGTTTCCCTACGGCACCATCACCGAGCCCATCCACGTGGCCACCCTCCTGCCGGCTCTTGAGCGCACGTTTCACCGCAAAGCCCAGGACTCCGCCCCACCCCGCCTGCACGAATGGGCCACCAGCGTGCTCATGACGGCTTCGCCCCGGCCTATCACCGCATGAGGGCAGCCGCCTCCTCACACCGTCCGCCGGGCGGCGTGGATGCCCTGGGCGCCGTAGATGCCCCGGGACTGCTCGTGGACGGCGGTGATCTGCTCGGTCAGCTCCGCGTCCTGCACGGCCCGGGAACTGGGTGTGTGGGTACGGCGGGCGTAGAAGGCGGCTCGGGAGACCTTCAGCAGTTCACACGCACGCTTGACGTTGTGACCTGCCTGCTTCTCCGCCTCGATGAACGGGTGCACCATCACCGGGTCTCCTTGATGCTCCTATGTCAAGCGGCCAGGCTCATTGGCGTTGGGGGTAGCGGGTTGAGGGGTTGGTCGAGGTTGGCCTGGTCGG
>NZ_JBIAVV010000014.1:0-366028 GCF_042894765.1 Streptomyces sp. NPDC001507
GTACCACGAGCCGTACAGCGCCCGTTCCCGCTCCACCAGCAACGGCAGCGGCTCCGAGACCGTCACCAACTCCCGCAGCGGATACCGCGCCAGGACCTTCTCCACCTCGGGAGTGAGGGCGGCGGCCAGGCGCCAGGGGGCGGGCCGTTCCTCGTCGCGGAGGGCGGCGGCCGCGGTCAGCAGGATTTCCCGTTTCTTTGCCTTGGGGACCCCGGCGGCGGCCCGTTCGTAGAGCCGGGCACCCTCCTCCAGGACCAGTTCGGTGTCGATGCCCGCGGGTATCTTGATCTGCGCGTGGTGGCGCCAGGTGGCGACCGGATCTCCCCATGCCTCGACCTGGTAGGTCCAGCGGCCCGGTTTCCCGTCGACGGTCACCGTGGCGCCCCAGCGGTCCGTGCCGGGGGCCAGTTCCCGCATCGGGGTCCAGGGGCCGGGTCGGCCCTTCGGGTCCTTCAGTACGACGTTCGCGGCGACGGCGTCATGGCCCTCGCGGAAGACGGTGGCGGTGACCTCGAACGACTCCCCGGTGACCGCCTTTGCGGGCCGGCGTCCCTGCTGGACCAGCGGACGGACGTCGAGGACGGGTATGCGGCCGACGGCGGTGGCCTCGTCCGCGGGGGGTGGCGCGCCGGGTGACGTGCGCCGGGTCGGAGGTGCTGACGGTTGGTGCGTGGCGGGCATGACCGCTCCTGTCCGCGGCAACGTGGGTGTGGGCGGATGGGTGGTGGGGAGGTGGGTCCTGCGGGGTGTACCTGGTGTTGTACCGCTGCCTGGTGTCAGTGCTGTGTCTGTGGGGTGTACCGGAGGAGCCTTCCCACCCTATTCGGGTGGGCAATCCGGCACTTTGTTAACTACTCAGCCGTATGTCTACGTACAAGACCGGCCCCGTTCACGGCGAACGGGGCCGGTGGCGTGATCGCATACCAGAAACCGCTTTACGACTCCGGCACCCGAAGCAGCCTGTTGGGCGACCCGCGCCCCGCATCCGACACCTTCCCGCTCGTCGCCCCCGCAATCAGGACGGCGGCGACCTGTGCGGGTGTCGCCCTTCGGTGCCCGGCGAGGAAGAGGGCGGCGGCGCCCGCGACGTGCGGTGCCGCCATCGACGTACCCGAGTAGGTGGCCCTGGCCGTGTCGTTCGCGTTCGAGTCCGAGGTGATCGCCACGCCCGGGGCGAACAGGTCGACGGCGGAACCGTAGTCCGAGAAGCCCGCGCGGGCGTCGGTGCGGTCGGTGGCGCCGACGGTGAGGGCCTGCGGCACATCGGCAGGCGAGTAGCGGGCGGCCGGGTCGCCGCCGTTGCCGGCGGCGACCGCGTAGGTCACGCCCGCCCTGATCGAGTTCCGTACGGCGGTGTCCAGTTGGGGGCTGTGGTAGCCGCCCAGGCTGAGGTTGGCGACCGCCGGTCTGCGGGCGTGCGCGGTGACCCAGTCGACACCGGCGATGACCTGGGCGGTGGTGCCCGCTCCGGTGTCGTCCAGGACCCGCACGGAAACCACCCGGGCCTTCTTGGCGACGCCGTACCTGGTACCGGCGATGATGCCGGCGACATGGGTGCCGTGCCCGTTGCCGTCGCCGGCCGAACCGTCGTTCCCGACGAAGTCCCAGCCGTAGCTCGCGCGTCCGCCGAAGTCGGTGTTCGTGATGCGGACACCGGTGTCGATCACGTACACGGTGACGCCCGCGCCCGCCGAACCCGGCGAGGCGTACGACCTGTTCAGCGGGAGTCCGGCCTGGTCGACGCGGTCCAGTCCCCAGGACGGCGGGTCGTTCTGGGTATGCGTCCGGGCGCGAGTCAGCCGCACCCGGCTGTCCTGCACGACGGAGGCGACCCGCGAGTCCGCGGCGAGCCGTCCGGCCTGTGCGGCGCTTGCTTCGACGGCGTAGCCGTTCAGCACGGTGCCGTAAGTATGGCTTATTTTCGCCCCATACCGGGCGGCGACGTCCCTCCCGGCCGCCGACGCCCCTTTGATCCCCTCCCTGAGCGTCACCAGATAACTCCCGCCGACCGAACCGGCCCGGCCGGCGCCGACGACGGTTCCCTCCGGTAAGGCGTGCGCGGGCAGGGTGGCCGTCGACAGCACCGCGGCCGTCACGACCGCGGTCAAGCCCCCCACCACACGCAGCCGTCGGCTGTACGTCCGTGCCATGGCTGTGAGTCCCCCTCCTCGGCTCAGAGAGGCAGGGTCTCGTACGGCACGAAAGCCGACAAGAAGGCCCCGAGGCCGAAGCGGGGGGTCTGGGGGAGGCGGCCCCCAGCGGAACCCCCGCACCGGTACTGTCGGACAGACGCCGAGCCGCACAGGGTTGTACGGCTCCCCTTGCGAACTGCACGAGGTGGAATGTGAAGGCGATCCGTCGGTTCACCGTCCGTCCCGTTCTCCCCGACCCCCTCCGCCCCCTCAGCGACCTGGCCCGTAACCTGCGCTGGTCCTGGCACGCCGAGACCCGTGACCTCTTCCAGGCCGTCGACCCCGAGCGCTGGGCCGCTTCCGAGGGCGACCCGGTGCGGCTGCTCGGCAGTGTGCCGCCGGCGCGCCTCGCCGAGCTGGCCGGGGACCGCCGCTTCCTGCGCCGGCTGACCGCGGTCGCCGACGACCTGGGCGACTACGTGACCGGCGACCGCTGGTACCAGACCCACCCGCAGCCGGCCGAACTCCCGGCAGCCGTCGCCTACTTCTCACCCGAGTTCGGGATCACGGCCGCCCTGCCGCAGTACTCCGGCGGCCTCGGCATCCTGGCCGGCGACCACCTCAAGTCGGCCAGCGACCTCGGCGTGCCGCTGATCGGCGTCGGCCTGCTCTACCGGCACGGCTACTTCCGGCAGACCCTCTCCCGGGACGGCTGGCAGCAGGAGCACTATCCCGTCCTCGACCCCAACGAACTTCCCGTGGCCCTGCTGAAGGAGGCCGACGGCACCCCGGCGCACGTCTCCCTCGCGCTGCCCGGCGGCAGACTGCTGCGCGCCCGCATCTGGCTGGCCCAGGTCGGCAGGGTGCCGCTGCTGATGCTGGACTCGGACGTCGAGGAGAACGACACCGGCGAACGCGGGGTCACCGACCGGCTCTACGGCGGCGGCAGCGAGCACCGGCTGCTCCAGGAGATGCTGCTCGGGATAGGGGGCGTACGGGCCGTACGGACGTACTGCCGGCTGACCGGCCACCCCGAGCCCGAGGTGTTCCACACCAACGAGGGCCACGCCGGCTTCCTGGGCCTGGAGCGGATCGCCGAACTGGTCGCCGCCGGGCTGGACTTCGACGCGGCACTGGAAGCGGTCCGCGCGGGCACGGTGTTCACCACCCACACCCCCGTCCCGGCCGGCATCGACCGCTTCGACCGTGAGCTGGTCGCCCACCACTTCGGCGCCGACGCCGAACTCCCCGGGATCGGGGTGGAGCACATCCTGCGGCTCGGCATGGAGACCTACCCGGGCGGCGAGCCCAACCTGTTCAACATGGCCGTGATGGGGCTGCGGCTCGCCCAGCGCGCCAACGGGGTCTCGCTGCTGCACGGCAACGTCAGCCGGGAGATGTTCTCCGGGCTGTGGCCGGGCTTCGACCCCGACGAGGTGCCGATCACCTCGGTGACGAACGGGGTGCACGCCCCGACCTGGGTGGCCCCCGAGGTGGTCCGGCTGGGCGCCCGGCAGCTCGGCGACCGCCGTACCGAGGAGGCGCTGACCGTCGGCGGCCCGGAACGCTGGGACGCCGTCGCCGAGGTCGCCGACCAGGAGATCTGGGAGCTGCGCCGCAGCCTGCGCGAGCAGCTGGTGCTGGAGGTGCGGGAGCGGCTGCGGGCGTCCTGGCGGCAGCGCGGCGCCGGTACCGCCGAGCTGGGGTGGATCGACGGCGTCCTGGACCCCGACGTGCTCACCATCGGGTTCGCCCGGCGCGTCCCCTCGTACAAACGTCTCACGCTCATGCTGCGCGACCGCGACCGGCTGATGGACCTCCTGACCCACCCCGAGCGGCCGATCCAGATCGTGGTGGCCGGGAAGGCGCACCCGGCGGACGACGGCGGCAAGCGGCTGGTCCAGGAACTGGTCCGCTTCACCGACGACCCGCGCGTGCGTCACCGCGTCGTCTTCCTGCCCGACTACGGCATGGCGATGGCGCAGAAGCTGCTGCCCGGCTGCGACATCTGGCTCAACAACCCCCTCCGACCCCTGGAGGCGTGCGGGACGAGCGGGATGAAGGCGGCGCTCAACGGCGGCCTCAACCTCTCCGTCCTGGACGGCTGGTGGGACGAATGGTTCCAGCCGGACTTCGGCTGGGCGATCCCGACGGCGGACGGCGCCGGCACCGATCCCGACCGCCGGGACGACATCGAGGCCGCCGCGCTGTACGACCTCCTCGAACAGCGGGTCACCCCGCGCTTCTACGAGCGCGGCCGCAGCGGCCTGCCGGACCGGTGGATCGAGATGGTCCGCCAGACCCTCACCCTCCTCGGGCCCAAGGTGCTGGCGGGCCGCATGGTCCGGGAGTACGTGGAGCGCCTCTACACCCCGGCGGCCCACGCCCACCGGTCCATGACCCCGGACACGGCCCGTGAACTGTCCGCCTGGAAGGGCAGGGTGCGCGCGGCCTGGCACGGAGTCTCGGTGGACCACGTCGAGACGGCCACCGCCACGCCCACCGCCGAGCTCGGCACCACCCTGGCCGTCCGGGTCCGCGTCCGCCTCGGCGACCTCGCCCCCGACGACGTGGAGGTCCAGGCCGTCTCCGGCCGCGTCGACCCGGAGGACCGCATCACGGACGCGGCCACGGTGCCCCTCAAGCCGGTCTCCGGCCCCGACCTGGAGGGCCACTGGACCTACGAGGGCCCCCTCTCCCTGGACCGCACGGGCCCCTACGGCTACACCGTCCGCATCCTCCCCACCCACCGCCTGCTGGCGTCCGGCGCGGAACTGGGCCTGGTGGTGGTACCCGTGGAAGGGGCGGTGACGGGGGCCGGGGTGCTGATGCGCTGAGCCTTCGAGCGGTGCTCCGAGGGCGGGTGGTCTCCGCTCGCCCTCACGTCCGTCCCTCAGGGCCTGCCGGGCGCGATCGCGTCAGAACTCCGGCTCCGGGTCCGCGCACAGCCGTCGCAGTACCGCGCCGCACCTGCGTGCGTACGCGTGCTGCAGGCCCCGGGCCGCGGCGCCGCCGGCGCGGGTGTACCACTTGGCGGGTCTGCTGAAGGCGGCGACCGTGAGCCAGACCGTGCCGTCGCCGGTGCGGTCGACGACGAAGGCCTCCTCGCCGCTCTCGGGGTGACCGGCGAGGGTGCCGTAGGCCCAGCCGGCGCGGCGGGACTCCTCGGCGGTCCAGACGATTCGGCAGGGGGCCTTGATGAGGCCGGCCAGGGTGACGGTGACGTCGACGCCGGGGGCCGCGCGGTCGGCGGCGGTGTCGATGCCCACACCTAGGGCGCGGTGGAGTTCCCAGGTGAGGACCGCCTCGGCGGCCCGGCGGAAGACTTCCTGGCCCTCGCCTATGCGCGTGCGCACGTGCAGGGGATGGAAGCCCGGCGGGCAGGCGGCGAGGTTCTCGCGAGTGGCGCCGACCGCCTCGTACGTGAAGGACATGGGAGAGAGCGTAGGGCGGGCCCCCGGGATGCCTTCTCCCCGGGGGCCCGCCCATGGTGCCGGGGGCGGGGTCAGCTGACGTTGACCGCGGTCCAGGCCGCCGCCACCGCGTTGTACTCGGTCGAGCCGGAGCCGTACAGGGCGGCCGCCGCGGACAGCGTGCCGGTGCGGGCCGACTTGTAGTTGGTGGTCGACGTGAAGTACGTGGTCAGGGCCTTGTACCAGATCTGCAGGGCCTTGTCCCGGCCGATGCCGGTGACCGTGGAGCCGTTGTAGGTCGGCGAGTTGTAGCTGACGCCGTTGACGGTCTTCGAACCGCTGCCCTCCGAGAGGAGGTAGAAGAAGTGGTTCGCGACGCCGGACGAGTAGTGCACGTCCAGGTTCTTCACCGACGAGGACCAGTAGTCGGCGCTGCCGCCGTCCTTGCTGGGCTTGTCCATGTAGCGCAGCGGGGTGCCGTCGCCGTTGATGTTGAGCTTCTCGCCGATGAGGTAGTCACCGGGGTCGGAGGCGTTGTTGGCGTAGAACTCGACGCCGGTGCCGAAGATGTCCGAGGTGGCCTCGTTCAGGCCGCCGGACTCGCCGCTGTAGTTGAGGCCTGCGGTGTTCGAGGTGACGCCGTGGCTCATCTCGTGGCCGGCCACGTCCAGCGAGGTCAGCGGGTGGGTGTTGCTGGAGCCGTCGCCGTAGGTCATGCAGAAGCAGCTGTCGTCCCAGAAGGCGTTGACGTAGTTGCTGCTGTAGTGGACGCGGGAGTAGGCGGCGACGCCGTTGTTCTTGATGCCGCTGCGGCCGAAGGTGTTCTTGTAGAAGTCCCAGGTCTCGGCGGCGCCGTAGGCGGCGTCCACGGCGGCCGTCTGGTCGGTGGAGGAGCTGGAGGCCGCACCGGTGCCCCAGGTGTTGTCGGCGTCGGTGAACAGCGTGCCGGTGCCGGAGGTGCCGCGGGCCAGGTTGTACGTCTTGTGGCCGCCGCGCGTGGTGTCGTACAGCTGGTACGTCGAGCCCGACAGGTTCGTGCTCAGGCTGACGGTGCCGGAGTAGAGGCTCTTGCCGGTGCCGGTGGCGTTCTCGATGCCCTGGTACTCGAAGAGCTTCTTGCCGGTGGCGGCGTCGGTGATGACGTGCAGCTGGTTGGGGGTGCCGTCGTCCTGGAAGCCGCCGACGACCGTCTCGTAGGCGAGGACGGGGGTGCCGGAGCCGGCCCAGATGACCTTGCGGGCGCCGTCGGCCGCGGACTTGGTGGAGCCGAGGGTCTTGGCGACGCTCAGCGCCGACTTCTCCGCCTTGGCCGTGCTGATCTGCGGCTTGAGGGAGGCCACCTTGATGGCGGTCTTCGTCGCCTTGGTGACGCCTTCGGTCTTGCCGGCCTTGGAGGTGTGCACGACGAGGTCGCCGCCGAGGACGGGCAGGCCCGCGTAGGTGCGCTCGTAGCGCGTGTGGACCGTGCCGTCGACGTCCTTCACGACGTCCTTGACGACCAGCTTCTCCTTGGCGCCGAGGCCTATCTGCTGAGCCGTCTCGGCGACGTTCGCCTCCGCCTTCTGGATCAGGGCGGTGCGGGCGGAGTTGGAGAGCAGGGTGGGGGCGGCGGCCAGCGGCTTCTTGTCGACGGCCGAGGCGTTCGCGGTCATACCGGTGGTGAGGAGGGCGCCGGCGGCGACAGCAGTGGCGATGGCGAGCGTGGTGCGCTTGTGACGCGCGTAGAGGGGGCTCACTCAAGCTCCTTCAGGATGTGGGGAGTTCGGGGCGGTGTGGGGTTACCGGCCCGGCTGTGGGGTTGTGGAGTTGCTGTGCTGTGCGACGGGTGAAGGAAGAGTGACATCAAGGTCGCGTACATGTCAGGACCCTGAAGTGATGTTGGCCGAAAAGCAGGTGTTGGGTGAACATTGCGGGCATGTAAAACGGGCGCCGCCCGCGGGGAGGTCCCCCGCGGGCGGCGTCGGGTGCGTGTGGTCGTTACCTGGGGTTACGGGAAGGTCAGCTTCCACCCGTTGATCGTGCCGACGTCCTGCGCGGCCTGGTCCTGGACCTTCAACTTCCAGGTGCCATTGGCCGATTCCGACGAGGCGTTCACCGTGTAGGTGTCCGTCACGTCGTCCGCCGAGTCGGACGAGCTGAAGTTCTTCAGCCGGTACGACGTCCCGGACGGACCGACCAGGTCGATCACCAGGTCGCCGCGCCACGTGTGGCTGATATTCGGCGTTACCTGCAAGTTGCTCGGCGCGTTCCCGGTCCGGCCGGAGACCGTGATCGAGGAGGTGACCGCCGGGCCGTTGTCCGGAATCGACACGGGCGTGGTGCTCTCGTACGAGGTGCCCGTACCGCCACCGCCGCCGGAGCGCGAGCCGACCGCGACGGCCGCCCAGGCGTCCTGCACCGCCTTGTACTCGGTGCTGGTGGTGCCGTACAGCTCGCCCGCCGCCGCGAGGGTGCCGGTGCGGGCGGCCGCGTAGTTGGTGGTCGAGGTGAACTTGGTGGTGAGCGCCCGGTACCAGATCTGCAGCGCCTTGTCCCGGCCGATGCCGGTGACCGGAAGGCCGTCCTTGGTGGGCGAGTTGTAGCTGACGCCGTTGATGACCTTGGCGCCGCTGCCCTCGCTCAGCAGGTAGAAGAAGTGGTTCGCGACGCCGGACGAGTAGTGCACGTCGAGGCCGCCCACCGACGAGGACCAGTAGTCGGCGCTGCCGCCGTCCTTGCTGGGCTTGTCCATGTAGCGCAGCGGGGTGCCGTCGCCGTTGATGTTGATCTTCTCGCCGATGAGGTAGTCGCCGACGTCCGAGGAGTTGTTGGCGTAGAACTCGACGCCGGTGCCGAAGATGTCGGAGGTGGCCTCGTTCAGGCCGCCGGACTCGCCGCTGTAGTTGAGCCCGGCGGTGTTCGAGGTGACGCCGTGGCTCATCTCGTGGCCGGCCACGTCGAGGGCCGTCAGCGGGTCCGCGTTGCCGGAGCCGTCGCCGTAGGTCATGCAGAAGCAGCCGTCGTCCCAGAACGCGTTCACGTACGAGTTGCCGTAGTGGACGCGGGAGTAGGCGCCGACGCCGTTGTTCTTGATGCCGCTGCGCCCGAAGGTGTTCTTGTAGAAGTCCCAGGTCTCGGCGGCCCCGTAGTGTGCGTCGGCGCCCGCGGTGGCGGCGTTCGACGTGGTGCCGTTGCCCCAGGTGTTGCTCGACTGGGAGAACAGCGTGCCGGTGCCCGAGGTGCCGTGGTTCAGGTTGTACGTCTTGTGGCCGCCGCGGTCGCCGTCGGTCAGGTTGTACGTCGACCCGGACTGGGTCGTCGTCAGCGACACCGTCCCGCTGTACTGGGTGTTGCCGGTGCCGGTGGCGTTCTCGATGCCCTGGTACTCGAAGAGCTTCTTGCCGGTGGCGGCGTCCGTGATGACGTGCAGCTGGTTCGGCGTGCCGTCGTCCTGGAAGCCGCCGACGATCGTCTCGTAGGCGAGGACGGGGGTGCCGGAGCCGGCCCAGATGACCTTGCGGGCGCCGTCGGCCGCGGACTTGGTGGAGCCCAGCGTCCGGGCGACGGCGAGGGCGGTCTTCTCGGCGCTCGCCGCGGTCTTGGCCGGGGTGAGGTCGGTGACCTTGAGCGTGGCGTTGTTCGCCTTGATGACGCGCTCGGTGGCGCCCGACTTCGCGGTGTCGACGATCAGGTCGCCGCCGAGCACCGGCAGGCCCGCGTAGGTGCGCTCGTAGCGGGTGTGCAGGGTGCCGTCGGCGTCCTTGACGACGTCCTTGACGACCAGCTTCTCCTGGGCGCCGAGGCCTATCGCCTTGGCGGTGGCGGCCCGTTCGCCGCTCGCGTCGCGGAGCAGTTCGGCGCGCTGCGAGGGGGAGAGCCTGACCGCCGCGTGGGCCGGGTTGACCCGGCCGGGCTGCGGGGCGGCCGGGGCGGCGCTGGCGGCGCCCGACTGGACGGCGGCGGCGATCAGGGCGCCGACCCCGGCGAGGGCGACGGCCGCGGTGCGGCGGTACGTGCTGTGGGGGGTGCGTCTGCGAGAGGAACTGCTTCTCAACACTGACTCCTTCTGCGTGGCCGCGGGTCGCACGGCCAGGGGAGATCCGGACGGCGGGTGGGCCGGCCGGGCAGAACTGGGCGGAACGCGGAACCATGTGCGTGTGCAGTGCCGGACCCGACAGCGACGGTGGGGGTGAAGCTGTGGGGTTGCTGTGAGTCGGCCGTGGGAAGAGTGGCAGCAGAAAACGCAACCTGTCAGGACCGCGTCAGAAACTTGGCCGGAAATCGTCCGTTGTCCGGATGTTCATGTTCGGTATGCGGATTGTTGCGAGGCCGTCGAGAGCAACAGCTGCCGCGGCATCCGCTCCGGCCGTTCAGGGCGCCGTGTCCCCGTGCCAGGTCGCCCACAGCGCCGCGTACGCCCCGCCCGCCGCCACCAGCTCCTCGTGCGTGCCGAGTTCGGTGAGGAGCCCGTCCTCCATCACGGCCACCCGGTCGGCGTCGTGGGCGGTGTGCAGCCGGTGGGCGATGGCGATGACCGTACGGCCTTCCAGTACGGCGGCCAGCGCGCGCTCGGTGTGCCGGGCGGTCGCCGGGTCCAGCAGCGCGGTCGCCTCGTCCAGGATCAGCGTGTGCGGGTCGGCCAGCACCACCCGCGCCAGCGCGAGCTGCTGGGCCCGGGAGCCGTCGGTGGCCGTCCCGCTCACGCCGCCCGTGCCGAGGGGGGTGTCGAGACCGCCGGGCAGGCCCCGCACCCAGTCGTCGGCGCCGACGGCGGTCAGCGCCGCCCACAGGTCCGCGTCGGCCGCGGCCGGTTCGGCGATCAGCAGGTTGTCCCGGACCGTGCCGAGGAAGACGTGATGCTCCTGGGTGACCAGGACGACCTGGCGCCGCAGCCGCTCCGGTTCAAGACCGGCGACCGGCACCCCGCCCACGGTCACCGTGCCCGATGCGGGCGCCTCGACGCCCGCCAGCAGCCGGCTCAGCGTCGTCTTCCCGGCGCCGGAAGGACCCACCACCGCGAGCCGCTCCCCGGGCCGCACCGTGAGGTCCACCCCGCGCAGCACCTCGCCGCCGCGCTCGTAGGCGTACCGGACCCCGCGCACGTCGATCCGGTCGTCCGCCGGCGCCGGCGCCGCGCTGTCCGCCGCCGCGCGCGGGGCCCGCGCCAGTCCCTCCACCCGGGCGAACGAGGCGCCGCTGGACTGGAGTTGCTCCACCCGGATCAGGATCTGGTCCAGCGGTTCGGTGAACTGCCGCAGATACAGCGCCGCCGACACCACCACCCCGACGCCCGTGTGCAGCAGTCCGCCCACCAGCAGTACCCCGGCCACCGGCACCGAGTACGACACCTCGACGGCCGGGAAGAACACGGTCCGCAGCCACAGGGTGTAGAACCGGGCCTTCCGGTTGGTCTCCAGCGCGTCCCGGCTCGCCGTGATCCGCTGCTCCTGGAGCCGGAACGCCTCCACCGTGCGGGCGCCCGCCACCGTCGCCGTGACGATCTCCGCGACGCCGGAGGTGGCCGCGCCCTCGGCGAGATAGCCGTCCCGGGCCCGGCGCAGGTACCAGCGCAGCGCGAACCAGACGGGGGTCAGCCCGAGCACCCCGAACGCGGCGAGCGCGGGGTCCAGGACGAACACCGCGCCCATCACGAACACCGCCTGCACCGTGTTGACCAGCAGCTCGGGACCGGCGTCCCGCAGGGTGGTGCCGACGGTGTTCACGTCGCCGGTGCCGCGCGCGGTCAGGTCGCCGGTACCGGCCCGCTCCACCACCGACGCGGGCAGTGCGAGCGCCCGGTCCACGAACTCCTCGCGGACGCGGGCCAGCGTGCGCTCGCCGAAGCGGTGGCCGAGGTAGCGGGCGGAGCGGGCGAGCAGCAGTTCGGCGAGGGAACAGAGCAGGATCCACCGGGCGAGGTGGTCCACGGCGCCGACCCCGCGGCCGGCCCGGACCTCGTCCACGATCCGGCCGACCAGCCAGGGGCCGACCAGGCCGGTGCCGGCCGCCGCCGCGTTCAGCAGCAGCGCCGCGGCGAAGGGACCGCGGTCCGCCCGCACCAGGCGGAGGGCGGCCCGGCGTACGTCGGCGCGGCCGGCGACCGGGAGTTGGCTCGTCGTCACCTTGCGAACTCCTCGTCCTCCGTGTCCCGGGCCACGAGGGCGCGGTAGCCGGGTGCGGCGTCCAGCAGGCCCTCGTGCGTGCCGGTCGCCGCGACCTTGCCGTCGACCAGGAAGACCACCTCGTCGGCGTGGGCCAGCAGCAGCGGGGAGGTGGTGGTGAGGAGGGTGGTGCGGCCCGCGCGGGCGGTACGGAGGCGCTCCGCCACCAGGGCCTCGGTGTGGGCGTCGAGGGCGGAGGTGGGCTCCACGGCGAGGAGGACCTCGGGGTCGGTGAGCAACGCCCTTACGAGGCGGATGCGTTGGCGCTGACCGCCGGAGAGATTGCGGGCCTGGGCGGTGAGTTCGGAGCCGAGGCCGTGGGGGAGGGCCTGGACGATGTCGTTCGCCGCGGCGGCGTGGAGGGCTTGGGCGGTTCGCGCGTCAGGGGATGCGGCGGGGGGTGCGTCGGCGGGTGCGGCGCCGTCGTGGCCGGTCGCGCCGTTCCCCGCGCCCCTGCGGGGCGCGTCGGCGCTTTCGGTGATGACATCGGTCAGGGGGCCCGCGAACAGGTCGGCATCGTTGTCGGCGACCAGGATGCGGGTGCGTACCTCCGCTAGGGGGACGGCGTCCAGGCGTACTCCTCCCCAGGTCACGTCGGAGGGGGTGTAGCGGCCCAGGCGGTCCACCACCGCTCCCGTCTCCGTCGCGCTGGCGCCCACCAGGGCCGTCAGGCGGCCGGGGCGGAGCCGTACGCCGGATTCGGGGTCGTGCAGGACGGCGGGGCCGGCCGGGGGGCGCCGGGTGCCCTCGTCCGGCCGTGGCTCGTGGCGCAGGAGGCGGACGACCCGGCGGGCGGCCACCACGCCGCGGCTGAGCTGGTAGCCCATGTCGAGGAAGAAGGCCACCGGGCCGATCAGGACCGCGGCATAGCCGTACACCGACACCAGCTGGCCGACCGTGATGTCGCCGCGGGCGGCCATCCGGGCGGCGATCCAGGTCACCACCGCCAGGAACACCGTCGGCAGGCCCATGCCCAGCGCCTGGACCCAGCTGGCGACCGCGCCCACCCGGTAGCCCTGGGCGCGCAGGTGCTGGGAGTCCCGGCGGAAGGCGTCCGCGAACAGGCCCTTGCCGCCGAGGCCGTTGAGGACGCGCAGGCCGCCCGCGAGGTCGCCGATCCGGGCCGTCAGGACGCTCTGGCGTTCCCGGTACTCGGTCTCCCTGCCCTGCAGCCGCCGGGCCAGCGGGCCCGCGACGAGCGCCACCACCGGCACCCCGAGCAGCACCACGCCGGCCAGCAGGGGCGAGATCGTCAGCAGCAGCCCGGCCACCACCCCGTACACGACGACCGCGCCCACCCCGGGGCCGACGACGGTCAGCGCCTGGGCGATGGTGTGCACGTCGCCGACGCCGATCGTCACCACCTCCCCGGCGTCGGACCGGCGCGACAGCTCGGCGCCGAGCCGCACCGTCTGTCCCATGAGCACCTTGACCGTACGGAAGTAGGCGTCCATCCGCACCCGGGTCATCGTGCGGTGGCGCATGATGCTGATCCAGGCGTTGACCGCCCCGAGGACGAAGATCGCCGCCGTCCACCCGGCCAGCACCCCCATGCGGCCCGGCACCAGCCCGTCGTCCACGGCCCGGGACATCAGGTAGGGCGTCCCCGCCATCAGCGTCAGCCAGACACTGGCCAGCAGCGCCCCGGCGAGCGAGCGGCCCGGCTGGCAGGCCACCAGCCACCACAGATAGGACCACCCGCCGCGCGTGTCGGGCGTGCCCGGATCCTCGTACGCGTCGATCACCCTGCGACCCCCGTTCTCGCGCCTTCTCCCGCCTCGTTGCGCCTTCTCCCGGCCTAGGCCAGGCTGTCCCGCCACGCCCGGTGCAGATCCGCGAACCGGCCCGTGCCCGCGACGAGGTCGGCCGGGCGGCCGTCCTCGGCGATGCGGCCGTGCTCCATCACCAGCACCCGGTCGGCGATCTCCACGGTGGACAGCCGGTGCGCGATCACCACCGCCGTACGGCCCTTCAGCACCGTCGACATCGCACGCTGCACGGCCCGTTCGCCGGGGATGTCGAGGGAACTGGTCGCCTCGTCGAGGATCAGCACCGCCGGGTCGGCGAGCAAGGCGCGCGCGAACGCGACCAGTTGGCGCTGCCCGGCCGAGATGCGCCCGCCGCGCTTGCGGACGTCCGTGTCGTAACCGTCGGGCAGTGCGGCGACGAACTCGTGCGCGCCGATCGCCTTGGCCGCCTGCTCGATCTCCTCGCGGGTGGCGTCCGGGCGGCCGATGGCGATGTTCTCGGCCACCGTGCCGGAGAACAGGAACGCCTCCTGGGTGACCATCACGACCCCGCGGCGGAGTTCGGCCAAGGTCAGTTCGCGCAGGTCCACGCCGTCCAGGAGGACCCGCCCGTCGGAGGGGTCGTAGAAGCGGGCGAGCAGTTTGGCGAGCGTCGACTTGCCGGCGCCGGTGGAACCGACGACCGCGACCGTCTGCCCGGCGGGGAGGGTGAGGTCGAAGGTGGGCAGCACCTCGCCGCCGGTGCGGTAGGCGAACCGGACGCCGTCGAAGACGACCTCGCGGCCGGGTAGTTCGGTCGCCGGCGGGGGCAGCTCCTTCGGGACCGAGGGCTCCGGCACGGACGGGGTCTGGGCCAGCAGGCCCGCGATCTTCTCCAGGGATGCCGCGGCCGACTGGTAGGAGTTGAGGAACATGCCGAGGCGGTCGATCGGGTCGTACAGCCGCCGCAGGTAGAGGACGGCGGCGGCCAGGACGCCCAGCTCCAGCGAACCGGACGCCACCCGGTAGGCGCCCCACAGCACGATCACCGCGACCGAGGTGTTGGCGACCAGCCGGGAGCCGACCACGTACCGCGCCATCTCGAGGAGCGCGTCGCCGTTGGTCCGCTCGTGGCGGCGGTTCAGCACCGCGAACTCGGCGTCGTTGGCGGCCTCCCGGCGGAACGCGCGCACCGGGCGGATGCCGTTCATCGTCTCCACGAACTTCACGATCACCGCCGCGATCGCCGTGGACCGCGCCTTGTACACCCGCACCGCGCGCCGCTGGTACAGCCGGACCAGCAGGTACAGCGGTACGAAGCTGGCCACCGCGACCGCGCCGAGACCCAGGTCCAGCCAGAGCAGCATCGCCGAGATGTAGAGGAAGGAGAGGATGACCGTGACCAGCTCCTGGAGTCCCTCGGTCAGCAGCTCGCGCAGCGACTCGACGTCCGTGGTGGAGCGGGAGATGAGCCGGCCCGACGTGTAGCGCTCGTGGAAGTCGATGCTCAGCGCCTGCGCGTGCCGGAAGATGCGGCCACGCAGGTCCAGCAGGACGTCCTGGTTGACGCGGGCGGAGGCCTTGACGAACGCGTACTGCAGACCGCCGGAGAGCAGCGCGCTCAGGCCGTACCCGGCCGCCACCGCGAACAGCGGGCCGTGGTCGTGGCGGCGGAACGCCGGGACGGCCGTGTCGATGGCGTACGCGACCAGCAGCGGGCCCGCCTGCACCGCCGCCTGCTGGAGCAGCAGGAGGAGTGTGGTGACGGCGACCCGGGACCTCATGGGGGCGAGGAGCGAGCGCAGCAGGGCAGCCGTGGCGCCGGGCGGGGTGGGCAGGACGTCCCGGTCGAACGGGTCGCCGCCGGAGGTGCCGGCCGGGTCAGGGTGCCGGCGCTCGTCGTCCTCGTCGGGGGCGGGGAGGGAGGTGGCTGCGGTCATCGGCGGTGATCCTCCCCGGACATCAGGTGGGCGTACTCGGCGTTCGTGCGCAGCAGTTCGTGGTGCGTGCCGACCGCGGTGACCCGGCCGCCGGAGAGCAGGGCGACGCGGTCGGCGAGCAGGACGGTGGAGGGGCGATGGGCGACGATCAGCGCGGTGGTGTCGGCCAGCACGTCGCGCAGCGCCGCCTCCACGGCGGCCTCCGTGTGCACGTCCAGCGCGGAGAGCGGGTCGTCGAGCACGAGGAAGCGGGGCCGGCCGACGACCGCCCGCGCGAGCGCGAGGCGCTGCCGCTGGCCGCCGGAGAGACTGAGGCCCTGCTCGCCGACCTGCGTCGCGGTGCCCTGCGGGAGGGCGTGCGCGAAGTCCGCCTGGGCGACGGCGAGGGCACGGGACAGCTCCGGCTCCCCGGCGCCGTCTTCGGCTCCCATGAGCACGTTCTCGCCGACGGAGGCGGAGAAGAGGGTGGGTTCCTCGAAGGCGACCGCGACGAGGGAGCGGAGTTCCTCGCGGGGCATGGCGGTGATGTCCACGCCGTCGAGGGTGATCCGTCCCGAAGTGGCCTCGTGCAGGCGGGGGACGAGCGCGGTGAGGGTGGTCTTGCCGCTGCCCGTCGCGCCGACGAGGGCCATGGACTCGCCGGGGCGGATGTGCAGGTCGATGCCGGCGAGGGTGGGCGCGGAATCGGGGGCGGCGTCGGGGTAACGGAACTGCACGTTCTCGAAGCGGATGCCGTCGGGAGCGGGAGCCGAAGGGAGCGGGCCGCCGTCGTCGGCTGCGGGTGCGTGGGGGCTGAGCGCGCAGTTCCCCGCGCCCCTTTGGGGCGCTGCGCTGAGGCGCCCCGTAAGGGGCGCGGGGAACCGCGCGACAAGCCCCCACCGGCCCGCGGCCGACGACGAATCGGCGTCCTCCGGCACCGCGTCCCGCACCTCGAAGAAGCGCTCCGTCGCCGTCGCCGCCTCCTGGCTCATCGCCAGCAGGAACCCGATCGACTCCACCGGCCATCTCAGCGCCAGCGCCGTCGACAGGAACGCCACCAGCGTGCCCGCGCTCAGCCCGCCCTCCGCGACCTGGATCGAGCCCCACAGCAGCGCCGCCCCGATCGCCACCTCCGGCAGCGTCACGATGACGCCCCAGATCATCGCCAGCATCCGCGCCTTGCGCAGCTCCGTGCCCCGCAGGGTCCGCACCAGTTCGCGGAACGCGTGCGCCTGGCTGCGGTGCCGGCCGAAGCCCTTGATGATGCGGATGCCGAGCACGCTCTCCTCGACCACCGTCGTCAGGTCGCCCACCTGGTCCTGGGCGAGCCGCGCCACCTCCGCGTACCGCTTCTCGAAGATCACGCAGGTCCAGATCACCGGGATCGTGGGGCCGAGGATGACCAGGCCCAGCGTCCAGTCCTGGGCCAGCATGATCAGCACGCCGACGAGGATCGTCACCCCGTTCACCAGGAGGAAGGTCAGCGGGAAGGCGAGGAACATGCGGAGCAGCATCAGGTCGGTGGTGGCCCGGGAGAGCAGCTGGCCGGAGGCCCACCGGTCGTGGAAGGCGACCGGCAGGCGCTGGAGATGGCCGTACAGGTCCGCCCGCATCCCCGCCTCGACGCGCGAGAGCGGTCTGGCGACCAGCCAGCGGCGCAGACCGAAGAGCAGTGCTTCCGCGATGCCGAGCAGCAGCAGGTACAGCGCGCCGAGCCACACCCCGGCCGGGTCGCGGTCGGCCACCGGGCCGTCCACCATCCACTTGAGGACGAGGGGGATGACGAGGCCCGTACAGGAGGCGACGACCGCGACGAACGCGGCGATGGACAGCCGCACCCGCACCGGCCGTACGTACGGCCACAGGCGCAGGAGGGTGCGGACGGCGGACCGGTCCTTGGTGGTTGCACGTGTCGGAGGCATCAGGGGCGAGCCTACGGATCGGCACTGACAACGCCCACCGAGTTTTGGCCGGACCGGAATCGGCCGCTGGTCCTACGACCTGGGGGTCCCTCCGGTTCGCGCGCCGCCGAGAACCGGGGAGTGTGCGAGGGTCGTACGACCGGAGGCGGCGCATCAGCCGATCGGTCGATGGCGGTTCGAGCGGGGCGGCCGATGTGGCGGACCCGGGGTGGCCGGGACCCTCGGAACATGCCAACCGACATCGAAGTGACAGACCTGCGCAAGTCGTACGGCGGCCGGGCCGTCGTGGACGGGGTGAGTCTCGCCGTCGAGGAAGGCGAGATCTTCGGGATCCTCGGGCCGAACGGCGCCGGCAAGACCACCACCGTGGAGTGCGTGGAGGGGCTGCGGGTGCCCGACGCGGGCCGGGTCCGGGTCGCCGGGCTCGATCCCGTCGCCGACCACGACAAGGTCGCCCGCGTCCTCGGCGCCCAGCTCCAGGAGAGCGAGCTGCAGCCCAAGCTCACCGTCCGCGAGGCCCTTGAGCTGTACGCCTCCTTCTATCCGGACCCGCTCGACTGGGCGCCGCTCGCCGAACGCCTCGGGCTCACCGACGGACTCGCCACCCGGTTCGGCAAGCTGTCGGGCGGCCAGAAGCAACGGCTCCTCATCGCGCTGGCGTTGATCGGGAACCCGCGGATCGTCGTCCTCGACGAACTGACCACCGGGCTGGACCCGCGGGCCCGGCGGGACACCTGGAAGCTGATCGAGGACGTCCGGGACCGCGGCGTCACCGTGCTGCTCGTCACCCACTTCATGGAGGAGGCGCAGCGGCTCTGCGACCGGATCGCGGTGATCGACAAGGGCCGGGTGGCCGCCCTCGACACCCCCGCCGGGCTGATCCGCCGCAGCGCCGGCGCCACCGTCATCAGCTTCACCCCGTCCGCACCCCTGGACGACCACGACCTCGCCGCCCTCCCCGCCCTCGCCTCCATCGAGCACAAGGACGGCCGGATCACGCTCTCCGGCACCGACGAGACCGTCAACGCCGTCATCACCCTGCTCGCCAGGCACCGCATCACCGCCCACCAGCTCCGGGTCGTGGACGCCACCCTCGACGACGCGTTCCTCGACCTGACGAAGGAGGAAGCAGCATGAACACCGCCGTCCTGCGCACCGAGTTCCAACTCTTCCGCCGCGAACCCGGCGCCGTCTTCTGGGTCTTCCTGTTCCCGACCCTGCTGCTGGTGATCCTCGGCTCGATCCCCTCCTTCCGGGAGGCCGACACGTCCCTGGGCGGACTGCGCCCGGTCGACGCGTACGTTCCCATCGCCGTGCTGATCGCCCTGATCATGGCCGGGGTGCAGACCCTGCCCCAGGCGCTCACCGGCCACCGGGAGCGGGGCATCCTGCGCCGGATGCGGCTCACCCCGGTACGGCCCTCCGCGCTGCTGTCCGCGCAGATGGCCGTGCAGGGCACGGTCGCCCTCGGCTCGGCGCTGCTGGCACTCGTCGTCGGCCGCCTCGCCTTCGACGTACGGCTGCCGAAGCAGCCCGGCGGATACCTGCTGGCCCTGCTGCTCGCGGCCACGGCCGCGCTCGCCCTCGGCTCGGTCGTCTCGGCGCTGTCCCGCACCACGAAGATCGCGGGCGCGATCGGCTCGGCGGTGTTCTTCCCGATGATGTTCTGCGCGGGCGTGTGGATCCCGGTCCAGGAGATGCCGCGCACCATGGCCCGGGTGGTGCAGCTGACCCCCTTCGGCGCGGCGGCCCGCGCCCTGGACCGCGCCGCCGCCGGTCACTGGCCCGGCTGGGAGCACCTGGGCGTCCTCACCCTCTGGACGGTCCTGCTGACGGCGGGCGCCGCCCGCTGGTTCCGCTGGGAGTAGGAGACGGCCCGGCATGCAGACTGGGGACATGACCGCCGACGACAACCGGATCGACCGGCGCTGGGAGCAGCTGCACACCTGGGGGCCGTACGGGTTCCTCGGTGTCAGCATCGTCCTCGGGGTCGTCTCCGCCGACCCCGGCACCCCCCGGTCGACGTGGCTGACCGCCTGGTCCCTGGTCGGCGCCGCGGTCGTGCTGCAGCTGTGGTGGCACGCCAAGCGGTCCCGCCGAACCGACCGCGGCCGTACGCCTTCCGCGGCCGGGAGCGCGTACTACGCGCTCCGCTGGGCCCTCGCCTTCGTGCTCACCTGGCTCAGCCCGTTCTTCGCGTTCTACGCCGCCTCCGGATACATGGACGCCGACGAGCTGCTGCCGCGCCGGTGGCGGCGGCCGGGGCTGCTGGCGAGCGCCGTCACCGTGGCCGGCGCGCAGACGGGCGGGATGCCGTTGCGCAGCGTGCTCCAGTGGCTGCTGTTCGGCGTGCTGCTGGTCGCCAACTCCGTACTCCAGGTGGGGGTCGCCCACCTCACCGAGCAGGAGAAGCAGCGGTCCCTCGAACGCACCGAGACCATCGCCGCGCTGCGCCAGGCCCTCGACGAGAACGCGGCGCTGCACGCCCAGCTTCTCCTCCAGGCACGGGAGGCCGGGGTCGCCGACGAGCGCCGCCGGCTCGCCGCCGAGATCCACGACACCATCGCGCAGGGCCTGGCCGGAATCATCGCCCAGCTCCAGGTCGTCGCCAACACCCCCGATCCGGCGGTGGCCGAGGACCACGTGGGCCGCGCCCTCGCGCTGGCCCGGCACAGCCTGGGGGAGGCCCGCCGTTCCGTGCACAACCTGGCCCCGGTCGCGCTGGAGCACGACGGGCTGCCCGAGGCGCTGCGGAAGACGGTCGCCGAGTGGGGCGAACGGACGGGCATACGCGCCGAGTTCACCGTCACCGGCACCGCCGAGCAACTCCACGAGGAGGTCGCGGCCACCCTCCTGCGCATCGTCCAGGAGGCGCTGTCCAACGCCGCCCGGCACGCGCGGGCCTCCCGGGTCGGCGTCACCCTCTCCTTCCTCGGCGACTTCCCGGGCGGCGAGGTCATCCTCGACATCCGCGACGACGGCACCGGCTTCGACCTGCTCGCCGTGCCCGCCCGCAGTCGCGCCGGCGGCTTCGGCCTGGACGGCATGCGGGCCCGCGCCGAGCGCATCGCCGGCTCCCTGACCGTGGAGTCCGAACCGGGGCTCGGCACCGCGCTGTCGGCGCGCGTACCGTTGGTCCGCCATGACAACTGAGCCCCCGATCTCGCTGCTCATCGTCGACGACCACCCGGTGGTCCGCGACGGCCTGCGCGGCATGTTCGAGTCCGCCCCCGGCTTCACGGTCCTCGGCGAGGCGTCCGACGGCGCCGAAGCCGTCACGCTCGCCGGCACCCTGGACCCCGACGTGGTCCTCATGGACCTCCGCATGCCGGGCGGCGGCGGAGTCGACGCGATCCGCGAACTCACCCGGCGCGGCGCCCGCGCCAAGGTCCTCGTCCTCACCACGTACGACACCGACTCCGACACCCTTCCCGCGATCGAGGCGGGCGCGACCGGCTACCTCCTCAAGGACGCCCCGCGCGAGGAACTCTTCACCGCCGTCCGCGCCGCCGCCCAGGGCCGCACCGTCCTCTCCCCGGCCGTCGCCTCCCGCCTGGTCTCCGCCGTCCGCACCCCCACCGCCCCCGGCAACGAGCCACTCTCCGCCCGCGAACGCGAAGTCCTGACCCTCGTCGCCCGGGGCACCTCCAACCGCGAGATCGCCCGCGAACTCTTCATCAGCGAGGCCACGGTCAAGACCCACCTCACCCACCTCTACGCCAAGCTCGGCGTCAACGACCGAGCGGCGGCGGTGGCGACGGGGTACCAGCGGGGGATTCTGGGCCAGCACGGTGCTTGACCGGCGGTCGTACAGGAATGGGGTCGGATGATTTCCCTTGCTCATTTGGCAGATCTGGCACGGCGATTCGAGGCTGACCTCTCCTTACCCGTCGAACCACTCCGACTGGGGGACCGGGCAATCGATGTCGACACCACCCCCGCCATCATGGGATGCGTCAACCTCTCTCCGGACTCCACCTATCGGGAGAGCGTCGCGACCTCGACCGGGTCCGCTGTCCGAAAGGGCCGCATCCTCGCGGCACAGGGCGCCGACATCGTCGACATCGGCGCCGAGTCGAGCAATCCCCGCACGCGACAGGTCTCCGCGGCGGAGCAGGTGGCCGCCCTGGCGCCGGTCGTGAAGGCGCTCGCCTCGGAAGGCATCGCCGTATCGGTCGAGACGTACGAGCCTGCCGTTGCCCGGTCGTGCCTGGACGCGGGGGCGCTCCTGGTCAATTACTCGGGCGGGCCGGCATCGGACGGCGAGATGTTCCCCGTGCTGGCCGACCACGGCGCGGCAGTCGTCCTGTGCCATGTCGAAGGGAGGAACTCCAGGGACGTGGGCGCCAAGGGCATAGACGAGGACCCCGTTCCGAGAATGCTGGAGTACTTCGAGAGACGCGTGGACCACGCCCGTTCGGCCGGAGTCGAACGAATCGTCATCGACCCCGGCATCGGCTTCTCCCACGACAGGCACATATCCGCCGACACCCGTGTGCACTATCAGGGCCGTGCCCTCCTGAACACGTTCCGGCTTCGGCGGATGGGCCTTCCCATCTGCCACTCCTTGCCGCATGCCTTCAGCCTCTTCGAGGACGAGTTCCGCACCGCCGAAGGCTTCTTCACGGTTCTGGCGCATCTCGGGGGAACGGGCGTCTACCGCACCCACGAAGTTCCCCGGACAAGGGCGGTACTGGCCGCTTTGCGGGCACTCGGCCCGCAGTCCTTCGCTCCCGGAGCCTAGCGCGGGCACGGCAGAGGACCGGGGGCGGTCGTCGGTGTCGACGGGTCAGTCGGCCACTCTCAGCAAGAGCACCGCGCGTCCCGGCACCGTGATCGCCGTCCCGGACTCGTGGACCACTGCCGGCTCCGCGTGCTGGTCCTCCAGTGAGGTGTCCACCAGTACCTCGTAGCGCTGCGCCCACGGCGGGCCCGGCAGGACGAACTGGGTCGGGCGGGCGCCGGCGTGCAGGACGGTGAGGAAGCTGTCGTCGAGGACGGGGGCGCCGCGGTCGTCGCGGCCGGGTATGTCCCGGCCGGAGAGGAACATGCCGAGGGTGGCGGCGGGCGCGTACCAGTCGCCCGCGGTCATCTCCTCGCCGTGGGCCGTGAACCAGGCCAGGTCGCGCAGGCCGTCCGCCGAGTGCGCGCGGCCGGAGAAGAAGGCGCGGCGGCGCAGCACCGGGTGGCGGTGGCGGAGCCGGATGAGGCGGGAGGTGAGGTCGAACAGGGGCCGCCAGGCGGGGTCGTCGAGCAGGCTCCAGTCCAGCCAGCTGATGTCGTTGTCCTGGCAGTAGGCGTTGTTGTTGCCGCGCTGGGTGCGGCCCAGTTCGTCGCCGGCGACCAGCATCGGGACGCCCGTCGAGAGGAGGAGGGTGGTGAGGAGGTTGCGGAGCTGGCGCCGGCGGAGCGCCTGTACGCCCTCGTCCTCCGTCTCGCCCTCCGCGCCGCAGTTCCAGGACCGGTTGTCGCCGGAGCCGTCCCGGTTCTGCTCGCCGTTGGCCTCGTTGTGCTTGCGCTCGTACGACACCAGGTCGCGCAGGGTGTAACCGTCGTGCGCGGTGACGAAGTTGACGGAGGCGTAGGGGCGGCGGCCGCCCCAGGCGTAGAGGTCGCTGGAGCCGGAGAGGCGGTAGCCGAGGTCGCGCACGTCCGGGAGGGCGCCGCGCCAGAAGTCGCGGACGGCGTCCCGGTAGCGGTCGTTCCACTCGGTCCACAGGGGCGGGAACGCGCCGACCTGGTAGCCGCCGGAGCCGACGTCCCAGGGCTCGGCGATCAGCTTGACCCGGCGCAGCACCGGGTCCTGGGCGATCACGGCGAGGAAGGGGGAGAGCATGTCGACGTCGTGCATCGAGCGGGCCAGCGCGGCGGCGAGGTCGAAGCGGAAGCCGTCCACGCCCATCTCGGTGACCCAGTAGCGGAGCGAGTCGGTGATGAGGCGCAGCACGTGCGGGCGGACCACGTGCAGGGTGTTGCCGCAGCCGGTGTAGTCCGCGAAGCGCCGGGCGTCGTGGTCCTGGAGGCGGTAGTAGCCCCGGTTGTCGATGCCCTTCAGCGAGAGCGTCGGGCCCAGCTCGCCCGCCTCCGCGGTGTGGTTGTAGACGACGTCGAGGATGACCTCGATCCCGGCCGCGTGCAGCGCCCGGACCATCCGCTTGAACTCGCCGACCTGCTGTCCCGTCGTACCGGAGGCGGCGTAGGCCGCGTGCGGGGCGAAGTAACCGATGGAGTTGTAGCCCCAGTAGTTCTTCAGGCCGCGCCTGAGCAGGTGGTCCTCGTGGGCGAACTGGTGGACGGGGAGGAGTTCCACGGCCGTCACGCCGAGGTTGACGAGGTGGTCGACGGCGGCCGGGTGGGCCAGGCCCGCGTAGGTGCCGCGGAGTTCCTCGGGTATCCCGGGATGCAGCCTGGTGAAGCCGCGCACGTGCAGCTCGTAGATGACGGAGTCCGCCCACGGGGTCTTCGGGCGGTGGTCGTCGGACCAGTCGTCGTCATCGTGGACGACCACGCCCTTGGGGACGTACGGCGCCGAGTCGCGGTCGTCCCGGACGGTGTCGGCGACCTGCTGGTCCGGCCAGTCCCGGACGTGCCCGTACACCTCGGGCGGCAGCGCGAACTCACCGTCCACCGCCCGCGCGTACGGGTCCAGGAGCAGCTTCGCCGGGTTCCAGCGGGCGCCGGTCCACGGGTCCCAGCGGCCGTCGACCCGGTAGCCGTACCGCTGCCCCGGCAGCACGCCGGGCACGAACCCGTGCCAGATCTCGTGCGTGAGTTCGGTCAGCGGGATGCGGGTCTCCCGCCCCTGCTCGTCGAAGAGGCAGAGCCGGACCGCCTCCGCGCCGGCCGCCCAGAGCGCGAAGTTGGTGCCCGCCACCCCGTCGGGCCCGACCCGGAACCGGGCGCCGAGCGGTGTCGACGCCCCCGGCCACGCCGCCGGGACGGGGAGGGGCGTCCCGTTCACCGCGGGCCCGTTCACCGCGGGGGCGTGCGCCGTGGCGCCGTCCGCCCTCGGGGCCCGCGCCGGTGCCCCCTGCTGCTCGGCTGCGCTCGTCACCTGTCGGCCCCTTTTTGTGTCCCGCGGCTCGCCGACCACCGGGGCGCGCCCATCCGCGTCCGAGCAGCCGACGGCGCCCGGACTCCCGGTCCCGGGCACGGTCGGCGGCTCGCTACGGACGTGCCCGCCACGGCTCGCGCACGGGCACGGCGGCTCCCCAGCTCGTCGTCCTTCCCTCTGTTCTGCCCAGTGCCGGCGTCGCACTCACGTTTCCCAGGGGCATGCCCGCTCGTTGAGCCGCACGTGAGGCATCCACAAGGGCGCGCACGGCGCGCGGGGGCCGCGTTGGCCGCGGCACTGACATGGGCGGGGCTGCTGGCGGGAGCCGCCGGCTGCTCCTCGGACGGCACGCACGGGCTCGGCATCGACCACGTCCTCGGCGGCAGACCCGCGGCGCCCGAGGACGTCATCCGCATCTCCCCGGACGACGGCACCAGGGCGGTACGGCCCGACAAACCGCTGATGGTACGGGTGCCCAGCGGCCGCCTGGAGTCCGTCAGCGTCGTCAGGTCCCAGGACGCCCAGGACTCTCCGGTCCCCGGGCACATCGCCGGGGGCGGCACGATCTGGCGGCCGGACGACCCGAAACTCGCGCTCGCCGCCAAGTACACCGTCGACGCGGTGGCCGTCGACGGCACCGGCCACCGCTCGGCCCGCCACACCACCTTCACCACGCTGGTCCCCGACGAACGCTTCATCGGGTACGTCACCCCGGAGAACCGGGCCACCGTCGGCACCGGCATGATCGTCTCCCTCGCCTTCAGCCGCGACATCGAGGACCGCGCCGCCGTCGAACGCGCCATCCAGGTCACCGCCAGGCCCGCGGTCGAGATCCGCCCGCACTGGTTCGGCAAGAACCGCCTCGACTTCCGCCCCGAGAACTACTGGCACCCCGGCACGGTCGTCACGGTCGGCCTGAACCTCCGTGACGTCCAGGGCGCCCCCGGCGTCTACGGCCTCCAGTCCAAGACGTTCACCTTCACCGTCGGCCGCAGCCAGGTCTCCATCGTCGACGCGGCCGCCCACACCATGGAGGTCCGCCGGGACGGCGAACTGCTCGCCACCGTGCCGATCACCGCGGGGGCGCCCGAGCACACCACCTACAACGGGAAGATGGTGGTGATGGAGATGCACGACGTGACCCGCATGAACAGCCGCACCGTCGGCTTCGGCGGCGAGTACGACATCCCCGACGTCCCGCACGCCCTCAAGCTGACCGACTCCGGCACCTTCCTGCACGGCAACTACTGGGCGCCGGACGCCCCGGGCCGCGTCAACGTCAGCCACGGCTGCGTGGGCCTGCTCGACGTGAAGGGCGGCAGCTCGGACACGCCCGCGGGCTGGTTCTACGACCGCAGCCTCATCGGTGACGTGATCGAAGTCGTGAACAGCAAGGACAAAATGGTCGCTCCCGACAATGGCCTCGGGGGATGGAACATGGGGTGGAAGGAGTGGAAGGCGGGCGGCGCGGTCAAGTAACCAGGTGGGGGGGCGGTGGGGGCGAGAAGTTGCGACGCAACGGTGACATTCGCCCAACACCAAGCTCAAAACCCTGCGGTTACTATGCGCCAATGCGCGCGCCTGACGCGCCGGGGTGGGCCTGACCAGGCCCTGGGAGGGGAGAACGACTTTGAACGAGCGGCCGATATCGGGGGCGTCGGTGCGGGGGAAGCGGCGCAGGCAGGGGATGGCTGTCGTCGCCGGTGTCCTGCTCATGGCCGTCACCGCCTGCGGCGGGGGCGGCTCCTCCGACAAGGGGGCGGACCCGGGCAAGGCCAAGGACGCCACCACCCAGGCGAGCAAGCAGTCCGTGGCGACCGTCAGCATCAGCCCCAAGTCCGGCGCGACCGGCGTGGACACCAGCGGGGAGCTCAAGGTCAGCGCCGCCAGGGGCAAGCTGACCGACGTCGAGGTCAAGGACGCCAAGGGCAAGGAGATAGCCGGGGCGATCGCGGCGGACGGCGCCAGCTGGACGCCCGCGACGCACCTCGCCAACTCCACGAAGTACACGGTGCACGCGGTCGCGAAGGATGCCGACGGACGTGAGTCGGCGGAGGACTCCAGCTTCACGACGCTCACCCCGAAGAACACGTTCGTCGGTTACTTCACGCCGGAGGACGGTTCCACGGTCGGTGTCGGCATGCCGTTCTCCGTCCACTTCACCCGGGGCATCACCGACCCGGCCGCGGTGGAGAAGGCGATCACCATCAAGACCGAACCCGCGGTCGACGTCGAGGGCCACTGGTTCGGCAACGACCGGCTCGACTTCCGCCCGGAGAACTACTGGAAGTCCGGCACGAAGGTCACCGTCTCCCTCAACCTCGACGGCGTCGAGGGCCGTGCCGGGGTGTACGGCGAGCAGGCCAAGACCGTGAAGTTCACGATCGGCCGCAACCAGGTGTCCGTCGTCGACGCCAAGAAGCACACGATGAAGGTCATGCAGGACGGCAAGGTCGTGAAGACCCTCGCGGTCACGACCGGCAAGCCGGGCTACGACACGTGGAACGGCCAGATGGTCATCAGCGAGAAGCTGCGCGTGACGCGCATGAACGGCGAGACGGTCGGCTACGGCGGCGAGTACGACATCAAGGACGTGCCGGATGCGATGCGGCTGACCACGTCCGGGACGTTCATCCACGGCAACTACTGGGGTGGCGACGCGTTCGGCAACTACAACGCGAGCCACGGGTGCGTCGGCCTCCGGGACATCCGGGGCGGCGGTGACCGTGCGTTGCCCGCCGCCTGGTTCTTCGACCACTCGATCATCGGGGACGTGGTGACGGTGAAGCACTCCAACGACCAGACCGTGTCGCCCGACAACGGCCTCAACGGCTGGAACATGTCGTGGAAGGAATGGACTGCGTAGTCGTTCGGCTGCGGGTGCGTGGGGGCTGGTCGCGCCCACGCGGCGGAGCCGCGCATCGACACAGCCCCGCGCCCCTGACGGGGCAGGCTGCTGAACGGGCGTTAACCTGCCAGGCATGACTGTGACCCTCGAAGTCTCCGAAGGCGTCGGCACTCTCCGCCTCGACCGGCCGCCCATGAACGCGCTCGATGTCGCCACCCAGGACCGGATCAAGGAGCTGGCGGAGGAGGCCACCCGGCGCGAGGACGTGCGCGCCGTCGTCGTGTACGGCGGTGAGAAGGTCTTCGCGGCCGGCGCCGACATCAAGGAAATGCAGAACATGGACCACGCGGCCATGGTTCTGCGGTCCCGTTCCCTCCAGGACTCGTTCAGCGCCGTCGCCCGGATTCCCAAGCCGGTCGTCGCCGCCGTCACCGGCTACGCGCTCGGCGGCGGTTGCGAGCTCGCCCTCTGCGCGGACTACCGCATCGCCGCCGACAACGCCAAGCTCGGGCAGCCCGAGATCCTCCTCGGGCTCATCCCGGGAGCCGGCGGCACCCAGCGGCTGCCGCGGCTGATCGGCCCGTCCAAGGCCAAGGACCTGATCTTCACGGGCCGTATGGTCAAGGCCGACGAGGCGCTCGCCATCGGACTCGTCGACCGGGTCGTGCCCGCCGCCGACGTCTACACCGAGGCACACGCCTGGGCGGCGAAGCTCGCGCAGGGCCCGGCGATCGCGCTGCGGGCCGCCAAGGAGGCGGTCGACACCGGCCTGGAGACCGACCTGGAGACCGGGCTCGCCGTCGAACGGAACTGGTTCGCGGGGCTGTTCGCGACCGAGGACCGCGAGCGCGGGATGCGCAGCTTCGTCGAGGAGGGGCCGGGCAAGGCCAAGTTCCTGTGATCTTCGTCCTGCTGTGAAAGCCCCGAACCCCTTGCAATTGACGCGATGTCTGATTCCGGGTCCCCCGATGGGGCGGATTATGGGAACCTTAAGGCAACCCTAAGCCCGCCTTGTCGAGGGGGTCTGGCGATTGCCCGGAGATGGAACGTCGTCGCAGGTCGGACCGGCTTCCGATGCCTTCGGAATGCCGATGGCATATGCCGATCACCCGGTGACGGGTGGAAGCTTTGCGGGGGCGTATTCCCCGGGAACGGCCACGGAGGGCGCTCCGGACGGCCATGATGGGGGCATGGCGGGGCTGGAGGGCATCGAACAGCCGCGGGGACACAGCCGTGCGGCCGCGGCGCGCTGGTCGCCTGCGGTCGAGGACGAGCGGGCGCTCAAGGCGATCGAACTGTTCGGCAATCCGACGGACGCGGAGGTTCCGCTGCCGTCCCGCCCCGAGTCCGCGGCGACCGCCCGCCGGCTCGCCCAGGTCGTCGTCCTCCGCCAGTGGCGGCTCAGCCCCAGGATGACGGAGGACGCGGTCTTACTCGTCTCCGAACTGGTGGGCAACGCCGTACGGCACACCGGTGCCCGGGTGTTCGGCCTGCGGATGCGCCGCCGCCCCGGCTGGATCCGGGTGGAGGTGCGCGATCCGTCGCGCGGCCTGCCCTGTCTGATGCCGGTTCAGGAGACCGACATCAGCGGCCGCGGCCTGTTCCTGGTGGACAAGCTGGCGGACCGCTGGGGTGTTGATCTGCTGCCGAGAGGCAAGACGACGTGGTTCGAGATGCGGGTAGCCGATCGATAGGCCACAACGTGCAAAAACAATCCATTTCGGGTCAATAGCCACCTTTCTTACCTATGCACCTTTAAATGGTGCAGGTGACCCCCACCCGCCGACGCGACCTTCTCCGCGCAAGCGCCGCCTTCACCGCCGGAGCCGCGCTCATCACCGGTTGCGGCAACCCCGGTACGGCCACCGCGGCATCCTCCGCCAGCACCGGCCCCACCGCACCGTCGGCTTCCCCCCACCGGTTCCCCTTCCAGGTCACCCACGGCCCCCGCACCACCGCGTCCGTCGCCCTCACCTTCCACGGCCAGGGCGACCCCACCCTCGCCGACCAGCTCCTCGCCACCGCCGAGCAGCACGGCGCCCACCTCACCGTGCTGGCCGTCGGCAGCTGGCTCGACACGTATCCCACCATGGCCCGCCGTGTCCTCGACGGCGGCCACGACCTGGGCAACCACACCCAGCGGCACGTCTCCATCAACGCCATGGCGGAGGCGGACGCCCGCAAGGAGATCACCGACTGCGCGGAGCGGCTCAGGCGGCTCACCGGATCGATCGGGACCTGGTTCCGTCCCTCGAGGGCGCCGACCGCCTCCCCGCTCGTCGCCCGGCTCGCGGCCGAGGCCGGCTACCCGCACGTGCTGTCGTACGACGTCGACTCGCTCGACTACACCCGGCCGGGCGCGTCGGCCATCACCCGCAAGGTGCTCGCGGAGGTCACGGGCGGCTCGGTGGTGAGCATGCACTTCGGGTATCCGGACACGGTCGCCGCCCTCCCCGCCGTCCTCCAAGAACTGAACCGCCGTGGACTGCGCGCGGTCACCACCACGGAGCTGCTCAGCTGATGCGAACCACGAACGCCGCCCGTCTGCTGTCCGCCGGTGCCGTCCTCGCCGTCCTGGCCCTGCTGCCCGCGTGCAGCGGCGGCTCCGAGAGCCCCGCCGCACCGGCCGCCGGCACCACCGCGGCCGTGCAGCCGCCGGTGAAGAAGGCGGAGCCGGCCGTCGACGTACTGCCGGGGATGCCCCCGGTCCTGGACCCGAAGGACGTGTACGCCGCCGACCGCCCCGGCAACCTCTCGCCCGTGGTCAAGGGCTTCCCGTCCCTGGTGTACGTCCCGAACACCAACTCCGACACGGTCTCGGTCATCGACCCGAAGACCTACCGGGTGATCGGGACCATCCCGGTCGGCCGGCAGCCGCAGCACGTGGTGCCGTCCTGGGACCTGAAGACCCTGTGGGTCAACAACGACCTCGGCAACAGCCTCACCCCCATCGACCCGAGGACCGGCCGGGCCGGCAAGTCGGTCGCCGTGCACGACCCGTACAACCTGTACTTCACGCCCAACGGCAGGTACGCGATCGTGATGGCCTCCAACGACCGCCAGCTGGTCTTCCGGGACGCGCACACCATGCGGACCGTCAAGGCCGTCCCGGTCAGCTGCTACGGCGTCAACCACGCCGACTTCTCCCTCGACGGCCGGTACTTCATCGTGTCCTGCGAGTTCAGCGGCGAAGTGCTCAAGGTGGACACGGAGCAGATGAAGGTGCTCCGGCAGGAGAAGCTGCCGTACCACGGCGCCATGCCGCAGGACGTCAAGGTCTCGCCGGACGGCAAGCGGTTCTACATCGCCGACATGATGGCCGACGGGGTGTGGATCCTGGACGGCGACGCCTTCACCAGGCCGACCTTCATGGCCACCGGCAAGGGCGCGCACGGGCTGTACGTCAGCCGGGACTCCCGCGTGATGTACATCTCCAACCGGGGCGAGGGCACCATCTCCCTCTTCGACTTCGCGCAGAACCGGCTGACCGGGAAGTGGCGGCTGCCCGGCGGCGGCAGCCCCGACATGGGCGGGGTCTCGGCGGACGGCAAGGTGCTGTGGCTCTCCGGCCGGTACAACTCCGAGGTGTACGCCATCGACACCCGCACCGGCGCCGAACTGGCCCGCATCCACGTGGGCAGCGGCCCGCACGGACTCGCCGTCTACCCGCAGCCGGGCCGCTACTCGCTCGGCCACACCGGCATCTTCCGCTGAGGCCGGGTGAGGCCGGGTGAGGCCGGGCCCTCGGGCCTCAGGCCTTGAGCAGCAGCGCCTCCGCGCCCACCGGCACATAGCCGGCCGCCTGGAAGGCCCGGACGCTGCGGGCGTTCCCCGGCGCGACCTGCGCCCACAGGGGTTCGTCCGCGAGCTGCCGGGCGGCGGCCACCAGGGCCCGGCCCAGCCCCCGCTGCCGTACCCCCTGGTCCACCTCCACCGAGACCTCCAGGCGTCCCGCGACGCCCCGGCCCAGTACCAGCACGCCGCCCGCCACCGTCCAGGCGCGCACCTCGTCCCGGCGGGCCCGGGCGTAGGCGACCCGGGAGTGGTCGGGGCCGGTGAGCTCGGTGAGGGGGAGTTCCGGTCGGCCGGGCAGCGGGCGGGCCACCAGCAGCGCGTCGATCGTCTCCTGTTCGCGGCCGGTGCGGTCCATCAGGGCGGTGAGGAAGCGCGAGTTCATCGTCGCGGCCAGCGGATCGCTGGGGGTGGCGCGCAGGGTGTCGTACACCCACTCCGGGTCCTCGTCGACGAAGACGACCGAGTGCGCGGTGAAGGAGAGCACACCGGCGTCCCGCGGGGAGGGCTGCGGTACGACGGTCGTACGGCCGTCGGGCGGCGGGAAGACACCCTGGGCCGCCGCGTCCAGAATGTCCCGCAGGGTCTCCGTCACCGTGCTCCTCGACTCCCCGTGGCTCCTTGAGTCTCCACCCACTGGAAGGCCCACACTCGCAGACATGATCGACGACGGCACCGGACTCTTCACCATCGGCGAGCTGGCGAAGGCCACCGGGCTGACCGTGCGCACCATCCGCTACTGGTCGGACGAGGGCGTGCTCACCCCGGTGACCCGCTCCGCGGGCGGCTACCGGCTCTACGACGCCGAGTCGTTCGCCCGCCTGGAGCTGATCCGCACCCTGCGCGAGCTGGGGCTCGGCCTGGGGCACGTGCGCCAGGTGCTCTCCGGCGAGCGGACCGTGGCGGAGGTCGCCGAGACGCACGTGGCGGCGCTGGACGCGCAGATCCGCTCGCTGAAGGTGACCCGCGCGGTGCTCTCGACGGTGGCGCGACGTGGCTCGAACGCGGAGGAGATGACCCTGATGAACAGACTGGCACGGCTGTCGGCCGCCGAACGGCAGCGGATCGTGGACGACTTCGTGGAGGAGATCTTCGAGGGGCTGGACACGGCCGACCCCTGGATCCGGGAGCGCACCCGGACCCTCGGGGTGGCACTGCCCGACGACCCCGGCCCCGAGCAGGTGGACGCCTGGGTGGAGCTGGCCGAACTGCTGCAGGACCCGGACTTCCGGGCGGCGATGCGCAGGATGATCGAGTTCAACGCGGCCGACCGGGGGCCGGACACCCCGGCCGGTGCCTCGCAGTGGTTCTTCCGCAAGCTGGTCGACGTCGTCGGTGCGGCCCGCGGGCGCGGGGTGGCGCCCGAGGCGCCGGAGGCGGACGCCGTGCTCACCGAGGTGTTCGGGGAGGGCACCGACCGGGCGGCGGTGCTGCGCCGGATCGACCTGGGCAACGAGGTCGCCCGCTATCGGGAGTTGGTGAACATCATCAAGGGTGCTCCGGCGCCGCCGCAGTACCAGGAGGAGTTCGGCTGGGTGGTCGCTGCGCTGAAGGCCTGGCCGGGCCGTTAACCTGGCCTGCGGCACTACGCCGGTACGGCAATGGAAACACGGACATAAAGGGGCGGATCGGTGGCGGACATCGACGAGGCACGCGCGCACTTCGAGCGGATCGACGCGGACGGTGACGGTTTCATCACCGCCGCCGAGTTCAAGTCCGCTCTCGCGCAGGGGGGCGACTGGAACGTCACCGAGGCGGTGGCCGAGGCCATCATCAAGACCCGCGACCTCAACGGCGACAAGGTCCTGTCGTTCGACGAGTACTGGGCCTACCTGAACAAGTAGGTCCCACGAGCGCAGGGGCGCCCGGCACCTGGAGTGCGGGCGCCCCTTTCTCATGCCCCGGCCTCGACCCGGACCGTCCAGTCCGGCGTCCGGTGCCCCGTTCACGGGTTGGTCCCCGGTGCCGTTCAGGGTTGGTCGGCGGTGCCGGTCGTGGGGTGGCCGGCGGCTCTGCGGTACTGCCCGGGTGCCGTGCCGTACTCCCGCTTGAAGGCCCTGGCGAAGGCGAACTCCGAGGTGTAGCCGATGCGTTCGGCGACCTGGCGCAGGGTGAGGGTGTTGTCGCGCAGCAGCCGGCCGGCCCTGGTCATCCGCCACCAGGTCAGATAGGCCAGGGGCGGTTCGCCCACGAGCGCGGTGAAACGGCGGGCGAAGGCCGCCCTGGACAGGCCGCCCCGGGCGGCGAGTTCGGCCACCGTCCAGGGGTGGGCCGGGTCGCCGTGCACGGCGCGCAGCGCCGCCGAGACCGCGGGATCGGCCAGCGCCGCGGACCAGCCCCTGCCCTCCTCGCCGCCCCGCTCCCGCTGCCACCAGGCCCGCAGGATGTAGAGCAGCAGGGTGTCGAGCAGCGAGGTGACGACGGCGTCCGCGCCCGGCTGCCGCCCCTCCAGCTCCATCCCGAGCAGCTCCACCGCGGCCCGCAGCGAGCGGTGGGCGCCCACCCGGGCGGGCAGACGGACCACCTCCGGCAGCTCGGAGAGCAGCCGGTGGGCACGGGAGCGGTCCAGCTGGTAGGCGCCGCACAGCAGTACCGTGTCCGGCTCCGCCGCCCGCGCCGTACGCGGCGGTTCGGGCCAGCGGCCGTCCGGTCCGGGGCGCACGTCCTGCAGCGGTACGTCCGGCCCGCTGGCCAGTGCGTGGCCGTGCCCGTGGGCCAGGAACACCACGTCCCCGGGCCCCAGCGCCACCGGCTCGCCGGCCGCCGGCAGCAGCCACGCCGACCCGCGCAGCACCACATGGAAGCCGGCACCCGCCGAGGCCGCGAACCGCATCCCCCAGGGCGCGTACTTGTCCCGGCGGGAGGAGTGCGGCCGCCCGGTACGCATCGCGGCGACCGCGTCGCTCAGTACGTCCATGTCCACACCGTAGTCCGGCGAGACGCGCGGACAGGAAAGCGAGACAGCGGAGCATGGATCGTCTCGCGGACGCCGCCTAGCGTCGACCGCATGACGAACACCGCACGCACCGTGCTCTTCCACGAGACCGGCGGCCCCGACGTCCTGACCGTCGAGGACGTGCCGCTCCCCGGCCCCGGCCCCGGCGAGGTCGCCGTACGCGTCGAGGCGCTGGGCCTCAACCGGGCCGAAGCCCTGTTCCGGTCGGGCACCTACTACTACCAGCCGACCCTGCCCGCCTCCCGGCTCGGCTACGAGGCCGCCGGGATCGTCGAGGCCGTCGGCGAGGGCGTCACCGAACCGGCCGTCGGCGACCCGGTGACCACCGGCCCCGGCATCGAGATGAGCGCGCGGGGCGTGTACGCGGAGCGCGTGGTGCTGCCCGCGTCCTCGGTCGTCCCGCGCCCCGACGGCGTGGACGCGGTCACCGGCGCCGCGGCCTGGCTGACGTACACGACGGCGTACGGCGGGCTGCTGGAGACGGCCGGGCTGCGGCCGGGCGACCACGTCCTGATCACCGGGGCGTCCAGTGGCGTCGGCACCGCGGCGATCCAGGTCGCCCGCCGGATCGGCGCGGTCCCGCTCGCCACCACCCGCACCGCGGACAAACGCGATCGGCTGCTGGAGCTGGGGGCGGCGGAGGTGATCGTCACCGGGGGATCGACGGCACAGGACGTGGCGAAGGAGGTCAGGCGGCTCACCGGGGGCGGCGGCGCCGAGGTGATGTTCGACGCGATCGGCGGCCCGGACTTCCGCCCGCTGGCGGAGGGACTGGCCGCGGGCGGCTCGGTGGTGGTCTACGGCTGGCTGGACGGCAGCCCCGCCGAACTCCCCTGGAACTGGCCCTTCACGATTCACACCTACGCCAACGGGGTCCTCACCGCGACCCCCGAGGGCCGGCGCCGGTCCACCGCCTTCCTCAACGCGGGCCTGGCCGACGGCGGCTTCCGCCCGGTCGTCGGTGAGGTGCTGGACGGCCTGGACCGCATCCGGGACGCGCACCGCCTGATGGAGTCCAACACGCACATCGGCAAGATCGTCGTACGGATCTGAGCGGGGCCCGGGTCCGGAACCGGGCCTCACCCGTTCGGACCGGCCGTGGAATAGGCCGCGCACGCCCGAGGTTGTCGCCGCACAGCAGCGTATGTATGCAGGTGCATGGACTCTCGAAAGGTGTGTCATGAAGATCGGCATCATCGGAGCGGGCAACATCGGCGGCAACCTCACCCGGCGGCTGACCGCGCTCGGTCACGACGTGTCCGTGGCGAACTCGCGGGGCCCCGAGACGCTCGCCGCCCTGGCCGAGGAGACGGGCGCGAAGGCGGTGCGGGCCGGGGAGGCGGCGCGGGGCGCGGAGGTCGTGGTGGTCACGGTCCCGGTGAAGGCGGTCCCGGACCTGCCGTCCGGGCTCCTGGACGGCGCCGCGGAGAACGTCGCCGTGATCGACACCGGCAACTACTACCCGCGGGAGCGGGACGGCCGGATCGCCGGCATCGAGGACGAGGGCATCACGGAGAGCCGCTGGACCGAGCGGCAGATCGGCCACCCCGTGATCAAGGCCTTCAACGGCACCTTCGCCCAGGACATCCTGGACCGCGGCCGCCCCGCCGGGGAACCCGGCCGCCAGGCCCTCCCGGTCTCCGGCGACGACGAGGCCGCCAAGCAGGTGGTCCGCGCCCTGATCGACGAACTCGGCTTCGACACGGTCGACAACGGCGGCATCGACGACTCCTGGCGCCAGCAGCCGGGCACCCCGGTCTACGGCCTGCGCGCCGACGCCGAGGGCGTCCGCAAGGCACTGGCGGAGGCGTCCCCTGAGCGCCCGGAGAACTTCCGCGGCTGACGGCTCCGCCGGGTCCTGCGGGACGGCCGGCGACGGGACCGGACCGGGGCGCCCGGTCCCGCCGCCACGGACCGGCGCCGCCGCTCAGTCCTTCTTCGCGGCCCAGGCCTTGAGGGCGGCCTTGCTCGCGAAGTCCGCGACGTCCTTGTCATGCGGATCGCTGGTGTACTGGTGGAAGACCCAGTCGGCCTTGATGCGGGGGTGGCCCGCGCTGACGTAGTCCGCGATCCAGAGACCGTCGCCGGCGTACGAGGTGCTGTCGATGTTGAGCCAGAAATCCCGGTTGGTGTACAGCACCACCCGGTAGCCGGGCCGCAGTGCCTTCACCTTGCGGATGAAGGAGTCCTTCTCGGCGTTGCCGGCGTGGGTGCCGTCGCCGGTGGTCTCCCAGTCGACGGCGAGGATCTCGCCCGCTTTTTCGGGGGCGTGCTGGACGAAGTACTCGGCCTGGGCGGTGAGGTTGCCGGGCCAGAGGAAGTGGTAGTAGCCGACGACCAGTCCGGCGTCGCGGCCGGTCTTGGCCTGGGCGGCGAGTTTGGGGTTGACGTACGAATGCCCCTCCGTCGCCTTGATGAAGACGAAGGAGAGGCCGTCCGTGTCGTAGCTGGAGGACTGGTACGCGCTCACGTCGATGCCGTGCAGCATGGGGGACTCCCTGGGTGCCAGTGGGGTGACACGAGTTGCAACTGCGTATGTCGTATTCCCCGCCGCGCCGAGAGGGATCCGCGTGGGCGCGTGAATTGTCAGCCGCGGGCCGCCACCTCGCCGAGCACGGCCGCCGACTTCGTCGACCAGTCGGAGGTGATGATGCTGGCGTGGTCGCCGGCCAGCAGCGCCAGCCGGGCCGCGACCTCGGCGTCGGTGGGAGCGGTCGAGGAGATCGCCGGGGAGACGTTGTAGGCGTCCGTCATGATCAGGATGTAGTGGTTCGTGGCGTAGAACGACGTGTCGTAGCCGTTGTTCACGTACGTCGCCGCGTCGCCGTCGAAGAACACGAACCAGGGCTGGATGGAGGCGTCGTACCTGCTGGTCCGTGGGTCCCCGTTCGCGGCGCCCAGGACGGCGGGGAAGGCCTGGGCCTGGGAGATGTTCCCGGCCGCGTACAGGTCCCGCAGGTGGTCGCCGTACTCCTTGTCCGTCCAGTAGTGGTCGAACGGGTTGGCCTGCTCCACCGTGCCGGGGATCAGTTCGAAGATGAACTTGCCCTTGAGCTGGTCACGGGTGGGCCAGGCGTTGGCCTTGGCGGCGGCGTCGAGGGTGGAGTACGAGGAGCCGAGCAGGTCGGCCGGCTTGTACACGCTGCTGCCGAGCTTCTGCGAGACGAGCGTGTCGAAGGCGGTGGGCCCGAGGCCGATGGTCTGGTTGAACCCGACCTTCATCTCGACCTTGACGACGATGGGCGCGTGGTCCGGGTGCAGTTGCTCCCAGGCCGCCATGTTGTCGAGGCAGCTGCCGAGGTCCTGGCTGGTGGCCTGGCCGTAGAGCTGGCCGGGGGTGTTGGCGTGTTCGCAGTTGTTGTCGTCGCCCCACGGGTTGCTGTGGCTGACCCGCCACCGCTTGCTGATGCTGTCGACGTACACGTCCAGCTCCAGCAGCGAGGCTCCGGAGTCCAGCGCCTGCGCCCAGTAGGTGTACTTGCTCCTGTCGTACGCGTTGTGCGTGCCGACGGAGGTGGTCCCGGAGAACTTCGCCGCGTTCAGGTCCGTGGCCGTGGCCGTGGCCGTGGCCGTGGCCGTGTCCGCGTGCGCGGCCGAGCCCGCCATCACGAACAGGGCCCCGGCGCCCACGACCGCCGCCAGCCGTCTCAGTACACCCATGACCCAACTCCCTTGGATTGGTGGTGAGTTGGCGGCAGCGTAGAAGCATACGGTTACTGATCGGTAGCCCCTGGGGGAACATCGGTCTCCGGAACTCCCTCAGGACTCACGAGGCCGCACGTACGCTGGCCGCGGGCGGAGGCCGGAGGAGGCGCTGGTGCGGACGGACCCGATGGCGGTGCGGCGGCCTGCGGGCCTCTTCGTGGGACTGTGCACGCTGGACGTCATCCAGCTGGTGGACCATGTGCCGGGGCCGGACGAGAAACTGACGGCCCGTGACCAGGTGGTCGCGGCGGGCGGTCCGGCCACGGGCGCGGCGGTGGCCTTCGGCCGGCTGGGCGGCCGGCCGCGGCTGCTCACCGGCCTCGGCTCCCATCCGCTGGCGCTCGGCGTCCGGGCGGATCTCGACGCGCTCGGGGTGCGCGTCACCGACCTCGCCGCCGGCCGCGGGCAACCGCCCGCGGTGTCCTCGATCCTGGTCACCGAGGCGACCGGAGAGCGCGCGGTCGCCTCCGTCAACGCGACCGGGCACCGGCTGCGGGCCCCGGCCGGCCTGGCGGAGCTGGTGGAGTCCTGCGACATCGCCGAGTTCGACGGGCACCACATGGACCTGGCCGTCGAGGTCGCGCACGCCGCCCGCGGGGCCGGGCGGCCCACCCTGCTCGACGGGGGCAGCTGGAAGGACGGCACGGAGCGGCTGCTGGCGTCGACCGACGTCGCCGTCTGCTCGGCGGACTTCCACCCGCCCGGTACCGCCTCGCCCGCCGAGACCCTGGAGTTCCTCCGGGACCACGGGGTGACCTGGGCGGCGGTCACCGGCGGCGCGGCGCCGATCATGTGGGCGGGCCCCGGCGGCGGTGGCCTGGTCGGCGTTCCGGAGACCCGCGTGGTGGACACGCTGGGCGCGGGGGACGTCCTGCACGGTGCCCTCGCCCACCAGCTGAGCGGTCCCGGCCCCCTCGACGGGCCGGCCTTCGCCGAAGCCCTGGCCCGGGCCGCGGCGGTGGCCTCCCGCGCGTGCGCCTCGTTCGGCACACGCGCGTGGCTGACCGCGGACTGACCGGCGCCCGCCGGTGAACGCGCACCTCTGCAACTTCCCTGTCGGTCCCACGGGCCGCTCGCGTATCCGCTCGCGGCGATTCGGCCACGTTCCGTGGCCCGGGAAGCGCGGTGGTCGGCGGTCGGCGATACGCGAACCCCGGATTCACGCGGCCGGGTGGCAGCCGGGACGGTCGCGCCCCGGCGTGCCGCCACCGCCCCGTCACGCCGTCACGCGCCCGATCACCGGAGGAACCATGAATCCCGTCTCCTGCCCGTCTCCACCAAGTACGGCAGCACCACGGGTCACAAGCTCGGCGTTCTGCTCAGTGATCCCCTCGGCACGGCCACCATGTCGGTGGACGAGACCAGCGGACAGCCTTACACGCGACGCTTCTTCAAGCCCTACGGAGAAGTCCGCGGCACCAAGCCGACAAGCTGGCCAAACAGTCGTTCGTGCCTCGGCAATGGCATCGACGACACCAGTACCGCCCTCACCCACCTGGGCGCGCGCGAGTACGACCCCTCCGCCGGGCGCTTCCTGTCCGCCGACCCGGTCATCGACGCGGCCGATCCGCTCCAGATCAACGGCTACGCGTACAGCCACAACAACCCCACGACGCAGAGCGATCCGACCGGACTGTACGACCTGGACCGGATGGAGTTCGAGCGGCAGCAGGAACGGAAGAAGCGAGAGGACGAGGAGAGAAGGCGCAAGGCGCGGGCTGAGGCTTTCAAGAAGCCTCAGCGAGAAGTACACCCTGGCTCACGACACCACGATTCCGATGGCCAAGTCATGGTTGGTGATGACCCAGCCGCACGGCGGCGGATCAAGGGCGGGCCGAGCGAGCATCCCGGAAGCGACTGGTCCAACCATCCCTGGATGCCCAAGAGCCCGGTCGGAGGTGGCATCCCGATGCCGCTCCCTGTCATCCCGTGAGCCGACGGTACAGTGAGGCCCCCTGAGAGCTGTGGATCGGAGTAGTCGGCCATGGATATGACGCTTCGAAGGATTTCCGCTGCGGATGCGGACAAGGGATTCCGGCATGTCGTATCCGGGTTCTCGGGTGAACGCAGCGGCGTTGAGGGCGAGTGCTTTCTCGGCCGCGAGTCGGAAGTCCTGGAGCAGATCCTGCTGGCTCAGGGGCCTGAGGAGATCAGCGAACTTCCCATCACCATGGGCGATCTTCTCGGCGACGATGACCTCGGTACCGCCTGCTTCTACCTTCCGCCGGACGAGGTGGCGGTCGCAGCCGGTTTCCTGGTCACCATCGACGTCGATCGGTCCGTCGCCGAGCACGCCGACGAGATCGCGGGGACGTTTCGCCACGGTGATATCCCGGATGGCCACCTGGAAATCCTCGGCCGTTATCTGAAGAACGTCTGTGATCTCTACACCGCGGCCGATCAGGCAGGTGAAGGCGTTGCGAAACTCGTCCAGGGCTGAGACCCGCCGCCCCGGGCCACGGCCGGTAAGGGGTTGCGGCCGTCGTGAGCGCCACGGGTGTGCCGCTGACCCTGCTCGCCGGCTGCGGTACAGCACCTGCTTCCCCGGGTGAATCCGCGTCCGCGGGTACGTCCACGACCAAGGCCGCGGACCCGGCCACGAAGGCACACGAGATCGAGCAGGACCTGAAGACCGCCGCCCGCGCCGGTGGCCTGTCCTTGTCGGATGAGCCCAACAGGGACGAGCAGGGCTGCGTCGTCGGTTACCTACTGCATCCGTTGTCCCAGAACGGACCCGACTCCGTGGACGCCACGCTCACGAGCCTTCACGACGACGGCTGTGGTGAGCGATGGCGTACTGCAAGGACGTCAGCTCGCACGAGTACTCGGACGACGCTGACGAGCCTGGCCGGGTCGGGTGCGGGCACGTCCCTGCTGAACGTGGGGTGGCTCGCTGAGGGGCAGGAGTTCCCGCTGGGCGACGTCTCCGGGTCGGTGATGGCGGCCGAGGATGTCGATGCCGCGGGTCATTCGACGTGGGCCGAACCGGGCGAGCGGCAGGCCGCCCTTGAGGACGAAGTGCTCCCGGCCCAGGGGCCGATGAACGCCTGCGATGTGCTGGAGTTCGCTGACCCCGCCGCGTCTGCTCCGGCGCAGGTAGCGGCCGAGCGCGGACAGGGCGAGGGTCTCGCCGAGGCGGCTGCGGTGGCGCATCGCGTCGACGGCGCTGCGGGCTGCTTTGTACATGGGGATGGTCTCTCCTGGGGCTGCTTCGAACCGTTCGAGACCGAGGGCGAAGGTCTTTGCGGCGTACTGCGCCACGAGGGTCGGCGGGAAGGAAATCGTCGGGCGGCATGTACCGCGCGGCACGGCGATGTGTACTGCTGCGGGGACGTCGTCGATCAGCTCATGCAGGGCCAGGACGGATTCACCGCATACGACGGCGCGAGGGGCCCGTGCGCACGCGGCCGGCAGATCCGAGTGCGCCGTCTCTCGGGGACTTTCCGCCGCGTGAGCAGGGAAGGCCCCGACAGTGCCGAAAGACACGAACGCGCTGGTCAGGGCCCATTCCCCTAGCACTCGATGATGTTCACCGCCAGCCCGCCCCGGGCCGTCTCCTTGTACTTGACGCTCATGTCGGCGCCGGTGTCCTTCATGGTCTTGATGACCTTGTCGAGGGACACCTTGTGGGAGCCGTCGCCGCGCATGGCCATGCGGGCCGCGGTGACCGCCTTGACCGCGGCCATGCCGTTGCGTTCGATGCAGGGGATCTGGACCAGGCCGCCGACCGGGTCGCAGGTGAGGCCGAGGTTGTGCTCCATGCCGATCTCGGCCGCGTTCTCGACCTGCTCCGGGGAGCCGCCGAGGACCTCGGCGAGCGCGCCCGCCGCCATCGAGCAGGCCGAGCCGACCTCGCCCTGGCAGCCGACCTCGGCGCCGGAGATGGACGCGTTCTCCTTGAAGAGCATGCCGATCGCGCCGGCGGCGAGGAGGAAGCGGACCACCCCGTCCTCGTCGGCGCCCGGGACGAAGTTGATGTAGTAGTGCAGGACCGCCGGGATGATGCCCGCCGCGCCGTTCGTGGGGGCGGTGACCACCCGGCCGCCGGCCGCGTTCTCCTCGTTCACGGCCATCGCGTAGAGCGTGATCCACTCCATCGCGTGCGCCAGCGGGTCGCCCTCGGCGCGCAGCTGGCGGGCGGTCACGGCGGCCCGGCGCTTGACCCGGAGCCCGCCCGGCAGGATGCCCTCCCGGGACATGCCGCGGGAGACGCATGCCTGCATCACCCGCCAGATGTCCAGCAGGCCCTCGCGGATCTCCTCCTCGGTGCGCCAGGCCCGCTCGTTCTCCAGCATCAGCGCGGAGATCGACAGACCCGTGTCCTTCGTCAGGCGCAGCAGCTCGTCGCCCGTGCGGAAGGGGTACTTCAGGACCGTGTCGTCCAGCACGATGCGGTCCGCGCCGACCGCGTCCTCGTCGACGACGAACCCGCCGCCGACCGAGTAGTACGTCTTGGAGAGGAGTTCGGCCCCGGACGCGTCGTACGCCCAGAGCGTCATGCCGTTCGCGTGGTAGGGGAGCGCCTTGCGGCGGTGGAGCTTGAGGTCGTCGTCGAAGGAGAACGGGATCTCGTGCTCGCCGAGCAGGGACAGGCGCTTCGTGGCCTTGATCGTCTCGATGCGGTCGTCGGCGGTCTCCACGTCCACCGTCCGTGGCGAGGAGCCCTCCAGGCCGAGCAGCACCGCCTTGGGGGTGCCGTGGCCGTGGCCGGTCGCGCCGAGGGAGCCGTACAGCTCGGCGCGTATGGAGGCGGCGGAGGGCAGCAGGTCCTCGTTGCGCAGGCGGCGGGCGAACATCCGGGCCGCGCGCATCGGGCCGACGGTGTGGGAGCTCGACGGGCCGATGCCGATCGAGAACAGGTCGAAGACCGAGATGGCCACGGGAACTCCTCCAAAGAGGGTGGGGGCACACGTCGTCGGGTGCCCCCACCAGGGAACTACTTGTTCAGACCGGGGTAAAGCGGGTGCTTCGCCGTCAGCGCCTCGACCCGGGTCCTGAGGGCCGCCGCGTCGTAGGACGGCTTCAGCGTCTCGGCGATCACGTCGGCGACCTCGGCGAAGTCCTCGGCCGTGAAGCCGCGGGTGGCCAGCGCCGGGGTGCCGATCCGCAGACCCGAGGTGACCATCGGCGGCCGCGGGTCGTTCGGGACGGCGTTGCGGTTGACCGTGATGCCGACCTCGTGGAGGCGGTCCTCGGCCTGCTGCCCGTCCAGCTCGGACTCACGCAGGTCGACGAGGATCAGGTGGACGTCCGTGCCGCCCGACAGGACGCTCACGCCGGCCTCGCGGGCGTCGGCGGCGGTGAGCCGCTCCGCCAGGATGCGGGCCCCCTCCACCGTACGACGCTGGCGCTCCTTGAAGTCCTCCGAGGCGGCGACCTTGAAGGAGACCGCCTTCGCCGCGATCACGTGCTCCAGGGGGCCACCCTGGAAGCCCGGGAAGACGGACGAGTTCAGCTTCTTCGCGAAGTCCTTGCGGGCCAGGATGATGCCGCCGCGCGGGCCGCCGAGCGTCTTGTGGGTGGTGGAGGTGACCACGTCCGCGTAGGGGACCGGGTTCGGGTGCAGGGCCGCCGCGACCAGGCCGGCGAAGTGGGCCATGTCGACCCACAGGTACGCCTCGACCTCGTCGGCGATCCGGCGGAACTCCGCGAAGTCCAGCTGGCGCGGGTACGCCGACCAGCCGGCGATGATCACCTTCGGGCGGTGCTCCTTGGCGAGCCGCTCCACCTCGGCCATGTCGACCAGGCCGGCGTCGTCCACGTGGTAGGCGACCACGTTGAACTGCTTGCCGGAGAAGTTCAGGCGCATGCCGTGGGTCAGGTGGCCGCCGTGGGCGAGGTCCAGGCCCAGGATGGTGTCGCCGGGCTGGGCCAGCGCGAACAGGGCCGCCTGGTTGGCGGAGGCGCCGGAGTGCGGCTGCACGTTGGCGTACTCGGCGCCGAACAGCTCCTTCACCCGGTCGATGGCGATCTGCTCGGTGACGTCGACGTGCTCGCAGCCGCCGTAGTAGCGGCGGCCCGGGTAACCCTCGGCGTACTTGTTGGTGAGGACCGAGCCCTGTGCCTCCATGACCGCGAGCGGAGCGAAGTTCTCCGAGGCGATCATCTCCAGGGTGGACTGCTGGCGCGCCAGCTCCGCGTCGACCGCGGCTGCCACCTCGGGGTCGAGCTCGTGCAGGGGCGTGTTCAGAAGCGACAACTCAGACATCCGTTCTACGACTCCTCAGCCGGCGGTGAAGGCGGTGTACTCGTCGGCGGAGAGCAGGTCGGCCGGCTCGTCCGTGACGCGCACCTTGAAGAGCCAGCCGCCCTCGAAGGGGGCCGAGTTCACCAGGGACGGGTCGTCGACGACGTCCTCGTTGACCGCGGTGATCTCACCGGTGACCGGGGCGTACAGGTCGGACACCGACTTGGTCGACTCCAGCTCGCCGCAGGAGTCGCCCGCGGTCACCGTGTCGCCGACCGCCGGGAGCTGGACGAAGACGACGTCACCGAGCGCGTTGGCCGCGTGCTCCGTGATGCCGACCGTCGCCACGCCGTCCTCGGCGGCCGTGAGCCACTCGTGCTCCTTGCTGTAACGCAGCTGCTGGGGGTTGCTCATGGCCTGAATTCTCCTGTACGCGGGGGAGTGCTGGTGAAGGGGGGACTGCTGGGGATACGCGTGATCAGCGGCGATGTGCGCGGGGTCACGCCCGGTGGGCTGCTCGGTGGGCTACTTCTGGCGCTTGTAGAAGGGCAGTGCCACGACCTCGTACGGCTCGTGACTGCCCCGGATGTCCACGCCGACGCCCGCCGTGCCCGGCGCCGAGTGCGCCGCGTCGACGTACGCCATGGCGATCGGCCTGCCCAGGGTGGGGGAGGGGGCGCCCGAGGTGACCTCGCCGATCACCTCGCCGCCGGCGACCACCGGGTAACCGGCGCGCGGCACCCGGCGGCCCTCGGCGACCAGGCCGACGAGCACCCGCGGCGGGTTCTGCTCGGCGCGGGCGGCGGCCTCGGCGAGCGCGGCGCGCCCCACGAAGTCGCCCTCCTTCTCGAACTTCACCACCCGGCCGAGCCCGGCGTCGAAGGGGGTGAGCGAGGTGCTGAGCTCGTGCCCGTACAGCGGCATGCCCGCCTCGAGGCGCAGCGTGTCCCGGCAGGACAGCCCGCACGGCACCAGACCGGCGCCCTCGCCGGCCTTGGTCAGCGCCTGCCACAGCTCCACCGCGTGCTCCGGCTTCACGAACAGCTCGAAGCCGTCCTCGCCGGTGTAGCCGGTGCGCGCGATCAGTGCCGGGACGCCGGCGACGGTGCCGGGCAGCCCGGCGTAGTACTTCAGCCCGTCCAGGTCGGCGTCGGTGAGGGAGGCGAGGATGCCGGGGGACTCCGGGCCCTGGACGGCGAGCAGCGCGTACGCGTCCCGGTCGTCGCGGACCTCGGCGTCGAACCCGGCGGAGCGCTCCACGAGCGCGTCGAGGACGACCTGGGCGTTGGAGGCGTTGGCGACGACCAGGTACTCGGTCTCGGCCAGCCGGTAGACGATCAGGTCGTCCAGGATGCCGCCGTCGGCCCGGCAGATCATGGTGTAGCGGGCCCGGCCCGTGCCGACGGAGGCGATGTTCCCGACCAGGGCGTGGTTCAGCAGGGCGGCGGCCTGCGGGCCGGTCACGGTGATCTCGCCCATGTGGGAGAGGTCGAAGAGCCCGGCCCTGGTGCGTACGGCGACGTGCTCGTCGCGCTCGGAGCCGTAGCGCAGGGGCATGTCCCAGCCGGCGAAGTCGGTCATGGTCGCGCCGAGCGAGCGGTGCAGGGCGTCGAGCGCGGTACGGCGGGGTGCGGCGGAATCGGTACTGCTCATCGGTCGGTCGTCTCCCGAAGGTCCCAAGGGCATGACAGGCGAGGGCTGTCCTCCCCATCTGTCATCGGAACCTGAGAGGTTCGCCCTGACCACGGACGTGATCACGGCTTGCACCTTGGGTGGAGCCACTGACACAGCGGCCCGCTTTTCAGATGTGCCTCGCCCGCGCGGTAACGGGGCCTGAGAGATTCAAGGGAGGGACTTGCTCCTTCGGCGCCCCAGCGAAGACGGCTGGGGACTCTCCCGCGCGGATTCAAGCGGCCGGTATGCAGTTGGCGCGGACATCATTGCACGCCGCCCGGGGCCGTGGCAGGCCGGACCCGTCCCGCGCCTTTGTGACGGGCCTGTGGCAGGACGCGAACGGAACCGCGAGACACCGTGCATTACCTTCTCTTTACTTCAAGTGGGGAAAACCTTTCCTGAACCCCCAGGGAGGACGATCACGGTGACAAGGACCACGGCATACGCGACGACGACGGGTATCGCCCTGCCCCAGCAGCCGGCGGCCCCGGCCCGCGAGCGGTGCGACGAGCTCCCCGCGCCGGTCGTCCGCGACCTGCGCGGCCGCGCCGGGCACAGCCCGCGCGGCCTGCTCTTCGGCACCCGGGACCTGGTCGTGGTCACCGGGCTGCCAGGCAGCGGGAAGTCCACCCTGATGCACCGCACCGTGCAGGGCATCCGCATCGACTCCCAGGACACCCGTGACCGCTGGGACGCCCGCCTGGCCCGTCTCCTGCCGTACGCCGTCTACCGCCCGCTGGTCCGCCTCGCCCACTACGCCGGGCTGCGCCGCGCCCTCGGCACCGGCGAGGGCGTGGTCGTGCACGACTGCGGGACCCAGGCCTGGGTGCGCGACTGGCTGGCCCGGGAGGCCCGCCGCCGCGGCGGCACCCTGCACCTGCTGCTGCTCGACGTCACGCCGGGCACGGCCCTGGACGGCCAGCGCGAGCGCGGCCGGGGCGTCTCCCGGTACGCCTTCCTGCGCCACCGCAGGGCGGCCGGCCGGCTGCTGCGGGCCGCGGAGAGGGGCAGGCTTCCCGAGGGCGTCGGCTCGGCGGTCCTCCTCGACCGGGCCGCGGCGGACGTACTGCGCCGGATCGGCTTCGAGCGCTGAGACGGCCGCGACGGACCCGGTTTCGGCGTGCAGGGACGGCCGTGGCGGGCGGTGAGGGCCGTGGCGCGCCGGGACGGCCGTGGCGCGCGGTGAGGGCCGTGGTGCGCCGGGACGGCCGTGGCGCGCCGGGACCGCCTTCGCGGCCCGAACCGGCTGGTGGGGTGGCTTTGTCGGCGTCACCCGCTAGCCTTTCCAGCCTCAGCAGCGGTTTCCAGCAGGCGGTAGGCAGATGGACTTCCCGGCGGACATTCCCGCGGACTTCCCGGCACAGGCGCACCCCCACCCGCACGGCGGGTGGCCCGGCAACGAACTGGAGGAGGTCCTGTCGGCCTCCCTCGGCGTGCCCGCGGCGGCCGGCCGGCTCATCGAGGTACTGGGCCGGAGCTTCCTGTGGATCCCGCTGCCCGAGGGCGGCGGCCCGCACAGCGGCCCGCTGGACCTGCCCACCACACAGATCGACGGCCAGGTGTACGTGCCGGTCTTCAGCTCCGAGGAGCAGTTCCGGCAGGTGGCCGGCTCCCACCTGTCGTACACGATCGCCCCGGCGGTCGAGTTCGCCCGCGGCCTGCCCCCGCAGGTCGGCATCGCCGTCAACCCCGGGGGAGTGGTCGGTGTCCCGCTGCCGCCGGAGGCGGTCGCCCAGCTCTGCCGGGCCGGCCGCACCGAACTGGACGGCCCCGCTTCCGGCGGCCGGGTCCGCCTCTTCGAACCGGACTGGCAGGACGACCCGATGGACTTCCTGGCCGCGGCGTCGGCGGAGTTCGCGGCGATCGGCGTGGTCGCCACGGCCCGCCGCTGCCTGGCCGTGATCGAGACGGCCGACCCGGTGATGTTCGTGGGCATCGAACTCTCCCAGTGGGAGGGCGACTTGCGCGCCCTGCCCCTGGAGGCCCTGGGCAAGGCGCTGGGCCGGGTCCCGGTGAAGTGGCCGGTGAACCTGGTCCTCCTCGACGTGGCGGACGACCCGGTGGGCCACTGGATGCGCGAGAACGTGCGCCCCTTCTATCAGTACGGTCACTAGGAACGCCCTGGGGGCAGCCGACTCGGGGGCGCGGGGAACCGCGCGCTCGGTCACGACGAAACCCGCACCCGCCGACGGACAATCGGTGCCACCCCCCTGGCGCTTAAGCTGTCTCCAAACGCGGGGCGGTCCTCCGAACGCGGGGCACCAGATGAAGGGGCGGTAACACGTGAGCGCCAGCGGCACCGCGGCGGCCGGACAGGTCGAGCACATGCTGCGCCAGGTAACCCCCGGGCGCTACGACGCCTACGAGGCACTCCTCCGCGCCCTCGCCACGCCCTCCTCCGGTCAGATCTGGATGCTGCTCTGGCACGGTCAGGCCGGCTCCCCCGACGCCCAGTACGGCAACATGGAGGTCGAGGGCCACGGCTACGCCCCCTGCGTGACCTCGGCCCAGGAACTCTCCGCGAGCGGCTGGAACCGCTCGTACGAGGTGGTCGACGGCGTCGACGTGGCCCGCACGCTGTACCCCGACCACTTCGGCCTCTGGCTCAACCCGCACGCCCCGGGCGGCGGCGTCGGCATCCCCTGGCTGGACCTGCGCCGCATCGCCACCGGCCTGGACCGCCAGCCGGCCGGGCCGCTCAGGCTCACCGAACCGGCCATCGAGGTCCCGCAGTTCTACGCCCTGCTCACGCAGAACGCCCACCGCACCCCCGCGGTCCGCTCGCTGCGCCGCGCCTGGGTGCAGCCGGCCCTCGGGGCGCCGTACCTCGCGATCGGCCTGGACGTGTACGACACCTCGCCGTCGGCCGTGGACTCGGTGCGGGGGATGATGCAGCAGTCGATCGGCGCGGTGCCGGACGGGCTGCCGGTGTCGACGGTCGCGATGACCGACGAGTACGACCCGGTCGTGATGTGGATGCGGGCGACGGCACGGCCCTTCTACGACCGCGAGGCGCACGCGGCGCCGGCACCGGCGGCGGGGTACGGGTATCCGGGCCCCGGGGTCTTCTGAGTTTCGGCCTGTCCGGCGCAGCAGGTCCCCCGCGGACGGTGCGTCGTCTTTTTTCTGTGCTGTTGGTTCCTGCGCAAAAAATCCGGGTGAGCGGCAATGAGTCTGCCGCTCACCCGGATTTCTCGTGGTGTTGTCCTGTGTCAGCCCTGCAGCGCCATCACGGCTTGGGGGTGCAGCCGTCAGAGCTCTTTGTCTGGCATTCCGCCCAGTGTTCCGACGAAGTTATTCCCTTGAGGATTCCCATGTCCTTGACGGGATACTGCTTGCAGTCACCGCCCTCGCGCCACTTTTCGATGTCGAAGTTGTGGTACTCGACCATGGGCTCCGCGTATCCGCGCTTGTGCGAGTCGACGACCATGGTGTCCGTCACGGTGACGCCCTTTGCGGCCGTCTTGGTCACCGAGTAGCTGGTCTTGGCGTTCACCGTGGCGATGGCCCACCCGACGGACACGCTGGCCTCGCCGCTCCATGCAGACGCCCGCGTGGTGCTCGTCGTCTCCGCGATCGAGAGTGTGGCCGCGTGGGAGCTGCTGTTGTACTTGCTGCGGACGGGCCCGCGTGACTTGTAGGAGGCGCCCGTCAGCCTGGTCACCTCGTAGTAGGTGGAAGGCTCGCAGTGCGCAGCGGCCGCCGAGGTCGCCGTCGCGGGAATGATGGCGAAGCTTCCGACGAGCAAGCCGACGCTCGTTGCCGCAGAATACAGAGTACGTTTCTTCGTTGCCTTCATTTCTCCCCGTTTCTTCCCCGTTTCGCGCAGCCCCGGTAATTCGGTTGCCGGAGCGGCTGTGACGGGAATGAAGCTAGCCCTGCGAATTAATTTCGGCAAGCAGTTCGTTTTGGTCGTGTTCGGTTGAATGCTCAGAGGAACCTCAGATTCGCAAAGCGCAGGAAAATTGATTCACGCCCAAAATCCCGATTGTCCACTCTGTGTGCCAGGGCAAAAGTAAGGGAAGTGGTGAATCGGGCATGACAAGCATCGAAGTGTGACGTCAGTCACTTCCATGCGGGTCAGGCCGACCGGTCCGGGCTTCGCCGCCGCTCGCGTCGGCGCGACGGTGGGTGACGATCCGCTGACCGCCCGAGTTCGATCTCCGCGCGTAGACATGGGCCATAGATGATGTTTTGCACCATTTACCTGAATCGGTTCCGTCCGCCCTCTGTGGCCGGTCGTCCGGATAGCGGAAACCCCTATCGTCATCACGGTTGCGCATACTTTCCCCATCAGGCCTGGCGCGTGATCACCAAGGCATTGAAGACTCGCCTCTCAGACGCGAAGTCACCGATCCTGCACGCCGGTGCGCAGTAACCGGCCGAAGGGTCTCGTGGACAGTCGGGCCGTAACCAATGGCGGCCACACCGCGGAACATGCAAGCGAACCAAGCCGCCCACCGCGGCGGACAAAGGCCGGTCACCGCCGGTGAGAGGGGTCAGGTCACTGTGACCGCACCGATCGAGACCACCGGGGCGGAGGCTGAAGTGCAGCCCGAGGCCGTGCTCGCCGGGGTCAAGAAGAGCCAGATCGAAGGGCGTTCACTTTCACAGATCGCCTGGACCCGTTTCAAACGGGACAAGCTGGCTGTTGCGGGCGGCGTCGTCGTCATCCTGCTCGTGCTGATGGCGGTGCTCGCGAAGCCCATCGAATGGGCTTTCGGGCTGGATCCCAACCAGTTCCACCAGGACCTCATCGACCCGGCTCTGCTGGCCCCCAAGGGCAGCTGGGGCGGTATGAGTTGGGCCCACCCGCTGGGCGTGGAGCCGCAGTACGGCCGTGACATGCTCGCCCGCATCATCGAGGGCTCCTGGGTTTCGCTGCTGGTCGCCGGCGGAGCCACCCTGCTGTCCGTGATCATCGGTACCGTGCTCGGCGTCGTCGCCGGCTACTACGGCGGCTGGGTCGACAGCGTCATCAGCCGGCTGATGGACACCTTCCTGGCGTTCCCGCTGCTGCTGTTCGCCATCGCCATCTCGGCATCTGTGCAGGACGGTTTCTTCGGGTTCAATGGTCTGCCGCTGCGCATCGGCGTGCTGATCTTCGTGATCGGCTTCTTCAGCTGGCCGTACATCGGCCGTATCGTGCGCGCCCAGACGATGAGCCTCGCGCGGCGCGAGTTCGTGGAGGCCGCCACCAGCCTGGGCGCCCGCGGCCCGTACATCCTGTTCCGCGAGCTGCTCCCCAACCTCGTCGCGCCGATCATCGTCTACTCGACGCTGATCATCCCGACGAACATCCTTTTCGAGGCCGCGCTGAGCTTCCTCGGAGTCGGTATCGCGCCGCCGCAGGCTTCTTGGGGCGGAATGCTCAGCAACGCTGTGGATCTCTACACCGCAGATCCGCAGTTCATGTTCGTGCCCGGACTGGCGATCTTCATCACCGTCCTGGCATTCAACCTGCTGGGTGACGGGCTGCGTGACGCGCTCGACCCTCGCAGCAAGTGACCCAACGATCGAGGGGGCATTCCTCACGTGAAGACGAGAAGGCTCACCGCCGCCGTGGCGACGGTTCTGGCGGTCTCGCTCGCCGCTGCCGCGTGCAGCAGCAGTAAAGACACCAACAGCGGCGGTGGCAGCACCGTCAAGAAGGACGCGGCGCTGGACTCCATCGTCAACGCGTCGAGCAAGAAGGGGGGGACGGTCAACCTCGAGGACTCCGACGTTCCGGACTCCCTGGACCCGGGTAACACGTACTACGGCTTCGTGCAGAACTTCTCGCGTCTGTACGCCCGTACGCTCGTCACGTTCAAGCCGGCAGCCGGCAAGGACGGCCTGACCGTCGTCCCCGACCTCGCCGACTCCCTCGGCAAGGCCAGCGCCGACGCCAAGACCTGGACGTACCACCTGCGTTCGGGCCTGAAGTTCGATGACGGCACGCCGATCACGTCCAAGGACGTCAAGTACGCGATCGAGCGCTCCAACTTCGCGCCCGAGGCCCTGTCCAACGGTCCCACGTACTTCAAGGCGTACCTGCAGGGCGGCGACAAGTACAAGGGCCCCTACAAGGACAAGAAGGGTCTCGACTCGATCGCGACCCCGGACGACCAGACGATCGTCTTCCACCTGGCCAAGCCGTTCGCCGACTTCGACTACCTGGCGACCTTCTCCCAGACGGCCCCCGTGCCGCAGGCGAAGGACGACGGCGCGAAGTACGTCCAGCACATCGTGTCCTCCGGCCCCTACAAGTTCGCCTCGTACGAGGAGGGCGCCAGTGCCTCCCTCGTCCGCAACCCGAACTGGGACCCGAAGACGGACCCGATCCGCAAGGCGCTGCCGGACAAGATCAACATCAAGTTCAAGGTCAACCCGGTCACGGTCGACAACGACCTGCTCGCCGACAAGATCACGGCCGACATCACCGGCGCCGGTGTGCAGCCGCAGACCCAGCCGAAGATCCTGAGCGGCAAGTACGCCAAGCAGACGGACAACTCGTACGCGGGTGCCACGAGCTACATGGCCCTGAACGTGCACGTCGCCCCGTTCGACAACGTCCACTGCCGCAAGGCCGTCCAGTGGGCCCTCGACAAGCAGTCGGTCATCGACGCCATGGGTGGATCGCCCAAGGGTGACGTGGCCACCACGCTGCTGCCGCCGTCGGTCAACGGCTACACCAAGTTCGACACCTACCCCTCGGCCGGCCACAAGGGTGACGCGGCCAAGGCCAAGGACGAGCTGAAGCAGTGCGGCAAGCCGAGCGGCTTCTCCACCACGCTGACGGCCCGCGCCGACCGCCCCGCCGAGATCGCGGCCGCCACGGCCATCCAGAACTCGCTCAAGGGCGTCGGCATCACGGTCGACATCAAGCAGTTCCCCTCCGGTAAGTACTTCGCCAACTTCGCCGGTGTCCCGAGCTACGTCCACCAGCACAAGCTCGGCATGATGATGATGGCGTGGGGTGCCGACTGGCCGACCGGCTACGGCTTCCTGGACCAGATCGTCGACGGTTCGGCCATCAAGCCCTCGGGCGGCAACAACCTGATGGAGCTGAACGACCCGCAGATCAACAAGGCTCTGTCCGACGCCATCTCCAACACCGACGCCACGGCCCGCACCAAGGCCTGGGGCGACATCGACAAGATGGTCCTGGACAACGCCTCGGTCGTCCCGCTGGTCTACCGCAAGAACCTGCTGATCAGGCCTACGTCCGCGACCAACGTCACGGTCACGCAGGCGTACCTCGGCATGTACGACTACACGCTGCTGGGCTCCTCGAAGTAACAGCAGGCCGGATACCCCTGAAAGGCAGGTGAAGGCTCCGGGCGGCCGGGACGGACACACTCCGTCCCGGCCCCCCGGAGCCGGACAGCTGTGGCTGCGTATATCATCCGACGCGTCTTTGGCGCCTTGGTACTGCTGCTGGTGGTCAGCGCAGTCACCTTCGCGATCTTCTTCCTGGTCCCCCGCCTGGGCGGCCAGACGGCCACCCAGCTGGCCACCCAGTACGTCGGCAAGGACGCCAACCCCGAGTCCATCGCCGCGATCAAGAAGAACCTGGGCTTCGACCACCCCATCTACATCCAGTACTGGGACTACATCAAGGGCCTGTTCGTAGGCGCGGACTACAAGTTCGGTCCCGACGCCACGCACTGCAGCGCCCCCTGCTTCGGGTACTCCTTCAAGAGTCACGTCGAGGTGTGGCCACAGCTCACGCAGCGCATCCCGGTCTCCTTCTCGCTGGCCGTCGGTGCGGCCGTGATCTGGTTGATCTTCGGTGTGACCACCGGCGTCATCTCGGCGCTGCGCAAGGGCAAGCCCGTCGACCGCATTTCGATGTTCATCGCGCTCGCCGGCGTCTCGCTCCCGATCTTCTTCACCGGACAGGTCATCAACGTCCTGTTCATCTACCAGTGGCCCATCTGGGACAGCACCGACTACGTGCCCTTCACCCAGAACCCGGGTGAGTGGGCCTGGCACCTGTTCCTGCCCTGGGTCAGCCTCGCGTTCCTCTTCTCCGCCACCTATGCCCGGCTCACCCGGGCGGGCATGCTGGAGACGATGAGCGAGGACTACATCCGGACGGCCCGGGCCAAGGGCCTGCGGGAGAGCACGGTCGTCACCAAGCACGGCCTGCGCGCCACCCTCACCCCGATCGTCACCATCTTCGGTATCGACTTCGGCACGCTCATCGGCACCGCGGTGCTCACCGAGACGGTCTTCTCCCTGCAGGGGATCGGTGCGTACTCGATCCAGGCCATCAAGGACAACGACCTGCCCATCGTGATGGCCGTGACCCTGGTCGCCGCCTTCTTCATCGTCTTCTCCAATCTGGTCGTCGACCTGGTGTACGCAGCCATCGACCCCCGCGTGAGGTACTCGTGAGCAAGCTCGAAAAGGCGGCACTGGGCGAACCGGCCACGGACGTCGCCGCCCCTTCCGATGCCCAAGACGCGTTCCTCTCCGTTCGCGATCTGCGCATCCACTTCAGCACCGACGACGGTCTGGTCAAGTCCGTGGACGGCGTCAGCTTCGACGTGAAGCGGGGCCAGACCCTGGGCATCGTGGGCGAGTCGGGCTCCGGCAAGTCCGTGACGTCCCTCGGTCTCATGGGTCTGCACCGCGCGGCGAACGCCACGGTCTCCGGCGAGGTGTGGCTGGACGGCCAGGAGCTGATCGGCGCCGACCCGGACGAGGTACGCCGACTGCGTGGCCGCAAGATGGCGATGATCTTCCAGGACCCGCTGTCCGCGATGCACCCGTACTACAAGGTCGGGACCCAGATCGTGGAGGCCTACCGGGTCCACAACAAGGTCAGCAAGAAGGTGGCCCGCACGCGCGCCATCGAGATGCTCGACCGGGTCGGCATCCCCGAGCCCGCCAAGCGCATCGACGGCTACCCGCACGAGTTCTCCGGTGGTATGCGTCAGCGCGCGATGATCGCGATGGCGCTGGTCAACAACCCCGAACTGCTCATCGCGGACGAGCCGACCACCGCCCTCGACGTCACCGTCCAGGCACAGATCCTCGACCTGATCCGCGATCTGCAGAAGGAGTTCGGCTCCGCGGTCATCATGATCACGCACGATCTCGGCGTGGTCGCCGAGATCGCCGACGACGTCCTGGTGATGTACGGCGGCCGGTGCGTGGAGCGCGGTCCGGTCGGGGAGATCTTCGACAAGCCGCAGCACCCGTACACCTGGGGCCTGCTCGGCTCGATGCCGCGCATCGACCGCGACACCGCCGACCGGCTCACCCCGGTCAAGGGCCAGCCGCCGAGCCTCATCAACGTCCCCTCGGGCTGTGCCTTCCACCCGCGCTGCCCGTACGCGGACCTTCCCAAGGGGAACGTCACCCGCACGGTGCGTCCCGAGCTGGAGCTGGCGGAGGGCGGCCACTGGTCCGCCTGCCACCTCTCGGCGGAGGACCGTACGCGGATCTGGACCGAAGAGATTGCGCCGAAGCTGTGAGTGAGACCAACAAAAAAGACACCGCCGAGGACGCCGCCGGGAAGGCCGCGATCCCGGAGCAGGCCCCGGCCCCCGAGGACGGCTCCGCCGAGCGTGAGGTGCTGCTCAGGGTCAAGGGCCTGACGAAGCACTTCCCGATCAAGAAGGGGCTCCTGCAGCGCCAGGTCGGCGCCGTGAAGGCGGTCGACGGCCTCGACTTCGAGGTGCGCAAGGGCGAAACCCTGGGCGTCGTCGGCGAGTCGGGCTGCGGCAAGTCGACCATGGGCCGGGTCATCACCCGGCTCCAGGACCCGACCAGCGGCACGATCGAGTTCGAGGGCCGGGACATCACGCGGCTGAGCACCGGTAAGTTGCGCCCGATGCGCCGCGACGTCCAGATGATCTTCCAGGACCCGTACGGCTCCCTGAACCCCCGGCACACCATCGGCTCGATCGTCTCGGCGCCCTTCCGGCTCCAGGGCGTGGAGCCCGAGGGCGGGGTGAAGAAGGAGGTCCAGCGGCTCTTGGAGCTCGTCGGTCTCAACCCCGAGCACTACAACCGCTATCCGCACGAGTTCTCCGGCGGTCAGCGCCAGCGCATCGGCATCGCCCGTGCGCTCGCCCTGAAGCCGAAGCTGGTCGTCGCCGACGAGCCGGTGTCCGCGCTGGACGTGTCGATCCAGGCCCAGGTCGTCAACCTCATGGACGACCTCCAGGAGGAGCTGGGCCTGACGTACGTGATCATCGCGCACGACCTGTCCGTCGTCCGGCACGTCTCGGACCGGATAGCGGTGATGTACCTCGGCAAGATCGTCGAGCTTGCGGACCGCACCTCGCTGTACGAGGCGCCGATGCACCCGTACACCAAGGCCCTGATGTCGGCCGTGCCGATTCCCGACCCGAAGCGGCGGGGCACCAAGAACGAGCGCATCCTGCTGCGCGGTGACGTCCCGTCGCCGATCGCGCCTCCCTCCGGCTGCCGTTTCCACACGCGCTGCTGGAAGGCGACGCAGATCTGCAAGACGACCGAGCCGGCGCTCGTCGAGCTGAAGCCCGGCCAGCGGGTCGCCTGCCACCACCCCGAGAACTTCGAGGACCAGGCTCCGCAGGACACCGTCCTGCTGACCGCGGCGAAGGAGGCCGCGGAACTGGTGGGCGAGGCGGTCCTGGAGGAGTCGGCGGCGACGTCGGCGGCGGAGGTCGCCGAGGCGGCCGAGGCCGCTTCCGAGGAAGCCACTGTTGCCGACGACCGGGCCGAGGCCGATGAGACCGACGAGGCCATCGGCTCGGCAGAAGCAGACGCAGAAGCAGACGCAGAGGCGGACGGTCAGGAGTCGGCCGACAAGCAGGGCTGATCGCTTGTGCCCACGGGCCGCAGCCCGCTCCGAAGGGCCCCTGCCGGTAGGCGAATTCCCGGGGTCCTTGCACCACAGGTGATCAACTGGCTGTATGCCAGTCGCATGACGAGGCGCTCGGCTGGGGTTTCCCAGCCGAGCGTTTTGCGTGGGTGGCTGTTGACTTCGTCGACGACGGCCGCCCGCGCAGCAGGCTGTTCGTGTTCTCCACTGGCCGAGTTGCGGGGCGTCACCCCCAGACCAGCACCCGCCACGACACCGAAGGCCGCACCGCGAGGCGCAGCACCCGGTCGCTCTTCGCGCCGGTGAAGCTCGTGGTGTACGCGGCCGTGGCGCTGCAACCCCCCACGTTCAGGACGCGACCGCCGGCTCCGTCGGTCACCTTCACGGCACCGGGCCCCACACAGATCAGTCGCACCGTGAGCTGGGAGCCCGTCTTCGTCAGGGGCACCTCGAACTGCCGGCCACCCTGCCCGCTCTGCGCCACCAGCAGTTTCCCGGAGGGAGCCGGGGATTTGAGCGATTCCAGCGTCGGCAACTGCGCTTTCGCGGGCTCCGAGGCGTGTGCCGCCGTCGGAGGCACCGATTGCCGCGCCGAGGAACCCCCGTCACTGCAGCCGGCCGAGGCCAGCAATGCGGCAGTCAGTGCGGCCGCGCGTACCGCGTATTGTGAGAATCTGGCTTGGGCGACGGAAATCATCTCTTGGTTCTCCAAAATGCTGGAATCGATGAAGGAGTTTCGCGACACTCTTACGCACGACGACCCTGTGGCATCCGCGGCGACCGCGGCAGACGGCGCCGCACCGCTGGTCATCGTTCTCGCATGGGGATCAGGATTTTGTCCCTCATCGAGGTTTGGGGGAGGCCGCTCAACCACCCCGTGTGGCGACTCCCCCCGCGAGTGTGAAACTAGAGCGCAAGTCGGTTGCGGGAAAGGGATTTTGCGATCTCCTTGCCATCACTTTCTCGGTAACCTCAAATAAGGCTCAGATTTAATTCACGCGGCTGTCGTTTTCGTATCCGGTGCCGAGTGGCGAGCCGGATCGCGGAGGCCAGGAGTCAACGGCCCAGTAGCGCATGACAAGTTGGTAAAGTCGTGTACATGACCGAACGGCAGGGGAGAGGGTTCGGCGTATCCGACCGAATCGGACCATGCACCGAAGGGACGACCCATGGCCTTCTCCCGTTCGGCACGTTTAGGGGCCCTCGCGATCGCGGCGGCCTCTTTCCTTGTCGTCGCGGCCGCCCCCGCCCCCACCCCGGGCGCCGACGGCATCGGCGACCCCTACTTCCCGCAGCTCGGCAACGGTGGCTTCGACGCCCGGCACTACGACCTCGACGTGGCCTACGCCCCGGACACCGGCCGCCTCGACGGCCGTACCACGCTCACCGCCCGTGCCACCCAGAACCTCTCCGCCTTCGACCTCGACCTGCAGAAGCTGGAGGTCACGAAGGTCGAAGTGAACGGCAGACGCGCCGAGTTCACGCGCGCCGGCGACGAGATCACCGTCACCCCGAAGGACGCGCTCCGCAAGGGCCGCGACTTCACCGTCTCCGTCACCTACGGCGGGATACCCGAGCCCCTCAACGGCCCCATCGTCTTCGGCTCCGACTACGGCTGGATGAAGACCACCGACGGCGTCTTCGTCGCCTGCGAGCCCAACGCCGCCTCCACCTGGTTCCCGTCCAGCGACCACCCCGCCGACAAGGCCACCTACGACATCCGGATCAAGGCGCCCCAGGGCCTGACCGGTGTCTCCAACGGCCGGCTGGTGTCGACGTACGACAAGGGCGGCTCGACGTACACGCACTGGCGCGAGTCGAAGCCGATGGCGACCTACCTCGCCACCGCCACCATCGGGAAGTTCGACGTGCGGACCGGGAAGACCCCCTCCGGCATCCCCATCTACGTCGCCATCGACCCGGTCCTCGCGAACAGCAACAACGTCGACGTGTACGCCGTCACCGCCGCCGCGACCGACTACTGGTCGCAGCTCTTCGGGCCGTACCCCTTCGAGGAGACCGGGGCCATAGTCGACGACATGCCGGAGGCCGGGTTCTCGCTGGAGGTGCAGAGCAAGCCGGCCTACTCGGCGGTGCGCAGCGAGACCACGATCGTGCACGAGCTGGCCCACCAGTGGTTCGGTGACTCGGTGAGCGTGGCGCAGTGGAAGGACATCTGGCTCAACGAGGGCTTCGCCACCTACGCCCAGTGGCTGTGGGCGGAGCACCAGGGCACCAGGTCCGCCCACGACTCGTTCCTCGCCGCCTACAACTCCCGGGCCGCCGACAACCCCTTCTGGCAGATCACCGTCGCCGACCCGCAGCGCGACACCATGTTCGCCTCGGCCGTCTACCAGCGCGGCGCGATGACCCTGCAGATGCTGCGCGAGCGCATCGGCGACACGGCCTTCTTCAAGCTGCTCCCGGCCTGGACGAAGCTGCACCGCTACGGCAACGCCGACACCGCCGACTTCATCCGCCTCGCGGAGAAGGTCAGCGGGCAGCAGCTGGACGACCTCTTCCAGACCTGGCTCTTCACCGCAGGGAAACCCGCCCTGTAGGCCTGGGTTTGTAAGGTTCATGCACCCTGACAGGTCACAATGTCAGGGTGCAGCTCCAGCAACTCTTCTCTCCCTCCGTCCAGCACACGCTCGACGTCATCGGCATCTTCGTGTTCGCCATCTCCGGCGCGCTGCTGGCCGTCCGCAAGAACTTCGACGTCTTCGGCATCGGAGTGATGGCCGAGGTCACCGCGCTGGGCGGAGGGATCTTCCGGGACGTGATCATCGGGGCCGTCCCCCCGGCCGCCTTCACGGACCTCGGGTACTTCATCACCCCGCTGATCGCCGCCCTGGTGGTGTTCTTCCTGCACCCGCACGTCGAACGGATCCAGTCGGCGGTCCTGGTCTTCGACGCGGCCGGCCTCGGCCTGTTCGCGGTCAGCGGCACGACGAAGGCCTACTCCTACGGCCTCAACCTCACCGCCTCCGCCGCCCTGGGGCTCGCCACCGCGGTCGGCGGTGGCGTGCTCCGGGACGTGCTCGCCAACGAGGTTCCCTCGCTGCTGCGCTGGGACCGCGACCTGTACGCGGTCCCGGCGATCGTCGGGGCGACGACGGTGGTGCTGTGCATCCACTACGACGCGCTGACCCCGTTCACCAGCGGGTTCGCGGTGGTCACCGCTTTCGTACTGCGCCTGCTCGCGATGCGCTACCACTGGCGAGCGCCGCGTGCGTGGAACCGGCGTTCGACGGTTCGGGAGGAGTAGCCCCGGCCCGAACGTGGCTCTGGCCCATGTTGAGCGTGAGCCACTCGAAGACCGTCGGCACCTGGGGCCGCCACAGCGCCATGTTGTGGCCGCCCGCGCTGTGCGGCAGGTACACCACGTGCACGGTCGTCGGGGCCTTGGCGATCTGCTCCAGCGCGACCCCGGCCTGGTAGCCGTCGCCGGACTCGCCGGAGATGTAGAGCGCGATCCGGGGCGGGCTGACCGCCTTGCGCAGCAGCAGGTAGGGGTTGTTCTGCTCGCGCAGGGTCACGCTCTGCGCGGCGAGCGAGTTGCGCTCGCCGATCGGGTCGTTGTAGCCGGACAGGCTGATCGCGGCCCGGTAGCGGTCCGGATGGGCGACGGCCAGCTTGACCGCGCAGTGGGCGCCCGCCGAGTAGCCGGCCACGGCCCAGTTGGCGGGGGCGGCCGCGGCGCGGAAGTTGTCGGTCACCATCTTCGGCACGTCGATGCTGAGCCAGCTGTCCGCGTTGACCGTGCCCGGGATGTTGGCGCATCCGGTGTCCACCCCGGCCAGCAGGTTGGTGCGCGGCGCGACCAGGATGAACGGCGCGACCTTGCCGCTCCTCATCAGCGGCTCCAGCTGCTCGGTGACCTTCAGCGAACCGAACCAGGCCTTGGCCGAGCCGGGGTAGCCGGGCAGCAGCTCCACGACCGGGAAGCGGTGGTTGCGGTAGGCGGCCTCGTGGTACTGGGGCGGCAGCCAGACGTAGACCTCGGCGTTGACGCCCGAGACCCGTCCCTTGAGCTGGGTGACCTCGACCCCGCCGGCCGCCCGCATGCCCGGCCCGTCGGCCGCCGAGAAGGCCTGCTTCACCTTCGGCAGCCGTTTCAGCGCTATGCCGCCGGTACCGTCCTGGCCGAGGTTCGCGGCCTGCTGGACATGGTTGCCGGTGCCGAGGAGGTCGGCCCAGTTGTCGTACAGGTTGTTCTCGTTGTTGACCAGCACGAAGATCAGCGTGACCGCGGTGGCCTGCGCGAACAGGAGCATCAGGATCCGGGCCGCGGCGCGGACGGCCTTGGGTCCGCGCATCCTCGACCACAGGACGAGCGGCAGTATGAGGGCGACCACGGACAGGACGATGGTCGTGTAGAGGAACGGAGTCCCGGTGAGGCTCATGTCCCCATAGAGGGGAATCGAGGGCTCCGGGTTACGGACGTGTCCGGACACTTACCTAGAAATTGCCGGAACCTCACTCGACGGACGGAGCCCTTACTGGCTGGGCACCGACCGGGCACCGGCCGGACCGCTGGTGCGTGGATCACAAAAGCTACCGCTTAGTAATCACATCTTGTACTGTTCAGGCATGCCAGAAGCAGCATCCACGCGGGCCGTGATCGGCGACAGCGAGTTCGACCGCGACACCGCGGTCACCCGGCGCGCTCCCGGCGTCTACGACATCGACCTCTCGGCCGGCTGGACCATCATCAGCGCCGTCAACGGCGGCTACCTGCTCGCCGTGCTCGGCCGGGCGCTCGCGGACACGCTGCCGCACCCCGACCCGTTCACCGTCTCCGCGCACTACCTGACCGCGTCCCAGCCGGGCCCGGCCGTGATCCGCACGGACATCGTCCGCGCCGGCCGCACCCTCTCCACCGGCCAGGCCTCGCTCTTCCAGTACGACGACGAGGGCAACGAGGTCGAACGCATCCGCGTCCTCGCTTCCTACGGCGACCTCGCCGCCCTCCCCGACGACGTCCGTACGACGGCGACCCCGCCCGCGATCCCGGCCATGGAGCACTGCTTCGGCCCGGAGGACGGCCCCGCCCCGGTCGACGGCAGCTCCGCCATCACCGAGCGCCTGATGCTCAAGCTGGACCCCGCCACCCTCGGCTGGGCCCTCGGCGCGCCCTCCGGCAAGGGCGAGATGCGCGCCTGGTTCGGTCTCGCGGACGGCCGTGACGCCGACCCGCTCTCCCTGCTCCTCGCGGTGGACGCGCTGCCGCCGACCGCGTTCGAGATCGGCCTCAAGGGCTGGGTGCCCACGGTCGAACTCACCGTCCACGTCCGCCACCGCCCCGCCCCGGGCCCGCTGCGCGTCTCCATCACCACCCGCAACCTGGCCGGCGGGTTCCTGGAGGAGGACGCCGAGGTCTGGGACGCCGAGGACCGCCTGGTGGCCCAGTCCCGCCAGCTGGCCCGCGTCCGCCTCGGCTGACCCCGGCCCCGGACCGGCGCCTCGCCGTTTCGACGGCGCGAACCCCGTTCTGTCACGGGGTTGTACCAGCGAGTAGGCGCCGCCGTGCAGCGAACTACCAGGTCAGCGGCGCCTCTTGAAGAGCGCTTTACCTCCCTGACAGGCGGCGAACAGTGGGGGCCCAAGAAGGCCTTAAGCGCCGTTGATTGAGTGCCACTCCTCAGGACTCCCTCATCCTCAATGGAGTTGTCTCTCATGAAGCGTGTACGTCTCGTCCCCGCCGTGGCCCTGCTCGCGCTGTCCCCGCTGCTGCTGACCGCGTGCGGCGGTTCGGGCGACTCGTCGTCGTCCTCCAACAGCGGCAACTCCGGCGGGCAGAGCTGTCGGCGGCCGACCGGCATGCCCACCGGCAACGCGTCGGGCAGGCCCAGCGGCGCGCCGACCGGCAACTCGACCGTCAAGCCGACGGGCACCCCCACCGGCATGCCGAGCGGCGGCCCGGGCGCAGGCGGTCAGGGCGGTCAGGGCGGCCCCGGCCGCGGCATGGGCGGCTGCGGCGGCGGCCAGGGCGGCCCCGGCGCGGGCGGCGCGGCGCCCAGCGGCGCACCGACCGCACAGGCGACGAAGAGCTGACCGCAGGGGTCGTACGGTTGGGCAGCGCCCCGTAAGGGGCGCGAGGAACTGCGCGATCGGCCACGACGGCGCCGCAGCAGACTGACGGCCTGCTGCGGCGCTTCCAGCGGAGCGCTCCGCTCAGTCCAGCCAGTGCTGCCGGCCGAGGCTGATCAGCCGCAGCTGCCGGGTGGCGAGCCGGACGACGCGCTGCCGCTCCGCCTCGGAGGACTCGGCCGACTGCGGGGACTCCGGAGACTCCAGGGTCTCCAGGAACAGGGAGGCGGTGATGAGCATCTGGTCCACGTAGAGGTGGGCGAGCATCAGCAGGTCGTCGTCGTTCCAGCCCTCGGCCTCGGGATCCTTGGCCAGCTCGGTCTTGACCTCCTCGGCGAACCGGGCGAGCTGGGCCCGGATCGCCTCCCGCACCGGCTGCACCCCGCCGTGCCGCTCCCGGGCGATGAACCGGACGTGCGCCGGGTGCGCTGCCACGTGGTCGGCGATCAGCTGCACGGCCCGGGTGATGCGTTCCGCGCCGCCCGTGGCGACCGTCGTGCGGACCATCGGATGCAGGCTGCCCAGCGCCTCGTCGACGAGGGCGACGCCGAGGTCCGCCGTCGAGCGGAAGTGCCGGTAGAAGGCGGTCGGGGCGACGCCCACGGCCCGGGTGACCTCGCGCAGTCCCAGGCTGCTCAGGCTCTGCTCCTCCAGCAGGGCGAGCGCCGCGTCCAGGAAGGCCTGGCGGGTCTTCTGCTTCTGGGCCTGTCGGATGCCGAGGGTGTGACTCATGTCATCCAGTTAACAACTGTTCTCCGGAATTGAAAAGCCGTGCGAGTTGCTAGACTCGAAGTCAGTGAACAACTGTTACTACAACCGTTCACCCAAATGTAACGGAGGGGGATCGAACCCATGCTGTTCCTCGTCGCCGCACTCATGCTGCTCGGCGTGGTGCTGGGCACCGTGGCCCACGCGCCGCTCGACGTCACCGCAGGCCTCGCCGCCGTGATCGTCGTCTGGCTGGCCGTCTTCGCACTCCGCGAGCGCCTCGCCCGCCGCCGTCACACCTCGGCCAACTGACCTTCCGTCCCCGCTCACTTGAGGAGCTGAGCATGATGCAACTCACCGCCCCCGCCACCCCCCGCCCCGAGACCCGCACCGGCACCCGCGACGCCGACGGCATGGCCGTGGCGTCCTTCATCCTGGGCCTGCTGGGCCTCCTGGTCCTGAACCTGTTCCTGGGCCCGATCGCGATCATCCTGTCCCTGGTCTCCCTGTGGCGCGGCACCGCCCGCAAGGGCCGCGCATACCTGGGCCTGGCGCTCGGCGTGGCGGACCTCGCGGTCCTGGCGATCGCGATGGCGGCCTCGAACACGGTCTCCTGGAGCCTGTAAGCAGGCCCCAGGGGGGCGCGCCCCAACGGGGCGCGGGAACTGCGCCACCGTCACGAACCACCGGCACCCGCACACCGGCACAGGCCGCCCACGACGCCCCGCGGTCCTACGGCGTAGCCCCCCGTAGAATCGACCGCACCATGGCCTACCTCGACCACGCAGCCACGACCCCGATGCTCCCGGAAGCGGTGGAAGCACTCACCGCCACCCTCGGCGTCACCGGCAACGCGTCCTCCCTGCACGCCTCAGGCCGCAAGGCCCGCCGCACGGTCGAGGAATCAAGGGAGACCCTCGCGGAAGCGCTCGGCGCCCGCCCCAGCGAGGTCGTCCTCACCTCGGGCGGCACCGAGGCCGACAACCTCGCGGTCAAGGGCCTCTACTGGTCCCGCCGCGACGCCGACCCGGCCCGCACCCGGGTCCTGGCCAGCCCCGTCGAACACCACGCGGTCCTGGACGCCGTCCACTGGCTCGGCGAACACGAGGGCGCGACGGTGGAGTACCTCCCCGTCGACACCTACGGCCGGGTCCACCCCGAGGCGCTGCGCGAGGCGATCGAACGCAACCCCGACGACGTGGCCCTCGCCACCGTCATGTGGGCCAACAACGAGATCGGCACGATCCTGCCGGTCCGCGAACTCGCCGCCGTGGCGAACGAGTTCGGCGTCCCGCTGCACGCCGACGCGGTCCAGGCCTTCGGCCAGATCCCACTGGACTTCGGCTCCTCCGGCCTCGCCGCGCTGACCGTCTCCGGCCACAAGGTCGGCGGCCCGTACGGCATCGGCGCCCTGCTCCTCGGCCGTGAGTACACGCCCGTACCCGTCCTGCACGGCGGTGGCCAGGAGCGGCACGTGCGCTCCGGCACCCTCGACGTCCCGGCGATCGCCTCCTTCGCGGTGGCGGGACGGCTCGCCGCCGAGCGCCGCGAGTGGTTCGCCCGGGAGATCGGCGCCCTGCGGGACGCGCTGATCGACGCCGTCCGCACCGCCGTGCCCAACGCGATCCTCGGCGGCGACCCGGTGGACCGCCTCCCCGCCAACGCGCACTTCACCTTCCCCGGCTGCGAGGGCGACTCGCTGCTCCTGCTGCTCGACGCCCAGGGCATCGAGTGCTCGACGGGCTCCGCGTGCACCGCCGGGGTCGCCCAGCCCAGCCATGTCCTGCTGGCCACCGGCACCGACCCTGACCTGGCCCGCGGCACCCTGCGCTTCTCGCTCGGCCACACCTCCACCCAGGCCGACGTCGAGGCGGTCGGGAAGGCGATCGGCCCCGCGGTGGAGCGGGCCAGGGCCGCCGGGCTCAGCTGACCGGCCGCGGGGGTCCCGGCCGCCCCCGCGACCCGCGGATCCGCCCCCCGGCTCGGCTGCGAGGAAGCCGAGTTGAGGCCTGCCGCGCCGGCCGCCGCGAACGGCTGCCGCCGGCACTTCCACTGCCGGCGGCAGCCTGCTCGGGAGGGCCGGGCGGCGGCTAGCTGTCCGTCACCATGAGGGCCGCCATCATGCCCTCGTCCTCGTGCTGCAGCAGGTGGCAGTGGAGCATGTACATGTAGGTGTCGTCGGAGAAGTCCGTGAACTCCATGGCGATCTCGATGGAGCCGCCGCCGACCACCTCGTACGTGTCGTACCAGCCGAGTTCGACGCCGGTCGGATCCTCGCCGTTGACGGAGATCAGCTGGTAAGGCACGTCGTGCAGGTGGAACGAGTGCTCCAGCTGCGTGCTGTTCTTGATCGTCCAGATCTCCTTGGACCCCAGCGTGGTGCTGATCATGGCCATGGAGGACATGCTCGTGCCCGCCGAGCCGTTGATCAGCATCGTCGCACCGGACTGGCCGAGGGTGATGGTCCGCGCGGTGAAGTCGCTGGTGTCGTACCGGTCGATGGTCCGCAGCGAGCTGGGCAGGTCGTCCGGGGTGTCGGTGCCGCTCGCGGTGACCGCCAGGAAGTCGTACGTGCCGCTGCCGCCGCGCACCCAGCCGGTGGTGATGACCGCCTGGAGGGTGACGTCGTCCGACATGTCCATCACCATCTCGGCGCGGGCGCCCGCCACCAGCCGGATCGTGGTCACGTCCGCCGCCTCGGCCAGGTAGCCCTGGTCGGTGGCGATCTGGGTCATCGTGCCGCCGTCGCTGCGCTGGACGGTGATGATGTCCGACGGCGAGGCGTTGAGCAGCCGGAACCGGGTCCGGGTCTTGGTCGCGGTGAAGGTGAGGGTGGTGTCGTCGACGTTGGTGCCGTTGACCAGCAGCGGGTAGCTCAGGCCGCTGCCGAGGTAGCCGGTGAGGTCGTACTTGATGTCGCCGGAGCTGTCGACGGCCAGGCACTGGAAGATCAGCGGTATGTCGTCCGTGCCGTAGGTGCTGGGCAGATCGGCACTCGTGGTGTTGTCGCTGTCGTCGACGATGATCATGCCGGCCAGGCCGTGCACCGCCTGCTTCGCCGTGGTGCCCAGCGCGTGCGGGTGGTACCAGAGCGTCATCGGCTCGTCCTTGACCGTGAAGGTCGGCGACCAGGTCTCCCCGTCGGAGAAGGCGACCTGCGGACCGCCGTCCATCTTGGCCGGGACGTGCGCGCCGTGGAAGTGGACCGTGGTGTCCTCGCCCAGGCTGTTGGTGATGTTGAGGACGTTCGTGTTGCCCTTGGTCCACTTCATGGTCGGGCCGAGGAAGGACTGGTTGTAGCCGGCGGTGGTGCTGGTGACGCCGCTGAGCACCTCGGCGCTGCCGGTCTTCGCCTCCAGGGTGAAGGTGGTGGTGCTGTCGGAGGTGGTGCCCTCCAGGAGGTCCGGGACGGACAGGGTCGCGGTGTTCGTCGCCGCGCCGGCCTTGTTGCCCTTGGCGTCGGTCAGCAGGGCGAAGGTGGAACCGGCCGCGGCGACGGCGCCCAGGCCGGCGCCGGCCATGCCGCCGAGGAACCTCCGCCGGTGAACACCCTTGCCGCGCTTGGCCGTTCCGTCCTTGGAGTGCTCGGCGTCGGTGACACGCGCCGCCTTGGAGTGCTCCGCGCCCTTGGCGCGCCGCCGCCGGCCGCCGGTGCCCTGCTGCTCTTCGTCTCCGTCCGCCTCGAAGGCGGGATCTGTGGTGTGGGTCATGGCCCCGGATGTTTGACCTGAGGACTGTGTGAAATCTGAGGCGAAGTTAGGAGCCGACCGGGGCGACTGTGAGGTGGCCGTGGACGATGGTGATTCTCAACTCCCTTGGGAAAAGGGTTGGTTGAGCAGCCGCAGCTAGTGCCCCGGGTGCGGGACGCAACGGACACAGACGGCGTGCAGCACGGGCACAGGATAACGATTGAGTCACAGGTGGAACCGGGGGTCAGGCCTGTCCGACGCGCCGAACGAGCCCCATGTAACGCCCCCAGTCCCAATGCTCTCCCGGGTCGGTGTGATCCGTCCCCGGCACCTCCGCATGACCGATCACGTGCTCGCGGTCCACGGCCATCCCGTACCGCCGGCATATCGCGGCCGTCAGCCGCGCCGAGGCCGCGTACATCGCGTCCGTGAAGTCCTCCGGGCGGTCCACGAACCCCTCGTGCTCGATCCCGACGCTGCGCTCGTTGTACGACCTGTTCCCCGCGTGGAACGCCACGTCCAGCTCGCGGACCAGCTGGGTGATCCGCCCGTCCTGGCGCACGATGTAGTGCGCCGCCGCCTGGTGCGCCGGGTCCTGGAAGGCCTTCACCGCGCTCGCGTAGCCGCCCTGGGTCACATGGACGACCACCCGGTCCACGGGGTAGTCGGACGGCCGGTCCGCCGTCCGGTAGTTCGCCGGGGACGCCGCCACCCAGCGCGCGCCCCTGAAGTCCACCGCGCCCGCCACCCGCGCCTTGCGCACCCCCGGCAGCCGCCAGTAGAGCCGCGACAGCTCGTCCCTGGTCAGCGCCACCGTGCCCGCGGCCGCCGCCGCCCCGCCCACCAGCAGCGCCCGCCGCCCGAGCCTGCGGTCACCGTCCCCCGCCACTGTCTGATTCGCCCCCATGCGATCTCCAACGGATACTCGCGGGCCCTGGTTCCCGCAGTCCCCGTACCCTGGAGGGGCTATGACTGACACCCCGCAGCGCACCCGCCCCCTCCGCGTCCTCGCCGCCATGTCGGGCGGCGTGGACTCCGCCGTCGCCGCCGCCCGCGCGGCGGAGGCCGGCCACGACGTCACCGGCGTCCACCTCGCGCTCTCCGCGAACCCGCAGTCCTTCCGCACGGGCGCCCGGGGCTGTTGCACCATCGAGGACTCCCGCGACGCCCGCCGGGCCGCCGACGTCATCGGCATCCCGTTCTACGTCTGGGACCTCGCCGACCGCTTCCGCGAGGACGTCGTCGAGGACTTCGTCGCCGAGTACGAGGCGGGCCGCACCCCCAACCCGTGCCTGCGCTGCAACGAGAAGATCAAGTTCGCGGCCCTGCTGGACAAGGCCCTCGCGCTCGGCTTCGACGCCGTCTGCACCGGCCACTACGCGAAGATCGTGACGCTCCCCGACGGCTCCCGCGAGCTGCACCGCGCCTCCGACATGGCGAAGGACCAGTCGTACGTCCTCGGCGTCCTGGACGAGCGGCAGCTCGCCCACGCCCTCTTCCCGCTCGGCGACACCCTCACCACCAAGGACGAGATCCGCGCCGAGGCCGAGCGCCGGGGCCTCGCGGTCGCCAAGAAGCCCGACTCGCACGACATCTGCTTCATCGCCGACGGCGACACCCAGGGCTTCCTCGCCCGGCGGCTCGGCAAGGCCGAGGGCGACATCGTCGACGAGTCCGGCACCAAGGTCGGCACCCACGAGGGCGCGTACGGCTTCACCATCGGCCAGCGCAAGGGCCTGCGGATCGGCCACCCCGCCGCCGACGGCAAGCCCCGCTACGTCCTCGACATCTCGCCGGTGAACAACACGGTGACGGTCGGCCCCGCCGACGCCCTCGACGTCACCGGCCTCACCGCGATCAAGCCCCGCTGGTGCGGCACCGCCCCCACCGCGCCCGGCACCTACACCGCCCAGCTCCGCGCCCACGGCGGCGAGACCGAGGTGCGCGCCGAGCCGGCCGACGGCGAACTGCACGTCACGTTCACCGAGCCGGTCCGCGGCGTCGCCCCCGGCCAGGCGATCGTCCTGTACGACGACACCCGCGTCGTCGGATCGGCGACGATCGCCTCCACCGTCCGGCGTCAGCCGGTGACGTCCACCTCGTAGAAGCAGAGGTGGTCCTTGATCTGGGCGACGTCCGCGTTCGGCTCCGGATACGCCCAGACCAGGTCCGGCGCGTCCGGCAGGGACCAGTAGGAGGCGGTCCCCTTGAAGGGACAGACGGTGTGCGTGTCGGAGGGCGTGAGGAGGTCCAGGCGGACGTCCTCGGCGGGGATGTAGTACCGCACGGGCGACCCGGTCTCACGCAGGACGAGAGGCCGATCGCTCTCGGCGAGGACGAGGTCCCCGTGCGTGACACGGACGTGCTGCTGAGACTGCTCGATGGTGATCGTGTGTCCAGAGGCCATACAGGGGTGACGCTCGCGGACGCCCACTTGTTCCCGACGCTCGGTGAAGCGCCCCTGCAGGGGCGCGGGGAACTGCGCGATCAGCCACAACGCACCCGCAGCCGCCGACGGCCAACGCCTACCCTTTCCCCATGCGCATCTGTGTCTTCCTCTCCGCCGCCGACCTGGACGACCGCTACACCCGCCCCGCCCGCGACTTCGCGGAACTCATCGGCAAGGGCGGCCACTCCCTGGTCTGGGGCGGTTCCAACGTCGGCCTCATGAAAGTGGTCGCCGACGGCGTCCAGGAAGCCGGCGGCAAGTTGATCGGCATCTCCGTCGAGTTCCTCGCCAACAAGGCCCGCCCGGGCGCCGACGAGATGGTCATCGCGGCCGACCTCGCCGAACGCAAGCGACTGCTCCTGGAGAGGGCCGACGCCGTGGTCATCATGGTCGGCGGCACCGGCACCCTCGACGAGGCCACCGAGATCCTGGAGCTGAAGAAGCACGGCCGCACCGACAAGCCCGTCGTCCTGCTCAACACCGCCGGCTTCTACGACGGCCTGAAGCAGCAGTTCCACCGCATGGAGGCGGAGGGCTTCCTGCCCCGCCCCCTGTCGGAGCTGATGTTCTTCGCGGAGGACCCCGCCGAGGCGATCACGTACCTGGAGACAGGCCGCGGCACCCGCTGATGCGAGCATGGCCCCCATGGCAACTCATGTGATCACCGGCGCCGGTTCCGGCATCGGCGCCGCGGTGGCCCGGCGCCTGCACGCGCGCGGGGACGACGTCGTACTGCACGCGCGCGACGCGGGCCGAGCGAAGGAACTGGCCGCAGGGTTTCCCGGCGCCCGCACCCTGGTCGGCGACCTGGCCGACCCGGACAAGCTCTCCTGGGCCTTCTCCCACCAGAGCCTCCCGGACCGGGTGGACTCGCTGCTGCACATCGCCGGCGTCGTCGACCTGGGCGAGGTCGGCGAGCTGACCCCGAAGTCCTGGCGCCACCAGCTCAACGTCAACCTGATCGCACCGGCCGAGCTGACCCGGCACTTCCTGCCCCAACTCCGCGCCGCCCGCGGTCACGTGCTGTTCGTGAACTCCGGCGCGGGTCTCCACGCGCACTCGGGCTGGTCGGCGTACGCGGCCTCCAAGCACGGCCTGAAGGCCCTCGCCGACTCCCTCCGCGCCGAGGAGCACGGCAACGGCGTCCGCGTCACCTCGGTCTACCCGGGCCGCACGGCGAGCCCGATGCAGGCCAAGGTCCACCAGCAGGAGGGCAAGGAGTACGACCCGGCGCGCTGGATCGACCCGGAGTCGGTGGCGACCACGATCCTGACGGCCCTGGACCTGCCGAGGGACGCGGAGATCAACGACCTGACCGTGCGTCCGGGCCCGCTTCCCGGCTGAGCCTGTGTGCGGCGCCCCGTCAGGGGCGCAGGGGGCACCCCCGGCCGAAGGCTGGGGGAGGAACTCCGCGACCAGCCATGAGCGTGCCCCGCCGGACCCGCACCGCCGCACACGGGACCGCCCACCCCGCTTAGGCTCCTCCCGTGAACGCAATCTCCGACTTCGGCCCCGCCACAGGCGTCGGCTCGCTCCCCGGCACCGACGCCCGCGAGGCCGCCAAGACCGCGACGGGCAGCTTCGAGGACTTCCCCTTCCTGCCCGAGCTGCCCGCCCGCGGCCCCGGCGCCGACATGATCGGCCGCACCGCGGGCCTGCTCGTCGAGCTGTACGCGCGCGTGGAGCCCAGCGGCTGGCGGATCGGCGACCGGCCGGGCCGCGACACCCGGCGGGCCAGGTCCTGGCTGGGCGAGGACCTGGACGCGCTGGAGGAGTTCACCCAGGAGTACGCGGGCCCGCTGAAGGTGCAGGCGGTCGGGCCCTGGACGCTGGCCGCCGCCCTGGAGCTGCGCAACGGCGAGTCCGCCCTCTCCGACCCCGGCGCCTGCCGTGACCTGGCCGCCTCCCTCGCCGAGGGCCTGCGTCTCCACCTGGCCGAGATGCAGCGGCGCGTCCCCGGCGCCCGCCTGGTGCTCCAGCTCGACGAGCCGTCGCTCACCGCCGTACTGCGCGGCCAGGTGAAGACCGCCTCCGGCTACCGCACCCACCGCGCGGTCGACCGCCAGGTCGTCGAGTCCACCCTGCGCGACGTGTTCGGCGTCCACGCCGACGGCCCGGTCGTCGTCCACTCCTGCGCCCCGGACGTTCCCTTCGCGCTGCTGCGGCGCGCCGGGGCGGCCGCCGTCTCCTTCGACTTCTCGCTCCTCACCGAACGTGACGACGACGTGCTCGGCGAGGCGGTGGAGGCGGGTACCCGGCTCTTCGCCGGTGTCGTGCCGGGCACGGACACGGCATTGTCAGACCCTGCCGGTAGCGTCATGGGTGTCAGGACGCTGTGGCGCAGGCTGGGGCTGCGACCGGGGCTTCTCGCGGAGTCCGTCACCATCACCCCGGCGTGCGGGCTGGCGGGCGCTTCCCCCGCGTACGCCCGGGAGGCACTCGCCCACTGCGTCCGGGCGGCGAGATCACTCGCGGACAACCCAGAGTAACGGGAGGAACACGGTGGCCGGCGACAAGCAGCAGGCGGAGACGGCAGTGCCCGCCGAGGCACGGGAGAAGCACGCGCGGCTCGCTGAGCAGATCGAGGAGCACCGCTTCCGGTACTACGTGAACGACGCTCCGGTCATCAGCGACGCGGAGTTCGACAAACTCCTCAAGTCGCTGGAGGCGCTGGAGGACGAGTACCCCGAGCTGCGCACGCCCGACTCGCCGACCCAGAAGGTCGCGGGGGCGTACGAGACGGAGTTCACGTCGGTCCAGCACCGCGAGCGGATGCTGTCGCTGGACAACACGTTCAACGACGACGACCTGGCGGCCTGGGCCGAGCGGATCCACAAGGAGCTGGGCGAGCAGGAGTACCACTTCCTGTGCGAGCTGAAGGTCGACGGTCTCGCCGTCAACCTCACCTACGAGCACGGCCGCCTCACCCGCGCGGCGACCCGCGGTGACGGCCGCACCGGCGAGGACATCACGCCCAACGTCCGTACGATCGCGGAGATCCCGGACCGGCTGCACGGCGAGCGGGTCCCGGACCTGGTCGAGATCCGCGGCGAGGTCTACTTCCCGATGGAGAAGTTCGCCGAGCTCAACGAACGCCTGGTCGCGGCCGGTGACAAGCCGTTCGCCAACCCGCGCAACGCGGCGGCCGGTTCGCTGCGCCAGAAGGACCCGCGGGTCACCGCCTCCCGCCCGCTGCACATGGTCGTGCACGGCATCGGCGCCCTGGCCGGCTTCGAGGGTCTGAACCGGCTCTCCGAGGCCTACGACCTGCTCAAGACCTGGGGCCTGCCCACCTCCCCGCACAACAGGGTGGTCGACGGCCTCGACGGCGTGCGGGAGTTCATCGCCTACTACGGCGAGAACCGGCACTCCGTGGCGCACGAGATCGACGGTGTCGTCGTCAAGCTGGACGAGATCCGGCTCCAGGGCCGTCTCGGCTCGACGGCGCGGGCCCCCCGGTGGGCGATCGCGTACAAGTACGCGCCCGAAGAGGTCAACACCAAGCTGATCGACATCAAGGTGGGCGTCGGCCGCACCGGGCGGGTCACGCCGTACGCCCAGGTCGAGCCGGTCACCGTGGCCGGCAGCGAGGTGGAGTTCGCCACCCTGCACAACCAGGAGGTCGTCAAGGCCAAGGGCGTGCTGATCGGCGACACCGTGGTGCTGCGCAAGGCCGGTGACGTCATCCCGGAGATCCTCGGCCCGGTCGTCGACCTGCGGGACGGCAGCGAGCGGGAGTTCGTGATGCCGGCCGAGTGCCCGGAGTGCGGGACGCCGCTGCGGCCGATGAAGGAGGGCGACATCGATCTGCGCTGCCCCAACGCCCGCACCTGCCCGGCCCAGTTGAGAGAGCGCGTCTCCTACCTCGCGGGCCGTGAGTGCCTGGACATCGACCACTTCGGCGGGGTCGCTGCGGCCGCGCTCACCCGGCCGCTGGAGCCCGCCGACCCGCCTCTGGTCGACGAGGGCGACCTGTTCGACCTCACCGTCGAGAAGCTGCTGCCCATCAAGGCGTACGTCCTCGACCCGGACAGCGGGCTGCCCAAGCGCGACCCGAAGACCGGCGAGGAGAAGGTCGTCACGGTCTTCGCCAACCAGAAGGGCGAGCCCAAGAAGAACACCCTCGCGCTGCTCCAGAAGATCGAGGAGGCGAAGACCCGCCCGCTCGCCCGCTTCCTCAACGGCCTGTCCATCCGCCACGTCGGACCGGTCGCCGCCCAGGCGCTGGCCCGCGAGTTCCGCTCCATCGACCGCATCGAGCAGGCCACCGAGGAGGAGCTGTCGAACATCGACGGCGTCGGCGGCATCATCGCGACCGCGCTCAAGGAGTGGTTCGCCGAGGAGTGGCACCGAGAGATCATCCGAAAGTGGAAGGCCGCCGGCGTCCCGCTGGAGGACGAGTCCACGGGAGAGGACGAGGGGCCGCGTCCGCTGGAGGGCCTCACCGTCGTCGTGACCGGAACCCTGGAGCACTACACCCGGGACGGCGCCAAGGACGCACTGCAGAGCCGCGGCGCCAAGGTGACCGGCTCGGTGTCGAAGAAGACCGCCTTCGTGGTCGTCGGTGACAACCCCGGATCGAAGTACGACAAGGCGATGCAGCTGAAGGTTCCTGTTCTCAACGAGGACGGATTCGTCGTCCTTTTGGAGCAGGGACCGGAAGCCGCGGCCGAAGTCGCCCTTCCGACCGGGGAGTAGCGGTTGAAGGCCACCCGTTCGGCGCATATCAGATGCATACGGGTGGCCGGGGCGCAATCGGGCAACCGTCTACGACCGCTGCCCGTGGAAGCCTTCTGCGGCCTACTGTTGAGACGTGCACCTGCCGTGCCCAGCTCGGTCGGGGCATTCCCGTGCTCCGGCAGGGCACGGACCGCATGGCGTGGGCACCGCCGGCTGTGAGAGGGACGGGAATGGAACCGACCGAGAGCGCCGCCACGGGCGCGCGGCTGCCGCTGCGCCGCCGGGCGTGCGCGTGGCGGGGGAGCCGGTGGACGGGGCGGGGCGACCGGCGCCCCGGCATGCCGGGTACCCCGGGCATGCCGGCGGTGAGCGCCGCGGCCGACGCGCGCGACCCGCTGCCGCTGGCCGCCGTCGAACCGCCGCCCGGCCTGGTCGGCACCGAGCACGAACGGCATCTGTCCTGGCCCGCGCTGCCCGCCGCAGTCGTCGCGGCCGCCGCGTTCGTCCTCGGCGCCGGGTTCTACCGCGCGTTCTCCGACGACCACGCCCTCTTCCCGTCCGGCACGGTCGGCTGGTCGCTGGCCGTGCTGACCGGCATCATCGTCGGCCACCTCGTCCTGCTGGGGCGCGCCCGCTGGTGGGGCGGCACCGGCTCCGGCGCCGCCCTCACCCTCGCCGTCCTCCTCCTGTACGGCTGGGTGCCGGCCGGCATGGTCAGCCTCACCGTCGTCGTCCTGGTCGGCATAGCCAGGCGCCACCGCTGGCGGCAGGGCGTCCTGCACGGCGCGGTGGACATCCTCGGCATCGGTGCCGGCGCGCTGGTGCTCCTCGTGTTCGGACGTGTCCCGACCGTCGAGTCACCCTGGAACCCCGGCAGCTGGAGCGTCGCCACCGCTCCCGAGGTCGTGCTCGTCGCGGCCGCCTACCTCGCCGTCACCCGCGCCCTGCTCTGGTACCTGCACGCCCCCCGCGGCGGCGGCCTGCCCACCGTCGCGCGCACCGCCCTGATGCGGCAGGGCCTGGTCGCCGTCGCGCTGCTCGGCATCGCCCCGCTGATCTGCGTGGTCACCGTCGCCCAGCCGCTGCTGCTGCCGCTGTTCGCCATCCCGCTGGTCGCCCTCGACTCCACCCTGTGGATAGCCCGGGCCCGCGCCGAGGAGCAGCTGCGCGACCCGCTGACCGGACTGCCCAACCGGCAGTGGCTGCTGGAACGGATCTGGACCGCCCTCGACGACGCCGAACGCATCGGCGCCCGCTCCGCCCTCATGCTGATCGACCTCGACCGGTTCCGTTCGGTCAATGACACGCTCGGTCATCTCGCCGGTGACCGGCTGCTCCTCCAGATAGCCGACCGGCTGCGGGCCGCGCTGCCGCGCGGTGCGGAGGCGGCCCGGCTCGGCGGCGACGAGTTCGCGGTCTTACTCCCGGTGGCCGACTCCACGACCTCGGCCACCCGGGTGGCGCGGGGCCTGGTCACGGCCCTCTCCTCGCCGCTCGACCTCGACGGCCTCACCCTCGTCCTGGAGGCCAGCGCGGGGGTCGCCGTCTTCCCCGACCACGCGCTCGACGCGGAGGGACTGCTGCGCCGCGCGGACGTGGCGATGTACCAGGCGAAGCGGGACCGGACCGGCGTCGAGGTGTACGAGTCCAAGCGGGACTCCAACACCCCCGACCGGCTGGGCCTGCTGGGCGATCTGCGGCGCGCCCTGGACGCCCACGAGGTGCAGCTGCACTACCAGCCGAAGGTCCGCTTCGACGGACAGGTGGCCGGCCTCGAGGCGCTGGTGCGGTGGGTCCACCCGGAGCGCGGGAAGGTGCCGCCGGACGAGTTCATAGCGATCGCCGAGTCCTCCGGGCTGATGCCCCACCTCACGGAGTACGTGCTGGAAACCGCGCTCGGCCAGGTCGCCGAGTGGCGGGCGCAGGGGCTGCGGGTGCCGGTGGCGGTCAACGTCTCGCCGCGCGACGTCCACACGCCGGGGTTCGCGGGGCTGGTGGCGGCGCGGCTGGCGCGGCACGGGGTACCGGCCGGGGCGCTGCAGCTGGAGATAACCGAGCACGTGCTGCTCGAGGACCCGCAGCGGGCCGCCGACACCCTCGCGGGGCTGAACGGGCACGGCGTGAAGATGTCGCTCGACGACTTCGGCACCGGGTACTCGTCGCTCGTGCACCTGCGGCGGCTGCCGGTGAGCGAGCTGAAGATCGACCGGTCCTTCGTGGCCCGGCTGGCGGTCGACAACGAGGACGCGGAGATCGTGCGCTGCACGGTCGACCTCGCGCATTCGCTGGGGCTGCTGGTGGTCGCGGAGGGCGTGGAGGACGACGAGACCTGGGAGCGGCTGCGGGATCTGGGGTGTGACGCCGTGCAGGGGTGGCTGGTGGCCGCGGCGATGCCGCCGGAGGAGACCACGGCGTGGTTGCTGGCGCGGGGGGCGCGGGGGTGGCAGCGGCCGCGGGCGGCTCTGCCGGCCGCCGAGTAGTTTCCCACCCGCCCGCCCGTTCACCGTTTCTCAAGAGGTGAGCGTCTGCCGTGGCGGTGCGGTGGTGTCGGCGGGTGCGGGTGCGTTGTGGCTGGTCGCGCAGTTCCTCCCCCAGCCTTCGGCCGGGGGTGCCCCCAGCGCCCCTAAAAGCAAAAGGCACAAGTAGGGGGCCTGCCCCTCACGGAGTGACGAAGTGGTCGACCAGGAGCGCCAGTCTCGTTTCGTGGGCCTCTTCCGGGAGGCGGCCGCTGCGCATCAGGGTCACCAGGCCGTGCAGGGCTGCCCAGAAGGTCTCGGTCAGGGCGCCCGCGTTCTCGCCGGCGCCGGTGATCGGCTCGACCGCCCGCAGGATTTCGCCGAAGGCCGCCTGCAGCGGCTCCGGGGCCTCGGGGGTGGCGAACGGGAGGTCCACCAGGTGGGTGAACATCGCGTCGTAGAGGGCCGGGCGACGGCGCGCGAACGACGTGTACGTGGTCGCCACCGCGGCCAGTGCCTCCCGGGTGCCCGTCACCGACGCGTGTGCCGCCCGTAGCTCCTCCGCCAGGTCCGCACAGCCCTGGACGGCCACCGCCGCCATGATCGCGTCCTTGCCCTTGAAGTGGCTGTAGAGGACCGGCTGGCTGTACTCGATCTCGGCGGCCAGGCGGCGGGTCGTCACCGCGTCCCAGCCCTCCGTCTCGGCGAGTTCGCGGGCGGCCGTGACGATCAGCCGTTCGCGCTCAGCCCGTTCGCGTTCCCGGCGGTTCTGAATCGACATGCTTCGGATTCTAGCAGCGCTAGCCAATCTGTCGATGCTCTGCTAGCTTCGCTATCAGTCCTAGCGCTGCTAGAAAACAACCAACAGGGGGCCACCATGACCGTCACCGCCTACACGCTCGCCGTCCTGCTCGACCTGTTCTGCCTGTTCCTCGGCTACCGGTTCCTGTTCCAGCCGGGGCCTGCCGCCGCCGGCTACGGCGTGCCCGCCGACCCGGCGGGTGACGCCCGCGCCTACCTCACGGTCAAGGGCCTCAGGGACGGCACGTTCGGGGTCGTGGGGCTCGCGCTGCTGGCCTTCTCCGGCGCGCAGGCCGAGGCCTGGTTCATGCTCTGCGTCGCCCTCATACCGTTCGGGGACACGGTGACGGTGCTGCGGAACGGCGGGGCCAAGGCGGTCGCCTACGGGATCCACTTCGCCACCGCGATCGTTGTACTGATCAGCGCCACCCTGCTCTTCCTCGTCTGACCGCGTCGGCGTCTCGTCATCAACCGGGGGTTCGGAAATGTCATTGTTCGTGCCGAAGTTCGATGAATCCGTGATCGTGCGGGAGGCCGACGCCGAGGTCGTCGGCGGTGACCCGGTCGGCGTCAGGCTGCTCGCCGACAGCCCGGAGGTGCAGGAGCTGTACGACAACCACTACCTGCGGAGCGAGGCCTGGGACGCCCGGGACTGAGCCGCGGACGCACGGAGGTTTCGGGGCCCGGAGGAAACCGTTTCACGGTCATCGGGCCCCGCCCCATAGGATTGGCTCCAAACCACACACACTCACCCCAGAGGAACGCTGCATGCCTGGCATCACGCGCGAGGAGGTCGCCCACCTCGCCCGGCTGGCGCGTCTGGAGCTGAAGCCCGAAGAACTCGAACACTTCGCCGGCCAGCTGGACGACATCATCGGCGCGGTCGCCCGCGTCAGCGAGGTCGCCGACCAAGACGTACCGCCGACCTCGCACCCGCTGCCGCTGACGAACGTCATGCGCGCGGACGAGGTCCGTCCCTCGCTCACCCCCGAGCAGGCGCTCTCCGGCGCCCCGGCCCAGGAGCAGCAGCGTTTCAAGGTGCCGCAGATCCTGGGGGAGGACTAGACAGCCATGACGGACATCATCAAGCTCGGCGCCGCCGAGATCGCCGCGAAGATCGCCGCCGGCGAGCTCACGGCCGTCGAGGTCACCGAGGCCCACCTCGCCCGGATCGAGGCCGTCGACGAGAAGGTGCACGCCTTCCTGCACGTCGACCGCGAGGGCGCCCTGGCGCAGGCCCGCGCCGTCGACGAGAAGAAGGCCCGGGGCGAGAAGCTCGGCCCGCTCGCCGGCGTGCCGCTCGCGCTCAAGGACATCTTCACCACCGAGGGCATCCCGACCACGGTCGGCTCGAAGATCCTCGAAGGCTGGATCCCGCCGTACGACGCCACGCTCACCAAGCGGCTGAAGGCCGCCGACGTGGTCATCCTGGGCAAGACCAACATGGACGAGTTCGCCATGGGGTCGAGCACCGAGAACAGCGCGTACGGACCGACCGGCAACCCCTGGGACCTGACCAAGATCCCCGGTGGTTCCGGTGGCGGCTCGTCCGCCGCCCTCGCCTCGTTCCAGGCGCCGCTCGCCATCGGCACCGACACCGGCGGCTCCATCCGCCAGCCCGCCGCCGTCACCGGCACGGTCGGCGTCAAGCCGACGTACGGCGCGGTGTCCCGGTACGGCATGGTCGCCTTCTCCAGCTCCCTGGACCAGGGCGGCCCGTGCGCCCGTACGGTCCTGGACGCGGCCCTCCTGCACGAGGTCATCGCAGGACACGACCCGATGGACTCCACCTCCATCGACGCGCCCGTGCCGCCGGTCGTCGAGGCCGCCCGCAACGGCAGCGTCGAGGGCATGCGCGTCGGCGTGGTCAAGCAGTTCCGCGGCGAGGGCTACCAGGCCGGCGTCATCCAGCGGTTCGACGAGTCCGTCGCGCTGCTGAAGGAGCTGGGCGCCGAGATCGTCGAGCTGGACTGCCCGTCCTTCGACCTGGCGCTGTCGGCGTACTACCTGATCGCGCCCAGCGAGTGTTCGAGCAACCTCGCCCGCTTCGACGGCCTGCGCTACGGCCTGCGGACCGGCGACGACGGCGGCCACTCCGCCGAAGAGGTCACCTCGCTCACCCGTGAGGCGGGCTTCGGCCCCGAGGTCAAGCGCCGCATCATGCTCGGCACCTACGCGCTGAGCAGCGGGTACTACGACGCGTACTACGGCTCCGCCCAGAAGGTCCGCACGCTCATCACGCGCGACTTCGAGAAGGCCTTCGAGCAGGTGGACGTCATCGTGTCGCCCACGACGCCGACCACCGCCTTCGCGATCGGCGAGCGCGCCGACGACCCGATGGCGATGTACCTGGCCGACCTGTGCACCATCCCGACGAACCTCGCGGGCAACGCGGCGATGTCGCTGCCCTGCGGTCTCGCCCCGGAGGACAACCTCCCGGTGGGCCTGCAGATCATCGCCCCGGCGCTCAAGGACGACCGCCTTTACAAGGTCGGCGCCGCCGTCGAGGCCGCCTTCGTGGAAAGGTGGGGTCACCCGCTCCTTGAGGAGGCACCGTCGCTGTGAGCAACGCACTGTCGAAGGCCAAGGGCTTCAAGAAGTCGAAGTCCGGTACGTACCTGTCCATGGCCACCACCGCGTTCGGCGCGGTCGGTGTCGCCAAGCAGATCAAGAAGGCCCGCGCCGAGCACGACACGCTCCGGCTCATCGACGCCACCGTGTCCGCCGTCGCGATCGTCACCGGCCTCGCCATCCTCTACCGCGAGCTGAAGCGGCTGGGTGACGACGACGTCCTGCTGGGCTGAGAGGGAAGTTTCACCGTGACCACCACGACCGACCTGGTGTCGTACGAGGACGCGCTGGCGTCCTACGACCCCGTCATGGGCCTTGAGGTCCATGTCGAACTCGGCACCAGGACCAAGATGTTCTGCGGCTGTTCGACCGAGCTGGGCGCCGAGCCCAACTCGCAGACCTGCCCGACCTGCCTCGGCCTGCCCGGCGCGCTCCCGGTCGTCAACGCGACCGGCGTAGAGTCCGCGATCAAGATCGGCCTCGCGCTGAACTGCGAGATCGCCGAGTGGTGCCGCTTCGCCCGGAAGAACTACTTCTATCCGGACATGCCGAAGAACTTCCAGACCTCCCAGTACGACGAGCCGATCGCCTTCAACGGTTACCTCGACGTACAGCTGGAGGACGGCGAGACCTTCCGCGTGGAGATCGAGCGCGCCCACATGGAGGAGGACACCGGCAAGTCGACGCACGTCGGCGGCGCCACCGGCCGTATCCACGGCGCGTCCCACTCCCTGCTCGACTACAACCGCGCGGGCATCCCGCTCATCGAGATCGTCACCAAGCCGATCGAGGGCGCGGGCGAGCGCGCTCCCGAGGTCGCGCGGGCGTACGTCCGTGAGCTGCGCGAGCTCATCCGGGCGCTCGGTGTGTCCGAGGCCCGCATGGAGATGGGCCAGATGCGCTGCGACGTGAATCTGTCGCTGCGCCCGATCGGCACCGAGAAGTTCGGTACCCGCTCCGAGACCAAGAACGTGAACTCGCTGCGGTCCGTGGAGCGCGCGGCCCGCTTCGAGATCATGCGGCACGCGGCCGTGCTGTCCTCCGGCGGCACGATCGTCCAGGAGACCCGGCACTTCCACGAGGACACCGGGTCGACGACCTCGGGCCGCGTGAAGGAGGAGGCCGAGGACTACCGGTACTTCCCGGAGCCCGACCTGGTCCCCGTGGCGCCCTCGCGCGAGTGGGTCGAGGAGATCCGCGCCGCGCTGCCGGAGATGCCGCTGGCCCGCCGCAACCGGCTGCTCGCCGAGTGGGGCGTCTCCGCGGTGGAGATGCAGGCGATCATCAACGCCGGCGCGCTGGACCTGATCGTCGCCACCATCGACGCCGGGGCCGACGCGGCCTCCGCCCGCAAGTGGTGGATGGGTGAACTGGCGCGCAGCGCCAACGAGTCGGGCACCTCGCTCGACGAGCTGGCGATCACCCCGGCGCAGGTCGCCCGGGTCACCGAGCTGGTCTCGAAGGGTGACCTGAACGACAAGCTGGCCCGGCAGGTCATCGAGGGCGTCCTCGCGGGCGAGGGCACCCCTGACGAGGTCGTCGACAAGCGCGGCCTGAAGGTCGTCTCCGACGAGGGCGCCCTGACCGCCGCCGTCGAGGAGGCCATCGCCGGCAACCCGGGCGTCGCCGACAAGATCCGCGGCGGCAAGGTGGCCGCGGCCGGCGCCCTGGTCGGCGCGGTCATGAAGGCGACCCGTGGCCAGGCCGACGCGGCCCGCGTCAAGGAGCTGATCCTGGAGAAGCTGGGCGTCAGCGAGGGCTGAGCGAGCGCCACGCACCTGGTACGGCCCCGGAGGCAGCGCCTCCGGGGCCGTACCACCTCCACTGGGAGAGGGGTCCTTCGACGGTGCGGGAGAGACGGCGTCGGACATGGCTGAACGGGCTCCTTGTGATCTTCGTAGTGAAGGTCGATGCGTAGGAGCTCATTCGGACCGTCAAACAACGCACCCGCTTCGGTCGTCGGCGAGGGGCCGACGGAGGCTGACCAGCGGAAGCCGGCAGTTGTCCAGCTGGTTCGCAGCCGGTTTCCTCAGGTGCGGGCACTACGCTCGCCCGCCATGACCGCACACGCCGAATCCGACGCCGAACCCGGGACAACCGGGGTGGAGGCCGCGGACGACGAGGACGAGGACCTCTGCGAGGACGCCCGCAGGGCCCGCTGGACGGCCACCGTGACCGGGGCGCTGCTGGCCCTGATGGGGCTCACCGCCGCGCTGATGAGAGTGGGCGGCGGGGTGCCCGCCCTGGTGCCGGCCGCCTACGGCTCCGGGTCCGCCGTGTGCGTGCTCGCGGCGGTGCTGGGGGCCCGCGGCCGTACCCGCTGGGCGCTGTGGCTGATGATCCTGGGGGTCATGACCATGGCTCTCGGCGACCAGTTCGACTGACGCACCCGCCCCGGACCGGCATCGGGCCGCCCGGGCACCGCGCCGCACATGAGAGGCTCGACGTGCCGATCGAGGACGCGGTGGAACTGGAGAAGACGATGTACGCGATATCCCTGGGCGACGACGCCGAACTGCGCCCACTGGAGCCCTGGCACGCCGAGGAGTTCCTGGCCCACCTGGACCGCGGGCGGGAGTTCATCGGACAGTTCATCTCCTTCGGCTCCAAGGAGACGGACGTGCCTGCCGCACGGGCCATGCTCCAGCGGTACGCCGACATGCGCGCCGCCGACACCGCCTCCCTGCACGGCCTGTGGCTTCAGGGCACGCTCGTCGGCGGGGTGCTCTTCCTGAACTTCGACGCCGAACACGGGAACGCCGAGGTCGGCTGCTGGCTGGAGCCGGCCGGCACCGGGCGCGGACTCGTCACGCGCGCCATGCGGGTACTGCTCGACTTCGCGGTCGACCAGCGCGGCATCCACCGGATCGAGTGGGTCGCCGCCTCGGGCAACGAGCCCAGCCTGAACGTGGCCCGGCGGCTGGGGATGACCCGCGATGGCGTACGCCGTCAGGCGCACCCCTATGGTGGCGTACGGCACGACCTGGAGGTGTGGTCGATCCTCGCCCCCGAATGGCGTGAAGCACGCGCGCGTGCCGCTGCGAACGATCATTAAGACGCCTCTCAGACAGGATCCGTACGGTGCCGGACATGGGAACCAAGACAGCTGACGAGACCGGTGCCGAGACGGGCGCCGAGGCCACGACCGACCAGGAGAAGGTGAGCGTCACCAAGAGCGCCGACGACGCGCCGCAGTCCGCCACCGAGACCGGAACCGAATCGGCGGCGGCCGCCGGCGCGGACACCGACCTCGACGCCGAGAACGCGGAGAACGCCGAGAACGCGGAGAACGCCGCGGACGCTGAGGACCTGGAGGACTCGGAGGACGACGCCGACCTTGCCGGGGACCTGGCCGAGGCCGAGGGGCCGTCCGGGGTCGGCCAGGGTGCCGCCGCCGTCGTCTCCGCCGTGCTCGGCCTGGTCTCCCTCACGGGTGGCTGGATCGGAACGGTGGCCGCCGCCCGTGAGACCCTCGTCGGCCAGCTCCAGACCTCGTCGACCGCGAGCGTCGCCAAGCAGGTCAAGGAGGTGTACGGCGACGCGTGGGCGACCACCGCGCTGTGGGCCGGCCTGTTCGCGCTGGCCGCGCTGCTCACCGGCGTCGTGGTGCTGGCCCGGCCCGCCTTCGGCGCCCCCGGCAAGCCGCAGGCGCCGTGGATCAAGTCGGTCGCCTGGGCGGGTGTCGCGCTCGGTGTCATCGGCCTGCTGCTCGCCGTCCTCAAGTACTCCGACGCCCTCCTCGGAGTGCCGTCGACCAGCTGAGTCCGCCGCGACGGCCCAGTTCGGGCAGGGGCCTTAGGGCGTCCGTAAGCACCTTACGGACGGTCTGAGGCCCCTTACGCGTGTCCGGGGTCCGGCGGCCCCGCGAAGATGCGGAACTCTCCCGATGTGGCACACCCCCCTGGGAGACGAAGGTGGAGACATCGCGGAAAGCGAAGCCCGATCACCCGATCTCACAAGGGACACCACCATGTTCGAGTACGAACTCCACCAGATCCGATCCACCGAACTGCGCCGGCAGGCCGAGGACGCCCGTCTCGCCCGCGAGGCCGTCCGCTCCCGCCGCGCCGCCCGCCGCGAGGCCCGGGCGGCGGGGCACGCGACGGCGACGGCAGACGCCCTGGCGGCGCAGGAGGCCCATACCGACCGCCGTGGCCGGCGCCGGCTCCCGCGCGCCGCGTGAACACGGGAGGGCCGGGCGGGACAGACCGCCCGGAGACCGGAAACGGGGAAGCCGGTGGCCGCACGGGGGTCGGCCACCGGCTTCCCCCGTTGCCGTCCACCGGTACGACAAGCGCACCGGTGCTGTGGAAAACCGCTGCCGCCGGTTCCGTGGCCCATGCGATGCTCTGGCCTGTGGAAACCAGGTCCGTGAGTCCCGTGTTCGTAGGCCGCAACGACGAGTTGGACACACTGAACGACGCGCTGGAGCGTGCCGGGGCCGCCGAGCCGCAGGCGTTGCTGCTCGGCGGCGAGGCCGGTGTCGGCAAGACCCGGCTGGTCGAGGAGTTCACCACCGCCGCCTGCCGCCGGGGCGCGGTCGTCGCCCTGGGCGGCTGCGTGGAGATCGGCGCCGACGGGCTGCCGTTCGCCCCCTTCTCCACCGCGCTGCGCGCGCTGCGGGCCGCGCTGCCCGACGAGCTGGCGGAGGCCGCCGCGGGCCAGGAGGACGAGCTGGCCCGGCTGCTGCCCGAACTCGGCGAGGCCACCTCCGGCCGCCATGACGAACAGGGCATGGCCCGCCTCTTCGAACTCACCGCGCGCCTCCTGGAGCGGGTCGCCGCCGAGCGCACGGTGGTCGTGGCCCTGGAGGACCTGCACTGGGCGGACGCCTCCACCCGCCACCTCCTCGCCTACCTGCTGCGCACCCTGCGCACCGGCCGGCTCGTCGTCCTCGCCACCTACCGCTCCGACGACATCCACCGCCGCCATCCGCTGCGCCCCCTGCTCGCCGAACTCGACCGGCTGCGCACCGTCCGCCGCCTCGAACTCGCCCGGTTCACCCGTGAGGAGGTCGGCCGCCAGATCGCCGGCATCCTCGCCGCCGAACCCGACCCCGCCCAGGTCGACGACATCTTCGAACGCTCCGACGGCAACGCCTTCTTCGTCGAGGAACTCGCCGTGGCCGGCGCCGAGGGCTGCTGCACCGGGCTCACCGACTCACTGCGCGACCTGCTCCTGGTCCGGGTCGAGGCGCTGCCCGAGAGCGCCCAGCGGGTCGCCCGGATCGTCGCCGAGGGCGGCTCGACCGTCGAGTACCGGCTGCTGGCCGCCGTCGCCCAGCTCGCCGAGGACGACCTGATCGAGGCGCTGCGGGCCGCCGTCGGCGCCAACCTCCTCACCGCCACCCCGGCAGGCGACGGCTACCGCTTCCGGCACTCCCTGGTCCGCGAGGCCGTCGCCGACGACCTGCTGCCCGGCGAACGCTCCCGGCTCAACCGCCGTTACGCCGAGGCACTGGAGGCCGACCCCCAGCTGGTGCCGGCCGACGCGCGCGTGACCCGCCTGGCCAGCTACTGGTACCAGGCACACGACCCGGCCAAGGCCCTGCCCGCCGCCCTCGACGCCTCCGTCGTGGCCCGCCGCCGGCACGCCTACAGCGAACAACTGCGGCTCCTGGAGCGGGCGATGGAGCTGTGGGACACCGCCCCCGAGGAGGTCCGCGCGGCCCTGCGCCCCGTCGACTACACCGACGTCTACCCTCCCTGCGGCTGCGATCCCGCCACCACCCCGCTGCGCTACCTGGACCTGATGGCGGAGGCGGCCGTCGCCGGCCGCTTCTGCGGGGAGCGCGAACGCGCCCTGAAGATCACCAAGAAGGCGCTGCGGATCCTCCAGGACGAGCACGACCCGCAGCGCGCCGCCTGGTTCTGGGTACAGCGCTCCCGGCTGGTCCAGGGCCTGGCCCGCGGCGACGGCCGGCAGGAACTCGGCACCGCCCAGGACCTGGTGCGCGGCCTGCCGCCGTCCGAGGTGCACGCCGACGTGCTGGCCAACGCCGCCGCCTGGTCCATGCTCCACGAGCCGGGCCCGGAGGCCTTCGCCGCCGCCGAACGGGCCGTGGAGTACGCGCGGATGGTGGGCGCCCGCGAGATCGAGCTCAACGCGCGCGTCACCCTGGGCACCCTCATGGTCGACGCGGGCGACGTCGACGACGGCCTCGCGGAGCTGGAGCGCGTCAAGGACGCCGCGCTCCAGGAAGGCGTCGCCCACGTCGCGGGCCGCGCCTACACGAACCTCCCCTCCGAGCTGGAGTCGGTCGGCCGCTCCCGAGAGGCGGTGCCGATCCAGCGCGAAGGCATCGCCTTCACCCGCAAATACGGCCTGCTGGACGCCGAGGCATGGGTCTGGGGCAACCTCTCCGAGTCGCTGTACGCGCTCGGCCGGTGGGACGAGGCCGCCGAAGCCGCCGCGGGCGCCCTCGGATCCGCGGCCAGCGCCAAGCCCCGCGGCGCCGGCGCCCTGCACCTCGCCCATATCGCCCTCGCCCGGGGCGACACGGCCGAGGCCGCCCGTAGGCTCGCCATCGCGCGAGCCCACTACGGCACCCACGACCCGATGCCCCAGGCACAGCTGCCGGTCGCCCGGATCGCGATCGGCGTCGCCGCCGCGGAGGGCAGGCTCCTCGACGCCCGCACCGAGCTGGACCGCGCCCTTGCGGCCGGCTTCCCGCCGGGCACCCACCGCTACGGCTGGCCCCTGCTGCTGGCCGCCGCCACCGCCGAGGCCGACGCCCGCGCCCTGCCCGCGGCGGCCGACGGCCGCGCCGAGACCCTCGACCGGCTCGCCGAGACCACCCGCAAGCTCGCCACCGTCGCACCCCTGTGGCAGGCGTACGAGCGCTGGACCCGTGCCGAACTGCACCGCGCCCGGGGCACCGGCACCGCCGCGGTCTGGTCGGACGTGGTCACCGACTTCGAGCGCCTGGACCGCCCCTACGACCTCGCCCGGGTCCGCCGCCGCCTCGCCCAGGCCCTGCTCGAAGAGGCCACCGGGGACGACGAACGCGACCGCGCGACGGAACTCCTCCGGCTGGCCGGGGCCGTCGCCGACCACCTCGGTGCCCGCCCGCTCGCCGAGGCCGTCGCCCTTCTCGCCCAGCGCGCCCGCCTCACCCTCGCCGCCCGCCCCGCCCGCCCGGTCCTCGACCCCGTCGAGAGCCTCGGCCTCACCAGCCGGGAGCGCGACGTCCTGCGCCTGGTCTCGGCAGGCCGTACCAACCGCCAGATAGCCGAGGAGCTCTTCATCTCCCCGAAGACCGCGAGCGTCCACGTCTCGAACATTCTGGGCAAGCTGGGCGTTGCAGGGAGGGGCGAGGCGGCGGCGGTGGCACACAGACTGGGGATGTTCCCCGCCGAGGCACTCGACCCGACCAGGTAAGGGGACGGCGGAGGAGGCACCGTGTTCAACATGTTCGAGGAGCTGTTCGCACCCGGCCGCAAACACACCCACGAGGAGCAGAAGCGGCTGGAGCTGACCCGGGAGGACGTGGGGGACACGGATCCGGGGCGCGGGCCGATAGACCTCGCGTCCGGCAAGGTCGTCATACGGCTTCCGCAGGAGGATCCCACGGCGGAGTCGGCGGCCGAGGACGAGCCAGCGGCGGACCCCGGGGACGAGGAGGCGTGAGCGGCGCCGCCCGCGCGGGCTACTTCACCTCCAGCTCCAGGATCCGGTCGTCGCCCGGCTTCGGCTTGCCCCGCCCGTCGGTGTTGCTGGTCACCAGCCACACCTTGCCGCCCCCGGCCGCCACGACCGTGCGCAGGCGGCCGTACCTACCGGTGAGGAAGGCCTGCGGAGCCGCGGCCGCGGTGGTGCCGTCCAACGGGATACGCCACAGCCGCTGCCCCTTCAGAGCGGCCATCCAGATGACGCCGTCGACGTAGGCGATGCCGCTCGGGGAGGCGTCGTCGGTGTGCCACTGGGCGACCGGATTCACGTACTTCGGGTCCGACGACCTGCCCTCCGCGTCCGGCCAGCCGTAGTCGCCGCCCGGCTTGATGGCGTTCAGTTCGTCCCAGGTGTCCTGCCCGAACTCCGAGGCGAACAGCCGCTGCTTGTCGTCCCAGGCCAGGCCCTGCACGTTGCGGTGGCCGTAGGTGTAGACCGGGGAGCTCGGGAACGGGTTGCCGGGGGCCGGGTCGCCCTCCGGCGTCAGCCGCAGGATCTTGCCGCCGAGCGACTTCCTGTCCTGCGCGAGCCCCCGCTGTCCGCTCTCCCCGGTCCCCGCGTAGAGCATGCCGTCCGGGCCGAACGCGATCCGCCCGCCGTTGTGGATGTACCCCTTCGGAATCCCCTTGAAGATCGTGTCGGGGGCGCCCAGCTGCTCCTTGGGCGGCTTGCTCTCGTCCCAGAGCATGCGGACGATGCGGTTGTCGGAGGCAGACGTGAAATACGCGTAGATCATGTGGTCGGAGGCGAAGTCGGGGGAGAGCGCGATCCCCAGCAGGCCCCCCTCACCGGCCGCGGACACCCCGGAGACGACCCCCAGTTCCGTGATCTTCCCGGTCTTCTCGTCGACCTTGCTGATCGTCCCGTCGTCCCGGTCGGAGACCAGCAGCCCCGTCCCGTCCGGCAACGGCGCCAGCCCCCACGGCGACTTCAGCCCCTCGGCGACGGTACGCACCACCTTGACCGACCCCGTGGCGGGCGCCGCCGACTCCGACGCCCCGACGGACGCGGAGGCCCCGGAGGAGTCCGCCGACGACCCCCCGGCCCAAGTCGGCGTGGGCAGGCCCCCGCCACCACCGCCGGAGGAACAGCCCGCCACCAGCAGCACGCCGGCCATGACCAACACCGCGGCCCCACCTCGACGTCGCACGATCACGATCCCTTCGAACAGGCCTCGGCTCCTCAGACCGACGGTAGTACAACGCACCCCGTCAGGGGCGCGGGACTGTCCGGCGGATCATGAAGCGAACGCCCGCTGACAGTGCCCCGAAAGGGGTGCGGGGCTGCCGGGCGGATCCTGAAGCGAACGCCCGCTGACAGTGCCCCGAAAGGTGCGCGGGGCTGCCGGGCGGTCCTGAGGCGAACGCCCGCTGACAGTGCCCCGAAAGGGGCGCTGGGGGTACCCCCGGCCGAAGGCTGGGGGAGGAACTGCGCGACCAGCCCCCACGGCGCCGCACCGGACCACCGGCAGAGCACGGCAGTCTCCGGGCTAGTCCCAAGAGCCCTGCGCAGCAGGCAGCCCGCCCAGCTCCGCCAGATCCTCCGCCGTCAGCCGGACCTCCACCGCACCGGCGTTCTCGGCCACCCAACGCCCCTGCTTGGTCCCCGGCACCGGCACCACATGCGTCCCCTGCGCCAGCACCCACGCCAGCGCCACCTGAGCGGCGGTGACGCCGCCACCCCCCTGCCGGCCCGCCACCCTCCGCAGCCCCGCCACGATCGGCTGGTTCGCCGCCATCATCTCCGCCGTGAAGCGGGGGTGCCGCGCCCGCAGGTCATCCGGCTCGAAACCCTCACCCGGAGTGAGCGTCCCGCTCAGGAAGCCGTTGCCCAGCGGCATCGCCGCGAGGAACCCCACCCCCCGGGCCGCACACCACGGCAGCAGCGACTCCAGCGCCTCCGGCGACCACACCGACAGCTCCGCCTCGACCGCGCTCACCGGAAACACCTGCTGCACCCGCTGCAGCTGCCGCAGGGTCGCGTCGTGCAGCCGCGCGCCGGACCTGCGCCCCCCGCGCGCCCCCACGGCGCACAACCCCAGCGCCCGCACCTTTCCCGCCTGCACCAACTCCGCCATCGCGCCCCAGGTCTCCTCGACGGGCACCTCGGGGTCGGCGCGGTGCAACTGGTAGAGGTCTATGACATCGGTCTGCAGCCGCCGCAGCGACGCGTCGCAGGCCCGCTTCACATAGCCGGGCCTGCCGTTGGCCACGATGTGCTGGTCGCCCACCAGCAGCCCCACCTTCGTCGACACGAAGGCCTCCGCACGCCGCTCCCTGAGCACCCGCCCCAGCAGCAGCTCGTTGGTGAACGGACCGTACATGTCCGCCGTGTCAAGGAGTGTCACGCCCAGGTCCAGCGCCCGGTGCACCGCTCTCAGCGACTCTTCGCCCCGCTGCCGCGACCCGCTGTACCCCCAGCTCATCGGCATGCACCCGAGTCCGACGGCCCCCACCGCGAGCGCCCCCGCGCCGATCGTCCTGCGCTCCACCAGCCCGTGAACCTCCTTCTTGAGCTCCCAACCTAACCCGCCCGCCGCCACACCCCTGACATAGCCTCCTGACCATGACCCGAGACGCATGGCTGCCCATCCCGCCCGACGAGTTCACGGACCTGCCCGACGGCCTCGACTACCTCTTCTGGAACGGCGACCAGGACTTTCCCGGTGACCCCGCCGACTGCGCCGTGTACGTCGTCCCCTACATGAAGCGGCAGCCCGTCAAGGTGCGCCCGCTGGCGGGAATGCGCAACGTGCGGCTCATCCAGACCCTCACCGCGGGCGTCGACGACATGACCGCGGCCCTCGACCTGATCGTCCCCGGGGTGCAGCTCTGCAACGCCCGCGGCGTGCACGAGGCGAGCACCGCCGAACTCGCGCTCGCGCTCACCCTGGCCTCCCTGCGCGGCATCCCGGGATTCGTCCGCGCCCAGCGGCAGGAGCACTGGGAGGGCGGCTTCCACCAGGCCCTCGCCGACAAGTCCGTGCTCATCGTCGGCTACGGCGCCATCGGTTCGGCCGTCGAGGACCGGCTCGTGCCCTTCGAGGTTGCGCGGGTGGCGCGCGTCGCGCGCTCCGGGCGCGCCTCGGCGCGCGGTCCCGTGCATCCGCTCACCGAACTGCCGAATCTGCTTCCGGAAGCCGATGTCGTCATCCTCACCACGCCCCTCACGGACACCACGCGCGGCCTGGTCAACGCGGAGTTCCTCGCACGGATGAAGGACGGCGCACTGCTCGTGAACGTCGCGCGCGGGCCCGTCGTGGACACCAAGGCCCTCCTCGCCGAGCTGGAGAGCGGCCGCCTCACCGCCGCCCTGGACGTCACCGACCCCGAACCGCTGCCGGCCGGACACCCCTTGTGGCAGGCGCCCGGCGTGCTGATCAGCCCTCATGTCGGCGGCCCCACCTCGGCCTTCCTGCCGCGCGCCAAGCGCCTCGTCACCGAACAGCTGAACCGTTTCGTGAACCGGGAGCCGTTGCGAAACGTGATTTTGACGACGGGATCCACCGACAACTGACCATCACGGCAATACGCGTGTAATCCGCTTCCGGTACGGTCCGCAACCTTCCGAGCGCGGTGCGTGCGCGCATAGCCCACTGGTCGTCACGGAGCGTAGAGAAGCTATGTCCCTGAGTGACGAGACTGGTGTATCGTCCCGGAAGGGGCTGCGCCGCGCACCGTACGGCGCCGGGGATGGACATTTCAGATTTGTGAGGGGGGCGACGGGCGATGCACGGCCTATGGACGAACGATCCGACGCGGCGGAGCCGCCGGCGGCGACCCTGGCGCACAGCTGCGCGCAGACGCGGCCACCACACCAGCCATCACCACCACAGGCACAGCGGACGCAGGAGGCACGCCCACCCGGCGCACCGGGACCCGCGGGACCCGGGAGCGGTGCGGACCGGGAGGGTCCGGTGACGACGCCGACCCCTGTGACGACCACCCTCCCCGGAGCGCTGCGGGCGCAGCCTCCGGCGGGGAAGCCGTACCCCCGGCCGCCGGCGACCGGCGGCGGGACCGGCGTGGTCCGCCAACTCGTCCTGGCCCTGATCTGCGCGGGATACGCCGTCGGTTCCGCGTTCGACTGGGGCTCGAACCAGATCGCCCTGTTCATGGGTGACTTCGGTCTGACCGCGGCCGCCGGCACCGCCGCCGTGTCGTGCTTCTTCTACGCCCGCTCCCCGCGGGTCCGCTTTCGACCTGCCTGGTTGCTGTTCGCCCTCTCCTCGGCGATGGCGGCCCTGGGCAACGCAGTCTGGGGATGGTACGAGGTCGTGCTCCACCGGCCCGTGCCCAGCCCGAGCTACGCCGACCTGTTCTTCCTGTGCTTCGCGCCGCCCGCCATCGTCGGCCTGCTGGTGCTGGCCAAGCGGCCGGTGACCAGGGCCGGCTGGATCTGCCTGACGCTGGACGCCTGGCTGATCGGCGGCTCGCTGCTCACCCTGTCGTGGAGCCTCGCGCTCGCCCAGGCCGCCCGGTTCGACGGACCCAGCGTCGCGCACACCGCGCTCTCGCTGGCGTACCCGCTGCTGGACATCGCCCTGGTCAGCATGGTGCTCGCGCTGCACTTCCGGCGCTCGCCGGGCAACCGCACCGCGGTGAACACCGCGATCGGCGCCCTCGCCCTGACCGTGATGTGCGACGCCCTGTTCACCTCGCCGCTGCTGCACAGCAGTTACCGCTCCGGCCAGCTCCTTGACGCGGGCTGGTTCGCCGGCTCGCTGCTGCTCGCGTACGCCCCCTGGGCCGCCCCCCGGCCGCAGGGCGCCCAGGATCCCGAGGGGCACACGCGCGTGGTCCACGAGCACGTGCCCGGCGGCCGTGCCGCGGCGGCCAAGCAGCCGCCGGCGCCCGCCCCGGGAGGGGATCACAGCCGGTACCCGGCCGGACGGCCGATCACCGGGTCCCTGGCCGCCCTCACCCCGTACCTGGCCGCCGCCGTGTGCACCCTGGGCATCCTCTACAACGTCCTCAACGGCCGCAGCCCGGACCACGTCGTCCTGATCACCGCCGGCCTGGTGGTCCTCGCGCTCGTGGTGCGCCAGGGCATCATGCTGCTCGACAACATCACCCTCACCCAGGAACTGGCGCAGCAGGAGAACCACTTCCGCTCCCTGGTGCAGGGCTCCAGCGACGTCATCATGATCGCCGCGCCGAACGGCATGCTCCGGTACGTCTCCCCGGCCGCCGCCGGGGTCTACGGCCGGTCCGCCGAGGACCTGGTGGGTTCGGAACTGGCCAGCCTCATCCACCCGGAGGACCTGGGCTGCGTGGTGCACGAGGTACGCCGCTTCCTCGCCGCCAGCTCCGCGGAGGAACCCACCACCCGCATCGAGTGCAGGTTCCGGTCCGGCGAGGGCGGCTGGCTCAACGTCGAGTCCACCGTCAACCGCCACCACGGCGGCCTCATCTTCAACAGCCGGGACGTGACCGAAAGAGTGCGCCTGCAGGCGCAGCTCCAGCACAACGCCGAGCACGACCCGCTGACCGACCTGCCCAACCGCGCCCTGTTCACCCGGCGCGTGCAGCAGGCCCTGTCCGGCCGCCGCTCCTCCGACCGGGGCCCGGCCCTGAGGAACACGGCGGTGCTCTTCATCGACCTGGACGGGTTCAAGGCCGTCAACGACACGATCGGGCACCAGGCCGGGGACGAACTGCTCGTCCAGGCCGCGCGCCGACTCCAGGACGCGGTCCGCCAGGGCGACACCGCGTCCCGGCTGGGCGGCGACGAGTTCGCGGCGCTGATCGTCGGCGACGGCACCCGTGACCGCAGTGCCCGGGAGCGGCACATCCTGGAGCTCGCCGACCGCCTCAGGGTGACCCTCTCCCAGCCGTACGCCATTGACGGCAACGATGTCCGTGTCAACGCGTCCATCGGTGTCGCCTTCGCCGAACCGGGTCTGGGCGCAGGCGAGTTGCTGCGCAACGCCGACCTGGCGATGTACCGCGCCAAGTCGGCCGGCAAGGGCTGCGTCAAGCTGTACAAGCCGCAGATGCAGCAGGACGTCGTACGCAAGGCGGAGCTGGCCACCCGGCTGCGGGCCGCCCTGCACGACGGCGAGTTCGCCCTGCTGCACCAGCCCGTGGTGTGCCTGGAGAACGGCAGGATCGAATCGGTCTCCGCGCAGGCACGCTGGCGCTCCTCGCAGGGGGTGCTGTTCACGCCGGCCGAGTTCCTGCGGGTCGCCGAGGACAGCGACAAGACGGCCGAACTGGACCGCTGGATCCTCCAGGAGGCGGTCGAGCAGGCCGCCGAGCGGGCCGCCGGCGGGCTCGTGGTGCCGGTCGCCGTCCGGACGTCCGCCCGACGGCTGCTCGACCGGTCCTCGCCGCTCGGCTCCGTGGAGGCCCTGCTCGCCCGGCACGGGCTGCCCTCGGGGGCGCTGCTCCTGGAGCTGTCCGACACCGACCCCAGGGTCCCGCTGGACGAGCTGGAACGGCGGCTGACCGCGCTCAGCCGGCACGGTGTCCGGATCGCGCTGGACGGCTTCGGCAGCGGCTACGCGGCGATCACGGCCCTGCGCAAGCTCCCCGTCGACGTGCTCAAGCTCGACCGCAGCCTGGTCGAGGGGGTCGTCGAGTCGGCCCGGCTGCACAAGATCACCAGCGGGCTGCTGCGGATCGCCTGCGATCTCGGCCTGCAGTCCGTGGCCGAGGGCGTGGACCTGCCCGAGCAGGTCACGGCGCTCCGCGCGATGGGGTGCACGCACGGGATGGGCATGTCGTTCTCCGGTCCGGTGGACGAGTACCGGCTGCGCCGGGCGCTCGGGTCCGGCCACTATCCGGTTCCGCACGCACCGGCCGAGCCGGCGTTCGCGGGAAGCGGCCCGGGGGTGTACACCGGTGGTGTGCCTGCCGGTGTACCCGCCGTGCTCGGAGGCGGAAGTGGCCTACGCTCACATAATGAGACTCCCGTCCCACCCACTTGACACGTGGTGCGCGTCAGAGGGAGGGTCAGTTCCATGCGCACCCGAATTCTCGTACTTGGACAGCGCGTCGGCTGAGCTGGGACCCACCGGAGGACGATCCGGAATCCCCAGCGACCACACCGGCGCGCTCCCCTCGCTTGCCTTTTGGCACGAGGGGTTTTTTGTTGCACCAGCATCAGACGTACGGCGGCAAAAATCCGTACGAACCTCGCAAAAACCCTCAGCATCGAGAAGAGAATGCCGATGACCGAGCAGGCCACCGGGGCCCACCATCCGCAGCCGCGGCCCCGTTCCGGAGGACAGCACACCCCGACCGTCGAGCACGTCACGGGTGCGAAGTCCCTCATCCGCTCGCTTGAGGAGGTCGGCGCTGACACGGTATTCGGCATCCCCGGTGGCGCGATCCTGCCGGCCTACGACCCGCTGATGGACTCCACCCGGGTGCGCCACGTCCTGTGCCGGCACGAGCAGGGCGCGGGCCACGCGGCCACCGGCTACGCGCAGGCCACCGGCAAGGTCGGCGTCTGCATGGCGACGAGCGGCCCGGGTGCGACGAACCTGGTGACGCCGATCGCGGACGCGCACATGGACTCGGTGCCGCTCGTGGCGATCACCGGGCAGGTCGCGTCCTCCTCGATCGGCACGGACGCCTTCCAGGAGGCGGACATCGTCGGCATCACCATGCCGATCACCAAGCACAACTTCCTCGTCACCAAGGCCGAGGACATCCCCCGGGTGATCGCCCAGGCGTTCCACATCGCCTCCACCGGCCGCCCGGGCCCGGTCCTCGTCGACATCGCCAAGGACGCCCTCCAGGCGAAGACCACCTTCTCCTGGCCGCCGGTCATGGACCTGCCCGGCTACCGTCCGGTGACCAAGCCGCACGCCAAGCAGATCCGCGAGGCCGCCAAGCTGATCACCTCCGCGAAGCGGCCCGTCCTCTACGTCGGCGGCGGCGTCATCAAGTCGCACGCCACCGCCGAGCTCAAGGTCCTCGCCGAGCTCACCGGAGCGCCCGTCACCACCACCCTGATGGCGCTCGGCGCGTTCCCCGACAGCCACCCGCTGCACGTGGGAATGCCGGGCATGCACGGTGCGGTCACCGCCGTCACCGCGCTGCAGAAGGCCGACCTGATCGTCGCCCTCGGAGCCCGCTTCGACGACCGCGTCACCGGCAAGCTGGACAGCTTCGCCCCGTACGCGAAGATCGTCCACGCCGACATCGACCCCGCGGAGATCGGCAAGAACCGCGCCGCCGACGTGCCGATCGTCGGCGACGCCCGCGAGGTCATCGCCGACCTGATCCAGGCGGTGCAGAAGGAGCACAGCGAGGGCCAACAGGGCGAGGCCGCCAGGTCAAGGTACGCAGCCTGGTGGAAGGACCTCAACCGCTGGCGCGAGACCTACCCGCTGGGCTACGACCTGCCCGACAACGGGTCGCTCTCGCCGCAGCAGGTCATCGAGCGCATCGGGCAGCTCGCCCCCGAGGACACGATCTTCGCGGCGGGCGTCGGCCAGCACCAGATGTGGGCCGCGCACTACGTGCAGTACGAGCAGCCCGCCACCTGGCTGAACTCCGGCGGCGCCGGGACCATGGGCTACGCGGTCCCGGCCGCCATGGGTGCCAAGGCCGGCCAGCCGGGCAGGACCGTCTGGGCGATCGACGGCGACGGCTGCTTCCAGATGACCAACCAGGAACTGACCACCTGCGCCCTGAACAACATCCCGATCAAGGTCGCCATCATCAACAACGGCGCCCTCGGGATGGTCCGCCAGTGGCAGACCCTCTTCTACAACCAGCGGTACTCCAACACGGTGCTGCACTCCGGACCCGACGACGTGAACCCGGACGCCCGCGGCACCCGGGTCCCCGACTTCGTCAAGCTGTCGGAGGCCATGGGCTGCTACTCCATCCGGTGTGAGTCCCCGGACGACCTCGACAAGGTCATCGAGGAGGCGAACTCCATCAACGACCGCCCCGTGGTCGTCGACTTCATCGTCCACGAGGACGCCATGGTGTGGCCGATGGTCGCCGCCGGCACCTCCAACGACGAGATCCTGGCCGCCCGGGACGTCCGCCCCGACTTCGGCGACAACGAAGACGACTGAGCGAGAGACACCAAGAGAGACGCTGAGAGAGAGACGCAGAAGAAAATGTCCAAGCACACGCTCTCCGTCCTGGTGGAGAACAAGCCGGGCATCCTGGCCCGCATCGCCGCCCTGTTCTCCCGCCGCGGCTTCAACATCGACTCGCTCGCCGTCGGGGTCACCGAGCACGCTGACATCTCCCGCATCACGATCGTGGTGAGTGTCGAGGCGCTGCCGCTGGAGCAGGTCACCAAGCAGCTCAACAAGCTCGTCGAGGTGCTCAAGATCGTCGAACTGGAGCCGGGTTCGGCCGTTCAGCGCGAACTCGTTCTGGTGAAGGTGCGCGCCGACAACGAGACGCGCTCCCAGATCGTCGAGATCGTCCAGCTGTTCCGCGCCAAGACCGTCGACGTCTCCCCGGACGCCGTCACCATCGAGGCCACCGGCAGCAGCGAGAAGCTGACCGCGATGCTCAAGATGCTGGAGCCGTTCGGCATCAAGGAACTGGTGCAGTCCGGCACCATCGCGATCGGACGCGGGGCCCGTTCGATCACCGACCGGTCGCTGCGCGCCCTCGACCGATCCGCGTAAGGCTTGACACGGGCGGCCGACGATCCGCCTCGGCCCGCCGGCCGCCCGTATGCCGAGACCCCGAAACTTCCCGTCCGCCCACCGTCATACGGTGGGACGCAACACCTGCACACCAAGGAGAGAACCCAAAGTGGCCGAGCTGTTCTACGACGCCGACGCCGACCTGTCCATCATCCAGGGCCGCAAGGTCGCGGTCATCGGCTACGGCAGCCAGGGTCACGCCCACGCGCTGTCGCTGCGCGACTCGGGTGTCGACGTGCGTGTCGGTCTGCACGAGGGCTCCAAGTCCAAGGCGAAGGCCGAGGAGCAGGGCCTGCGCGTGGTGACCCCGTCCGAGGCCGCCGCCGAGGCCGACGTCATCATGATCCTCGTCCCGGACCCGATCCAGGCCCAGGTCTACGAGGAGTCCATCGCCCCGAACCTGAACGACGGCGACGCCCTGTTCTTCGGCCACGGCCTGAACATCCGCTACGGCTTCATCAAGCCCCCGGCCGGCGTCGACGTCTGCATGGTCGCCCCCAAGGGCCCGGGCCACCTGGTGCGCCGTCAGTACGAGGAGGGCCGCGGCGTGCCGTGCATCGTGGCCGTCGAGCAGGACGCCACCGGCAACGGCTTCGCGCTGGCGCTGTCGTACGCGAAGGGCATCGGCGGCACCCGCGCCGGCGTCATCAAGACGACCTTCACCGAGGAGACCGAGACCGACCTGTTCGGTGAGCAGGCCGTCCTCTGCGGTGGTACCTCCGCCCTGGTCAAGGCCGGTTTCGAGACCCTGGTCGAGGCCGGTTACCAGCCGGAGATCGCCTACTTCGAGTGCCTGCACGAGCTGAAGCTCATCGTCGACCTGATGTACGAGGGCGGCCTGGAGAAGATGCGCTGGTCGGTCTCCGAGACCGCCGAGTGGGGCGACTACGTCACCGGCCCGCGGATCATCACCGACGCCACCAAGGCCGAGATGAAGCAGGTCCTCGCCGAGATCCAGGACGGCACCTTCGCCCGCAACTGGATGGACGAGTACCACGGCGGTCTGAAGAAGTACAACGAGTACAAGAAGCAGGACTCCGAGCACCTGCTGGAGACCACCGGCAAGCAGCTGCGCAAGCTGATGTCCTGGGTGAACGAAGACGCGTGAGCCTCAGGTGACAGGGCCGGGGCGAGCCGCCCCGGCCCTGTTGTCCAGCCCGTCGAAGCTCGGACGGGTGATCCTTCCGCAGAGGCGCAGGACGACCTCCGTCCCGCCACTACACTGCCGTACTACATACGCGTCAGGCCCACAGCGTCGTGCGTCTCCACGCGGTAGCCAACCTCCACCGCCTGCGGCCGTCGGGACGGCCGTCCGCATTGGACATGTGAGGACTCACGTGAGCTCGAAACCTGTCGTACTCATCGCTGAAGAGCTGTCGCCCGCCACCGTCGACGCGCTGGGCCCGGACTTCGAGATCCGGCACACCAACGGAGCAGACCGAGCCGAACTGCTCCCCGCCATCGCCGACGTGGACGCGATCCTGATCCGCTCCGCCACCAAGGTCGACGCCGAGGCCATCGCCGCGGCGAAGAAGCTGAAGGTCGTCGCACGAGCCGGCGTCGGCCTGGACAACGTCGACGTCTCCGCCGCCACCAAGGCCGGCGTGATGGTCGTCAACGCCCCGACCTCCAACATCGTGACCGCCGCCGAACTGGCCTGCGGTCTGCTGATCTCCAGCGCCCGCCACATCCCGCAGGCCAACTCCGCGCTGAAGAACGGCGAGTGGAAGCGCAGCAAGTACACCGGTGTCGAGCTCGCCGAGAAGACCCTCGGTGTCGTCGGCCTCGGCCGGATCGGCGCCCTGGTCGCGCAGCGCATGTCGGCCTTCGGCATGAAGGTCGTCGCCTACGACCCCTACATCCAGCCCGCCCGCGCCGCCCAGATGGGCGTCAAGGTGCTGTCCCTGGACGAGCTGCTCGAAGTCGCCGACTTCATCACCGTGCACCTCCCGAAGACCCCCGAGACGGTCGGTCTGATCGGCGACGAGGCACTGCGCAAGGTCAAGCCGTCGGTGCGGATCGTCAACGCCGCGCGCGGTGGCATCGTCGACGAGGAGGCGCTGTACGCGGCGCTCAAGGAGGGCCGGGTCGCCGGCGCCGGCCTCGACGTCTACAGCAAGGAGCCGTGCACCGACTCCCCGCTCTTCGAGCTCGACCAGGTCGTCTGCACCCCGCACCTCGGCGCCTCCACCGACGAGGCCCAGGAGAAGGCGGGCATCGCCGTCGCCCGGTCCGTCCGCCTCGCCCTCGCCGGCGAGCTGGTCCCGGACGCGGTCAACGTCCAGGGCGGTGTCATCGCCGAGGACGTCAAGCCGGGCCTGCCCCTCGCGGAGCGCCTGGGCCGCATCTTCACCGCGCTCGCCGGTGAGGTCGCGGTCCGCCTCGACGTCGAGGTCTACGGCGAGATCACCCAGCACGACGTGAAGGTGCTGGAGCTCTCCGCGCTCAAGGGCGTCTTCGAGGATGTCGTCGACGAGACGGTGTCGTACGTCAACGCCCCGCTGTTCGCGCAGGAGCGCGGCGTCGAGGTACGGCTGACGACCAGCTCCGAGTCGGCCGACCACCGCAACGTCGTCACCGTGCGCGGCACCCTCGGCAGCGGCGAGGAGGTCTCGGTGTCCGGCACGCTGTCCGGCCCGAAGAACCTCCAGAAGATCGTCGCGGTCGGCGACTACGACGTCGACCTCGCGATCGCCGACCACCTGCTGGTGCTGCGGTACGAGGACCGTCCGGGTGTCGTCGGCACCGTCGGCCGCATCCTCGGTGAGGCCGGGATCAACATCGCCGGCATGCAGGTCGCCCGTGCGGCGGCGGGGGGCGAGGCGCTCGCTGTCCTGACCGTCGACGACACGGTGGCCTCCGGCGTGCTGGCCGAGGTCGAGGCGGAGATCGGGGCCACGTCGGCTCGTTCGGTGAACCTGGTCTGATTTTTCTCGCCCACCCGCCCACCCGACTCGGTGGGCTGGAAGGCTCGCGTCATGTCCTCAAACGCCGGACGGGCTGATCTACTCAGCCCGTCCGGCGTTTGTGTGGTCACCCCCTGAGCCGTATGGTCACCGCCTCCGCAGCGTCACCCCCGCCCCCACCGCCGCCAGTGCCAGCAGTACCGCTCCCGCGATCGCGGCCCCCTGCATCCCGCTGGTGAAGGCCTCCCGCGCGGCCCGGGTCAGGGACTCTCCCGCGGGTCCCGGCAGCCGGGCCGCCGTCGCCAGGGCGCCGCCCAGGGTCTCGCGAGCGCCTGCCGGAGCCGTGGCCGGCATCTCGTGGCGGTAGACCGCCGTACCGATCGAGCCCAGGACGGCCATGCCGAGCGCACCGCCGAACTCCGCCGCCGTCTCCAGGAGCGAGGACGCCGTCCCGGCCCGCTCCACCGGAGCCCCGGTCATCGCGAGGTCGGTCAGCTGGGAGACGATCGCGACCATCCCGCAGGCGAGGACGCCGGCGCCGGTCAGCACCAGCCACAGCGCGTCGGTGCCGGTCAGGGCGAGCAGCACGAACCCGGCCGCCATGGCCGCGAAACCGCCGGCGACCACGTACCCCCGGTCGGCGCCCCGCTGCACCAGCTGTGCCGTGAGCGGCCCCGCGGCTCCGATGAACACCGAGGGCAGCAGACTCCACAGCGCCGCCGCGAGCGGGCTCATCCCGAGGACCGACTGCAGGTACTGCGTGGTGTAGATCGCCGAACCCATCATCGCGAGCGAGGCGACCAGGTTCAGGACCAGCGCCGGGGTGAAGCCCCGGGCCGTGAGCAGGGCCGGCGGGATCAGCGGGGATGCGGTGGTGCGCTGACGGTGGACGAAGAGGACGGCGAAGAGCAGGCCGACGGTGACCGAGACGACGTAGAGCGGGTGCCAGCCCTCGGAGGGGATCTCCTTGACGCCGTAGACCACGGGGAGCACGGCGGCCAGCGAGAGAGGGACGCTCAGCCAGTCGAAGCGGCCGGGGGAGGGGGTGCGGGACTCCGGGAGCAGGAACGGGCCGACGACCAGGAGCAGGGCCATCGCCGGGAGGTTGACCAGGAAGACCGAGCCCCACCAGAAGTGCTCGACGAGGATCCCGCTCATCACCGAGCCGAGCGCGATCCCGCCCGTCATCACTCCCGACCACAGGCCGATCGCCTTCGCGCGCTGGCCAGGGTCGGTGAACATGGTGCGCAGCAGCGCCATCGTCGACGGCATCAGGGTCGCGCCGCCGATGCCGAGGACCGCGCGGGCGGCGATCAGGGTCCCGGCGCTGTCGGCGTACGCGGCGAGCAGCGAGGCGCCGCCGAAGGCCGCGGCGCCGAACAGCAGCAGGCGCCGGCGGCCGATGCGGTCGCCAAGGGCGCCCATCGTCATCAGCAGACCGGCCAGGACGAAGCCGTAGATGTCGAGGATCCACAGCTGCTGGGTGCCGCTCGGGGCCAGGTCCGCGCCGATCGCCGGGAGGGCGAAGTAGAGGACCGAGACGTCCATCGAGACCAGGAGCAGCGGAAGCATCAGTACGCCGAGCGCGGTCCATTCGCGGCGTCCGGCCAGGGAGCCGGCGGTCGGTTGTGCGGTCGTCGTGCTCGTCGGGTTCGTCATGCCAAGGAATGTACGAGCGTCTTAAACGATTGTCTAGAACGTTTGTATAATTCACGTGTCTAGGACGGTTGTATGGAACCCGGGTAGGGTGGTCGGCATGGGACACCGTGAGGATCTGCTGGAAGGCGCCAAGCGCTGCCTGCTGGAGAAGGGGTTCGCGCGGACGACGGCGCGCGACATCGTCAGGGAGTCGGGCACCAATCTCGCCTCGATCGGCTACCACTACGGCTCCAAGGACGCGTTGCTCGCCCAGGCCTACATCGCGCTGGTGGAGGAGATGTCCTTCGAGGGCGGCGACGCTGGGCTGACCGGAGCTCCCGGCTCCCTGGAACGGTTCCGCGAGGTGTGGACGAACATCGTCGGCAGCATGCGTGAGCCCGGCACGATGTGGCGGCTGAGCGTGGAGATCATGGCGATGGGTGATCAGATGCCCGAGGTGCGCGACCAGTTGGCCCGCGCCCAGCGCGAGGGCGGCCGCGGACTGACCTCACTGATGATGGGCGTACCGGAGGAGGAGGTCTCCGACGAGACCGCGGACACCCTCGGCCGCTTCTACATGACCCTGATGTCCGGCCTGATCTCCGCATGGACCTTCGACCCGAAGACCGCACCCGACGGGGACGCGCTCACCGAGGGACTGCGCCAGATCGTCGAGGCCGCGAACCGCAGCTGACCCGCCCAGGACGCCGGCGCCGGTGCGCCGGGTCAGCCGAGCGGGTACGTCACCACAGCGCGGGCCGGGAACCGGAGCGCGTCGCCGTACAGCGGTGAGCGCTCCACGGTGACCCGGACGCCGTCAACGGAGTGGTAGTACCAGACGGGGCTCTGCAGGGCGGGCCCGCACAGGCCGTCCGGGAGCTTGTGCGGCTCCCCGGCCACGCCGACGCTGCCGTGGCGCTCGTCGAACAGGTCCGCGCCCGCCGGCACGATGCCCGCGTCGCGCAGGTAGTCCGGGAGCAGGCCGCTGCGGAAGGACACGGCGGCCCTGCCGTTCCGGGTGAAGTAGTGGACGTCCGCGGCGTCGGAGGGGATCGGCGTGCCATGGACGAGGATCCGGTCCGGCAGCCGCTGCTCGCTTCCGGCGCAGGCCCGTTCGTCGCCGAGCGGATGGGGCAGGTCGTCCCGGAAGAGCCAGACGGCTCCGGACGCGCACCCCGCGAGGGCGAGCGCCCCGATCCCCAGCGCGGCCGCCCGGCGGCCCGGCCGAAGCCGTCCGCGGGCCCGGCGCCCCTCCACCGGCAGGGCGGCGCCGCCCTGCCGTATGTCCGGACCCGAGTCACCCATCGTCCGCCCCCGCCGACACCCTTGATGTGAACACGCGGAGCATACGCCGGTCGGCCTCCCCGCAAGGCACCGGGAACGCGCACCTCAGGCGAGCCGGGCCGCCTTCAACGCCATGTGCAGCAGCAGGCGGTCCTCGCCGTCGTCCAGGTCGAGACCGGTGAGCTGTTCGACGCGGGACAGGCGGTAGTACAGGGTCTGGCGGTGGATGCCGAGCGCGGTGGCCGTGCGGCCCGCCTGGCCCGCGTGGTCGAGGTAGGCCTCGGCGGTGCGGGCCAGTTCGTGGTGGGCCGGGGTGAGGAGCGGGGCCACGGCCGGGTCCTGCGGGGCCTGCGGCGGCAGCGCGGTCAGCAGTCGGTACGGGCCGATCTCCGCCCACTGGGCGACCGGCCCGAGCCGCGGCTCCGCCAGCGCCGCCCGGGCGGCCGCCGTGGCCTCCTGCCAGACCGCGCCCAGCCCGGCCAGCCCGGTCCGGGCCCCGCCCACCCCCGCGGCGCAGCCCTGCGGCGCCGGGACCGGCCCCGCGAGCCCCGCGGCGACCGCCGCCGCCGTCCGTGCCCCGGCCCCGCGGGCCGTCGCCGACCGGGCCTCCTCCGCCTCCTTGAGCAGCCGGGCGGCGGCCGTCAGGGCGGGCGTGGCCGTGTCCGTGCTGCGCAGCCGGACCAGTACGGCGAGGCTGTGGCCCGTCGCGCCCCAGGGCAGGGCGCACAGCGCGGTGGCGTGCGGGACCGTGCGCGGGGACGGGGCGTCGTCCGGGCCGGCGGACGGCCAGGGCGCGACACAGACCAGGGTGTGCGGGGCGTCCGCGCGGGTGCCGAGGGCGGTACGGAGTTCGGCCACCGCCATGTCCCGCTGCCAGCCGCCCTCCGCGACCAGCACCGCCCGCAGCTCCCGGCCGAGCCCGGCCCCCGCCTGCGCCTCGTCCGCGAGCAGCGCCCCGATCCGCCCGGCCACCTCCATGGCCGCGGCCAGCTGGGCGTCGGTCGGACCCGGATCGGAGTCGAGCAGCCACACATAGCCGAGGACGACACCCCGATGGCGTACCGGAAGGCAGATCCGCCCCCGGTACACGCCGGCCTCCGGGGTCGGCGGGATCCGTACCGGTCCGGTCGCCCGGGTGATGCCGAACCCCTCGAACCAGGTGCGGACCGCCGCCGTCGATCGCCGGGTCAGGATCGAGCGGGTGCGGACCGGGTCCAGCGCCGACGGATCGAGATCGCCCTCGCTGTCGTACGCCCCGAAGGCGATCAGCTCGAAGTCGCGGTTCTCCAGGGTCGCCGGGACGCCGAGGAGCTCCGAGATCTCGTCGACCAGCTCCTGGTAGTCACCCTTGAATTCCGACGTCACCCGGGCATTCTCCCGCAATTCACGGCCGCCTTCATACATCTGTCTGAGATCCCCTGCACGGATGCGTGACAGCTGTCGATGGCCCACGATCGGAGGGATCCTTGACTATCACGGTGGTTCCCCGTGCCGTATCCAAATCGTCGGATCGCGGCCTGTCTGGCATGTGTTGTGGAGGTGCCCCGTGCTGGGTCCCGTGATTCTCGCCGCGTCGCGCAGCGACCGGATGCGACGTCTGATCTCGGCGGCCCCGGTGACGAAGCAGGTCGTCGACCGCTTCATCCCCGGCGAGTCGGTCACGGACATCGTCCCGATCATCGAGGAGCTCACGGGCCGCGGCCTGGAGCTGACGATGGACGTCGTCGGCGAGGACATCACCACCCCCGAGCAGGCCGGCGCCGCCCGGGACGCCTACCTGGCGCTCATCGACCGCCTGCGCGAGCTGGGCCTCGGCGAGCGCGTCGAGATGTCGGTGAAGCTGTCCATGTTCGGCCAGGCGCTGGAGGGGGGCCACGAACTGGCCCTCGCCAACGTCCGCCCCGTCGTCGAGGCCGCCGCCGCCATCGGTACGACCGTCACCCTCGACGCCGAGGACCACACCACCCTCGACTCGATGTTCGCGATCCACGAGGGACTGCGCCGGGACTTCCCGCAGACCGGCTGCGTCATCCAGGCCTACCTCTTCCGCACCGAGGCCGACGCCCGCCGTCTCGCCGACTCCGGCAGCCGGGTCCGCCTGGTCAAGGGCGCCTACAAGGAGCCCGCCGAGGTCGCCTACCAGCAGAAGCACGAGATCGACAAGGCGTACGTACGGATCCTGCGGACCCTGATGGACGGCGAGGGGTACCCGATGGTCGGCTCCCACGACCCGCGCCTGATCTCCATAGCCCAGGAACTCGCCCGGCGGGCCGGCCGCAAGCCCGACGAGTACGAGTTCCAGATGCTGTACGGCATCCGCAGCGACGAGCACCTGCGGCTGGCCGCCGAGGGCCACCGGATGCGCGTCTACACCGCGTACGGCACCGACTGGTACGGCTACTTCATGCGCAGGCTCGCGGAGAAGCCGGCCAACCTGCGCTTCTTCCTCCGCTCGATGGTCAGCAAGGGCTGAGCCCCACCAGGCGCCCGCCAAGCCGCGACAAGCCTCAACACCCGCTCAAGTTCAAGGAGTTACGGATCTCATGGACGCTGTGACCCAGGTCCCCGCCCCCGTCAACGAGCCGGTGCACGGCTATGCCCCCGGCTCCGCCGAGCGCACCCGCCTGGAGGCGAAGCTCAAGGAGCTCGCCGAGAACCCGCTCGAGCTGTCGATGACCATCGGGGGCGAGAAGCGGCTCGGCGGCGGCGAGCCCTTCCAGGTCGTGCAGCCGCACAACCACAAGGCCGTCATCGGCACCGGCCGGCACGCCACCCAGCAGGACGCCCGGGACGCGATCGACGCCGCCCTCGCCGCCGCGCCCGCCTGGCGCGCGATGTCCTTCGACGACCGCGCCGCGATCATCCTGCGCGCCGCCGAGCTGCTCGCCGGCCCCTGGCGCGAGACGATCGCCGCCTCCACCATGCTCGGGCAGTCCAAGACCGCTCAGCAGGCCGAGATCGACACCCCGTGCGAGCTGGTCGACTTCTGGCGCTTCAACGTGCACTACGCCCGCCAGATCCTGGCCGAGCAGCCCCCGGCCAACTCCCCGGGCGTCTGGAACCGCCTCGACCACCGCCCGCTGGAGGGGTTCGTCTACGCGATCACGCCGTTCAACTTCAGCGCGATCGCCGGCAACCTGCCGACCGCGCCGGCCCTCATGGGCAACGTGGTCGTGTGGAAGCCGTCCCCGACCCAGACCCACGCCGCCGTGCTGCTGATGCAGCTGCTGGAGGAGGCCGGTCTGCCCAAGGGCGTCATCAACCTCGTCACCGGCGACGGCATCGAGGTGTCGAAGGTCGCCCTCGAGCACCGGGACCTGGCCGGCATCCACTTCACCGGTTCCACCAAGACCTTCCAGTACCTGTGGAAGACGGTCGGCAACAACATCGAGAAGTACCGCTCGTACCCGCGTCTGGTGGGCGAGACGGGCGGCAAGGACTTCCTCGTCGCCCACCCGAGCGCCGACCGGGCCGTCCTCAAGACGGCGCTCACCCGTGGCGCCTTCGAGTACCAGGGCCAGAAGTGCTCGGCGACCTCCCGCGCCTACATCCCCGCGTCCATCTGGAACGACGGCTTCCGCGAGGAGTTCGCCGCCGAGGTCGACTACCTGACCATGGGTGACGTCACCGACCTGTCGAACTTCATCGGCGCCGTCATCGACGACCGCGCGTTCGCCAAGAACAAGGGCGCGATCGACCGCGCGAAGACCGACCCGACCTGCGAGATCGTCGCCGGCGGCTCCTACGACGACTCGGTCGGCTACTTCGTCCGCCCGACGGTCGTCGTGTGCAGCGACCCGGAGAACGAGGTCTTCCGCACCGAGTACTTCGGCCCGTTCCTCGCCGTGCACGTCTACGAGGACGACCAGTACGACGAGATGCTGACCCAGATGGAGTCGGTGTCCGACTACGCGCTCACCGGCTCGGTCATCGCCAACGACCGCGCGGCGGCGGCGTACACGATGGAGAAGCTGCGTTATGCGGCCGGCAACTTCTACATCAACGACAAGTCGACCGGCGCCGTCGTCGGCCAGCAGCCCTTCGGCGGCGGCCGCTCCTCCGGCACCAACGACAAGGCCGGCGCCCCGCAGAACCTGCTGCGCTGGACGCTGACCCGCGCGATCAAGGAGACGCTGGTCGCCCCGACCGACTACGCGTACCCGCACATGGGCTGACCCACAGCACCCCGAACAACGGCCCGGGAAGCCCGACCCACGAGCAGGCTTCCCGGGCCGTTCCCATACCCGGCCCCGCCGCCCGCCGGTCCGTACGAGACTTGGGCCATGTCTCTCCGCATCGCGCACACCGCCGACCTCGACCCCGCCGAGCTGCGCGCCGCGCGCACCCTCCTCCACGAGGCGTTCGGCGGGGACTTCGCCGACAGCGACTGGGAGCACGGGCTGGGCGGCCTGCACGCCCTCGTCCACGACGAGGCCGGGCTCGCCGCCCACGGCTCGGTCGTCATGCGCCGCGCCCGGCACCAAGGTCGCTGGCTGCGCGTCGGCTACGTCGAGGCGGTGGGCGTACGGCCCGACGCCCGGCGCCGGGGGCACGGCGGGCGGGTGATGGCGGCGCTGGAACGGATCGTCGAGCGGGCGTACGACCTCGGCGCGCTCGGCGCGAGCGACGACGGCGCCCGGCTGTACACGGTCCGGGGCTGGCAGCGCTGGCCCGGCCGGATCTGCGCCCTGTCCCCGGACCGCGGGATCGTGCGGCTCGTGGCGGAGGAGGGGGACGTGTTCGTGTGGCCCGCCCTGGCCGGTGCCCTGGACCCCGCCCACGAGCTGATCTTCGACTGGCGCGACGGAGACGTCATGTAACCCGTTCGCCCCAACCGCCCCAGGCGTCAAAACCCCAGCTCACAGGCGGGTGGCCGGCCTCGCCGTCTCAGATAGTAGGAAGTCCGAGTAATTGTGCAGACAGAAGCGGGCCGCTCCCTTACTTTTGTAGGAGCCGAACGTCTCGCTCGATCAAGCGAATGGCGGTCGTGAGCCGGGCCCCGTGCAGGCAACCCCTGCGGCACCGCTCCCCGCCCCTTCCGGCGTCTCGTATCCCCCCTGCCGTACTCCACGTATGCCGAAGGAGTCGATTCCCATGGCCGAGACGACCGTCCGCCGCCGGGTCCGCCACGTGTCCCGCGCCAGCGAGTCCGAGCGCAAGAACGCCGCAGCCGCCCTCCAGCGCGCCCTCGACCGCCGCGACAACGGCGGCGAGACCGGCCACTGAGCCGACGGCGCACCGTTGACGCACCGCCGGTAACACGTGTAGCAACCCCTCAACGGGAGCCGCACCCGCACGGAGTACGGCGCGGCCGGGACAGCCGCGCCGTACTCCGGGGGTCAGCCGCCCCGGCGGATCTCGAAGTGGTCGATCCGCGCACCGCTCTGCGCCAGTGCCGACACCTTCAGCCGCGGGGCCGAACCCGCCTCCGCCTCGACCCTGAGGAAGGAGAAGCCGGTGTACCGCACCCGCGACCACTCCACCGTCTCCGCGACGTTGTGCTGCCCCGCGGCCCAGTGGAAGCTGTGCACCGCGTCGTGCCGGGTGACGTGCCCCTCGTAGCTGTCCCGGACCCCCGAGGGGAACCCGTACAGGTTCCGCCCGCCGCCGCCCGCCGTCACGTACACGATGCCGTCCCGCGTGGGGTCGGTCGAGCCGCCGACCGGGACCGCGCGTCCGACCCCGCCGCCCTGCACCGCGTCGGTGCGCTCGTAGACGTGGTTGTGCCCGTTGATCACCAGGTCCACCTGGTACCTGGTGAACAGCGGCAGCCAGGCCGCCCGGATCCCGCCGTCGGAGGCGTGCGAGGACGTCGAGTACGCGCAGTGGTGGAAGAAGACGACGACGAAGTCCACGTCCTTCGCCGCCCGCAGCTCCTTCAGCTTCTGCTCCAGCCATGTCGTCTGCCGGCCGCCGCTGTAGCCGAGGTTGGCGGGGATCTCGTACGACACGTCGTTCGCGTCCAGCGCCACGAAGCCGACGTTGCCATAGGTGAACGCGTACACGCCCGGTGAGCCGTGCGGGTCGAAGCCGTTGTCCGGGAGGGCGAAACGGGCGTACTGGCCGCCGTAGCCGTCGGGGGAGTACCAGGCCTCCATGTCGTGGTTGCCGGTCGTCACCATCCACGGCACGGACCGCGCCACCGGGTCGTTCTGCTCCAGGAACCGGTCCCACTCCCGGGCGTCGTAGCCGTCCGAGGTCTTCCCGGCGCCGCTGCCGTCCGCGTAGCAGATGTCGCCCGCGTGCAGGTGGAAGGCCGGGTTCTGCTTCAGCAGCGCGTTGTCACTGGCCTTCCCGGCCCGGCTGACGCCCTGGTCGCCGAAGGCCGTGAACACGAACCGCTCCGGGCTCGCGGGCGCGGTGCGGAACGGGGTGATGGTGGCGCGGTGGCCGGGGGCGGCCGGGTCCCAGCCGTCGTGGCCGACGCCGTAGTAGTACGTGGTGCCGGGAGCGAGGCCGGTCAGGGCCGCGTGCACGTAGTACTGCTCGACCACCGGGCGCACCCCCCGCACCCCGGGCGTGTGCAGGTGCCGGATCTCCGCGGCGGCGCGCGTGCCCAGCTGGTCCGGGCGCGTCCCGATCCGCACGAACGGCTTCGTCACGGCGAACGGCACCTGCCAGGAGATCCGCATCTGCGTCCGCGGGTCGGCGCCGAAGGCGAGATGCCGGCCGAACGGCACGACCGCCGCACCGCGGACCGCGGAGGTGGCCGGAGCCGGGCTCCCCGACCCCGCCGTCCTCGCGCAGCCGCCCACCAGCGCGCCGCCCGCCACCGCGCCCGCCGTCACCAGCGTGCGGCGGCTCACCAGCCGGCCGCGCAGGTACTCGTACTGCTCGGCCATGCTCATCCGGGCGGCGAGCCGCGGCGGGACGCCGAAGTCGGGGATGTCCGTGCCGGGGCGGCCGGTGCCGGGGATGTCCATGCCGGGAGCGTGCCCAGCACGGGCCAACACCAGCCCCACGTACGGGTGAACGCCAGTCGGCGGAACGACCCGCCGCGTCCGCATGCCGGACGGTGTGTGTCATCCCATGGGACGCGGAGTAGGGTGCCGACATGTCTCGCAGCATCGATCTCGCAGTGATCCCCGGTGACGGCATCGGGCAGGAAGTCGTGGCCGAAGGCCTCAAGGTCCTCTCCGCCGTCCTCCCCGAGGACGTGAAGCTGGAGACCAAGGAGTACGACTTCGGCGCCAAGCGTTACCACGCCACCGGTGAGACCCTCACCGACGCCGACCTCGACGCGCTGAAGCAGCACGACGCCATCCTGCTGGGCGCCATCGGCGACCCGAGCGTGCCCTCCGGCGTCCTGGAGCGCGGCTTCCTGCTGAAGCTCCGCTTCGCCTTCGACCACCACGTCAACCTGCGTCCGTCGAAGCTCCTCCCGGGTGTCGCCACCCCGCTGGCAGGCGAGCCGCAGATCGACTTCGTCGTGGTCCGCGAGGGCACCGAGGGCCCGTACACCGGCAACGGCGGCACCATCCGCAAGGGCACCGAGCACGAGGTCGCCACCGAGGTGTCCGTCAACACGGCCTTCGGTGTCGAGCGTGTCGTCCGGGACGCCTTCGCCCGCGCCCAGGCCCGCCCGCGCAAGAAGCTCACGCTGGTCCACAAGAACAACGTGCTGACCTTCGCCGGGCACCTGTGGACGAACGTCTTCAACAAGGTGGCCGCGGAGTTCCCCGAGGTCGCCACGGACTACATCCACGTCGACGCGGCGACCATCTACCTGGTCACCGACCCCGGCCGTTTCGACGTCATCGTCACCGACAACCTCTTCGGCGACATCATCACCGACCTCGCCGCGGCCGTCTCCGGCGGCATCGGCGTCGCGGCGAGCGGGAACATCAACCCCTCCCGCGAGTTCCCGTCCATGTTCGAGCCGGTGCACGGGTCCGCGCCCGACATCGCCGGCCAGGGCAAGGCCGACCCCACCGCCACGGTCCTGTCCGTCGCCCTGCTGCTGCGCCACCTCGGCTACGAGGCCGAGGCCGCCCGCATCGACGAGGCCGTCACCGCCGACCTCACCGAACGCCAGGGCAAGCCCGCCCGCTCCACCTCGGAGATCGGCGACGCGCTCGCCGTACGAGTAGCCGGCTGACCCGCCGAGCCTCTTCGCAGATCGTCGAAGCCGCCGGGTCGCACAAGCGCTCGGCGGCTTCCCCATGCCTGCCGCCGGGTGCCACCATCAACCCCGGGTCCGCATTCACCCCGATTCCTTCCACCTCGGCCCCCGCGCGATAATCGAACGCGGAGCCGCGCCCTGAGGGAATGCTCGGACGTCCTAGGACAAGGGTGTGAGCGCGGCCCATCACTACAACCGGTGAAGGACACCTACTCATGACGACGCCCACGATCGAGCTCAAGCCGTCCGCGCACCCGCTGCCCGCCGCGGAGCGCGAGGCGATCCTGGCCAGCCCCGGATTCGGCCGCCACTTCACCGACCACATGGTGACGATCAAGTGGACCGAGGGCCGCGGCTGGCACGACGGCCAGCTCGTCCCGTACGCGCCGATCCCCCTCGACCCGGCCACCAACGTCCTGCACTACGCCCAGGAGATCTTCGAGGGCCTGAAGGCCTACCGCCGTCCCGACGGCTCGGTGGCCACCTTCCGCCCCGACCAGAACGCCAGGCGCTTCCAGCGTTCCGCCCGCCGGCTCGCCATGCCCGAGCTGCCGGTGGAGACCTTCATCGAGGCCTGTGACCTGCTCGTCCAGCAGGACAAGGCATGGGTCCCGGCGCACGGCGGCGAGGAATCCCTCTACCTGCGCCCCTTCATGATCGCCACCGAGGTCGGTCTGGGCGTCAAGCCGGCCAACGAGTACCTCTTCCTGGTCATCGCCTCCCCGGCGGGCGCCTACTTCCCCGGCGGCGTGAAGCCGGTCTCCATCTGGGCCTCCGAGGACCGCGTCCGCGCCGTCCCCGGCGGCATGGGCGACGCCAAGACCGGCGGCAACTACGCGGCCTCCCTGCTCGCCCAGGCCGAAGCCGCCGCCCAGGGCTGCGACCAGGTCTGCTACCTCGACGCGGTCGAGCACAAGTGGGTCGAGGAGCTCGGCGGCATGAACCTGTACTTCGTGTACGGCGACAAGATCGTCACCCCGACCCTGACCGGCTCCATCCTCGAAGGCGTCACCCGCGACTCCCTCCTCACCGTCGCCCGCGACCTCGGCTACGAGTCCGAGGAGGCCCGGGTCTCCATCGAGCAGTGGCAGCGCGACTCCGAGAACGGCACCCTCACCGAGGTCTTCGCCTGCGGCACCGCCGCCGTGATCACCCCCGTCGGCACGGTCAAGCGCGCGACCGCCGAGTGGCAGCAGTCGGGCGGCGAGCCCGGCGAGGTCACCCTCAGGCTCCGCGAGGCCCTCCTCGACATCCAGCGCGGCAAGGCCGAGGACAAGCACGGCTGGATGCACCAGCTCGGCTGATCGATCTTCGGTTGTCCGTTCGACGCGTATCGCCTCCCCCGTACGGGTATCTCCTGAGTCCACACGGGGGAGGGAGCACGCGTGAGCGGACGGTCGCCATTGCCACGGCTGCGCTGGCTGATGCGCACGTTACGCACCCCGCGCCGCCCGCAGAGCCTCACCGTGCTCGCCCTGCTCACCGCCGTCGCGGGCCTGCTGCTGTGGCGGGCCTCGACGATGGACAACTACGGGCAGAACCTCGCCCTCAACCTCGGCACCGACATCGTCGGCGTGGTCGTCACCGTGTTCGTCATCGGCCCGCTGATATCCCGGGCCCAGGAGGGCCGGGTCCGCGAGCACACCCGGCTGGACTACGAGTGGTTCGCCGCCCAGGTGCACGGCTCGACGTCCAACGTGAAGGTCCTCGACACCTTCTCCAACCTGTTCGGACCGCAGTTCTCCGAGCGCCTGTTCCGGGGCGTCAGATCGGCCACCGCGAACGGTGCCCGGGTGCAGATCCTGCTCCTGGACCCCGACTCCCTCGCCGTCATCCTGCGCGGCCGCGAACTGGGCGAGCAGAGCGCCGACATCCGCCGCGACATCATGCGCAACCTGCGCACCCTGGACGGGTTCGCCCGCCGCCTCGACACCGCCTCCCGGCAGCTCCTGGAGGTACGGCTGTGCTCCACCTCCCCGGGCGTCACCCTCTACCGCTGGGACGAGCGCTGCCTGGTCTCCTTCCTGACCGTCGGCCGGCTCTCCGGCGAGGGGGTCCAGCTGGAGGTCGCGGTCCGCTCCCCGCTGGGCACCTTCGTCGAACAGCGCTTCGACGAGCTGTGGCAGCAGGGCAAGCCGATGGAACGCTTCACCCGCCTGCCCGTCACCCTCGTCGACGCCACGGACGGGCGACGCGAGTTCGTCTGCCACTTCGTCTTCCTCGACGACCGCCTGTACGTCGCCGCCCCCGACCTCGTCACCTACCTGGCCCGCCGCCGCCTCGACCAACTCAGCGCCTACAGCGAGACGCTGACCGGGTCCGGCGCGCACGACGTCATCGTCGTGGACGACGAGAGCGAGCTGCACCGGCGGCTCATCCACCACTTCGGGGAGAAGTACGATGCGCAGGCGGCCGCCTTCGTGGAGTTGCGGCCGTCCACGGTCCTGGTCACGGAATAGAGGGCCCCCGCACCATGAGTTCAGCGCACCACCCCCGTTTCCGCGCCTTCACGCCCCGTGACCTGGAAGGTCTGCTCCGGCGGGTCTCCCTGACGGACGATCAGCGGCTGGCGCTGCGGGCGGTCTCCTCGGTCCTGCCGTTCCGTACGAACGCCTACGTCGTCGACGAGCTGATCGACTGGTCGGCCGTGCCCGAGGACCCGGTCTTCCGGCTGACCTTCCCGCAGTCCGGGATGCTGCCCGCGCCCGACGTCCGCCGGATGGCCGACCTGCTGACGGGGGACGCGCCGCGCGCCGAGATCCAGCGTGCCGCGCACGAGATCCGGATGCGGCTCAATCCGCACCCCTCCGGCCAGCTCGACGTCAACGTCCCCGTGCACGAGGGGCAGCGGCTGACCGGCCTCCAGCACAAGTACCCGGAGACGGTGCTGGTCTTCCCGCGCCAGGGCCAGACCTGCCACGCCTACTGCACCTACTGCTTCCGCTGGCCGCAGTTCGTCGGCGAGGCCGACCTGCGCATCGCGACCGACGACATCGCCGCGACCGATGCGTATCTGCGCGCCCACCCCGAGGTCGCCAGCGTCCTGGTCACCGGCGGCGACCCGCTGGTGATGAGCACGGCGGTACTGCGCCGCTACGTCGAGCCGCTCCTCGCGATCGACACGGTCCGCTCGATCCGCATCGGCACCAAGTCCCTCGCCTTCTGGCCGTACCGTTTCACCACCGACCGCGACGCCGACGACCTGCTGCGGCTCTTCGAGGAGGTGGTGGCGAGCGGCCGGCACCTGGCTCTGATGGCCCACTTCACGCATCCGCAGGAGCTGCGTCCACCCGTCGTCCGGGAGGCGATGCGGCGTGTCCGGGACACCGGGGCCGTGATCCGCTGCCAGGGTCCGCTGGTGGCCGGGATCAACGACAGCGCGGACGCCTGGGCCGAGCTGTGGGAGGAGACGACCACGCTGGGGGCGGTGCCGTACTACCAGTTCGTGGAGCGGGACACCGGCCCGCAGGGCTACTTCGGCGTCCCGCTGGCCCGCGGCCACGCCGTCTTCCGCGACGCCTACGCCCGCGTGTCGGGCCTCGCCCGTACGGTCCGCGGGCCGGTCATGTCGGCGATGCCGGGGAAGGTCTGCGTGGACGGCGTCGCCGAGGTGGCCGGTGAGCGGGTCTTCGTCCTGCACCTGATCCAGGCCCGTGATCCGGGCCTGGTCGACCGGCCGTTCTTCGCCGCGTACGACGAGGGGGCGACGTGGTGGACCGACCTGAAGCCGGCGTTCGGGGCAAGCCGGTTCCTGCCGGGGCTCGAGCCGGGGTGAGGGGCGGCGGACGTTGTCGGGTGCGGCGCCGTGGGGGTGGCGGTCCCTCTGGGGGCTGCGCCCCCAGACCCCCCTTCGGCCTGAACGGCCTCGTCCTCAAACGCCGGACGGGCTGAGGGGTGGTGCGGACCGGTCTTCGTCCTCAAACGCCGGACGGGCTGAGGGGTGGTGCGGACCGGTCTTCGTCCTCAGACTCCGGAGGGGCTGGGGGGTGGTGCGGACCGGTCTTGGTCCTCAGACTCCGGAGGGGCTGGGGGGTGGTGCGGGCCGGTCTTCGTCCTCAGAGGCCGGGCGGGCTGGGGGGTGGTGCGGGCCGGTCTTCGTCCTCAGAGGCCGGACGGGCTGGCAAGTGGTGCCGTCCGGCCTTCGTCTTCCGAGGCCGGACGAGAGGGGTCGGCCGGGCGGGAGGACAGCAGCAGGTAGACCAGTCCGCCCACGGTCCCCGACAGCAGGAAGCTGCAGTCCACCCCGCCCGTCAGGGACAGCAGGGGGCCCTCGTACGACGGCAGGGAGACCGCGAGCAGGCCGACGGCCGCTCCCAGCGCCCAGGACGCGGTCGCCCGGACGTTCCAGCCCGCCCGGTACCAGTAGACGCCGCCCCGCGAGCGGCGGTTGAAGACCTGGAGGGCGTCCGCGTCGTACACGCCCCGGCAGCGGGCGAAGCCGATGAGGGTGATGACCGCCCAGGGGGTGCCGATGGCGGTGAGCAGGAGGACGAAGGAGGTCATCGCGGACTGCGCGTTCCAGGCGTAGTGGCCGGCGAAGACGCAGGCCGTGGCGACGATGGCGACCGTGTAGGTGGCACGGGCGCGGGACGCGCGGGGGAGGATCGCGTCAAGGTCGAGGCCCATGGAGTAGAGCATGAGGCCCGCGTTGCCGACCGAGCCCGCGGAGGCGGAGAGCAGGAGCGGGACCAGGTACCAGGCGGGGGAGGCCGACACCAGCGGGCCCGCGTAGTCCGCGGCCGCCCGTGCCGCGTACGCGGTGAACGTGCCGAAGAGCTGCGGGACCAGCAGGCCCAGGATCAGGCCCAGCCAGGTCGCGTGCAGGACCCGGCGGGAGGTGTGGCGGGCCGGGGAGATGTAGCGGGTGTAGTCGCCGAGGAGGGTGATGAAGGCGACCGGTCCGGACAGGCCCGCGGCGACGGCCGCCAGGCACCACGTGGGCCAGAAGCCGCCCAGCAGGTAGCCGCCCGCCTCCGGCAGCGCGGAGGTCGTGAAGTGCGGGGCGTAGGCGAAGATCCCGAGGAGCAGCAGGGCCGTCATGCCGATGGCGAGGACCTTGGACATGGCGAGCAGCACCCGGTATCCGTAGACCGCGCCCGCCACCGTCGCCGCCGCGAGCACCGTGTAGACCACGGCGTATGCCATCCCGTCCGCCGGCAGCCCGAACAGCCGGTTCAGCACGCCCACCATCACGTCGCCGCCGATCCACACGGTCAGCGCGGTGTAGCCGAGGGCCAGCAGGAGGCCCACCACCGAGCCGACCAGCCGCCCGCGCACCCCGAACTGGGCGCCCGAGGAGGTGGAGAGGTTGGTGGCGGTGCGCAGCGAGACCAGCGCCAGCGGGGCAGTGAAGACCGTGCCGATCAGTGTGCCCGCCACGATCGCGCTCACCGACGCCCACCAGCCGAGTCCGAAGGACGGCGGCAGCCAGCCGAAGATGATCACGCCGAGGCAGAGGTTGGAGCCGAGCAGGATCGAGACCAGGTCCTTCGGGCCGCTGGTGCGTTCCCCGTCCGGGATCGTGTCGACTCCGCGCTGTTCTATCGGCATGGCTGGTCTCCTTCGACGGCCGCCCACAAGTTAGAGCGACGTTCAATGTGGGCGACCTGCCGTGCGATGTCAATGGTTCCCTTCTCGTAATCCGGCATTTAGAGTGTTGTTCTAAATGGAGCCAGGGATGAGGAAGCTAAGGAGGTGCCGGCCGTGCGACTGACCCCCACGGAACGGGACCGGCTGCTGCTCTTCGGAGCCGCCGAACTGGCCCGTGCCCGCCGCGCGCGGGGCCTCAGGCTCAACGTGCCGGAGGCCACCGCGCTGATCGCGGACACCGTCTGCGAGGCCGCCCGGGACGGCCGACGGCTCGCCGAGGCGATCGAGGCGGCCCGCTCCGTCCTCGGCCCGGCCGACGTACTGCCCGGCGTCGCCGACATCGTCACCGAGGTGCACGTCGAGGCCGTCTTCGACGACGGGTCCAGGCTGGCCGTGGTCACCGACCCGATCGGGGGCGGGGGACTGGGCGAGGACGCGCCCGGCGCGCTGCTGCCGGGGCCCGAGCACGCCGACCCCGAGGCGGTCGTACGGCTGACCGTCACCAACACCGCCGCCGTCCCCGTCTCCGTCACCTCGCACTTCCACTTCTTCGAGGCCAACCCGCGCCTCGACTTCGACCGCGCCGCCGCCTACGGCCTGCGGCTCGCCGTGCCCGCCGGGTCGTCCGTGCGGTTCGGGCCGGGGGACTCGCTGGAGGTCGGTCTGGTGCCGATCGGCGGCGACCGGGTCGCCATCGGCTTCGCCGGTCTCGTCGACGGGCCGCTGGACGCGCCCGGCGCCCGCGAGGAGGCGCTGCGCCGCGCCGCCGCCTGCGGATACCTGGGTGTACGAGAGACAGAGGAGGCCGGCCGATGAGCCGCCCCGGAGGCCACCCCGCCGAGGCCCGCCGCCTCACCCCGCACGAGTACGCGGCCACCCACGGCCCGCGCGCCGGCGACCGCGTCCGCCTCGGGGACTCGGGGCTCGTGATCCGCGTCGAGGACGACTCCCAGCGCTACGGCGACGAGTTCCTGGCCGGCTTCGGAAAGACGGCCCGGGACGGGCTGCACCTCAAGGCCGCCGCCGTCCGCGAGACCTGCGACGTCGTGATCAGCAACGTCGTCGTGATCGACGCCGTGCTCGGGATCCGGAAGGTCTCCATCGGTATCCGCGAGGGGCGGATCTGCTCGATCGGGCGGGCCGGGAACCCCGACACCCTCGACGGGGTGGACGTCGTGGTCGGCACCGGCACCTCGATCGTGTCCGGCGAGGGGCTCATCGCCACCGCCGGGGCCGTCGACACGCACGTCCACCTGCTGTCGCCGCGCATCATGGAGGCCTCGCTGGCCTCCGGTGTCACGACGATCATCGGGCAGGAGTTCGGTCCGGTGTGGGGCGTCGGCGTCAACTCGCCCTGGGCGCTGAAGCACGCCTTCAACGCCTTCGACGCCTGGCCGGTCAACATCGGCTTCCTCGGCCGGGGTTCGTCCTCGCACGCGGCCCCGCTGGTCGAGGCCCTGGCCGAGGGCGGCGCCTCCGGCTTCAAGGTGCACGAGGACATGGGCGCCCACACCCGGGCGCTGGACACGGCCCTGCGGGTCGCCGAGGAGCACGACGTCCAGGTCGCCCTGCACAGCGACGGGCTGAACGAGTGCCTGTCGGTCGAGGACACCCTCCGGGTCCTCGAGGGCCGCACCATCCACGCCTTCCACATCGAGGGCTGCGGCGGCGGGCACGTGCCCAACGTCCTGAAGATGGCCGGCGTCCCCAACGTCATCGGCTCCTCCACCAACCCCACCCTGCCCTTCGGCCGGGACGCGGTCGCCGAGCACTACGGGATGATCGTCTCCGTCCACGACCTCAAGACCGACCTGCCCGGCGACGCCGCCATGGCCCGCGACCGGATCCGCGCCGGCACCATGGGCGCCGAGGACGTGCTGCACGACCTGGGCGCGATCGGCATCACCTCGTCCGACGCACAGGGCATGGGCCGGGCCGGGGAGACCGTCCGCCGTACCTTCGCCATGGCCGGCAAGATGAAGGCCGAGCTCGGCGCCCCGGACGACGGCCACGACAACGAGCGCGTGCTCCGGTACATGGCCAAGCTGACCATCAACCCGGCCATCGCGCACGGGCTCTCGCACGAGGTCGGCTCCATCGAGGTCGGCAAGCTGGCGGACATCGTGCTGTGGTCGCCCGAGTACTTCGGGGCCAAGCCGCAGCTCGTCCTCAAGTCCGGCTTCCCGGCGTTCGGCGTCACCGGTGACCCGAACGCGGCCACCGACACCTGCGAACCCCTCGTCCTCGGCCCCCAGTTCGGGGCGCACGGCGCCACCCCGGCCGACATCTCCGTCGCGTTCGTGGCGCAGGCCGCCCTCGACCAGGGCCACGACACCATGCCCACCCGGCGCCGCCGGGTCGCCGTCCGCGGCACCCGCGGCATCGGCCCGGCCGACCTGCGGCGCAACTCCCGCACCGGAGCGGTCGACGTGGACCAGCGCACCGGCCTGGTCACCCTCGACGGCGAACCGCTCCGCTCGGAGCCCGCCGACTCCGTCTCCCTCAACCGCCTGTACTTCCTCTGAGGATCACCGATGACTGCTGCCTCCGACGGTTTCCGGATGCCCGCCGAGTGGACCCCGCACGAGCGCACCTGGATGGCGTGGCCGGGCCCCAACCCCACTTTCGACGACGCCGACGACCTCATCGCCGCCCGGACGGCCTGGGCGTCGGTGGCCCGTGCCGTCCTGCGCTTCGAACCGGTGACCGTCGTGTGCGGCCCCGGCCAGTCGACGGCGGCACAGGCGCTGCTCGGGCCCGGCATCGACACCGTCGAACGGGACCTCGACGACGCCTGGATGCGGGACATCGGCCCCACCTTCCTGACCAACGGGCGTGAACTGGCGGCCGTGGACTGGACGTTCAACGGCTGGGGCGCCCAGCACTGGGCGCGCTGGGGGCACGACGCGAAGATCGCCGCGCACGTCGCGGACCTCGCGGGCGCGCGGACGTACGCCTCGCGGCTGGTCAACGAGGGCGGTGCGATCCACGTCGACGGCGAGGGGACCGTCCTGCTCACCGAGACCGTGCAGCTGGGCCCCGAGCGCAACCCGGGCTGGACCAAGGCGGAGGTCGAGGCCGAGATCCACGGCATGCTCGGCACCCGCAAGGCGATATGGCTGCCCCGCGGCCTGACCGGCGACTACCCCCCGTACGGCTTCGGCACCCTCGGCCATGTCGACATCGTCGCCGCCTTCGCCCGCCCGGGAGTCGTCGTCGCGCACTCCCAGCCGGACCCCGCGCACCCCGACCACGAGGTGAGCAAGGAGGTCATCGGCCTGCTGCGGTCCCAGACCGACGCCCGCGGCCGCAGCCTGGAGGTCGTCGAGGTGCCCGCCCCGATCGTCCTGGAGGCCGACGGCCACTGGGCCGACTACTCCTACATCAACCACTACCTCTGCAACGGCGGGGTCGTCCTGTGCGGCTTCGACGACCCGCGCGACGAGATCGCCGCCGGGATCTTCCGCCGCCTGTTCCCCGAGCGGACCGTCACGCTGGTGGACGCCCGTACGATCTTTGCGGGTGGTGGAGGCATCCACTGCATCACCCAGCAGCAGCCGAAGATCTAGTTCCGGAAGATCCAGTTCCGGTCGCAGTTCGAGGAGCCGAAGATGGCCGGTGGGCGCAGACAGGCCCCGCCCCGCGAGGACGTGCTCGCCGCCGCCATGACGATGATCGCCGGGCGGGGCCTGGAGAAGCTCACCATGGCCGCGCTCGGCCGTGAGGTCGGAATGAGCAGCGGCCATCTCCTCTACTACTTCCACTCCAAGGACGAACTCCTGCTCCAGACCCTGGAGTGGAGCGAGGGCCGGCTGGGCGCCGAGCGCGGCCGGCTGCTCACCCGGCGCGGCACCGCCCGCGAGCGCCTCGACGCCTACGTCGACCTGTACGTCCCCGACGGGCACCGGGACCCGCACTGGACGCTCTGGCTGGAGGTCTGGAACCGCTCGCAGAACGCCGACGAGGCGGCCCGCGACCGGCAGGCCGCCATCGAGGGCGCCTGGCACCGCGACCTGGTCGCGCTGGTCGCCGAGGGCGTCTCGCGCGGCGAGTTCCGGCCCGTCGACCCCGACCGGTTCGCCGCCCGCCTGCGCGCCCTGCTCGACGGCTTCTCCATCCACGTGGCGATCGGCCTGCGCGGCACGGACCGGGCGCAGGTGCTCGGCCATGTGCGCGACTTCCTGGCGGCGGAGCTCCTCACGGACGCGTGACGCACTGCACACTGTTCGCATCATGAGACGGACGGTGAGCACAGGGGCGGTCTGTGCCAGACTTCCTCCGTGCTCTCGTTCGCCATGATTATTGGCAGCAGGCGCGCCGGTCCGCAGTGACCACCACGTACGACCAGGTACGGGTGGCCATCGTCGTCCTCGACCCGCGCGCAGACCTCTCGCACCCGCGAGGGGTTTTTTCGTTTTCCGGCCCACCTTCAGCCGGAGGACGGGCGCGAGGGACCATGGAGGGACGGTGGAGCCGGTCATTCCGGTACGACCGAGATTCGACATCAGGAGCCTTGAGACCATGACCGAGACGGAAACCAACGAGCTGGACGACTCGTTCCACGTCTTCGACACCACGCTGCGCGACGGCGCGCAGCGCGAGGGCATCAACCTCACCGTCGCGGACAAGCTGGCCATCGCCCGGCACCTGGACGACTTCGGCGTGGGCTTCATCGAGGGCGGCTGGCCGGGCGCCAACCCGCGGGACACCGAGTTCTTCGCCCGTGCCCAGCAGGAGATCGACTTCAGGAACGCCCAGCTGGTCGCCTTCGGCGCCACCCGCCGGGCGAACGCCAAGGCCGCGGACGACCCCCAGGTCAAGGCGCTGCTGGACTCCGGCGCCCCGGTGATCACCCTGGTCGCCAAGTCCCATGACCGGCACGTCGAACTGGCCCTGCGCACCACCCTCGACGAGAACCTGGAGATGGTCCGCGACACGGTGTCCTTCCTCAAGGGCCAGGGCCGCCGGGTCTTCGTCGACTGCGAGCACTTCTTCGACGGCTACCGCGCCAACCCCGAGTACGCGAAGGCGGTCGTACGGGCCGCGTCCGAGGCCGGCGCCGACGTGGTCGTGCTCTGCGACACCAACGGCGGCATGCTCCCCGCCCAGGTCAACGCCGTCGTCTCCACCGTCCTCGCGGACACCGGCGCCCGGCTCGGCATCCACGCCCAGGACGACACCGGCTGTGCGGTCGCCAACACCCTCGCCGCGGTCGACGCGGGTGCCACCCACGTCCAGTGCACGGCGAACGGCTACGGCGAGCGGGTCGGCAACGCCAACCTGTTCCCGGTGGTCGCCGCCCTGGAGCTGAAGTACGGCAAGCAGGTACTGCCCGAGGGCCGGCTCCGCGAGATGACCCGCATCTCCCACGCCATCGCCGAGGTCGTCAACCTCACCCCCTCCACCCACCAGCCCTACGTGGGTGTCTCGGCCTTCGCGCACAAGGCCGGGCTGCACGCCTCCGCGATCAAGGTCGACCCCGACCTCTACCAGCACACCGACCCGGCCCTGGTCGGCAACACCATGCGCATGCTGGTCTCCGACATGGCCGGCCGTGCCTCGGTGGAGCTCAAGGGCAAGGAACTCGGCGTCGACCTCGGCGGCGACCGCGAACTGGTCGGGCGGGTGGTGGAGCGCGTCAAGGAACGCGAGCTGAAGGGCTACACCTACGAAGCCGCCGACGCCTCCTTCGAACTGCTCCTGCGCGCCGAGGTCGAGGGCAAACCCCGCTCCTACTTCCGCGTCGAGTCCTGGCGGGCCATCGTCGAGGACCGCCCCGACGGCACCCACGCCAACGAGGCCACCGTCAAGCTCTGGGCCAAGAGCGAGCGCATCGTCGCCACCGCCGAGGGCAACGGCCCGGTCAACGCCCTCGACCGCGCCCTGCGCGTGGGCCTCGAGAAGATCTACCCGCAGCTCGCCAAGCTGGACCTCGTCGACTACAAGGTCCGCATCCTGGAGGGCAAGCACGGCACCGAGTCCACCACCCGCGTCCTGATCTCGACCTCCGACGGCAGCGCCGAGTGGTCCACGGTCGGCGTAGCCGAGAATGTCATCGCCGCCTCCTGGCAGGCCCTGGAGGACGCATACACGTACGGTCTGCTGCGCGCGGGCGTCGAGCCGGCGGAGTAGACGATAGCCGGAGGCCGGCCGCTCGCCCCCGCCGTGCCGGAGGCAGGGCGGCCTGCCCCGCCCCTGCCGTGCCGGGCGCCGGGCGGTCTGCCCGGCGCCGGTTCGGCCGACGCCGGGCGGGTCTCACCCCTCACCTCTCTCCCGACCGAGTCGGGTGGCGGGTGGGCGAAGGGCCGGGGGTCCAGGGGGCGGTGCCCCCTGGGTGGGTCGTCTACTGCAGGTGCCACTTCTGGTTGGCGGCGCCCGTGCAGGACCAGATCTGCGCCCGCGCCCCGTTCGCCGACGAGTTGTCCGTGACGTCCAGGCACTTGTTGGCCGCCGTGTTCACCACGTCACCGGTGGACGAGTTGTACGACCACTGCTGCGCCCCGGTTCCGTTGCAGTCGTACAGCTGCACCTTCGCCCCGTCCGCCGTCGACGCCGACGTCACGTCGAGGCACTTGCCGAGCGCCCGGATCGACCCGTCGGACTGCACGGTCCACTGCTGGGCGGTGGACCCGTTGCAGTCGTAGAGCTGGACCGCCGTGCCGTTCGCGGTCGCACCGCCCGCCACGTCCAGGCACTTGCTCGCGAGCCCCACGAACGCGCCGGTCTGGCTGCCGCCGCCCGACTGGGTGCCGGACCAGGTGAAGGTCGCCGAGGTCTTGCCGGGGAGCGAGTACGTGGCGTGCTGGGAGCCCCAGTTGATGGTCACCGTCTGCGCGCTGGACGAGTCGTTGTAGGCGATCAGCGCCTTCGAGCCGTCGGGGTTGCGCCAGGCCACGTTCGGCACGGTGGTGGACGCGGTGGAGGCGATCCGCTGCGCGCCGGGCCGGACGAACTTGGTCAGGTGGCCCATGTCGTAGTACTCGACGGTGTAGTCGACCGTGCCGCTCGCCCCGTCCCCGTTGTGCACGGTGACCAGGCCGGTGCAGGTGCCGCAGCCGCCGTTGTGCGGGCCCATGTTCTGGTCCACGGCCAGCGACCACTTGGTCACCGACTTCGCCCAGTTACGGGTGTAGTCGATGATGTTGGACATGTCCTCCTTCTGCTGGTTGGCGACCCAGGTGCCACCGGAGTGCTCGGTGCCGAAGGCGTCCAGCGTCGGGTACTGGTTGTGCACGGTGGTCTGCTCGGAGACGTCACCGCCGTAGCCGTGCCAGGCGATCCCGCCGAAGTTGGGGTGGTTGCGGATCGTGGAGTCGTTGACGAGCGCGGCCGCGTACGAGTCGTACACGTCCCAGTTCCAGTCGTGCGCGAGGACCTTGGTGGACAGGCCGGCCGACTGGAGCTGCGGCAGCAGGTCGTTCTTGAGGAAGTACTGCAGCCCGGAGGCGTTCCAGCTCATCGACGGGTAGCCGGAACAGCAGGTGGGCTCGTTCTGCGGGGTCACGTAGGAGACCTTGACGCCCTGCGCCTGGTACGCCTGGAGGTACTTCACGAAGTACGCGGCGTAGGCGGCGTAGTCCTCCGACTTGAGCCAGCCCCCGTTGAGCGAGCCACTGTCCTTCATCCAGGCCGGCGCCGTCCATGGCGAGGCCATGACAGTCAGAGAGGGGTTCAGCTGGAGCGCCTGCTTGGTGAGCGGTACGACGTCCGCGAGGTCGTGCGAGATGGAGAAGCTGTTGAGGTTCGGGTCGGTCTGCCCGGCGGGTACGTCGTCGTACGTGTACCCGTACCGTGCCAGGTCCGAGGCGCCCATCGGATTGCGCAGGAACGACAGTCCGATGCCGTCCGTGGGGGAGAACAGCTTCTTCATGGTGGCGTCCCGGGTGGCCTGGGACAGCGCCCCGCTGCTGTTCATCAGCCAGGCCGCGGTGTCCGTGAAGGACGCGCCGCCGCCGGTGAAGGTCTGGTAGCGGGTGTTCTCGTCGACGGTGATGTTCGTGCCGCCGCCCCCGGTACCGGAGGAGAAGGCGAACGGCGTCTGCGCCTGGAGCCCGCGGGTCACATGGCGCCCGGCGGAGTCGTCGGTGGTGGTGAGGTACGCGGTGACCTGCTCACCGGCCGCGTGCGCAGGCGGCACGACGGCGCTGAAGCCGGCCGCGGTGAGCAGCCCGGCCAGCAGCAGACGCAGTGTGTGGGGGGTTTTTCTCATGGGCACATCGCCCTTCCTGACGGGACGTCTTGACGGGTGTGCGAGCCGTTAGTTAACTCACGACGTGATCTAAGCCATGAGTGAACTGTGAGAGCCCCGAGTGAACCAGAGAGTCGAGGGAAGGTCCATGCCAAGAGCCGCCCTGCTCGTCTCCACCGCCCTACTCGCAGCCCTGATCCCCCTGTCCGCCGCCAGCGCCGCCGACGACCCCGTACCCACCCCCGTCGACCGTTTCGAGGGCGAGGTCCCCTTCGCCGCCCAGCCCGCCGAGGGCATCTTCACCTGGGGGAGCGACAGCGACGACCCGCCGGCCCTCCAGTTCGCCGACCGCGCCGACGCCCCCGAGGGTGCCAAGGTCCTCTCCGGCACCTACGACATCAGCGGCTACGGCGGCTTCACCCACGACTTCGCCGCGACCGAGCCCGCCCACGACTGGTCCGCCCACAAGGGCATCCGCTTCTGGTGGGACGGCCAGGACAACGGCAAGAAGATCGCCTTCGAGATCAAGGACGGCGGCACCAACGGCGAGGCCTCCGAGCTGTGGACGACGTCCTTCACCGACGACTTCACCGGCTGGAAGCAGATCGAGATCCCGTTCACCGACTTCGTCTACCGGACGGACTACCAGCCGGTCGGCGGTATCGACCACGTCCTGGGCCTGACCCAGATGTGGGGCTACGCGGTCACCCTCCCCGTCGGGGTCAAGGGCCGGTTCGCCATGGACGACGTGGAGTTGTACGGCAAGGCCGACCAGGCGCTGCGCGCGTCGGTCACCACGGACGCGGCCGTCTATCCGGTGAAGGAGGGCTCCACGGCGAGCGTGAAGGTCACCGTCGCCACCACCGGCTCGGCCCCGATCGACGACCCGGTCACCGTCGCGTACACGACGCAGGGCGGGACCGCCGAGGCCGGCAAGGACTACAAGGCGGTCTCCGGCACGGTCACCTTCCCGGCGGGCACGGCCTCCGGGACTACGCAGACCATCAAGGTGCCGACGCTGAAGGACCGGTCGGCCGAGTCGGCCGAGACCATCCCGCTGAAGCTCACGGTCACCGGCGCCAAGGCCCCCGCGGAGACCCCGCAGGTCGTCATCGACGCGCACGGACTGCCGTACCTCGACAGCAAGCTGCCCGTGAAGAAGCGGGTCGCCGATCTCCTCTCCCGGATGTCCCTGGAGGAGAAGGCCGGCCAGATGACCCAGGCCGAGCGCGGTGCCGTGGGCACCGGCGGTGACCTCACCACGTACGACCTGGGCTCGCTGCTCTCCGGCGGCGGCTCGACCCCGACGCCCAACACGGCCGCGGCCTGGGCGCAGATGATCGACGACTTCCAGCTCCGGGCGCAGGCCACCCGGTTCCAGATCCCGCTCATCTACGGCGCCGACGCCGTGCACGGCCACAACAACCTGGCCGGCGCCACGATCTTCCCGCACAACATCGGCATCGGCGCCACCCGCGACCCCGGGCTCGCCGAGCAGGCCGGTGCGGTCACCGCCTCCGAGGTCCGGGCCACCGGCGTCTCCTGGGACTTCGCCCCCTGCCTCTGCGTCAGCCGTGACGAACGCTGGGGCCGCTCCTACGAGTCCTTCGGCGAGGACCCGGCCCTCGTGAAGTCCATGGAGACCGTCATCCAGGGCCTCCAGGGGCGCGCGGACGGACGGGACCTGAAGGACGACGACAAGGTCCTGGCCACCGCCAAGCACTTCGTCGGCGACGGCGGCACCGCCTACGGCTCGTCCACGACCGGCACGTACACCATCGACCAGGGCGTCACCACGGTCACCCGGCAGCAGCTGGAGGCCATCCACCTGGCGCCGTTCCAGACGGCCGTGGACCGGGGCGTCGGCACGGTCATGCCGTCGTACTCCTCGCTGGAGATCGTCGGCGACGGCCAGGGTCCGGTGAAGATGCACGCCCGCGCCGACATGATCACCGGGGTGCTCAAGGGCCGGATGGGCTTCCAGGGCTTCGTGATCAGCGACTGGAACGCCATCGACCAGCTCCCGGGTGACTACGCCTCCCACGTCAGCACGGCCGTCAACGCGGGCGTCGACATGATGATGGTGCCGTACAGCTACAAGGACTTCACGTCGACCCTGATCGCCCAGGTGAAGGCCGGCACTGTCAGCGAGCGGCGCATCGACGACGCGGTCTCCCGCATCCTCACCCAGAAGTTCAAGCTGGGCCTCTTCGAGCACCCGTACGCCGACACGGCCAACGCCTCGAAGATCGGCTCCACCAAGCACCGGGCCGTCGCCCGCCAGGCGGCCGCCGAGTCGCAGGTGCTGCTGAAGAACTCCGACGGCGTCCTGCCCCTGAAGAAGTCGCAGAAGGTGTACGTCGCCGGGTCCAACGCCGACGACCTCGGCAACCAGACCGGCGGCTGGACGATCACCTGGCAGGGCCAGTCCGGCACCCACACCACCGGCACCACCATCCTCCAGGGCATGAAGAACGCCGGGGGAGACGTCACCTACTCCAAGGACGCCTCGGCGCCGACGAGCGGGTACGACGTGGGCGTGGTCGTGGTCGGCGAGACCCCGTACGCCGAGGGCGTCGGCGACGTCGGCAACGGCAACGACCTCGTGCTGTCGGCCGCCGACCAGGCCGCCGTGGACAAGGTGTGCGCGGCCATGAAGTGCGCGGTGCTGGTCGTCTCCGGGCGCCCGCAGCTCATCGGCGACCGGCTCGGCGAGATCGACGCCCTGGTGGCGTCCTGGCTGCCGGGCACGGAGGGCGACGGCGTGGCCGACGTGCTCTACGGCAAAAAGGCCTTCACGGGCCAGCTCCCGGTCACCTGGACGAAGTCCGAGGCGCAGCTGCCGATCAACGTGGGCGACGCGTCGTACGACCCGCAGTACCCCTACGGCTGGGGTCTGACCACGCTGACCAAGGCACCCAAGGGCGGCGAGGCCACCCTGAAGGCGCTCGGCGCGGCGGCGAGGGCGGCCGAACGGACGGGCTCCGACTCGGCCGGCCGGAAGCTCGTCGGCAAGGCCCGGCTGCTGGTCCAGGCGAAGATCGGGCAGTCGGTCACCGCGGCCGTCTCGAAGCCCTTCGCCGACGCGGACCACCTGCTCCTGACCGGCAAGTACGCGGCGGCGGTGGAGAAGCTGACGGAGGCCTACCGGGCAGCGTAGGAGGACAGCGCTCCCAGGGAGGCTTCGGGGTAGGTTCGAAGCATGAACGCGGTGCGACGGACCACCCGAAGCCTCCCGGGGCTGCTGTTCCTGGCCCTTGCGCTGGCTCTGGTCGCCCTGACCGCGCCCGCCCCACGGGCGAGCGCGGCCACCGGCGTCTCGGCGGTCGCCGACGCCCTGCGCAAGAACCCGGTGTACGTCGACCCGGCGGCCGCCGCCCAGCTCTCCCCGGCCGACGCCGACGCGCTGGCCCGGCAGATCAAGGACGCGGACAAACCCCTGTTCGTCGCCGTCCTGCCCGCCGGTTACCCCACCAAGGACCTCTTCACCGACCTGCGCACCGCCACCGGCATCACCGGCCTCTACGCCGTCCGCCTCGGCGACCGCTTCGACGCCCGCGCCGACTCCTCGGTCCTGCCCAGGACGGCCGTGCAGAACCTGGTCACCAGCGTCCAGGGCGAGAGCGCCAAGGCCCAGCTGACCGACTTCACCGACCGCGCCCTGACCAACATGGGCGGCAAGGCCCCCGCGGGCTGGGGCGGCGGCAGCACGGGCGGCTCGGGAGTCTCCAGTACGGCGCTGATCGCGCTCGGCGCCGTGGTCGTGGCCGGTGGGGCGGGCGCCTACGCCCTGGTCCGCCGGGGCCGCCGCCGCCACGAGGAGGAGCAGCGGGCCGCCCTGGACCGGCTCCGGGTGGTCGTGGACGAGGACATCACCGCGTTCGGCGAGGAACTGGACCGGCTCGACTTCCGCCCGTCCGAGCCGGGCGCCGACGACGCGATGCGCGCCGACTACGAGAACGCGCTCAACGCCTACGACCAGGCGAAGTCCGCGATGGCCGACGCCCGCAGACCGGAGGACGTCCGGGCGGTCACCCAGGCCCTGGAGGACGGCCGTTTCTCGCTCGCCCGGCTGGCCGCCCGCCGCGAGGGCCGACCGCTCCCGGAGCGCCGCCCGCCCTGCTTCTTCGACCCCCGGCACGGCCCGTCCGTCACCGATGCCACCTGGACCCCGCCCGGCGGCGCGCCCCGCGAGGTCCCGGTCTGCGCGGCCGACGCCACCCGCCTCGCCGACGGCCACGATCCCGCGGTCCGCGAGGTCGACACCGACTACGGCCGCCGCCCCTACTGGGACGCGGGCCCGGCCTACGGCCCCTGGGCGGGCGGCTACTTCGGCGGCGGCATCCTCCCCGGCCTCCTCATCGGCACCGCCCTGGGCGGCTGGATGTCCGCCCCCGCCTACGCGGCCGACTACGGCACCGGGTACGGCGACTTCGGCGGCTTCGACTCCGGCGGTTACCAGGGCGGCGACGTGTCGGGCGCGGACTTCGACCCCGGGGACTTCGGCTCCTTCGGCGGGGGCGGGGACTTCGGGGGCGGGGGCGGCGACAGCGGGGACTTCGGCGGCGGTTTCTGAGCCGGCTGGGCTACTCCGCATCCCCCAGCCGCTCCAGCACGGCGGCGGCGAGCGACAGCACCCCGCGCTCGGTCTCGCCCAACGCCCCGAGCGCCCCGGCCAGCCAGGCGTCCCGCTGTGCCATGTCGTCCTCCAGCGCCCGCCGCCCGTCGTCGGTGAGGCTCAGCACGGACTGCCGCCGGTCGGACGGGTCCGGCGCCCGTCCGACCAGCCCCTCCGCCTCCAGTTCCGCGAAGACCCGGGTCAGCGACTGCGGCCGCTGTCGCTCCGTGGCCGCGACCTCGCCGGGCGTGGACGGCCCGTGCCGGTACAGATGGCCGAGCACCGTCAGCTGGTTGGCACTGAGGCTCCCGTCCCCGCGCTCCTGCCGCAGCCGGCGGTTGAACCGCAGGACGGCACGACGGATACGGGCGGCTTCGGCGAGGTGCTCCATGGCGGCAAATCGTACGCGATTACTTACTACTTCTTCGCATCCATGCCCGTATTATCGCCACCGTGACCGCCAAACTCATACGCAACGCGTACGAAGCCGGGCTGACGATGACGGCCGTGCTGCTCTCCTGGGGAGCCGCGCTGGCACTGGAGGGGACGGCCGGGCTGCACACCGACGTGCTGGTCCTCGCGGTCGCCCTCACCCTGACCCTCGCCTCGACGCAGCGCACCGCCGACACCCGCAGGCGGCTGACGTCCCTGGTGCTGCTGCCCGTGACGGCCGCCGCCTCGATCTTCGTCGGCCGCCTGCTCGCCTCCCACTACGCGGCGGGCGCGGCCGTCTACACGGCCGGGATGGCACTGGCCGTCTGGATCCGCCGCTTCGGCCCGGCCGCCACCAAGGCGGGCACGCTGATCGCCCTCCCCCTGGTGGCCCTGCTCGTGGTCCCCGGCCCCGCGCTGCCGGCACAGGCCCAGAGCGGGCTGGTGACCTGGGGCTGGTCGGCCCTGATCGGGGCGACGGCGTGCGGCTCGGTCTGGCTGGTGCAGTTCCTCGGCGACCGTTTCGCCCCCTGGCCCCCGGCGCCGGCCCCGGCCACGCCCTCGCGCCGGTCCCGCCTCCATCCCCGCCCCAGCACCCGCATGGCACTCCAGATGGCCGCCGGGATCGCCGCCGCCTTCACCCTCGGCCACCTGCTCTTCGACGACCACTGGCCCTGGGTCGTACTGACCGCCTACGTCGCCGCGAGCGGCAACCGCGGCCGAACGGACGTACTGCGCAAGGGAATCGAGCGCCTGGCCGGTGCCTGCGCGGGCACCCTCCTGGCGACGGGCGTGGCGGCGGCAGGCATCACCGGCCACACCGCCGTGGCCCTGATGTTCACGACCCTCGCGATCGCCCTCTGGCTGCGCCCCCTCAACTACGCCTACTGGGCGGCCGGCATGACCTGCGCCCTCTCCCTCCTCCTCGGCTACTTCGGCCAGCACGCGGGCTCCCTGCTGCCGACCCGCCTGGAGGGCATCGCGGTGGGCGCGGTCCTGTCGGTGGCCTCGGCCTGGTGGCTGCTACCGGTACCGAAACGCCGCGAGCCCGCCGCGACACGGCCCGCGTGGACCTGATCGGCCTTCGTCGGGTCCTGGGTCTGGTTCTGCTGGTGGTGAGGGGCCGGCCACAAGTGGCGCAGGTGCCGGTTCAGCACCGCGGCAGATCCTGAAGGACGTAGAGGACCTGCCGACGGGGGCAGGCGCGGCCCCCGCGTGGGGCTCACGCTTCCCCGTCGTCGGTGTCCCGGGCGCTGTGCGCCCGCAGCGCCAGCCGGCCGCACAGCGCGGCGAGTGGCAGCTCGGCGCCGAGCGCCATGGCGACCGCGGTGGCGAAGTCGCCGCCCGCGGCCGCGGTCGTGGTGTCGAACCAGGCGTCCACCACAAGCAGCGTCGCGGTCGCGGCGGCTGCCAGGGCGTGCCGCCGGTCGCCGCGGGCGGCGAGGAGGCCGGTGGCGATCAGGCCGAGCGCCTCCAGTGCGTCGAGCCCGACCCAGGCGGCCGGCCAGTGCGCCGCGGTCGCGGTGGCCGGCAGGCCGGTGGCCAGCACGTACAGCCACGGCAGCAGACCGAGCCCGCAGGCGACCAGCAGCCCCCCGGCCCGCCGCATGCCCCGCGCCGGGCGCGGCTCCTCCACCTCTTCGTGGAGCGGGATGACCTCGGCACGGTCGAAGCCCTCGGCACCGGCCAATTCGTCTTTGCGCACCACCAGTTGACGCATCGTCTGCCCCCGCTCCCCGTCGGCTCTCCCCTTCACGTGCTCCAGCCTCCGCCGCACACGGAGGCGCCGTCAGTCACGCAGGGTTCCGACCCGGGGTGGAGAAAAGTGCACCCCCGAACCGGGCGGGAGCGCCATGGCACGGGGATGGCCTGCGGCTTTACCGTGTGACGCATGCAACTCACGACGTGGCTGCGGCTGGTGCTGGTCCGGCCGTTCCGCGGGGCGGGACACCGGACCGCGCTCGTCGCCGCCGGCCTGCCGCTCCACCTCGCCGTCATACCCCTGTGGCTCTGGCTGGCCGGCGCGATCGCGGGGGCGCCGGCCGTGATTCCGCTGCCCGTACTGCTCACGCTCGTGGTGACACCCCTGCTGACCGCCGGGCAGCGGCGGCGCTACCGGGCACTCGTCGGCAAGGACCTCCCGCGCCCCGCCGTACCCGGGCCGGGACGCAACCGGAAGTCGGCGGTACGTCGGCTGACCACGCGGGCCTTGTGGCGGCAGGCCTGCTACCACGCCGTGGCGGGTCCGCTGCTCGCCGTCCTGGACCTCGCCGTCCTCGCCCTCTGGGCCGCCGCTCTCGTGGCCGCCTCCCTCTACGTGTGGATCTGGGCGCTGCCCCCGCAGTGGCGGGTCGCCGACCTCGGGTACGCCACGCAGGCCGTGTACATCACTGCCGGCGGCCTCGCCCTGTTGTTCCTCGGACCTCGGCTGACCGGCGCCCTGGTGCGGCTGGACACCCGGACGGCCGAGGCCCTGCTCGGCCCCAGCCGCGCGGAGAAGCTGGCCCGCCGGGTGGCCGACCTCGCCGAGAGCCGGGCGGGTGTGCTTGACGCCGCCGACGCCGAGCGGCGGCGGATCGAGCGCGACCTGCACGACGGCGCACAGCAGCGCCTCGTCTCACTCGCCGTCAACCTGGGCCTGGCCAGGTTGACCCTCGGCGACCTGCCGGAGGACGCCCGCAAGGTGATCGACGAGGCGCACCGCGAGGCGAAGGAGGCGATCGCCGAGCTGAACGACCTGGTGCGCGGCCTGCATCCGGCCGTCCTTGAGGACCGCGGCCTCGACGCCGCGCTGTCCGGGGTCGCCGCCCGCCTCCCGATCCCGGTGCGCGTGGCGGTGGACCTGCCGCAGCGCCCCTCACCCACGGTCGAGGCCGTCGCGTACTTCGTGGTCTCCGAAGCCCTGACGAACGTGGTCAAACACGCCCAGGCGACCCGGGCGGACGTGACCGTGGCGCGGATCGGGGCGACACTGCTGGTGGTCGTCGAGGACGACGGCGCGGGCGGCGCGGATCTCGCGGCGGCCGGTGGTGGCACCGGGCTCGTCGGGCTCGCCAAGCGCGTCGCGTCCGTCGACGGCACGTTCTCCTGCCGCAGCCCCGCCGGGGGCCCGACCGTCATCACCGTGGAGCTGCCGTGCGCGCCGTGATCGCCGAGGATTCCGTCTTGCTGCGCATCGGTGTGGTCAAGGTGCTGGAGGCGGCCGGTTTCGAGATGTGCGCGCAAGTCGCCAACGCGGAAGGGCTGCTGGCAGCCGTCGAGGAGCACCGGCCCGACATCGCCGTGGTCGACGTGCGCATGCCGCCCGGCTTCACCGACGAGGGAGTGCGCGCCGCGCTGGTGATCCGCCGCCAGTACCCGCGTACCGCCGTGCTCCTGCTGTCGCAGTACGTGGAGGAGCGGTACGCCGCCGATCTGCTCGCCGCCCACACCTCGGGCGTCGGCTATCTGCTCAAGCAACGGGTCGCGGACGTCGCGGAGTTCACCGAGGCGGTACGCAGGGTGGCGGCCGGCGGCACCGCGCTCGACCCGCAGGTCGTCGCGCAGCTGCTCGTGCGCCGGCACAGCGATCCGCTCGACCGGCTGACACCGCGCGAGCGGGAGGTGCTGGAGCTGATGGCGGGCGGCCGGTCCAACTCCGGCGTCGCCGCCGAGCTGGTCGTGAGCGAGAGCGCGGTCGCCAAGCACATCAACAGCATCTTCACCAAGCTCGACCTGCCCAAGGCCGACGCCGACCACCGCCGCGTCCTGGCGGTGCTGCGCTTCCTGGGCGTTGCGACCGCATAGTGCGCGATCACGCCCTCGGCGGTCGTCGCGTCAGCGCCCTCGTCCCGGGGTCGGCGGCGCCGGTGCGTGGGAGTCGGCGGAAGCCGGGGAGGACTGGTCGGTCCCGTGGCGGACTGACCACGAGGACATCTCATGTCGTCGGCAGGTCAAGGTGGGTCGCCGGTTATGGGGGGCTGGGCCTCCTGTGGTTCGCCGCCGGTTGAGGAAGGCGGTAGCGTCCACGGCGTGCTGGACGGTCCTGATGTAGCGGTGGCTCTGCGACGCGGAGTGCCTTCTCGCTCCCACGCCTGGGAGTTCGTGCGCTGGTTCGCCGACGCGTGGATGGGCCGTCCGGTGGAGCCGGACGATGGCTGCACCGCTGACGAGCTGGCGGCAGTGGAGGCCGATCTGGGCTTCGAGCTGCCGGCTGCTCTGCGTGACGGGTATGCGCTCATCGGCCGCCGGGACGACCTGACCCGGCAGCAGGATCCACTGGTCAGACCGCCTGGCCTTGATGTCGATGACGCCCTGGGTGGCGTCCTGGTCTTCCGCCGGGAGAATCAGGACTGTGCCTTCTGGGGAATCCCCCTGAGCCAGGTCGACCAGGACGATCCACCGGTGGTGGTGGAATCACATCAGGGCTGGATTCCCTTCCTCGATCGAACGTCCCTGGCGTGGGTCGAGCTGGTGCTGAGCGAGTCACTCTTCGCCGTAGACAGCCTCTATGACGCCTGCGAGCTGCCCGACGCACTGATGCCTGTTCTCCACGCCGGGTATGCCCGAGTCGGCCTGCCCGACCATCCCATGTGGGCGAGCGACAGCGACTCACCCGTCCGCTGGTACGCAGCTCCCGGCCGGCTGGTCCGCCGGGACGGCCTTCAGGAGCAGTCCTGGATCCACGCGCGCGGGCGCACGTTTTCCGATCTTGAGACCATCCGTGAACAGCTCCCAGGCCCCTGGGTCGGCTGAAGCCGCACCCGCCATCAGCATGGGCATGTTCGTGACGGGGACCGTTCAGGCGATCACGCAGCGAGCGCGACGGCAGGCGCAAAAGTGACTGCGGCAGCGTAGAGGGTGCGCGCTTGCAGGCAGCGGTAGAGACAGCCGAGGAACTTGTTGAACAACTGCTTCGCGGAGAAGTAGCCGACCAGCACCACGTCGGCGCCCGCGGCCGGGAGCCGGAACGTCCGCCGCTGGACTGGCACCGACGGCTGAACGCGGGGCTTCCTCCAGCGACACTCTGTTTCCGCCTTGGCCCCCGATCTCGGTCAGGATCCGTCGGCTGAACCCGGCGACCTTCGATCCGGACGTGCGGTGGCATAACGCAGCCCGGCGGCATGCCACCAGCCGGGCGGAGAAGGGCCGTTGACGGCGGAGGACGGCTGGTCCGGGTGCAGGCCGAGCCGCCGCAGGGCACCGGCCTCCACCGACAGGCCTATCCACCCGCGCCAGCGCCCGGTGTTCTCCCGGCGGCAGGCGAGGTCCCACCGGAGTTCGTCTTCCGTGAACGGCATCCAGTCGATGCCCCGCTCACGCAGTCAAGCGCAGAGCGCGACGAAGGGGCGAGGACGCCCCGGCACGTTCTCGTACGAGGTGATGAGGACCCAGTCGGTCTGCTCAGTCGCGGATGACGCGCTCAAGGAACTCGCTCCAGACGGAGGGGGAGACGGTGAGTATCGGCCCGTCGGGTGCCTTGGAGTCACGGACGTGGACGGTGGCGGGTGTGGAGGCGACCTCGACGCAGTCGCCGCCCTGGCTGCCGCTGTAGCTGGACTTGAACCATGTCAGTGCTGCGGTCTTCATGACTCTCCAAGCAGTCCATTCAAGAGACGCACGCTCTCGTCGGGAGAGAGGGCCTGTGACCGCAGCATTCCATACTGGAGGTGGTAGTCGCTGACCTCGTCGGGGTCCGCGACCAGGAAGCTGGCGCGCTGCACTTCCAGGTAGACCAGGCGCTCGAACTCCGGTGTTTCCAACAGCACCATCGGGCCGTCGAGGCAGGCGTGCGGCGTCCGTGCCTCAGGCATGATCTGGAAGCTCATGTGGACCGGCTCGGTGTACTCCAGGATCTGCTGGATCTGCTCCCGCATCACCTCCGATCCTCCGACCTTCCGCCGCAGGACGCTCTCCTCGATCACGAAGTGACCCACGGGCGGCCGTTCCCGCTGCCAGACCAACTGACGCTCCATGCGGGCGTTCACCCACTGCTCAGCGGTCTCGCTGCCGATCGCCGGATATCGATAGCCGAAGACCGCGCGACAGTAGTCCCTGGTCTGCAGGAGCCCTGGAACCACCTGGCTCTGGTACGAGAGAACGCTGACGGCCTCCTGCTCATGGTCGACCAGCCCCTGCGCGAACTGCACGATCCGCTCCCGCACCGGCAACTTGGCCACCAGCACACCCAACACCCCACCCGTCCGCAACAGTTCGTCGAACTGCTCGGCCCGGTCCGGCTGAAGCGCCAGCCTCCCCTGCTCGATGGACCCCACCGTGTCCACATGGATGCTCGCCATCTCGGCGAACTGCTCCTGCGTGACCCGGGCTTGTTTCCGGCAGTGGGCCAGCACCGCCCCGACCGCCTGCCACGATCCCACCTTCTTGGGCTTGCTCACCGAGTGCATGCGTGGTCCTTTCCCCCGTGCGCATCCGAAGTCCTCGTAGCGGGGTCGTAGCAATCAGAACTACGACCTCACTCACTGATCCATAGTAGTGACGCACAGTGACACTCGCCTCATGAACCCGGAACCCCAACACCCCCACACCCGCGAGGCGTTCTACCGCCGTGACCGCAGATCCGTACGTCTGGCCCGGGACTTCACCCGCGAAGCCCTAGCGGACTGGGAGGTCGGCCCGCGCACCGACGACGTGCTGCTCTGCGTGAGCGAACTGGCCACCAACGCGCTGCTCCACGGCGTCCCCCCGGGCCGTGGCTTCCGTCTCCGGCTGGCCCTGCATCCCGACGGGGTCCTTCGCACCGAGGTGCACGACAGCGGTCCGGGTGAACTCCGCTACGGCGACACGTCCCCGGAGTCGGAACACGGCCGGGGGCTGTTGCTGGTCACGTTGCTCGCGGACAAGTGGGGGGTGGGGGAGCGGGAGCCGGGGAAGGTGGTGTGGTGCGAGTTCGCGGTCAGGGGGATCCAGGAGCCTTCTGCGGAGCCGGCAGTCGAAGACCGGGGCGGACGCCTTCGGGGGCCTGCGTCACACTAAGCTCTTTCGTAACGCCGTATCCCCGTGACGAATGACTGGAGCCGCCCATGAGCGGACGGATCTGTCAGGTCTGCGCCGCCCCGCTGGCGGATCGCGTCCGTGGCCGGACCTCCCTCTACTGCTCGGCGGCCTGCCGCCAACGCGCCTACCGCCATCGGCGCACCGCGATCGACCAGCCGGCGGCCGACGTCCTCGCGGACATCGAGCGGCGGGTGCGGACCCTGGCCCTGCAGCCTCCCCATGCCTTCCGCTCGGACGCCGAGGACCTGGCCGCGGCGGTCCGCAAGCTGCGGCGGCTGGCGGCCCGTAACGTCACGCGGATCGCCGTGACGAAAACCGCGGAACCGCCGCCGGAGGCCGACGGCGAGGCCGACTTCGCCGCACTCGTCGAACCCCACCGCAAATGGCTGCACCTGCACTGCTACCGCATGGTCGGCTCCTACGACGACGCCGAGGACCTGGTGCAGGAGACCCTGCTCAGGGCCTGGCGCGACCGGTCCGGTTTCGAGGGCCGAGCGGCGCCCCGGACCTGGTTGTACCGGATCGCCACCAACACCTGCATCGACCACCTTCGCCGCACCGGCCGCCGTCCCCGGCGCTACGAGCCGGTGCCCGGCATCGAGTCCGGCAGCGGCGAGCCGCCGGACCGGCTGCCCTGGTTGCAGCCCTACCCGGACCGGCTGCTCGACGAGCTGTCGGCCGACGACGAGCAGCCGGAGAGCGCCGCCGAGTCGCGGGAGACCGTGGAACTGGTCTTCCTCGCCGCACTCCAGCACCTCCCGCCCCGGCAGCGCGCGGTGCTGATCTTCCGTGACGTGCTGGGCCGTCCCGTGGAGGAGGCGGCGAAGCTGATGGACATGAGCGTCGCGGCGTCCAACAGCGCCTTGCAGCGGGCCCGGCAGACGCTGCGCGAGCGGCTGCCCCGGCGGCGGACGAGCTGGGCAGCCGGGCAGCACAGTCAGCAGGAGCGCGACATCGTGCGCCGCTACATGGCCGCGGCCGAGCGCGCGGACCTGTCGATGATGGCCGATCTGCTCGGCGCCGACGTGGTGGTGACGATGCCGCCCAATCCGGTGTGGTTCGCCGGCCGGGACGCGCTGCTCCAGCAGATCGGACGGGTATTCGACCCGGCCTCGCCGGGGTACTTCGGCCGCTGGCGGCACCTGCCGGTCCGGGCGAACCGCCAGCCGGCCGTCGCCGGGTACGTACAGCGGCCGGGGACCTCGGTGTACCGGGCGCAGCTGGTCGACGTGCTGCGCATCGAGGCCGGGCACATCGTGGAGATCACCACGTTCGAGGCCCACCTGGTCACCGCGTTCGGTCTGCCGCTCAGACTGCCGGTCGAACGTCCTGCCGACGGGGACCGATGACGAATCTCCCCGGCCGACGTCCAACTCTCTGAAGACATCACCGATCCGGGAACCCAGGAGAGATCATGACCACGCAGAAGATCCAGATCGAGCGCACCTACTCCGCCGCTCCGGAGAAGATCTGGGAGCTGTGGACCACCGGCGCCGGCATCGAGGCCTGGTGGGCGCCGGAGGGGTTCACCGTGCACGTCGACGCCCTGGACCTGAGCGTCGGCGGCACCTTGACCTACACGATGACCGCGACCGGCCCCGAGCAGGTCGCGTTCATGGAGAAGGCGGGCCTGCCGCTGAGCTCGACCTCGCACAAGACCTTCACCGAGGTCGAGCCCACCAGGCGTCTGGCCTACAGCACGCTCGCCGACTTCATCCCGGGCGTCGAGCCGTACGAGTTCCTCACCGAGGTCGAGCTGCGTCCGGCCGCCGGCGGCGGAACACACGTGACCATGACGGCCGACGCCATGCACGACGAGGAATGGACAGGGCGGCTGGCCGCCGGGCGGACGAACGAGATGGACAACCTCGCCAAGGTGGTCGCGTCCTAGACTCGAAGGACGGCCACGTGGGACGCCTGCCCCGGGAGGACGCGATGGTGCGGCAGACCAGGCTGGACGGGGAGTCCGAGGACCACCTCGGTGCCCGGGAGAAGCTGCGGCTGGCCGAGATCGACCTGATGCGGCGCCGGGAGGAGGTCGCGGCGCTGTGCCGGGCGCTCCCGCCGGGGCCGGCCGTCGACGACTACGTCTTCCTCGAAGGACCCGGCGACCTCGGCGCGGGCGACGCCCCGGTGCGCGAGGTCGCGTTGAGCGAGCTGTTCACCGGGCCCGAACGGCCGCTGATCGTCTACCACTTCATGTACGGCAAGCTCCAGACCGGCGCCTGCCCGATGTACCCGACCATCGACTACTAGGACCTACTGGGCCGCGGCACGCGAGGGACGTCCGGACACGGCAGAGCGCCGCCCTCAGGGGAGAGGAGGGCGGCGCTCAGCGGGCGTGCTCGGGGCCGGCGGTCCGGCGCCGCGGGCTCACGCGCTCTTGATCGCCGAGATGTCGAAGTTCAGCTTGATCTTGTCGGACACGAGGACGCCACCGGTCTCCAGCGCCGCGTTCCAGGTGACGCCCCAGTCGGAGCGCTTGATCTCGGCCTTGCCCTCGAAGCCGACGCGCTCGTTGCCGAACGGGTCCTTGGCGGCGCCGTTGAACTCCAGGTCGATGGTGACCGGGCGGGTGACGCCGAGGATCGTGAGGTCGCCGGTGATGCGGTAGTCCTCGCCGCCGAGGGCCTCCGCCTCGGTGGAGCGGAAGGTCATCGTCGGGAACTCGTCGATCTTGAAGAAGTCGGCCGACTTCAGGTGACCGTCGCGGTCGGGGCTGCCGGTGGTGATGCTGTCCATCTTGATGTCGAGGGAGGCCGTGGACTTGGACGGGTCGGTGCCGTCCAGGTGCAGGGTGCCCTCGAACTCCTGGAAGCTGCCCTTGACGTTGGTGACCATCGCGTGGCGGGCCACGAAGCCGAGCGTGGTGTGCGCCGGGTCGATCGTGTAGTCGCCGGTCAGCGCGGCCGTTTCGGCGGTCGTGCCGGCGGCGGGGGTCGCGTCGTTCTTGCGGCCGAAGATGCCCATGAGGTGCTCCTTGAGAGGTGATGTTTAACGTTCAACGAACTCAACGAAAGACACCGTAGACCCATTCCCTTCAACCTTCAACATCATCGGTACGCGTGTTGCGTTCCTTACTCACCGTAACGCCGTGTTGGTTCGGTGTCGTGGCGGGACCCCCTGGGGGAGCGGCTAGGCTCTGTGTGGGTGAACCGCCGTCCGGAGGCCTGTGTCACTCCGCGGGTGGTATGGACCGGCCATGAATGTGAGGCGCATCTCGGCCCCGCCCTTGTGGTACTCCTACAACGGCAAAGCCCCCTGAGCAGTCGGAACGGCTGCATGGGGTTCTGGTTCTGTTCAGTGGTTCCAGGAAAACGCGCCGGAGACTGTACGGAGTCGACGTCTCGCAATCCTTGGTGTCCTTCGTAAGGTCGCTACATGACCGTTTTGGAAGAGACGACGGGTGAGCCCACCGGTGAGCCGACGGACGCGCGCGGGCGGGTCGCGGAGCTGCACGAGATCCGTGCGGCGGCCGTGGCGGGCCCCGGCGAGAAGGCGACCGAGGCGCAGCACGCCAAGGGCAAGCTGACGGCCCGGGAGCGCATCGAGCTGCTCCTGGACCCGGGTTCCTTCCAGGAGGTCGAGCAGCTGCGCCGGCACCGCGCGGTCGGCTTCGGCCTGGAGGCCAAGAAGCCGTACACCGACGGTGTCATCACCGGCTGGGGCACGGTCGAGGGCCGTACGGTCTTCGTCTACGCGCACGACTTCCGGATCTTCGGCGGCGCGCTGGGCGAGGCCCATGCCACCAAGATCCACAAGATCATGGACATGGCCATCGCGGCCGGCGCCCCGCTGGTCTCGCTGAACGACGGCGCCGGCGCCCGGATCCAGGAGGGCGTCTCCGCCCTCGCCGGCTATGGCGGCATCTTCCAGCGCAACACCAGGGCGAGCGGTGTCATCCCGCAGATCTCCGTGATGCTCGGCCCCTGTGCCGGCGGCGCGGCCTACTCGCCGGCCCTCACCGACTTCGTCTTCATGGTCCGCGAGACCTCGCAGATGTTCATCACCGGACCGGACGTCGTCAAGGCGGTCACCGGCGAGGAGATCACCCAGAACGGACTCGGCGGCGCCGACGTCCACGCGGAGACCTCCGGTGTCTGCCACTTCGCCTACGACGACGAGGAGACCTGCATCGCGGAGGTCCGCTACCTCCTCTCGCTCCTCCCGCAGAACAACCGCGAGAACCCGCCGCGCGTCGAGTCCACGGACCCCGTCGACCGCCGCAGCGACGTCCTCCTCGACCTGGTCCCGGCCGACGGCAACCGGCCCTACGACATGGCCAAGGTGATCGAGGAGATCGTCGACGACGGCGAGTACCTGGAGGTCCACGAGCGCTGGGCGCGGAACATCATCTGCGCGCTGGCCCGGATCGACGGCCAGGTGGTCGGCATCATCGCCAACCAACCGCAGGTCCTCGCGGGCGTCCTGGACATCGAGGCGAGTGAAAAAGCTGCGCGCTTTGTCCAGATGTGTGACGCTTTCAATGTTCCGATCGTCACCTTCCTGGACGTACCGGGCTTCCTCCCCGGTGTCGACCAGGAGCACGGCGGGATCATCCGCCACGGCGCGAAGCTCCTCTACGCCTACTGCAACGCGACCGTGCCCCGGATCTCCCTGATCCTGCGCAAGGCGTACGGAGGTGCCTACATCGTCATGGACTCCCAGTCGATCGGTGCCGACCTGACCTACGCCTGGCCGACGAACGAGATCGCGGTCATGGGCGCCGAGGGTGCCGCCAACGTGATCTTCCGTCGGCAGATCGCCTCCGCCGAGGACCCCGAGGCCATGCGGCAGAAGATGGTCAAGGAGTACAAGGCCGAGCTGATGCACCCCTACTACGCGGCCGAGCGCGGCCTGGTCGACGACGTCATCGACCCGGCCGAGACCCGCGAGGTGCTCGCCAAGTCGCTGGCGATGCTGCACACCAAGCACGCCGACCTGCCGTCCCGTAAGCACGGCAACCCCCCGCAGTAATCCTGCGGAAACCTCTCTCACGGAGACTGACACCCATGAACGTGCCTGACATCCGCGTCGAGAAGGGCAATGCCGACCCGGAGGAAGTCGCCGCCATAACGGCGGTCCTCCTGGCCCGCGCGGCCGCCCGGCCGACCTCCGACACCGAGCAGACCCACCGCGGCCGCGCCAAGGCAGGCTGGCGCCGCCTGGAACGCGAGAACGGCTTCCGCGCCCCGCACAGCTGGCACGGCTAGGCTGCGCCGCCTGGCCGGCAGTACGCAGGAGAAGGGCCCCTCTGGCTTCAGAGGGGCCCTTCTCCATGTGCGCCAACGCTCCCGGCCGGTCCGGCACCGCCGACCACCGCCATCGGGGCTGAGCGCCGCCGCGGCGGAAAGGATCTGAGCTGCGCTGCGGAGGGGAGGGAGGACTGCGCTGCGTCGCGGTGGAAAGGATCTGAGCTGCGGTGGGGGAAGGGGGCTGGGCCGCGTCGTGGGGGAAGGAACTGGGCTGCGACTGCGGTGCGGGAAGGGGGCTGGGCCGCGTCGTGGGGGAAGGGACTGCGCTGCGTCGCGGTGGAAAGGAACTGGGCTGCGATGCCCAGGGGGAAGAACTGGGCTGCGGCGGGTGTGAGGCGGGGCGGGGCGGGGAGGAGGACGGGGTGTTGTGGGAAAAAAGGTCGGGCCCCTTCGCGGGAAGGGGCCCAGAGGAGCGCCCCTTCAGGGGCGCTGGGGGTACCCCCGGCCGAAGGCTGGGGGAGGAACTGCGCGACAAGCCACGAACCACCCGCAGTCGGCGAGCGGGCAGCCGTGGCCGCCCGGTGGCCGGAACTACCGCAGCCGAGCCATCAGAGCGTGCTCCACGAGAGTGATCAGCGCCGACTTCGCGTCGGCACGGTGCCGCGCGTCGGTCGTGATGATCGGGGTGTCGGGGCCGATCTGGAGCGCCTCGCGGACCTCTTCGGGGTTGTACGGCTGGTTGCCGTCGAAGCCGTTGAGGGCGATGACGAAGGGGAGACCCGAGTTCTCGAAGTAGTCGACCGCGGGGAAGCAGTCGGCGAGACGGCGGGTGTCCACGAGGACGATGGCGCCGATCGCGCCGCGTACCAGGTCGTCCCACATGAACCAGAAGCGGTCCTGACCGGGGGTGCCGAACAGGTACAGGATCAGGTCCTGGTCCAGGGTGATGCGGCCGAAGTCCATGGCGACCGTCGTGGTCGTCTTGTCCCCGGTGTGGGTGAGGTCGTCGATGCCGGCAGACGCGGACGTCATCACGGCCTCTGTGCGCAGCGGGTTGATCTCCGAGACGGCGCCGACGAACGTGGTCTTGCCCACGCCGAAGCCGCCCGCCACCACGATCTTCGCGGAGGTGGTGGAGCGGGAAGGACCGCCGCTAGAGCTTGCGAAGTCCACTGAGCACCCTTTCGAGCAGTGTCACGTCTGGCTGGCCACCGGCGTTCTCGTCGCCGCCGGGCTGATGGATGGCGACCAGGCCCGCCTCCGCCAAGTCGGCGACGAGGATCCTGGCCACGCCGAGAGGGATCGTCAGCAGGGCCGAGACCTCGGCCACCGACTTGATCTCCCGGCAGAGGTTGCAGATCCGCTGATGCTCGGGCAGCTGGCCCTGCATCTGGTGCGGCTGCGCGGTGGTGTGCACCAGCGCCTCGATGGCGAGCTGGTACCGCGGGCGGGTCCGGCCGCCGGTCATGGCGTACGGACGCACCAGGGGGTTGCTGGACCCCGAGGCCGGCGCCGGCTCGGGGCGGCGCTGCGGCTGCACCGGCTGGATGCGCGGCGCCGGCGGCTGGTCGTACGGCGAGGGACCGGGGCCCTGCGGAGCGTACGGCTGGCGGTGGCTCGGCGTGGAGGGGAAGTTGTACCGGTTCCCGGAACCGTCGCCCTGGCCCTGCGCAGGCCCGTACGACCAGTTGCCGCTATGAGAACCGCCTGGGGGTGTTGCCACTTTCTCTCCTCCTCCGACCGTGCCGGGCACCCAACCTTGTGGAGCCGCGTCCCGAAACCTTACGGCCCCGGGACGCGAAAACGCACCGTCTGACTATTAGTTGAGAAGGCTTCCCTGGAGTTCCGCACGCAGATCCGGGGTAAGGACCGTGCCCGCGCGGTCCACCAAAAGGGCCATCTCGTACCCAATCAGGCCGATGTCGGCCTCCGGGTGGGCCAGGACGGCCAGCGAGGAACCATCGGAAACGGACATGATGAACAGGAATCCCCGCTCCATCTCCACAACCGTCTGATTCACGCTGCCACCCTCGAAGATGCGGGAGGCGCCTGCCGTCAGAGACGTCAGACCGGAAGCGACGGCCGCGAGCTGGTCGGCGCGGTCGCGGGGGAAGCCTTCGGACATCGCCAGAAGGAGTCCGTCGGCGGAGACCACCACCGTGTGGGACACCCCCGGGGTGTTGTCCACGAAGTTGGTGATCAACCAGTTCAGGTTCTGTGCCGCCTGGCTCATCGGGCTCACACTAACGCTCCTGGTTGTAGGTGCTGTCAGGACCGAAGCCCTGGCCGTTCGTTTCACTGCCTGCGCTGCGCCCGCGCTCGACGCCGCGACGCAGGTTGCTCAGCCTGCCCCGGATGTCCTCCGGGGCGCGGGAGACCTGTGGGCCTCCCTGAGGGGTGCTCTCGGCGGCTCCCTCGACCAGGTTGGCCTTGGGTACCCGCCTCGGCAGACCAGAGGAGGTGACCCCGCCCGCCTTGGGCCTGCGCAGCGCCGAGGCCTGCTGCCAGCGCTCGTCGTTCTGCGAACGCCAGGAGTTGTCGCCGGCCGGCTCGGGAGCCGAGGCCGCCGGTGCCGGTGCCGGTGCCGGTGCCGGTGCCGGCGCCGGTGCCGGTGCCGCCGGTGCCGCGGCCGGAGCCTGCTGCATGGGACCCGCGCCGTTCCGGCCGCCCGTGCCGCTGCCGGAGCCTCGGCGGGGCAGCCCCGCGTCGGTCAGCCGGTGGCCGTTGGAGGGGGCCGGTCCCGGACGGTCGAAGCCTACGTGGTTCCGCTCGTCCACGTCACCGGCCTGCGCCGATTCCGCCTGCGGAGCGTACTGGGCCGGGTAGCCGTTCTGGTAACCGCCCTGCTGCGGCCAGTCGTCCTGGTAGGGCTGCTCGCCGAAGGCCGGGAAGGCCTCCGCGGCGGCCTGCGCGGCCGAGGGCTCCTCCTGGGCCGGCTCCTGATAACCGGGCTCCGGGTAGCCGCCGTTGACGGAGAACGCGTCGGGGGAGAACGTGTCGTTCTGCGGCAGGCCGCCGTTCGGCGCGTAGTACTGCTCGTCGTACGTGCCCTGCGGCTGCTCCTGGTACGCCTGCCGCCCGTCGTAGCCCGTGGGCTGCTCCTGGAAGCCCGTACCGCTCGGGTCGTAGTCCGCCCGGCCGCTGTCGAACTCGTCGGCGTACGCCGGTATCTCGGCGGTCTCCTGCGGGGCCTGTGCGGCCTGCGGAGGCTGCGCCTGGGCCTCCAGGGCCGCACGGCGCTCCTCGCGCATCAGCGAGCGGCCCACGGGGTCGAGGTCGCGGATGTCGTCGGGGACCTCGATGTAGCGGCTGTCGTCGAAGCCGAGCTCGGCCGCCGTACGCATCGGCTGGAGCTGCGGCTGGTTGAAGTTCTCGGCCTGGAACTGCTGCTGCGGGATGATCTGCGACACCGTGAACTCGTCACGGTCCAGCTGCTGTTCGCCGCCACCGCCGTGCGTGATCGCGTCCGGCAGCATGACCAGCGAGGTGGTGCCGGCCTGCTCGCCGGAGGGGCGCAGCTGGACCCGGATGCCGTGCCGGTCGGAGAGCCGGCCGACCACGAACAGGCCCATGCGCTGGGAGATCGCGGCGTCCACGGTCGGCGGGTTGGCCAGCTTGTGGTTGATGTCCGCGAAGTCCTCGGCGGTGAGGCCGATGCCCTTGTCGTGGATCTCGATCATGATGCGGCCGTCGGGCAGCCGGGTCGCGGTGACGCGGACCTTGGTCTGCGGCGAGGAGAACGTGGTCGCGTTCTCCAGGAGCTCGGCGAGCAGGTGCACGAGGTCGGTGACCGCGCGGCCGTGGATCTCGGCCTCCGGGACGCCGGAGAGCTCGATGCGCTCGTACTGCTCCACCTCGGAGGAGGCGGCGCGCAGCACGTCGACCAGCGGGACCGGCTGGTCCCAGCGGCGGCCGGGCTCCTCGCCCGCGAGGACCAGGAGGTTCTCGCCGTTGCGGCGCATACGGGTCGCGAGGTGGTCCAGCTTGAAGAGGTTCTCCAGCTGGTCCGGGTCGGCCTCGTTGTTCTCCAGGTCGGTGATCAGGGTCAGCTGGCCCTCGATCAGCGACTGGTTGCGGCGCGAGAGGTTGGTGAAGATCGCGTTGATGTTGCCCCGCAGCAGGGCCTGCTCGGCGGCGAGCCGCACGGCCTCGCGGTGGACCTGGTCGAAGGCGCGGGCGACTTCGCCGATCTCGTCGGTCGAGGTGATCGGGATCGGCGCCACCCGGGTGTCGACCCGGCCCGGGTCGGTGCGGGAGAGCTGGTCGACCAGCATCGGCAGGCGCTGCTCGGCGATGCCGAAGGCGGCGTTGCGCAGCTGGCGCATCGAGCGGGACATCTGGCGGGCCACCATGCCGGCCAGGATGAACGCGGCGAGCAGCGCGACCATGACCGCGGCACCCGTGATGAAGGCGTCCGTCTTCGCGTTGTCCGCGATGTCGGAGGCCTCGCTCACCGCCTTGTCGGCCATGTCCGACTCGATCGTGCGGTAGGCGTTGTACTTGAGGGTGTTGACCGTCCACCAGTTCTCGGCGGTGACGCCCTGGGAGGCCAGCGCCTGGCGGGTGCTCGCGCTGGTGTCCTGCAGCGTGGCCAGTGCGCTGACCATCGCGTTGTCCTTGGACGGCGGGGCCACGTAGTTCGGGTCCTTGGCCTTGGCCTGCTGGACCAGCGCCGCGCCGTCGGTCTTGATCTTCTGCTCGAGGTCGGTCAGCTTCTGCGCGTCCGCCTCGGTGCCGCCGCCGATGTACTCCTCGACGGCGATGCCCTCGAGGTAGGCGTACGAGGAGAGGGCGACCCGCTGGCTGGCCAGGTTGCCGGCGTCCGGGCCCGGCTTGACCAGCAGGTGCATGCCGATCGACCGCTCCAGCGACAGGGCCGCCTTGGTGAGCGAGATGGCGTAGACGGTACGGCCGTAGGAGGTGATGTTTCCGGTGCCCAGACCGAGCTCGTTGGCGAACTCCATCAGCGGGTGGGCGACCGCGACGTACCCCTCTTCGGTCTTCACCCCGGGGAGCTTGCTGGTGTACGAGGCGGCACGCAGGTTGGTGAGCTGCGGCTCGGCCTCGCGGAACAGCTTCAGGCGGCGCTCCAGGCCCGGCTTCTGCGGCATGTTCTGCGCGGCCGCGTCGAAGGCGTCGGCGGCCTTGTCGGTCGCGGCGCGGGCCTGGGCGACGGTCGCCTTGTCCTTGTTCAGGAGCAGCGGTGCCGCGCTGACGTCACGCTCGTTGTAGAGGGCGTCGGCGTAGGTCAGGGACGCACGGACCAGGCGCGCGGTGTTCTCCGCGTCGCGGGCGTCCTGCCAGGTGTTGATGGAGCTCTTCACCTGGAAGCCGCCCATCACCAGGCCGACGGCCACGGGTATGAGCAGGATCGCGTTCAGCCTGGTCGGCACTCGCCAGTTCCGCGGGGAGAAACGGCCGCCGCTCTTCGCGGGTGCGGCCGGTGGTTCCGCGGCTGGCACAGGGGTGGGCGCCGCAGCGCGCGGCGGCGGGGTGAAGTTGCCCCGTGCCGACGGCTCGGGACCGTTCTTGCTTCGCCTCACTCGACCAACAACCTCTCGGCGGCGGGCACCTATCGTCGTGCCGCAGTCTCTCAGAGCCCGGTGTGTCATCGACCACTACTCAGTACGTCGTTGACTAATGGGCAGTTCAGGCATTCCAGCACGGGGGCCGGTGCACTTCCAAACAGTCCATTGGGGCAGAGCGCACGGATGTAAGCCCCAGATAAAACGGTCATAAAGAGCGAGCCCCGCCAAAAGGCGGGGCCATTGTGAGCGCAGCGGCACCACTCGACCGCGACGCGTGGCGATACCACTGGATTCCTCTGCCGAAACGTTATGAACACCGGAGCCGACCGTGTCAAAGGCCACAGTCGGCTCCGGTTTCCATACGACAACTGCCGTACACGACGTCGGACTTGGGTACCGCCGGCGCGCTAACGCAGGCGGGCCATGAGGGCGTGCTCGACCAGCGTGATCAGCGCGCTCTTCGCGTCGGCGCGGTGCCGGGCGTCGGTCGTGATGATCGGCGCGTCCGGTCCGATCTGCAGTGCCTCGCGCACCTCTTCGGGTGTGTAGGGCTGGTGTCCGTCGAAGCCGTTGAGGGCTATGACGAACGGCAGACCGCTGTTCTCGAAGTAGTCCACGGCCGGGAAGCAGTCCGCCAGGCGCCGGGTGTCCACGAGCACCACCGCGCCGATCGCACCGCGCACCAGGTCGTCCCACATGAACCAGAAACGGTCCTGACCGGGCGTGCCGAACAGGTACAGGATCAGGTCCTGGTCGAGCGTGATACGGCCGAAGTCCATGGCCACCGTGGTGGTGGTCTTGTCCCCGGTGTGCGTCAGGTCGTCGATGCCCGCCGAGGCGGACGTCATCACGGCCTCCGTGCGCAGCGGGTTGATCTCGGAGACCGCTCCCACGAACGTGGTCTTGCCGACGCCGAAGCCGCCCGCCACCACGATCTTCGCGGAGGTGGTGGCCCGCCCTCCGTCAGAGCTTGCGAAGTCCACTGAGCACCCTTTCGAGCAGCGTCACGTCAGGAGCGCCGCCGTTGTTCTCGTCGCCGCCCGGCTGGTGGATGGCGACCAGGCCGGCCTCGGCGAGGTCGGCCACCAGGATCCGGGCCACACCGAGCGGCATGGCGAGCAGCGCCGAGACCTCGGCCACCGACTTCACCTCGCGGCACAGGTGGCAGATGCGCTGGTGCTCCGGGAGCAGCCCCATGAGCGCTGCCGGGTCGGCCGTCGTGCTGATCAGCGCCTCGATGGCGAGCTGGTAGCGCGGCCGGGTCCGGCCGCCGGTCATCGCGTAAGGACGTACCAGCGGCTGGTCGCCCTCGTCCCCGTACGGCTCCGCGTACGGATCATGAGAGGCGGTGGGCGGGGTCATCGTTCCTCCGGGCGGGACAGCAAGTCGGTCGGGCTAGCCGTCGGACGTGGCCGGTGGGGGGATTGTGGCGGCCGGACGGTGATTTGGTGAGGCGGGTTGGATCCGGGCTGTCAGTGGAGCAGACTGCCTTGCAGTTCGGCGCGCAGGTCAGGCGTGAGGACCGCGCCCGCGCGGTCGACCAGGAGCGCCATCTCGTAGCCGACGAGGCCGATGTCGCACTCCGGGTGGGCCAGGACCGCGAGGGACGAGCCGTCGGAGATGGACATCAGGAAGAGAAAGCCGCGTTCCATCTCGACGACCGTCTGCGCCACGTTGCCGCCCTCGAAGATCCGGGAGGCCCCGGCCGTCAGCGAGGTGAGCCCGGACGCGACGGCCGCCAGCTGGTCGGCACGGTCGCGTGGGAAGCCTTCGGACATCGCCAGAAGGAGGCCGTCGGCGGACACGACGACGGTGTGGGACACACCTGGGGTGTTGTCCACGAAGTTGGTGATCAACCAGTTGAGGTTCTGTGCCGCCTGGCTCATCGGACTCAACTAACGCTCCTGCTGGTGAGTGGGGCTCGGGAAGGTGCCGGTCTGCGGGCCGGTGCCGGCCTGCCGACCCTGTGCGATACCCCGACGGAGATTGGTCAGCCGACCGCGAACGTCATCAGGCGAACGCGAGACCTGCGGACCCGCTTGGTGCTGTTGCTGCTGTGCCGTGCCCGGGACGAGGTTCGCCCGGGGGACCCGGCGCGGCAGACCGGAGGTGGTGACACCGCCCGCCGCCGGCTGCCGTACACGCTCCGCCTGCCGGACGAGGTCGTCGTTCGGGGAGGTGCGCCAGGCTGCCTGGGCGGGACGCTGGGGGGCCGCGGCCGCGGGGGCCGGCGGCTGGGCGGGCACCGGCGGGACCGGCGGAACCGACGCCGCCGAGCCGTTGCCGTTGCTCTGGGGGTGCTGCTCCTGCTGGCCGCCGTGGAACCAGTTGGTCTCCAGGGTGTCGTACAGCGGGGTACGACCGTCACCCGGACCGGTGGCCGGCGGCAGCGCCTCCGGCTCCTGGCGGGCCGGCGGCACGGGCGGGCGCTGCGGCGCACCATAGTCGAGGCCGCGGCCGTCGGACCCCGGACGCTCGAACTGCCCGGTGCCGTACTGCCCGTTGCCGTTCTGGCCGTTGCCCGGGTAGCCGTTCTGCCGGCCCGGCAGGGAGTGCTGACCAGTGGAGCTGCCGTCGTAGGACGGCGTGGCGAACTGGCCGGTGGAGCCGTTGTCGTAGGCCTGCGGGGCGGCGAACTGCCCGGTGTTCCGCGAGCCGTTCTGCGGCGCGGCCGGCGTGCCGAAGACGTCGGAGCGCACGAACTGGCCGGAGTCCTGCTGGCCGTTGACGTTCGGCCGTGGGAACGAACCGGTGTCGTGCTGGCCGTTCACGTTCGGGCGCGGGAACGAGCCGGTGTCCTGCGGGCCGGTCGTACCCGGTCGCGGGAACGATCCCGTGTTCTGCGAGCCGTTCGGCGCGTTGAAGTCCGGGCGCGGGAACTCGCCGGTCGGCGGAGCCTGCGGGACCGCCGGCATCTGCGAGGTGGCGCCGAGGTCGTGCCGGTCGTCGACGCGGGGCATCGGCGCGGTGTGGGCCGGGTCCTGCTCGTCGTGACCGCGCGGGGTGTCCAGCGAGGCACGGGACAGCGGCGGCTGGGCGTTGTCGTCGCTCCAGCTGGGCCTGCCCGCCGACGGGTTGGCGCCGGGCAGTTCGGCCCGCGGGCCGCCGCGCGGCGGCAGCTGGGGCTGACGGCCCTGGTCGGAGGAGTTCGCGGAGCGCTGCGGCGGGACCGGGGGGCGGTTGCCGAAGGCGTCCTGGCCACCGAAGGAGTTCTGCGAGTTGCCGAACGCGTCCTGGTTGCCGAAGGCACCGGCACCCGCGTTCGACCGCCCCTGCGAGCCGCGTCCGCCGCCCTGCGCACCGGGACGGCCGCCGTTCGGGCCCGCGCCGGGCAGCGCGGCCCGGGGACCCTGGCCGGCGCCGACCTGGCCGCGCGAACCCGCACCGGCGCCGAGCTGCCCGCCGCCGGAGGGAGCGCCGGAGCCGAGGGCACCGCCGCGTCCGCCGGCCGTACCGGCACCGCCGCCGAGCGCCGGGGCCGGAGCACCCGCGCCGAGCGGACCACCGGCACCGCCCTGACCGCCGCCGCGGCGGGCGGCGGCCGCACCGGCCGCGGCCTGCGCGGCGGCCGGACCGCCGGACTGAGCGGGGGCACCGGGCTTGCCGGGAGCGGGCTTCTTGCCGCCCTGGGCGACGTCGACCGGGAGCATGACCAGCGCGGTCGTGCCACCGGAGTCGGACGGGCGCAGCTGGATGCGGATGCCGTGCCGCTGCGACAGACGACCGACCACGAAGAGGCCCATGCGGCGGGAGACCGAGACGTCCACGGTGGGCGGCGAGGCGAGCCGCTCGTTGATCGCCGCGAGGTCCTCGGGGGAGAGGCCGATACCGGTGTCGTGGATCTCGATCAGCACCCGCCCGTCGGGCAGCGCGTGACCGGTGACCTTGACCTTGGTCTGCGGCGAGGAGAACGAGGTGGCGTTCTCGAGCAGCTCGGCGAGCAGGTGCACGAGGTCGTTGACCACGCGGCCGGCCACTTCGGTGGTCGGCACGGCGGCCAGTTCGATGCGCTCGTACTGCTCCACCTCGGAAGCGGCGGCGCGGAGCACGTCGACCAGCGGGACCGGGCGGGTCCAGCGGCGGCCGGGCTCTTCACCGGCGAGGACGAGGAGGTTCTCACCGTTACGGCGCATACGCGTCGCGAGGTGGTCGAGCTTGAAGAGGGAGGACAGCTGGTCCGGGTCGGCCTCGCGGGACTCCAGTTCGGAGATGAGCGAGAGCTGACGCTGGATGAGGCCCTGGGAGCGGCGCGAGAGGTTGGTGAACATCGCGTTGACGTTGCCCCGCAGAAGGGCCTGCTCGGCGGCGAGGCGGACCGCCTCGCGGTGCACGTCGTCGAAGGCCGCGGCCACCTGGCCGATCTCGTCCCGGGAGTGCACACCGACCGACTCCACGGACGTGTCGACGTCCTGCGGGTCGGACTCGGAGAGCTGCTTGACCAGCTCGGGCAGGCGGTCCTGGGCGACCTTGGTGGCGGTCTCCTGGAGGCGGCGCAGCGAGCGGATCATGGAGCGGGCCACGATGAAGGCGCCGACCAGCGACACACCGAGGACGAGCAGGATCAGCGCACCGGAGATGATCGCCGACTGCTCGGAGGAGGCCCGCAGCTCGCGCGCCTTCTGCTCCATGTCCTCGAGCAGCGTGTGCTCGATCTTCTTCATCTGGTCGATCTTGGTCGAGCTGTCGTCGACCCAGTCGAGGTACGAGCGCTTGCTGAGCTCGTTCAGACCGTTCTGGGCGCCGAGCGCGCGCTTGGCGTAGGTGTCGGCGGCCTCGATCGTCGGGTTGTTGCCGTCGATCGGGCTGAGCAGGTCGGCCGCGTTGCCAGCGTAGATCTTCCGGAAGATCGTCAGCTCGGAGGTCTCGCTCGCCTGGGCGGACTCGCCGTACAGGCGGTCGTTCTCGGAGAGGTCGCCGACGCTGGTGCCGTTGGCGGGCAGGGCCGCGGCGATGACGGCGCGCTGTACGGACGCGTACTCCTTGGCGGTGGAGAACGCCGCCAGGGCGCGGGTGCGCTGGATCATCTCCGGGTTGCTGGAGGCCTGCGCCATGTCCTGGGAGAGGTCGATCAGCTGGGTGATCAGCCGGTGGTAGGCCTCGACCGTCTGGGTCGAGTTCTCCTTCTGCTGATAGGCGTCCTTGCGGATCTTCGCCAGGTCGTCCAGCTGGCCGGCCAGACCGACGAGGCTGTCGCGGACGCCCTGCAGCTGACCGTTCTTGCTCGCGGTGTCGATCGACTCGGAGGCGTTGAGGAAGTTCTCGCGGGCGCGGTCGGTCTGGTCCTCGTACCCCTTGACCGCGACGCTGGAGACCGACCCGCCGTGCGCCAGCGGACCGGCGGTCTTGTCGCGCTCGGTCTGGAGCGCTGTGGCCAGCTCGGTGGCCTGCGTGGTCATGTCCGTCAGCAGCTGCATGTTGTCGAGCTGCTGGATGTCGTCGAGCGACTGGTTGATGCGCACCGCGCCCAGCGTCGTCGCCGCCACCACGGGGAGGGCGAGCAGCGACACCAGGCGCGTGGAGATACGCCAGTTGCGCAGGGCTATGCGCGAGCCCGGGTTGCCGAGGCCCTGCGCGGGCTTGATCGTCGGAGTCGGAGTCGCGGTCGGCTGGGGGCCCGAGGACCCCGAAGACGCAGACGCGGCAGGGCGCCCGGAGCGCTCACCGCCGTCACCACCGCCGCCGGCCGGGGCCGGGCCCGGGTTCTGGGCGTGCTGGGGCGAGGAACCGCGGTCGGTCCCGCCGTGCGCCTCCGGCTCCGCCGAAGCGCTGCCATCCCTCTTGAAACGTCCCTGCACTAGCGTCGCAACCTCTGGACCAGGCGCCCTTCCGGGAACGGAAGGACACGGTGTCGGCGTTGAACGGGGAGCGCCCTGAATACGCACCCTGTTGGTCGTGAGTGTGACCGGCGCTGGCTCCCCCTGTCTCGCCGCCACTCGGCGCTGCGTTGCGCCCCCTGCGCGCCGGCTCGATCCTGCGGCGGTTCCGTGGAATTCCAGCACAGTGCCGGATCTCCAACAAGGGCCGTGGACCGAGCTGTGACCTCCGTGACAGCGTGTGAGTGACACGTTACGAGATGTGGAAGCCGATCGCGTACATAAAGGGCGTATCCCTGTCAGTCGCCGGTGCGCGAGCCGTGTCCCAGTCGCCATGATCAGGAGCGGAATGACAGGTTCAGTTCGCCAATGTCCGTTTCGTTGCGGTGACTTGTCAGCCGGATATGACCGCTTTGACCCTCGGGTCGTGAGCAAACTCACATGTAGATCAGGGCCTCTTCACGGCTTCGGCCGGGAATTCGATGTTTAGCCTGGCGCTTTACAAGAGGGAAGTCTCTGCCAACCCACACATGACGGGGTCCAGTACAACCGTGAAGACGACGATGATGTTCCGCAACATAGCCAACCCCCGGCGCACCACCCTCGCCCACCTCAAGGACGCCGAGGAACTGCAGACCCCCGAGCTGCCCGAGCACTCCCTCGACCTTCCCTCCCAGACCGCCAACCCGCGGCGCACGATCCTCATGGAGATCCCGGCCGGGATCTCGGTCGCGGAGTAGTACGGGACCCGGCCGTCGATCACTCACCCACCCGGTGACCGGGTTATTCCGCGGCGGCCACCCCTCACCGCGTTAGCCTGGAGCGTCAGACTTCAGCCGGCTCAGTGAGGGGCGCCAGGATCCCGTGCGCATCGCCAGGTTCTCCATCGACGGGAACGTCGCCTTCGGCGCCGTCGAGGGCGACAAGCAGGACGAACTCGTCCTCGACATCATCAAGGGCATTCCGTTCGCGGACTTCGAGCTCTCCGGTACGAAGGTCCCGCTGAGCAAGGTCCGCCTGCTCCCGCCGGTGCTCCCCAACAAGGTCGTCGCCTACGGCCGCAACTACGCGGAGCACGCGAAGGAGCTGGGCAACGAGGTCCCGGACGCTCCCTTCGCCTTCTTCAAGCCGTCCACCTCGGTGATCGGCTCCGGCGACGACATCCAGTACCCGTCCTTCTCCCAGGACCTCCACCACGAGGCCGAACTGGCCGTGGTCATCGGCCGCATGTGCCGCGAGGTCCCGCGCGAGCGCGCGGCCGACGTCATTCTCGGCTACACCTGCGCCAACGACGTCACCGCCCGCGACGTCCAGAAGCGCGAGAAGCAGTGGGCCCGTGCCAAGGGCTTCGACACCTCCTGCCCGCTGGGCCCCTGGGTGGAGACGGACCTGGACCTCGCCACCGCGTCCGACCTGACGATCCAGCTCACGGTCAACGGCGAACAGCGCCAGCTCGGCCGTACGAGCGAGATGATCCACTCCATCGCGGACCTGATCGTCAACATCACCGAGGCCATGACGCTGCTCCCCGGCGACGTCATCCTCACCGGCACCCCGGCAGGGGTCGGCCCCCTCAGCGTCGGCGACGAGGTCGCCGTCACCATCGAAGGCATCGGCACTCTCACCAACAAGGTTGTCAAGCGTGGCTAGCGCACCCGGCACTCCCGTTCGCGTTCGTTTCTGTCCGTCCCCCACCGGTAACCCCCACGTGGGCCTGGTCCGCACCGCCTTGTTCAACTGGGCGTTCGCCCGGCACCACCAGGGCACGCTGGTCTTCCGCATCGAGGACACCGACGCGGCCCGTGACTCCGAGGAGTCGTACACCCAGCTGCTCGACGCGATGCGCTGGCTGGGCTTCGACTGGGACGAGGGCCCCGAGGTCGGCGGCCCGCACGCGCCGTACCGCCAGTCGCAGCGGATGGACATCTACCAGGACGTCGCCGCCAAGCTCCTCGACGCCGGCCACGCCTACCACTGCTACTGCTCCCAGGAGGAGCTGGACAGCCGCCGCGAGGCCGCCCGCGCCGCCGGCAAGCCCTCCGGCTACGACGGCCACTGCCGCGACCTGACCGCGGAGCAGGTGGCGGAGTACAAGGCCCAGGGCCGTACGCCCATCGTCCGCTTCCGGATGCCCGACGAGACGATCACCTTCACCGACCTGGTCCGCGGCGAGCTGACCTTCACCCCGGAGAACGTCCCGGACTACGGCATCGTCCGCGCCAACGGCGCCCCGCTGTACACGCTGGTCAACCCGGTCGACGACGCCCTGATGGAGATCACCCACGTCCTGCGCGGCGAGGACCTGCTCTCCTCCACCCCGCGCCAGGTCGCCCTCTACAAGGCGCTGATCGACCTCGGTATCGCCCGGCAGATCCCGGCCTTCGGTCACCTCCCCTACGTCATGGGCGAGGGCAACAAGAAGCTGTCGAAGCGCGACCCGCAGGCCTCCCTCAACCTCTACCGGGAGCGCGGCTTCCTGCCCGAGGGCCTGCTCAACTACCTCTCCCTGCTGGGCTGGTCGCTCTCCGCGGACCAGGACATCTTCTCGGTCCAGGAGATGGTCGCGGCCTTCGACATCTCCGACGTGAACCCCAACCCGGCCCGCTTCGACCTGAAGAAGTGCGAGGCGATCAACGCCGACCACATCCGCATGCTGGACGTGAAGGACTTCACGGAGCGCTGCGCCCCCTGGCTGCGGGCCCCCTTCGCCCCCTGGGCGCCGGAGGACTTCGACGAGGCGAAGTGGCAGGCGATCGCCCCGCACGCGCAGACCCGCCTGAAGGTCCTCTCGGAGATCACCGAGAACGTCGACTTCCTGTTCCTGGCGGAGCCGGTCCATGACGAGGCGTCCTGGACCAAGGCGATGAAGGAGGGCAGCGACGCCCTCCTCGCCACGGCCCGCGAGAAGCTGGAGTCGGCCGACTGGACCTCTCCCGAGTCCCTGAAGGAGGCCGTCCTGGCCGCCGGCGAGGCCCACGGCCTCAAGCTCGGCAAGGCCCAGGCCCCGGTCCGCGTCGCCGTCACCGGCCGCACGGTCGGCCTGCCCCTCTTCGAGTCCCTGGAGATCCTGGGCAAGGAGAAGACCCTGGCCCGGATCGACGCGGCACTGGCGAAGCTGACGGCGTAACGCCGGGACATGCGTGAGGGGCGGCACCCGGTGACTCCGGGGGCCGCCCCTCGGGCGTTCGGGTGAGACGGCGACGGCCTTGTCGATCAGGTGCCGGACCGCGCTACCGTCGGAGCCATGAGCATCAGAGCCGTGGTCTGGGACGTCGACGACACTCTTTTCGACTACACCACCGCCGACCGTGAGGGGATGCGGGCGCACCTGGTGGCGGAGGGGCTGCTCGCGGGGTGGGGGAGTGCGGAGGCGGCCCTGGTGCGGTGGCGGGAGATCACCGACCAGCAGTGGGCGCGGTTCTCGGCGGGTGAGCTCTCCTTCGAGGACCAGCGCCGCGACCGGGTGCGGGTCTTCCTCGGCGCGGAGCTGACCGACGTGCAGGCCGACGACTGGTTCCGCCGCTACCTGACGCACTACGAGGCCGTCTGGGCCCTCTTCCCGGACGTCCTGCCCGCCCTGGACGCCCTGGCGGCCGGCTACCGACACGCCGTGCTCTCCAACTCCAGCCGGCACGTCCAGGACCGCAAGCTGCGCACGCTCGGGGTCCACGACCGCTTCGAGGCCGTCCTGTGCGCCGCCGAACTGGGCGTCTCCAAGCCCGCGGCCGGCGCCTTCCTGGCAGCCTGCGAGGCCCTGGAACTCGCCCCGCACCAGGTCGCGTACGTCGGCGATCATCCGGAGATCGACGGACGGGGGGCCGCCGACGCCGGGCTGCTGTCGGTGTGGATCGACCGTAACGGAGCGTTCACCGGGCCGGTCACCAGGGCCGACGCACCCGTCGGCCCGCACCGGATCGCCTCCCTCGCCGAACTGCCCGCGATCCTCCGCGCCGATACCCGTTTTGGAGCCCCGTCCACCTTCAGGTAATGTTCTTCCTGCGCCGCCGGGGAGCGGGCCGAAAGGCCGGAACCGGAGGCGCGAAACTAGAACAAGGTCCCCTCAGGGGCTTGCGTTCCAGTGGCCTATGGTGTAATTGGCAGCACGACTGATTCTGGTTCAGTTAGTCTTGGTTCGAGTCCAGGTAGGCCAGCTCGCAGAGCTCATCTGCAAAGCCCCCGTTGTGTAGCGGCCTAGCACGCTGCCCTCTCAAGGCAGTAGCGCCGGTTCGAATCCGGTCGGGGGTACGGAGATCTTCCACGGATGATCGCTAGGGCCCCCGTTGTGTAGCGGCCTAGCACGCCGCCCTCTCAAGGCGGTAGCGCCGGTTCGAATCCGGTCGGGGGTACGAACTGGTCTAAACCATCATTGGTCTATGGTGTAATTGGCAGCACGACTGATTCTGGTTCAGTTAGTCTTGGTTCGAGTCCAGGTAGACCAGCTCGGATCTGCGGCGGTGCAGTTAAACGCTCGTAAGATCCACGCCCCCGTTGTGTAGCGGCCTAGCACGCCGCCCTCTCAAGGCGGTAGCGCCGGTTCGAATCCGGTCGGGGGTACGCGAGGAAGGCCCTCCGCTTCGGCGGGGGGCCTTCTGTCTGTGCGCACGGCGCCCTACTCGAAGCCGTAGCGGCGGGCCGACTCCTCCTCCTGGGCCAGCCGGTGCAGCGCCTGGAGCATCGGCTCCACCAGCACCGCGCTGGCCACCGCGGCCTCCACCTTCTCCTCCTCCGACGGACGCGTCTCCAGGAAGTCCAGGTCGGCGACGGCCGCCTGGTACATCAACTTCGCGTGCGGGACGAGGAGTTCGGCGCCCCAGTCGTAGCCGAGCCGACGGAACGCGGCCAGTGCCACCACCAGCTGCCGGTACGCAGGCGAGATCGTCGTCAGCTGCTTGGCGTTGTCCCAGCCGAGGGCGTCCAGCAGGGCGTCGGCCTCCCGGTGCGCGCCCCGCACGTACTCGTCGTCCTCGTCCGGCTCCGGCAGCTGCGGCAGCGCCCACAGTGCGGCGCCCACCCGGATCGTGCGGCCCAGCGAGTCGTCGTCGACATGCCCGAGCACCTCGCGGACCGTCGCCACGGGGATCCGGCCCACCTGGATCATCGCCCGCACCAGTCGCAGCCGCCGCAGGTGCTCCTCGTCGTACTCGGAGGTCGTGGCGTTGACCTGCCGGCCGGGCGGCAACAGCCCCTCGCGCAGGTAGTACTTGATCGTCGCGGCGGACACCCCGCTGCGCTCGCTCAACTGGGCAAGCCGCATGCCTTGCGCGCCTCCTTGGTAAGTGCCACTATCCAAGCATCGACAAAAGGATAGTGCCGCTATCCGACAGGCCTCCGGGGGTGCCGTTCCTCATGTCCGCCAAACCGATTCGGGGCCGTACGACCGCTGCCCGCGAGGGCGATGCCGTGGTTCTGCTCATCGGCATGCGCATCAACCACTTCCGGGCGGTCCACCAGTGGCTCCCGGTCATGCTGTCGATGTTCCGCATGCTGAAGGAGCTGGCGCGGGACCCCGGCCGGGGGCTGCTCGGCCGCGTCCTGCTGACGGCGTCGCCGCGGACGTACTACGTCGTCCAGTACTGGGAGTCGAAGGAGAAGCTGTACGCGTACGCGAGTTCGCCGGACATGGTCCACCACGGGATGTGGAGCATCGTGAACCGCAAGGAGCGCGCTGGGAAGCTGCGCGGCCATGTGGGCCTGTGGCACGAGACGTACGTGGCGCCCGAGGGCGGCTACGAGTCGATCTACTTCGACATGCCCGAGTTCGGCCTGGGCGCGGCGAGCGGCGTGCTGCCGCTGGAGCGCCGGGGACGTCTTGCGAAGGACCGGCTCGCTTATCGCGCCGGGAGCTGACCTACCCAGGGGCGCGGGGAACTGCGCGACCAGCCACGACGATGTCGCAGACGGCTGACGGCCTGTGGGGCACATCCTGCGCCGTGGGAGCTCCGGTCACTGGGTGGGTGCGGGCAGCATGTGGCTGATCGCGCAGTTCCCCGCGCCCCTGAGTATCTCCGCTCCAGTCGGAAGAGACCTGCCGCGGCGTTGAGGCCGGTCTCTCCTCGGCGGGAGCTTTGTCTGTCAGCCCGTGCGGCGCAGGGCCTCGGAGAGGCGGGCGGCGGCGTCGATCACGGCCTGCGCGTGCATGCGGCCGGGGTGGCGGGTCAGGCGCTCGATGGGGCCGGAGACGGAGACGGCGGCCACCACCCGGTTCGAGGGCCCCCGCACCGGCGCCGACACCGACGCGACGCCCGGCTCCCGCTCGCCGATGGACTGGGCCCAGCCGCGGCGGCGCACACCCGACAGGGCCGTCGCCGTGAAGCGGGCGCCCTGGAGGCCGCGGTGCAGCCGCTCCGGCTCCTCCCAGGCCATGAGGATCTGGGCCGAGGAGCCGGCCTTCATCGTGAGCGTCGAGCCGACCGGGACCGTGTCCCGCAGACCGGACAGGCGTTCCGCGGCGGCCACGCAGATCCGCATGTCGCCCTGGCGGCGATACAGCTGTGCGCTCTCTCCGGTGATGTCACGGAGGTGCGTCAGCACCGGGCCCGCCGTCGCGAGCAGGCGGTCCTCGCCGGCCGCCGCGGCCAGCTCCGCGAGTCGCGGGCCGAGAATGAAACGGCCCTGCATGTCGCGTGCCACCATGCGGTGGTGTTCCAGGGCCACGGCCAGCCGGTGGGCCGTGGGTCGTGCCAGTCCGGTGGCCCCGACCAGACCCGCGAGGGTGGCCGGACCGGACTCCAGGGCGCTCAGGACAAGGGCCGCCTTGTCCAGCACGCCGACGCCGCTACTGTTGTCCATGCAACGATACTCACGTCTCACTCTGTGAAACGCAAGTTCAATTTTCCGTGGAACGCGCCACCCTGGAATCACACAGTGGCCCGCAGACCAACGGGCCCGGCGGCGGACGCCCGGAACCACGACTTCAGGGGCCCGGAACACGGGCAGCCGCCTCCTCAAGATCTCTAGTTGGGCCGGTGCACGACTGCCGGCCGGAGGGAAAGCGATGGGTAGGACACTCGCGGAGAAGGTCTGGGACGACCACGTCGTCCGGCGCGCCGAGGGCGAGCCCGACCTCCTCTTCATCGATCTGCACCTGCTGCACGAGGTGACCAGCCCGCAGGCCTTCGACGGGCTGCGCCAGAACGGCCGCCAGGTGCGCCGCCTCGACCTCACCATCGCGACCGAGGACCACAACACCCCGACCCTCGACATCGACAAGCCCATCGCGGACCCGGTCTCCCGCGCCCAGCTGGAGACGCTGCGCAAGAACTGCGCCGAGTTCGGGGTGCGCCTGCACCCGCTGGGCGACGTCGAGCAGGGCGTCGTCCACGTCGTCGGCCCCCAGCTGGGCCTGACCCAGCCCGGCACGACCGTGGTCTGCGGTGACTCCCACACCTCCACGCACGGCGCGTTCGGCGCGCTCGCCTTCGGCATCGGCACCTCCCAGGTGGAGCACGTGCTGGCCACCCAGACGCTGCCGCTGGCCCGCCCGAAGACCATGGCCATCACGGTCGACGGCGAGCTGCCCGAGGGCGTCACCGCCAAGGACCTGATCCTGGCGATCATCGCGAAGATCGGTACCGGCGGCGGCCAGGGCTACATCCTGGAGTACCGCGGCTCCGCCATCGAGAAGCTCTCGATGGAGGCCCGCATGACCATCTGCAACATGTCGATCGAGGCCGGCGCCCGTGCGGGCATGATCGCCCCCGACGAGACCACCTTCGCCTACCTCAAGGGCCGTGCCCACGCCCCCGAGGGCGAGGAGTGGGACGCGGCGGTCGCGTACTGGAAGACCCTGAAGACGGACGCGGACGCCGAATTCGACGCCGAGGTGCACATCGACGCCGCCGCGCTCTCGCCGTTCGTCACCTGGGGCACCAACCCGGGGCAGGGCGCGCCGCTTTCGGCGGACGTCCCCGACCCGGCTTCGTACGAAGACGCTTCGGAGCGCCTCGCCGCCGAAAAGGCCCTGGAGTACATGGGGTTGGAGGCCGGCCAGCCGCTGCGCTCGATCAACGTGGACACTGTTTTCGTAGGCTCCTGCACCAACGGCCGGATCGAGGACCTGCGCGCCGCCGCCGAGATCCTCAAGGACCGCAAAGTCGCGGACGGCGTACGGATGCTGGTCGTCCCCGGCTCCGCGCGGGTCGGGCTGCAGGCCGTCTCCGAGGGCCTGGACGTGGTCTTCAAGGAGGCCGGCGCCGAATGGCGGCACGCCGGCTGCTCGATGTGCCTCGGCATGAACCCCGACCAGCTGGCCCCCGGCGAGCGCTCCGCGTCCACCTCCAACCGCAACTTCGAGGGGCGGCAGGGCAAGGGCGGCCGTACCCACCTGGTGTCGCCGCAGGTCGCGGCCGCAACCGCCGTCCTGGGCCACCTGGCCTCCCCGGCCGACCTGTCCGACGCTCGTACGCCCGCTGGAGTCTGATCAGCCATGGAAGCATTCACCACGCACACCGGCCGGGCCGTCCCGCTGCGCCGCTCCAACGTCGACACCGACCAGATCATCCCTGCTCACTGGCTCAAGAAGGTGACCCGGGACGGCTTCGAGGACGGTCTGTTCGAGGCCTGGCGCAAGGACGAGAACTTCGTCCTCAACCGCCCCGAGCGGCAGGGCGCGACCGTCCTGGTCGCCGGCCCCGACTTCGGCACCGGCTCCTCCCGTGAGCACGCCGTCTGGGCGCTGCAGAACTACGGCTTCAAGGCCGTGATCTCCTCCCGCTTCGCCGACATCTTCCGGGGCAACTCGCTGAAGAACGGCCTGCTCACGGTGGTCCTGGACCAGAAGATCGTGGAGACGCTGCAGGAGCTCTCGGAGAACGACCCGCAGGCCGAGATCACCGTCGACCTGGAGGCCCGCGAGGTGCGCGCCGAGGGCGTCACCGCCTCCTTCGAGCTGGACGAGAACTCCCGCTGGCGGCTGCTGAACGGCCTGGACGACATCTCCATCACCCTCCGGAACGAGGCCGACATCGCCACTTACGAGGCCAAGCGGCCGTCGTACAAGCCGCGGACGCTCCAGGTCTGACCCGGATCCGCTTCGGCGGGATCCGTCACATCTGAATACGGCTGGTTTCAGCCATCGCAACACCCCGCCTGTACCCCCGATCGCCACGATTGGGGGTACAGCCATGTCTGCACCCGAACGGGCGCTCGCGTTGTCGCAGGTCTTGCCAACTTCCCACGTTAGGGCGGATGTTGTCGGGGTAAGTGAGTGCTGTGTCCGCGGCTTCCGCAAGTGCCCGGAAGGCCATTTGAGGCGCCAGTTGCACCCTGCGCAGGCGACAACTCGCCCCAGATGGCACAATCTGTGCATGGAACACGACGGCCAACTCCAGCTCTATGCGGCGGTCGCGGGCCAACTCAAGGAAGCGCACACAAAAGTGCGCGCACTGCAAGTCCCGGAGGGCGTACGGATGGCGCTGACCCGGAAGCTGCTGGTCATTACGGCCGCGGCCAAACACGACGTCGCCGACGCGGCGCGGCGGCTCGAACGGTTCAACGCGGACCTCGACGCGGGTCGAATCCCCGAAGAGGACCGCTGACCGGACCGTACGAACCGGCCGAGTCCGTTGCGGCACAAGGGTGATAAGCCCGTTTCGTGTTTGATTTGCGGTATATATCTGCCTAACGTGCGAAAAAGCTTGAACACATTCGTTCTGGCGATGTCTCCGAAGGGGAAGACGTGAACAAGGCGCAGCTCGTAGAAGCGATTGCCGACAAGATGGGCGGCCGCCAGCAGGCCGCCGAGGCTGTCGACCATGTCCTGGACGCCATCGTCCGCGCGGTCGTCGCGGGTGAGCGGGTCTCGGTCACCGGCTTCGGGTCCTTCGAGAAGGTGGACCGTCCCGCCCGTTACGCCCGCAACCCCCAGACGGGCGAGCGGGTTCGGGTCAAGAAGACCTCCGTGCCGCGCTTCCGCGCCGGTCAGGGCTTCAAGGACCTGGTGAGCGGCTCCAAGAAGCTCCCGCGCGGCGGCGAGGTCTCGGTTAAGAAGGCGCCCAAGGGCAGCCTGACCGGCGGCGCTTCGGCGACGGTCAAGAAGGCTGCGGCGAAGAAGACCACGGCTGCGGCGAAGAAGACGACGGCGAAGAAGACCACCGCCGCGACCGCGAAGAAGACGACGGCGAAGAAGACCACCGCCGCGACCGCGAAGAAGACCGCGGCCAAGACCACCGCCAAGAAGACCACGGCGACGGCGAAGAAGACGGCCGCGAAGAAGGCGCCGGCGAAGAAGGTCACCGCGAAGAAGGCGCCGGCCAAGAAGTCGACGGCCCGCAAGGCCACCGCCAAGAAGACGACGGCCGCGCGCTAAGGCGGGGCCCAGCTCGACAGCGCGGCCGGGATACTCACGCGACGGGCCGGATTCCCTTGGGGAGTCCGGCCCGCGGTGTGTTCGGGGCGCAGAGTTCCCCGCGCCCCTGAGTCGGTCGGCTCAGAGCGTCTGCAAAGTCACCAGGGTGATCCGGAGGTCGGCTCCGGCCCCCTCCGTTTCGATCCGTACCCGCTGCCCAGGCCTGAGCAGGCGCAGACCGCCCGCCTCGAAAGCCGCCCCGTCGAAGGGCACCGGCGTTCCGTCGTCGAGGAGTACCTGACCGCTGCGGGTCTCGGGGTCGTACGTGTATGCGGTCGCCTGCATGAGCGCAGCCTACTGGTCCGGGATCAGCAGGCGGGCGGCCACCGCGGCCGTGCGGGGGCCGACGCCCAGGGCGAGGGCCGCGCGCAGGTCGGCGCCGGTGTCCACGTCCTGGCGTACCGAGTCCACGCCCGCCAGGCGCAGTTCCGCGGCGCCCGAGGCGGCGTGCCGGGCGCGGGAATCCGGGCCGAATGCGGGCGCCAATTCCTGGCCGGGGACCGCCGCCAGCAGGGTGGTGCCGATTGCCGCGGCATCCGGCAGAAAAGCGCGTGGGAATTCCGCGGCCGCGTCGAGGACCCGGGCCAATTCCAGCGGGCGGACGGCCGGGAGATCGGCGTTCAGGGCCGCCACGGGGCTTTCCGGACGCGATGCCCGGACGGCCGCCGCCCCGTGCCGCAGCGCCGCGTTCAGGCCGCCGGCGGGAGTGTCCGGGACGATCCGCGCGCCCAGCGCCGACAGCTCCCGCCCGGCCAGCGTGTCGTCCGTGACGACCGCCACATCCTTCACCGACTGGCAGGCCAGGGCGGCCGCCACCGTGTCCTGGGCGAAGGCGAGGGCCAATGACGGGCGGACGCCGTCCGCCGCGGTGTCCGCGAGCCTGCTCTTGGCACGGGCCAGCGGCTTGAGCGGGATGACCAGGGTCCACTGCACAGTCGTACCGTCCCTCCCTTGTTGCCTCATTGTCACCCGGGCCCACGGGGTGGTCGCGACACCGAGGCGTACGGTGTTCTCGACAGGCCGGCGGGCCGGGGCCACACTTCTTCCCGATCCCAGGCCGGGAAGAAGTCCTAGAGGAAGGTGTCCGCGTGCCCCGCCGGAGAATCGGCTTCTGGTACCGCTTCGCTGCGGTGCTCTGCAAACCTCCGCTGGTGGTTCTGATCAAGCGGGACTGGCGTGGAATGGAGAACATTCCGGCCGAGGGCGGTTTTATCACCGCGGTGAACCACAATTCTCACATCGACCCCTTCGCCTACGCCCACTATCAGTACAACACCGGCCGTGTTCCGCGATTCCTCGCGAAGAGCGGGCTTTTCAAGAAGGGATTCGTCGGCGCCGCGATGCGCGGTACCGGCCAGATCCCCGTCTACCGCGAGTCCACCGACGCGCTCAGCGCCTTCCGGGCCGCGATCGACGCCGTGGAGCGCGGCGAGTGCGTCGCCTTCTACCCCGAGGGAACGATCACCCGCGACCCGGACCAGTGGCCCATGACCGCCAAGACCGGTGCCGCCCGGGTCGCCCTGCAGACCAAGTGCCCGGTGATCCCGGTCGCCCAGTGGGGCGCCAACGAACTCCTCCCGCCGTACGCGAAGAAGCCCAACCTGCTGCCCCGCAAGACGCACCACGTCCTCGCGGGCCCGCCGGTCGACCTCACGCGCTTCTACGACAAGGAGATGACCCAGGACGTCCTCAAGGAGGCGACCGAGGTCATCATGGCGGCCATCACCCGCCAGCTGGAGGAGATCCGCGGGGAGAAGGCTCCCGAGACCCCCTACGATCCACGCCAGGTGCGGATCGAGCAGCGACGCCGCACGCGTGCGCAGAGTGGTCTGGAAGAGGAGAGCGGCAAGTGAGCATGCCTGCCAAGGCGGCGGTCTTCAGCGCGGGTTCGTGGGGTACCGCCTTCGGGATGGTACTCGCCGACGCCGGGTGCGAGGTCACCCTGTGGGCGCGGCGCCCGGAGGTGGCGGAGGCCGTCAACTCCGGCCGTACCAACCCCGACTACCTGCCGGGTGTGGAACTCCCCGGGAACCTGCGGGCCACCACCGACCCAGCCGAGGCGGCAGCCGGCGCCGACTTCACGTTCCTGTCGGTTCCGTCCCAGACCATGCGGGCCAACCTCGCCGAATGGGCGCCGCTGCTCGCGCCCAGAACGGTCCTCGTCTCCCTCATGAAGGGGGTCGAACTCGGCACCGCCATGCGGATGAGCGAGGTGATCGAGGACGTCGCCAAGGTCGGCCCGGACCGCGTCGCCGTCGTCACCGGCCCCAACCTCGCCCGGGAGATCGCGGCCCGCATGCCGGCCGCCGCCGTGGTCGCCTGCACCGACGAGACGGTCGCCCGGCGGCTGCAGGCGGCCTGCCACACGCCGTACTTCCGGCCGTACACCGAGACCGACGTGGTCGGCTGCGAACTGGGCGGCGCGGTGAAGAACGTCATCGGCCTCGCCGTGGGCATCGCCGACGGCATGGGGCTCGGCGACAACGCCAAGGGTTCGCTCATCACGCGCGGTCTCGCGGAGACCGCGCGGCTGGGCACCGCCCTCGGTGCCGACCCGCTGACCTTCTCGGGGCTCGCCGGGCTCGGCGACCTGGTGGCCACCTGCTCCTCCCCGCTCTCCCGCAACCACACCTTCGGCACCAACCTCGGCAAGGGCATGTCCCTTGAGGAGACCATCGCGGTCACCAAGCAGACCGCCGAGGGCGTCAAGTCCTGCGAGTCCGTGGCCGATCTGGCCCGCCGGCACGGCGTGGAGATGCCGATCACGGAGACGGTCGTCGACATCGTGCACGAAGGCAAGCCTCCGGTGGTCGCTCTCAAGGAGCTGATGTCGCGCAGCGCTAAGCCCGAGCGACGCTGAGCGACCCCGTCCCGCCGACGCTGTCTCGGGGCCCTACCACCGGGTACTCTCAACGCGATATGAGCACCGAGAACCTCCCCCAGAGCCCTGAGCAGCCCTCTCGCAAGCCGCGTGTGGCCGTCGTCTTCGGCGGCCGCAGCTCCGAGCACGGGATCTCCATGGTCACCGCCGGAGCCGTCCTGAGCGCCATCGACCGGACCAAGTACGACGTCCTGCCGATCGGCATCACCCGGGAAGGCCGCTGGGTGCTCACGGCCGACGAACCCGAACGCATGGCGATCACCGAACGCCGTACGCCCGAGGTCGCCGACCTGGCGGAATCCGCCGAGGGCGGCGTGGTGCTCTCCGTCGACCCGGCCGACCGCGAGGTCGTCTACAGCGAGCCGGGTTCGGTGCCCAAGGCGCTCGGCGAGGTCGACGTGGTCTTCCCGATGCTGCACGGCCCGTACGGCGAGGACGGCACCCTGCAGGGCCTCCTGGAGCTGTCCGGCGTCCCGTACGTCGGCTCGGGTGTGCTCGCCTCGGCCGTCGGCCAGGACAAGGAGTACATGAAGCGGGTGTTCGCCTCCTTCGGGCTCGCCGTCGGCCCCTACCTGGTGATCCGGCCCCGCGAGTGGCAACAGGACGAGTCCGCCGCCCGCAAGCGGATCGTCGACTTCGCCGGCGAGCACGGCTGGCCGCTGTTCGTGAAGCCCGCGCGTGCGGGTTCGTCGATCGGCATCACCAAGGTCGACGACCTCTCCGGCCTGGACGAGGCGATCGCCGAGGCCCAGTCCCACGACCCCAAGATCCTGGTCGAGGCAGCCGTCCGCGGCCGCGAGATCGAGGTCGGCGTCCTGGAGTTCGAGGACGGCCCGCGGGCCTCGGTACCGGCGGAGATCCCGCCGCCCTCGGAGCACGCGTACTACGACTTCGAGGCCAAGTACATCGACTCCACCCCCGGCATCGTCCCGGCCCCCCTCACCCCCGAGGAGACCGCCGAGGTCCAGAAGCTCGCGGTGGACGCCTTCGAGGCCGCCTCCTGCGAGGGCCTGGTCCGTGCCGACTTCTTCCTCGCGGAGGACGGCCGTTTCGTCATCAACGAGATCAACACGATGCCGGGCTTCACGCCGATCTCGATGTACCCCCAGATGTGGCAGGCGACCGGTGTCGCCTACCCCGAGCTGATCGACCGCCTGATCCAGGCCGCCCTGAACCGCTCGACCGGGCTTCGCTAGAAAACGCCCCGCACCGAAGCGCCCCGTCAAGGGGCGCGGGGCTGTGTTCGGTATGCGGCTCCGCCGCGTGGGCGCGAGCAACCACCGACGACCCGCGGCCGAACAAGCGCGCAATACGCCGTCAGTCGACTGCGGCGCCATCGTGGCTTGTCGCGCAGTTCCCCGCGCCCCTGAAGGGGCGCCGCCGCCTAGTCGGCGATTCCCTCAGGAATCGCCTTCTTGATGGCCGGCGCCAAGCTCACCAACGGCGCCATGCCGTCCCCGGTCCGCCCCGCGGGAATCGTCACCTCCACGTACGCCTTCCGCAGCGTCGTCGTGAACCGAAACGATTTGTCGGCCTGCTGCTCCAGCAGCCACCCCACCCCGTTCACCTCGACCCCGTCGGCTTCTGGGTCGGCCATCTTCGCGGGCCGCGAAACACCACAGCGCAGTATGATCGCCGGGTCGCCGCCCCAACCTGCGGTCAGCGGAGACGCCGGTTCGGGATCCTGCCGGCCCAGCTTGTCGACCTTCGTCGGCAGCACCCGGTCAAGGCGATCGCAGAGCGTCACAACCGCCCCGCCCGGACTGGGAACCGCCGCCGACGGGGCGTCGTCTGCTGATGAGCAGCCCGCTGCCGCGGTCATCAGCGCGGCGAGCACGGGCAGACCGAATGGCCGGTGACGGAAGAAGTTCACCGGCCAAGGGTAGACGGGGGCTACAGATGGACGACCGGGCAGGTCAGGGTGCGCGTGATGCCGTCCACTTGCTGGACTCTCGCGACCACCAGCCGGCCGAGTTCGTCGACGGTCTCCGCTTGCGCGCGCACGATGACGTCGTACGGTCCTGTCACATCCTCGGCCTGGATGACTCCAGGGATCTTGCTGATGATCTCGGCGACGGTCGACGCTTTGCCGACCTCCGTCTGGATCAGGATGTACGCCTGTACCACGGAACCTCCAGGGCGGCCACGAGGATCATGTGGGGAAAAGGAACGCCACGGTATCGCGTCGCCGCTCACCGAGGGGAGACCTGCGCGGACAGGGGCTTGCGCGCCGGGGTGCAGGCAGCACAGATGTTGACGGTCACCTCGACCGTATCCAGGACGACGGTGACGCGCGAGCGGGCACGGCAAGGCAGAGAAGGGGCGAAAGGGCAATGAAGGGCACTGTTGGTGAGCTCGGGGAGTTCGGGCTCATCAGGGAGCTCACCTCCCGTCTCACCACCACTCCGGCGGTCCGGGTCGGTCCCGGCGACGACGCCGCGGTGGTCGCCGCGCCCGACCGCCGGGTGGTGGCGAGCACCGACATCCTGCTGGAGGGCCGGCACTTCCGCCGCGACTGGTCCACGGCCTACGACGTGGGCCGCAAGGCGGCCGCGCAGAACCTCGCGGACATCGCCGCCATGGGCGCCGTGCCGACCGCCCTGCTGCTCGGCCTGGTCGTGCCCGCCGAACTCCCGGTGACCTGGCCCAGCGAGCTGATGGACGGCATCCGGGACGAGTGCCAGGTGGCCGGCGCCTCGGTGGTCGGCGGCGACGTGGTCCGCGGCGACACGATCATGGTGTCCATCACCGCGCTCGGCGACCTGCGCAACCAGGAGCCGGTCACCCGGGCCGGCGCCCAGCCCGGCGACCTGATCGCGGTCACGGGCTGGCTGGGCTGGTCCGCGGCCGGCTACGCGGTGCTCTCCCGCGGCTTCCGCTCGCCCCGGGCGTTCGTGGAGGCGCACCGCCGACCCGAGCCGCCGTACCACGCGGGCCCGGCCGCCGCCGCCCTCGGCGCGACCGCGATGTGCGACGTGAGCGACGGGCTGATCGCCGACCTCGGGCACATCGCCGAGGCCAGCAAGGTGCGGATCGACATCCGCTCCGGCGCGATCGACATCCCGACCCAGATGAACGACATCGGCCAGGCCGTCGGCGTCGACCCCATCCAGTGGGTGCTCACCGGCGGCGAGGACCACGCGATCGTGGCGACCTTCCCGCCGGACGTGAAGCTGCCCGCCCGCTGGAAGGTCATCGGCGAGGTCCTGAACCCGTCCGCGCTGCCCCAGGTGACCGTCGACGGCGCGCCCTGGACCAGCAAGGGCGGCTGGGACCACTTCGGGGACATCGAGTCGTGAGCCTGCCGCGCGTACTGACGGTCGCGGGCTCCGACTCCGGCGGCGGGGCCGGGATCCAGGCCGACCTGAAGACCATGCTCGCGCTGGGCGTGCACGGGATGAGCGTGCTCACCGCGGTCACCGCGCAGAACTCCGTGGGTGTGCAGGGGGCTTGGGAACTGCCGGTCGAGGCCGTCCGTGCCCAGTACCGCAGCGTGGTGGACGACATCGGCGTCGACGCGGTGAAGACCGGGATGCTCGCCTCCGCCGAACTCGTGGAGGCGGTGGCCGAGTTGCTCGCCGGGACCGACGCGCCCGTGGTCGTCGACCCGGTCGGCGTCTCCAAGCACGGCGACCCGCTGCTCGCCGCCTCCGCCCTGGACTCGGTCCGCACCAGGCTCCTCCCGCTCGCCACCGTCGCCACCCCGAACCTCGACGAGGTGGCCCAACTCGCCGGCGTGCACGTCGAGTCGGAGGCCGATCTGCGCCGGGCCGCGGCGGCCGTGCTGTCGTACGGCCCCACCTGGGTGCTGATCAAGGGCGGGCACCTGCCCGGCGAGGCGGTCGACCTGCTCACCGACGGCACCGACGAACTCCTGCTGCGCGCTCCCCGGTACGACAACCGGCACACCCACGGCACGGGCTGCACCCTCGCGTCCGCGATCGCGTCGCAGCTCGCGAAGGGGCGGTCCGTGCCGGAGGCGGTGACGGCGGCCAAGGAGTACGTCACCGGGGCGATCGAGGCCGGCTTCCCGCTCGGCGCCGGGATCGGTCCCGTGGACCACGGCTGGGCCCTCAGGCCCGGGACAGGGCCGGGTACTCCCGCAGCCTGATGTCCGTGGCCGCCTTCTCGGTCATCCTCTTGAAGAAGCGGGCCAGCGGACGGGAGGCGAGCACCCGGTACATCCGGTCCCGGCTGCGGATGCGCCGCTCGGTCGGCGGGGCGAAGAACGGGCCGGCGTTCCCGGAGATCTTCTGGCAGCCCTTGGCGAAGTCCCGGATCCGGGACTCGTACTCGGCGAAGGCGGTACGGAAGTCACCGCCCGCGAGGGCCAGTTCACCGGCGAGGACATAGGCGCCGACGATCGCCACGCCCGTCCCCATCCCGCCCATCGTCGCCCCGTACCCGGCGTCCCCGAGCAACGCCACCCGCCCCTCGACGAGCCGGTCGACGTGGATCTGGGCGATCGCGTCGAAGTACAGGTCGTCGGTCTCGTCGAGGGCCTGGAGGAGGGCGGGGCCCTCCCAGCCCATCCCGGCGAAGCGGTCCATGACGATCCGCTTGACCGCCGCGAGGTCCCGGCGGTCGTACGACAACTCCTCGGAGCGGAAGACCAGCAGCGCTCCGGCGCGGTCCGGGTCGCCGTCGTAGTTGCCGATGACGAACGCGCGGCCGGGCTCGCTGTAGACGCGGCCGGTGCGGTCCAGGCCCAGGTGGTTGGGGACGTCGAAGCCGGCCACGTAGTGGTCGAAGAAGCGCAGGTAGCGGGACTCGTCGCCGAAGACCAGGCGGCGGGTGTCGGAGTGCAGTCCGTCGGCGCCGACGACCAGGTCGAAGCGGCGGGGCGCGCCCTTGTCGAAGGTGACGTCGACGCCCTGCGGGTCCTGGGCGACGGAGGCGATCGAGTCGCCGAAGACGTACTCGACGTCGTTCCTGGTGCGTTCGTACATGATCTGCGCGAGGTCGCCGCGGAAGATCTCCACGTCGCCGCTCATCAACTCGGCGGGCAGGTCCACCCGCGGGCTGCCGTCGGCGTCGACGACCGTCTGGCGGCCCATGTGGGTCTGGCGGGCGTGGATCTCGTCCCAGATGCCCATCGAGGTCAGGACCGTGCGGTGGACGTGGCCGCGGAAGTCGACGGCGAAGCCGCCGCCGCGCAGTCGGGCCGCCTTCTCGACGACGGTGACGCGGGCGCCGAGCCGGGCCAGGTTGAGGGCGAGGGCGGGTCCGGCGACGCTGGCGCCGGAGATCAGGACGCTGAGGTGGGCGAGGTTCTTCGCGGTGGTCTGGTCCGTGTTCTTCGTCATGCGACGAGCTTCGGCGGGGGCGCTGACCGTCCCCCTACCGTTCGCTGACCGCCGCTGACCGTCGCCGCCGGCCCTGCTCGAAGGCCTGGTCGTACGCCTCGGCGGAGAGCTTCGCCCGCGTCTCCCGCTCGACGCGTGCGACGTCCGGGTCGCCCTCGGTCCGGCCGCCCCGCAGGCCCGCCGCGGCGCCCAGCAGCTCCGCGGCCCGCTCGGCGGAACCGGCGGCGGAGGCCAGTGCCTCGGCCGCGTCGGCGAGTTCCAGGTCGCCCGGCCCCTCCACGGCCAGCTCGGCGGCCTGCCGGAACCAGTCGCCGGCCTCCTCGGCGTGCCCCTCGGCGGCGGCCGTGCGGCCCAGCCCGATGAGGCTGCGGACGGTCTCCCCGACGCTGAACCAGTTGGCGGCGCACTCCCGCAGGGCGATCTCGTAGTGCACGCGCGCGTGGGCCGTGTTCCCGGACAGCCGGGCCGCGTCGCCCAGGCCGCGCCGGGCGGCCGCCACCTTGTCGGGGAGCCCGGCGCCCCGCGCGAGCGCCAGCGCCTCCTCGAAGTGGGCCACCGCGGTCGCCGTGTCGCCCCGGTGCAGCAGCACGGTGGCCCGGGTGCGCAGCAGGTCGGCGGTCTCCTCGGGTGCGGCCAGCTCCCGCACGTGCGCCAGCCCCTCGTCGAGCAGTTCCAGGGCGCGTTCGGACTCCCCGCGCGCGTGGGCGAGCAGGCCGAGCGGGTCGAGGCAGTTGGCCAGGCCCCAGCGGTCCCCGGTGGCCCGGTATCCGGCCAGCGCCCGGGCGAAGCACTCCTCGGACTCCCGCGGCCGTCCGGCGAACTGCGCCCGGAAGCCGAGGCCCACGTCGAGCAGGGCGCGCGCCCAGGGGGAGCCGCCGGCCAGGGTGAGCGCGTGCGCGTCGGTGGCGGGCCGCGGACCGGCCGCGACCGCCCACAGCACGAGGATGTACGGCAGCCGCAACGGCCCCCGGTACGCGTCGAGAACGGCGTCCACGCGCGCGATGAGCTCCGGTTCGTCGCCCGCGCCGGAGAGCGCGTTGACCGCGCACAGCACGTACTCCTCCTCAAGGCCGGGCGGCGGCGCGTCCCCGGCCGCGGCCAGCAGTTCCCGGGCCGTCGCCACGCGTTCGCCGTGCACCCCGCGCAGCCGCCAGAACCAGGAGAGGGGGCCCATGAGACGCAGGGCTCCGCCGGTGTCGTGGCGCACGAGATGGCGCAGGGCCGCGTCCAGGTTGGCCTGTTCGGCGGCCAGCCGGGCCAGCCAGGGCAGCTGCCCGCCGCCGCGCAGGTGCGGCTCGGCCTCCTCGGCCAGCCGCAGGAAGTGGCCGGCGTGGGCGTCCGCCAGGTCCTGCGGACCGGACATGCTCTCGGCGGCGAAGGCCCGGATCGTCTCCAGCATCCGGTAGCGGCCCTCGGTCCCCGCCACGAACTCCACGAACGACTTCTCCACCAGCGAGGCCAGCACGTCCTCCGGATACGGCAGCCCGCACACCGCCTCGACCGCCGTCAGGGTCGCGCCTCCGGAGAAGACGGTCAGCCGCCGCGCCAGCTCCCGCTCCTCCTCGTCCAGCAGCCCCCAGCTCCACTCCACGACCGCGCGCAGGGTGCGGTGCCGGGGCGCCTTGGACCGGTCGCCGCGGGACAGCACTCGGAAGCGGTCGTGGAGGCGGTCGGCGAGTTCGTCGGGGGTGAGGGTGCGCAGCCGGGCCGCGGCCAGCTCGATGGCCAGCGGCAGCCCGTCCAGGGCGGCGCAGATGTCCGCCACGCGCGCGTGCCCGTCGAATCCGGGGCGCACCGCGCGGGCCCGGTCCAGGAAGAGCCGCACCGCGGGCTCCGGCGGCAGCGGGGGCACCGGGACCAGGACCTCGCCGGTGATGCCGAGCGACTCCCGGCTGGTGGCCAGCACGCGCACCCCCGGACAGGCGGCGAGGAGCAGCGCGGTGAGCCGCGCGGCCTCCTCGACCAGGTGCTCGCAGTTGTCCAGGACGAGCAGCAGCTCGCGCTCCTCCAGGGCGGCCAGCAGCCGGTCGGTGGTGTCGGCGGCGGGGCTGCGCAGGCCCTCGCGGACGCCGAGGGCGGCCAGGACGGCGTACGGGATCGCGGCGCCGTCGGTGAGCGGCGCGAGCTCCACGAAGCAGGCGCCGGGGTGCTGCTGGGCCGCCTCGATCGCGAGCCGGGTCTTGCCCGCCCCGCCGGGGCCGGTCAGCGTGAGCAGCCGGGAGGCGGCGAGCCCGGCGGCGATCCGGGCGAGTTCGGGCTCGCGGCCGACGAAGCGGGTGAGCTGGACCGGGAGGCGGGGCCGCTCGGGCGCCGCGCCCCGCAGCAGCTCCAGATGGAGCGCGGACAGTTCGGGGGAGGGATCGGCGCCCAGCCGGTCGGCGAGGGTGCGGCGTGCCTCCTCGTACACGGTGAGGGCCTCGGCGGGCCGCCCGGCCGCGTGCAGGGCCCGCATCAGCTGCCCGTACAGCCGCTCGCCCAGCGGCCGGCCGGCCAGCAGCGCCCGCAGCTCAGGCACCAGCTCCGCGCCGCCGCCGAGCGCCAGGTCCGCCTCGATGCGGTCCTGTACGGCGGCCAGCCGCAGCTCTTCGAGGCGCGCCGCCTCGGCCTCGGCGTCCGGGAGGTCGGGCAGCGCGGGGCCGCGCCACAGGGCGAGGGCCTCTCGGAGCCGGGCCGCGGCGGCCCGGTGGTCGCCGGCGGCGAGGGCGGCGCGCCCGGCCGCCGACCAGATTTCGAACTGGTGTGCGTCCACCGTGTCGGGGGTCACCGCGACCCGGTACCCGGTCGCGGTGGCCTCGATCTCCGCGTGCGGGGCCAGCCGCCTGCGCAGCCGCGAGATCTGCGACTGGAGCGCGTTGGCGGCCCCGGCGGGCGGCTCGGCGCCGTACAGGCCCTCGGTGAGGCGCTGGGTGGAGACCGGCCGGCCGGCGTCCAGGAGCAGCAGGGTGAGCAGGGCGCGGGGGCGGGGGCCGCCGGGGTCGACAGGAGTGCCGTCGTCGGTGCGTACGTCCAGGGGGCCCAGGATGCCGAAGCGCATGGGATCAGCTTGTCAGGGCACGGTCGGCCGGGGTCCGGGGTTTCCGGCACGGCTGAACGCGGGCACGGCAAAAAGCCGGCCCACCCGGAGGTGGACCGGCTCTGTGCAGCGAACCAGCGGTGGCCGCGCGCTCAGCGACAGTGCGTCAGCGCGAGACCTTGCCGGCCTTGATGCACGAGGTGCAGGCGTTCACGCGCTTCGGCGTCCCGCCGACCACGGTACGCACACGCTGGATGTTCGGGTTCCAGCGGCGGGACGTACGGCGGTGCGAGTGCGAGATGTTGTTGCCGAAGCCCGGCCCCTTGCCGCAGACGTCGCAGTTGGCAGCCACGGGTCACTCCAAAGACTTCAGATGCACTTACGGATGAATCCCGGCGTGCCGGGATCGAGATCCTGGGGATCTGAGATCTTGAGTGGCCTGCCAGGGGAATGGCCCGATCGGATCGGGCAACCGGAGCAGCATACAACGACCGCGTCCGTTAGACGAAACTAGCATGGCAGCTCAGGGGCCCGCCCCCGGCCCTCTTCCGGCGGACACCCTTCCGGGGTCTACGCTGCGTCCACGTTCGGCCGGCTCAAGGAGGCGCAGGTGGCGCAGGTGCCGCAGACATTCTTCGATGCTCTCGCGGTACGCACCTGGTGCGGACTGTCGCTCGGGGCCCTCGGGCGGGCGCGCGAGGAGATCGACGCGATCAACGTCTACCCCGTGGCCGACGGCGACACCGGCACGAACCTGTACCTGACGGTCGAGTCGGCCGCGGGGGCCGTGGAGGCCGTCTTCGCCGGCTACGAGCTGGGCGAGGAGGTGCCGACCCTGGCCGACGCCGTCCGCGCGATGGCGCACGGCGCCCTCATAGGCGCGCGCGGCAACTCCGGCACGATCCTGGCGCAGTTGCTGCGGGGCATGGCCCACGTCCTCACCGAGGGTGAGGCGACTCACACCGACGCGGACCGACTGCGGCTCGCCCTGCGGCACGCCGCCGACGCCGCCCGCCAGGCCGTCGCGCACCCGGTGGAGGGCACGGTGCTCTCGGTCGCGGCGGCCGCCGCCGACGCCGCCGACACGGCCGAGGGCGACTGCGGGGCGGTCGCCCGGGCCGCCTACGAAGGCGCGTGCAAGGCGCTCGCGGCGACGCCGGGACAACTGGCCGCACTGGAGCGGGCCGGGGTGGTGGACGCCGGCGGCCGGGGGCTGGTCGCGGTGCTCGGTGCGCTGGTGGAGGCGTTCACGGGGGAGACGCCGGCCGCTTTCGACCCGGACGCGCGCGTGGCGGGCGGGGTCGTCCACGCGCGCGTGGACGCCGTCTCCGGCGCCCAGGCCGAAAGCTGCGCGGAACGCGCCGGCGGACCCTCGTTCGAGGTCATCTACCTCCTGGAGGCCGAGGACGCCGCCGTGGACCGGCTGCGGACCCGGCTCGACCTCCTGGGTGACTCCCTGGTGATGGTCGGCGGCGACGGCCTCTGGAACGTCCACGTGCACGTCGACGACGCCGGCGCCGCCGTCGAGGCGGGTGTGGAGGCCGGGCGCCCCCACCGGATCCGGATCACGCACTTCGGCGCCGGAGACGTGCACACCGGCGGGGCGCGGCCGCCGCGCGAGCGGGTGCAGCGGGCCGTGGTGGCCGTCGTGCCGGGGGAGGGGCTGGTGGGGCTGTACTCCGAGGCCGGCGCGACCACCGTGCTCGCGCGCCCGGGGGAGCCGCCCGCCAGCGGGGAACTGGTGGACGCCGTGCGCCGCGCCAACGCGCGCGAGGTGGTGCTGCTCCCCAACGACGCCGACCTGCGGCACACCGCGGCCGCCGCGGCCGAACAGGTCCGCGCGGAGGGCATCCGGGTCGCCCTCATCCCGACCCGTTCGGCGGTCCAGGGCATCTCCGCGCTCGCCGTGCACCAGCCGGACCGCCGCTTCGACGAGGACGTCGTCCAGATGACCTCGGCGGCCGGCGCCACCCGCTACGCCGAGGTCGTGTTCGCGGAGCGGCAGTCCTGGACCATGGCCGGCATCTGCCAGGCCGGGGACGTACTGGGGCTGATAGACGGGGACGTGGCGGTGATCGGCTCGGACGTGACGGCCACCGCCGAGACCGTCCTCGACCGCATGCTGCAGGCCGGCGGCGAGCTGGTCACCCTCGTCCTCGGCGACGAGGCCCCCGACGGCGTCGCCGACCGCCTGGAGGCACGCGTGCGCGAGGCGTACCTCGCCGTCGACACGGTGGTCTACCGGGGAGGCCGGCAGGGGGCCCCGCTCCTCATCGGCGTCGAGTGAGCCCCCCGCGTCGGTCCTCGTTCACTCCTCCGTGGGCTCCAGCAGCTGCCGGGCCTCCGCCCGCCGGGCCCGGACCGTCTCGTCGGCCGGGTCGGCGCCCTCGTAGGCGTCCAGCACCGCACGCGCGCGTGCCGTCGCCGCGGCCGGCCTGCTGAGGTCGGCCTCCAGCCAGCCCGCGGCCAGTTCCGCGGCGGTACGGCTGTGCAGCCCGTCCTCGCCGAGCCCGGCGAACACCGAGATCGCCGCCGTCATCTGCGCGAGCGCCGCCTCGAACGCCTCCTGGATCGCCGGGTCGTCCGCGTCCTCCGGCACCGAACGGGCCAGCAGGTCGCCGAACTGGCGGTGGGTGTGCCCGAGTTCACCGGCGAGCCGCTCCACGGCGGCCGGGTCCCCGGCCGTCTCCAGCGCCGTCTCGCACTCCCGCACCGCCTCCGCCATCAGCCGCCGCGCGCCCTCAGCGCCCGCCTCCGTCCGCAGCGCCAGCCAGGCGCGGGCCCGCAGCGAACGCACCAGGAAGTGCACGTTGCCCACCGCCCGCCACAACTCGCCCGCCCGCGTGTACGCCCGGTCCGCCTCCGCGGGCAGCCCCGCGTTGCCCAGTGACTCGGCGGCCAGGTGAGCGAGGGTGGCGTGGTCGTGCTGCTCGGGCCAGTGCCGGGCGATCTCGGCCGCCTGCAGCCGCCGTTCGGCCGCCGCGTGGTGCTCGCCGAGCTCGCTCAGGCAGTCCCCGAGCCACCATTGGGTCTGCACGACCGCGCCGTCGCCGTGCGTCTCGGCGCTCAGGTCGGCCAGCGCCGACTCCAGCACCTCCGCTGCCTCCGCGAACCGCCCCTGCCGCAGCAGGAAGCCGCCCAGCTGGTGCCGGGCCCAGGCGCCCAGCGTGCCGCTCTGCCCGGCCTCGTCGGCCCAGTGCGCCGCCTCCAGGGCATGCTCGGCGGCCTCCTCGGCCGCGCCCCGGCCGCCGACCACCTCGGCGAGCTGGAGATGCAGCTGGGCCCGCCCGACCGGCTCCACGTACGACCCGCCGTGCTCCAGCGCCGCACGCAGCGCCCGCTCCGCCTCGGCCAGGTCGCCCTGCTCGTGGGCGAGCGCGGCCACCCGCACCTCGTACTCGACCGCGAACCACGGCAGCTCCGCGCCCACGAACTGCGCCGTCGCCTGCCGGAACAGCTCGCCCGCCCGCTCCCCGTCCCCGGCGTGCTCGGCCAGCTCGGCCAGCATCGCCCGCCCCTCGGCCGCCCGGGACACCAGCCGCAGGTCGGACCCGCCGCGCCCGCCGACCAGCGCCAGCAGCTCCCGTACGGCCTGCTCGGCGTCCCCGGCCCCCGCGGACCGCTCGTGCACCCGGCGCATCAGGATCCGCGCCCGGCTCATCAGCACGGACGCCGTCTGCCGCACCCCGGTCGCGTCGTCCGCGTAGAGGGCGAGGATCCGGTCGTACGGCTCGTCGATCGCGGCCAGCGCCTCGTCAAGCTCCCCCGACAGCGCCCGGACGTAGGCGGCACGCGCGCGTGCCGCGATCGCCTCGCCCTCGTCGCCGGCCTCCGCGTACAGCTCCGCCGCCCGCTCGAACAGCTCGACCCCCTCGGGGCCGCGCCCCATCGCCATGTGGTCGGCGATCTCCGCGCGGACGTACGTGTCCACCTCGGTCTCCTCGGCGGCCCGCGCCACCGCGGCCCAGGCCTCCAGGGCGTGCGGCCGGAGCGTGTCCGACTGCCGGCGCGCCTCGGCCAGGAGCGCGGGGAACGACGGCTGCTCCGACGGCTCCGGCGCGGGAGCCGGGGCGACCGGCGTGCGGGGCCCGGCGGGCGCCTTCCGAGGCGCCCGCACCCCCAGCGGCAGCCGGTCCACCAGCGGCCGCTGCGCCATCCGCTCGCGCAGCTGGTCGCCGACGTAGGAGGTGCCGTTGCGGGCGTCGAACCGCGCGGCCAGCTCCAGGGCCTCCGCGCGCGCGTGCCCGGCGAGTTCTCCTGCGGTCCACGCCCGCCCGGCGGGCCCCGGCACCTGCTGCCCGCCCAGCCCCAGCCCGGTCAGCCGGTCCATCAGCAGCGCCACCACGGCAAGGAAGTCCATGCGGCTGCGTGGCTGCCCGGTGTCCGTGAAGTAGGCGGGACGTTCCGCCAGCAGCTCGAGACCGCGCGCCTCGTTGCCGGTCAGCGCACAGAACTCGACGTGGTCCGCGTAGGCGCCCCGCATGCTCTCCATGGGGCGCACCAGACGGAAACCGCGCAGGTGGTGAGCGCGGGCCTCGTCGACACGGCCGAGCCGCAGCAGCGGCACCAGGGAGGACGCCAGGACCGTGTGCGGCTCGTGGGCGCAGCTGTACTCGCCGTCCAGCACCGGCCCCCACAGCTCCAGGGCCGCCTCGTCCCGGCCGTTCTTCAGCTGCCAGCCGCCCTGCCCGTGCAGCTCGCACGCGTGGCAGTCGGCCATCCGGTCCCGGTCCGCCGCCAGCCAGGCCGCGTACGCCCGCTCCGCGCGCGGCAGGTCACCGACGTGCCCGGCGACACTGAACTCCGCGCTGCGCACCGCCCGCTCGGAGTGCCCGGCCAGCCGGTAGCGGTGCTCCATCTCGCCCAGCCACTTCTCGATCGAGGCGAGCGGGATGTGCGGCTGGTCGAGCATCCCGGCCGTCATCCACTTGAAGACCCAGTGCAGCGAATGCGTCTCGTACTCGTCGAAGTCCTCGGGCCGCTCGTCCCACATCCGCAGCAGCCGCGCGAACGGGACGAACATCTTGTCCTTCTCGGAGCTGTAGTTGTAGACCTTCAGCTGGTGCCCGAGCGCCTCGATCACGGCGAGCGGGATGTTCAGCCGCTCGGCCGCCGCAAGCAGCTGCTCCGCGCGCGCGTTGCGGGCGGGGCCCTCCGGCTCCTCGGAGTTCTCCGCCATCGCCCGGCGCAGCGAGTCGAAGTCAGCAATCTCCATCAGCGATCGTCTTCCCCATGAGTGGCCCACTCCAGGAGGCCGATGAACGAGCGGTTGAGCAGCGCCGAGTCGGCCGGGCGCAGCGGGCGCTGGGCCATCAGCAGCGCCTGACCGTAGAGCGACTCGGTCGCGGTGCCGATCAGCTCCGGGTCCTTGAGGGCGCTGATCCGCCGGACAAGCGGGTTGAGGTGGTTGAGCACCAGACGGGCGCGGGGCGCGCTGCCGCGCAGCGAACCCAGGATGCCCGCCCACAGGTCGTCGGCCTGCTCCTCGGCCTCCGCACGGGCCTGTTCGTGGCGGGCGGCGCGGTCGTCGAGGTGGAGGGCGGCGACCGAGAGGGGGTGGAAGGCCCTCAGTGCTATGTCACATTGCAGTGGGTCCAGCTTGGCCCGCGCCACCCCCAGGAACCCCGCCACCGCCAGCTCCTCCGCCGGATCCACGGCGTCCAGATGCGCGGTCACGGTGTCCGCGTCCAGCTCCGCGACCACCGTCCCGGGCCGCACCGAAGGCAGCGCCTCGACCAGCTCGCTGTCGTACGTGTAACCGCCGTTGATCACCCCGATGCCCTGCGCGGAGGCGATCGGCGCGACCTGCCGGTACTCCTCGACCGTCCGGGTGAAGTGCACCACCGGGTGCCGCTGCGCGAACTCCTCCAGCGAAAGCTGCCCGTCCGTCGTCTCGAAGGGGAGCCACGGCAGCATGGTCCGCAGCATCTCCGCGTCGTGCCGGGCCAGCGACTTCACCCCGAGGTGGTGCACGGACAGGAACGCGGAGAGCCGTTCCGGGTCCCCGGCCGCGAGCCCGGTCAGCCAGGACCGAATCCTTTCGCCGAGCGCCTCCCGTACGGCCGCCAGCGTCTCGTCCTCGTACAGCGACTCGCGCGAGGCGGTCGGCCGCAGACTGTCCGTGTCCAGGACGCAGCGCACGAAGAACGCCCAGTCCGGCAGCAGCTGTTCGGCCCGCTCGGTGAGCAGCATGCCCTTGATGTGCACGCGGTGCGTGGCCCGCTGCGCCGGACTCACCGCGGACGGCAGCACGTACGCCACCCCGCGGATCCCGGCCAGCGGCACGTCCAGCGCGATCGAGTCCAACGGCGTGAAACCGAACAGCTCGTGACAGTGCCGGGCCAGCGCCACCCGCCGGGTGCTGGGGGAGGGGTACGGCCGGTCCCAGGGTGCCGGCAGGTCGGTGACCGCCTCGTCGCCCACCCGGACGTCGTACGGCAGCAGCGAACCGAAGTCCCGCGCCAGCGCGAGCACCCGCCGCTCGTCCAGCCACTCCGCCGCACCCGCCCGCGCCACCAGGTACACGGTGGTACCGGGCTCGGGCCGGGCCTCGGGCGCCAACGTCCTTACGGTGTACGACCCGTCGTCCCGGGCCGTCCACTCCACGGGCGGCGCGTCCGGCGTACGTGCGCTGCGGCTGACCACCCGGATCCGCTCGGCGACCACGAAACAGGCCAGCAGCCCGATGCCGAACTGGCCCAGGAAGTCGGAGCGGGCCTCCTGCAGCCCGTCGCCCCGCTTGGAGCTGCGCCCGATCGTGGCGAGCAGGCTGTGCACGTCCGACTCGGTGAGCCCGACGCCGCTGTCCTCCACCCGGAGCGAGCTGCCGTCCGCGTACAGCCGCACCCGCGCCGGGGCGTCTGGCTGCTCGGCCCGTCTCGCGGTGATCGCGTCCACGGCGTTCTGCAGCAGCTCGCGGAGGTAGACCTTGGGGCTGGAGTACAGGTGATGGGAGAGCAGGTCCACCAGACCACGCAGGTCGACCTGGAACGTATGAGGTGACTGTGATGCCTGGGATGACTGTGAGGTCTGGGAGTCCATCGTCGCTGCGCCGGAGGGGGGAAGAGGTGGTCGGCGCGGGGTCGGGCGGTCCCTGGTGGGGCGGTGACCGCGGAAGGATGGCCGGAGCGCGCCATCCTATGACTCAAAACGGCCGCCTGACCAGGGGTTTCCCGAGACATATACGGCATTGTCAGTGGTGTGGTGTGCAATGGATCTCGTGCCCGCACTGCAAGAACCACTGAAGAAGGTGCTCGGCCCAGCCACCGCGAAGGTGATGGCCGAGCACCTCGGCCTGCACACCGTCGGCGACCTCCTGCACCACTACCCCCGCCGATACGAGGAGCGCGGCCAGCTCACCCACCTCGCCGACCTGCCCATGGACGAACACGTCACGGTGGTCGCCATGGTCGCCGACGCCCGCCTGCACACCTTCGCCTCCGCCAAGGCGCCCCGCGGCAAGGGCCAGCGCCTGGAGGTGACGATCACCGACGGCAGCGGCCGGCTCCAACTGGTCTTCTTCGGCAACGGCGTGCACAAACCCCACAAGGAACTCCTGCCCGGCACCCGCGCGATGTTCGCCGGCAAGGTCTCGGTCTTCAACCGGCGCCTGCAACTGGCACACCCGGCCTACGAGTTGCTGCGCGGCGACGACCCGTCCGAATCCGTGGAGACCTGGGCCGGAGCCCTGATCCCGCTCTATCCGGCCACCGCCAAACTGGAGTCCTGGAAGATCGGCAAGGCCGTCCAGACGGTCCTCCCCAGCGCCCAGGAGGCCCTGGACCCCCTCCCGCCGGCCCTCCGCGAGGGCCGCGGGCTGGTCTCCCTGCCCGAAGCCCTCCTCAAGATCCACCGCCCGCACACCAAGGCGGACGTCGCGGCGGCCCGCGACCGCCTCAAGTGGGACGAGGCCTTCGTCCTCCAGGTCGCCCTGGCCCGCCGCCGCCACGCGGACGCCCTGCTCCCCGCGGTGCCCCGCCGACCGGCCCCCGACGGCCTCCTGACGGCCTTCGACGACCGCCTCCCCTTCGCCCTCACGGACGGCCAGCAGAAGGTCTCGAAGGAGATCTTCGACGACCTGGCGACCGAACACCCGATGCACCGGCTCCTCCAGGGGGAGGTGGGGTCGGGCAAGACGCTGGTCGCCCTCCGCGCCATGCTCGCCGTCGTCGACGCGGGCGGTCAGGCGGCCATGCTCGCCCCCACCGAGGTCCTCGCCCAGCAGCACCACCGCTCGATCACCGAGATGATGGGCGAGCTGGCCGAGGGCGGCATGCTCGGCGGCGCGGAGCACGCCACCAAGGTCGTCCTCCTCACCGGCTCGATGGGCACGGCGGCCCGCCGCCAGGCGATGCTGGACCTGGTCACGGGCGACGCGGGCATCGTGATCGGCACACACGCCCTGATCGAGGACAAGGTCCAGTTCCACGACCTCGGCCTGGTCGTGGTCGACGAACAGCACCGCTTCGGCGTCGAACAGCGGGACGCCCTCCGCGGCAAGGGCAAGCAACCGCCCCACCTCCTCGTCATGACCGCCACCCCCATCCCCCGCACGGTGGCGATGACGGTCTTCGGCGACCTGGAGACCTCGGTCCTGGACCAGCTCCCGGCCGGCCGCTCCCCGATCGCCACCCACGTCGTCCCCGCCGCCGACAAGCCCCACTTCCTGGCCCGCGCCTGGGAACGGGTCAGGGAGGAGGTAGGCAACGGCCATCAGGCCTACGTCGTCTGCCCCCGCATCGGCGACGAGGAGGACGACCCCAGGAAGGCGAAGAAGTCCGCCGAGGACGAGGCGGAGAAGCGTCCGCCGCTGGCCGTCCTCGACGTGGCCGACCACTTGGCCAAGGGCCCGCTGAGCGGCCTCAAGGTCGAGGTCCTGCACGGCCGCATGCACCCCGACGACAAGGACGCGGTCATGCGTCGCTTCGCGGCGGGGGAGACCGACGTCCTCGTCGCGACCACGGTCATCGAGGTCGGCGTCAACGTCCCCAACGCCACCGCCATGGTGATCATGGACGCCGACCGCTTCGGCGTCTCCCAGCTCCACCAGCTGCGCGGCCGGGTGGGCCGCGGCTCCGCCCCCGGTCTCTGCCTCCTGGTCACCGAGATGCCGGAGGCGAGCCCGGCCCGCCAGCGCCTCACGGCGGTCGCCTCGACCCTGGACGGCTTCGAGCTGTCGAGGATCGACCTGGAGCAACGACGAGAAGGCGACGTCCTCGGCCAGGCCCAGTCCGGCGCCCGCTCCAGCCTCCGCGTCCTCGCCGTGATCGAGGACGAGGAGATCATCGCGGAGGCGAGAGAAGAGGCGACGACCCTGGTCTCCCGAGACCCCGACCTCAGCGACCTCCCGGGCCTACGAACGGCCCTGGACGCCCTCTTGGACGAGGAGAGGGAACAGTTCTTGGAAAAGGGCTGAGCTGCAGCGCCCCGAAAGGGGCGCTGGGGGGTACCCCCGGCCGAAGGCTGGGGGAGGAATGCGCGAGCGACCACGACGCACCTGCTGCCAAACTGAATCCGCAACCACCCCGAACCGAGGATTCAAAATGACCCGCGTGATCGCCGGCGCAGCCGGTGGACGTCGGCTGACGGTGCCGCCAGGCACAGGCACCCGCCCCACCTCCGACCGCGCACGCGAAGGCCTCTTCTCCACCTGGCAGTCCCTCCTCGGCGGCCCTCTGGACGGCGAACGCGTCCTCGACCTCTACGCCGGCTCGGGCGCCGTGGGCCTGGAGGCCCTCTCCCGGGGCGCCGGCCACACCCTGCTCGTGGAGGCCGACCCCAGAGCCGCCCGCGTCGTACGTGAAAACGTAAAGAATCTGGGGCTCCCCGGCGCCGAGGTGCGAGCGGGCAAGGCCGAGCAGATCATCCGGTCCCCAGCTCCCGCACAGCCCTACGACATCGTCTTCCTGGATCCTCCGTACGCCGTCACCGACGACGATCTTCGGGAGATTCTCCTCACACTCCACTCCGAGGGCTGGCTCGCGCCGGACGCTCTCGTCACCGTGGAGCGCAGCACCAGAGGTGGCGTTTTCAACTGGCCGGCCGGCTTCGAGGGCCTCCGGTCCCGTCGCTACGGCGAGGGAACGTTTTGGTACGGTCGCGCCGCCGCTACGTGCGAAGACGCACGATGACCGGACCGGAGAGCGAGGGATCTCAAGTGCGCCGCGCCGTCTGTCCCGGGTCGTTCGACCCGATCACCAACGGACACCTCGACATCATTGCCCGTGCGTCCCGTCTCTACGACGAGGTCTACGTCGCGGTGATGATCAACAAGTCCAAGAAGGGCCTGTTCGAGATCGACGAGCGGATCGACCTGATCCGCACGGTCACCGCCGACTACGGCAACGTCCGGGTCGAGGCGTTCCACGGCCTCCTCGTCGACTTCTGCAAGCAGCGCGACATCCCGGCCATCGTGAAGGGTCTCAGGGCCGTCAGCGACTTCGACTACGAACTGCAGATGGCCCAGATGAACAACGGTCTGTCGGGCGTCGAGACGCTGTTCGTGCCGACCAACCCGACCTACAGTTTCCTCTCCTCCTCGCTGGTGAAGGAGGTGGCCCAGTGGGGCGGCGACATCGCCCACCTGGTTCCGCCGGCCGTTCTGGAGGCCCTCAACAAGCGTCTCGGCAAGGACTGATGGGGCTACAGTCGTCCCGTCCGTCTCCAACCCAGCTGTAGAGAGTGGCGAGCACAGGTGGACGTGCAGAAGAAGCTCGACGAGATCGTGAGCACGGTCTCCGGCGCCCGGTCCATGCCCATGTCGGCGTCGTGCGTGGTCAACCGCGCCGACCTGCTCGCGATGCTCGAAGAGCTGCGCCAGGCGCTGCCCGGCTCGCTCGCGCAGGCCGAGGAGCTGATCGGCGGCCGGGACCAGATGGTCGAGCAGGCCCGCATGGAGGCCGAGCGGATCATCGAGACCGCGCACGCCGAGCGGGGCTCGCTGATCTCCGACACCGAGGTGGCCCGCCGCTCCCAGGCCGAGGCCGACCGGATCCTCGCCGAGGCCCGTCAGGAGGCCGAGGAGGTCCGTGCCGACGCCGACGACTACGTCGACTCCAAGCTCGCCAACTTCGAGGTCGTCCTCACCAAGACCCTCGGCTCGGTCGGCCGCGGCCGCGAGAAGCTGCTCGGCACCGGCCCGGGCCTGGACGAGCAGGGGTACGAGGACGAGGACGCCCCCGAGCGCAGCCACGACCCCGAGACCCTGCGCCGCGACGCCGACGCGTACGTGGACGCCAAGCTCGGCGCCTTCGAGGCGGTCCTCGCCAAGACCCTGGAGGCCGTCGGCAAGGGCCGCGCCAAGCTGCACGGCCGGATCGCCTCCGACGCCCTCGGCGCCCTGGCCGACGACAACACGACCTTCCAGCACTCCAGCGACGCCGACTACCTGGCCGACCTCGCGGCCCTCGCCGACCAGGACGCCCGGGCGGCGGAGGCGGCCCAGGCCGAGCAGCCCGCCGCCCAGCCCCACCCGCAGCCGCAGTACGACCAGCAGCCCATGCAGCAGCCCGTGGCGCAGGATCCGTACGGCTACCCCCAGCAGCAGCCCGTCTACGCCCAGCAGGACGCGTACGGCTACCAGCAGGACCCCTACGGCTACCAGCAGGCCGATCCGTACGCCGCCGCCTACCAGGGCTACGACACCGGCCAGCAGCCCGTCTACGACCCCCAGCAGCAGGCGGCTCAGCAGCACCAGCAGCACCAGTCGTACGCCCTCGACGAGACCAGCCTCTTCGACACCAGCATGATCACGCCGGAGCAGCTGCGGGCCTACGAGCAGGGGCGGGGCCTGTAGCAACGCCTGGAGAAACCCGGCGGGGAGCGGCGGAGGACCGCCGGATTGGGCCGACAGCGAAAGGTCCAGTATCCTGGCTCTTCGGTCGCGTCTACGTCCGCGATCCACGCTGCCCGGAGGCTTCTCCGGACGGCGTCCCTCTGAACTCGTAGATCGAAAGCAGGAATGGCTCCTCACGCGCGCCTCGACCACCGCAACCCGTTCGTGTTCGACACACACGAGCTGGGACGGCGTCCTGGTGCCCTGCAGCGCCTGACCCGCACGATCGACGCTCCCGAGGACTTCGGGATCAAGGGGGTCATCGGAGTGCCGCAGGGTGCCCCGGTGGAGCTCGAACTCCGGCTCGAGTCGGTCATGGAAGGTGTGCTCGTCACAGGCACCGCCCGTGCACAGGCCGAGGGGGAGTGCGTAAGGTGTCTGGAGCCGGTCGGGCAGGAGCTCGAAGCCGACTTCCAGGAACTGTTCTCGTACCCTGACGCCGACGACCGGGGCCGCGTGATCGCGGAACCGGGCGACGACGCCGAGGACGACGAGGACAGGTTCTTCATCGAGGACGGCCTGTTCGACCTCGAACCCGTGCTGCGTGATGCGGTGGTGCTCGCACTGCCGATGCAGCCGGTGTGCCAGGACGACTGCCTGGGCCTGTGCTCCGAGTGCGGAGCCCGGCTCACGGACGACCCGGACCACCACCATGCCGCTGTCGACATCCGTTGGGCGGCTTTGCAGGGACTCGCCGGTTCCATGAAGGACGGCGAGAAGGACGAGATGAGCGGCGCTGACGCGGAAGCGGGCGTCGACGAGAAGCAGGAGAAGTAGCCGTGGCTGTTCCGAAGCGGAAGATGTCGCGCAGCAACACGCGCCACCGCCGGTCGCAGTGGAAGGCTGCGGTCCCCACCCTGGTTGCGTGCGAGCGCTGCCACGAGCCCAAGCAGCAGCACATCGCGTGCCCGTCTTGCGGCACCTACAACAAGCGCCAGGTCCTCGAAGTCTGAGCGGCCAGGTGAGAGGCACTGTGTCCAGTCCCAAGAAGGGCGATGAGCCCAAGGCGGACCCAACCGCCAAGAAGAAGACGGACAGCACGGCCTCGTCCCACACGCTTCTGGAAGGGCGGCTCGGCTACAAGCTCGAGTCCGCCCTTCTGGTGCGTGCGCTGACCCACCGTTCCTACGCGTACGAGAACGGCGGTCTGCCGACGAACGAGCGGCTGGAGTTCCTCGGTGACTCCGTCCTCGGTCTCGTCGTCACGGACACGCTGTACAACACCCACCCCGACCTGCCCGAGGGCCAGCTGGCCAAGCTCCGGGCCGCGGTGGTGAACTCGCGTGCGCTCGCGGAGGTGGGCCGCGGTCTCGACCTGGGCTCCTTCATCCGGCTCGGCCGCGGTGAAGAGGGCACGGGCGGCCGGGACAAGGCGTCCATCCTCGCCGACACCCTGGAAGCGGTGATCGGCGCGGTCTATCTCGACCAGGGCCTCGATTCGGCGTCCGAGCTGGTGCACCGGCTCTTCGACCCGCTGATCGAGAAGTCCTCGAACCTCGGAGCCGGCCTGGACTGGAAGACCAGTCTCCAGGAGCTCACCGCGACGGAGGGCCTCGGCGTGCCCGAGTACCTGGTCACGGAGACCGGCCCCGATCACGAGAAGACCTTCACTGCTGCCGCCCGCGTCGGAGGCGTCTCGTACGGCACCGGCACCGGCCGCAGCAAGAAGGAGGCGGAGCAGCAGGCCGCCGAGTCCGCCTGGCGCGCGATTCGCGCCGCGGCGGACGAACGAGCCAAGGCCAGGGCGGCCGAGCAGGCCGCCCGCGCCGAAGCCGAGGAGGACGACGGCCCGCCGTCGTCCGCCGCCTCCGCCTGACGAACAGCGCAGCCCGAGCGCCCGCCACCGTTCCACGGAGGCGGGCGCTCGGATCGTCCACGGTCCTTCCCGGGAGTCCCGATGCCTGAATTGCCCGAGGTCGAGGTCGTCCGGCGCGGCCTGGAGCGGTGGGTCGCCCATCGCGTCGTGGCCGAGGCCGAGGTCCTGCACCCGCGTGCCGTACGACGGCACCTCGCCGGGGCCGACGACTTCACGCACCGGCTCAAGGGCCACCGCATCGGCACCCCGAGCCGGCGCGGCAAGTACCTGTGGCTGCCGCTGGAGGACACCAACCAGTCGGTCCTCGCGCATCTCGGCATGAGCGGCCAGCTGCTGGTCCAGCCGCACGAGGCGCAGGACGAGAAGCACCTGCGCATCCGCGTCCGGTTCGGCGACGGCCTGGGCACCGAACTCCGGTTCGTCGACCAACGCACGTTCGGCGGACTGTCGTTGCACGACAACACGCTCGACGGGCTGCCGGACGTCATCGCGCACATCGCCCGCGACCCCCTCGACCCGCTGTTCGACGACGAGGCCTTCCACCAGGCGCTGCGCCGGAAGCGGACCACCATCAAGCGGGCGCTGCTCGACCAGTCGCTGATCAGCGGAGTCGGCAACATCTACGCGGACGAGGCCCTCTGGCGCGCCCGCGTCCACTACGAGCGGCCGACCGCCGGCTTCACCCGCCCGCGCACCGCCGAACTCCTCGGCCATGTACGGGACGTGATGAACGCGGCCCTCGCCGTCGGCGGCACCAGCTTCGACAGCCTGTACGTCAACGTCAACGGCGAGTCCGGGTACTTCGACCGTTCGCTGGACGCCTACGGCCGGGAGGGGCTGCCCTGCCGGCGGTGCGGTACGCCGATGCGCAGGCGGCCCTGGATGAACCGGTCCAGCTACTTCTGCCCGCAGTGTCAGCGGGCGCCGCGCGTCTCGTCGTAACGCTCGCGGGCGGCCAGCACCTCGTCCATCCGGCCCTCCACGTAGTGCACGACGGCCAGCAGGTGCTCGGCGACCCCACGGCCGAGCGGGGTGAGCTCGTAGTCGACGCGCGGCGGGTTGGTCGGCTGCGCCTCGCGGTGCACCAGCCCGTCGCGCTCCAGCGCCTGGAGCGTCTGGGAGAGCATCTTCTCACTGACACCGTCCACGCGCCGGCGCAGCTCGTTGAACCGGAACGACCCCTCGTGCAGCGCGCTCAGGGTGAGCCCGCCCCAGCGGCCCATGACGTGCTCGAGGGTCGTACGCGAGGGGCAGTCCCGGGCGAAGACGTCGTACGGAGGCTGCGGCTCCACGACGCCGTCCTGGGTGATGGTCATGCGCCAAGCGTACGGGAGTGCAGCGCTAACCTGACAGGGTGCGCTAACTGTTGGTTAGCGTGGGCGCGGTGCACGAACGGCCTGGCCCGCGAAGCGCTCAGTAGCCGAAGTCCTGCGTCCACCACGGACCGCCCTCGCCGAAGTGCACGCCGACCCCGAGGGTCTTGAAGTCGCAGTTCAGGATGTTGGCGCGGTGGCCCTCGCTGTTCATCCAGGCGTCCATGACGGCCTGGGCGGTGGCCTGGCCGCGGGCTATGTTCTCGCCGCCGAGGTTGGTTATGCCGGCCGCCGCGGCCCGGTCCCACGGCGTCTTGCCGTCCGGGTCGGTGTGGTCGAAGAAGTTCCGCGCGGCCATGTCGTCGCTGAACGCCTCGGCCAGCTTGGCCAGCGAGGAGCTCGCGGACAGCGCGCTGCAGCCGACCTTCGCCCGCTCCTCGTTCACCAGTTTCAGCACCTCGGCCTCGACGACCGCCTCCTGGGAGGTGGTGATCGGCGCGGCGGTCTTCACCGGCGCCTTGGTGGCCGTCCTGCTCGGGCTCGCCGTCGCCTTCCTGGACGGCGTTTCGGCGGTCGTCGGCTTCTCGGTCGCCGTCTTCGTCGGGGTGGCGGACGCGGACGCGGACGTGGACGCGGAGGCTGAGGCTGAGGCTGAGGCGGAGGCGGACTTCGAGGCGGACGCCGACGGGGCCGGCGAGGCGGAACGCTGGGTGTCACGGCTGGTCGAGGAGCCGGTGCCGCGGCTCTCGGCGCTGCCGGAGGTGCCGCCCTGCTCGGTGGCCGTGTTGGTGGGCGCGCCGTCGGCCTGCACCCGCTCGCCGCCGGTCGTGCTGCTGCCGCCGCCGAGCTTGTAGTTCTCCAGGCCGGGCACCAGACCGGTGGCCACCGCGACCGTGCCGATGGCGACCGCGGCGGAGACCCCGAGCAGGCCGGTGGCCACGGGCCGTCCCGACTTCTTGCGGCGCCGGTGCCCGCCGCCCGAGGAGGAGCCACGGCCCGAGGTGAGCTCCTCGACCGGGAACTCGGCGGTGTTCATGAAGAGGGCGTAGTCGTCCTCGTTCGCGAAGAGGTAGGCCGAGCTGCGCGCGTTGGTGTCGGCGTACTCCTCCTGGCGCAGGTAGGCCGCCGTGCCGGTGCCGTAGCGGAGGCCCGCGTACGAGTCCTGCGGGTCGTGGCCGCCCGGGTACGAGCCGTCGTGCTCCGTGACCCCCGTGGCGTGGCCCGTGGCGGCGCGGCCGGCGGCGTGGCGTCGGTGGCGTCCCATGTCCTTGCCCTCTTCCCTCGTCCTCGCGGTCTGGTCGACCAGGGACCGGTGTGGCCCATGACTCCATCTGATCAACCAGGCTCACCCGATCGAGTGAGTTTCATATGAGATTCATTGGGTGGGGACGGTACCGCATGCCGCTGATTGAGGGAGTGCCCCGAGTGACATTGGCCGGTTAGGTTGCACCCATGAGCGAGGATGTGCGACTGGTCGCCTGGGTGCGCGGACGTGTACAGGGCGTGGGTTTCCGCTGGTTCACGCGGGCCAAGGCGCTGGAGATCGGGGGCCTGAGTGGCTTTGCTCTCAATTTGGGCGACGGTCGCGTCCAGGTGGTCGCGGAGGGCTCCCGGGCGGGCTGCGAAGGGCTGCTCGACTGGCTCCAGGGCGATGACACGCCCGGGCGGGTGGAGGGTGTCACCGAGATCTGGGACACACCACGGGGCGGCTACGAGGGCTTCGCCATCCGCTGAGCCCGCGCCGTGAAGCCGCACGCGCGGAAGCGGAGCGAACTGCCACCGGTATGTGCCCCGAGCAGAAATGGCCTGGTGGTTGCCAAGAACCGCGTGTCGTGGCAGGCTCCGCACTTACAGATGATCGCCACGCCCCGAGGGCCCCGTGGGAGTCGCAGCGCCGCCCGGTCAGGGCCGCCCGACTACGGGCTCGCCCGCCAATGCAGGGCGTGATCGTGTTGACCGTCAAACTTTTTGGTGAGACGCTGAAAGCCCCGCGCACCTGAGCTGTTTGGCATGGCGCAACAGTCGAGAAACACTCGGATGTGTCAAGCACCGCGGGTGCGAATCCCTCACGACCCACACCGCTTCGGTCGGTCACTCAGTGTGGAGGACCATCCATCATGGCAAAGGCGCTTCTCGGTTACGTCGGCGGCTCCGACCCGCGACTCCTCGCCGAGATGCGACGGCTCCAGCAGCGTGTCCAGGACCTCGAATCCGAGCTCGTACGGATCCAGGCCGAGAACGACGCGCTGACGGCTGCCGCTTCTCCCGACAGGATCATGGAGAGCATCGACGCAAACCAGGCGGAGCCTGCGCTCACCTGATCGCTGCATCGCTCCACAACAGCACATGCGGCGGTTGGGCAGCCCTTTAACCGCTTAAGTTGTCAAGATTTGCAAGGGACGCCTCCGGCGTCCCTTCTTTCTTGCGCTCCCGCCCCGTTCCAGCCCCGCGCATCCTTTCACCTTCTTTAACGTCTGGTGTGCCCTGCATGTTCATGCGCGAAACCGCGAGGTTGCGAGGGGTCGTGGAGTGCGGTAGCGGCGCCGGGTAGAGTCCCACGGCGTGCACCTCAAGGCCCTGACCCTCCGAGGGTTCAAGTCGTTCGCCTCGGCGACCACACTCCGGTTCGAGCCGGGGATCACGTGTGTCGTCGGTCCGAACGGCTCGGGCAAGTCCAATGTCGTGGACGCGCTCACCTGGGTCATGGGCGAGCACAGCGCCAAGTCGCTGCGCGGCGGCAAGATGGAGGACGTCATCTTCGCCGGCACCACCGGGCGCCCCCCGCTGGGCCGTGCCGAGGTGTCCCTGACCATCGACAACTCCGACGGCGCGCTGCCCATCGAGTACGCCGAGGTCACCATCACGCGGATCATGTTCCGCAACGGCGGCAGCGAGTACCAGATCAACGGCGACACCTGCCGTCTCCTGGACATCCAGGAACTCCTCTCCGACTCCGGCATCGGGCGCGAGATGCATGTCATCGTCGGCCAGGGCCAGCTCGACTCCGTCCTGCACGCGGACCCGATGGGCCGCCGCGCCTTCATCGAGGAGGCGGCCGGCGTCCTCAAGCACCGCAAGCGCAAGGAGAAGGCGCTGCGCAAGCTGGACGCGATGCAGGCCAACCTCGCGCGCGTGCAGGACCTGACCGACGAGCTGCGCCGCCAGCTCAAGCCCCTCGGCCGGCAGGCCGCCGTCGCCCGCAGAGCCGCCGTCATCCAGGCGGACCTCCGCGACGCCCGCCTGCGCCTGCTCGCCGACGACCTCGTACGACTGCGCCAGGCGCTCCAGACCGAGGTCGCCGACGAGGCCGCCCTCAAGGAACGCAAGGAAGCCGCCGAGCAGGAGCTGAAGAAGGCCCTCCAGCGGGAGGCGCTCCTGGAGGACGAGGTACGGCAGCTCACCCCGCGCCTGCAGCGGGCCCAGCAGACCTGGTACGAGCTCTCCCAGCTCGCCGAGCGGGTCCGCGGCACCGTCTCGCTGGCCGACGCCCGCGTGAAGAGCGCCACCTCCACGCCCCCCGAGGAACGGCGCGGCCGCGACCCCGAGGACATGGAGCGCGAAGCCCACCGCATCCGTGAGCAGGAGGCCGAGCTGGAGGCCTCCCTGGAGGCGGCCCAGCACGCCCTGGACGACACCGTCGCGCACCGGGCCGAGCTGGAGCGCGCGCTCGCCCTCGAAGAACGGCGCCTGAAGGACGTGGCCCGCTCCATCGCCGACCGCCGCGAGAGCCTGGCCCGGCTGAACGGCCAGGTGGGCGCGGCCCGCTCCCGTGCCGCGTCCGCCCAGGCCGAGATCGACCGGCTGGCCGCCGCCCGCGACGAGGCCCAGGAACGGGCGGTCTCGGCGCAGGAGGAGTACGAGGCGCTGAAGGCGGAGGTCGACGGCCTCGACGCCGGCGACGAGGAACTCGCCGGACAGCACGACGAGGCCAAGCACCGGCTGGCCGAGGCGGAGGCGGCCCTGACCGCGGCCCGCGAGGCCGTCACGGCGGCGGAACGCAGACGCGCCGCGACCCAGGCCCGCCACGAGGCGCTGGCCCTCGGCCTGCGCCGCAAGGACGGCACCGGCATACTGCTCGGCGCCCGTGACCGCCTCACCGGCATCCTGGGCCCGGCTGCAGAACTCCTCACCGTGACCCCGGGCCACGAGGTCGCCCTCGCAGCAGCCTTCGGCACCGCAGCGGACGCGATCGCGGTGACCACCCCGTCCTCCGCCGCCGACGCAATCCGCCTGCTCCGCAAGCAGGACGGCGGCAGGGCGGCACTACTACTGGCAGGCGCCCCGGAAACCCCCCACCCTGAAACGCCCCAGTCCGAAGGGCCCCATAGAGGCGCGGGGAACGGCGCGACCAGCCACGACGCACCCGCACCCGAAATCGGCGACACCGAGGCAGCGCCCCATGGGGGCGCGGGGATCGGCGCGACCAGCCACGACGGCGCCGCACCCGGCCGACGACCCACCCCGGCCCCCCCGTCAGGGAACTTCGCCGCCGACCTCGTCCGCGGCCCCGCCGACCTGATGCCCGCCGTACGACGCCTCCTCGGCGGCATCGTCGTCGTCGACACCCTCGAAGCCGCCGAGGACCTGATCTACCGCCACCCCCACCTCACCGCCGTCACCGCCGAAGGCGACCTCCTCGGCGCCCATTTCGCCCACGGCGGCTCCGCCGGCGCCCCCAGCCTGCTGGAAGTGCAGGCCTCCGTCGACGAGGCCGCCGCCGAACTGGAAGAGCTCGCCGTCCGCTGCGAGGAGCTGGCCCACGCCCAGGAGTCGGCCCAGGCGTACCGCAGGGAGTGCGCGGCACTCGTCGACGAGCTCGGCGAGCGGCGCCGCGCCGCCGACCGCGAGAAGTCGGCCGTGGCCCAGCAGCTCGGCCGCCTGGCCGGACAGGCGCGCGGCGCGGCGGGCGAGGCGGAACGGTCCACGGCGGCCGCCGCCCGTGCCCAGGACTCCCTCGACAAGGCACTCGAAGAGGTCGAGATCCTCGCCGAGCGGCTCGCCGTGGCCGAGGAGATGCCCGTCGAGGAGGAGCCGGACACCTCCGCACGCGACCGCCTCGCCGCCGACGGCGCCAACGCCCGCCAGACCGAGATGGAGGCCCGCCTCCAGGTCCGTACCCACGAGGAGCGGGTCAAGGGGCTCGCCGGCCGGGCCGACTCCCTCGACCGCGCCGCCCGCGCGGAACGCGAGGCACGCGCGCGTGCCGAACAGCGCCGGGCCCGGCTGCGCCACGAGGCGGCGGTCGCCGAGGCCGTCGCCGCCGGTGCGCGCCAGCTGCTCGGACACGTCGAGGTCTCGGTCGGCCGGGCGGAGCGGGAACGTGCCGCGGCCGAGGCCGCGAAGGCCCGCCGCGAGCAGGAACTGACCGCCGCCCGCACCACCGGCCGCGACCTCAAGTCGGAGCTCGACAAACTCACGGATTCAGTTCACCGGGGCGAGGTACTCGGTGCAGAGAAGCGGCTGCGGATCGAGCAGCTGGAGACCAGGGCGCTGGAGGAACTCGGTGTCGAACCGGCGGGGCTCGTCGAGGAGTACGGCCCGCACCAGCTCGTGCCGCCCTCGCCCCCCGCCGACGGCGAGGTGCTGCCGGACGACCCCGAGCACCCGCGCAACCAGCCGAAGTCCTTCCACCGGGCCGAGCAGGAGCGCCGGCTCAAGGCGGCCGAGCGGGCCTACCAGCAGCTCGGCAAGGTCAACCCGCTGGCCCTGGAGGAGTTCGCGGCCCTTGAGGAACGGCACAAGTTCCTCAGCGAGCAGCTGGAGGACCTGAAGAAGACCCGCGCCGACCTGCTCCAGGTCGTGAAGGAGGTCGACGAGCGCGTCGAGCAGGTCTTCACGGAGGCGTACCGGGACACGGCGAGGGAGTTCGAGGGCGTCTTCAGCCGGCTGTTCCCGGGCGGTGAGGGACGACTGATCCTCACCGACCCCGACAACATGCTCACCACGGGCGTGGACGTCGAGGCCCGGCCGCCGGGCAAGAAGGTCAAGCGGCTCTCCCTGCTGTCGGGCGGCGAACGCTCGCTGACCGCCGTCGCGATGCTGGTGTCGATCTTCAAGGCGCGCCCCAGCCCCTTCTACGTCATGGACGAGGTCGAGGCGGCCCTGGACGACACCAACCTGCAGCGGCTGATCCGCATCATGCAGGAGCTCCAGGAGTCGTCCCAGCTCATCGTGATCACGCACCAGAAGCGGACGATGGAGGTCGCCGACGCGCTGTACGGCGTCTCCATGCAGGGCGACGGTGTGTCGAAGGTCATCAGCCAGCGCCTTCGGTGACGCCGGGTCCCGGCCGACCTCTTCGGTGCGGGCACGTCGGGGCTGGTCGCGCAGTTCCTCGCGCCCCGTTGGGCGCGTCATCTTCGCCACTTCTTCAAGAAGTGAACGCATCTTCCTTGCGTGGTATCTGCAACTTCACACGGCACCCGGTATTGACTTCGAAACTTGAAGGCATAGTCTCTGCAACGTTGCTTTTACCTTCAGGTGTGAGCGGTGTGAGGATGTGCGCCACTTAGACCTGGGAGGGCTCATCCCCCCACCCCCGGCAGCGTTGCCGGTGGCCCGAGGAGTTTCTTGTGACCAGCACTGCGCAGGCACCCCAGTCAGGAGCCGGGACGGCTCACCCCGATCACCTCGGGCATGTCATCTTCATCGCGGCGGCGGCCGCGATGGGTGGTTTCCTCTTCGGCTACGACAGTTCCGTCATCAACGGTGCCGTCGAGGCCATCCGGAGCCGTTACGACATCGGGTCCGCGGCCCTCGCCCAGGTCATCGCCATCGCCCTGATCGGCTGCGCCATCGGCGCCGCGACCGCCGGCCGCATAGCCGACCGGATCGGCCGGATCCGGTGCATGCAGATCGCGGCCGTGCTGTTCACCATCAGCGCCGTGGGCTCGGCACTGCCCTTCGCGCTCTGGGACCTCGCCTTCTGGCGGATCATCGGCGGCTTCGCCATCGGCATGGCCTCCGTCATCGGCCCCGCCTACATCGCCGAGGTCGCCCCGCCCGCCTACCGCGGCCGCCTCGGCTCCTTCCAGCAGGCCGCGATCGTCGTCGGCATCGCCATCTCGCAGCTGGTCAACTGGGGTCTGCTGAACGCCGCCGGCGGCGACCAGCGCGGCAAGCTGATGGGCCTTGAGGCCTGGCAGGTCATGCTCGGCGTCATGGTGATCCCGGCCGTCCTGTACGGCCTGCTCTCCTTCGCGATCCCCGAGTCCCCGCGCTTCCTGCTCTCCGTCGGCAAGCGTGAGCGGGCCCGCGCGATCCTCGAAGAGGTCGAGGGCAAGGGCGCCGACCTGGACGCCCGGGTCGCCGAGATCGAGCACGCGATGAAGAGCGAGCACAGGTCCACGTTCAAGGACCTGCTCGGCGGCTCCTTCTTCTTCAAGCCGATCGTCTGGGTCGGTATCGGCCTGTCGGTCTTCCAGCAGTTCGTCGGCATCAACGTGGCGTTCTACTACTCCTCCACGCTGTGGCAGTCGGTCGGCGTCGACCCGACGGACTCGTTCTTCTACTCCTTCACGACGTCGATCATCAACATCATCGGCACCGTGATCGCGATGATCTTCGTCGACCGCGTCGGCCGCAAGCCGCTGGCCCTCATCGGCTCGGTCGGCATGGTGGTCGGTCTGGCGCTGGAGGCCTGGGCGTTCTCGTACCACCTCGTCGACGGGAAGCTGCCGTCCACGCAGGGCTGGACCGCCCTGATCGCGGCCCACATCTTCGTCCTCTTCTTCGCCCTGTCCTGGGGTGTCGTCGTCTGGGTCTTCCTCGGCGAGATGTTCCCGAACCGGATCCGCGCCGCCGCCCTGGGCGTGGCCGCCTCCGCGCAGTGGATCGCCAACTGGGCCATCACCGCGAGCTTCCCGTCGCTGGCCGACTGGAACCTCTCCGGCACCTACGTGATCTACACGGTCTTCGCGGCCCTCTCCATCCCGTTCGTCCTCAAGTTCGTCAAGGAGACGAAGGGCAAGTCCCTGGAGGAGATGGGCTGAGCAGCCCCCCGACTCGGGGAGAAGGGCCCAATCCCCGCTGCCCCTCTCCTCGTATCCCCCGCCGCCCCGCCCGGTCACTGCCCGGGCGGGGCGGCGGCTCGCATACGGCCCTCCGCAGCGAGGTTCCTCGGTCCCGGACTCCACCGCCACGGCGACCGGCCACGACGGCGGTTCCCGGCGGCGCGGTCGGCTTCGTGGTGGCGCCGTGTCGGTCGGGCTCTTCGTCTCTCGGCCGGCGGCAGGGTTCCCGGCCCTGAACGCCGCCGCACCACTTCTTTCCGCCGCCACGGCGACCGGCCACGACGGTGAAGCCCGGCGGTGCCGCACCCGGCCGGACTCGCCCGCCGGGTGCGGCCGCCCCCGCTACGCCGGCAGCGCCGGAAGCACGGTCTCCGCGAACAGGCGCAGGCTCCGCCACCCCTCCGCCACCGGCATCCCGCCCGCCAGCGGGTGCAGGACCAGGTTGTCCAGTCCTGCCGTCACGCACTCGTCCGGGGTGAGGATGCGGTACACGCCCTCCTCGCGCAGTTCGGCGACCGTGGTCGCGGCGGACCGCACCGCCGAGTGGATGTCGCCGGACTGCCAGGACGCGTACGTCCGGGCCTCGTGCAGGAAGTGCTCGCCGTAGTCGGCCCACGCCCGGTCCGGGTCCTCGGCGATGTGCAGCAGCGGGGTCTCTGCCGTGGGCATCATCGTCCAGCCCTCCGTGCCGTACTCGGTGAGCCGCTCCTTGTAGTACGCCTCCAGCTCCGGCAGGTGCGCGCTGGGGAAGAACGGCAGGCCGAGGCGGGCGGCCCGGCGGGCGGCGGCCCGGGAGGAGCCGCCGACCAGGAGCAGGGGGTGGGGGTCCGTGAAGGGGCGCGGGGTGACCCGTACCGTACGGCCCCGGTACTCGAACTCCTCGCCGGTCCACGCCTTCAGCAGCGTCTCCAACAGCTCGTCCTGCAGCCGCCCGCGCCGCTTCCAGTCCACGTCGAACAGCGCGTACTCCTCGGGCCGGTAGCCGATCCCGGCCACCGTCACCAGCCGGCCCCCGCTGAGCAGGTCGAGGACCGCGATGTCCTCCGCCAGCCGCAGCGGGTCGTGCAGCGGGCCGATCACCGCCGACACGGTCACCGCGATGGTCCGGGTCGCCCCGAACACCGCGCCCGCGAAGGCGAACGGCGACGGCAGCCAGTTGTTGTCGACGCCGTGGTGCTCCTCGGTCTGCACGGTGGTGACCCCGTGCGCGTCGGCGTACGCGGCCATGTCGAGGGCCGCTCGGTACCGGGTGCCCAGGGCGGCCGGGGAGGCGCCGGGCTCGACGAGGTTGAAGCGGACGACCGAGACGGGCATGGGAGTTCCCCTTCACCTTGGCTGGCCGGCGGGTGTGCGGGGACAGTAGCTGACGGTGCGTCAGACGGCCAGGGGTGCGGGCTTCCCCGCCTCCGCCGGTACCACCGCCGGCTTCGGGAGCACCGCGTACAGCAGGCCCGAGACGGCGATCGTCGCGACCCAGCCGAGGCCGTAGCGGCCGACGGGATTGTTCGTGGCGAGCGGGCCGGTGAACCAGTCGCACGTGGTGAAGGGCAGGCCGGCCGCCAGGCCGAGCGCCCAGGCCGCGACGGCGGCGGGGGAGAAGCCCGCCCGGTACCAGTAGGCACTGGTGCGCGTGGTGTCGAGGAGGGCCGTGGCGTCGTACTCCCGGCGGCGGAGCATGTCGGCCCCGAAGACCCCCACCCACGCCGAGAACGCCACCGCCAGCAGCGACAGGAAGGCGATGAAGGAGGCCATGAACGAAGTCGCGGCCAGCATCAGGACGGCCCCGAGGACCAGCGAGATGACCGCGTTGACGGCGACCGCCCAGGGGCGGGGGATCCGGAAGCCGAGCGTCTGCGCGGTGAAGCCCGCCGAGTACATCGACATCGCGTTGATCAGCAGCATCCCGACCAGGGCGACGAGGAGGTAGGGGACCGCCAGCCAGCGGGGCAGGATCTCGCCGAGGAAGGAGACCGGGTCGGCCGAAGCGGCCAGGCCCGGGGCGGCGGACGCCGTCACCGCACCCATCAGGACGAGGGGGAGTACGACGATCCCGGCACCGCCGACCGTGTTGCGTACGATCGCCGCCGAGGACGCCGTACCCGGCAGATACCGCGTGAAGTCCGGTGCGGTCGGCGCCCAGCTCACCCCGCCCGCCGCGATCAGCCCGGCCCCGGTGACCATCGCGGCCGCGGAACCGGCGGGCTGTCCGAACACCCGGTCCCAGTCCGTCGTCGCGATCAGCCGGCCGAGGACCAGCAGTGAGAAGGCGCCGAACAGCCGGCTCGCCCACCGGTTGCAGTACCGCAACGCCCTGATGCCCATGCCGGAGATCGCGAACGTGGCGATCACGAAGAGGACGAGCGTGACGACGACCAGGGCGGTGGTGCGCCTGATCCCGAACAGGATGTCGAGGACGCTCAGCAGAGCGTAGGCGCCGGTCACCGCGTTGATCGTCTCCCAGCCCCAGCGCGCCACCCAGATCACCGCGCCCGGGAGCAGGTTGCCGCGCTGCCCGAAGACCGCCCGGGACAGCGCCATGCCCGGTGCCCCGCCGCGCTTGCCCGCGATGCCGATGACCCCGACCAGGCCGAACGACACGATCGGCGCCGCGACGCCGACCACCAGGGACTGCCAGAAGTTCAGCCCGAACGACACCGCCAGGCTCGCACCCACGGTCACCAGCAGGACGGTGATGTTGGCGGTGATCCAGGTGGGGAGCAGACCGCGCGGTGTGCCGGTGCGCTCGGAGTCCGGGACCGGCTCGATGCCCCGGGTTTCGAGGCCGTGGTGCTCCAGCGACTCTTCGAGATGTTCGAGCGCGCCATCGTGGTGGGCGGTGGTGCTCATAGGCAGTCATCGTACGTTAGCCGGGCGAATACCCTCAAAAGGGACAGCTGGTCTCGGAGGATCGTCCGGAAACTCCCGCGCGAGGGAGCAAAGTCGGCCGCGGGGGAGGGATGGATACTGGTCGGGTTATGGAAACCGTCATCCTTGCTGTAGTCATCGCCGTAGTCGTGCTCGGCGCGCTCGGCGGGCTCGTCGTCGGCAGCCGGCGCAAGAAGTCGCTGCCCCCGCCGCCCCCCGCCGCGCCCGACATCACCGCACCCCCGGCCGAGCCGCACGTCGGCGACGAGGCCGAGACGCCGCGCGACGAACCGCGCCGGACGATAGAGGAGGTCGACCTTCCCGACGGCTCGGCTCCCGTCGCCGTCGAAGAGCCCCCCGCGGTCGAAGCGCCCGAGATCGAGATCCCCGAGCCCACGGCCGGCCGGCTGGTCCGGCTGCGCGCCCGGCTCTCCCGGTCGCAGACCGCCCTCGGCAAGGGGCTGCTCACGCTGCTCTCGCGCGAGCACCTCGACGACGAGACGTGGGAGGAGATCGAGGACACGCTGCTCACCGCAGACGTCGGCGTGCAGCCCACCACCGAGCTGGTCGACCGGCTCCGCGAGCGTGTGAAGGTGCTCGGCACCCGCACCCCCGAGGAGCTGCGCGGCCTGCTCCGTGACGAGCTGCTCAAGCTGGTCGGCACCGACGTCGACCGCGAGGTGAAGACCGAGCCCGCCGACCGCAAGCCGGGCATCGTGATGGTCGTCGGCGTCAACGGCACCGGCAAGACCACCACCACCGGCAAGCTCGCCCGCGTCCTCGTCGCCGACGGCCGTACGGTCGTGCTCGGCGCCGCCGACACCTTCCGGGCCGCCGCCGCCGACCAGCTCCAGACCTGGGGTGAGCGCGTCGGTGCCCACACCGTGCGCGGCCCCGAGGCCGGTGACCCCGCCTCCGTCGCCTTCGACGCGGTGAAGGAGGGCAAGGAGATGGGCGTCGACGTGGTGCTCATCGACACCGCCGGGCGGCTGCACACCAAGACCGGCCTCATGGACGAGCTGGGCAAGGTCAAGCGGGTCGTCGAGAAGCACGCCCCGCTCGACGAGGTGCTGCTCGTCCTCGACGCCACCACCGGGCAGAACGGCCTCGTCCAGGCCCGGGTCTTCGCCGAGGTCGTCGACATCACCGGCATCGTCCTCACCAAGCTGGACGGCACCGCCAAGGGCGGCATCGTGATCGCGGTCCAGCGCGAGCTGGGCGTCCCGGTCAAGCTCATCGGCCTGGGCGAGGGCGCGGACGACCTCGCGCCCTTCGAGCCGGAGGCGTTCGTGGATGCCCTTATCGGTGACTGATACCAGGCGGGTGAATCTGCCCGCCCCGAGATCGCGCAGAAGCGCCCGATCCCCGAGCTTCAGCCCGGGGGCGGGCGCTTCGGCGTACGAAGCCGGAGCTCGCGGTTACGCCCGTGACCGGTGTGCGACGTAGGCCAGTGTCCCGAGCAGCAGCCTCGCCGCCGGGGGCCTGGTCGCCGAGTCCAGGGCCGGCGGGCGCAGCCAGCGCACCGGGCCCAGGCCGCCCCGGTCGGAGGGCGGGGCGGTGATGTACGTGCCGGTGCCGAGGCCGCGCAGGTCCAAGGAGGTCGGGTCGTCCCAGCCCATGCGGTAGAGCAGCGCGGGGAGTTCGGCGGCGGCGCCGGGGGCGACGAGGAAGTGCGCGCGGCCGTCCGGGGTGGCGGTGACCGGGCCGAGCGGGAGGCCCATGCGCTCCAGACGGACCAGGGCGCGGCGCCCTGCGGGTTCGGCCACCTCGATCACGTCGAACGCGCGGCCGACCGGGAGCATCACCGCAGCGCCCGGGAACTCGCCCCAGGCCTTGGTGACCTCGTCGAGCGTGGCGCCCGCGGGCACCTGGGGCGCGAAGTCCAGCGGATGCGCGCCCGGCGCGGGACAGCCGGCCTGCCCGCAGGAGCACGCCCCGGCCGCGGCCCGGGCGCCGGGCACCACGTCCCAGCCCCACAGTCCGGTGAACTCGGCGACGGCGGTGCAGTCCGATGAACGACCGCGCCGGCGTGTGCCGGAGCGGATCTCGCGAATGCCGCCGATCGTGAAGCCCATGCCCCCTCCAACGGGTCCGGCGCGCCGGTGGTTACGACACGGAACGAGACGGAAACGGAACGTGACGCTACGGCTCCGCCTTCCCTCCGGCCCGCAAGGTCATGGCAGCGCCCTGAAGCTCCCCGGGTGGTGCGCCTGAGGACATGCGCCCCCGAGTGCACCGCTCCGCCTACTCCCGGCCGTCCTATGTCAAGTGAATCGCGCCATGGGCATCGTGAGTTCATTCGAAGGGGTGGCGAATGGTGGCGTTTCCGGGATCGCCGTGGCTGGAGCAGTGATCGTAGGATTACTTTGAGTGCACGAGGCCTGGGGGCACTTGCACTCGTGGGTATGCCGGAGGCAACTCGGCATCCCGTTCGAAGGGTGAGAACTACCGGACGGGCGGCCGTATTTACCGGCATTCTGATAGGGCTTGGCGCATCCGGCATCAAGTGGTCTCAGGGATGGGGGCGTTCCAGTGGGCGGCAACGGCGGAAGCGGGGCGACCGCGACCAGCACCGACAAGCGCCCCAACGAGCTGCTCAACTCGTGGTTCGTGCGCAGCGGCTGGTCGAAGGGCGAGCTGGCGCGGCAAGTGAACCGCAGAGCACGCCAGTTGGGCGCCAACCACATCTCCACGGACACGTCCAGGGTGCGCCGCTGGCTCGACGGGGAGAACCCGCGCGAGCCGATCCCCCGGATCCTCTCCGAGCTGTTCTCCGAGCGGTTCGGCTGCGTCGTCTCGGTCGAGGACCTCGGGCTGCGGGCCGCCCGCCAGTCACCGTCCGCGACCGGCGTCGACCTGCCCTGGACGGGCCCGCAGACCGTGGCCCTGCTCAGCGAGTTCTCGCGCAGCGACCTGATGCTGGCGCGGCGCGGCTTCCTCGGAACCTCGCTGGTGCTGTCTGCGGGCCCGTCCCTCATCGAGCCCATGCAGCGCTGGCTGGTCCCCTCGCCGGGCGGCCCGCAGCAGACCCCCGAGCCGTCCGCCGACCCCCGCCGCCCCGGCCGCATCTCCCGTCCCGAGCTGGCCCTCCTGGAGTCCACCACGGAGATGTTCCGCCAGTGGGACGCCCAGTGCGGCGGCGGCCTGCGCCGCAAGGCGGTCGTCGGCCAGCTGCACGAGGTCACCGACCTCCTCCAGGAGCCCCAGCCCGAGGCCACCGCCCGCAAGCTCTTCAAGGTCGCGGCCGAACTCGCCGAGCTGGCCGGGTGGATGTCGTACGACGTCGGCCTCCAGCCCACCGCCCAGAAGTACTTCGTGCTCGCCCTGCACGCGGCCAAGGAGGCCGGTGACAAGCCGCTCGGCTCGTACATCCTCTCCAGCATGAGCCGCCAGATGATCCACCTGGGCCGGCCCGACGACGCCCTGGAGCTGATCCACCTCGCCCAGTACGGCAGCCGGGACTGCGCGAGCCCGCGCACCCAGTCGATGCTGTATGCGATGGAGGCCCGCGCCTACGCCAACATGGGCCAGCCGGGCAAGTGCAAGCGGGCGGTCCGGATGGCCGAGGACACCTTCTCCGAGGCCGACGAGTGGGACGAGCCGGACCCCGACTGGATCCGCTTCTTCTCCGAGGCCGAGCTCTACGGCGAGAACAGCCACTCCTTCCGCGACCTGGCCTACGTCGCAGGCCGCAGCCCCACCTACGCCTCGCTGGCCGAGCCGCTGATGCGCAAGGCCGTCGAGCTGTTCGCCAAGGACACCGAGCACCAGCGGTCGTACGCGCTCAACCTCATCGGCATGGCCACCGTGCACCTGCTGCGCGGCGAGCCCGAGCAGAGCACGGTTCTGGCCTCAGAGGCGATGGGCATCGCCAAGAAGGTGCGCTCCGAGCGCGTCAACACTCGTATTCGAAAGACGGTCGACACGGCCGTCCGCGACTACGGCGGCCTCGCGGCCGTCGTCGACCTCACCGAACAGCTCGCCGCCGACCTCCCGGAGACCGCCGAGGCGGTCTGAATCCCGGCGCTTCCCAGACCCCGGCCGCGGCCGGCCCTCCCGAACTGCCCGACTCGGCTCCCCCATGCCAGGTCATCGGACGGCCGACCGCGGCCGGTTCTTTCCTCCGAGAGAAGGTTGCGCCACGATAACGATCCCGCAGCGCGACATCTCGCAATTCATCCACCCGTAACACGCCAGGCGCCTTCGTCACTCCGGCGAAACAACGAGGGGCAACGACCGAAACCGCGCTGCGTCAATCTCATGGCGCATAACCGGCCCACCCCCCGCTTCACCGGACCGCTCACGCTCCGACCCGCACGGGGCCGTACAACCGACGAGGAGACGCCGATGGCACCAGCCGCCATCACGCTTGCCGCGGAGGCACCCAAGCTGTCCTCCGCGAACACAGGCTTCATGCTCATCTGCTCCGCCCTGGTGCTGCTCATGACGCCGGGTCTCGCCTTCTTCTACGGCGGCATGGTCCGCGTCAAGAGCACCCTGAACATGCTGATGATGAGCTTCGTCAGCATCGGGATCGTCACCATCCTGTGGGTGCTCTACGGCTTCTCCCTGGCCTTCGGCTCCAGCAACGGCTTCATCGGCTACGACTCCCACTGGCTGGGCATGAGCAACGTCGGGCTGACGGAGCTCTGGCCCGGCTACACGATCCCGGTCTTCGTGTTCATGGTCTTCCAGATGATGTTCGCGGTCATCACGCCGGCCCTGATAAGCGGCGCCATCGCCGACCGCGTCAAGTTCTCGGCCTGGGCGCTCTTCGTCGCCCTGTGGCTCACGGTCGTCTACGTCCCGGTCGCCCACTGGGTCTGGGGCGCCGACGGCTGGGCCTACAAGCTCGGTGTGATCGACTTCGCCGGCGGTACCGCGGTCCACATCAACGCCGGTGCCGGCGCCCTCGGCGTCATCCTGGTCATCGGCAAGCGCGTCGGCTTCAAGAAGGACCCGATGCGCCCGCACAGCCTCCCGCTGGTCATGCTCGGCGCCGGTCTGCTGTGGTTCGGCTGGTTCGGCTTCAACGCCGGCTCCTGGCTCGGCAACGACGACGGCGTCGGCGCGCTGATGTTCGTCAACACGCAGGTCGCCACCGCCGCCGCCATGCTCGCCTGGCTCGCCTACGAGAAGATCCGGCACGGCGCCTTCACCACCCTGGGTGCCGCCTCCGGCGCGGTCGCCGGCCTGGTCGCCATCACCCCGTCCGGCGGTGCGGTCTCCCCGCTCGGCGCGATCGCCGTCGGCGCCATCGCCGGTGTCGCCTGCGCCGCGGCAGTCGGCCTGAAGTTCAAGTTCGGCTACGACGACTCCCTCGACGTGGTCGGTGTCCACATGGTCGGCGGCATCATCGGCTCCCTGCTCATCGGCTTCTTCGCCACCGGCAAGGGCCAGTCCGCCGCGACCGGCGTCTTCTACGGCGACCACTCCTTCACCCAGCTGTGGAAGCAGTTCGCCGGTGTCGGCGCGGTCCTCGGCTACTCCCTGGTCGCCTCCGCGGTCCTCGCCTTCCTCCTCGACAAGACCCTCGGCATGCGGGTCACCGAGGACGAGGAGGTCTCCGGCATCGACCAGGCCGAGCACGCCGAGACTGCATACGACTTCAGCGGCACGGGCGGCGGTGTCATCGGCTCCGTCTCCGCTCCGGCCCTGGCCGGGACGAGCAAGAAGGTGGACGCATGAAGCTCATCACCGCCGTCGTGAAGCCTCACCGGCTCGACGAGATCAAGGAGGCCCTGCAGGCCTTCGGCGTCCACGGCCTCACGGTCACCGAGGCCAGCGGCTACGGTCGGCAGCGCGGCCACACCGAGGTCTACCGTGGTGCGGAGTACACCGTCGACCTGGTGCCCAAGATCCGCATCGAGGTGCTGGCCGAGGACGAGGACGCCGAGCAGCTGATCGACGTCATCGTCAAGGCCGCCCGCACCGGCAAGATCGGTGACGGCAAGGTCTGGTCGCTCCCGGTCGAGACCGCCGTACGGGTCCGCACCGGCGAGCGCGGACCGGACGCACTGTAGAACAGAACCATCTGAATACAGGCAGGAGTCGCTGGGTGACGGGTACGGAAGTTCGGAACGACGCGGAGAACGCGGGACCCAGCGGCTACGCGGCGGCCCGGCTGCGCCTCCTCACCGAGGGGGCGCGGTCCGGGCCGCCGCGCCGTACCGCCCTCGCCGAGCTGACCGACGAATGGCTGACCGGGCTGTTCGCGGCGGCGACCGAGGGCATCAGGGGCGGCGTCTCCCTGGTCGCCGTCGGCGGCTACGGCCGCGCCGAACTCTCCCCGCGCAGCGACCTCGACCTCCTGCTGCTGCACGACGGCGCCGACTCCGGAGCCGTGGCCGCCGTCGCCGACCGGCTCTGGTACCCCGTCTGGGACCTGGGCCTGGCCCTCGACCACTCCGTACGCACACCCGCCGAGGCCCGCAAGACGGCCGGCGAGGACCTCAAGGTCCAGCTCGGCCTCCTCGACGCCCGCCACATCGCCGGCGACCTCGGCCTCACCTCCGCACTGCGCACCGCGATCCTCGCCGACTGGCGCAACCAGGCGCCCAAACGACTCCCCGAGCTCCAGGAGCTGTGCGCCGAGCGCGCCGAACGCCAGGGCGAGCTGCAGTACCTCCTGGAGCCGGACCTGAAGGAGGCCCGCGGCGGCCTCCGGGACGCCACCGCCCTGCGCGCCGTCGCCGCCTCCTGGCTGGCCGACGCCCCGCGCGAGGGCCTCGCAGACGCCCGCAGGCGCCTCCTCGACGTCCGCGACGCCCTGCACCTGACCACGGGCCGTGCCACCGACCGCCTCGCGCTCCAGGAGCAGGACCAGGTCGCCGCCGAACTGGACCTCCTCGACGCCGACACCCTGCTTCGCCAGGTCTACGAGGCCGCGCGCGTCATCTCGTACGCCAGTGACGTCACCTGGCGCGAAGTGGGGCGCGTCCTGCGCTCGCGCGCCGTCCGGCCCCGGCTGCGCGCCATGCTGGGCGGCGGCAAACCGGTCACCGAGCGCTCCCCGCTCGCCGAGGGCGTCGTGGAGCAGGACGGCGAGGTGGTGCTCGCCCGCGCCGCCCGCCCCGAACGCGACCCGGTGCTCCCGCTGCGCGCCGCGGCCGCCGCCGCCCAGGCCGGCCTTCCGCTCTCCCTGCACGCCGTACGGCGCATGGCCGCCACCGCGCGCCCCCTGCCCACGCCGTGGCCCGCCGAGGCCCGCGAGCAGCTGGTCACCCTGCTCGGCTCCGGCCGCCCCACCGTCGAGGTCTGGGAGGCGCTGGAGGCCGAGGGCCTGATCACCCGCCTGCTGCCCGACTGGGAGCGGGTCCGGTGCCGCCCGCAGCGCAACGCCGTGCACGTCTGGACCGTCGACCGGCACCTCATCGAGACCGCCGTGCGCGCCTCCGAGTTCACCCGCCGTGTCCACCGCCCCGACCTGCTGCTGGTCGCCGCCCTGCTGCACGACATCGGCAAGGGCTGGCCCGGCGACCACTCGGTGGCCGGCGAGATCATCGTCAAGGACGTGGCGGCGCGGATCGGCTTCGACCGCGGCGACGTGGCGGTCCTGTCCACGCTCGTCCGCCACCACCTCCTGCTCATCGAGACCGCCACCCGGCGCGACCTGGACGACCCGGCCACGGTCCGCCTGGTCGCCGACGCGGTCGGCACCCAGGGCACCCTGGAGCTGCTGCACGCCCTCACCGAGGCCGACGCGCTGGCCACCGGCCCGGCGGCCTGGTCGTCCTGGCGCGGCTCCCTCGTCGCCGACCTGGTGAAACGGGTATCGGCGGTCCTCGCGGGGGACACCGCCGACGAGCCCGAGCCGGGCGCGCCCACGGCCGAGCAGGAGCGGCTGGCCATCGAGGCCTTCCGTACCGGCGCCCCGGTCCTCGCCCTGCGCGCCCAGACCGAGCCTGCCGCCACCGACGAGGAGCAGGCCGGCGACCCCGAACCGCTCGGCGTCGAACTGCTCATCGCCGTACCCGACCAGCCGGGCGTGCTCCCGGCCGTCTCCGGCGTGCTGGCCGTGCACCGCCTGACGGTGCGCACCGCCGAGCTGCGCGCCGTCCGGCTCCCGGACGACGTCGACGACGGCACGGTCCTGCTGCTCGACTGGCGGGTCGCGGCCGAGTACGGCTCCCTGCCGCAGGCCGCCCGCCTGCGGGCCGACCTCGTGAGGGCGCTGGACGGCTCCCTGGACATCGCGGGCCGCCTCGCGGAGCGGGACGCCGCCTACCCGCGGCGCCGGGGCTGGGTGGCCCCGCCACCGCGCGTGACGGTGGCCTCCGCGGCCTCCCGGCACGCCACCGTGTTCGAGGTACGCGCCCAGGACGCACCGGGCCTGCTGTACCGGATCGGGCGGGCGCTGGAGGACGCCGAGGTGCGGGTGCGCAGCGCGCACGTCAGCACGCTCGGCTCCAACGCCGTCGACGCCTTCTACGTCACCGGCACCGACCACGCGCCGCTGCCCGCGGAGGAGGCGGCCTCCGTGGCGCGCAAGCTGGAGGAGACGCTGAGGGGCTGATCGCACGACTGTGCAAGGCGGGGACCACTTCCTTGCGCGGCCGGATACCCTGGAAGACGCTCACCGACCCCGACTCCGAGGACCGACGCCGCCGTGTTCGACACTCTCTCCGACCGCCTTTCAGCGACCTTCAAGAATCTGCGCGGCAAAGGGCGTCTGAGCGAAGCGGACATCGACGCCACGGCCCGGGAGATCCGCATCGCGCTCCTCGAAGCCGACGTGGCCCTCCCGGTCGTCCGCACGTTCATCAAGAACGTCAAGGAGCGCTCGCTCGGCGCCGAGGTCTCCAAGGCGCTCAACCCGGCCCAGCAGGTCCTGAAGATCGTCAACGACGAGCTGGTCACGATCCTCGGCGGCGAGACCCGCCGGCTGCGGTTCGCCAAGCAGCCGCCCACCGTGATCATGCTGGCCGGTCTCCAGGGTGCCGGTAAGACCACCCTCGCGGGCAAGCTCGGCCGCTGGCTCAAGGAGCAGGGCCACTCCCCGCTGCTCGTCGCCGCCGACCTGCAGCGCCCCAACGCCGTCAACCAGCTGAGCGTGGTCGCCGAGCGCGCCGGTGTCGCGGTCTACGCGCCCGAGCCGGGCAACGGCGTCGGCGACCCGGTCAAGGTCGCCAAGGACTCCATCGAGTTCGCGAAGTCCAAGGTCCACGACATCGTGATCGTGGACACCGCCGGCCGGCTCGGCATCGACCAGGAGCTGATGCAGCAGGCGGCCGACATCCGGGACGCCGTCTCGCCCGACGAGATCCTCTTCGTCGTCGACGCCATGATCGGCCAGGACGCCGTCACCACCGCCGAGGCCTTCCGCGACGGCGTCGGCTTCGACGGCGTCGTGCTCTCCAAGCTCGACGGCGACGCCCGCGGTGGTGCCGCGCTCTCCATCCGCCAGGTCACCGGCAAGCCGATCATGTTCGCGTCGAACGGCGAGAAGCTCGACGACTTCGACGCCTTCCACCCGGACCGCATGGCATCCCGCATCCTCGACATGGGTGACCTGCTCACCCTGATCGAGCAGGCGGAGAAGACGTTCAGCCAGGAAGAGGCCCAGAAGATGGCCTCCAAGCTGGCGTCGAAGAAGGGCCAGGACTTCACCCTGGACGACTTCCTGGCCCAGATGGAACAGGTCAGGAAGATGGGTTCCATCTCGAAGCTCCTCGGGATGCTGCCCGGCATGGGACAGATCAAGGACCAGATCCAGAACCTCGACGAGCGGGACGTCGACCGCACCGCCGCGATCATCAAGTCGATGACCCCGGCCGAGCGCCAGGAACCGACGATCATCAACGGCTCGCGCCGCGCCCGTATCGCCAAGGGTTCCGGTGTCGAGGTCAGCGCGGTGAAGAACCTGGTCGAGCGGTTCTTCGAGGCCCGCAAGATGATGTCCCGCATGGCCCAGGGCGGCGGGATGCCGGGCATGCCGGGGATCCCGGGCATGGGCGGCGGCCCCGGCCGGCAGAAGAAGCAGCAGAAGCAGGCCAAGGGCAAGCAGCGCTCCGGCAACCCGATGAAGCGCAAGCAGCAGGAGCTGGAGGAGGCCCAGCGCCGCGAGGCCGCCGGGCAGGGTGGCGCCTTCGGACTCCCGCAGCAGGGCGCCCAGGACTTCGAGCTGCCGGACGAGTTCAAGAAGTTCATGGGCTGAGTTCACCTGTGCGGGTGCCAGGGGTTGGTCCGTGCCGTACGGTCCGCATATGACCAACCCCGCCCCGCCGCGCAAGTCGCCCGACCAGCCCTGGCGCACCGAGGGCGCTCCCGAGGAGCCGCCCAAGCCACCGAACGGCGGGCGGCGGATGCACGGCGGCTGGTGGCGGCTGATCGTCACCGCCCTGGTCGTGTACCTGCTGGCCAACCTGGTGCTGTCGTACTTCGACCAGGCGAACGAGCCGACGATCTCGTACACCGAGTTCAGCAAGCAGGTGAACGCGGGCAACGTCGAGAAGATCTACGCCAAGGGCGACTCGATCCAGGGCCAGCTCAAGAGGGAGCAGAAGAACCCCGAGGGCGGCGGGAACTACACCAAGTTCAACACCGAGCGGCCCTCCTTCGCCGGGGACGACCTCTGGACCAGCCTGACCAAGCACAACGTGACGGTCACCGCGGAACCGGTCGTCCAGCACCGCAGCTTTCTCGCCAATCTGCTGATCTCCCTGGCGCCGATCATCATCCTGGTCGCGGTGTGGGTCTTCATCGCCCGCCGGATGAGCGCGGGCCTCGGCGGCGCGGGCGGCATGCTGGGCCGCAAGGCGCCGCCCAAGCCGGTCGAACTGGAGCCCGGTCAACAGCGGACCACCTTCGAGGACGTGGCCGGCATCGACGAGGTCGAGGGTGAGCTCAACGACGTCGTCGACTTCCTGAAGAACCCCGACGCCTACCGCAGGATGGGCGCCAAGATGCCGCGGGGCGTGCTCCTCGCCGGCCCGCCCGGCACCGGCAAGACACTGCTCGCGCGGGCCGTCGCCGGCGAGGCGGGCGTGCCCTTCTTCTCGGCCTCCGCCTCCGAGTTCATCGAGATGATCGTCGGCGTCGGCGCCTCCCGCGTGCGCGAGCTGTTCGCCGAGGCCCGCAAGGTCGCCCCGTCCATCATCTTCATCGACGAGATCGACACCATCGGCCGGGCCCGCGGCGGCGGCGCCTCCATGGGCGGCCACGACGAGCGCGAGCAGACCCTCAACCAGATCCTCACCGAGATGGACGGCTTCTCCGGCTCCGAGGGCGTCATCGTCATCGCCGCCACCAACCGCGCCGACATCCTCGACCCCGCGCTCACCCGCCCCGGCCGCTTCGACCGGGTCGTCCAGGTCTCGCCTCCCGACCGCACCGGCCGCGAGGCCATCCTGCAGATCCACACCCGCCAGATCCCGCTCGCCGAGGGCGTCGACCTCGCCCAGGTCGCCCGCACCACCCCGGGCATGACCGGCGCCGAACTGGCCAACCTGGCCAACGAGGCCGCCCTGCTCGCTGTCAAGCGCAAACAGGACAAGGTCACCCAGTCCGACCTCTCCGAGGCCCTGGAGAAGGTCCAGCTCGGCGCCGAACGGCCGCTGGTGATGCCCGAGGAGGAGCGCCGCAGGACCGCCTACCACGAGAGCGGCCACGCCCTGCTCGGCATGCTCCAGCCCGGCGCCGACCCGGTCCGCAAGATCACCATCGTGCCGCGCGGCCGCGCCCTCGGCGTCACGCTCTCCACGCCGGACGCCGACAAATACGCGTACACCGAGGAGTACCTGCGCGGCCGGATCATCGGCGCCCTCGGCGGCATGGCGGCCGAGCAGGTCGTCTACGGCGTGATCACCACCGGCTCGGAGAGCGACCTGGAGCAGGTCACGGGCATCGCGCGCGGAATGGTCTCCCGCTGGGGCATGAGCGAGGAGGTCGGCCGCCTCTCCGCCCTCCCCAGCGACGCCCAGCAGGCCTACGGTCTCGCCGCGGCGCCCCAGACCCTCGACGTCATCGACACGGAGATGCGCCGCATCGTCGACGAGTGCTACGACGAGGCCCGCCGCAAACTCCAGGACCACCGGCCCCAGCTGGACGCCCTGGCCCAGGCCCTCCTGGAGAACGAGACCCTGGAGGAGGCGGACGCGTACCGCATCGCGGGCATCACGAGGCTGACCAAGGACCTGGACGAGGCCTGATTCTGAGCGCCCCGGTTCCAGCGCCCCAAAGGGGCGCGGGGAACTGCGCGACCAGCCCCCACGGCGCCGCACCCGAACACGGCGGCCCCCGCGAAGCGTCAGCGCACCCGTGCGATCAGGTACCGGAACACATTCGGCATCCACACCGTGCCGTCGGCACACACGTGCGGATGAAGCGCCTCCGCCAGCTCCTTGCCGACCTGCTCCTCGCCGACCGCCAGAATCCCCGCATCGAACAGCCCGGTCGACAACAGCCCCCGCACCGCGCTGTCCGCGTCGGCGTACCCGAACGGGCAGGACACCCGCCCGGACCCGTCGATCCGCAGGCCGGCCCGCTGGGCGACCTCCTCCAGATCGTCCCGGCACGCCGGACGCCAGCTTCCCGAGCTCCGCAAAGGATCGGCCAACTTCGCCGCCACCCGCAGCACGGACGAGGTCGCGCACCGCTCCGGCGGACCCCAGCCGGTCAGCACCACGGCGGCCCCGGGTTCCGCCAGGGGAGTCGCCTCGGCCAGCAGGTCACCGAGCCGTTCGGCGTCGCCGGCCCGGCAGCCGATCGGGTCGAAGGCGGTGATCAGGCTGTACGCCGGTGCCTGCGCGGCCGCCGCGTTCCGGGGCGTGCCCTCGACGATCCGGGCGGCACCGATCCGGGCGGCACGGCCACGCGCGCGTGCGCCCGGGGCCGGTTCGGGCAGCAGACGCTCACGGGCGAGGGCGAGCCGTTCGGGGGAGGAGTCGACTCCGGTGACCGCGGCCCCTCTGGCCGCCGCCATCAGCAGGGCGAGACCGGAACCGCAGCGAAGGCCGAGCAGCCGGGTGGCCGGACCCACTTCGAGTCGCTCGTGGACGGTCTCGTAGAGCGGCACCAGCATGCGCTCCTGGATCTCGGACCAGTCACGCGCGCGTGCGCCCAGGTTCACACGGGGTGGTGAGTCCACGTGAGACAGGTGGTGCCGCACGAGCGTAGGTGTCATAGGTAAGCGCCCCAATCCGCCGAGAGTTACGCACTGACCGATTCCGTGGCCCCCGTGCCGTGCGCTCGCACTTCCCACCTATGCCACATAACTCCGGGCTCGCGATGGCGTCCAGAGGTCGCGGGTCACCGCTTGTACGTGGGCTGTGACTGTGGCGAGATTTCACATCCCGGCAACTTGGGGCTCTACCATCGGACCCACGACACGGCGGTTCTGGCCATGGTCGGCGGGTGCGGTGGGCGCACATGTCAGCGCGTCAGAGCCGGGGCGGTGCCGGGTGACGACGGGCTGCCAGTAACGTCGGCGCCGCCGCGGACGCTGACCGGGATGAGACCCGGCCACGAGAGCGACCGAAACGCCTCTTGCGCATCCGTCGACCTCCGTCGTCCATGCGTCCGGACCAGGGATACGTGACGGGTCGTACGTCAGACTACGCACCGGCTTGGTAGGAGCTGTGAGGCTTCTCCGCAGATCAGCGCACCCGTGCTCGTCTCCACGCATCAGCGGCAACTGACGGGTACGTGCAAATTATTTGGGATGCCCCGGAATAGGAACACAGGGGCCCTCCCGCTCGTTCTCATTACGTGAGCACGACACAGACACCACCTGTTCTCGCCGCAGAGCTGGCAGAGGCGTGGGCCGACATTCAGCGGTACCACCCCGAGCTGCCCGACCTTGCCGCGCCAGAGTCCCTGATCGGGGAGTCGTCGTCCGCGTGCGGTCACGAGCTCTCCTTCGAACGGCTGCTCCATGAGGCAGTCCACGGCATCGCCGCCTCCCGTGGAGTCCGCGACACCTCCCGGGCCGGCCGCTACCACAACCGCCGATTCCTCGCGATCGCCGAGGAGCTGGGCCTGGACCATCCCGACGAGCCGCATCCCAGCAGCGGCTTCTCGCTGGTCACGCTCAACCCCGAGGCGAAGCGACGCTACCGCCCGACCATCGAGAGACTGCAGCGCGCTCTCAAGGCGCACACGGTGGCCACGTCCGCCGACACCTCCCGCACCTTCCGCGGCCCCGCCGCCCGCCACGGCTCGTCCGGCGGCGGCGTCCGCGTCAAGGCGGTGTGCGACTGCGGCCGCAACGTCCGGGTGGTCCCGTCGGTCCTGGCGCAGGCACCCATCGTCTGCGGCGGCTGCGGCAAGCCGTTCCGCATCCCGGAGGTCGTGGGCGCGGCATAGGCCACGGCTGCTCGTGGCAGCCGCAGCCATCGCCACCCCGATCCGGTCAGCGCACCCGACGTGACCTCACCTCCACGCCGGGTGCCTCTCCGGCATGCCCGAAGCCGGCCATTCACCCGCCGGCCCAGAGCGACCCGCGGGGTATGGCACAATGGCTAGCTGTACTCGACAGCCGCACAGGACCCCTCTCTCCTCCGGCTGACGCGTCCATCGGGCACTCGGGTACCGCAACCCCACGCGGCAGTCTCGCCGTGCCCAACCACGTCAAATCCAGGAGAACCCACTCCCGTGGCAGTCAAGATCAAGCTGAAGCGTCTGGGCAAGATCCGTTCGCCTCACTACCGCATCGTCGTCGCCGACTCCCGCACCCGCCGTGACGGCCGTGCGATCGAGGAGATCGGCAAGTACCACCCGACCTACAACCCGTCGGTCATCGAGGTGGACGCCGACCGCGTGGCGTACTGGCTCGGCGTCGGCGCCCAGCCGACCGAGCCCGTCCTCGCCATCCTGAAGAAGACCGGCGACTGGCAGAAGTTCAAGGGCGAGGCCGCCCCGGCGCCGCTGCTCGTGGCCGCCCCGAAGGCCACGCGTCCGTCGTTCGAGGCGCTCGGCGGTGACGACGAGGGCAAGGGTGAGGCGATCACCCAGAAGAAGAAGGCTGAGAAGAAGGACGAGGCCGCGGCTGAGTCCGAGTCGACCGAGGCCTGAGCAGCATGCTCGAAGAGGCGCTTGAGCACCTCGTGAAGGGCATCGTCGACAACCCTGACGATGTGCAGGTCGCCTCGCGCAACCTGCGCCGCGGGCGCGTGCTGGAGGTCCGGGTGCACCCCGACGACCTCGGCAAGGTGATCGGCCGCAACGGCCGCACCGCGCGTGCCCTGCGCACCGTCGTGGGCGCCATCGGCGGTCGCGGAGTCCGCGTCGACCTCGTCGACGTCGACCACGTCCGCTGACGCTTATCGCAACCGGCTCGGGCCGGGGAGGGCCACTGGCCGTCCCCGGCCCGAGCCGTATGAGCAGGTCGAGCAGGAGATGACAGGAGAACAGGCACAGTGCAGCTCGTAGTCGCACGGATCGGCCGCGCCCACGGCATCAAGGGCGAGGTCACCGTCGAGGTACGTACCGACGAGCCGGAGCTCAGGCTCGGGCCGGGCGCCGTACTCGCCACCGATCCCGCCGGCGTGGGACCGCTCACCATCGAGACGGGCCGCGTGCACAGCGGCCGCCTGCTCCTGCGCTTCGCGGGCGTCAGTGACCGCACCGGCGCCGAGGCCCTGCGCAACACCCTCCTGATCGCCGAGATCGACCCGGAGGAGCTGCCCGAGGGCGAGGACGAGTACTACGACCACCAGCTCGTCGACCTGGACGTGGTCACCGAGGACGGCATCGAGGTCGGCCGGATCACCGAGATCTCGCACCTGCCCTCCCAGGACCTGTTCATCGTGGAGCGGCCCGACGGCAGCGAGGTGATGATCCCGTTCGTGGCGGAGATCGTCACCGAGATCGACCTGGAGGAGCAGCGGGCCGTCATCGCGCCGCCGCCCGGCCTGATCGACGACCGGGCGGAGACCGTCTCGTCCAGGGACGACGACGCATGAGGCTCGACGTCGTCACGATCTTTCCCGAGTACCTGGAGCCCCTGAACGTCTCGCTGGTCGGCAAGGCACGCGCGCGTGGACAGCTCGACGTCCATGTGCACGACCTGCGCGGATGGACGTACGACCGGCACAACACGGTCGACGACACGCCGTACGGTGGCGGGCCCGGCATGGTCATGAAGACCGAGCCCTGGGGCGACGCCCTCGACACCGTCCTCGCCGACGGGTACGAGACCGGCGCGCACGCCCCCGCGCTGATCGTCCCCACCCCCAGCGGCCGTTCCTTCACCCAGGAACTCGCCGTCGAACTCTCCGAACGCCCCTGGCTGATCTTCACACCGGCCCGCTACGAGGGCATCGACCGGCGGGTCATGGACGAGTACGCCACCCGGATGCCGGTCTACGAGGTGTCCATCGGCGACTACGTCCTCGCCGGCGGCGAAGCGGCCGTACTGGTGATCACGGAGGCCGTGGCGCGGCTGCTGCCCGGTGTTCTCGGCAACGCCGAGTCGCACCGCGACGACTCCTTCGCGCCGGGCGCCATGGCCAACCTCCTGGAGGGCCCCGTCTACACCAAGCCGCCCGTCTGGCGCGGCCGGGACATCCCCGACGTGCTGCTCAGCGGTCACCACGGCAAGATCGCCCGCTGGCGCCGCGACGAGGCCCTGAAGCGGACTACCGCCCACCGGCCCGACCTGATCGAGCGCTGCGACCCCCAGGGCTTCGACAAGAAGGACCGGGAGATGCTCTCCATCCTGGGCTGGGCCCCGGACCCGGAGGGCGGACCCCACGGCCGATTTTGGCGCAGGCCACAGGGCGTGGAAGAATAGGCCGCTGTTGTGCGTCCGTCCGGCGTGCGCCCCTGCCACAGGGGGACACGACGTCCGCCCCGACCCGCGCGACAGACCCCATGGAACACCTAGTTTCCGTTGATGACCTGTGGCATCAGCGAGGAAAGCAGACGAAATGTCTCACCTGCTCGACACCGTCGACTCCGCGTCGCTGCGCAGCGACGTCCCGGCCTTCCGCCCGGGTGACACCGTCAACGTCCACGTCCGCGTCATCGAGGGCAACCGCTCCCGTGTGCAGCAGTTCAAGGGCGTTGTGATCCGCCGTCAGGGCAGCGGTGTCCGCGAGACCTTCACGGTCCGCAAGGTCTCCTTCTCCGTCGGCGTCGAGCGCACCTTCCCGGTGCACACCCCGATCGTCGAGAAGATCGAGCTCGTCACCCGCGGTGACGTGCGTCGCGCCAAGCTGTACTACCTGCGTGACCTGCGCGGCAAGGCCGCGAAGATCAAGGAGAAGCGCGACAACTGATCTCGCGTGCCGGCCTTCGGAAGCCGCAGGCGGACGAGCCGGTAAGAAGGAGTCTCATCGGCGCCGGATAGCATCTGGCCCCGATGGACACCGAAGCACAGCACACGGAGCGCGACCGCTCCTCCAGCCCCGAACCCGAGGCCGCGGAGGACCGGTCGCGTTTCGCGTTGGTGGCACGCGCCACCGAGCGGGTCACCGACTGGCTGCCGGGCGGCTGGATCACCCTCACCCTCTTCGCCTGCCTGGCGTTTTTGCTCGTCCTCAACACTTTCGTGGCGCAACCATTCCAGATTCCCAGCGGATCCATGGAACAGGGATTGAGGATCGGGGACCGCGTTCTCGTAAATAAGTTGGCGTACCGTTTCGGTGCCGGGCCGCGCCGGGGAGATGTCGTGGTGTTCGACGGCTCCGGATACTTCGGGGACGCCGACTACATCAAACGCGTCGTCGGCGTGGGAGGAGACCACGTGGTCTGCTGCGACAAGAAGGGGAGGATCGAAGTGAACGGCCGGCCGGTCGACGAGACCTCGTTCCTCTATCCGGGGGACACCCCCTCCACCGTGCCCTTCAACGTCGACGTCCCCGACGGCACGCTCTTCGTTCTCGGCGACCACCGCAGCGACTCCAGCGACTCCCGCGACCACCTCGGCTCGCCCGGCGGCGGCATGATCCCCGTCAGCAGGGTCGTCGGCCGGGCCGACTGGATCGTCTGGCCGTACGCCCACTGGACCCGTCTCGTCCGTCCCGCCGCCTACGCGCGCGTGCCGGCCGCCGGAGCGTCCCATGGGTAACCGCGGCCGACCGCGCGGCGTGCCGGTCGACGCCACCGCCAACCTGCTGCCGACCGGGGCCCGGCGTGCCTCAGGGTCGTCCGGCGGCCGCTCCCGCGCGGAGCGGCGCAAGCTGCAGCGCAAGGTCAAGCGCAAGCGACGGCGCAGTGCGGTGCGGGAGATACCGCTGCTGGTCGGCGTGGCCGTCCTGATAGCCCTGGTGCTGAAGACGTTCCTCGTCCAGGCCTTCGTGATCCCGTCCGGTTCCATGGAACAGACGATCCGGATCGGCGACCGCGTCCTGGTGGACAAGTTCACGCCCTGGTTCGGGTGGCAGCCGCACCGCGGGGACGTCGTCGTCTTCCACGACCCCGGCGGCTGGCTGGCGGACGAGCAGACCACCAAGGCGAACGACCCGGTCGGCGTCAAGCAGGTCAAGGAAGGGCTCACCTTCATCGGCCTGCTGCCCTCCGCCAACGAGAAGGACCTCATCAAGCGGGTCATCGGCGTCGGCGGCGACCACGTCAAGTGCTGTGACGCACAGGGCCGGGTGACCGTCAACGGCGTACCGCTGACCGAGGGCGACTACCTGTATCCCGGGAACGTCCCCTCCGCTCAGCCGTTCGACATCACCGTGCCGAAGGGCCGGCTGTGGGTGATGGGCGACCATCGCGGCAACTCCGCCGACTCCCGTGCCCACCAGGACACCGACTACGGCGGCACGGTGGCCGTGACCTCCGTGGTGGGCCGGGCCATGATGATCGGCTGGCCCATCGGGCACTGGACCAAGCTCGACGAACCTAAAACCTTCGCAAGCGTTTCTGACTCCGGGTCGGGGTCGACCGCGGTCCCCCGGCTGTCGCATAGGGTTGCCTCCGACGATCCGAACGGATACATCCAACTCCCGACCCCTGCGGAACTCCCGCTCGTTATGGGAGTGGTGGGCCTGCGCCGGGGATGGCGCAGGCGGCGGCACGGAGTAAGGAGTTGGCGTGGGGGATGTGGCGGTTGGCGCACGGTCGGGACACGACGGCGAGGAGCACAGCGGGCGCCCCGTGGAGAATGTCTCCCCCGCAGACGGCGCCTTGACCTCCGGGAACGGCACCGGGCCCGGTGGCGACGGCACCCCGGCAGACGGTCCGTACTCCGGCGGTGACGGCTCGGGCACGGACGGGGACCCGGGCGGTTCGGCGGCGCCCGCACCGAAGAAACCGCGCTCCTTCTGGAAGGAGCTGCCGATCCTGGTCGTCATCGCACTGGTGCTGGCGCTGCTGATCAAGACGTTCCTGGTGCAGGCCTTCTCGATCCCGTCGGACTCGATGCAGAACACCCTCCAGCAGGGTGACCGGGTCCTGGTCGACAAGCTCACCCCGTGGTTCGGCTCCAAGCCGGAGCGCGGCGAGGTCGTCGTCTTCCACGACCCGGACGACTGGCTGGCGGGCGAGCCCACGGCTCAGCCGAACGCGATCCAGACGTTCCTCAGCTGGATCGGCCTGATGCCGTCCGCCGAGGAGCGGGACCTGATCAAGCGGGTCATCGGCGTCGGCGGCGACACCGTCTCCTGCAAGGGCAGCGGCCCGCTCATGGTCAACGGCCATGCGCTGAGCGAGCCTTATGTGTACCCGGGCAACACCCCGTGCAGCGTCGACGACCAGGGTGGCCAGTTCACGGTGCACGTGCCCAAGGGCTACATCTGGGTGATGGGCGACCACCGCCAGAACTCCCGCGACTCGCGCTACAACCAGTCCGACAAGCACCACGGCATGGTCCCGGTGAAGGACGTCGTCGGCCGTGCCATCGTCAAGGCCTGGCCGATCAACCGCTGGGGCACGCTGCCGATCCCGGACACCTTCGACCAGAGCGGCATCAACACGCAGTCGTCCGCCGCGGCCTCCCTCACGGTGGCGCCGCAGGGCGCGGCCGTCGCCGCCGTGCTCCCGGTCGCGGTGTGGCGCCGCCGCCGGGGTGACCGCATCGAGCGGAAGTTCGACACGCGTGCGGCCGCGGGCAAGCGCTGACCGGGTCCCGCACGCCCATGCCGACCGTCCTGTGTGAAGCCCTTGGGGAGCTTGTGACCAGGGGTGCCGAAGAAGGGCTGCCCCTGCCCGGTACCGCCGGGTAGGGTGCGGCCTCATGGGCGACAGCACGATACGTACGGCTCCGCGCGGCGGCGCAGGCACCAGCACGAGCGCGGCACAGGCCGGCAGCAGGCTCGGACAGCGGCTGTCCGGGATCGCCGTCGCCCTGGGCATCGTGCTGTTCCTCGGAGGATTCGGCTGGGGAGCGGTCGTCTACCGGCCGTACACCGTGCCCACCACGTCGATGACGCCGACGATCGACGCCGGGGACCGGGTCCTCGGCCAGCGCATCGACGGCGGCGAGGTGCGCCGGGGCGACGTCGTCGTCTTCAAGGACAAGAGCTGGGTCACCAACGCGGACGTCGTCAAGCGCGTGGTCGCGGTCGGCGGCGACACGGTGGCCTGCTGCACGAACGGCAAGCTGACGGTCAACGGCAAGCAGATCGACGAGCCCTATCTGCCGGCGGGCAGCCAGGCGGAGCTCCAGGGCTTCCCCACCGTCACCGTCCCCAAGGGCCGGCTCTTCCTCCTCGGCGACGAGCGCCAGGGCTCCCTGGACTCCACCGCCCACCTCACGGACGCCGCGAAGGGCACGGTCGCCCGTACCGCCGTGACCGCCCGGGTGGACGCCGTGATCTGGCCGATGAAGGGGCTGCTCAAGCGCCCGACCGGCTTCGAGACCCTCGGCGCGCTCTCCCAGCCCGGCCCGTTGCGCATCATCGAGTTCATGATCGTGGCCGGCGGCGTGCTGGTCCTCGCGGGCGGCGCCTACGGCCCGGTCGCGAACCTGCTGGGCCGCTCCCGCAGCCGGGCCAGGACGGAGCCCGCCGGTGCCCGCTGAGGCACTGCCCGAGGCGCCCGAGGGCGGCCTGCGCAAGGTGGCCCGGGTGGTCCTGCTCGACCCCGAGGACCGCATCCTGCTCCTGCACGGCCACGAGCCCGACGACCCGGCCGACGACTGGTGGTTCACGCCCGGCGGCGGCCTGGAGGGCGACGAGACCCGTGAGCAGGCCGCTTTGCGGGAACTCGCCGAGGAGACCGGCATCACCGACGTCGACCTCGGTCCGGTGCTGTGGCGCCGGACGTGCTCCTTCCCGTTCGCGGGCCGCCGCTGGGACCAGGACGAGTGGTACTACCTGGCCCGTACGACGCAGACGGTCACCGAGGCCACGGGCCTGACCGAGCTGGAGCGGCGCAGTGTGGCCGGAGCACGTTGGTGGACGTGCCAGGAACTGACCCGGGCACATGAGACGGTGTATCCGACCAGACTCGCCGAGCTGTTCCGTAGGCTGCTCGACGAAGGTCCCCCCGCCGGGCCCGTCACCCTTGACACGGAAATCGTCTAGGGGCGCGCGGGACTGGCGCACAATGGTGGGATCGCACGGCTGAAGGGGAACATGCCATGAGCGCCGAGGACCTCGAAAAGTACGAGACCGAGATGGAGCTGAAGCTCTACCGGGAGTACCGCGATGTCGTCGGTCTGTTCAAATACGTGATCGAGACCGAGCGGCGCTTCTACCTCACCAACGACTACGAGATGCAGGTGCACTCGGTCCAGGGCGAGGTGTTCTTCGAGGTGTCCATGGCGGACGCCTGGGTCTGGGACATGTACCGGCCGGCCCGTTTCGTGAAGCAGGTCCGTGTCCTCACGTTCAAGGACGTGAACATCGAGGAGCTGAACAAGACCGACCTGGAACTTCCGGGCGGCTGAGGTAGCCCGCACGGGTGACGGAGTTGTCCACAACCGCTGAGTAACTCACCAAGATCAACTTCTTGGCGGGGGATGCCTGACCGTTGGCGCCGGAGGTGGTGCCGACATGAACACGAATCAGGCACGCACGAATCAGGCACGCACGAATCAGGCACGCACGAATCAGGCACGCACGAATCAGGCACGCACGAATCAGGCACGCACGAATCAGGCACGCAGCGCACTCGGCAGGTACGGCGAGACGCTGGCCGCACGGCGGCTGGCCGAGGCCGGTCTGACGGTCCTGGAGCGCAACTGGCGCTGCGGCAGGACGGGCGAGATCGACATCGTCGCGCGGGACGGCGACGTCCTGGTCGTCTGCGAGGTCAAGACCCGGCGGGCGGGTGTCTTCGAGCACCCCATGGCCGCGGTCTCCCCGGAGAAGGCGCAGCGCCTGCGCGGCCTCGCGGAACACTGGATCCACGCCCACGGAGGGGCCCCGCCGGGCGGCGTCCGCATCGACGTGGTCGGCGTGCTGCTGCCGCAGCGCGGGGCACCCGTGGTCGAGCACGTCCGGGGGGTGGCGTGAGATGGGGTTCGCGCGGACCTGCTCGGTGGCGCTGGTGGGCGTCGAGGGCGTGGTGGTGGAGGTCCAGGCCGACCTGGAACCCGGGGTGGCGGCCTTCACCCTGGTGGGGCTGCCGGACAAGAGCCTGACGGAGAGCCGGGACCGGGTCCGGGCGGCGGTGGTGAACTCGGGCGCCTCCTGGCCGTCGAAGAAACTCACCGTCGGGCTGAGCCCGGCATCCGTGCCGAAGAGCGGCAGCGGCTTCGACCTCGCGGTGGCCGCGGCCGTCCTCGGGGCGGCCGAGCGGATCGACCCCCGGGTGCTCGCCGAGATCGTGATGATCGGGGAGCTGGGCCTGGACGGCCGGGTCCGGCCGGTCCGGGGCATCCTGCCCGCCGTGCTGGCCGCCGCCGACGCCGGGTACGAGCAGGTGGTCGTGCCGGAGAACGCCGTGCCTGAGGCCTCGCTGGTGCCCGGGGTGTCCGTGCTGGGCGTCCGCAGCCTGCGCCAGCTGATCGCCGTCCTCACCGACGAGCCGGTGCCCGACGAGGAGCCCGTCCCCGGCGAGATCCGCCCCGACCCCTTCCTCGCCGGGCTCGCCCTGCCCGGCATGGGACTCGGCACCGGCACGGCCACCGGCGACCACGCGCCCGACCTCGCGGACGTCGCCGGCCAGCACGTCGCCCGGGCCGCCCTGGAGGTGGCCGCCGCCGGACGCCACCACGTCTTCTTCAAGGGCCCGCCCGGCGCAGGTGCACAGCGAAGGAGTAAGACTAGCAGCAGGTCACTGCACACCGACTGACCTGGTCTTATGCGTCCGCCACGAAGTAGCCACGGCCGCTGACCACGTACACCAGGCCATCAGGGCGGAGGCTCGCCAGCGCGCGCGATGCCGTCGACTGGGACACGTTGAATTCGACCGCAAGCGCCACGGTTCCCGGCAGACGTTCGCCAGCGCGATAGGTGCCGTTCTGGATACGCCGCCGGATCTCCGCTGCCACCTGTGGCCAATGCGGCTCAGCCCTGTTGATCTCCACCTAGTCAGCCTGCGACCAATTCACCCAACACGCTATCGAGGTAGTCAGCTACCGAGCTAGTCTGAGAGGCCAAACAGAAACGCCCCTGAACCGTCCGGGCTGGGACAGTTCAGGGGCTGAGACACGAACGGAGCGTGTCCTATGGGCGAGACTACCGAAGCTGTTTCCGGGCTCCGCCGGTTGCCGTGGAAGACAGACAGCGGGAAGCCTGCGTTCCTCGCGACCGATGACCCGAACAGCATGCTGTCTCTGATGGCGGATCAGATCGAGGAGCAGCACCTGACGAACGCTTCAACGGTCCTGGGTCTGGTTCAGCCGATGTGGGGGCCGGACGCTCGCCTGACAGCAGCAGAAGCCGTGTTCATGCTCCGGCGTACCGCTGAGTGCCTGGCGGACGTGGTCGACGTTGCCCGCATGCGGGGCGAACGGCTCAACGCCGAGTAGGACCAGGAACGCGCAGAAGCCCCGTGGAGGCTCCCGGGAACTCCCAGAGTCCCTACGGGGCTCTGTCGTGCTCTCAGGCGCTCTCAGCGCCATATAGGCCACTCCTCGGGGCCAGCCGGTTGGCCAGCTCGCGTCTCCTGTGCACCGGTCACTTATGCGACGCAGTGCAGCTCTTTCCCTTAACCGTCTGCACTCCGCACTGTATCTGCCGGATTGTATTTTTCAGTTGGTGATAAGTTTTTCCCGGACCCACATTCGGAGCGACGAAATTCCACCGGGGTGTCCATTCGTGCCCCTTGTACTCAGGGTGGTAGATAGATCCGGCGCATACACCAGTGTCGCCGACCTTATCGCAACCCTTGTGCATAATGTACGTGGGCGTGCTGTGGGATTTCGGAATTGGGTGTTGCCCTGGGTGAGCGTGCACCTCGCGGTACCCGCTTAGCGGCCTGCTCTTGGGGTTCCCCTTACTGTGTTGCAAGGTCGATTCATGTTGCGTCTGCTGACCTTGCGACATGGACTGACCATTGGCGGATGGATTCTGTACCCCCGCTTGATGGCTGACACCCAGCACGCTGCTGGGCTGGCTGGTGTTTCCCTGGCTGCTGTTGCCTGGGCTGATATTGCCCTGACTGGAGTTGTCCTGGCTGGTGTTTCCCTGGCTGGTGTTTCCCTGACTGGTGTTTCCCTGGCTGGTGTTTCCCTGACTGGAGTTGTCCTGGCTGATATTGCCCTGACTGGAGTTGTCCTGGCCGGTGCCCCAGCCTTGATCGGTGTTGTTCTGGCCCGACCCGCTCTGATCGGCACTGGACTGGTTGGAACTACTCTGATCACTGCCGCTCTGGTCACTGCTGGATTGGTCACCACTGCCTTGGTCTGAGCCGCCCCCGCTATCGTCCTGCACTGCTGATGCTGGGCGGGCAGGAGCCTGAGGCGCCCCTGTAGCGGCAGGCGCGCCAACCGAAAAGGCAAGGAATGCGGTCAGGAATGATGCGCCGAGAACTTCAGGTAGCCGTCGGCGTGGGATGCTGTTCACGATTATCCCCAGGCACACGTGTTTGTGCTTTGAGGCTGGCAGTAGGTCAGCCGGTGGCTGTTTCACAGCCTTGCTGAAGACTTGCCAATCCATGCTACGCGGGCGGCAAGCCATGCGGATGGGCCAAATGGCCCAATTAATTTGAAGCGGCAATGTCTTCCACTGCAAGTCTGGAAGACGGAAGCACAGTTCACGAGTCGCGATTGAGGTGGCGCTGTGTTAGCGCACGTACAACCAGCCGCAAACGCACCTCCAGAAAAAACCGCAGGTCAGAACACCTAAGAGGCCACGCCGGCGAAAACCTGGGATTTTCAGGTGCCAACGGTGCTCCGGACACAGGGAAGCCCCGTACCGGCAGGAAGCCAGTACGGGGCTCATCTCATGCGGCCATTGCCAGGTAACGGCGGCCGGTCCGTTCGGACACTCCGAAATGCCGGGCGATAGAGGCACCGGTCACGCGGACACCGGAAGCGGCCAGCGTGGACACGGCGGAACGGACGTCATCCGGGGTCGGCCGGTCATTGTCGGCCACGTCCGGCGCGCTGTCTTCAAAATCCTGCCAGAGGTCATCCGGGATCACCGACTCAGGAAGCCTCTCAGCGGCCACGTGCGGGCCGTTGACTGCCTCGCTGGGGTTCCCGTCCGCCGGAATGGCCGAACGGCCCTCAGGGGCACGTACACGCGGCCGGACATGCATTGCCCACACGACCAGCGGAGCGGCGATGGCAGCGGCCACGGTCACGGCCATAAGCCACCGGCCGGACAGCGGGACATGGGCGGCCACATTGAATGCCACAACGGCTAGCACAGAAGCGGCCACGGCTCGACGCTGGCGAATGGACCAGATCATGAACAGATCCAGGGCGACGGGAAAGGCCGGGGCAGTGAACCGGCTGAATCCGCATTCCAGCGCCAGGCCGTATTCGGCGCTGTAGGACAGATACATAGCAGCGAGTAGCGCCGACCACTTGAGGAAAGCGTTAGTCTTCAATTTCGTCTCTTTTCCTGGCATGAAAGAGGCCGGTCGGCTCAACTAGCGCGCCAGGAAAGCGCCAGGAACCGACCGGCCAACCGGGGCCGCGAATCCCCGGAGTCATTTACACTTAGTGAGCTGATGGAGCGTCAGAACGGGCTCGCCGGCTCGAATTTCGTATGTTTATGCGTGAACCGACGACTATTTCGGCCAGACCCCCACCCCTTGAATTTCGCAGCGGTGTGTCTCTGGGTGATGGGCCGGGTCCCCGGAACGATCTTGCTAGAGATTGGACTAGGGGGGAGGGGTGGCATACATGTCGCGCCTTTATGCGAGAATTCCGCATGAGTATGCGGCTACAGCGCGTAGCTACCACCCTGGTTATCTGGTTTAGATCCACGCCGGGAATTGCACGACCGGCACAGCACGCGGAGGTTTTCTCTGTGGTGCGTTCCGCCTTTAACCAGCGGAATGATGTGGTCAACCGTGAGATCCTGCGCGGCGTGCGCTGACACTCCCCACCCTGGACACCACTCACCGTTCTGGTTTCGCCATCCCCTGAGCACCTGCGCACGCACCCTGCGATAGGTGACGTCGTATCCTCGCTGGCTTGCACTGCCTCGCTTTGCGTCACGCTCACGCTGGCGCGCTGCCATCCATTCCTTCTGGTGGGTATCGCAGCGAGAGGGGTTCGAAGTGAGGCGTCCGCAATTCAGACAGGGTCTTTTTGGCATGAGCAATACCGTCTTTCCTGCGCAGTGGGCCAGTCACACAGCGGGATCGAGGCTGCATGACTGACCCACAGTTTGTGCGCGCCAGCGCTTACAGGGTGTTCGTCGACGTGAAGCCGGAACCACTCAAGACCGACACACCGCCCGGATACCGTGCAGCCGTAAAGGCCATGTATTCGTAGGCTCGGGCCAGGAGCGAGAGGTTAGCCGCGTAGGTCTGCGGGAACACCTCGAACTTCGGCTGGCTTTCCCAAAGGCGGATCTCGGAACTGCGCATCACAATCGCGCGGTCTTCGTTGCTGGAACCACCAAGCGTCAACGGTATCCCGCCGTCAATGTACACATTCAGCCCACAGAAGCGGCCGATAGGGCCCTCCGTGGCCAGCAGGGGCGCCAGCACACCCATGGAATTCGTCGGGCCGTTGTCGGCCGGAACCAGCAGGGGGCGTCCGGTCGAATCCTTCTGGGCCATCAACCAGACTGCGCGACGGGGCGCCAGCACCAGCGAGTCAGGAGCCTCAAAGGTGGACGCGAATACCTGCCCAATTGCCTTGAGTACGGCAGCCTGGAAAGTGGCCCCATCGGTGCCAGTCCAGCTCACCTGACCGGTACCCGCGAGGGTCAGTATGCCAGTGGCGTTTCCGCCCGTACCCGAGCCGCTGATTACCTGCGCGTTCACCTTGGTCGCAAGATCAGCGGCCAAATCGCCGAGGATTACGGTGTCGACGTTCAAGGGGCTTTGCTCTGCGAGCTGAAGGCTGATCACCTGCGAACCCGCCAGGGTCAGCACATTCGCGGTAATCGCCGTAGTCGTCATATCCACCTGAGTCACGGCGGTATTCTGCGTGCCCTGAAGGCCCGTAGCCGTACCCGTGGCCACCTTAGGGATGTTCAGCGAGTCCGTTCCGGCCGGAAGCGGCTCGTTAACCACAAGATCCGCCGTGACCCTCTTCGATCGAGCGAGGCGGATCCACTCGGATTCCATCCAGAGCGGCGGGACCATCTCACCACCCGCGCCGTTCGTGGTGCTCAGCGCACGGCCTTCCTGCTTGCGCTGGTCGGTTACCTGGCGCGCATTCCGCTGGAGGCGTTCACGGGCCGCAGAATCACCACTCTTGCTGACTGCGTACGCGTCAAGGAACCATGACGTGTCCTTGGAATCCCGGCGGTAAACGGCGGGCTCGGAGGTGATACGGGCGGAAGCGGTCGGCATAGATACTCCAGAGTTGTTGCGGGCGGCAGCGCCAGGGGCAAAGCGGCGGGCTGTTTCAGCGGCGGAATCATCCATGCGCTGAGCCTCTTCGAGCTCCTCGATACGCTGGTTAAACGCCTCTACTTCCGCTGTGCGCTTGTCGAATACCTGGCGCTCACTATCAGAGAACGCGCGGTTTCCTCGCTTCACTCGGTCAAGAATGAAGTCCATGGAGCGCTTTGCTTCGTCGCGCTTGATGCGGAGATCATCAATCAGGTCTAGCCTGCTCATGCTTTTCTTTCCTTCCAGGGGACGCCGGTATGTCGTCCCGACTAGCGGCAGGGAATGGCCAGCCCTTAGGCGGCGGGGCGGTTCTCAGGCTCACCAGTGAGCATTCGGCGCGTTTCCGGATCGGCGAGCCAGCGCGTGACCATGTTTTCCGCGTCATCCAGCGGAATGCCGCGCTTTACCATGGCGCTGATCATCTGGGAGCGGGCATCACCGGGATGCACTCGCGACGCGTACTCAAGAGGTGCTTGCTTGGGCATGGAGAATCCCTGTTTTTCTCGTGAATTGGGAACACCTGCGGATTTCCGTAGGTGGTTGGGTGCGAAGAAATTCGCTATTTCAGCCGGCCTGGGGTCGGCGGGTAAGGCGCGCAAGCGGGGTGGTGACAGATTTTCTGTCACCTGTACATCCCCCCTTATGAACTAAGAGGGGTTACTACAGGTGACAACTTTTTTGTCATCACTCGCTCACGCGTCCCATCCCGCTGTGCGTTTACGCGTTTTCTGCGCGGTTGAAGATGCCGGGTCCGCTGGTCGAATCAGAGTCGGACATAAGTCGGATACCCCGGTACTTCCATCCCTCGGACTTGTGCCGGTACTCCTCGACCTTTCCGCTGTCGATGAGATGGCGCTTCACGCTGGCCGGGCTGTATTTGGCGGACTTGTCGCCGTTCGTGTCGCGCCAGATCTTCAACTCAGCGTTGAAGGTGGACCGGCGCACTTCGCTGTCCTCCGAGTAGTCGAAGAGTTCCCCCACAAGGTCCTTCAGCGGGTCCACGGAATCCTTGTGGAACTCCGTTGCAGCGATGACAGCGAGCGGGTCACGCAAACCCTCTGCGTAGTAGCGCACGGCGCCCTGAACAATCCACGCGGCCACGCCCTCGCACTCCGGGCCCTGAATGGTCGGCTCTAGGTCCGGGTCGCGCCGGTCGGCAAAGCTCTGCCCGAACAGAACTGCCTTAGTCCGTGCCCATAGTGCTGCGCCACCGGACGAGAATTCCGGCAGATGGTTTGTGGCAAGCACGATGGTGAACGTCGGCTCATACGAGAACGTACGGCCCTGAAGATGGCGGGTACTTACGCGGTCGCCGCCGCTGAGATTCTTCAGCAGCGCGGTATTCATTGGCGTGCCCTGGTTGCCTTCCTGCGCTACAACCATGCGGGCTCCACGTAGTCCTGCTATTTGCTCGGTGTGGGGTGCTTGTCCGCGTACGTTCTCAAATACGGAGAACTCGACTTCCCGAATGATGTCCGGTCCGAATGCTGCTTGCATCGTCCGAACCGTGGTTCCCTTGCCATTGCGCCCGTGTGCGCCGTACCAGACTCCTAGGGCGTGCTCGCGCACTTCACCGGTCACGCAATAGCCCAGGAACGTTTGGTAATACCGCTGGAGTTCCGTGTCATTGGGGAAGATTTCGTCAACGAAACGGAGCCAGCGAGGGGCAGTTGCGTCGGGACGGTAATCCACCTTGGCGCACTGGGTCAGCATGTCTGCCGGATCGTGGTGGCGCAGTTCGCCTGTGCGCAGATCTACCGTGCCATTGGTGAATGTCAGCAGGTGCCGCGCGCTGTCGAATTCGTCCGCTGTGACTCGCAGGTTTCGCAGGTTCTCTAGCTCAGCGACGATTGCGCGCCGATGTGGACTGTTGAGCATGAGCTTCACGGCGCTGTTCACCCATCCGAGTGCGGCTGGGTTCTCAGTGGCGTGCCTGTTGAGTACGTGCGCTGCGTCGGTAATTGCCTGAAATGCTGCGCCCGTTCCGCCGGTCGCTTCCCAGACAGCACCATTCCAGCGATACCAGCCCACGTGTTCCATATAGCGCAGGTGGTGACCAGTGTGCCGAGCGACGAACCGCGCGTAATTCACGTGCTGTATGGGCTGATCCCTGCTGTATTCCAGCTTGGGCGGCAGGGTTTCCCAGTTTTCAGCGGTCATAGTCACGCATCCTCGTCGTCGAGCAGGCTCACAGGTGTCTTCGACGCTGCCTTACGCGCGGGAATCTCAATCCCGTTGGCTTTGGCGAGTTCCTTCCGGAATGCGGTTGCGTCGGCCTGTGCGGCAGTCAGCGCTAGAAGGGCGTGAACGTTGGCGAGACGGGTGAGCCGCTCCTGTTCCTCGGTGGTGACGTAGCAAACCTCGAAACCCGCTTTATTCATGCGCGTTGCTGTGGCCTGTTCCATCAGTTCTTCGGCGCGCCGGTAGTGCTCAATGCCGTTTATGGATCTTTCCTTCCGGTGGCGGTGGTTAGCGCTCAGCGCGCTGTGTAAGTGCGGATGGTCTGAATGCTCAGGCCGGTATAGGCCCGGATTTCTTCTTGGGTCATGTGCGCTTTCGCGCTGGGCATTAGCTCGCGTAGCTCGCGATCGGCGGTAGCCAGCTCGTCACGCAGTCGCTTACGACGTGCGCCTATTGCTCGCATGCGCTGTGTGATCTCGTCCATGTGGACTCACCTCCTATCGGTGACTGAGGCAGGCGGAAGGGGAAAGCAAGGGCCCCGGTCGCAATGACCAGGGCCCTGCCTCCCCACCGCCAGGAAGGGAAATCTGTGGGATGCAGCTTGGGGACCTGTGCCCCTTGCTCATTTGGTTACCGTCGAGTCGAATGCATGCCGCTGGATGGCCAGTGGGGCGTTTTGCTGATGGCACTAGACCGCAAGCACTTCCCGAACGGGCGTCGAAGTGCTCCTACAGAGAATCTGTCGAGTCGAACGCAGGGCGCTGTACGGCCACCTGAGGGCATGAAAGAGCCCCGCCGGACCCACTGGGCCAGACGGGGCTAAGAGTGGCTTACGCGGGCGCTCAGGCCATATCAGCCAAGAACTCTTCGCGCAGGACAGCGTCAGCAGCCTCAGCCGCTGGGTCATCGATATGCACGCCAACGCTCACGCGCTCAGAGTCCCAGCGCCGTCCCTTTGTTGCTGGCGCGATGGCAGCCCGGATACGCATGGACAGCAGGAGCACCCGCTTACCGGCCGTATCGGCGTTGTTCCAGCGATCCGCCACCGTTTCGCCGGTCGGCACCCAACGCCATTCCGGCTCGCTCGCTGGCTCCGCCTGGGCCTCTTCTAGCGCTTCCTGGCGGGATTCGAGCTGGGCGAGAACGGCAGCTTTGGCAACTCCACGCAGACCAACCAGGCTCGCCGCAAGTTCGGCAATGTCGCTTTCAAGCTCTTCGATGACTGACGCCGTGTCGTTGCCCCCGACTAGCACGCGCTCTGTGTATGGCAGGTGGCCGAAGCTGCGGAGCAGCCAGGTTTCTACCTCAGCTTCGACCCGTTCGGCATTCACGCTGATTCCCGCGCACTTATCGCGCCGGTTCTTGTCTCGCGCTGCCGGACACGCGTACTGGTCCATGCGCCGGTCTTTGTAGACGCGCGTGTTGTAGTGCATGTGCTCATCGCACGCCGTGCACCAGGCGACGTGAAGCAACATCGTTGCTTTCTTGCGCGGGCGCCGGGTAGCCACCCCGTTTGCGTCCAGTGTGGCTTGCAGCGTGCGCCAGGTCTTGTCATCGATCAGTGCCGGACCTACGCGAACCGGCCTGCCTTCGCTGTCACGCACTACGCGCCGTTCATCGCGCTTCCCCTGTACGCGATATCCGCGCAAAACCTCAGACCGAAGATGCTGATACAGCGCGGAATAGGTCCATCGGGCACGCTCGCCGGTCAGCTCTTCCCCGCGCTGGTCTTTCCGGTAGTCGCCCGGAGACAGCACGCCGGACGAATTCAGCCGGTCCACTTCTGCGCTGAGCGTATGTCCCTCGTTGATTCGCTCGATTACATGGCGCAGCACTTCGGCGGCAGTCTCGTCTACGTCGAGCCGCTTGTTTCCTTCGCCGTCCGGCACCACGCGGAATCCGTAAGGCGCAGCGCCACCAAGCCACTTGCCACCCTGGCGAAGCTCAACGCGGCTACGCAGGATGCGTTGTTGGATGGTTTCCCGTTCGAGCTGGGCGAACGCCACCATCAGCGTGACGACGAACCGGCCGTAGGGCGACGTGAGGTCAGCTTGCCCCTGGACGTCGGCAAGGGTGGTGCTGCGCTTGTCGAGCAATTCGACCAGAGAAGCGAAGTGCGAAGTTACGCGCGAAAAGCGGTCGACGCTGCGAGCAACGACAACGTCAATACCGCTGAGCGATGCGACAATCTGACTGAAGCCTTCACGCTCTTCCGGCCGGACACTGCCGCTGACACCGACGTCATGCCGGACCATGACCACTTCGTAGCCGCGAAGCTGGCACCACGCGCGAGCGTCAGACTCCTGCGTAGTAATAGAGGTAGAGGATTCGTCGTCACGGGACAGACGACAATAGATAGCGGCGCGGAGCGGGCGGCCTTCTTCTCGCTGGGCTGGGATCACTGACGGAGCCTCTTTCTGTCTCGAACAGTGTGCACCAGCGGGTGCCGGCAAGACCATGCTGGCCGAGCGGCTGCCGGGGCTGCTGCCCGAGCTGGGCCGCCAGGAGTCCCTGGAGGTCACCGCCGTCCACTCGGTCGCCGGCATGCTGCCGCCCGGCCACCCCCTGGTCGACAGGCCGCCCTACTGCGCCCCGCACCACTCGGCCACCATGGCCTCCCTGGTCGGCGGCGGAACCGGCCTGCCACGCCCCGGAGCGGTCTCCCTGGCCCACCACGGCGTGCTCTTCCTGGACGAGGCCGCGGAGTTCCACAGCAGCGTCCTGGACGCCCTGCGCCAGCCCCTGGAGTCGGGCCACGTCGTCATCGCCAGGGCCGCCGGGATACTGCGGATGCCCGCGAGGTTCCTCATGGTCCTGGCCGCCAACCCCTGCCCCTGCGGCCGCCACGGCACCCCCGGCGACGTCTGCGAGTGCCGGCCCTCCTCGATCAAGCGGTACCGGGCCCGGCTCTCCGGCCCCCTGATGGACCGCGTGGACCTCAGGGTGAGCGTCGAACCGGTCGCCCGGGAGGAACTGCTGCGGCTGCACACCGGCGCCGAGCCCTCCGCCGCCGTGGCCGACCGGGTGCGCACGGCACGCCAGCGGGCCGCCCGCCGCTACGAGGGGCTGCCCTGGCGGACCAACAGCGAGGTCCCCGGCCACGAACTCCGCACCCGCTGGCACGTCCAGCCGGGCGCGCTCCTCAAGGCGGAGCTGGACCTCGACCGGGGCCTGCTCACCGCCCGTGGCCTGGACCGGGTGCTCCGGGTCGCCTGGACCCTCGCCGACCTCGCGGGCCGCGACCGCCCTTCGGCCAACGACGTCAACCTGGCCCTGGAGCTGCGCACCGGCGTCCGGCGCGGCGCGATCCTGGAAGGGATCGCCCCATGAGCGACAGCGGACTGCTCGACCGGGTCTTCCTGGCCCGGGTGGCCGAGCCCGGCGACGAGACCGCCGGGCGGTGGGTGCGGGAACGGGGCGTGCACGAGGTGGCGGCCCGGCTGCGCGCGGGCGGGCGGCCCCTGCCCGGCGCCGGCGCCAAGCGGTGGGCGGGCCTGCTGGCCCGCGCGGCGCAGGCCGACCCCCGCGCGGACCTCGCCGCCGCAGGGGAGGCGGGCGCGCGGTTCGTGTGCCCCGGCGACACCGAGTGGCCGACACAGCTCGACGACCTGGGCGACGCCCGCCCCCTCGGCCTGTGGGTGCGCGGCCTGCCCAGTCTGCGGATGTGGGCGCTCAGGGCCGTCGCCGTCGTCGGGGCACGGGCCTGCACCGAGTACGGCGCCCACATGTCGGCCGTCCTCGCCGCGGGACTCGCCGAGCGCGGCTGGGTGGTGGTGTCGGGGGGCGCCTACGGGGTCGACGGCGCCGCCCACCGCGGAGCCCTCGGCGCCGGCGGGGCCACCGTCGCCGTGCTGGCCTGCGGGGTCGACCGGCCCTACCCCCGGGGCCACACCGAGCTGATCAACAGGATCGCCGAACAGGGACTGGTGGTGGGGGAGTTGCCGCCCGGCGAACACCCGACGCCGAGCCGGTTCGTGCTCCGCAACCGGGTCATCGCCGCGCTCACCAGGGGCACCGTCGTCGTGGAGGCCGCCCACCGCAGCGGCTCGCTGGTCACCGCGCGGGCGGCACAGCGGCTCGGCCGGTTCACCATGGGCGTGCCAGGTCCGGCCACCAGCGGCCTCTCGGCCGGGGTGCACGAACTGCTCCGCGGGGAGGCCGTGCTGGTCACCGACGCCGCGGAGGTCGTCGAGCTCGTGGGCGACATGGGCGAGCTGGCCCCGGCCGGCCGGGGCCCCGTCCTCCCGCGTGACCTGCTGGAACCCGCCGCCCGGCAGGTCCTTGCCGCCCTGCCCGGCAACCGGCCCGCCTCACCCGAAGAGGTGGCACGCGGCGCGCAGACGTCCGAGGACGAGGCCGTCGCGAGACTGTACGAACTCCGAGCACTTGGTTACGTCGAACGACATGGCGACGGCTGGAAGTTGACACGCCAGGCGATGATCTCGGTCCGGGCCGGTCGGAGCCGGTGCTGACCGAGCGTGTTCGGCCGTCCGGGGGAACCCCCGACGCCCTTGGGAATTCCCGGAGTTGACGCTCTCGGCCGATCACGCAGAGCGACGCGCGGAGTGTGCTGGAGCGCGCCGTGCAGGGGGTTCGCGCAGGGGTGGAGCCGCACTGTTCGCGCACCGCGACTCCTCAGTCACGCTACGCTCACGAAAGGCCTGACGCAGACCGCGCCAACCGACACGAGACCGGCACCTCACCCAACCATCGCTCTCCATTCCCCGCTCACCCCGCGCCACGGCACGACACGGCACTTCCTGGCACTTCACAGCAGAACGGCACAAGGCGACGAATGCCCCAGCACACCTCCGGGTCCGACCGGGCGGCGATCCCCCCAGCCGCCCGCGACGGTGGCAGCGTGCGGCCGCCCGCTCCCTCGACGCTCGACGAGCTGTGGCGGTCGTACAAGGCGACGGGGGACGACCGGCTGCGGGAACAGCTGATCCTGCACTACTCGCCGCTGGTCAAGTACGTGGCCGGGCGGGTGAGCGTGGGCCTGCCGCCCAACGTGGAGCAGGCCGACTTCGTCTCCTCCGGGGTGTTCGGGCTCATCGACGCGATCGAGAAGTTCGACGTCGACCGGGAGATCAAGTTCGAGACGTACGCGATCACCCGGATCCGGGGCGCGATGATCGACGAACTCCGGGCGCTGGACTGGATCCCGCGCTCGGTCCGGCAGAAGGCGCGGAACGTGGAGCGGGCCTACGCCACCCTGGAGGCACGGCTGCGGCGCACGCCCTCGGAGGGCGAGGTGGCCGCCGAACTGGGCATCGAGGTGGACGAGCTGCACGCCGTCTTCAGTCAGCTGTCGCTGGCCAACGTGGTGGCGCTGGAGGAGTTGCTGCACGTCGGGGGCGAGGGCGGCGACGGCCTGAGCGTCATGGACACGCTGGAGGACACCGCGGCGGACAACCCCGTGGAGGTGGCCGAGGACCGGGAGCTGCGGCGCTTCCTGGCGCGGGCGATCAACACGCTGCCGGAGCGGGAGAAGACCGTGGTGACGCTCTACTACTACGAGGGACTGACCCTCGCCGAGATCGGGAACGTGCTGGGGGTCACCGAGAGCCGGGTGAGCCAGATCCACACCAAGTCGGTACTGCAGCTGCGGGCGAAGCTGGCGAGTTTCGGCCGCTGAGCGGCGGTTTCCGGCGCCCGGCGGCGGCCGGGCGCCCGGTCTTCCGGTCGTGCTGCCTCCCGTCCGGCCCGACGCGTCCGTAGAGTGGTCGACGTGCCAAGGATTCGAGCGGCCTCCGTGGCCGAGCACCGGTCGATGCAGCGAGCCGCCCTGCTGGACGCGGCGCGGTCCCTCCTGTCCGAGGGCGGGACGGAGGCGCTGACCTTCCCCGCGCTCGCCGAGCGCACGGGGCTGGCCCGGTCGTCCGTCTACGAGTACTTCCGCTCCCGGGCCGCCGTGGTCGAGGAGTTGTGCGCGGCCGACTTCCCCGTGTGGGCGGCGGAGGTCGAGGCGGCGATGGAGCAGGCGGCTACCGCCGAGGGCAAGGTCGAGGCCTATGTGCGGCAGCAGCTCGCCCTGGTCGGGGACCGGCGGCACCGGGCGGTGGTCGCGATCTCGGCGAGTGAGCTGGACGCGGGGGCACGCGAGAAGATCCGGGCCGCGCACGGCGGGCTGGTCGCGATGATCGTGGAGGCGCTGGGGGAGCTGGGGCACGAGCAGCCCCGGCTGGCGGCGATGCTGGTGCAGGGGGTCGTGGACGCCGCGGTACGGCGGATCGAGCTGGGGGCGGCGGAGGACCCGGTGGTGATCACCGAGGCGGCTGTGGCCATGGCGCTGCGGGGTGTGCGGGGCTGAGGGTCAGCTGGGGCTGGGGCCCCCACCCCTGCCGCCCGGCTATGGAGCTGGGGTGACTGCAGCGCCCCTCAGGGGCGCTGGGGGTGCCCCCGGCCGAAGGCTGGGGGAGGAACTGCGCGATCAGCCCCCACGCACCCGCAGTCGCGCGACCGCCCCTTGCCACCCCTTCGGTGGCGAAATCCCGGCTCACCCCTCCGGCAGCGGCACCCCCAACACCGGCAACAACCTCGACGGCCCCGCGTTCAACAACCACGGCGGCAACAGCAGCAACGGGTCCAGGTACACGTCTCCCCTGAGCAGCCCCCAGTGCACGCACACCGTCGGGCAGTGGGCTCCGACCGCCGGCACCGTCCCCACCACCTCCCCCGCCGCCACCACCTGCCCCTTCTCCACCGTCGGCGTCACCGGCTCGTACGTCGTGCGCAGATCTGTCCCCGTCAGTGCCACGGACACCACACCCCTCCCGGCCACCGGCCCCGCGTAGGAGACCCGGCCCGCCGCCACCGCCCGTACCGGCGCACCGGGGGCCGCGCCCAGGTCGACCCCGCGGTGCCCGGGGCCGTACACCGTCGCCGGAGGTTCCCAGCCGCGCAGCACCGGTGGCCGTACCCCCACCGGCCAGGCGCGGGCGACCGCCGGCACGGGTGGCGGCGTGTCCGCCGCCACCCACGCCCGGGCCGCGGCCGACCCCAGAGCCAGCGGCAACGCAGTCGCCGCCCACATCCATCGCATCGCCCGTCGCATGACCAACATGGCCAAACGGTCCCGCACCCACGCCGATCATGGCCGGTACCTGTGGATTACTCCCGAGTTGTGGACAGCGGCGTCACCCGACGCCTCCCCGGTCCCGTACACTTCCCTTGGCGATCCGGGTCACCGGGTCGACTTCGCACGCCCCGACACCTGGCCCTCACCAGCAGGTGTCAGCGCTTCTCGGTCCTTCGCGGCACAGCGCACACGGGCGTCAGGCGCGGGAGCCGTCCGGCACCCGCGGCACAACCGAGAAATTCAAGGAGATACGGCCATGGCCGTCGTCACGATGCGGGAGCTGCTGGAGAGCGGCGTCCACTTCGGTCACCAGACCCGTCGCTGGAACCCGAAGATGAAGCGCTTCATCTTCACCGAGCGCAACGGCATCTACATCATCGACCTGCTCCAGTCGCTGTCGTACATCGACCGCGCCTACGAGTTCGTCAAGGAGACCGTCGCCCACGGCGGCACGGTCATGTTCGTCGGCACGAAGAAGCAGGCGCAGGAGGCCATCGCCGAGCAGGCCACCCGCGTCGGCATGCCCTACGTCAACCAGCGCTGGCTGGGCGGCATGCTCACCAACTTCTCGACCGTCTACAAGCGTCTGCAGCGCCTCAAGGAGCTCGAGCAGATCGACTTCGAGGACGTCGCCGCGTCCGGTCTGACCAAGAAGGAGCTTCTCGTGCTCTCGCGCGAGAAGGCCAAGCTTGAGAAGACCCTCGGCGGTATCCGCGAGATGCAGAAGGTGCCCAGCGCCGTCTGGATCGTGGACACCAAGAAGGAGCACATCGCGGTCGGCGAGGCCCGGAAGCTCAACATCCCGGTCGTCGCGATCCTCGACACCAACTGCGACCCCGACGAGGTCGACTACAAGATCCCGGGCAACGACGACGCGATCCGCTCCGTCACCCTGCTCACCCGCGTGATCGCCGACGCCGTCGCCGAGGGCCTCATCAGCCGCTCGCGCGTCGCCACCGGTGACAAGGGCGAGAAGGCCGCCGGCGAGCCGCTCGCCGAGTGGGAGCGCGACCTGCTCGAGGGCGAGAAGAAGGCGGACGACGCCGAGGTCCAGACCTCCGCCGAGACCGAGAAGGTCGCCGACGCCGAGCAGGCCGAGGCTCCGGCTGCCGCCGAGGCCGCTGCCGAGGCTCCGGCCGCCGAGGCTCCGGCTGCCGAGGCTCCGGCCGCGGACGCCGAGCAGGCCTGACCCGTCAGCGTTGACGGCGGGGGCGGCGACATCCCGTACGCCCCCGCCGTTCACCCATAGATTCGCGCTCCACATCTACGTGTGGTTCGTGGATCGGGCAGATCTCCCGACTTCGAGAAAGACTTAACGACTCATGGCGAACTACACCGCCGCTGACGTCAAGAAGCTCCGCGAGCTCACCGGCGCCGGCATGATGGACTGCAAGAAGGCCCTGGACGAGGCCGAGGGCGACGTCGACAAGGCTGTCGAGGCGCTCCGCATCAAGGGCCAGAAGGGCGTCGCCAAGCGCGAGGGCCGCTCCGCCGAGAACGGCGCCGTGGTCTCGATCATCGCCGACGACAACTCCTCCGGCGTCCTCGTCGAGCTGAAGTGCGAGACGGACTTCGTCGCCAAGGGCGAGAAGTTCCAGGCCGTCGCCAACGCCATCGCCGAGCACGTCGCCAAGTCCTCCTACGCGGACCTGGACGCCCTGCTCGCCTCCGAGATCGAGCCCGGCAAGACCGTCCAGGCGTACGTCGACGAGGCCAACGCCAACCTCGGCGAGAAGATCGTCCTGGACCGCTTCGCGCAGTACGCCGACGGCTACGTGACCGCCTACATGCACCGCACGATGCCCGACCTGCCGCCGCAGATCGGTGTCCTCATCGAGCTCGACAAGCCGAACGCCGAGATCGCCAAGGGCGTCGCCCAGCACATCGCCGCCTTCGCGCCGAAGTACCTCTCCAAGGAGGAGGTGCCGGCCGACGTCGTCGAGTCCGAGCGCCGCATCGCCGAGGAGACCACCCGCGCCGAGGGCAAGCCCGAGGCCGCCCTGCCGAAGATCGTCGAGGGTCGCCTCAACGGCTTCTTCAAGGACGCCACCCTGCTCGGCCAGCCGTACGCGCTGGACAACAAGAAGTCGGTCCAGAAGGTCCTGGACGAGGCCGGTGTCACCCTGAAGCGCTTCACGCGCATCAAGGTCGGCATCTGAGTCCGTACCGCGATCGACGCGCGACCCGCGGGGAAATCCCGATAGGGTCGGTCGACAGCAGTCGTCCGTACGCACCGCCACACCCACGGGCGTGACGGACGGCGGCAGATCTGACGAGGAGGCCATTGCCGCGCATGGGCAGCGAAAAGCGACCCCACCGGCAATGGCCTTCTTTGTATGTGCACCACGTGAAAGAGGCGGGATCTCCATGACCACCAAGGCCCAGAAGAGTGACGACGGCAAAGTGCGCGGCCGGTTTCTGCTGAAGCTGTCCGGAGAGGCCTTCTCCGGTGGCGGCGGCCTGGGCGTGGACCCCGACGTGGTGCACAAGATCGCCCGTGAGATCGCGGCCGTCGTCCGCGACGGCGCACAGGTCGCCGTCGTCATCGGCGGCGGGAACTTCTTCCGCGGCGCCGAGCTCCAGCAGCGCGGCATGGACCGGGCCCGCTCCGACTACATGGGCATGCTCGGCACCGTCATGAACTGCCTCGCCCTCCAGGACTTCCTGGAGAAGGAGGGCATCGACAGCCGGGTGCAGACCGCGATCACCATGGGGCAGGTCGCCGAGCCGTACATCCCGCTGCGCGCCGTGCGCCACCTGGAGAAGGGCCGCGTGGTCATCTTCGGCGCCGGTATGGGCATGCCGTACTTCTCCACCGACACCACCGCCGCCCAGCGTGCCCTGGAGATCGACGCCGAGGCGCTGCTCATGGGCAAGAACGGCGTGGACGGGGTCTACGACTCCGACCCCAAGACCAACCCCGACGCCGTCAAGTTCGACTCCCTCGGCTACGGCGAGGTCATCACCCGCGAGCTCAAGGTCGCCGACGCCACCGCGATCACGCTCTGCCGCGACAACAAGCTGCCCATCCTGGTGTTCGAGCTGCTCGCGGAGGGCAATATCGCGCGCGCCGTCAAGGGTGAGAAGATCGGCACGCTGGTGGGTGACCAGGGCGGCCGGGACTGACCGGCACCGCCTGACGGACCCTGACCGGGGGATGGACAATGTCCTGCCGGTCGGGAACCGTCGGAGAAAGAAGACGCGACGCAGCCGGCCGCCGCCTCCGGGCGGAACCGCAGCCGGGCCTTACTCAAGACACGCAGGAGCAAGTGGTGATCGAAGAGACCCTCCTCGAAGCCGAGGAGAAGATGGAGAAGGCCGTCGTGGTCGCCAAGGAGGACTTCGCCGCGATCCGCACCGGCCGTGCGCACCCGGCGATGTTCAACAAGATCGTGGCCGACTACTACGGCGCGCCGACGCCGATCAACCAGCTGGCCTCGTTCTCCGTGCCGGAACCGCGCATGGCGGTCGTGACCCCGTTCGACAAGACGGCCCTGCGCAACATCGAGCAGGCCATCCGCGACTCGGACCTGGGCGTCAACCCGAGCAACGACGGCAACATCATCCGGGTGGTGTTCCCCGAGCTCACCGAGGAGCGCCGCCGTGACTACATCAAGGTCGCCAAGGGCAAGGCGGAGGACTCCCGGGTCTCCATCCGCTCCGTCCGCCGCAAGGCCAAGGACGCCATCGACAAGCTGATCAAGGACGGCGAGGTCGGCGAGGACGAGGGCCGCCGCGCCGAGAAGGAGCTCGACGACACCACCGCGAAGTACGTCGCGCAGGTGGACGAGCTCCTCAAGCACAAGGAAGCGGAGCTTCTCGAAGTCTGATGAACGACTCATCCTGGGGAGCCCCGCCGCACGCCGGGCCGCAGCCCGGGCAGGCCGGACCACCGGCCGGGTACTGGGAACCGACCGATCAGGGCACCGGCCAGGGGTACGACCACGGCTCCGGCCAGGGATACGGCCCCGCCCACGGGTCCGGCCCGGGGTACGGCACGGGCGCAGGCCCTGTCCACGGTCCCGGTCAGGGGTACGGCCCCGGTCACGCTCACGGCTACGACCAGGGGCATGTCCAGGGAGCCGCTCCTGCGGGTCCCGCGTACGATGCGCAGAACGCGCAGCAGACTCGCCCCATGCCCGTCGTGCCCGACGACGTGCCCGCGTACGGCTCGGACCAGGACGGTGACAGGGGAACCGCTCGGCTGGGCGGTCCCCCGTTCCGAGACGAGACGTTCCGTCACGACACACCGTCGGCGCAGCCCCTGCCTCACGCGGCGGCGCCGCAGAATCCGGAGCCCATGCCCGACGCCCCACAGCCGGCGCCCGCGCCGCAGAAGAAGAGCGCGGGACGCGACCTGGGCGCGGCCATAGGAGTCGGCGTCGGACTGGGCGTCGTGATCGTGGCGTCCCTGTTCGTCGTCAAGGCCGTCTTCGTCGGTGTCGTGGCGGTCGCCGTCGTGGTGGGCCTGTGGGAACTGACCAGCCGGCTTCAGGAGCGCAAGGGCATCAAGGCGCCCCTGGTCCCGCTGGCGCTGGGCGGCGCCGCGATGGTGGTCGCCGGGTACGCGCGGGGCGCGGAGGGTGCGTGGGTCGCTCTCGCCCTCACCGGCCTCGCGGTCCTGGTCTGGCGGATGACGGAACCTCCCGAGGGCTACCTCAAGGACGTCACGGCGGGCCTCTTCGCGGCGTTCTACGTCCCGTTCCTTGCGACGTTCGTCGCGATGATGCTCACCGCGGAGGACGGCCCGCAACGCGTGCTGACCTTCCTCCTCCTCACGGTGGTCAGCGACACCGGCGCCTACGCGGTCGGCTGGCGCTTCGGCACCCACAAGCTCGCCCCGCGCATCAGCCCCGGCAAGACCCGCGAGGGCCTGGTCGGCGCGGTGCTGTTCGCGATGGTCGCGGGCGCGCTGTGCATGGAGTTCCTGATCGACGACGGCACCTGGTGGCAGGGCCTGCTGCTGGGCGTCGCGGTCGCGGCCAGCGCCACGCTCGGCGACCTCGGCGAGTCCATGATCAAGCGGGACCTGGGCATCAAGGACATGGGCACGCTGCTGCCGGGCCACGGCGGCATCATGGACCGCCTTGACTCCCTGCTGCCGACGGCTCCGGTGGTGTGGCTGCTGATGGTGCTGTTCGTCGGCAGCGGCTGACCGGGCCGACCCCGGCCGATCAACAGAGTCGTCGGCAGGGTGCGGCGCACAACTGTCGCAGCCGAGCCCCCGTCCCTCGCAGGGCGGGGGCTCGACGGCATGTCGGCCCCGGATGACGCAGCACACATCGCATGGTCGTTCCGGCGCGAGGCAGACTTCCGATGAGGACGCCGTCTCCTCCGACGCGCGGAGAGGGTGTCCATGCCCCTGAATCCGGGTCGAGCGGCCCGGTCCACGCCCGCTTCCCCGGCATCCGGCCGGCCGTACCACCGGAGGAAGCCGAGTTCCAGCGCCGGGGCCTGATCCGCGGACCGCGTACGCTGCCCGTGACGTGGTGACCGGCGCGGGCCGGCGAGGACCGAGGAGGACCCCACCATGCTGACGACCACCTACGTGCCCGGCGCCCCCAACTGGCTGGACCTGGGCACCCCCGACCCCGACGCGAGCGCCGCCTTCTACGCGGCCGTCTTCGGCTGGCAGCACCGGTCCGCCGGTCCCGAGGCGGGCGGCTACGGCTTCTTCCAGCAGGACGGCGGGACGGTCGCCGGGATCGGCCCGCTCACCGGGGAGAGCGCGGGCGCGTCCTGGCGGGTGTACTTCCACACCCCGGACGCCGACGCCACCGCCAAGGCCGTGGAGCAGGCGGGCGGCAGCGTCCGGATCGCCCCGTCGGACGTCTTCGCCTTCGGGCGGGCGGCCGCCTTCGTCGACCCCGCCGGCGCGGACTTCGCGGTCTGGCAGCCGGGCGAGACCGCGGGCCTGGACCTCGTCGCGGTCCCCGGCAGTCTGGCCAGGACGGAGCTCTACACCACCGACGCGAACACGGCGAAGGCGTTCTACGGGGCGGTCTTCTCCTGGCAGACCCGGGACGTGCCGATGGGCCCGGGACTCACCTACACGATCCTCACCCCGGCCGGCGCCGGTCCCGCGGCGGCCCACGGCGGCCTCATGCAACTGCCCCAGGCCAACCTCGACGCCGGATCGACCCCGGAATGGCATCCGTACTTCGAGGTGAGCGACTGCGACGCCACGTTCGCCACCGCCACCGACTCCGGAGCCACCGCCCTCATGCCCGTCACCGAGGCCCCCGGCATCGGCCGCTTCGCCATGCTCCTCGACCCCTTGGGCGCCTTCTTCGCCATCATCACCACGGCCAGGGGCTGAGCCCTCGGCCCCCGGCCCCCGGCCGGATCCGCGGTCGCAGGCCACCTCAGTTGATCTGCGGCGTGCGTGGGGAGCTCCCGTCCCGACCACCGTCGACCCAGGCAGAGCCGAGCAGACGCGGCCCAGGGCAGGGCGTCAAGGTCGTTCGTGCAGTGGCGCGCTCCACCTTGACGCCCTGAACCACGCCCGCTCCACGGAGTGTGGGTCGACGGCTGACGGGATGGGAGCTGGGGAGGGTGGTGGGTTGAGGGGTTCTGGATCAGGTGTCGACGCTGGGCCTCGGCTGGCGGCTATCCCTCACCCGGCAGCGAGGAGAGGTGTGCTGGGTGAGCGGGACCGGCGCCGCTGAGGGAATCAGAAACCGTTGCGCCTGTGGCACGTCTGTGCGACAAGATGTGCCCATGATGCGAACCGCGCGTGCGCTGCTTCCCCTCCTCCTACTGCCAGTGCTCCTCACAGCATGCGCCGCGGACAAGAAGGACAGGACGGAAGGGGCGGCCGCCGACAGCGCCGACCTCGACGCCGCCGCGCGCGACTGGGGCATCGCGCCGGAACTCGTCTATGTCACCGAGGTGTCCGGTTACACCGTGTTCCAACAGTCGGTCGGCGCGTACGACGACGAGTTCGCCGCGGCATACCGGTCGGAGAAGGACGCTACTAAGTTCGGCCTATTCGTAGGTCGCGGCACGATGACAGCGGAGAGCTGCCCCAAGCAGCCGTTGGGCGAGGTCTCGGACAAGCAGGTCACCTGTGAGCACGACGGCGCCGCCTGGTACCGCAAGGCCGATGGCAGTCACGAATACGCGGTGCCTGACGACGGCGTTGTGATTCATCTGATCGCCGACGCGGACAAGGTCGACCGAGCCATTCTGCGTAAGGCGGCCGAGGCGGTCCACCGCCCGGATGACGCCGAGCTGGCCGCACTCCAGCCAGACACGAACGGTGCGGATACCTGAGCGGATGGCATGAAGTCGACGGATGCCACTTTTCGCACCGGTCCTGCGGGAGGTGCGGACGCGCCGTAGGTTGTCCCGGTGAGGCGATACTGTGCGCCATGGCGAGTGTCAAGCTCGGGCTCGGTGCCTGACACCAACGGTCCTGAACAGCGACGGTCAGCGCCGGACGCCAACGGATGATCAGCTGAGGACCACGGCCGGTTGGCTCACGTCGATGGCATCGCGTGTAAACGGTGCACCGATGTCATGACCTTGTTAGCCCTTGAAGGAGCCCTTGGTCCGCTCTTTCGCGCCCCGCACCCTGCCCCGCGCTTCGAGAGCGGCGCCTTTTGCGGCAAGGGTTTCCTTGTGCACCGCGTGGGCTGCCTTCCGCACGGTCTTTCCGACGACCTGTTCGGCCTTTGCCTTCGCTCTTTCTGCGGCACTCATCTCGATACCTCCACGTCACTGGCCGTGTGCCCTTGAGTCAGGGGTCACAACCACCGCAGCGACCGGCAGTCGCCTCAGCAGCATCCGCCGACCGAGCACCGAGCGTCCGTACACGCTGAGCCGCAGGTCAGTGGATGGGCGAGGTGATCCGTTTGTGAGAGGTCAAGAGCCTGACTTCGTCGGCCGGGCCGTCTGTGGGCCGTCCGAGGACGATCGGCGGCGACCGGTGACGACCAGTAACGACAGTCGTCCAGAGCGACAGCCGCAGGCCACCTCAGTTGATCTGCGACACTGGTACAGCCATGCCTAATCCCGGAGAACTCACTTTCGTAGCGCCACGCGGTGCCAAGAAGCCGCCGCGGCATCTCGCCGATCTCTCGCCCGCCGAGCGCAAGGACGCGGTGGCCGAGGTGGGGGAGAAGCCGTTCCGTGCCAAGCAGCTGTCGCAGCACTACTTCGCGCGGTACGCGCACGACCCCGAGCAGTGGACCGACATCCCGGCCGGTTCGCGGGACAAGCTGCGGGAGGCGCTGTTCCCCGAGCTGATGACGGTCGTACGGCATCTGTCGACCGACGAGGGGACCACGCGCAAGACGCTGTGGCGGCTGTTCGACGGCACGCTCGTCGAGTCGGTGCTGATGCGGTACCCGGACCGGGTGACCATGTGCATCAGCTCGCAGGCGGGCTGCGGGATGAACTGCCCGTTCTGCGCGACCGGGCAGGCGGGTCTGGACCGGAACCTGTCGACCGCCGAGATCGTCCACCAGATCGTGGACGGGATGCGGGCGCTCCGGGACGGGGAGGTTCCCGGGGGACCGGCGCGGCTGTCCAACATCGTCTTCATGGGGATGGGGGAGCCGCTCGCGAACTACAAGCGGGTGGTCGGAGCGATCCGGGCGCTCACCGACCCCGCCCCGGACGGGCTCGGCCTCTCGCAGCGCGGGATCACCGTCTCGACCGTCGGACTGGTCCCTGCCATCCACCGGTTCGCCGACGAGGGCTTCAAGTGCCGGCTGGCGATCTCGCTGCACGCCCCCGACGACGAACTGCGCGACACCCTCGTCCCCGTGAACACGCGGTGGAAGGTGCGCGAGGTCCTCGACGCCGGGTTCGAGTACGTCGAGAAGAGCGGGCGGCGGCTCAGCATCGAGTACGCCCTCATCCGGGACATCAACGACCAGGCGTGGCGGGGGGACCGGCTGGGCCGCCTGCTCAAGGGCAAGCCCGTGCACGTCAACCTCATCCCGCTGAACCCGACGCCGGGTTCGAAGTGGACCGCGTCGCGGCCGGAGGACGAGAAGGCGTTCGTCGAGGCGATCGAGGCGCACGGTGTGCCGGTGACGGTCCGGGACACCCGTGGGCAGGAGATCGACGGAGCCTGTGGTCAGCTCGCGGCCACCGAGCGGTAATCTGAGGGCCGCAGGTACATCTTCATATTCCGACAGGGGAGCGCCACAGCGCTGAGAGTGCGGCAACCGGGCCGCAGACCCTCTGAACCTCGCCCAGGTCATTCTGGGTAGGAAGTTCGGTCATCACTCAAGCTGTTGCGCCCTGCCCGCACACCGCGGGCAGGGCCGCGTCTCTTCCTGGTCAACCCCAGGAGGAAAACACCAGTGCACACAAGGACCTTCTTGGCCGCGGCCGTCGGGCTCGGCCTCGTCACGCTGTCCGCGTGTTCGTCGTCGTCGGGTTCCGAGGCCGACTCCAAGACCGTCACCCTGGTCAGCCACGACTCGTGGGCCGTCTCCAAGAACGTGCTCCAGGACTTCGAGAAGCAGTCCGGCTACAAGGTCAGGGTCCTCAAGGACGGCGACGCCGGGCAGGCCGTCAACAAGGCGATCCTGACCAAGGACAACCCGCAGGGCGACGTCTTCTTCGGCGTCGACAACACCCTCCTCTCCCGGGCCCTCGACAACGGCCTCTTCCAGCCGTACGAGGCGAAGGGACTCGGCACGGTCGGCACGGCCTACCAGCTCGACGCGGCCAAGCACCGGGTCACGCCCATCGACTACGGCGACATCTGCGTCAACTACGACAAGGCGTACTTCAGCAAGCACAAGCTGACCCCGCCGACGTCGTACGCCGACCTCGTCAAGCCGCAGTACAAGAACCTCCTCGTCACCGAGAACGCGTCCACGTCGTCGCCGGGGCTCGGCTTCCTGCTCGGCTCGGCCGCGCAGTACGGGGACAGCGGCTGGCAGGGCTACTGGAAGAAGCTCCAGGCCAACGGCGTCAAGGTCGTCGACGGCTGGGAGCAGGCCTACAACGAGGAGTTCTCCGGCTCGGCCGGCGGCAAGAAGGCCGGCGGTGACCGGCCGCTCGTCGTGTCGTACGCCTCCTCGCCGCCCGCCGAGGTCATCTACGCGGACCCGAAGCCGAGCACCGCGCCCACCGGGGTCGCGACCGGCACCTGCTTCCGGCAGATCGAGTTCGCGGGGCTGCTGAGCAACGCGGGGAACACCAAGGGCGGCAAGGCGCTCATCGACTTCCTGGTCTCCAAGGAGTTCCAGGAGGACATGCCGCTGAACATGTTCGTGTACCCGGTGGTGAAGGGCGCGAGCGTGCCTGCCGAGTTCACGAAGTACGGGCCCGCCGCCCAGGACCCCGAGACCATGGCGCCCGACAAGATCGCCGCCAACCGTGACCAGTGGGTCAAGACGTGGACGTCACTCGTACTGAAGTAGCCCCGCACAAGGGCCGTTCGGGGAGCGCGGCGCGGCTCGGGCTGATGTCCGTGCCGGTCGCGTTCTTCGCCGTCTTCTTCGCCTGGCCGGTCGCGGCGATCGTCACGCGCGGGCTGAGGGTCGACGGCGTGTGGCGGTTCGGGCGGATCGCCGACGTCGTCGGCCAGTCCGACATCCGGCACGTGCTCTGGTTCACCACCTGGCAGGCGCTCGCCTCCACCGCGCTCACCCTGCTGGCCGCGCTGCCCGCCGCCTACGTCTTCGCCCGCCTCGACTTCCCGGGCAAGCAGGTGCTGCGGGCCGTGGTGACGGTCCCCTTCGTGCTGCCGACGGTGGTGGTGGGGACCGCCTTCCTCGCACTGGTCGGGCGGGGCGGCCTGCTGGACGAGCTGTGGGGCGTACGGCTCGACACCACCGTCTGGGCCATCCTGCTGGCGCACGTCTTCTTCAACTACGCGGTCGTCGTACGGACCGTGGGCGGGCTGTGGGCCCAGCTGGACCCGCGGCAGGAGGAGGCCGCCCGGATGCTCGGCGTCTCCCCCCTGGCCGCCTGGCGGAAGGTCACCCTGCCCGCACTCGCCCCCGCGGTGGCCGCCGCCGCGCTGATGGTCTTCCTGTTCACCTTCACCTCCTTCGGCGTGGTGCAGATCCTCGGCGGGCCGACGTTCTCCACCCTCGAAGTGGAGATCTACCGGCAGACCTCCGAGATCTTCGACCTCTCCACGGCCGCCGTCCTCACCCTCGTGCAGTTCGCCGCGGTCGGCGCGATCCTCGCCGTGCACGCGTGGACGGTACGGCGGCGGGAGAGCGCGCTCAGGCTGGTGGACCCGGCGGTGACGGCACGCCGGCCGCGCGGGGCCGGGCAGTGGGCGCTGCTCGGCGGGGTGCTCGCCACCGTCGCCGTGCTCCTCGTGCTGCCGCTGGCCGTGCTGGTCCGGCGGTCGCTGGACGGCGGGTTCGGGTACTACCGGGCGCTGGGCGACGCCGACGGCGGGACCTTCCTGGTCGCGCCGATCGAGTCGGTCGTCAACTCGCTGCAGTACGCGGTCGCCGCCACCGCCGTCGCCGTGGTGATCGGCGGGCTCGCGGCCGCCGCGCTGGCCCGGCGGGACGCGGGGCGCCTGGTACGAGGGTTCGACGCCCTGCTGATGCTGCCGCTCGGGGTGTCCGCGGTGACCGTCGGCTTCGGGTTCCTGATCGCGCTCGACAAGCCGCCGCTGGACCTGCGCCAGTCCTGGATCCTCGTCCCGCTCGCGCAGGCGCTGGTCGGCGTGCCCTTCGTCGTGCGGACCATGCTGCCCGTGCTGCGGGCCGTGGACGAGCGGCTGCGGGAGGCGGCGGCCGTGCTGGGGGCCTCGCCCTGGCGGGTGTGGCGGGAGGTCGATCTGCCCCTGGTGCGGCGGGCGCTGCTGATCGCGGCGGGCTTCGCGTTCGCGGTGTCGCTGGGGGAGTTCGGGGCGACGGTGTTCATCGCGCGGCCGGACAACCCGACCCTGCCGGTCGCCGTGGCCCGGCTGCTGTCCCGCCCCGGTGATCTCAACTACGGCCAGGCAATGGCCCTTTCCACGATTCTGATGGTGGTGTGCGCGGTGGCCCTGCTGGTCCTTGAGCGGCTGCGCACCGACCGGACGGGGGAGTTCTGATGCCGCTTCTCGAACTGGACGAGGCCACCGTGCGGTTCGGCGGGCGGGCCGTGCTCGACGCCGTCGGCCTGGAGGTGGCCGAGCACGAGGTGGTGTGCGTGCTCGGGCCGAGCGGGAGCGGCAAGTCGACGCTGCTGCGGGCGGTGGCGGGGCTGCAACCGCTCGGCTCTGGGCGGGTGTTGCTCGACGGTCACGACCAGGCGCGGGTGCCGGCCCACCGGCGGGGCGTCGGCCTGATGTTCCAGGACCACCAGCTGTTCCCGCAGCGGGACGTCGGCGGGAACGTGGCCTTCGGGCTCCGGATGCGGGGCGTTGGGAGAGCGGAACAGGCCGAACGGGTCGGTGAGTTGCTGGAGCTGGTGGGGCTTCCGGGAGCGGCCGGGCGGGCCGTCGCCGGGCTCTCCGGCGGCGAGCAGCAGCGGGTTGCGCTCGCGCGGGCGCTGGCGCCGCAGCCTCGGCTGCTGATGCTCGACGAACCGCTGGGGCAGCTCGACCGCTCGCTGCGGGAGCGGCTGGTGGTCGAACTCCGGGAGCTGTTCGGGCGGTTGGGCACCACCGTGCTGGCGGTGACGCACGACCAGGGGGAGGCGTTCGCGCTGGCCGACCGGGTGGTGGTGATGCGGGACGGGCGGATCGCCCAGTCCGGCACGCCCCTCGACGTCTGGCAGCGGCCCGCGGACGAGTTCGTGGCCCGCTTCCTCGGCTTCGGCAACGTGGTCCCGGCGACCGTCGAGGGAACCGTCGCGGTGACGCCGTGGGGGAAGGTCCCGGTGCCCGAGGGTTCGGCGCAGGGCCCGCGGACGCTGCTGGTGCGGCCGGCGGGGGTGCGGCTCGTCGCCGCCGACGCGGGGCTGCCCTGCACGGTGACCGCCCGCACCTTCCAGGGCACCCACGTCACCGTCCACCTCCAGCCCGGGGACGGGCCGCGCCTGGAGGCGGCCTGTGCGCTGCGGGAGGCGCCGGAGGCCGGGGACGCGGTGGGCGTCGCGTTCGAGGCGGCGGAGACCGTCGTACTGCACTGACCTCGTGCGCGGGTACGGCCGAGGCCCGCCCCCGGGGATACGGGACGGGCCTCGACGGTGTACGGGTGTGGTGAGCGGCGCGTCAGCTGCCGCTGTGCGCCCCACGACGGCGCATGCCGAACCAGACGGCTCCACCGCCGACCACCACGAGCGCGGCGGCGATACCGGCGATCAGGCCGGTGTTGGAGTTGGCACCGGTCTCGGCGAGGTTCGACTCACCGACGGCCGGGGACGGGGCGTTGTCCGACGTGGTCGCCGGGGCCGTGCTGCTGCTCTCGGTGGCCGACGGGGTCGGGGAGTCCGACTCGGCCGGAGTGGTCTCGGACGCCGAGGGCGACGGGGTGGCCGAGTCCGACGGGGAGGGGCTGGCGCTCTCGTCCGACTTGCACGCGGTCGACGGGGTCGTCAGGTTGGGCGTGATGTCCGTGTCGATGTGGATGTTGCCACTGTCGACCTTGACGCGGACGCGGTACGTCGCGTTGGGCGCCCAGTCCTCGGAGAAGGTGACCTTCTTGCCGGCCTTGGAGCCCTTGACGGTCTGCGCGTCGCCGACCTGCTTCGCGTCGGCACCGTTGCTCTCGAGGAAGACGGTGATGGTGGCCGGGGTACCCGAGGCGTCCTGGTCGGTGACCGTGATGACGCCGTTGGAGCCGTCGCAGGTGGCTTCGGCGGAGAACTCGGAGATGTTGCACGCGAAGGCGCTGCTGGAGACGCCCAGGGCCAGCGCGGCCGACGCGGAGGCAACACCCAGGATGCGCACGGAACGACGTGCACTGCGGCGGGATATGGACACGTTTGTCCTTACTGAGTGCATAACTGAGGGGGGCTGAAGGGGAGTTGATGCGGCAATGCGGTGAGGCATCAGAATCCCCAAGAGTCCCTCAGGTCTATAAGTGTGCCGTAAGTAGTGTCAACGCATATGCGGTCCACGGATGTTGACTTTACCTTCTCTTTAATTGGTGAGACGTTTCAGCGCTTGTGAAGCTTGCTCGATCCGGTCAACGAGGGCGATACGGGACGCCATCGCGCGCTCCCCCGCGAGCGAGGTCAGCAGCTGCCAGGCCGGCAGCTTCTCGCTCCAGTGCGCCTCGTTCACGAGCACCATCGGGGTCGGCTCACCGCGTGACTCGTAGTAGTTGGGCGTCGCGTTGTCGAAGATCTCCTGTACGGTCCCGGCGGCACCCGGCAGGAAGACCACGCCGGCGTTGGAGCGGGCCAGCAGGCCGTCCTCGCGGGTGGCGTTGGCGAAGTACTTGGCGATGTGCGCGGCGAAGGCGTTCGGCGGCTCGTGGCCGTAGAACCAGGTGGGGATGCCGACCGACGGGCCGCCGTCGGGCCAGCGCTCGCGGACCTCGAAGGCGGCGCGCGCCCAGTCGGTGACGGACGGCCGGAACAACGGCGCCTTGGCGAGGAGTTCCAGTGCCTCGTCGAGCATCCCGTCGTCGAAGGGCGCCGCGTACGCGCCGAGGTTCGCCGCCTCCATCGCGCCGGGGCCGCCGCCGGTCGCCACCGTGAACCCCGTCCGCGCGAGCTCCCGGCCGAGCCGGGCGGCACCGGCGTACTCGGCCGTGCCGCGCGCCATCGCGTGCCCGCCCATCACGCCCACCACCCGGGCGCCGACGAGGAGTTCGTCCAGCGCGTCGGAGACCGCGTCGTCGTGGATCGAGCGCAGCATCGAGCCGAATATGTCGCCGTCCGCCCTCGTCTGCTGGAACCAGGCGTACGAACGGGCGTCCGGAGTCGCCTCGTAGCCCGCGTCGAGCGAGTCGAACAGCTCGCCGGGCGTGTAGACGAAGGCGCGGTAGGGATCGAAGGGGAGGTCCGGGACCGGCGGGAACACCAGCGCGCCGGACGCGCCGGCCCGGGCGGCGGCCTCGGGGGACATCGGGCAGCCGAGGAAGACGGCGCCGGTGGTGTCGGTGGTCAGCAGGACGTCCGTACGGTCCGTCAGATCGACGGCCTGGATCCGGTACTGCGCGAGCGTTCCGTGCGCGGCGACGACCTCGTCGAACTCGGCGAGGGACTCGATCTCACGGTCGCGGGCGGCCCGGTGCGACGGCGTGGAGCCTGGCTGGGCGGGGTGCGGCTGGGCGGGTGTCGGATGCACCCGCCCACTGTAGGTGTCAGCCCTGGACCGCCGCCGGGTCCATCCACACGACCTCCCAGCTGTGGCCGTCGAGGTCCTCGAAGGAACGGCCGTACATGAAGCCCTGGTCCTGGACGTCGTCGTTGGCCGTGCCGCCGGCCGCGACCGCCTTGCCCACGAGCTCGTCGACCTTCTCGCGGCTCTCCGCGCTCAGGCAGATCAGCACCTCGCTGGTCTTCGTCGAGTCGGCGATCTCCTTCTTCGTGAAGTCGGCGTAGCGCTGCTTGCTCAGCAGCATCGCGATGATCGTGTCGCTGATCACGACGCAGGAGCAGTCGTCGTTGCTGAACTGCGGGTTGATCGAGTAGCCGAGCTCCGTGAAGAACTTCCGGGACGCGGCGACGTCGTCGGTGGCCAGGTTCACGAAGATCATCTGCTGGTACATGGGGTCTCTCCCTCGGGTGTCGTGCCGTTCGGGGGGATAGACCGGGGTGCGCCGCGAAAGTCATCGCGCCGGGCGCGGATTTTTTCGAACGGCCGCTCGTACGGCCGTTCAGTCCGCCGTTCAGTCGGGCTTTCAGCGGGCGAGCGGGAGTGCGGCGAGGTCCGCGATCAGGAGGGTGAGGGGGCCGAAGAAGGCCAGCAGGGCGCCGGTGCGCAGGGCCGCGGCGCTGCGCAGCACGGTCGCCGGGGCGCCCAGGCGGAGCAGGGCCGCGGTGATGTCGGCGCGGGACTGGCGGGCCTCGACGGCGGCGGTGAGGAGGGTGGCGACCGTGCAGCCGGCCACCACGAGGCCGCCGAGCGCGGTGAGGGGGCCGAAGGCGGGGGCGCTGCCGTCGCCGCCGTGGAGGGCGGTGGTCGCGAAGGCGGCCGACGCCACCGCGCAGACGACGCCGAGGGGGCGGCCGACGCGGGTGGCCTCCGCCATCAGGACGCGGCCGGCGAGGAGGCGGCGGGCGCCGGGGCGGACGGCCTGGAGGAGGCGGCCGCAGAGGTGGGTGAGGCCGGGGGCGGCGAGGATCAGGCCGAGGGCGGTGAGGGCCCAGCCGGCGAGGACACCTGCGGGGCCGCCGGACAGGCCGCCGGGGAGGGTGGTGTGCGGGGCGGTCTCGGTGACGCCGGCGTAGGACTCCACGGCGAGGCCTGCGGCGAGCACGGCGATGCCCCAGGGGAGGCCGGGGGGTTGGGCGGTGGGGAGGTCGGGGACGGCGGGGAGGCCGGGGAGGGGGGCCGGGGTGTCATGGGTGGGGTCGGCTGGGGCTGAGGCGAGGGGGGTGTCGCTTACCGGCGCTCGCAGGGTGCCGTCCGCGCCCACCCGTGCCGCCCCAGCGGCACGACTGCCCGCGGATTCCGAAGACGGCGGGGCGTCGTGCGCGGGATGCGCGGGCGGTTGGGCGGCGTGCGAGAGGTGGAGCGGTGGCTGGGGGCCGTGCGAGAGGTCGAGCGGTGGCTGGGGGCCGTGCCCGGGCTGGAGCGGTGGCTGGGTGGCGTCTGTCGGGTGGGGTGGGGGGTTCGTGGGCTGGGGGCTGGGGGTGGGGCTGCGGAAGAAGCGGGCGCCGAAGCGGCCGTAGGTGCCGAAGGATTCGGGCTTTGCGGTGCGGTCGTAGGCGCCGAAGCGGCCGTAGACGCGGGTCCGGGTGCCGGGGTGGGGCAGGTCGCGGGGGCGGAGGGCCAGGGCGACCGTCGTGGAGGCGAGGACCGGGAGGACGGCCAGGAGGGTCAGGGCCGCCGGGACGGGCAGGGACCTGTCGGCCGCCAGGAAGTCCTTCGCCGCGCCGTCGAAGGGCATGCCCGTGAGGTCGCCGCGCAGGTGGAGGAAGACCAGGAGGGCCAGCACGGAGCCGAGGGTGCAGGCGAGGGCCGTGTTGAGGGCGGCGATCGCCATCAGGCGGGCCGGTCCCAGGCCGAAGGCGGAGAGACCGGAGCGCGGCCTGGCGCCGGGGTCGGTGCGGGCCACCGCGACCGCGAGGTACACCGTGCTGGCGGCCGGGACCGCGCACCAGGACAGGCGCAGGAGGGCCGCCGTCGAGTGGTTCGGGTGGGCCAGCGCGTAGCCGAGGGCGGAAAGGAGGAGGAAGCCCGTGCCCGCCGCCGCGGCGGCCACCAGGAGGCGGCGCACGTGGACGGCCGGCCGGGCGGCGCGGGTCAGACGGAGACTGAGCACTCGGCCCGGCCCTCCGTTTCGGGGACCGGCGGCAGATGGACGGTGTTCACCCGGCGCCCGTCCAGGAGGTCGACCTTGCGGTCGGCGAGGGCCGCCGTCTCCGCGTCGTGCGTGGCGAGGACGACCGTGATGCCGTGCGAGCGGGCGGCCGTGGTGAGGGTGCGCAGCACATGGGCGCGGTCGGCGCGGTGCAGCGGGGCCGTCGGCTCGTCGGCGAAGAGGACCGTGGGCGCGGGGGCGAGGGCGCGGGCGATGGAGACGCGCTGGCGTTCGGCCTGCTGGAGCTCGGCCGGGTGCTTGCGGGCCTTGTCGCCGACGTCGAGGCGCTCCAGCCACTCCAGCGCTGCCACCTTGGCCCGGCGGCGGCCGGTGCCGCGCAGCATCAGGGGCAGGGCGGTGTTCTCCCAGACGTTCAGTTCGGGGACGAGGGCCGGGGCCGGGTCGATCCAGCCGAAGCGGTCGCGGCGCAGCCGCTCGCGGGCGAACGGGCCCATCCGGTGCACGGCCTTGCTGTTGAACCAGACCTCGCCGTCCTGCGCCGGGACCAGACCGGCGAGGCACCTCAGGAGTGTCGTCTTGCCGCTGCCGCGCGGGCCGCTGACGGCGAGGATCTCGCCCTCCCGCACGGCCAGCGAGATGCCGGCGATGCCGGGTGAGCCGTCCTGGTGGCTGAAGTGCAGGGCGCGTGCCCACAGCACGTCGTTGTCCGGCGGGGCCTCCATGGGCGTACACCTCGGTTCTGATCCGTTTGCCGTGCCTTCCCACGTCCGGGGGAACGAAGGCTGGGCCGATCGGTCACGTGCACGCTAGGCAGGCGGGGCGGCGGAGCCCGGACAGCACACGGCCCCGGGCCGCCGTTCTCACTCGAACGGACGGCGCCGGGGCCGGATGGTCAGACCGCTGATCCGATGATCAGAGCTTGGTCCACGCCTCCGTGAGGGTGGCGCGCAGTATCTGCTCGATCTCGTCGAAGGTCTCCTGGTTGGAGATCAGCGGCGGGGCGAGCTGGACGACCGGGTCGCCGCGGTCGTCGGCACGGCAGTACAGGCCGTTCTCGAACAGGGCCTTGGAGAGGAAGCCGTACAGGACGCGCTCGGTCTCCTCGTCGTTGAAGGACTCCTTGGTGGCCTTGTCCTTGACGAGCTCGATGCCGTAGAAGAAGCCGTTGCCGCGGACGTCGCCGACGATCGGCAGGTCGTGCAGCTTCTGCAGGGTGGAGAGGAAGGCGCCCTCGTGGTCCAGGACGTGCTGGTTGAGGTTCTCGCGCTCGAACAGGTCGAGGTTGGCGAGGCCGACCGCCGCGGAGACCGGGTGGCCGCCGAAGGTGTAGCCGTGCAGGAAGGTGTTGTCGCCCTTGTAGAACGGCTCGGCGACGCGGTCGGAGACGATGCACGCGCCGATCGGGGAGTAGCCCGAGGTCATGCCCTTGGCGCAGGTGATCATGTCCGGGACGTAGCCGAACTTGTCGCAGGCGAACATCGTGCCCAGCCGGCCGAAGGCGCAGATGACCTCGTCGGAGACCAGGAGCACGTCGTACTGGTCGCAGATCTCGCGCACGCGCTGGAAGTAGCCGGGCGGGGGCGGGAAGCAGCCGCCCGCGTTCTGGACCGGCTCCAGGAAGACCGCGGCGACGGTGTCGGGGCCCTCGAAGAGGATCTGCTGCTCGATCTGGTCGGCGGCCCAGCGGCCGAAGGCCTCCGGGTCGTCGCCGTGGATCGGGGCGCGGTAGATGTTGGTGTTCGGGACCTTGTGGGCACCGGGGACGAGGGGCTCGAAGGGGGCCTTCAGCGCCGGCAGGCCGGTGATCGACAGGGCGCCCTGCGGGGTGCCGTGGTAGGCGACCGCGCGGGAGATGACCTTGTACTTGGTCGGCTTGCCCTGCAGCTTGAAGTACTGCTTGGCGAGCTTCCAGGCGGTCTCGACGGCCTCGCCGCCGCCGGTGGTGAAGAAGACCTTGTTCAGGTCGCCGGGGGCGTGGTCGGCCAGCCGCTCCGCAAGCTCGACGGCCTTCGGGTGGGCGTACGACCACACAGGGAAGAACGCCAGCTCCTGGGCCTGCTTGAAGGCGGTCTCGGCGAGTTCGGTGCGGCCGTGACCGGCCTGGACCACGAACAGACCGGCGAGACCGTCGAGGTAGCGCTTGCCCTTGTCGTCGTAGATGTAGGTGCCCTCGCCCCGGACGATGGTCGGGACGGGCGAGTTCTCGTACGAGGACATGCGGGTGAAGTGCATCCACAGGTGGTCGTACGCGGTGCGGCTGAGGTCCTTCTGGGTCACGGTTATCGGGTTCCCCACATGTAGGTCTGCTTCTTCAGCTTCAGGTAGACGAAGCTTTCGGTGGAGCGCACGCCGGGCAGGGCCCGGATGCGTTTGTTGATGACGTCCAGCAGGTGGTCGTCGTCCTCGCAGACGATCTCCGCGAGGATGTCGAACGAGCCCGCGGTCATCACCACGTACTCGACTTCCGACATGGCCGTCAGCGCGTCCGCGATCGACTCGACGTCGCCCTCGACGTTGATGCCGACCATCGCCTGCCGGCGGAAGCCCACGGTGAGCGGGTCCGTGACGGCGACGATCTGCATGACGCCCTGGTCCAGCAGCTTCTGGACGCGCTGACGCACGGCCGCCTCCGACAGGCCGACGGCCTTGCCGATCGCGGCGTACGGCCGGCGGCCGTCCTCCTGGAGCTGCTGGATGATGGCGAGGGAAACGGCGTCCAACTGCGGGGTGCCGTTCCTGGACTCGCGCGACGAGTCCCTCTGGTCTGCGCTTCGACTGGCCACGACCTCACTGTGCACGACGTCTCGACGGTTCCGCAAGGCCGTATCGATGAAATTCGTTGTTTGAGGTGTCGTGGATTGCGGATTTCGCAGACGTGGCGGCTGTGGGGGTGTTGAAAACGTGGGATCTCGGATTACTGTGGGTGTCTCAGTGAATGGACACCCGAACTTGGAGGGCCGGCAGTGAGCACCGAGCTGCGTCGTCTGCGCAATTACATCGACGGTGAGTTCCGGGACGCCGCCGACGGACGGACCACCGAGGTGGTCAACCCGGCGACCGGCGAGGCGTACGCCACCGCCCCGCTGTCCGGCGAGGCCGACGTCGACGCGGCGATGGCGGCCGCGGCCGCGGCCTTCCCGGGCTGGCGCGACACCACGCCCGCCGAGCGGCAGAAGGCGCTGCTGAAGATCGCGGACGCGTTCGAGGAGCGGGCCGAGGAACTCATCGCGGCGGAGGTGGAGAACACCGGCAAGCCGACCGGGCTCACCCGCTCCGAGGAGATCCCGCCGATGGTCGACCAGATCCGGTTCTTCGCCGGCGCGGCCCGGATGCTGGAGGGCCGGTCGGCCGGCGAGTACATGGAGGGGATGACCTCCATCGTCCGCCGCGAGCCGGTCGGCGTCTGCGCGCAGGTCGCGCCGTGGAACTACCCGATGATGATGGCCGTGTGGAAGTTCGCCCCGGCGATCGCCGCGGGCAACACCGTCGTCCTGAAGCCGTCGGACACCACCCCGGCGTCGACCGTCCTGATGGCCGAGATCATCGGCGGGATCCTCCCCAAGGGCGTCTTCAACGTCGTCACGGGTGACCGTGACACCGGCCGTGCGATGGTCGAGCACCCGGTCCCGGCGATGGCCTCCATCACCGGCTCCGTGCGGGCCGGCATGCAGGTCGCCGAGTCCGCCTCCAAGGACCTCAAGCGGGTCCACCTGGAGCTGGGCGGCAAGGCCCCCGTCGTCGTCTTCGAGGACACCGACATCGCCAAGGCCGTCGAGGACATCTCGGTGGCGGGCTTCTTCAACGCCGGCCAGGACTGTACGGCGGCGACCCGGGTGCTCGTCCAGGAGTCCATCCACGACGAGTTCGTCGCGGCGCTCGCGAAGGCCGCCGCCGAGACCAAGACGGGCCAGCCGGACGACGAGGACGTGCTGTTCGGACCGCTGAACAACCCGAACCAGCTCAAGCAGGTCGCCGGCTTCATCGAGCGGCTCCCGGCGCACGCGAAGGTCGAGGCCGGCGGTCAGCGGGTCGGCGACAAGGGCTACTTCTTCGCGCCGACCGTCGTCTCCGGCCTCAAGCAGGACGACGAGATCATCCAGAACGAGGTCTTCGGGCCGGTCATCACCGTCCAGTCCTTCACGGACGAGGAGCAGGCCGTGGGCTGGGCCAACGGCGTCGAGTACGCGCTCGCGTCCTCGGTGTGGACCAAGGACCACGGGCGCGCGATGCGGATGTCCAAGAAGCTGGACTTCGGCTGCGTGTGGATCAACACGCACATCCCGCTGGTCGCGGAGATGCCGCACGGCGGCTTCAAGAAGTCCGGGTACGGCAAGGACCTGTCCGGGTACGGGTTCGAGGACTACACGCGGATCAAGCACGTGATGACGTCGCTGGACGCGTAAGCCGTAGGCCGTAGGCCGCAGGTTGTGGGTCGGGTGCGGGTGCGTGGGGGCTGGTCGCGCAGTTCCCCGCGCCCCTTTCGGGGCGCCGTCCGGGGCATCGACAAGGTGTCGGGTCCGCGTCAGGTGGCTCGACGCAGCGTCGATTGCCCGGTGAGACGCGGGCGCGACATGCTTCGGGCGTGCCCCAGACCTCTTCCCAGACGCCCGCGCTCTCCCGTCGCTCCCTGCTGCGCGCGCTCGGCGGCACCGCCGCGCTCGGCGCGCTGGCGGGCTGCGGGGTGCCCGCCGCCTACGTCAAGGCCGGCGACCGCGCCGTGACCGACGTGTCCGCCGCGGACCACAAGCTGGTCTTCGCCAACTGGCCGCTGTACATCGACGTCGACGACGACAACCCGAACAAGCGGCCCACCCTCGACGCCTTCGAGAAGAGCACCGGGATCTCCGTCGACTACATCGAGGAGATCAACGACAACGACGAGTTCTTCGGCAAGATCAGCCCCGCGCTGATGAACCACCAGTCCACCGGCCGCGACCTGATCGTCATCAGCGACTGGATGTGCGCCCGGTTCGTCCGCCTGGGCTGGGTCCAGACGATGGACCGCGCCCACCAGCCGAACGTGGCGAAGTACCTGGACCCGTTGCTCCGCTCGCCCGCGTTCGACCCGGGCCGCCTCTCCACCGTGCCCTGGCAGTCGGGCATCACCGGCATCGCGTACAACCGCAGGAAGCTGGGCCGCGAGATCCGGCACGTCAAGGACCTGTGGGCGAGCGACCTCAAGGGCCGGGTGACCCTGCTCTCCGGCCTCGACGAGGCCTTCGCGCTGCTCATGCAGGGCAACGGCGTGGACATCACCAAGTGGACGGCCGACGACTTCTACGCCGTCTGCGACGAGGTGCAGCGGGAGGTGGACCGCGGCCAGATCCGCCGCTTCACCGGCAACGACTACACCAAGGACCTGGTCAGCGGGGACGTCCTGGCCTGCCAGGCGTACTCCGGCGACGTCATCCAGCTCCAGGCGGACAACCCCGACATCAGCTTCGTCGTCCCCGAGGAGGGGGCGGAGCTCTGGTCCGACTCCCTGATGATCCCGGACCGCGCCGACCACAAGGCCAACGCGGAGCGTCTCGTCGACTACTACTACCAGCCCGAGGTCGCCGCCGAGCTGGCCGCCTGGGTCAACTACGTCTGCCCGGTCCCGGCGGCCCAGCAGGTCCTCGCCGACTCCAAGGACAAGGACACCGCGGCCCTCGCCGACAACCCCCTGATCTTCCCCAACGCGGCGATGCGCAAGCGCCTCGCGATCGCCCGGGACATCACGTCGACGGAACGGGTGGAGTTCGCCCAGCGGTGGAACAAGATCGTGGGGTTGTAGGGGGGGACGGTGTGGCCCATCACGTCGACGCACGCGGCTCGGGCGGCGTCTGATCGCTCCCGCGGGTACGGCCCCCCAGGTTCATGCCGCTGCCGGGGGTGATCGGGGGTGGCTGCCAGGCCAGGCTCATCCGCGCCGGCCGGTGCCCCGACGTGGGGCCATGCCTGGTGGCGGGTCATCCGGGCCAGTAGGCCGCTGACCTCGTCGGTGAGCTGTTGCCGCACGGCCGACCAGTCGGCCGGCCACCTGTCCGGCACCGGCCTCGGGGCGGTGGGCGGGCTGTGATCTCGGCCTGCCGGCACGTCGGCGTGGTCCTGGCCGTCGTACTCCCGGAGAGGCGTCTCGCCGGCGGCGGCCCGGACCGGCCTGCGCCACCCGGCGCCGAGCCCGGGGACCGGAGGGCCCGGGGACCGGAGGGCAACGGCGCGGACGACCGGTTGACGGCACCGAGGGAATACTCTGGGAGGATGACGACCGGCATGGTGTCGGGGCCCGTGCGTTTCAGCACGGCCGGGCTGCCCGAGGCCCAGCGTGTCGCGCTGTGGGAGGACCACAACGCGACCGCGTTGATCGGCCTGCGCTGCCGGTCGCTCGACGACGAGGTCCTGGAGGCGACGGAGATCAACCTGCAGCTGCCCAGGGTGCATGTGGCCCGGGTGACGGGGAATCCCCACGTCGTCGAACGTACCCGTGCGGTCGTCCGGCAGCTGCCGTCCGAGGCCATCGCCTGCTACCTGACGCTGGTCGGGGAGGCGTTCTTCTATCACGACGGCGGAGTACAGGTGGTCCGGCCGGGCCAGTTGATCGTGTGCGACGCGGACCGGCCCTTCATGCGCGGCTTCTCCCAGGGCCTCGAGGAACTGGCCGTCAAGGTGCCGCGGCAGGTGTGGCGGGAGATCACCGGGCCGGAGCCGGTGGCCCGCCCCCGGATGTTCGACTTCGGCACCGGCGACCTGCAGGCCAGGACGCTGGCGCGGCTGGCCGGCCGCGCCGTGCATCCCGAGACGTCCCGGCCGGTCGACGAGGACACCCTGCTCGATCTGCTCGCCGGCGTGGTGACCGGCCGTCCGGCCGCGCTCTCCGCCGTCCATCTGGCGATGGCCAAGGCCTATGCCGAGGACCACCTGAGCGACAGCGGGCTGAACGCCGTCCGGATCGCCAAGGGCATCGGGATCAGCGAGCGGCACCTGTCGCGGGTGTTCGCCGCCGGCGGTACGACCGTCCCGCAGTACCTGCTGGCACGCCGGCTCGAGGGGGCGCGGGCACTGCTGGCCGGGGGCGGGAACCCGACCGTCGCCGAGGTGGCCGCGCGCTGCGGCTTCGGTTCGGCGGCCCGGTTCTCGCACCGGTTCAAGGAGCGGTACGGGGTGCGGGCCACCGATGTGCTGCGGGAGGCCCGGGCGGCCGACGCCGACGGCTGACGGCCGGGGGAGAGCCGGACGCGCCGCCCGCTCGGGGTGGTGGGTCAGGCGCCGTCCGGTGCGAGCACGATGTCGAACCCGACCCGCGACCAGGCGCGCCCTTCCAGGTCCCGCCCGTCGGGTGCCGGGGTGTCCGGCCGCTGCCGACGGAACTCCTTGACCAGCGACTCCTTCACACCGAACACCGCGTCGTGGCCCAGCAGTTCGTCGCCCTTCACGAAGATGTGCGTGACCAGGGTGCGCAGGCCGGGCGCACTGACCATGAAGTGCAGATGCGAGGCCCGCATCGGTGAGCGCCCGGTCGCCGCCAGCAGTTCGCCCACCGGTCCGTCGTGGGGGATCGGGTACGGGGTCGGGGTCAGGCCCCAGAAGCGGTAGCCGCCGTCCGCCCCGGTGAACAGATGCGCACGCGCGGCCGTGCGGTCGTCGCCGTACTGCGTGTCGTAGAAGCCGTCCTCGTCCGCCTCCCACACCTCGATGCGCGCACCGGGGACCGGCTTGCCGGTGCTGTCGGTGACGGTTCCCTCCACCCAGCAGGGTTCACCGGCGGCGCCGAACGCGATGTCCCCGCCGTTCTCGATCTCCGGGTTCTCCTCGACGAAGAAGGGGCCGAAGACGGTGGCCTCGGTGGCGTCACCGTACGCCTGGTTGTTGACGGCGACGGTCTGCATGGAGGCGCCGAGGACGTCCGAGAGGAGGATGAACTCCTGGCGCCGGTCGTGGGTGATGTGCCCGGCCCGGGTGAGGAAGTCGATCCCCTTGCTCCACTCGTCCTCCGTCAGCCGCACCTCCCGGACGAACGCGTGCAGATGCCGTACGAGGGACTCCAGGACCTCCTTGAGCCGGGGATCGGTGCAGTCGCCGAACGAGTCGAGAACCTGCCGGGTGATCTCGGCCTCCCGCGCCTGCTGCTCGGCGGGGACGGCGGCCCGGGTCTCGCTGGTCATGGCCGTGCTCCTTCCCAGGCCGCACGCACCAGCCGGCGGACCGGTCCGAGCGTGACGGCCCGCGGGTTGTCGGGCGGGGCGGCGGCAACGATCGCCTCCGCCGCCGGAGTGATGCCGTCCTCGGGCATACCGAGGTCGCGCAGGGCGCGCGGCGGGTCCAACTCGTCGTACACGAGGGCCAGTCCGGCGGTCGCCGTCGGCGCGTCGAAGGCCGCCGCGAGCCGTCGTTCGGCCTCGGGGGCGTGCGGGGCGTTGAAGGCGAGGACGTGCGGGAGGACGACGGCGTGGGTCTGGGCGTGCGGCAGGTCGAACATGCCGCCGAGGACATGGCAGATCTTGTGGTGGAGTCCCGAGCCGGCGGACGCGAAGGCGGTCGCGGAGAGGTACGCGCCGTACAGGGCCCGTTCACGGCCGTCCAGTCCCTCCGGCTCCTTGACGATCAGGGGCAGCCCGGTGCGCAGGGCACGGACACCCTCGGCCGCGAGGGCCTGGTCGATCGGGTCGGTGCGGGGCGCCCACATCGAGTCGACGCAGTGCGCGAGGGCGTTGAGCCCCGAGGCCACGCTCATGCCGACCGGCAGGGTCAGCGTCAGGGCGGCGTCGTAGACGACGGCGCGGGGCAGGACCCGCGGGTCGGTGCCCGTCGTCTTGCGGGCGTCCTCGGTCAGGCCCCAGACCGCGGTGGCCTCGGAGCCGGCGTAGGTGGTCGGCACCGCGACCACCGGGATGCCGGAGGTCAGGGCGACCGCCTTGGCCAGACCGGTCGTCGAGCCGCCGCCGACGGCGACCACCACGTCCACGTCGTGCTCCGCCGCCGCCGCTCGGGCCCGCTCGGCCACCGCGACCGGGACGTGCATGACGACATCGCCGTCCCGGTCGTGCCAGTGCGCGACGGGCAGCCCGGCCGCGATCTCGCGGGCGACGGCCCGTGCGGCCGGGTCGGCGATCACCATCGGCCGCAGGCCGCCGAGGAGTTCGACTTCGGTGCGGAGGCCGGCGGCCGCCGCACCGGACGCGAACCGGACGCGCTGCGGCAGGGTCTCATGGTCGAAACGCACCGGATCAGGCCCTTCCCAGTACGGCGGCCAGAGCGTCGCGCAGCCGGCCCTCCGGATCGTCCGGCAGGGTCATGGCCCGCCAGGCGATGTGCTTGTCGGGGCGGACCAGCAGCACCCCGCTCTCCTCGACCTCGCGCAGTTTGGCCCAGTCGTAGTAGAGGTCGGTGACCTCGCGGCCCGGGCCGATGACGACCGTGGCCAGCGGCACCCCGAGTTCCTGGCCGACCTTCTCGGCCGCGGCCTCCCACGCCTCGCCGGCGATGCCGGTGATGAGCGTCCAGCGGTCGTACGGCGCCAGGTCCATCAGCGCCTTGCGGTGCGCGCTGTCCCCGACCCAGGCGTGCGGCAGACGCGAGCCCGGCACCGTGGACATCTCGTAGTAGAGGTCGGGGTCGCGGGACGGGACCGGCGGTGCACTGCCGTCGGAGAGGATCGCCGACGAGGTGTAGAACTGGCCGAGTTCGACGCCGTGCGCGTTGAACTCGTAGTTCTTCAGGTCCATCGCCCGCACCAGGGCGGCCCGTTTGGCGGCGCCCGCCGGGGTGTTGGCCTTGCGTTCCTCGATCGCGGCCGCCATCTCGGTCTCCGTCGTGGCGTCGAGGACACCGAGGGCCTTGAAGATGTCGACGAACTCGCGGCTGGACCTGTTGGCCCGCTTCACGATCCGCTCGGCGACCGGCGCCCGCTCGGCGGAGTAGGTGTCGAGCAGCGCGGGATCCGCCTGGCCCTTGAGGACGGCGGCCAGCTTCCAGACGAGGTTGTAGGCGTCCTGCACCGAGGTGTTGGAGCCGAGGCCGTTGCTCGGCGGGTGCCGGTGGACGGCGTCGCCGGCGCAGAACACCCGGCCGCTGTGCAGGTGGGTGGCGTACATCTCGTTGTTGCCCCAGAGGCTGGTGCCGGTGATCTCGACGTCGAGGTCGGGCATGCCGAGGAGGTTGCGGACGATCTGGACCGCCGCCGCCTCGTCGACCTGCGGGGGCTCCTCGTTGATGTCGTAGCCCCACACGATCAGCCACTCGTTCCACGGGCGGACCATCCGGACGAGGCCCGCGCCGATCCCGCCGACGTTCGAGCCGGGCTGGATCACCCAGTACAGGACCGAGGGCCGGTGGGAGACGTAACGGCTGATGTCGGCCTTGAAGGTGATGTTCATCGAGCCGGCGATGTCCATCGCCCCCTCGAAGGGTAGACCGATGTCGGCGGCGACCATGGAGCGGGCGCCGTCGGCGCCGATCAGGTACTTGGCGCGGATCAGGTACGCCTTCCCGGTCAGCCGGTCGAGGACGTCGACGGTGACGCCGTCGTCGTCCTGGGTGTGGGAGAGGTACTCGGTGGAGAACCGCACCTGGGTGCCGCGCTTGGCGGCGTTGCGGACCAGGATCGGCTCCAGGTAGGTCTGCGGGATGTCGACGGTGAGACAGGGCGAGGCGAGCCGGTAGTCGGCCTCGCGGTCCGGGCGGGTGCCCCAGGTGTGGATCCGGCCGATCTCCTCCCCGGCGATGCTGGTGCAGAACACCGTGTCGCCGACGAGGTCGTGGTCCGTGGCGTCGGCGAGCACCTGGTCCTCGATGCCGAGGTCGCGGAAGACCTCCATGGCGCGCTGGTTGGTGATGTGGGCCCGCGGGGTGTTGGCCGTCCAGCGGTACTTGGTGATCATGATGTTGTCCACGCCGAGCGTGGAGAGGGCCAGGGCAGCCGCGGCGCCCGCCGGTCCGGATCCCACGACCACGACGTCCGTGACCATGACCGGACCGGCCGGGAGTTCGGTCTCCGCGGTCCCGTCGTTGAATTCCGGCATCCTTGGCACCTTTCGTCCGTCCGGCCTCGTCGCCGATGGCTTCACTGTGCGCCCGGCGACTCCCGCTGACAGCGGTCGCACGCGTTCTCGGCGGAAACCGCAAGACATGGCGGATCCGGGAAGATCCGCGAACGCGCGGACCGCGTTCCCTCCGGCAGCACCCGCCGGCCGCGGCGAAGGCGTCGATCATGCCTCGGGTGCGGGGTGCGGGGTGCGGGGTGCGGGGTGCGGGGTGCGGGGTGCGGGGTGCGGGGTGTCGGGTGTCGGGGCGTCGGGGCGTCGGGGCGTCGGGTGTCGGGTCCCGGGCGCCCGGCGCCGGGCTCGGCCGCCGTCCGCTGCGGAGGGTCGAAGCCGGGCATGCGCGTCGCGGGCTCGGCCGCCGGGTTTCCGACGGTGCGGTGCGGCCGGGCACGGACCTGTTCACGGGCCGGTGTGTCCAGGCCGCCGAGCTGCGGGGCGAACCGGCCCGCTCAGCGGACTCCGCGACGACCTGGTCTCCGCCGTAGGGGCCGCGGTCCACCAGCGCGCCCTCCCCTTGACCACCCGCGGACTGACCATCTCCGCGACCCGGCTCAAGGGAACCCCCGGACTCCACGGCGGCACCGCCCCGCCGCCCAGGACGTGTTCAGCCCCGCCGGAGCCGCCGGAGCCGCCGGACTCCTGGCCGACGAGCCGCGCGTCCAGGAGAGCAGCCCCTGAGGACCGGTGGCCAGGTGGGAGGCGCGCGTGGGCTGCCCCCCACCTGCGCGGTCGATCAGGGCTGGGCGGGCATGCTGGAGCAGTTGGAGACGGTCGCCTCGCCGGCGAGCCGGTCGGTCAGCCAGTTGATGGCGGCGGTCTGGTCGGTGAGGAGCGGGGCGAAGTGGTTGACTAGCGCGCTGCCGAGGTCCGGCAGGGTGACGGCCTTGTAGGTGACATCGCCTCCCTTGTGGCACCAGTCGACGGCGAGTTGCCGCGCCTGCGCGTGCGGAACGAGGTTGTCGCTGACGCCGGTTGCGATGCGGACGGCCCCGGACGGGTCGAGGGAGCCGATGCGCTGGCTGTCCAGGAACGACTGGAGGGCGGGCGTGTCGGCGATGATGTCGCTGATGGACCGTCCGTCGGTCGTCCACTTGGTGCTCTTCGCGTAGGCGTAGCCGAAGATCGCGTCTCCGGTGCACATGGTCGACAGGTCGGAGAGGGCGGCCTTTCCGGCGGCGTTGAGATGCGCCTCGGCGATCGGCCTCAGATCGGGGTCGGACTGGAGGAAGCCGTTGAGCGACCAGCCCAGCGCACCGGCCAGCTCGCTTCCGTCGATGGCCTTGGTGACCGCGGTCAGATCGGCGGGCGGAGCGCCCGCGTAGGTGCCGGCGAGCGGGACGTCGGGGGCATAGGACGCCTGGAGTTCGGCCGCGGCGGCGGTCGCCCCGCCCCCCTGGCTGTAGCCGAACAGCCCCACCCGGGACGCGTCGGTGACGGAGGCGCCGCCGACCGAGCGGGCGGCACGGGCGGCGTCCAGCACCGCGTGGCCCTCGTCGACGCGGTTGACGTAGGTGTGCAGCCGGTCGGTGGCGCCGAGGCCGACGTAGTCGGTGACGACCACGGCGATGCCCTTCGCGAGCAGGCGGTAGACCGCCAGGTCCTCGTAACCGACGGAGACCGTCTGGCCGTTGACCGTCAGGGGGTGTTCGAGCCCCAGGGACGCGGCGCACTGGTCGCCCTGTCCCATGGTGCCGGGCGCGATCACGACCAGGGGGCGTACCCCGCCGCCCCGCCACGCGGCGGCCGGTTCGATGTAGGCGCCGGTCACGGCCACCGCCCGGCCGTCCGAGTCGGTGGACTTGTACATCAGGCGGGTCGCGCTGCCGGGGAGCGGCCCGTCGAGGCCAGGCAGGCTGAGGGCGAGGCTGAGCGGCTCGCTGCGGATCAGCGTGCCGTCGGCGCTGGGCAGGTCGGTGGGCGGGTTGTAGAACGCGGGGATGGTGACTCCCCTGGAGATCACCTCGTCCGCCGCCGAAGCGGGGGAGGACGACAGGGCCTGGACGCCCAGGCAGGCGGCAGCGGTGACTGCTGCGACCAGAAGTCGTCTGCGTACGGGCATGGCAAACCTCTCGTGGAGCGGCCGGCAGTGAGGTGCACAGGTGAGAGCGGCACCGGAACGCGGCCGTCCCATGGCGCGTTCATGCCGCTCGGTAGCGGTTCGCCAGAACCTTACGCACGAGTAAGTTACTCGTGGTAGCAGTCGGTAGGTTACGGTTCAGTAATTTGACGACACGTGTAACAGGGTGGTTGTGGCGATGAGCGACCGTCATCGGCGCGGGTCTCTGACGTGCGCGTTCTCGGATGCCGGAGACCCGCCGGCGTCGACGCGCAACGCCACGTCGCCGCAGCAGGACCGGGCACCCTGCGATCACGTCGGCCGACGGAGCCGAGCGGTTCGCCGGCCGGCGGCCACGTGGAGGGCGTTGGCCGATAGCAGTGCTGCCGCACAGGAGGCGGTGCGCTGCCGAACCGCAGTGGGCTTCGACGTGCCCGCTCAGCCGGCCACGCGCACGCGGACCGGCAGGGCGGCCCAGGCGCGCAGGGTGTTGTTGAGGTGGCGCTCGGGCTGCCCGGCCAGTTCGATGCGGGACACCCGGCGGACCAGTGCGGTCAGCAGGGCCTCGGCCTCCAGCCGTGCCACGTGCTGGCCGACGCACTGGTGGATGCACATACCGAAGCCGACGTGTCCGGAGGGGTCCCGGGCGAGGTCGAAGCGGTCCGGGTCCTGCCACCTGGCCGGATCCCGGTTGGCCGACCCCAGGAACACGAGGATCCTCGTTCCCTCCCGGATCACGGTCCCCCCGACGGTGACGTCGGTGGTGGCCGTACGGAAGAAGGTCTGCACCGGCGACTGCCGGCGGACCGCCTCGTCGAACGCCACCCGCGCCGGCTCCGGGCGTTCGCGCAGCCGCTGCCACTGCTCGGGGTGCGAGGCGAAGGCGAACAGTGTCGCGGCCAGGCCGTGCACGGTCGTGCCGACGCCGGCGGTGAGCGGGGAGCGGACGACCAGGGGTGCCTGTTCCGGTCTGAGGTCGCCCCGGTCCGCGGCGGCCCAGATCCGTGCGCCGAAGCCGTCCTCACCGTCGGTCTCACCGCCGGCACCAACACCCTGAAGTTCTCCAACTCCTCGTCCTGGGCGCCCGACATCGACTATGTCGAGGTCGCCCCCGTCAACGGCTGACCACCGAGCCTCCGTGAAGGCCGGGCCGGGACGGCACCTCCGTCCCGGCCCGGCCCGTGGCGCGGACCGTCCCCCCGGGGCAGGGCGAGGTCAGGCCCGTCCACGCGCTCGGCGTGCCGCTCGTCGATGACGCCGCCCGCCGCCCGCCGCCCGCCGGGCGACCGGCGGCCTCGACGAGCCGGAGTCCGTCGTGCACGGTCCTGACGTCGGACCAGGGCAGGAACCGATGCCGTCCCGTGCCCCCACAGCGTCCGCCTGGACCGCCGGCGCGGCGAACTCCGCGCGGGGCTATGCGGCCCCGCGCAGGACCGAGCGAAGGTGTTCGGCGCTGGCCCACACGTCCTCGACCGGGCCCTTCCCCTCGGGGTCCGCGGTGAGGATGGTGTCCTGCTCGAGGACGTACCAGCCGTCGTAGCCGTGGGTGGCCAGGTGGGTGACGATGGCCTCGACGTCGACGTCACCTGCGCCCAGCGGGCGGTACATGCCGGCGCGGACGGCGTCGGTGTAGGTGAGGCGGCCGGACTGCACCTTGGCGGCGAGGGAGAGGTCCACGTCCTTCATGTGGGTGTGGGCGATGCGCTCGGGGGCCTGGCGGGTGAGTTCGGCGGGGTCGGTGCCGCCGATGAGCAGGTGGCCGGTGTCGAGGCAGAGGGAGACCGAGGAGTGCTCCAGGACGCGGCGGACCTCGTCGCCGTTCTCGACCATCGTGCCGACGTGCGGGTGCAGTACGGCCCGTACCCCGCGCTCGGCCGCCAGCGCGGTCAGCCGGTCGAGGTTGGACAGCAGCAGCTTCCAGCCGTCGGCGTCCAGCTCGGGGCGGGAGTCGTAGCCGTCCTGGCCGGTGATGGCGGAGAGGACCAGGACCTCCGCGTCCGAGGCGGCGTAGTTCGCCAGGAGCCGTTCCGCCTCGGGCACCGGGTCGTGACCGGGCACGTGCAGCAGCAGCGGGGTGAAACCGCCGACGGCGTGCAGGTCGTGGTCGGCGAGGACGTGGGCCATCGCCTCGGGGGCGGCGGGCAGGAAGCCGTCCGGGCCGAACTCGGTGGCGGCCAGGCCGACCTCGCGCATCTCCTTCAGCACCCGCTCGGGTGTCAGCTGGTAGCCCCAGCCGGGCACTTCGCACACGCCCCAGGAGATGGGCGCGCCGGCGATCCGGTTCAGCTGCGGGGTGGTCATGCCGTGGCCTTTCGGTGGTTCCAGTGAGGGTCGGCGTCGCCGGGGAGCGGGTCGTCGCCGGGTGCGTCACACCCGTACGAGGGCGGGTGCGGACGGCGTCCGGGAGGTGGAAGAACGGGAGATGGAAGAACGCGTGGTGACGGGGCGCATGGTGACGGAGCGGGTGGTGGGCGGTCGGTCCGGCGCCTGCGGGGCGGCCCGGCTCCAGGACGCGCGGGCGGTTCCGGCCACGGTCGACGGGGAACGCCCCGGCACGGGTGGGCGGGTGGCGGGACGTTCATCCGCTCGTGGGCGGACGTACGGCACCGCACCGCGGTTCCGCGTCCGGCCGTCGATCAGCCACGCCACGGGCGCCATCGCCCTCTCCGTTCAGGAAACTGTCAGAGCACGGCCGTGGCCGGCGCACGATCGGTCGCGCACGGCCAATGGCCAGAACGTTCACGTGGTCGCAACGCTAGGGCCGGGAAGGGATCTGGTGTAGCCCTCGAATCCCTCAATTGGCCGTCATCGGGACCGTCATTTGCCCGTCAATGGGCGGGGCGGCCGTCATCGCCCGGCCCTTTCTATCTCCAACCTGCGTAGTTCCTAGAATGGCCGGGTGGACGACATCGACGCGATCGCGGCGTTGCAGGATCCGGTGCGCCGCCGGCTGTACGAGTACGTGGCCGCGCAGGGCCGCGAGGTCGGCCGTAACGAGGCCGCCGAGGCGACCGGGGTGGCGCGCACGCTCGCCGCGCACCACCTGGACAGGCTGGCCGAGGCCGGTCTGCTCGACACCGGGAGCCGGCGGCTGACCGGGCGCTCGGGACCGGGCGCGGGCCGGCCGGCCAAGGTGTACACCCGGGCCCGGGCGGAGCGGGCGGTGTCGCTGCCCGCCCGGGACTACCGCACCGCGGCCGAACTGCTCGCCGAAGCCGCCGAGCAGGCGGGGCTGGACGCCGGGCTCTGCGCGGCCGCGCGCCGTCGCGGCGAGGCCCTGCGCGGTTCGGCGGCACCCTGCGGCGGCCTCGAAGAAGCCATGGAGACGCTCGCGGCCCGGGGTTACGAACCGCACCTGGAAGCCGCCGGAAGTGCGGAGGACGCGGCCGGGACGGCCGCCGCTGTCGTCCGGATGCGCAACTGCCCCTTCCATGCTGTCGCCGAACGCTTTCCGCCGCTCGTCTGCGGCATGAACCTCGCGCTGCTGGAGGGACTGCTCGGTACCGGCGGCCCGGTCCGGGCGCGCATGGCAGCCCGGCCGGGCGAGTGCTGCGTGGTGGTGGAGGCCGCCTCCGAAGTCCTCTAAAAACAACGACGATTGACATAGAAGGCGATGCGTGCTGCCATGTGGCCATGACCGCATCCGCGCCCGCAGTCCACCTCGCCCAGCTGAATGTCGCCACCCTCCGCTTCCCACTCGACGACCCGCGTATGGCACCGTTCGTCGGCATGCTCGACACGGTCAACGCCGCTGCCGACGACGCGCCCGGCTTCGTGTGGCGGCTCGTGGAGGACGGGGCGGCCGACGCCACCGCCCTGCGTCCTGCGGGCGAGGACGTCATCGTCAACCTGACGGTGTGGGAGACCCGGGAGGCGCTGTGGGGATTCACCTACCGCAGTGAGCACCTGGACGTGATGCGGCGCCGGCGCGAGTGGTTCGAGCGGCACGTCGAGGCGCATCTCGTGCTCTGGTGGGTTCCCGCCGGTCACCTCCCGACCGCCGGCGAGGCCCTGGAACGGCTGGCCGACCTGCGCGTGCACGGGCCCTCGGCGCGCGCCTTCACCTTCGCCGTCTCCTACCCCGCGGACGAGGCCGCGCTTGCGCCGCACCATGGCGCGGACGCCGGTACCGCCCCGGCCGCCACCGCTCCCGCCGGTACCGCAACCGCTCCCGCGGGACGCGGGTGAGGGGCGGGCGCCGGGAGTTCGGCGCACGCCCCTCACCGCCGCTCACGACGCCTGGGCGGTCTCCGGCCGGCCGTCGACGGGCAGCTGGGCCGCGGCGCCCGGGTCCGCGCCGGTGAGATCGGTGCGGCTGGTCTCGCCGAGCAGGGCCAGGCACACCACCGTCAGCAGGCAGAACGCGGCGATGACCGCGGAGATGAGCGTCGTCGCCCCGGTGCCGGCGCCGGCCTGTACCTCGGTGAAGATCAGCGGGGCGAAGCCGGCCCCCAGCCCTGCGATCTGGTAGCCGAGGGAGGCGCCGGTGTAGCGGCTCCGGGTGGAGAACAGCTCCGTGTACAGCGCGGCGAGCGGGCCGTACATCATCGGGTGGACCAGCGACTGCCCGAGCACGAGGGCCAGCACGAGCAGCCCCGTACTGCCCGTGTCGACCAGCGGGAACAGGGCGAAGGCATAGGCGCCCACCGCCAGCGCGCCCGCCATGACCACCGGGCGCCGGCCCTGCCGGTCGGACAGCGCCGACCAGCCGATGATGCCGAACACCGCGAGCGTGGACGAGACCGCCAGGCTGTTGAGCACCGTCTGCCGGGAGAAGCCGTCCTGCACCGCGTACGAAATGATGTACGTGGTCACCGTGCCCTGGAAGACGAACGCGGACAGGCCCACCCCGATGCCCAGCAGCAGCACCCGGGGGTGGTGGCGCAGCACGTCCAGCAGGGGAAGGGGCCGGCGCGACGCATCCTGGACCGGCCGCGTCTTCTGCTCCTTGTCCGCCTCGGCGAACACCGGCGTCTCGCTGACCCGCAGCCGGATGAACAGGCCGACGGCCAGCAGCACCACGCTGAGCAGGAAGGGGATGCGCCAGCCCCAGGAGAGGAAGGCGTCCTCGCCGACCGCGGCCGACGTCGCGGACATGGCCACCGTGGAGACCGCCATGCCGAAGGGGGCGCCGGCGTTGGTGAAGCTCGCCCACAGCCCGCGCCGCCCTCCGGTCGCGTGCTCGGCGGACAGCAGCACCGCACCGCCCCACTCGCCGCCCACCGCCACGCCCTGGACGATGCGCAGGAGCAGCAGGCAGACCGGGGCCAGGGTGCCGGCCTGGCCGTAGGTCGGCAGGACGCCGATGAGGAAGCTGGCGACGCCCATGAGGGACATCGTCACCACGAGCGTCCGCTTGCGGCCGAGCCGGTCCCCGAAGTGCCCGAAGACGACCCCGCCGAGCGGCCTGGCCAGGTAGCCGGTGGCGAAGGTGGTGAAGCTGGCGAGGGTGGCGGCGGTGGGGCTGAGGTCGGCGAAGAACACGTGGGGGAAGACCACCGCCGCCGCGGTGGAGTACAGCAGGAAGTCGTAGTACTCGATGACGCTCCCCAGGAAGCTGGAGGTCACCGCCCGGCGCAGTTGCCGGGGATCGTGTGGTGCGGGGCGGGGAGAAGCGGTGCGCATGTCGTGAGCTCCCTTGCTGACGCGGAGGTGGATCAGTCCGATGCGGGCGGGGGGGTGCGGCATCGCGGGCGGATGACGGGAGTGCCCGTCGGGCGCAGGGGCTCGCAGCGTGGAGCGGCGAGGAACTGGCGTCGGCGTCCAGCCGGCCGACTCCGTGATATCGGGCAGATTTTTTGTCTGCGTCGAGATTCTGACCAACATTGACCCACTCGTCTACCCTCCGGACGCGACGTTCGAAGAAGGGGGGAACGCCCGGCGCCCCCCCGGCCGCCGGGGAGTCCCGGACGGCGAGGTGGGCGCTGGTGGTGCGGGGGACTCCTCGCCGGCCGCAGGGGCGCGGTCGGTGCGGCTGGCGTGGTCGGTGCGGTGGCCGGCTCGGTGTGCCGGCCCGGTCGGTGCAGTGGCCGGCTCGGTGTGCCCTCCTGGCCGCTGACGTCACCGGCCTCCCGGTTCCCTCGCGATGTCGGGGAGGCCGGCCGGATGGTCCTGGCCTAAGTCGGCCGACCTGCTCACCGGCTCCCGGGCGGCCGCCTCCCTCCGGACGACGTCGTCCAGCTGCCCGGGCCTGCGGGCCGTGGCGGCGAGGTTGTCGCCGGTGCAACTCGGATGTGCTTCGCCTGGGCGGCGGTGCCCGGTGCCCGGTGGCCATGGGGCAGGGCGCCGGGGGGCAGGCAGCCGCCTGGCGCCCCCGGCGGGTCAGACGGCCTTGACCGGCGGATACACCGGCTGCCACATGGCGGCCCTGACCCGATTCTCGACGGAGTCGTCGACGGTCGTGCCGGCCACCCCGTCGGCGGCCGCGGCGCGGGCGACCGCCACGGCGACCGCCACCGAGGTCTCGCGCAGCTGGTCGGTGAGGGGCAGGATCGGCGCGCCGGGGCCGTCGGCGTCCGTCTGCCCGGCGACGGCGTGCGCGGCGGCGACCAGCATGCCGTCAGTGACCCGGGTGGCCCGGGCGACGATCGCGCCGAGCCCGAGGCCGGGGAAGACCAGCGCGTTGTTGGCCTGCCCGATCAGGTACCGGACCCCGTCCCGCTCGACCGGGCGGAACGGGCTGCCGGTGGCGATCAGGGCGCGGCCGTCGGTCCAGGCCAGCAGGTCGGCCGGGACCGCCTCGGCCAGGTCCGTCGGGTTGGACATCGGCAGGATGATCGGCCGCTCGGCGTGGGCGGCCATCGTACGGACGATCTCCTCGGTGAAGGAGCCGCCCTGGCCGGAGGTGCCGATCAGGACCGTCGGCCGGACCCGCGCCACGACCTCGGCCAGCGCGATGCCGCCCACCTTCTCGTCCCGCTGCCAGTCGGCGACCTCGGCGGCCGGCCGGGCGTAGCGGACCTGGAAGTCGCGCAGGTCCTGCTGGTCCTCGGTGAGCAGGCCGTACCGGTCGACGCCGAAGATGCGGGCGGTGGCCTCCTCGGCGGTCAGACCGTCGGCGACCATGGCGTCCCGCAGCTGGTCGGCGATGCCGATGCCGGCGGTGCCCGCGCCGAAGATCACCACCTGGTGGTCGCGCAGCGGGGTCCCGCTGGCCTTCACCCCGGAGAGCACGGCGGCGAGGTTGACGGCACCGGTGCCCTGCACGTCGTCGTTGAAGGTGAACTCGGTCGGGCGGTAACGCTCCAGGATGCGGCGGGCGTTGGCGGGGCCGAAGTCCTCCCAGTGCAGCAGGGCGTGCGGGAAGAGCCGGCGGGCGGTGCTGACGTAGGCGTCGATGAAGGCGTCGTACGTCTCCCGGTCCACGCGCGGGTGCCGGTTGCCGAGGTAGAGCGGGTTGTCGAGGAGCTCCTGGCGGTTGGTGCCGACGTCCAGCATGACCGCGAGGGTGCGGTTCGGGTCGATGCCGGCGGCGGCGGTGTACACGGCGAGCTTGCCCACCGAGATGTCGATGCCGCCCACCCCCCAGTCGCCGATGCCGAGGATCGCCTCGCCGTCCGTGGCGACGATCAGGTCCACGTCGTCCGGGCCCAGACCGGCGGCCGCGAGCGCGCTCTCGATCTCCTCCGGGGCGTCCACCGACAGGTACACGCCTGCCGGACGCCGGTACTCGTTGCTGTAGCGCTGGATCGCCTTGCCGACGGTCGGGGTGTAGACGATGGGCAGCATCTCGTCGAGGTGGTCGCAGAGCAGGCGGTAGAAGAGCACCTGGTTGCGGTCGTGCAGCGCGGTGAGGTTGACGTGCTTGGCCAGGTCGGTCGGCTGTGCCGCGTACTGCTGGTACGCCCGCTCGGCCTGCTGCTCCAGGGTCAGCACCGCCGGGGGCACCAGGCCCACCAGGCCCAGCATCCGCCGCTCCTCGGGGGTGAAGGCGGTGCCCCGGTTGAGGCGGGGCTGGGAGAGCACGGCACGGCCGCGGGCGGTGGTCTCCATGTGGCCTTCGCCGGCGTTCCACTGGGTCGTCATATCGGCTCCTTGCCGTTTCCGTATGGCTTCCAGGATCGCGTGCGGGGCGTCCCGAGTCGCTTCGGGTCGCTTCGGGTCGCTCCCGGCGTGCCGGGTCGTGCCGGGGGGATGCCGGGTCGTGCGGGGTCGTTCCGGGTCGTTCCGGGTCGCTTCCGGGAGTCCGGTCAGCCGCGTCGGGCCGTGGCGTAGGCCCGTTCCAGCTCCGCGACCGTGCTGAGGAAGTCGGCGCCCTTCAGCCGGTTCAGCGTCTCGGTGGCGAGGCGGTCCAGGGTGGTCCAGAGGTCGGCGAGCGGCTCGCGGAGCGCCTCGCCGTCGGCGGTGAGCGAGACGACGAAGGCCCGGCGGTCGTGCTCGGCGCGGGCCCGCGCGACCAGCCCGGCGTCCTCCATGCGGCGGATCGACCGCGAGACCGTGGAGTGGTCGAGCCCGACGGCCTGCTGCAGTTCGGCCTGTGTCTGGCCGTCCCGGTCGAAGAGCCGCATCAGGATCAGTTCCTGGCCGGGGTGCAGGCCGAGCCTCAGGAGGAGCTCGGCGCCGTAGCCGTGCAGTTCGCGGGAGAGCGCGAAGAGCCCGAAGCTGACCGGCGCGCGCTCGACGAGGCTGGGCCGAGGCATCACCGGGTCGGGCTTCGCGGCTGACATGGCGCTCCTCTGCTGGCGGGCGGCGGGCGGCGGGCGGCGGACGGCGGCGGGAACTCACCTTCCGGCTGCCGCCTGGGCTGGGAATACCTTAGTCGCAGCGGGTGTTCGAGGCCGGTTCTCCCGTGCCGCTCCCGGGGGTGCGGCCTGTCCGGACCCGCTCGGGCAACGGGCAAAAAGTTGCTTGCGTGGGCAATTTATTTGGCACTGCGGTGGGTCCATCGCTTGATTTATGTGGCTAGCCAAGCAAATATGTGGCTAGCCACATTAATGGGTGGCCCACTTCGCATCACGATGGGAACGAACCATGAGTGAGACCCTTGCCGCCGCCGACCTGGTGCGGCGCAGCCTCGACATCTTCCTCGCCAAGGACATGCGGGCATGGGCGGACCAGTGCGACGAGAACGTGGTCGTCGAGTTCCCCTTCGCCCCCGAGGGCAGCCCCACTCGGCTGGAGGGCCGGGCGGCCGTCCACGAGTACCTGAAGGGCTACCCCGACCTCATCGACGTGCAGCGGATCACGTCGCTGACCGTCCATGCGACCGACGACCCGGACACGGCCGTCGCCGACTGGAGCGTCACCGGCCGGGTGCTGGCCAACGGGAACCCGTACGACATGAGCTACGCGACGTTCGTGACGTTCAAGGACGGCAAGATCGTCCGGTACCGCGAGTACTGGAACCCGCTGGCTTTCCTCAAGGCGCTGGGCGGCGAGAGCTTCTAGGGGCTCGCGGCTGTTCCGCCGGGGCACCTACGCCGCCGGCCGGATCAGCCCCGACTCGTAGGCGAAGGCGACCGCCTGCACCCGGGCGCGGGCGCCGATCTTCGCGAGGACGTTGCTGACGTGGGTCTTCACGGTGGTCGGGGCGATGGACAGCCACTGCGCGATCTCGGCGTTGGTCCAGCCGGAGGCGACCGCGATCAGGACGTCGCGCTCGCGCCCGGTGAGGGCGCCGAGCCCCGAGGTGCGGGGGAGGGGGCGGACGGTGTGCTGCTGGCGTACGGCGTCGATGAGCGCGCGGGTCAGACCGGGCGTGATGACGGCGTCGCCGGCGGCCACCACCCGGATGGCCGCGGTCAGTTCGGCCGGGTCGGCGTCGTTGAGCAGGAAGCCGCCGGCGCCCGCCCGCAGGGCCGCCCAGGCGTCCGCCTCCTGCTCGGCCGCGGTCAGCATCAGGACCCGCGGGACGCGGGAGGCGGCCGCGGCCTCGCCGGTGAAACCGGCGGAGGGGGTGCGGGTCCGGGCGGCGGGGCGGGCGATGCGCCGGATGGTGTCGATGGCGTCCGCCCGTGACGGTTGGCTGTCCATGAGGACGACGTCGGGGTGGAGCGCGGCGCTCGCACGGATCGCCTCGTCCCCGTCCGCCGCCTCCCCGACGACCGTCAGTCCCGGCTCGGCGGCGAGGAGCATGCGCAGGGCGAGGCGCTGGAGGGATTGGTCGTTGACGACGAGTACGGAGACCGTGCCTGTCTTCTCCATGCGAGGTCCGTTCCGTGAACGAAACTGTTTCGTTCACATGCTACGCCTGGAGCCGCCGCACCGGGAGAGGGGGTCCGGCTACTTGGCGCGGACCAGTCCGGAGTCGTACGCCGTTCTCGCTTCGGCCGGAGGCTGGGCGCGGTTCGGCCCGGGGCCGGACCTCAGGTCCGGGCCCGGGTGACCCGGGCGCTAGAGTCGAAGAACGCGATCTTCCTCCCGACCGGGAGGCCCACCGGGACCAGGACGAGTCCGTGATCATCTCCTATTCGAACTTCACCACCCGGGACCTCCGCGGTACCGGTGTGGAGCGGCTCTGCACCGACATCGAGGCCGACCTGTGGGTCGCCGACGGTGATGTCCTGATCTACAACGAGGTCCTCTTCCCGGTGGCCGAACTCGCGTCCGAGCTGACGAACTGGGTTCGCGATCCGGAGCCGGTGCGTCCCGATTTCGCGCTCGATTCGATGTCCTTCGCCGAGAAGGGGGTGGTCGGCATCACCCGGACGGCGGGCGGATGGCGGATCGGATCGGTTCTCTCGCCGGGAGTCGGCAGCGGGGTGGTCGACGAGTCCGCACTGCTCCAGCAGATCCGGCAGTTCGCCGGTCTCGTGCAGCGGGACATGGCCGCCGCCGGTGTCGATCCCCGCCCCCTGTTCCGGTAGCCAGGGAACAGTGGGAGAGCCGGGGCGGTAAAAGTGTTATCGCGGAACCCCGTGCTCCGTCTCCGCACTGTGCTCCCCGACATCGCCAAGGCCATCGCCCCGGCTGAGAGGGTGCGGTCATGAGGACGGACGTGCCGGTGTCGCTGCAGTGGAGGGCCACCGTCGCGGCCGCGCAGGCCGGCGACCGGCGCGCGCTGGACGAACTGGTCGAGGGCTGGCTGCCGTTGGTCTACAACGTGGTCGGGCGTGCCCTCAACGGTCACGCGGACGTCGACGACGTCGTCCAGGAGACCATGCTGCGTGCCGTCGACAACCTCGGCACCCTGCGCGACCCGGACAGCTTCCGGTCCTGGCTGGTGGCCATCGCCATGCGGCAGATCCGGGACCGGGCGCGCCGCAGACACGACCGGGAACTGGACGAGGCGGTCCCAGACGGCACCGCCGACTTCGCGGAACTCACGGTGCTGCGGCTCCAGTTGGAGGGGCAGCGGCGGGAGGTCGCGGAGGCCGTGCGGTGGCTGGACGCCGAGGACCGGCAGCTGGTGTCCCTGTGGTGGGTGGAGGTCTCCGGCGAACTCACGCGGCGTGAACTGGCGGCGGCCGTCGGCATCAGCCGGCAGCACGCCGCCGTCCGAGTGCAGCGGATGAAGGAACGGCTGGAGGCCTCGCGGGGCATCGTGCGCGCGCTGGACGGGGCCTGCCCCGAACCGCGCGAGCTGACCGCCCGCTGGGACGGCCGGCCCGACTCCGTCTGGCGCAAGCGGCTGGCCCGGTGGCCCAACGGTCGCGGGTTCAGCTCGGGCCGGTGGGGGTTGCTCGCGCAGTTCCCCGCGCCCCTTCGGGGGCGCGTTCAGCGGAGGGCGTTGAGTACGTCCACTCTGTTCGTGGTGATTGAGTCGACGCTCATCTCCAGCAGGCGGCGCAGCGAGCGGCGGGTGTCCGGGGTCCAGCAGGAGACCAGGTGGCCGGTGCGGTGGACGTGTTCGACCAGGGCGTGGTCGAGCAGGGTGAAGCGGTAGTTCAGGTAACGGGGGCGGATCACGTCCAGGAGCGCGGGGCGGACCGGCGCCAGGGTCTTGCGGGTCAGGGCGATCTCGGCGGACGGGTCGGCCGCCCGGACCGCCAGCATCGCGACGGCGTCGCCCGTGTAGTAGACGCGGTCGGTCGCGTCGCACTCCCTGGCCACGGCCACGATCCGCGCCACCGCCCGCTCGCCCGGGTCGCCGGGCAGGTCGAGCATCACCCGGCTGCCCTCCGTCGCCGCCAGCGCCTCGGCGAGGGTCGGCACACCGCCCTCGGTGAGGCCGCGCACCTCGTCCGCCGACAGGGTGTGCAGGGGGCGGTCGTGCTCCCACAGCCGCTTGAGCGTGGCGTCGTGCAGGAGGACGGGAACGCCGTCACGGGTGAGCCGCACGTCGGTCTCCACCGCGTCCGCGCCGCGGTGGAGCGCGGAACGCAGGGAGCCGAGCGTGTTCTCGCGAATGCGATAGGGGTCGCCGCGGTGGGCCACGGCGGTCACGGTCTGCATGCGCCCATGCTCTCAGGCCACGTCAGGGGGCGAGCCACGCCTTCGTGTACGCGTCGATCTCGGCAGAGATTTTCGCCTTGCCCGTCAGATCCAGGAAGGACGCCTCGACCGCGTTCTTCGCGAGGTCCGCGAGGCCGCGCTCGTCGAGGCCGAGGAGACGGGCGGCGACCGCGTACTCGTTGTTGAGGTCGGTGCCGAACATCGGCGGGTCGTCGGAGTTGACCGTGACCAGGACACCGGCGGCCACGAAGTCCTTGATCGGGTGCTCTTCGAGGGTGCGGACCGCGCGGGTGGCGATGTTGGAGGTCGGGCACACCTCGAGGGCGATGCGGTGCTCGGCGAGGTGGGCGAGGAGCTTCGGATCCTGCGCCGAGCTGGTGCCGTGGCCGATGCGCTCGGCGCGCAGGTGGGTCAGCGCGTCCCAGACCGTGCCGGGGCCGGTGGTCTCGCCCGCGTGCGGGACGGAGCGCAGGCCGGCCGCGATCGCCCGGTCGAAGTACGGCTTGAACTGCGGCCGCGGCACGCCGATCTCGGGGCCGCCGAGACCGAACGAGACCAGGCCCTCCGGGCGCAGCCGGTCGTCGGTCGCCAGCCGTGCCGTCTCCTCGGCGGCCTCCAGGCCCGCCTCGCCGGGGATGTCGAAGCACCAGCGCAGCACCGTGCCGAACTCGGCCTCCGCCGCCTTCCGCGCGTCCTCGATCGCGTCCATGAAGGCCCGCGCGTCGATCCCGCGCCGGGTGGACGAGAACGGGGTGATCGTCAGCTCGGCGTAGCGCACCTGCTGCCGGGCCAGGTCACGCGCCACCTCGTAGGTGAGCAGCCGAACGTCCTCGGGCGTGCGGATCAGGTCGACCACCGACAGGTAGACCTCGATGAAGTGGGCGAAGTCAGTGAAGGTGAAGTAGTCGGCCAGGGCCTCGGGGTCGGTCGGGACCTTGGAGTCGGGGTGCCGCGCGGCCAGTTCCGAGACGATGCGGGGGGAGGCGGAGCCGACGTGGTGGACGTGCAGTTCGGCCTTGGGCAGTCCGGCGATGAAGGCGTGCACGTCGTGTACATCGTGCGTGTCGCGCGGGGCTGCGGGGTCGGTGTGGCGGTCGGTCAAGGGTTCCTCCCCGGAACGGCGCGGGCCGCCTGCGGCGGGGTACGGCCGTGGGGCCCTGCGCGGTGATCGGCTGATCGGTGACTCGGGGGTCATGGTAGGCCGGACGGGCCGGGCCGCGGTCCGGCGGGGCCCGGCCCGTAGCATGACGGCGGCATGCGCGCAGGAGGAGGGGACGTCGCACGATGGCTGACGAGGTGCCGGAGGCTTCGAAGATACGGCTGGACAAGGGGGAGGCCGCCGGGGAGGGGGCCGGCTCCGAGGCGCCGGTGACGCCGGTGGCGCCGGTGGCACCGCCGTCGGTGCACGACCAGCGGACGGTCGCGGCGGTACCGGGGCCGGACGCCCCCGCCGAGGCGCCGCCGCAGGGCTGGGCCAACCCCTTCGCCGCGCCGTCCGGCACGGTTCCGGCTCCGCCGGTGAACCCCTTCGCGGCGCCGGGCCCTGACGTGCCGCCGAACCCCTATGCTCCGCCTGCGGCCCAGCAGCCGCAGAGTGCGGCGGTGCCGCCACCGCCGATCGCCCCGAACGGGCCGGGGCCGGTGCCGTACGGCTATCCCGGCCAGCATCCGGGCCAGGCGCTGCCGGCGTATCCGGTGTATCCGGCGGGGCCCGGGGGGTACGGCGGCTGGCCCGGTATGCAGCCGATGCCGAACAACGGGCTGGGCACGGCCGCCATGGTGACGGGGATCATCAGCGCGATCGGGTTCTGCCTGGCGCCGGTCGCGTTCGTGATGGGGGTGCTTGCGATCGTGTTCGGCGTGATCGGGCGGAGGCGGGTGCGGCGGGGGGAGGCGACCAACGGCGGGCAGGCGCTGGCCGGGATCATCTGCGGGTCGGCGGGGCTGGTGATAATCGCCGCGTTCATCACGCTGATCGTGGTGGCGGGGAGCCAGGGGGGCCAGTAGAGGCCGCGTCGTCGTTCGGGTGCGGGCCGGTGGGGGCTGGTCGCGCAGTTCCCCGCGCCCCTTGAGGTGGGGCTGGTCCCGTCGGTGGGAAGTCCCCCGCGCTTTGAGGCGGGGCTGGTCCTGTCGGTGGGAAGTCCCGCGTTCTTTCAGGTGGGGCCGGTCCTGTCGGTGGAAGTCCCGCGCGCTTTGAGGTGGAGCAGGTCCCGTCGGTCGGACGGTCCCGCGTTCTTTCAGGTGGAGCAGGTCCCGTCGGTCCGACGTCCCGCGTTCCTTTACGCGGGACCGGTCCCGTCGGTCGGAAGTCCCGCGTTTCTATACGGGGGCCCGGGAGCGTCGGACCGGAGCTGGTCCCGTGCCGCCATCAGCGCGAACCCGAGCAGGTTCAGACCCCGCCACCGCCCCGGGTCATCCGCCGCCGCGTCCGTCGCCGCCAGGCCGATGCCCCACACGCGGTCCACCGGGCTCGCCTCCACCAGGACCCGGTCGCCGGTGGCCAGGAGGAAGTCGCGCAGGTCGGGCGCGGCGGCGAACTTGTGGACGCTGCCCGCGGTGACGATTCCGAGGCGCTCGCGCTTCCATGCCGCCTCGTCGAAACCCCGGACCAGCCGGCCCGCCTTCTTCGCCTCGGCGGGATGGGCCGCCGCCAGGACCGCGCGCTCCGCCTCCGCGTCCCCGAAGAGCCGGGCCTTCGCCGCCATCATCCAGTGCTCGGCGGTCGCGTATTCCACACCGTCGACCACGAAGGGTGACGGCCACCACTGGCTCAGGCAACTCGCCGAGACCTGCCCGTCCGGCCTCGGCCGGTGTCCCCAGAAGTGGAGGTAATTGATCCTGGCCCCCGCCTGGACCGCCCTGATCAGGGCCTCCACAGAATCGATCTTCGCCATGCACGCCAGTCTGGCAGCCACCACTGACACTCCGTCCCCCCTTTTCCCTGCCGACTCGACACCTGGTCGACAGATTCCGTCGCGTAACCAAAAGGCAACAACGGAATCACTTGTTGGTCGCCCCCTGCTCTGTCAGGATCGGCAGTCAAATCGAGCTGGAGCTACGCCACCCGCCCCTCGGGACGGGCGACGGCGGAGGAGAAGCGACATGGACAACCCGGGCACCGCCACCCCGGAGACCTTCCCCGCGCAGGAGCGGCTCGCGGGCGGCGCGCAGTACATCGCGGGACGGTTCGCCAAGGGCACGTCGGGACACACGCACGCCGTCGTCGACCCGGCCACCGGGATGGACGTGTACACGTACGAACTGGCCGGCCCGGAGGACGTCGACCGGGCCGTGGCCGCCGCGCGGGACGCCTTTCCGGGCTGGGCCGGGACCACGCCCGGCGACCGGTCGGACGCGCTGCACCGGTTCGCCGCCGTGCTCGCCGACCGCGCCGAGGAATTCGCCCGAGCCGAGTCCCTTCAGTGCGGCAAGCCGCTGAAGCTCACGCGCGAGTTCGACGTGCCCGGGACCATCGACAACACCGCCTTCTTCGCGGGTGCCGCCCGGCATCTGCAGGGCCAGGCCGCCGCCGAGTACTCCGGTGACCACACCTCGTACATCCGCCGCGAGCCCATCGGTGTCGTCGGCTCCATCGCGCCCTGGAACTATCCGCTCCAGATGGCCGCCTGGAAGATCCTCCCGGCGATCGCGGCCGGCAACACGATCGTGCTCAAGCCGGCCGAGCTGACCCCGCTCACGTCGCTGCTCTTCGCCGAGGCCGCCACGCTCGCCGGGATCCCGGACGGTGTGATCAACATCGTCACCGGGACGGGGCAGGTGGCCGGTGAGCACCTCGTCGGCCACCCCGACGTGGCCATGACCTCCTTCACCGGGTCCACCGGCGTCGGCAAGCGGGTCGCCGAGGTCGCCACCGCGACCGTGAAGCGACTCCACCTCGAACTCGGCGGCAAGGCGCCGTTCGTGGTCTTCGACGACGCGGATCTGGAGGCGGCCGTCAACGGGGCCGTCGCGGGCGCTCTCATCAACACCGGGCAGGACTGCACCGCCGCCACGCGCGCGTACGTGCAACGGCCGCTCTACGAGGCCTTCGTGGAGCGGACGGCCGCCCTGATGGAGACCGTGCGGCTCGGGGACCCGTTCGCACCAGGTACCGATCTCGGGCCGCTGATCTCGCACGTCCAGCGGGACCGGGTCGCCGGGTTCGTGGAGCGGGCGCGCGGCTACGCGCGCGTGGTGACCGGCGGAGAGGCCCCGGGAGGGGAGCTCAAGGCCGGCGCGTACTACCGGCCGACCCTGGTCGCCGACGCACCGCAGGACAGCGAGATCGTCCAGTCCGAGATCTTCGGGCCGGTGCTGGTCGTTCTGCCGTTCGACAGTGATGATGAGGGCATCCGGCTGGCCAACGACACCCCCTACGGTCTGGCAGCCTCCGCGTGGACCGGCGGCGTCTACCGGGCGAACCGCGCGACCCGCGAGATCAAGGCGGGGTGCGTGTGGGTCAACGACCACATTCCGATCATCAGCGAGATGCCGCACGGCGGCTACAAGGCGTCCGGCTTCGGCAAGGACATGTCGGCGTACTCGTTCGATGAGTACACGCAGGTCAAGCACGTTATGTTCGACAACACGGCGGTGCCGCGTAAGGACTGGCACCGCACGATCTTCGGGGACCGATAGTCAGATCTCCGGCCGTTCGTCACGGCCCCCTTCCCGAAAGGGCACCAAGCGTATGAGGCAGTACGAGCCCGACCGCCCGACCCCGGTCGAAGCGGCCGCCATGCGGCGCAGTCTCCGCACCGGCCGGGCCGCTCTGGCCCGCCGGTCGTTCCTGGGCGGTGCGCTCGCGGTGGGCGGCGCCGGGGCGCTGAGCGCCTGCGGCATCCCCGCGGCCGGCAAGTCCCAGGGCGGCGTCTCCGCCGACGACCACTCGGCCACGGAGAAGGTCGTCAACTTCTCCAACTGGCCCGAGTACATCGACGTGGACGACAGCGGGAAGCAGCACCCGACGCTGGACGCGTTCCGCAAGCGGACCGGGATCACGGTCAAGTACACCGAGGACATCAACGACAACGACGAGTTCTTCGGCAAGATCCAGCCGCAGCTCGCCGCCGGCCAGGACACCGGCCGCGACCTGATCGTCCTCACCGACTGGCTGGCCGCCCGCATGATCCGGCTCGGCTACGTCCAGAAGCTGGACGCGTCCAACCTGCCGCACGCCTTCGCCAACCTGTCGGACCAGTTCCGCAGTCCCGACTGGGACCCGGGCCGCGCCTACTCGTACCCCTGGCAGGGCATCTCGACGGTCGTCGCCTTCAACAAGAAGGCCCTGAACGGCGTCGAGGTGAAGTCGGTCTCCGACCTGCTCGACAACCCCGCGCTCAAGGGCCGGGTCGGCCTGCTGACCGAGATGCGCGACACCGTCGGCATGACCATGCTCGACATGGGCATCGACCCGGCGAAGTTCACCGGCGACAACTACGACGCGGTGATCGCCCGGCTGCAGAAGGCCGTCGACAAGGGGCAGATCCGCCGGTTCACCGGCAACGACTACACCTCGGACCTCAGCAAGGGCGACCTGGCCGCCTGCGTCGCCTGGGGCGGCGACATCGTGCAGCTCCAGGCCGACAACCCGGACGTCGCGTACGTCATCCCGGACAGCGGCTACATGACGTCGACCGACAACCTGATGATCCCCAACAAGGCACGCCACAAGACGAACGCCGAGCGGCTCATCGACTACTACTACGAGCCCGAACCGGCCGCCGAACTCTCCGCCTACGTCAACTACGTCAGCCCGGTCGCGGACGTGCAGCCGTACCTCGCCAAGATCGACAAGGGGGCGGCGAGCAACCCGCTGATCGTTCCCGACAAAGCCATGCAGGCCAAGTCCCACGCCTTCCGCGCCCTGAGCTCGAAGGAAGAGACGGCCTACCAGCAGAAGTTCGCGAAGCTCACAGGGGCGTGACGACACCATGACGACAGACAGCAGCGGCGACGTCCGCCTCACCGGCATCGGCAAGACCTACGACAACGGCTTCACCGCCGTACAGCCGATGGACCTGACCGTGCCGCAGGGCTCCTTCTTCGCCCTCCTCGGTGCCTCCGGCTGCGGCAAGACCACCACCCTGCGCATGATCGCGGGACTGGAGGAGCCGACCACCGGCACCGTGCACCTCGGCGACCAGGACGTGACCCATCTGCCGCCGTACAAGAGGCCGGTGAACACGGTCTTCCAGTCGTACGCCCTCTTCCCGCACCTGGACATCTTCGAGAACGTCGCCTTCGGCCTGCGCCGGCGCGGCATCAAGAGCGTGAAGAAGCAGGTCGAGGACATGCTGGAGCTGGTCCAGCTCGGCGAGCAGGCGCGCAAGAAGCCGCACCAGCTCTCCGGCGGCCAGCAGCAGCGGGTCGCGGTGGCCCGCGCGCTGATCAACCACCCCAAGGTGCTCCTCCTCGACGAGCCGCTCGGCGCCCTCGACCTCAAGCTGCGCCGCCAGATGCAGCTGGAGCTCAAGCGGATCCAGACCGAGGTCGGCATCACCTTCGTGCACGTCACGCACGACCAGGAGGAGGCCATGACCATGGCCGACACGGTCGCCGTGATGAACGCGGGGCGCGTCGAGCAGCTCGGCTCGCCGGCCGACCTCTACGAGAACCCGAACACCACGTTCGTCGCGAACTTCCTCGGCACCTCGAACCTGATCGAGGCCGAGGTCGACTCGAAGAGCGGCGACGACATCGTCCTCAAGGCCGGCGGCGGCAAGCTGGTGCTGCCCGAGGCGCGATGTTCGGCGCCGACCACGACCGGCGGCAAGGTGCTGGTCGGGGTCCGGCCCGAGAAGATCTCCCTCACCCACGCCGACGACGCGGGCTCCATCCCCGAGGGCCGCAACCGGATCACCGGGAAGGTCGCCGACGCGAGTTTCATCGGCGTCTCCACGCAGTACGTCATCGACAGCGCCGTCTGCCCCGAGTTCGCGGTGTACGTGCAGAACGTCGAGCGCGACGGCCGGCTGGTCCCGGGCGCCGACGTCGTCCTGCACTGGAGCCCGGCGCACACCTTCGGCCTCGACGCCGCCCAGGACATCGACGCCGGCACCGAGGAGGAGGCCGCCTGATGGCCACGCTCTCCGAGGCGCCGCCGCCGCTCGCGCCCGCCGAACCCGAGACGAAGAAGGCCCCGCGCAGGCGCGGCAAGTGGACCCCGTACTGGCTGCTGCTGCCCGGCATCCTCTGGCTGGTCGTCTTCTTCGCGCTGCCGATGATCTACCAGGGGTCCACGTCGATCCAGACGGGCTCCCTGGAAGAGGGCTACAAGGTCACCTGGCACTTCGCGACCTACTGGGACGCGCTGAGCGAGTACTGGCCGCAGTTCCTCAGGTCGGTGTTCTACGCCGCCGCGGCCACGATCCTGTGCCTGGTGCTCGGCTACCCGCTGGCCTACCTGATCGCCTTCCGCGCCGGGCGCTGGCGGAACCTGATCATGATCCTGGTGATCGCGCCGTTCTTCACCAGCTTCCTGATCCGCACCCTGGCCTGGAAGACGATCCTCGCCGACAACGGCCCGGTCGTGCACGTCCTGAACTCGCTGCACATCCTGAGCGTCACCGACTTCCTGGGCTGGACGGCCGGCGACCGCGTGCTGGCCACGCCGCTCGCCGTGGTCTGCGGTCTGACGTACAACTTCCTGCCGTTCATGATCCTGCCGCTCTACACCTCGCTGGAGCGGATCGACGGACGGCTGCACGAGGCCGCCGGCGACCTGTACGCCAAGCCGTGGACGACGTTCCGGAAGGTCACCTTCCCGCTGTCGATGCCGGGCGTGGTCTCCGGCACCCTGCTGACCTTCATCCCGGCGGCCGGTGACTACGTCAACGCCGAACTCCTCGGCTCGACCGACACCCGCATGATCGGAAACGTGATCCAGACGCAGTTCCTGAGAATTCTCGACTATCCGACGGCGGCCGCGCTCTCCTTCATCCTCATGGCCGCGATCCTCGCCATGGTCACCGTCTACATCCGCCGGTCCGGGACGGAGGATCTGGTCTAAATGCCCTTCGTCAACTGGCTCAAGAAGAATCTCGTCGTCATCGCGGGACTCCTGACGCTCGGATATCTCCTCCTGCCGAACGTCATCGTCACGGTGTTCTCCTTCAACAAACCGAAGGGGCGCTTCAACTACGAATGGCAGCAGTTCTCGCTGGACGCCTGGAAGCAGCCGTGCGGGGTCGCCGACATGTGCGGCTCGCTCTCCATCAGCCTCCGGATCGCCGCCCTGGCGACGATCGGCGCCACCGTGCTCGGCACGATGATCGCCTTCGCGCTGGTCCGCTACCGGTTCCGCGCCCGCGGCGCCGTCAACTCGCTGATCTTCCTGCCGATGGCGATGCCCGAGGTCGTGATGGCGGCCTCGCTGCTCACCCTGTTCCTCAACATGGGCGCCCAGCTGGGCTTCTACACCATCCTGATCGCCCACATCATGTTCTGCCTCAGCTTCGTCGTCACCGCGGTCAAGGCGCGCGTGATGTCGATGGACCCGCGCCTGGAGGAGGCCGCCCGGGACCTCTACGCCGGACCGGCGCAGACGTTCGTCAGGGTCACCCTCCCCATCGCGGCCCCCGGAATCGCGGCGGGCGCGCTGCTGTCCTTCGCGCTCTCCTTCGACGATTTCATCATCACCAATTTCAACGCGGGCTCCACCGTCACCTTCCCCATGTTCGTCTGGGGTTCGGCACAGCGCGGCACGCCCGTCCAGATCAATGTCATCGGTACGGCCATGTTCCTGGTCGCCGTACTGTTCGTCCTGGCATCCATGCTCATCAACAACCGCCGCAACAGGCAAAAGGCATAACCCCTTTATTGACTCTGTAGGGAGTTGAAAATCATGGCCCCAAGCGCCATGAGCCGTCAGGCAGATTGGACCAAGTCTCTCTCCGAAGCACAGCCCGTCGCGTACTGGCTGGAAGACCCCGGCAAGCCCCACCCCGAGCCCGCGCTGACCGGCGCCGACACCTGCGACCTGCTGGTCGTCGGCGGCGGCTACAGCGGACTGTGGACCGCGCTCAACGCCAAGGAGCGCGACCCCGGGCGCGAGGTGGTCCTGCTGGAAGGCCACGAGGTGGGCTGGGCCGCCTCGGGCCGCAACGGCGGCTTCTGCGCCGCCTCCCTCACCCACGGGCTGCCCAACGGCCTCGCCCGCTGGCCCGAGGAGATCCACCGGCTGCAGGAACTGGGCCGGCGCAACCTCGACGAGATCGAGGCCGCCGTCGCCCGGCACGGCATCGACTGCGAGTTCGAACGCACCGGCGAGATAGACGTCGCCACCGAGACCTACCAGGCCTGGGAACTGCGCGACTGGCACAAGGACCTGGAGCGGCAGGGCCTCGCCGACGACATGGAGTTCCTCGACGCCGACGCGGTGCGGGCGCAGGTGGACTCGCCGACCTTCGAGGCGGGGCTGTGGGACCGCCGGGGCGTGGCCATGCTGCACCCGGCCAAGCTCGCCTGGGGCCTCAAGCAGGCCTGCCTCGCACTCGGCGTCCGCGTGTACGAGCACACGCCCGCCCTCGCCCTGAAGGCCTACGGCGCCGGCATGGCCGTACGCACGCCGTACGGGGCGGTCCGCGCCCGGCAGGTCGCGCTCGCCACCAACATCTTCCCGAACCTGGTCAAGCGGGTCCGCGCCTACACCGTCCCGGTCTACGACTACGCCCTGATGACCGAGCCGCTCACCGCCGAACAGCTCGGCGCGATCGGCTGGAAGAACCGGCAGGGCCTCGGGGACTCCGCCAACCAGTTCCACTACTTCCGGCTGTCCGCCGACAACCGCGTCCTGTGGGGCGGCTACGACGCCATCCACCACTACGGCGGCCGGGTGCGCCGCGAGTACGACGACCGTCCGGAGACCTACGCCAAGCTCGCCGGGCACTTCTTCAGCTGCTTCCCGCAGCTGGAGGGCGTCCGCTTCACGCACGCGTGGGGCGGCGCGATCGACACCTGCTCCCGCTTCTCGGCGTTCTTCGGCACCGCGCACCAGGGGAAGGTGGCGTACGCGGCCGGGTACACCGGCCTGGGCGTCGGCGCCAGCCGGTTCGGAGCCGACGTGATGCTGGACCTGCTGGCCGGGGAGGAGACCGAGCGCACCCGCCTGGAGATGGTCCGCAAGAAACCGCTGCCGTTCCCGCCCGAGCCGTTCGCCTGGACCGGCATCGCCCTCACCAAGTGGTCGCTGGCCCGCGCCGACGCGCACGGCGGCCGCCGCAACCTGTGGCTGCGGACGATGGACCGGCTGGGACTGGGCTTCGACAGCTGAGCCGGCCCGCCGTATGATCCAGTTCACTTCAATACGGTGCTGAAACCCGCGTAATGCCCCCGGAAGACCTCCCTCTCTCCTCGTGACGCGACGCCGCGTCCACGACTGAGATGGGGAGGTCTTCTGATGACTGGGGCGAAGACGGCGGTCGAATGGCTGGCATCCGCCGCACCGGATCCCGAAGCCTGCCGCTGGGAATGGGAGCGCAACCCGCGAGGGGTCGCGCTGCTGCCCGCCGGCAGAGCCTGGGACGTACTGATCCTGCCGGGCGAGCTCGGCTATCCGACCCTCGACGTGCTCACCCGCGTCCTCGACCGACCGGGGCCCGTCCTGGCCGACTTCGGGGACAACCGGGTGGGCTTCTTCGTGCCGCCCGGCACGGCGGCCCGGTGGCTCGGCACCGGGATCCGCACGGCGGGCGCCGGCACCTGGATCGTCGTGCCGTATCCCGGGCGGTCGACTCCGGGGGTGCGGTGGCTGGTGGCGCCGGACGGGTCGGGGACGTTGACGGATCCGGCGCTGCTGGAGCTGGCGATGCACGAGGCTGCCGCCGGCTTGGCCGACGGTGAGTAGGCGCCGACGGTGAGCGGGTGCCGTGGCGGGTGCGGTCGGCGGTCGGGTGCGGCGCCGTCGTGGCTGGTAGCGCAGTTCCCCGCGCCCCTTTGCGGGGTGGCAGGGCTGTGCACCGGGCCGTTGCCGTAGGCCTTGACAAGTGAATTGGTCTGGACCAAGTTGAGCGCACCCCACCTCCAAATCCCCCATCCCCGGAGGCACTTGTGGTTCGCGCGAGACCTGTCCTCATCATGCTCACGGCCGCGTTGCTGGCCGTACCCGGTATCACCGCGCTCTCGTCGGCCGCCCGTGCGGCCGACGCGGATCTCGCCGTCAACGGCGGGTTCGAATCGGGCCTCTCCGGCTGGACCTGCACGGCGGGCAGCGGCACGACGGTCAGCTCACCCGTGCACAGCGGCAGTTCCGCGCTGCAGGCGACCCCGGCCGGCAGTGACAACGCCCAGTGCGCGCAGACCGTGACCGTCAAGCCGAGTTCGCAGTACACCCTGTCCGGCTACGTCCGCGGCTCCTACGTCTACCTCGGCGCGAGCGGCACCGGCACCACCGACGTCTCCACGTGGACCCAGTCCGCGCCCGACTGGCAGAAACTCACCACCACCTTCACCACCGGCGCCTCGACCACGAAGGTCACCATCTACACCCACGGCTGGTACGGCACCGGCTCCTACTACGCCGACGACGTGTCGCTGGTCGGGCCGGGCGGCGCGACCACGGGCCAGCCGCCGGCCGCACCCACCGGGCTCACCGCGGGCTCGGTCACCGCCTCCAGCGTGGCCCTGTCCTGGTCCGCGGTCACCGGCGCGACGAGCTACGCGGTCTACCGGGACGGGGTGAAGGTCCAGACGGTGACCGGGACCTCGGCCACCGTGACCGGGCTGAACCCGTCGACGGCCTACAGCTTCCAGGTCACCGCCGTGAACGACGCCGGCGAGTCCGCGAAGTCGGCGGCGGTGACGGCCACCACGACCACCGGTTCCTCCGGCGGCTCCACCGGCCTGCCCACCCACGCGCTGGTCGGCTACCTGCACTCCTCCTTCGCCAACGGCGCCGGTTACACCCGCCTCGCCGACGTCCCCGACAGCTGGGACGTCATCGACCTGGCCTTCGGCGAGCCGACCTCGGCCACCTCCGGGGACATCCGCTTCAACCGCTGCCCGGTCACCGAGTGCGCGAACGTCGAGAGCGACGCCGACTTCAAGGCGGCGATCAAGGCCAAGCAGGCGGCCGGCAAGAAGGTGCTGATATCGATCGGCGGCGCCAACGGCCAGGTGCAGCTCACCACGACGGCCGCGCGGGACACCTTCGTCTCGTCCGTCTCGAACATCATCGACACCTACGGTCTCGACGGCCTCGACATCGACTTCGAGGGCCACTCCCTGTCGTTGGACGCGAGTGACACGGACTTCAAGAACCCGACGACGCCGGTGATCGTCAACCTCATCTCCGCACTGAAGACGCTGAAGGCCAAGTACGGCTCGAAGTTCGTGCTGTCCATGGCGCCCGAGACCTTCTTCGTGCAGATGGGCTACCAGTACTACGGCACCGGCAAGTGGGGCGGCCAGGACCCGCGCTGCGGGGCGTACCTCCCGGTCATCTACGCCCTGCGCGACGACCTGACCCTGCTGCACGTCCAGGACTACAACTCGGGCTCGATCATGGGCCTCGACAACCAGTACCACTCCATGGGCGGCGCCGACTTCCACATCGCCATGACCGACATGCTGCTCACCGGCTTCCCGGTGGCGGGCGACGCGGGCAACGTCTTCCCGCCCCTGCGTCCCGACCAGATCGCGATCGGCATGCCGGCCTCGACCAACGCGGGCAACGGCTACGTGGCCCCGTCCGAGGTCACCAAGACCTTGGACTGCCTGACGAAGAAGACGAACTGCGGGTCGTACACCACCCACGGCACCTGGCCGGCCCTGCGCGGGCTGATGACCTGGTCGATCAACTGGGACCGGTTCTCGAACTGGGAGTTTGAGAAGAACTTCGACGCGTACTTCGGGTGAGCAGCAGTCCCAGTGACGTCAGCAGGACGGTGGCCAGGCACCAGCTGGCCACCACGTCCAGCGGCCAGTGGTAGCCGCGGCGCACCAGGCCGTAGGAGACGCCGAGGACGAGTGTCGCGCCGAGGGCGACGGTGGTGCGGCGGGCGGCGGCGGACGTGAGCCAGGGGAGGAGGAGCAGGGTCGCCGAGCCGTACGCGATCGCCGCCGTCGCCGTGTGGCCGGAGGGGAAGTAGCCGACCGCCGGGGGGACGACGGGGGTCCCCGGGCGGGCCGTCCAGTCCTTCAGCGGCACGATGATCGCCGGGACCAGGGCCATCAGGACGGCGGCGGCGGTGGGCGGCAGCCACCACCGGTCTGTACCAGTGGCACGGCCGCGCCGGGCGACGTACGCGATGACGAGTACCAGGACCGGGACCGCGACCTGCACGTTCCCGAGGTCGGAGAGAAGCTCGGAGAACCGGTCCGGGTGGACGAGTGCGCTGCTCAGGCGGCTGTCCAGGCGGAGCAGCGGGCCATGGGCCACGACCTGCCAGGTGATCAGCGCGAAGAGGAGGACCGGCAGGCCCAGGAGCGCCAGGAGTCCCGCGAGGGGAAAGTGAAGGAAGGAGGTCGGCCGCCCCGGAACAGGGGGGGTGGTTCCGAGGCGGCCGTCCGGATCGGAACGCCGCGCGCCCCGGGGGGTTTGGGGCGAGCGACCGTCCGATCGGTGAGGAGATCCGGAGCCGGAGGCGCCGGTTGTGTGCGCGAGGGCACGACCAGGTCGAAGCTGGGGAGGCCCCGGCCTGAAATCGCCCACAGTCCCCTGTGGGCGGGGTGTATTTCTCATCTGGGTAGAACCTACGGCAGGGTCCGGTGCCGCGACAGGCGGAATCGCGTCCCGTCATCCACCTCGCACACCTTCTTCACACGGCCTGACGGGGGCCGCCCCAGCCCCCCACATCACGCCAGGTGGGAGGGGTGGGGCGGCGGTGGTACACGGGTTCGAGATCCTCTGCGCGGGCTTGGCGAAGTCTGTGGCTCAGATCCGCGCGAAGGCCTGCTCGATGATGTCGAGGCCCTCGTTGAGGAGGTCCTCGCCGATGACCAGCGGCGGCAGGAAGCGGAGCACGTTGCCGTAGGTGCCACAGGTCAGGACCAGCAGTCCCTCCTGGTGGCAGGCCTTGGCGAGGGCCGCGGTGGCCTCCGGGTTCGGCTCCTTGGTGGCGCGGTCCTTGACCAGCTCGATGGCGATCATCGCGCCCCGGCCGCGGACGTCGCCGATGACGTCGAACTTCTCGGCCATGGCGGTGAGCCGGGGCTTCATGATCGACTCGATGTTCTTCGCCTTGGCGTTGAGGTCGAGCTCCTTCATGGTCTCGATGGCCCCGAGCGCACCGGCGCAGGCGACCGGGTTGCCGCCGTAGGTGCCGCCGAGCCCGCCCGCGTGCGCGGCGTCCATGATCTCGGCGCGGCCCGTCACGGCGGCCAGCGGCAGACCGCCGGCGATGCCCTTGGCCGTGGTGATCAGGTCCGGGACGATGCCCTCGTCCTCGCACGCGAACCACTGGCCCGTACGGCAGAACCCGGACTGGATCTCGTCCGCGACGAAGACGATTCCGTTGTCCGCGGCGAACTGGCGGATCGCCGGGAGGAAGCCCTTGGCCGGCTCGATGAAGCCGCCCTCGCCGAGCACCGGCTCGATGATGATCGCGGCGACGTTGTCGGCGCCGATCTGCTTGCTGATCTGGTCGATGGCCTGGGCGGCGGCTTCCGGTCCTGCGTTCTCCGGGCCGGTGAGCCAGCGGTAGGCGTAGGCGACCGGAACCCGGTACACCTCGGGCGCGAACGGACCGAAGCCGTTCTTGTACGGCATGTTCTTCGAGGTCAGCGCCATCGTGAGGTTGGTCCGGCCGTGGTAGCCGTGGTCGAAGACGACGACGGCCTGGCGCTTGGTGTACGCACGCGCGATCTTCACGGCGTTCTCGACGGCCTCGGCGCCGGAGTTGAACAGCGCGGACTTCTTGGCGTGGTCACCCGGGGTGAGCTCCGCGAGGGCCTCGGCGACCTCCACGTAGCCCTCGTACGGGGTGACCATGAAACAGGTGTGGGTGAAGTCGGCCAGCTGGGCGCTCGCGCGGCGTACGACGGCCTCGGCGGAGGCGCCGACCGAGGTCACGGCGATGCCGGAACCGAAGTCGATGAGGCGGTTGCCGTCGACGTCCTCGATGATCCCGCCGCCCGCGCGCGCGGTGAAGACGGGCAGCACCGAACCCACACCCTGCGCCACCGCGGCGAGACGGCGGGACTGCAGCTCCTGCGACTTCGGGCCGGGTATGGCGGTGACGACGCGACGCTCCTGCGGAAGTGCGGTCATGGGGGCTCCCTGATGAGTGGTGCGAACCGATGCGTGCCGGGCGCGTCCCGTCCGGTTGCTCCGGTGGTGCGTTTTCGGACGCTTTCCTTCTTTCTTCGCAGGCTAGGGCCGGGCGTGGGAGGTGGGCATGCTCCATGTGGGCGTTGTCGGAGAGTGACGTTGTCCGCGATGGACATAGTGCGGTCGGGGGACCGGTGTCCGGCCGGACGGCTCCCCGGCCGCGTAAGCGGTGAACTCCCCTTGCGAGGGCGTTAGATTGGCCGCTGACGGTGGACTGAAGAACGGCTGGTCAGGGAGCGAGAGCGATGGACAGCGACGGGACGCGGGACACGCGGCGTACGCATGCGAACCCCGTACCGCGTCCGGCGGCGCCGCAGGACGCGGGCGCGGTGCCGGCCGAGGCGCCCGCGGTACCGCCACGGCCCACGGCACCACCGACGGCGGTACCACCGCTGCCGGACGGCTCGGCTTTCCTGGCGTGGCTGCGCGCACCCCGGCCCGAGGCGGCACCGGGGGTGTGGCGGTTCGGGTACCGGGCGCGGGCGGAGCAGGAACCCGAGGAACTGCCCACCCGGCAACTGCTCAGCGGCGCCCTGATCGCCTTTCTGGTGGGGTGGCTGGTCTGGTCCCTGCTGACGCACGGGTACCTGGGGGCGTGGTGGGGGCTGCCGCTCCAGCTGCTCCTCCCCGCCTCGTGGCAGGGCGCGAACGCGACGATCTCACCGACCGCGACCCGCTTCATCTACGAGGGGTACACGTACCTGGTCGCCCTCACCATCATGCTCGTGGTGGGCAAGCTCGGCCGGTGGGGTGAGGTGTGGCGCCGGTTCGTGGCGCCCCGGTTCAGGGCCGCGGCGACCGCGGGAACCCGCCAGGAGCCGCCGGCGCCGTCGGAGGACCCCGCCCAATGGCCCCACCTGCGGGCAGCCGGTGCCGACGCCGCCGCCGACCGGCTCGCCGGTGAGGCGCGCAGCGGGCTGATGCGGGACGTGGACCACGCCCGGATCGCCCGCGCCTGGCAGGGCGTACGCAGCGGCCGGCACACCATGGCCACCTTCACCGCGGCCGTGGTCAAGGACGGCGCCGCCGCCTGCCTGCACCCCTCCGGCGAACGCGACCTGCCCGCCCGGCATGCCCGCCACGACCTGGTCACCGGCCAGGTCCGGCTCGGCACCACCGCCGACGACCCGCGCAACCCCTACCGGTACCGGGGCACCGGCCTCGCCCTCGGCCCCGAACTGCTCGGCACCTCGCTGCTCGCCGTGGGCCCGGCCGGCTCCGGCAAGACCGGCAGCCTGGTCCGCCCGCTCGCCGAGTCGCTCTGCCTGCACGCGCTCGCCGGCCGCGCCTCCGTGGTCGTCGTCGGCGCGGCCGGCGCCGGCCTCGGACCCGCCGACGCCTACGACGTCGTCGTCCGCATCGCCCACCCCGAGTCCGTCTACGACCTCGACCTGTACGGCGGCACCACCGACCCCGACGAGGCCGCCGCCATACTCGCCGAGGCCCTCGCCGGCGACCTCGCCGACCCGCACCCCGGCAGCGACAGCCGCCGCTCCACCACCGTCCTCGCCCAGCTGCTCGGCCCGTTCCGGGCGGTCCACGGCCGCTTCCCCTCCGTCCCCGAACTGCGCCAGCTCCTCGACGGCGCCCCCGGCCCGCTCGCCGCGCTCCGCAAGGCCCTGACGACGACCGGCCACGAGTCGCTGCTGCGCGAGCTCGACGCGCGGGAACGCCAGATGGGACACCCGGGGGACGTCGGCGCGGTCCTCGCCGACCGCATCGCCCTCCTCGACCGCCCGGCCTTCGCCGGCTTCTTCGACACCTCCGGCCAGTCCCGGCCCTTCTCCCTCAAGGCCCTCGACCACCCGGTCCGGGTCCGCATCGACCTGCCCGAGCGCGGCCACGCGGACGCCTCCCGCATCCTGGCCCGCCTGGTGCTCGCCCAGTTCACGGCGAGCGTCGCGGTACGGGACGACCGCTCGCTCTTCTCCTGCCTGCTCCTGGACGACGCGACGGGCGTGGTGACGCCGGAGGCGGTCCGCGCCGTCCAGCGGCTGCGCTCCGCCAACGCGGGCGTGGTGCTGACCCTGCGCACCCTGGACGACGTACCCCGCCCGCTCCGCGGCCCGCTGCTCGGTGCCGCCGGCTGCAGGATGGCCTTCGCCGGGCTCACCCCCTGGGACGGGCAGGACTTCGCCGAGGTCTGGGGCAAGGAGTGGACCGAGGCCCGGGACGTCACCGACCGCCAGATCATCGCGGAGACCCCGGCGGGCAAGGCGCTGCACGTCGTACGCCGGGTGATCACCGGCAAGGCGGCCACGGCACGGGCCGTCACCGTCCGGCAGGTGGAGCGCGAGCGCTGGTCGGCCTCGGAACTGGCCCACGGTCTGCCACCGGGCCATGCGGTCCTCTCCCTCACCACGGTCAAGGGCGAGCACGCGCCTCCGCTCCTGGTGGACCTCAGGGCAGGCGGCCGGCTCTGAACACCGGGGCACACGCGACCGTACAGTGAGGCAGAATCGACAGAGGCCGTTCATACGGCACGGCCAAAGACCACTGGCCTCACTCACGACGCTCACGGCGCTCACGACGCCTTCGACCCAAGAGAAGATCTGACGGCCTGATGCCACCGACGCTCGCCTCGCTCGTCCACCACTCCGCGCTCAAACTGACCGTGCGCGCGGGCGAGGACCGCCTCGACGTGCCCGTGCGCTGGGCCCATGTCAGTGAACTCGCCGACCCGGTGCCCTACATGGAGGGCGGGGAACTGCTCCTGATCACCGCGCTGAAGCTGGACGCGGAGAATCCGGAGGCGATGCGGAAGTACGTGAAACGGCTGGTCGGAGCCGGTGTGGTGGGCCTCGGTTTCGCCGTCGGGGTCAACTACGAAGAGATCCCCGAGGCCCTGGTCGACGCGGCGGAACACGAGGGCCTGCCCCTGTTGGAGGTGCCGCGCCGCACCCCCTTCCTCGCGATCAGCAAGGCCGTCTCGGCGGCGATAGCGGCCGACCAGTACCGCGCGGTGACGGCGGGCTTCGCCGCCCAGCGTGAACTGACCAGGCAGGCGCTGAACGCCGGCCCGGAGGGCCTGCTCGCCGCGCTCGCCGCGCAGGTGGACGGCTGGGCGGCGCTGTACGACGCGTCCGGCGCGGTCGTCGCGACGGCACCGGAGTGGGCGGGGCGCCGGGCGGCGCGCCTGACGGCGGAGGTGGAACGCCTGCGGGAACGCCCGGCACCGGCGTCCTCGGTGGTCGGCGGCCCCGACAACGAGGACCGGGTGGAACTGCACTCCCTCGGTACCGGCCGCCGTCCGCGGGCGGCCCTGGCGGTCGGCACGGCCTCGGCGCTCGGCACGGCGGAGCGCTACGCCGTCCACTCCGCGATCGCCCTCCTGACCCTCACGACGGAACGCTCCCGCTCGCTGCACGCGGCCGAGCAGCGGGTCGGGGCGGCGGTGCTGCGCATGCTGCTCGCCGGGCAGCCGGACCACGCCCGCGGGGTCGCCGGGGACCTGTACGGCGGGCTGCTCGACGCCCCCTTCCGGATGATCGTCGCGGACGCGGGCGGCGGCGAGGTGCTGGCCGGTCTCACCGAGGCGGTGGAGTCGGCCGCGGCCCGTGCCGGGGAGGCGGTGCTGCTGGTGCCCGAGGGGGAGCGGCTGGTGGTGCTGGCCGCGGACGGGGGCGCGGCGGTGGCGGCGTGCGTGGAGTACGCGGCGGCACGGGAGGCGGCGCGGGCGGTGCCGGCGGAGCAGGGCGGCGGCGAGGACGACGAACTGGTGGTGGGCCTCTCCGCGCCGTCCGGCCCGATCGCCGCGGCGGCCGCGTACAAGCAGGCCGAACAGGCGCTGTCCGTGGCCCGGCGCAGGGGCCGGGTCCTGGTCGAGCACGACCAGCTGGCCTCGGGATCGGTCCTTCCGCTCCTCGCCGACGACGCGGTGAAGGCGTTCGCCGACGGTCTGCTCAGGGCGCTGTACGAGCACGACGCGACCGGCCGGGGTGACCTGGTCGCCTCCCTGCGGGCGTGGCTCTCCCGGCACGGCCAGTGGGACGCGGCGGCGGCAGACCTCGGCGTCCACCGGCACACGCTCCGCTACCGGATGCGCAGGGTGGAGGAGATCCTGGGCCGCTCCCTGGACGACCCGGACGTCCGGATGGAACTGTGGCTGGCACTGAAGGCGACGTCGGGGGAGTAGCCGGGTCCTTGCCCACCCACCCACCCGACTCGCTCAGCTGAGACCTCACCGTCTCGGCACAGGCCGACGGCCTGCAGCTCCACTGCCGTCTGCGGCCCGTACCGGGCTGGCCGCGCAGTTCCTCGCGCCCCTGGGTTTCTCACCGTGCCCGGTGCTGAGAGCGGGAGCCCGGCCTGTAACGACGGGCCCGCACCCCACTTTCCAGCCCGTCCGGCCTTTGAGGACGAGGCCGGAGGCCGAAGCGGGGGTCCGGGGGCGGGGCAGCCCCCGGAACGGGCAAGCGACCTGCCCCGCCCGCACCGTGCCAATCCGGCGCACCCCCCACCCCCACCACTACACCCCGGACAAACGCGCCCTCGGCCCCATCGACCTACCGTGGAGCCGAACACCCTGCACACACCCACCCCCAACGCGGAAGGGCCGGGACTCGCAATGACCGCCACCCACGCCTTCTGGCTCGCCGGCCGCCAGGCCACCGGCGAGGACACCTTCGACGTCACCAACCCGTGGGACGCCCGTCTCGTCGGCAAGGTCAGCGTGCCCACCGACGCCCAGGTCGAGGAAGCCGTCGCCGCCGCGTACGCCGTACGGGACGAGTTCGCCGCCACCCCCGCCCACGTACGCGCCGCCGCCCTCGACCACGTCAGCCGCCGCCTGGCCGAGCGCACCGAGGAGATAGCCCAGCTGATCTCCGCCGAGAACGGCAAGCCGATCAAGTGGGCCCGCGGCGAGGTCGGCCGCGCCGTCTCCGTGTTCCGGTTCGCCGCCGAGGAGGCCCGCCGCTTCAACAGCGGCGAGGCCCAGCGGCTGGACACCGACCTCGGGGGCCAGGGCCGCCTCGCGCTGACCCGCCGCTTCCCGAAGGGCGTCGTGCTCGGCATCGCGCCGTTCAACTTCCCCCTCAACCTGTGCGCCCACAAGATCGCCCCGGCGATCGCGGCCGGCGCGCCGATCATCCTGAAGCCGGCCCCGGCCACCCCCCTCTCCGGCCTGATCATCGGTGACCTGCTCGCCGAGACGACCGGTCTCCCGGCCGGTTCCTGGTCGATCCTCCCGGTCGCCAACGACAAGATGGCCGCCCTCGTCCAGGACGAGCGCCTCCCGGTCATCTCCTTCACCGGTTCCGAGAAGGTCGGCTACTCGATCATGGACTCGGTGCCCCGCAAGCACTGCACCCTGGAGCTCGGCGGCAACGGCGCGGCCGTCGTCCTCGGCGACTACGCGAGCGACGCCGACCTCGACTGGGCCGCCACCCGCATCGCGACCTTCTCCAACTACCAGGGCGGCCAGTCCTGCATCTCGGTCCAGCGGGTCATCGCCGACGCCGCCGTCTACGACCGGCTCCTGCCGCGCATCGTCGCCGCCGTCGAGGCCCAGGTCACCGGCGACCCCGCCGACGACAACACCGACGTCGGCCCGCTGGTCAGCGAGGCGGCCGCCGAGCGGGTCGAGGCGTGGGTGAAGGAGGCCGTCGAGGCCGGCGCCACCCTGGTCACCGGCGGCGACCGCGACGGCGCCAGCTTCGCGCCGACCGTCCTCACCGACGTGCCGGAGGACACCACCATCTCGTGCGAGGAGGTCTTCGGTCCCGTCCTCACGGTGCAGAAGGTGCACGGCGAGGCCGAGGCGTTCGCCGCCGTCAACGCCTCCAAGTACGGCCTCCAGGCGGGCGTGTTCACCCACGACCTCCAGGGCGCCTTCCGCGCCCACCGCGCCCTCGAGGTCGGCGGCGTCGTCATCGGCGACGTCCCCTCCTACCGCGCCGACCAGATGCCGTACGGCGGCGTGAAGCAGTCCGGCGTCGGCCGCGAGGGCGTCAAGTTCGCCATGGACGACTACACCTACGAGCGCGTCCTGGTGCTCACGGGCCTCGCCCTCTGACCTGCCACGGACGGACCGGAGAGCGACGGAACGGCCGCAGCCCGCTGTGCGGGGGCTGCGGCCGTTATCCGTTCGACGGGAGCTGTTTCAGCAAGGGCCCGGCGCCGATGCCTTCCGGTGCCGGGCCCCTGTCCGTGCCGGCCGTTCCGGACCCTCAACCGGAGAAGCCGACGTGCGCGAGCCGTAGGGGGCCGCGCAGTTCGAGGTGGAGGTCGTGCACGCCGTCGGCGGTGAGGGGGGCCGTGAGGGAGGTGTAGGTGTAGGCGTCGCGGGTCGGCTCGTCGAGGGTGAGTGCGGCCAGGGGCGGGGCGCCGTCGAGGGAGAGTTCCAGGGTGCCCCGGCCCGCGACCCCGACCGTGACCTCCGTCGTGCCGGTCCCGAAGTCGCAGTTCCGGTAGACGAGTTGGCCCGTGCCGCCGTCCGCCGGGGTGACCGCGTCGCCCGCCGTCCGGGTGCGGTCCACGATCGCGACGCCCGACTGCTCGTCGAAGTCCGCCGGTTCCAGACCCGACGCGGAGGTGACGGACCGCGGTGCCGTGGGCTCGCCGTCGAGGACCACCGTCGTACGGAGGCGGATGTCCGTGCTGGACGCGCCGGCGAGGAGGTCGTACGGGCCCGGTTCGCGGCGCCGGCCGCTTCGTGCCACGTCCCAGAACCCGAAGGCGGAGAGCGGGACTTCGAAGGTCAGCAGGGTTCGTTCGCCGGGCGCCAGGGTGAGCCGGCGGTGGGCCAGGAGTTCGCGGCGCGGGCGGACCGCCGACGGCTCGGCGGCCCGGGTGTAGAGCTGGGCCACCTCGTCCGCCGGTACGTCGCCCGTGTTGGCGACCGTGAAGGAGACCCGGAGGGTTTCCTCCGCGACCTCGGTCGCCAGGTCCGCGTAGCGGAAGGACGCGTAGGACAGGCCGTGGCCGAAGGGGAACAGCGGGGTGCCCTCGAAGTAGAGGTAGGTCTGGCGGGCGCCGAGCACGTCGTAGTCGAGCAGGCCGGGGAGGTCGGCGTCGGAGGCGTACCAGGTCTGCGGGAGGCGGCCCGCGGGGGAGACGTCGCCGGCCAGGACACGGGCGAGCGCGGTGCCGGCCGCCTGGCCGCCGTGGGCCGTCCAGAGCACGGCGGGCAGCCGGGCCACGTCCACCGCGTACGGGTACGACGACACCAGCGCCAGCACCGTGTGCGGGTTCGCGGCACGGGCGGACCGCAGCAGGCGCTCCTGGTGCGGGGGCAGGGCCAGGGTCGTACGGTCCTCGGTCTCGCGGCCGTTGACGTGCGGGTCGTTGCCCGCGACCACCAGGACCGCGTCGGCCGCGGCGGCCACCCTGGCGACGGCCTCCGCACCCCGTTCGACGATGATCAATTCGAGGATCGAGGCGTTCTCGGCGGCAACCTTCACGCCGTCGGCGGCGACAGAGACGTGGCGACCCGTGCCGAGGTGCCGGAGGAGGTGACCGTTCTCGTGGGGTTCCAGGCGGAACGTCTCCTGGACGACCCAGCCGCCGGGCTGGTCCGCGGCGGCGCGGACGAAGCCGTCCTCGGCGACGGAGAGGTAGCGGCCGTCCGGGGCGCGGAGGGTGAGGACGCCCTCGCCCCAGTCGGCCAGGGCGAACTCGGTGCCGGTGGCGTCGGTGGTCAGCGGCGGGAGGTCGGTGCGGCCCGCGAGCAGCGCCGGGTCCAGGGCGCCGGCCGCGCCGCGTGCCTCGTCGGCGGCCGCGGGGGCGGGCGGCACGTGCAGGAAGGCGCCGTCCGTGAGCCGCAGCCGGACCCGGTCGACCCCCTCGGCGAACTCCACGCGCTCCGCGCCGAACCGCTCGTACAGGCCCTCCAGCGGAGTGGAGCGGTGGATCAGGGTGCCGCTGTACCAGTCGAGTTTGCACTCGTCGGCGAGGAGACCGACCACGGCGATCCGGGCGTCGGGTGCGAGCGGCAGCAGGTCGCCGTCGTTCTTCAGCAGGACCACCGCCTGCTCGGCCGCCTCCTGGGCGAGGGCGCGGTGGGCCGGGCTGTCGAACTCGCCGGTCCCCGCGTGCGGATCGTCGTGCGGGTCGAACTCGCCGAGGCGGAAGCGGACCGAGAGGTGGCGGCGGACCGCCGTGTCGATGTCCTTCTCCGTCAGCAGCCCCTGGGCGAGGGCGCCGTCGACCCGGGCGATGATCTGCGAGCTGTCCGTGCCGTGGTCGGTGAAGCTGTCGACGCCGGCGAGCAGGGCGGCCGCGGTCGCTTCCTCGTGCGTGGCGAAGTAGTGCTCGTGGTCGACCAGGTTGCTGGGCGCGCCGGCGTCGGAGCAGACCAGCAGATCCTCCTCCGTCCAGGTGCGCAACTGCTCACGCAGGTAGGGGGAGACGTGGTTGGGGCGGCCGTTGACCAGGTTGTACGCGGGCATCACACCGGCCACCGCGCCCGCCTCCACGGTCTCTCTGAATGCCCGCAGGTCGTACTCGTGCAGCACCCGCGGGCGGACCGAGGAGGACGAGGTGGCCCGGTCCGTCTCGTTGTTGTGGGCCAGCCAGTGCTTGAGGAGGGGCGCGGTGCGCCAGTACACCGGGTGGTCGCCGCGCAGACCGCGGGTGTAGGCGGTGGCGACGGCGGAGGTCAGCTTCGGGTCCTCGGAGTAGCCCTCCTCGTTGCGGCCCCAGAGCGGGTGGCGCAGCAGGTTCACCGTCGGAGCCCAGACGTTGAGGCCGACCCGGTCGTCACGGGCGCGCATGGCGCGGACCTCCTTGGACACGGCCTCGCCGACCCGCCGGACGAGATCGGTGTTCCAGCTCGCGCCCAGGCCCACCGCCTGCGGGAACACCGTCGCCGGGCCCATCCAGGCCACCCCGTGCAGGGCCTCCTGGCCGGTTCGGAAGGCGGCGATGCCGAGGCGCTCCACGGCGGGCGCGAACTGGTGCAGGAAGGAGACCTTCTCGTCCAGGGTGAGCCGGGCCAGCAGATCGTCGATGCGCTTCGCGAACGGCAGGCGAGGATCGCGGAAAGGCGGCGTGGGCGGCGTTTGAGCGGTCACGTGCGGTTCCCCTTGCGATGGAGCGACGCGGAGCTTTCGAAGCGCTTCGATGCTCATTCGACGCACCGTCGGGTGTCAAGAGACGCTCACCGAAAAATCAAGTGGCGCATAAGGAGAGGTCATCCCCAAGACCTCGGGGGAATCTTGGGAGCGGCCCTTGTGCACCCCCGGGTGTTCACTTAACCTCGCAGCAACATCGAAGCGCTTCGACTAGCCGACCGCCCCGCCCGTCGACCAGCCGACTGGCGGCCACCGGCCGGCCGACCGGCCCCGTCCGGCCCAAGGACGCATGACCGTGGCCGGAGGATCGCTTCGGCTCAGCCAGTTCCACTCGAGACACCGCAGCCGACGGCCACCGCCGGGTGTCCTGGTGCGCCACGAAGGGTTGACGCAATGACGCCGAACGCCGCTTCTGCCCCCTCCGGGCCGAGCCGGAGAACTTTCCTCGCCTCCACGGCAGTCGCCACCGCAGCGGTGGCGGGCGGGATGCCGCTGCTCGCCGCCTGCGGGGCGTCGGACAGCGGGTCGGGAGGAGGCTCCTCGGCGGGCAAGGGCGCACAGAAGCTGCTGCCCGCCTACGTCGCGGGCAGCGTGGTGACCCCGGACATCCCGTCGAAGAACGGCTCGGCGATCGGCTTCACCGGCAAGCTCGACCTGGCGACCCTGAAGACCTCCGTCCCGAAGAAGCTCGGCAAGGGCGGCAAGGTCACCGTCATGTCGCCGTTCTGGGGCTCCCCGCCCAAGCAGGACAACCCCTACTACGACGCGATGAACGACATGATCGGCGTCGACGTCGAGTGGCAGAACCAGGACGGCAACACCTACGACCAGAAACTCGGCGCGGTCCTCGCCTCCAGCGACGTACCGGACGTCGTCGTCATCCCGAACTGGAACATGGGCGGCAAGATACCCACCGCCATCATCAGCAAGTTCGCCGACCTCGGCCCGTACCTCTCGGGCGACAGGGTCAAGGACTACCCGAACCTCGCCGCCGTCCCGACCGACGCCTGGCGGCGCTGCATCTTCGGCGGCAAGCTGCGCGGGCTCCCCATGCCGTCCTCGTACGTCACCAACATCGTGCCCCTCTACCGCAAGGACATCTTCGACAAGGAGGGCTACGAAGTTCCGCGCTCGGCGGCCGAGTTCCTCTCCCTGGCCAAGGAGATCACCAACGCCAAGGCCAGGCGCTGGGCCTGCATGGACATGAAGTGGACCGCCTGGCAGATGTTCGGCGTGCTCTCCGGCAGCGAGAAGCCGCTCGGCTGGAACCTCGTCGACGGCAAGCTCATCAACCGCATCGAGACCGACGAGTACCTCGAAGCGCTGGAGTGGACCCGCAAGCTCTTCGCCGCCGGGGTCGTGCACCCCGACGCCATGCTCGGCAAGAACGCCCCCGACGCGGGCCCCAAGTTCGCGGCCGGCGAGTTCCTGATCTACCCCAACGACATCAGCCAGTGGTGGAGCCGCACCGCCGAACAGGCCACCCAGAACCCGGACTTCAAGATCTGGGGCATGGACGTCTACGGCCACGACGGCGGCAACCCGCAGGTCTGGGCCGAACAGCCGGCCGGCATCTTCGCCTTCGTCAACAAGAAGGCCTCCGCGTCCGTGATCCACGACGTGCTGGCCGTCGCCAACACCACCGCCGCGCCGTACGGCACCAAGGAGTACATGGCCACCAACTACGGCGTCGAGGGCACCCACTACACCGTCAAGGACGGCGTGCCCACCAAGACCACCCGCGGCAACAACGAGGTCATCAACGCCTACGTCATGATCGCGAGCCCCGCGGCCACCATCGCCCACCCCGACTTCCCCGACGTCGCCAAGGCGCAGGTCGAGTGGCAGCAGCGGATGGGCTCCTTCACCAGGAAGTCCAGCTTCTTCGGTCAGATGATCACCGAGCCGTCCCGCTACACCAACCTCATGGACGACTTCGAGACGCTGGAGGACGACGTCACCCGCGGCCGCAAGAAGATCAGCGACATGCAGCAGGCCGTCGCCGAATGGAAGAGCAAGGGCGGCGACAAGCTGCGCGACTGGTACCAGAAGCTGCTCGACGACAACGGTTCGTCGGCGAGCTGACCCGCACCGAGGCAAGGAGAACGGCCGTGTCCCACAGCACGGTGCCTCGCAGCAGGGCCGAGGCAGACGACGACGGTACGGGGCGGACTCCGGTGGCACCCGGCGGCGCCACCGGAACCCACGAGAAGGCGAGCGCCGGGAAACTCGGCCTGCGCCTCAGATTCAGACGCGACCGCGCCCTGATCCTGATGACCCTGCCCGCGGTCCTGCTGCTCCTGGTCTTCAACTACCTGCCGATCCTCGGCAACATCGTCGCCTTCCAGGACTACGACCCGTACGTCAGCGACAACGGCGTCGTCTCCATGCTGCACAGCGCGTGGGTGGGCCTGGAGAACTTCCAGCAGATCTTCGCCGACTCCGCCTTCTGGAACGCGGTGAAGAACACCCTGGTGCTGTTCTTCCTGCAGCTCGTGCTGTTCTTCCCGATCCCGATCGGCCTCGCACTGCTCATCAACAGCGTGGTCCGGCCCCGGGTACGGGCGATCGCCCAGGCGGTGCTGTACCTCCCGCACTTCTTCTCCTGGGTGCTGGTCATCTCCGTCTTCCAGCAGATCTTCGGCGGCGCGGGCGTGCTCTCGCAGGTGCTGCGGCAGCACGGCTACGACGGCCTGGACATCATGACCGACCCGTCGACCTTCAAGTTCCTGGTCACCGCGGAGAGCGTCTGGAAGGACGCGGGCTGGGGGATCATCGTCTTCCTGGCGGCGCTCGCGTCCGTGAGCCCGGACCTCTACGAGGCCGCCGCGATGGACGGCGCGGGCCGCCTGCGCCGCACCTGGCACGTCACGCTCCCCGCCCTGCGCCCGGTCATCGCCCTCCTGCTGGTCCTGCGGGTCGGTGACGCGCTGACGGTCGGCTTCGAGCAGATCCTCCTGCAACGCGACGCCGTGGGACCGGGGGCCTCGGAGGTCCTCGACACCTTCGTCTGGTGGAACGGCGTCCGCAACCAGGACTTCGGCTACGCGGCCGCCGCGGGCCTCATCAAGGGCGTGGTCAGCCTCGGACTGGTCCTCGCCGCCAACAAGGTGGCCCATCTCATGGGCGAGCAGGGGGTGTACAAGAAATGACCGCCGTCGCCGACAAGCCTCCCGTTCGGGAACGGCCGCCGTCCCGGTGGGCCGCGCCGCCCCGCCCGGTCTGGGAGGAGGAGCCGAGCAGGGCCGGTGTCGCCGGCAAGGGCCTGGTCCTGACCCTGGCCTGCCTCGCCGTCCTGTTCCCGCTCTGGATCGTGGTCGTCACCAGCCTGTCCTCCCGGAAGACCATCGACGAGGCGGGCGGCCTCGTGATGATCCCCAAGGGCATCACCTTCGTCGCCTACCGGGAGCTGCTGAGCGGCGGCCAGGTCACCCGGGCCACGGTCATCTCCGTCCTGATCACCCTGGTCGGCACGCTGTTCTCGATGACCGTGTCGGTCCTGTGCGCCTACGGCCTGTCGCGCATCGGCTCGCTCGGCCACCGCTGGTTCCTGATGCTGCTGCTGGCGACGATGTTCTTCAGCGCCGGCCTGATCCCGACCTATCTGCTGGTCCAGTCCCTGGGCCTCACCGACAGCTACCTCGCGCTGATCCTCCCGAGCGCGGTGAGCGTCTTCAACATCCTCGTCCTGCGCGGGTTCTTCATGGGCATCTCGCAGGAACTGACCGACAGCGCGCGCATCGACGGCGCCGGCGACTTCCGGATCCTGTGGCAGATCGTGATGCCGCTGTCCCGGGCGGTGCTGGCCGTGATCACCCTGTTCTACGCGGTCGGGTACTGGAGCGCCTGGTTCAACGCGTCCCTGTACCTCATCGACCAGGACAAGATGCCGCTGCAGAACGTGATGATCCAGCTGGTCCAGAAGCAGCAGGCCCCGGTCGGACTGGCCCAGTCCATCAAGACGGGCGAACTGTCCGGACTCGCCGTGCAGATGGCGGTGATGGTGATGGCACTGCTGCCGGTGGCGGTCCTGTCTCCGTTCGTCCAGAAGCACTTCAAGAAGGGGATGCTCACGGGGGCGGTGAAGGGGTGACCGTCGCCCTCTGAAGGGGGTGGCGTCGGAGCGTCGGCGACTGCGGGTGATTCGCACCATCTCGAAGCCGCGTGCCGCGTCGCAGCTTCTCAGCTGCGGGCAGTCGTGCCGCTGGGGCGGCACGGGTGGGCGCGGCGGCACCCTGCAAGCGCCGGTAAGCGTCCCCACCCCCCGGCCCCAGCCCCGGACCACCCACCCAACCCACGCTCACCGAAGGTTCCCCATGCCCACCCTGAGCCGCAGAACCGTTCTCGCCGGTACGGCAGCAACAACCGCCCTCACCGCTCTCCCGACGCTCACCGCCACCGCCCAAGCGGCCGAGCCCCAGCCGCAGGCCTACCGCTGGCGCAACGCAGTCATCGGCGGCACCGGATTCGTCACCGGCGTCCTCTTCCACCCCGCCACCCCCGGCCTGGCCTACGCCCGCACCGACATCGGCGGCGCCTACCGCTGGGACGCCCGCACCGCCCGCTGGACCCCCCTCACCGACCACCTCGGCTGGGACGACTGGAACCTCCTCGGCGTGGAGGCGATGGCCGTCGACCCTGCCCACCCCGACCGGCTCTACCTCGCCCTCGGCACCTACGCCCAGTCCTGGGCCGGCAACGGCGCGGTCCTGCGCTCGGACGACCGCGGCACCACCTGGACCCGCACCGACCTCACCGTGAAACTCGGCGCCAACGAGGACGGCCGGGGCATGGGCGAACGCCTCCTCGTCGACCCGCGGGACAGCGACACCCTGTGGCTGGGGACGAGACACGACGGGCTGCTCAAGTCGACGGACCGGGGCGCGTCCTGGGCGCAGGACGACGGCTTCCCCGCCACTCCCTCCGCCTCCGGCCAGGGCGTGAGTCTCCTCGTCGCCGCGGGCCGTGCCGTCTACGCGGGCTGGGCGGACGGCGACGGCAGCGCGGCCGCCGTCAGTCTGTACCGCACCACCGACGGGGCCACGTGGGAGGCCGTACCCGGCCGGCCCACCGGCACCTCCGCCAGGATCCCGGTCCGCGCCGCCTACGACCGCCACGCCCGCGAGCTGTACGTGACGTACGCCGACGCCCCCGGCCCCAACGGCCAGGCGGACGGCAGCGTGCACAAGCTCGCCACCGGCACCGGCAGGTGGACGGAGGTCACGCCCGTCGCACCCGGCGGCGGCGACACGTTCGGCTACGGCGGGGTCGCCGTCGACGCCCGCCGGCCCGGCACCGTCGTCGTCTCGACGAACAACCGGTGGACGGCCGTGGACACCCTCTACCGGACCACCGACGGCGGCCGTACCTGGACGTCCCTCAAGGAATCAGCCGTCTTCGACGTGTCCGAGACTCCTTTCCTGAAGTGGGGAGGCGTCGAGCCCAAGTTCGGGTGGTGGATCCAGGCCGTCGCCGTCGACCCGTACGACTCGGAGCACGTCGTCTACGGCACCGGCGCCACCCTCTACGGCACCCGCGACCTCGTCCACTGGGCCCCGCAGGTCCGCGGCCTGGAGGAGACGTCGGTACTTCAGCTGGTGTCGCCCCCGGTCGGGGAGGCACACCTGCTGAGCGGCTCGGGGGACATCGGCGTCCTGTACCACGAGCGGCTCACCGCGTCTCCGTCCCGCGGTATGGCCACGAACCCCGTGTTCGGGTCGGCGACGGGGCTCGCGCAGGCCGCGGGCAGGCCGGCGTACGTGGTCCGCGCCGGCTGGGGCGACAACGGCAACGGCGCCTTCTCGGACGACGGGGGCCGGACCTGGGCGCCCTTCGCCGCCCAGCCCTCCCTCGCCCACGACGCACCGGGGCCGATCGCCGCCAACGCCGACGGCAGCGTGCTGCTGTGGTCCTTCGTGCACTGGGACGGGACCAAGTACCCCGCCCACCGGTCGGACGACAACGGCGCCACCTGGACCGAGATCTCCTCCTTCCCGAAGGGCGCCACGCCGGTCGCCGACCCGGCCGACCCGACGCTCTTCTACGCGTACGACACCGACACAGGAACGCTACAAGCCAGCACTGACAGTGGCCTTTCGTTCACGGCGCGTGCCACTGGGCTGCCCTCCGGGGACAGTCAGTTCCAGCTGGTCGCGGCGCCCGGCAGGTCCGGTGACCTGTGGCTCAGCGTCAAGTGGAACGGGCTGTACCGGTCCACCGACGGGGGTGCCACCTTCGCCAGGGTCGCCGGCTGCCGGGCCGCGTACACCCTCGGCTTCGGGAAGGCCGCCGACGGCGCCGGCTACCCGGCGATCTACCTGGTCGGCTCCACGGAGTCCAGCACGGCCGTCCACCGCTCCGACGACGAGGCCGGGTCCTGGGTCCGCATCAACGACGACCGGCACCAGTGGGGCTGGACCGGGCAGGCCGTCACCGGCGACCCGCGCGTCCACGGCCGGGTCTACCTGGCCACCAACGGGCGCGGCATCCAGTACGGGGACCCCGTCCGATGACCGCCGGACGGAAGCCGATGACCGCCGGACGGAAGCCGCCGACCGCCGGACGGAAGCCGCCAGGCCTCTGTGACGCCACCCGCGGCCGCATCCTCTTCGGCGGTGACTACAACCCCGAGCAGTGGCCCGAGGAGACCTGGCAGGAGGACGTCCGGCTGATGTCGGCGGCCGGCGTCAACTCCGTGACCATGGGCGTCTTCTCCTGGGCGCGGCTCGAACCGCGTCCGGGGGAGCGGGACTTCGGCTGGCTGGACCGGCTCATGGATCTGATGCACGACCACGGCATCGGCGTCGTCCTCGCCACCCCCACCGCGTCGCCGCCGCCGTGGCTGGGCCGGCTGCACCCGGAGACCCTGCCCCGGGACGCCGACGGCCGCACCGAGTGGTGGGGCGGCCGCCAGCACTTCTCGCACTCCAGCGACGCCTACCGCCGGTACGCGGCCGCCATCACCGAGGACCTCGCCGCCCGCTACGGCGGCCACCCCGCCCTCACGATGTGGCACATCAACAACGAGTACTGCACCTTCGACCACGGCGACGAGGCCGCCGCCGCCTTCCGTCGCTGGCTGCGCGAACGCTACGGCACCCTCGACGCCCTCAACACCGCGTGGGGCACGGCGTTCTGGAGCCAGGGCTACGACACCTGGGACGGCATCCTGCCCCCGCGCCACGCCCACTACCTGAAGAACCCCACCCAGGTGCTGGACTTCCGCCGCTTCACCTCCGACGTGCTCCTGGAGTGCTACCGGGCCGAACGCGACATCGTCGCCCGGCACACCCCGCACATCCCGGTGACCACCAACTTCATGCCGCTCTGGGCCGGCCAGGACGCCTGGCGCTGGGCGGACGAGGAGGACGTCGTCTCCGTCGACCTCTACCCGGACCCGCGCGACCCGCTCGGCGCACAGCACGGCGCGCTCGTCCACGACCTCACCCGCTCCCAGGCGCGCGGCCCCTGGATGCTCATGGAGCAGGCCGCCGGGCCGGTCAACTGGCGGGGCGTCAACCACCCCAAGCCCCGCGGCCTCAACCGCCAGTGGTCCCTGCAGGCCGTGGCCCGCGGCGCGGACGCCGTCTGCTACTTCCAGTGGCGGCAGTCGAGACAGGGCGCCGAGAAGTTCCACTCCGGGATGGTCAGCCACGCGGGTGCGGAGGGCCGTACGTTCCAGGAGGTCAAGCAGCTCGGCGCCGAACTGGCCGCGATCGCCGCTGAGGTGACCGGACGTCACATGCACGCCGGCATCGCGATCCTCCACGACTGGCACTCCTGGTGGGCCGGCGCCCACGAGGGCCGGCTCTCCACCGAGGTGGACCTTCCCGACGTCCTGCACGCCTGGCACCGGGCCCTGTGGGAGGCGAACCTCACCACCGACTTCGCCCACCCCGAACACGACCTGTCCTCCTACCGGCTGGTCGTCGTCCCGCAGCTCTACCTCCTCACCGACGCCGCGATCGGCAACCTCCTCGCCTACGTCCGCGGCGGCGGCACCCTGGTCAGCGGCTTCCTGACCGGCATCGCCGACGAGGACGACCGGATCCGCCCCGGCGGCATGGACGCCCGGCTGCGCGAGCTCTTCGGCATCCGCACCCTGCACGAGTGGTGGCCGCTGGACGCGGGGGAGACCGTCGCGTGCGAGGGCTTCCGGGGGACCCTGTGGTCGGAGGAGATCGAGGCCCTGCCCGGAGTGTCCGAGACCGTGCCGTACCGGGGCGGTGAACTCGACGGGCTGCCGGCCGTGCTGCGCAACGGGCGCGCCTGGTACGTCTCCACACTCCCGGAGCCGGAGGCGCTGCGCGGGCTGCTCGGCCGGATCGCCGCGGACGCCGGGGTGCGCCCCGTGCTCGACGGACTGCCCGCCGGCGTGGAGGCGGTCCGCCGGGGCGAGCTGCTGTTCCTGTTCAACCACGGGCATGAGGAGGCGAAGATCTCCCTCATGGGAACACATCGAGACCTGCTGACCGGTACGACCGTGACCGGCGAGACCGTCCTCGGCCGCTACGGAGTGGCGGTGCTCAAGCCATGACCGCCACCGGCGCGGACACCCGCATCAACACCGCCACCGGCCCCGTTAACGGCACCTGGGAACCCGCCCCCGCCGCCCGCTGGGAGGACGCCTTCCTGAGCGGCAACGGCCACCACGGCGCCCTCGTGTTCGGCGATCCGAACGACGACCGTGTCATCGTCACCCACCACACCCTCGTCCGCCCGAACGGCGGCGAACACGCCCGCCCGCCCCGCCTGGCGACCGAACTCGCCGCCGTACAGGACAGGTTGCTCGCCGGGGAGCAGGCCGCCGCCGAGAGCTTCACCGACGGCCGTCCGCTCCAGTGGGTGCAGCCCTTCCACCCCGCCTTCCAGATCCGGCTGCGCAGGCCGCACGGCCGGTCCGAGGGCTACCGCCGCTCCGTCGACTTCACCACCGGCGAGGTCACCGCCACCGCGGCCGACTGGACCAGCAGCGTCTTCGTCTCCCGCGCGGACGACGTGATCGTGCAGCAGGTCAGCGGTGCCGCCGCCCTCGACATCGCCCTCGACCACCGGCTCCCCGGCGCCCCGCCCGGCCTGGGTGTCGGCCACGGCGCGCTGCGCACCGCCGAGGGTGCCCTGCTCAGCCTCCGCGCCCGCTACCCCGGCAGCGACCGCGCCTACACGGGCGTCACCCTGGTCGCCGTCACCGGCGGCGGCACGGCACTCGTCCCGCCGGGCGTCCGCGTCACCGGCGCCGCCTCCGTCCTGCTCCTCACCCGGGTCCGCCGCCACACCGGCGAACTCGACGTGACCGCCGAGGCCCGCGCACTGAGCGACCTGCTCGCCGACCAGGAGTCGTACGACGCGCTGCTCGCCCGCCACCTGGCCCTCCACCGCACCGCCTACACCCGCGTCACCCTCGACCTGGCCGCCGACCCGGCCGAACGCGCGCTGGCAGGATCCGAGCTGCTCACGAAGCCGGCCGAAACGGCCCTCCTGGAGCGCCTCTTCGCCGCCGGCCGCTACCACCTGCTCTCCGCGTCCGGCCTCAACCCGCCCCGCCTGACCGGCCTGTGGACCGGCGACTGGGACACGGCCTGGTCGGGGGCGTTCACCAACGACGCCAACGTCAACCTCCAGACGGCCTCGGCGGCGGCCGCCGCCCTTCCCGAAGTCACACAGGCCTGCGCCGCACTGGTGCAGCGCCAGCTCGGCGACTGGCGGGAGAACGCCCGCGCGGTGTTCGGCGCCCGGGGCGCGGTGGCGCCCGCGCACAGCGACGGCGAGTCCGGGCTGGCTTACCATTTCAGCCGCGAATACCCCCTGCACCTGTGGACGGCCGGCGCCGACTGGCTGCTCAAGCCGCTCGTCGACCACGACGAGACCCGCGGCGGGCGCGATCCCCGCACGGCGGCGGCGCTGGCCGAAGTCGCCCTGTTCTACGAGGACTTCCTCACCCGGACCGACGCCGACGGCCACCTCGTGATCGTCCCCTCCTACTCGCCCGAGAACCGGCCCGCGAACGCGAGCTGGGGCGCGGTCAACGCGGCGATGGACCTGTCCGCCGCCCGGCACGCCCTGCGCACCGCCGCCGACTATCACCCGGGCCCGGACGCCGACCGCTGGCGCGCCCTCGCCGACCGGCTGCCGCCGCACCGGATCAACCCCGACGGCGCGCTCGCCGAATGGGCCTGGCCCGGTCTCGACGACACATACGACCACCGCCACCTCAGCCACCTCTACGGCGTCTGGCCGCTCGACGAGATCACCCCCTACGACACCCCGGAGCTCGCGGCCGCCGCGCACCGCGCCCTCGAACTGCGCGGCGCCGAGAACGACTCGGCGCACGGCCACCTCCACCACGCGCTCGTCGCGGCCCGCCTGCGCGACGGCGAGCGGGTCGGCGCCGCCCTCGGCCGGGTCCTGGCCGGCGACTTCTTCCACGCCTCCCTGATGAGCGCCCACTACCCGCACCGCGACGTCTACAACGCCGACGCCGCACACACCCTGCCCGCCGTGCTCGTCGAGGCCCTTGTCCAGTCGACCCCGGACCGGCTCGTCCTGCTTCCCGCGCTCCCGGCGGCCCTGCGCCAGGGCGGCCTGAGCGGCATCCAGACCCGCTTCGGCGCCGAACTCGATCTCTCCTGGACCCCCGACGGCGCGCGGGCCGTCCTGAAGCCGCACCGGACGCTCCGCGTCGACCTGTGGACTTCCTCCGGCCGTCGGCCGCTCGACCTCGTCGCCGGAGAAGACCACGTCCTCACCCTGGGGACGTGGTAGCCACCCGCACCTCCCCCCACCCATGGAAGGGACACCATGGCACCACGCACGCTCGGCAGGGCCGTCACCGCCCTGATCGCCCCCGCGCTCGCCCTCGGCGCCACCGTCGGCCTCGCCGCGGCCCCCGCCTCGGCCGCCGTCTGGAGCTCCTGCGACCAGTGGGGCAACACCACGCTGAACGGCTACACCCTCTACAACAACATCTGGGGCTCCGGCGCCGGCACCCAGTGCATCTGGGCCAACTCCGGCACCAACTGGGGCGTCAACGCCAACCACCCCAACACCGGCGGCATCAAGTCCTACCCCGACTCCAAGAAGGTGATCAACAAGACGATCACCTCTCTCGGTTCGCTCACCAGCAGCTACAACGTGACCGTCCCGTCGTCCGGCGCGTACAACACGTCATACGACATCTGGGACACCGGCTACGCCAACGAGATCATGCTCTGGGTCAACAAGACCGGCGCCGTCGGCCCGCTCGGCACCTCGCAGGGGACGCTCACGCTGGGCAGCAACACCTGGACCGTCTACAAGGGCAACAACGGCTCGAACAACGTCTACTCGTTCGTCCGCAGCTCCAACTCCACCTCCGGCACGGTCGACATCCTGCCGATCCTGAAGTGGATCAAGGACACCAAGGGCTGGTTCGGCAACGTCACCATCGGTGACGTGCAGTTCGGCTTCGAGATCACGTCCTCGTCCGGCGGGCTGGACTTCACCGTCAACAGCGAGAGCGTCAGCAGCAGCTGAGCCACCGGGCGGCCCCGCCGGCGGCGGGGCCGCCCGGTGCGCCGTCAGGCCCGGTCGGCCTCGGCGCGCAGCGCGTTGTAGTCCGTGAAGGCGGTGTCGACGTCCGCGCGGGTCAGGCCGTAGCGGGCCAGGTCGTAGCTGTGCACGCGGGTCCCCCTGGGGCGGGCGGCGACGGCCGGGAGGCGGGCCGCGTCGGCCTCGGTCCAGCGCGCGCCGACGGCCGCGTAGAGCTTCGGGGCGCCCGCGGCCGGGTCGGCGCCCAGCCAGGAGTACGGCACGTCGACGAGGGACTCGCGGGGGATGCCGGCGCGGGCGGCGAGGCCGCGGCGGGCCGAGCGGGCCAGCAGTTCCAGCCAGGTGGCGCCGATCCAGTGCAGGTCGCGGGGGCGGGTGTTCACCGCCATGCCGTGCTCGACCAGGCTGCAGAAGGAGGCCACGGCGGTGGCCGGATCGCGGTGCGTCCACACGATCGTGGCGTCCGGGAAGACCGCCCGCAGCGCGTCCAGGTTCTCCAGGTGCAGCGGCGACTTCAGCACCCAGCGGCGGCGCGGGCGGCCGTACTGGAGGACCTGGTAGATCTGCTTGAGGTAGCGGTAGTCGGCGCCGAAGTCATGCGTCTCGTGCCAGGGCAGGTACTCGGGGATCACCGCCTGGGACAGCGGCATCACCGTGTGCGGCAGCGCGAAGGTGCACTCCTCCGGGCCCTCGGGGCGCAGGTTGTGAATGTGCCGGAAGCCCGGGGCGAAGAGGTTGATGCCGCCGACCAGGCGACGGGCGGTCGTGATCGCCTTCGCGCGTTCCGCGGGGTCGTCGTCGAGGCCGGGGGTCAGCAACTCCCAGAGCAGCGGGCAGCGGTGCTCCGCAGACAGGGAGAGGATGCCGTGGGTGAGCGTGGTGGCGGTGCGGGGCAGGCCCACCACGAACACCGGGCGCTCGACGGGCTCCCGCTCGATCTCGGGGTGCGCGGCGAGCAGCCGGCGGATCCGGGCGCGGTTGGCGAGGTGCCGGCCGACGTGCCCGCGCGCGGACAGCCAGCCGACCGGAGTCAGACGGTCGGCTCCCGCCCAACATCGGAGCAGGTGGCGGAAGCCGTCGGTGAAGCGTTCGTCGCCCGCCCCGGGCCCGGCCGCCGCCAGCAGCCGGTCGAAGGCCCGGTCGGGAGCGCGGCGGCCGCGAAAGCCGGGTCGCAGCAGCAGGTTGGTGAGCGTGAGGGGGAGCGGGTCCAAGGCCACGGCAGCGGAACCCTTCGTGGGGGGACAGTCGGCGGGGATACTGACTACCCCCTCCAACTGCCCGACCGCACGGCCGAGTTGAGACATTAACCGGCCGGTAACGAAGGGCGTCGCGATCCGGCCGGACTACTCCGTGACCGGGAGCTGTGCCCCGTCGCGCAGGAACAGCGGGATGCGGTCCAGCGGCGCGTCCACCGTCACCGCCGTACCGCCCTCGTACGGCTCGCCCGTCCACGCGTCCGTCCACCGGGCGCCCGCCGGGAGGTACGTCGTGCGGACCGTGGCGCCCGCCGTCAGCACCGGCGCCACCAGCAGGTCGCGCCCGAAGAGGTACGCGTCGTCCACCGTCCAGGCGGCCTGGTCCCCGGGGAACTCCAGGAACAGCGGCCGAAGCACCGGCAGCCCCTCCTCGTGGGCCTCCCGCATGACCCGCAGGACGTACGGCTTCAGACGCTCGCGCAGCCGCAGGTACTTCTCCAGGATCGCGCCCGCCTCCGGGCCGTACGACCAGACCTCGTTCGGGCCGCCGGTCATGTCCGGGCCCAGCGGCATGCCCGGATCGCGGAAGCCGTGCAGGCGCATCAGCGGGGAGAGCGCGCCGAACTGGAACCAGCGGACCATCACCTCGCGGTACGCCGGGTCGTCCGGGTCGCCGCCGTGGAAGCCGCCGATGTCGGTGTTCCACCAGGGGATGCCGGAGAGGGCGGTGTTGAGGCCGGCCGCGATCTGGTGGCGAAGAGTCGTGAAGTCGGTGCCGATGTCGCCGGACCACAGCGCGGCCCCGTACCGCTGACTGCCCGCCCACGCCGAACGGTTGAGCGTGACGACCTCCTCGCCCTCGGCCCGCAGCCCCTCGTGGAAGGTCCGGGAGTTCTCGGCGGGGTAGCTGTTGCCGACCTCGAGGCCTGGGCCCGCCCAGTAGCGCAGGTTCTCCTGGAAGCCCGGCTTCAACTCGGGCTCGCAGGCGTCCAGCCAGAACGCCGTGATGCCGTAGGGGTCCAGGTAGTTCTCCTTGACCCTCGACCACACGAAGTCCCGGGCCTCCGGGTTGGTGGCGTCGTAGAAGGCGACCTGGACGGTCGACGCCACCTCCTTGTCCGGCCAGTCGGCGTGTGCCGTCGGGCCGTACTGGGTGCCGATGAAGTAGCCGCGCTGCTCCATCACCGGGTGGTTCTCGCTCAGCGGGGACACCGACGGCCAGACGCTCACCACCAGCTTGATGCCGAGCTCGTCGAGTTCGCGGACCATCGCGGCGGGGTCCGGCCACTCCTTGAGGTCGAACTTCCACTCGCCGAGGTGGGTCCAGTGGAAGAAGTCGCAGACGATCGCGGAGATGGGCAGGCCGCGGCGCTTGTACTCCCGGGCCACGGCGAGGAGTTCGTCCTGGGTGCGGTAGCGCAGCTTGCACTGCCAGAAACCCGCCGCCCACTCCGGCAGCATCGGCGAACGGCCGGTCACCGCACTGTAGTTGCGCTGCCCGTCGGCCGGGGTGCCGACGGTGATCCAGTAGTCGAGCTGGCGGGCCGAGTCGGCCACCCAGCGGGTGCCGTTGCCGGCCAGTTCCGCGCGGCCGATCGCCGGGTTGTTCCAGAGCAGGGTGTAGCCGCGGCTGGAGACGAGCACCGGGATCGAGACCTCGGCGTTGCGCTGGACCAGGTCCAGGACCAGGCCCTTCTGGTCCAGGCGCCCGTGCTGGTGCTGGCCCAGGCCGAACAGCTTCTCGCCCTCGTAGGCGGCGAACCGCTGCTCCAGGCGGTGGTAGCCGTTGCCGACCGCGGTGTAGAGGCGGGAGCCGGGCCACCAGAAGTGGGCGCGCTCCTCCGCCAGTACCTCCGAGCGGTCGTCGCTGCGCAGGAAGCGGACCAGGCCCTCGGCGGACACCTCGACGGTCAGTGCGCCGACCGTCAACTCCCCCTCCGCGGCACCGAGCTTGACGGTCGAACCGGTGGCGGGGGGTGCGTCGAGCAGGGCGCCGGGCAGTCCTTCGAGGACCGGCCCGCCGAGCCGGGCGCGCACCCGGACCGCGTCCGGCCCCCACGGCTCGATGCGCAGCGTCTCCTGACGGCCGCTCCACTCCAGGGCACCGTCCCGCTCCCGGAACGTGCCGACGGTGGGGGAGGACTGCGCGAGGCTGACCTTGGGCTGGTCGTCCGCGCACTGGATTCGGGCAGACTGATTCATGTCACGTGCTCCTGAAGGAGTGCAGACAGAGGGGTGCCCCCGGAAGGGCGGGGCACTGCAAAGGGGTCAGGACCCGGCCGACGCCGGTCCCGTGCTCGCCCGTACCGTCAACTCGGGTGCGATCAGCACGACTTCTTCGCTGCCCCGGCCGTCGAGCTTGGCGACCAGGTGCTCCACGGCGTACCGGCCCATCTCCTGGGCGGGGATGGCGACCGAGGTCAGCCGGACCGAGGCCTGGACGGCGACCTGGTCCGGGCAGATCGCGACCACGGACACGTCCTCCGGCACGGCCCGGCCCTGCTGGCGCAGCAGCGCGAGCAGCGGCTCCACCGCGGACTCGTTCTGGACGACCAGGCCCGTGGTGCCCGGGCGCTCGTCGAAGATCCGGGCCAGCGTGGCGGCCATCGCGTCGTACCCGCCCTCGCACGGCCGGTGCAGCACCCTCATGCCCAACTCCCGGGCCCGGGACCGCAGTCCGTCCAGGGTGCGCTCGGCGAAGCCGGTGTGCCGTTCGTAGACGGCCGGGGCCTCGCCGATGACAGCGATGTCACGGTGGCCGAGCTTCGCGAGGTGCTCCACGCAGAGCGCACCCGTCGCCCCGAAGTCAAGATCGACGCAGGTCAGCCCGGAGGTGGAGGCGGGCAGGCCGATGAGCACGGAGGGCTGGTCGGCCTGCCGCAGCAGCGGCAGCCGCTCGTCCTCCAGCTCCACGTCCATCAGGATCATGGCGTCGGCGAGCCCGCTGCCGGTGACCCGGCGCACCGCGTCCGGACCCTCCTCGCCGGTGAGCAGCAGGACGTCGTAGCCGTGCGCGCGGGCCGTGGTGGCCACCGCGATCGCGATCTCCATCATCACCGGCACGTACATGTCCGTACGCAGCGGGATCATCAGCGCGATGATGTTCGACCGGCTGCTGGCCAGGGCGCGGGCGCCCGCGTTCGGGTGGTAGCCCAGCTCGCGGATGCTCTGCTCGACCCGCTGCCGGGTGATGGCGGAGATGGACCGCTTGCCGCTGAGGACATAGCTCACCGTGCTCGCCGAGACTCCGGCGTGCTGGGCGACCTCGGCGAGGGTGACCATCCAGCTCTCCAAGGTTTGTGAAGCGCTTCGACAGTGCGCATTGCTGACAGGTGGCGAGTGAGGGTGGTTCGACAGTAGCTTCAGTGCGGGTGGGTGTCCATAGGTTGTCGAAGCGCTTCGACAACGAATTGCCGGGACGGCTTCGGCAATTTTTCCCAGGGGGCGGCGGCCACAGAGAGCTCGTACGGCCGTCCGAGGGCCGTACCCGAACCGTCCCCCGGAAGGACCCCCTGATGCAACACCGCAGGCCGCGCCTGTCCAGGGCAGCGAAGACGCTGCTGACGACTTCACCCGGTCCCTGTGCGCCGCAGACTGCTGAGCAACGACAAGTACCTCTCCGGCATCGAGTCCGGCACCGCGGTCTTCAAGGGTTCGGGGCGGCTGGGCGGCACGTCGTACTCCCTCGGCGTCGGCCGAGAAACGCGCCGGGGCGGTCGCCGCGTCAGCCGATCGGACCGCGAGGGCTGGTAGGCAGGGCCCGATTCGGGTACCAACGATCCAGTAGCACTGGTCGGTAACGAACGGTCCCAACAACCCCTTTCGTGGCGAGGTGAGCCGCAATGTCCGCCCCCACCACCAAGAAACCCACCGTCACCGAGCGGGAGGCCCGCCAGGTGGCGGAGGCCGCCCGGGAACAGGACTGGCGCAAGCCCAGTTTCGCCAAGGAACTGTTCCTCGGACGCTTCCGGCTCGACCTCATCCACCCGCATCCGCTCCCGGCGGACGAGGACGTACAGCGCGGCGAGGAGTTCCTGGCCCGGCTGCGCGAGTTCTGCGAGACGAAGATCGACTCGGCGCTCATCGAGCGCGAGGCACGCATCCCCGACGAGGTGATCGCCGGCCTCAAGGAACTCGGCGCCCTCGGCATGAAGATCGACACCAAGTACGGCGGCCTCGGCCTCACCCAGGTCTACTACAACCGGGCCCTCTCCCTGGTCGGCTCCGCGAACCCCGCGGTCGGCGCGCTGCTCTCCGCCCACCAGTCGATCGGCGTCCCGCAGCCGCTGAAGATCTTCGGCACCCAGCAGCAGAAGGACGCCTTCCTGCCGCGCTGCGCCCGCACCGACATCTCGGCGTTCCTGCTCACCGAACCGGACGTCGGCTCGGACCCGGCACGCCTGGCCACCACCGCCGTACCGGACGGGGACGACTACGTCCTCGACGGGGTGAAGCTGTGGACCACCAACGGCGTGGTCGCCGACCTCCTGGTCGTCATGGCCCGCGTCCCCAGGACGGAGAACAGCAAGGGCGGCATCACGGCCTTCGTGGTCGAGGCCGACTCGCCGGGCATCACCGTCGAGAACCGCAACGCCTTCATGGGCCTGCGCGGCATCGAGAACGGCGTCACCCGCTTCCACCAGGTCCGGGTCCCGGCCGCCAACCGCATCGGCGCCGAGGGCGCGGGCCTCAAGATCGCCCTCACCACCCTCAACACCGGGCGGCTCTCGCTCCCCGCGATGTGCGTCGGCGCCGGCAAGTGGTGCCTGAAGATCGCCCGCGAGTGGTCGGCGGCCCGCGAGCAGTGGGGTAAGCCGGTCGCGCTGCACGAGGCGGTCGGCTCCAAGATCAGCTTCATCGCGGCCACCACCTTCGCCCTGGAGGCGGTCGTCGACCTGTCCTCCCAGATGGCCGACGAGAACCGCAACGACATCCGCATCGAGGCCGCCCTCGCCAAGCTCTACGGCTCCGAGATGGCCTGTCTGATGGCCGACGAACTGGTCCAGATCCGCGGCGGCCGCGGCTTCGAGACGGCCGAGTCGCTGGCGGCCCGCGGCGAACGCGCCGTCCCCGCCGAGCAGCTCCTGCGCGACCTGCGCATCAACCGCATCTTCGAGGGCTCCACGGAGATCATGCACCTGCTGATCGCCCGCGAGGCCGTCGACGCCCACCTCTCGGTCGCCGGCGACCTCATCGATCCCGACAAGTCCCTCCAGGACAAGGCGAAGGCGGGCGCCAACGCGGGTGTCTTCTACGCCAAGTGGCTGCCGAAGCTGGTCGCGGGACCCGGCCAGCTGCCCACGTCGTACGGAGACTTCAAGCACGGCGTGGACCTCGCCCCGCACCTGCGCTACGTCGAACGGCACGCCCGCAAGCTGGCCCGCTCCACCTTCTACGCCATGTCCCGCTGGCAGGGCCGGATGGAGACCAAGCAGGGCTTCCTGGGCCGGGTCGTGGACATCGGCGCCGAGCTGTTCGCGATGAGCGCGGCCTGTGTACGTGCCGAACTGCTGCGCCGCCAGGGCGACCACGGCCGCGAGGCCTACCTGCTCGCCGACGCGTTCTGCCGACAGGCCCGCATCCGCGTCGACGAGCTGTTCACCCGCCTCTGGTCGAACACCGACGACCTGGACCGCAAGGTCGTCAAGGCCGTGCTCGGCGGCTCCTTCGAATGGCTGGAGCAGGGGATCGTCGACCCGTCGGGCGAGGGCCCATGGATCGCGGACGCGACCCCCGGACCGTCTCAGCGGGACAACGTCCGCCGCCCCTTCAAGTGAGGCCGCTGCACAAGGGCCCTTCACGGGGCCCTTCACGGCGGCTCCTTCGCCGAGGCCGCCCTCGGCGAGGTCGCTGAAGGAGCGATTCAGCAGTACTTGTCGCTCGGATCCCGCGTCGTCCAGGAGCAGGAGTCGACCTTGGCGCCACTCGCCTTGGTCAGCGTCGCCGTGTCGCTGGTGTTGTTCCACACGTAGGCGCGGCGGTTCTGGTACTTGTCCGACGCGGTGTCCGTGCCCCGGCCGGTGTGCACCTTCATCGTCTTGTGGGCGCCGATCTTGACGCCCTTGAAGGTGTACCGGTGGTTGGAGGCGTCCTTCAGGACCCAGCCCCCCAGTGAGACGGCCGAACCGCCGGTGTTCTTGATCTGCACCCACTCCGCGTTGAGGCTGGAGTTGGAGCGGTTGTCGCTGCCCGGGCTGTCGAACCAGACGTGGTAGATGGTCACGCCGCCGGCCGCCTGCGCCGGGGTGCTGAACACGGTGCCGGTGAGCAGCGCGGCGCCCGCGAGGGCGGGCAGCGCGGCGCGTATGGCCTTGGTGCGCATGGAGAGATCCCCCCAGGATGTCTTCCGGTCGGGCCGGTCATCCCCGCCGACCCGACAGAAGTGTTATCACATGATCTTCACGTGAATCTCACAAAGGGAATTTCACTCCATACGGCGACAGGAACTGATAAGGCACCCGCGTGCGGGACGCGCTGTCCTCCCGGCCACCGGATGCGGCCACAATGGGGGGATGACCGACAGTCCCGCCAGTCCGGCACCCCTTGCCGACCCGCACCTCGTGTACGACCCGCTCGTGGGCGACGGCCCGAAGGACGTGGTGATCCTCGGCTCCACCGGATCGATCGGCACCCAGGCCATCGACCTCGTCCTGCGCAACCCCGACCGCTTCCGGGTCACCGCCCTCTCCGCCCAGGGCGGCCGGATCGCCCTCCTCGCCGAGCAGGCGCACCGGCTGCAAGTGCGCACCGTCGCGGTCGCCCGCGAGGACGTCGTACCGGACCTGCGCGAGGCACTGACGGCGCGCTACGGCCCCGGTGAACCGCTCCCGGAGATCCTCGCCGGACCCGACGCGGCCACCCACGTCGCCGCCTCCGACTGCCACACCGTCCTCAACGGCATCACCGGATCCATCGGCCTCGCGCCCACCCTCGCCGCCCTGGAGGCGGGCCACACCCTCGCCCTCGCCAACAAGGAGTCGCTGATCGTCGGCGGCCCGCTGGTCAAGGCGCTCGCCAAGCCCGGCCAGATCATCCCGGTCGACTCCGAGCACGCGGCGCTCTTCCAGTCGCTGGCGGCGGGGACCCGGGCCGACGTCCGCAAACTGGTCGTCACGGCGTCCGGTGGCCCCTTCCGCGGCCGCACCAAGGCCGACCTGGCACACGTCACCGTCGAGGACGCGCTCGCCCACCCCACCTGGGCGATGGGACCGGTCATCACGATCAACTCCGCCACCCTGGTCAACAAGGGGCTGGAAGTCATCGAGGCGCATCTCCTCTACGACATTCCCTTCGACCGCATTGAGGTGGTCGTGCACCCGCAGTCGTATGTCCACTCGATGGTCGAGTTCACGGACGGATCCACGATCGCGCAGGCGACGCCCCCCGACATGCGGGGGCCGATCGCCATCGGTCTCGGCTGGCCCGAACGGGTCCCCGACGCGGCCCCCGCCTTCGACTGGAGCAAGGCCTCCACCTGGGAGTTCTTCCCGCTGGACAACCAGGCCTTCCCGTCCGTGAACCTGGCCCGGCACGTCGGAGAGCTCGCGGGCACCGCGCCGGCGGTGTTCAATGCGGCCAACGAGGAGTGCGTCGAGGCCTTTCGGACCGGTCTGCTGCCCTTCAACGGCATCATGGAGACCGTGACCCGCGTGGTCGAGGAACACGGCACCCCCCGTACGGGAACTTCGCTCACCGTGCCGGACGTACTCGAAGCGGAGACCTGGGCGCGGATCCGGGCCCGGGAACTGACAGCGCAGAAGGCGACCGCGGAGGCGCGTGCATGACAGCCCTGATGATGATCCTCGGCATAGTCGTCTTCGTGATCGGCCTGCTGGTCTCGATCGCCTGGCACGAGCTGGGGCATCTCTCCACCGCCAAGCTCTTCGGCATCCGCGTCCCGCAGTACATGGTCGGCTTCGGCCCGACCATCTGGTCGCGGCGCAAGGGCGACACGGAGTACGGCATCAAGGCCGTCCCGCTCGGCGGCTACATCCGCATGATCGGCATGTTCCCGCCGGGCGCCGACGGCCGGGTCACCGCCCGCTCCACCTCACCCTGGCGCAGCATGATCGAGGACGCCCGCTCGGCCGCCTTCGAGGAACTCCAGCCGGGCGACGAGACCCGCCTCTTCTACACGCGCGCCCCCTGGAAGCGCGTGATCGTGATGTTCGCGGGCCCCTTCATGAACCTGATCCTCGCGGTCGCGCTCTTCCTCACCGTCCTGATGGGCTTCGGCATCAGCCAGCAGACCACCACGGTCAGCTCGGTCTCCCAGTGCGTGATCGCCCAGAGCGAGAACCGCGACACCTGCAAGAAGACCGACGCCGCCTCCCCGGCCGCCGCCGCGGGTCTGAAGGCCGGCGACAAGATCCTCTCCTTCAACGGCGTCAAGACGGACAGCTGGAACCAGCTCTCCGACCTGATCCGCTCCACCCCCGGCAAGGACGTCGCGATCGTCGTCGACCGCAAGGGCCAGGACGTCACCCTGCACGCGAAGATCGCCACCAACCAGGTCGCCAAGAAGGACTCCAGCGGCCAGATCGTCCAGGGCCAGTACGTCACCGCCGGCTTCCTCGGCTTCAGCGCCGCCACCGGCATCGTCCGCCAGGACTTCGGCGAGTCCCTGACCTGGATGGGCGACCGCGTCGGCGAGGCCGTCGACTCGATCGTGAGCCTGCCCGGCAAGATCCCGGCCCTGTGGGACGCGGCCTTCGACGGCGCCCCGCGTCAGGCGGACTCCCCGATGGGCGTGGTCGGCGCGGCCCGCGTCGGCGGCGAGATCTTCACGCTGGACATCCCGCCCACCGAGCAGCTGGCGATGGCCCTGATGCTCGTGGCCGGTTTCAACCTCTCCCTCTTCCTCTTCAACATGCTCCCGCTCCTCCCGCTGGACGGCGGTCACATCGCGGGCGCCCTGTGGGAGTCGCTCCGCCGCAACCTGGCCAGGGTCCTGCGCCGCCCGGACCCGGGCCCGTTCGACGTGGCGAAGCTGATGCCGGTGGCTTATGTGGTGGCCGGGGTCTTCATCTGCTTCACCGTCCTCGTCCTGATCGCCGATGTGGTTAACCCCGTGAAAATCTCGTAGCCACACAGCGTTCGAGGCGGCCCGGAACACTGTGTTCCGGGCCGCTTCCATCGAGTGGGTTTACGGGTGGGGGATGTGCTCGCTCCTGTGCCGGTGCCGTAATCTCGAAGCCTGGAACCCGCTTACGACGGGACCTGGACCTAGATCCACGACTTGGGGTTGCACAGCAGATGACTGCGATTTCTCTCGGCATGCCGTCCGTTCCGACCAAGCTCGCCGAGCGCCGGAAGAGCCGGCAGATCCAGGTCGGCTCCGTGGCGGTCGGCGGGGACGCTCCGGTCTCGGTCCAGTCGATGACCACGACCCGCACGTCCGACATCGGCGCCACCCTCCAGCAGATCGCCGAGCTGACGGCGTCCGGCTGCCAGATCGTGCGGGTGGCCTGTCCGACCCAGGACGACGCGGACGCCCTGGCGACCATCGCCAGGAAGTCGCAGATCCCGGTCATCGCGGACATCCACTTCCAGCCGAAGTACGTCTTCGCGGCCATCGAGGCCGGCTGTGCCGCCGTCCGCGTCAACCCCGGCAACATCAAGCAGTTCGACGACAAGGTCAAGGAGATCGCGGCGGCCGCCAAGGACCACGGCACCCCGATCCGGATCGGCGTCAACGCCGGTTCCCTGGACCGCCGGCTGCTCCAGAAGTACGGCAAGGCGACCCCCGAAGCCCTGGTCGAGTCGGCCCTGTGGGAGGCGTCCCTCTTCGAGGAGCACGACTTCCGGGACATCAAGATCTCGGTCAAGCACAACGACCCGGTCGTCATGATCGAGGCGTACCGGCAGCTCGCCGCCCAGTGTGACTACCCGCTCCACCTCGGCGTCACCGAGGCCGGCCCGGCCTTCCAGGGCACGATCAAGTCGGCCGTCGCCTTCGGCGCCCTCCTCTCCCAGGGCATCGGCGACACGATCCGCGTCTCCCTCTCCGCGCCGCCGGTCGAGGAGGTCAAGGTCGGCAACCAGATCCTGGAGTCCCTCAACCTCAAGCAGCGCGGCCTGGAGATCGTCTCCTGCCCGTCCTGCGGCCGGGCCCAGGTCGACGTCTACAAGCTCGCCGAAGAGGTCACCGCGGGCCTCACCGGCATGGAGGTCCCGCTCCGCGTCGCCGTCATGGGCTGCGTGGTGAACGGCCCCGGCGAGGCCCGCGAGGCCGACCTCGGTGTCGCGTCCGGCAACGGCAAGGGGCAGATCTTCGTCAAGGGCGAGGTCATCAAGACGGTTCCCGAGTCGAAGATCGTGGAGACCCTCATCGAGGAGGCCATGAAGCTGGCCGAGCAGATGGAGGCGGACGGTACGGAGTCGGGGGAGCCGTCGGTGTCGGTGGCGGGCTGAGGCCGTCTTCGGGCGGCGGTCGAGTTTTCTCGCCCCCGCCGCCCCTACCCGTCCCATCCTCAGGAGGCTCGGCCCCCTGACACCCCCACCCAGGGGCTCCGCCCCTGGACCCCGCTCCTCAAACGCCGGAGGGGCTGACTTTCGGGCTCCGTCCTCGGACGGTGGAGGGGCTGCCTTTGCGGGTTCCGTTCTCGGAGGCTGGAGGGCTGGCGTTTCGGGCTCCGTTCTCGGACGCTGCGGGGCTGCTTTTGCGGGTTCCGTTCTCGGAGGCTGGGGGGCTGGCGTTTCGGGCTCCGTTCTCGGACGCTGCGGGGCTGACTTTGGGGGTCTGTCCTCGGACGCTGCGGGGCTGACTTTCGGGCTGGTTTTCCAGCCCGTCCGGCGTTTGAGGACGAGGCCGGAGGGCGGAGCGGGGGGCTGGGGCGGCCGCCCCCAGGGACGGAAGTGCAGGTAGCGGCCCCTTCACAGCACGCGGGGCGGCACGGCCAAGCTTCCGCAGGTACAGTGCGGAGATCAGCAGAACCCATCAGCGTGAGGCCCCGCACGTGTTGACGCAGACCACCTCACGGGTGCTCGAACCGAGTGACCTGGACGCCGCGCTCGCCGTACTGGACCGCGAGCCGGTCGCGAACGCCTTCGTGACCTCGCGTGTCCAGGTGGCAGGACTCGACCCCTGGCGCCTCGGCGGCGAGATGTGGGGCTGGTACGAGGACGGCATGCTCACGTCCCTCTGCTACGCCGGCGCCAACCTGGTCCCGATCTGCGCCACCCCGCGCGCGGTCCGCGCCTTCGCCGACCGGGCCCGCCGGGCCGGCCGCCGCTGCTCCTCGATCGTCGGCCCCGCCGAGGCCACCGCCCAGCTGTGGCGCCTCCTGGAACCGCACTGGGGCCCCGCCCGCGAGGTCCGCGGCCACCAGCCCCTGATGGTCACCGACCACATGCCCGCCGACATCGCCCCGGATCCGTACGTCCGCCGCATCCGCAAGGACGAGATGGAGACGATCATGCCGGCGTGCGTGGCGATGTTCACGGAAGAGGTGGGCGTCTCCCCGATGGCCGGCGACGGCGGCCTCCTCTACCAGGCGAGGGTCGCCGAACTCGTCGGCTCCGGCCGCTCGTTCGCCCGGATAGGCGACGACGGCAAGGTCGTCTTCAAGGCGGAGATCGGCGCGGCCACGGCCGAGGCCTGCCAGATCCAGGGCGTGTGGGTCGCCCCCGAGTACCGGGGCATGGGCCTGGCGGCCCCCGGCATGGCAGCGGTCCTGCGTTACGCCCTGGCCGACGTCGCCCCCGTGGTGAGCCTCTACGTCAACGACTTCAACACGGCGGCCAGGCGCACGTATCTGCGGGTGGGTTTCCAAGAGGTCGGCGCGTTCATGAGCGTGCTGTTCTGAGGGAATGCGCTCCAAGGGGCGCTGGGGGCACCCCCGGCCGAAGGCTGGGGGAGGAACTGCGCGACCAGCCACGACGCGCCCGCACCCGGACGGCTGCGCTCCGCCCCCTGTACTCTCCCCCCATGGACCTCGTGATCGGCCCCCTGGACCTCCCCTCACACGTCGACGAGGCCCTCGCAGTCCAGGCCGTCGCATTCGGCCTCGGCCCCGACGAGGTGGCGGTCCGCCGCCAGATCGTCCTCCGCCACATGCAGTACCCGGGGGCGAGGGCCCTCGGTGCCACGGCCGAAGGCCGCCTCGTGGGGTTCGTCTACGGCATGCCGAACTCCCGCACCCACTGGTGGTCCACCGTGGTGGAGCCCTACCTCCGCGCCCAGGGCAACGCCGACTGGCTCGACGACTCCTTCGTGATCACCGAGCTGCACGTGCACCCCCGCCATCAGAACCGCGGCATCGGGCGCCGCCTGATCACGCTCATCACCGACGGCGCCGCCGAGCCCCGCTCGATCCTCTCCGCGATCGACACCGACAGCCCGGCCCGCGGCCTCTACCACTCCCTCGGCTACGTCGACCTCGCCCGCCAGGTGCATTTCCCCAGCGCCCCGAAGCCGTACGCCGTGATGGGCGCGCCCCTGCCGCTCCGCCGCAAGTAGCGCGCAGTAGCCCGTCGTCGTTAACCGATTTCCACCGGCACAGCGTGCCCGGCTAACCTCCTAGCCATCACCCTTTTCCGGCAGGAGTACGAGAACCATGGCGAACGCACCGGTCCAACGCATGTCCCAGTTGATGGCGAAGACGCTGCGTGACGACCCGGCGGACGCCGAGGTCCTCAGCCACAAGCTCCTTGTCCGCGCGGGCTACGTCCGCCGCACCGCTGCCGGCATCTGGTCCTGGCTGCCGCTCGGCCTGAAGGTGCTGTCGAACATCGAGCGGATCGTCCGCGAGGAGATGGACGCGATCGGTGCCCAGGAGGTGCTGCTGCCGGCCCTCCTGCCCCGGGAGCCGTACGAGGCGACCGGCCGCTGGAACGAGTACGGCCAGGAGCTGTTCCGCCTCCAGGACCGCAAGGGCGGCGACTACCTCCTCGGCCCGACCCACGAGGAGATCTTCACCCTGCTGGTGAAGGACCAGGCGTCCTCCTACAAGGACCTGCCGGTCATCCTCTACCAGATCCAGAACAAGTACCGGGACGAGGCCCGCCCGCGGGCCGGCATCCTGCGCGGCCGCGAGTTCCTGATGAAGGACTCCTACTCCTTCGACCTGGACGAGGAGGGCCTCGCCACGTCGTACGCCCTGCACCGCGCGGCGTACCGGCGGATCTTCGAGCGCCTCGGCCTCGACTACCGCATCGTCGCCGCCACCGCCGGCGCCATGGGCGGCTCGAAGTCGGAGGAGTTCCTGGCCCCGGCCGAGGCCGGCGAGGACACCTTCGCCGACTGCCCGAACTGCGACTTCGCGGCCAACACCGAGGCGATCTCGTACACGCTGAAGCCGGTCGACGCCTCCGGCGTGCCCGCTCTCGAGGAGATCCCGACCCCGGACACCCCGACCATCGAGACCCTCGCCGCCCACCTCGGCGTCCCGGCTTCCGCCACCCTGAAGAACCTGCTGGTGAAGGTGGACGGCGAGATCGTGGCCGTCGGCGTGCCGGGCGACCGCGAGGTCGACCTGGGCAAGGTCGAGGAGCACTTCGCCCCGGCCGCCGTCGAGCTGGTCACCGAGTCCGACTTCGCCGGCCGTCCCGACCTGGTGCGCGGCTACGTCGGCCCGCAGGGCCTCGGTGAGAAGGTCAAGTACATCGCCGACCCGCGGGTGGCCCCGGGCACCGCCTGGATCACCGGTGCCAACAAGGCCGGCATGCACGCCAAGAACGTCGTGGCTGACCGTGACTTCACCGTCGACGAGTACGTGGACGTCGTGGTCGTGCTGGAGGGCGACCCCTGCCCGAAGTGCGGCACCGGCCTCAAGCTGGACCGCGCCATCGAGATCGGTCACATCTTCCAGCTCGGCCAGAAGTACACCAACGCCCTCAAGCTGGACGTCCTCGGCCAGAACGGCAAGCCGGTCCGCGTGACCATGGGCTCCTACGGCATCGGTGTCTCCCGCGCCGTCGCCGCCCTCGCCGAGCAGACCGCCGACGACAAGGGCCTGGTCTGGTCGCGTGAGGTGGCCCCGGCCGACGTGCACGTCGTGGCGGCCGGCAAGGCCCTGCAGACCGAACTCGCCCTGGACGTCTCGGAGAAGCTCCGGGCGGCCGGGCTGCGCGTCCTGGTAGACGACCGGGCCGGGGTCTCCCCGGGCGTGAAGTTCACCGACGCCGAACTCATCGGCGTACCGCAGATCCTGGTCGCGGGCCGCCGCTCCGGCGAGGGCGTCCTGGAGCTCAAGGACCGCAGGACGGGCGAGCGCGAGGAGCTCACGGTGGACGAGGCGATCGCCCGCCTGACCGCCAGCTGAGCCCCAACTCCCGCCGTGGCGGCCCCCGGTGACACGCCGGGGGCCGCCACGGCTTTTCAGGAAGGTCTCAGACAGTTCTTCCGCCTCGTATGGGAGCCGCACAGACTTCTCTCAGGCCGATACCCGAACGTGATGCGTGACAGAGAGTCACGCAGGAGGGGATCGGTCATGACCGAGAGAGTGCACGGCGAGAAGTCCGGGGAAAGGGGCGCGGCCGCGGCGGTGCGCCGGGGGACCCGGCGTACGGCGGCCCTGGCGGCGGCGGTCACGCTGGCCGCGGCGGCCGGGCTGTTCGCCCTGGTCGGCACGATGCAGTCGGACGCCGCCGCGACCGCGAGCAGCGGCAGCGGCACCGGTACGGCGTCGAGTTCCAGCGACTCCGGAAGCAGCTCCGACTCGACGTCGGACACTGGCGGTTCCTCGTCCTCGAAGTCGACCGGCTCCTCCGGCTCGTCCTCCTCGGACCTCCGGGCATCCTCCGACGGGCTCGGCTCCGGGAGCGGATCGAGTTCCTCCGACGCCACCTCGGGGGCGTCGTGACCACCGCCCGCGCCCCGCGCCCGACGGCAGCCGCCGAGTGGCGTGCCCTCGGCACCACCGTCCGCATGGTCGTCACCGACCCGGCCCTGCTGGACTCCTGCAACCTGCTGCTCGCCCGGCAGCTGGCCGAGGTCGACGCGGCCTGCAGCAGGTTCCGCGCCGACTCCGAACTCGCCGCCCTCGACACCACCCACGGCCGCCCGGTCCGGGTCAGCCCACTGCTCGCCGAGGCTCTCGCCGTCGCCCTGCGCGCGGCCGAGGCGACGGACGGCACGGTGGATCCGACCGTCGGCTCGGCGATGGACGCGATCGGCTACGACCGCGACTTCACCCTGGTCCGCGAGGACGACCGCCCGGTCTCCCTGCGGGTGCGCCGCGCCCCGGGCTGGCGGAGGGTCACCCTGGACCGCGCGACCGGCACGGTCACCGTCCCCGAGGGCGTCCGCCTCGACCTGGGCGCGACGGCCAAGGCCTGGGCCGCCGACCGGGCCGCGCGGACGCTGGCCGAAACGGCAGACTGCGGAGTCCTGGTGAGCCTCGGCGGGGACACCGCCGTCGCCGGTGAGCCCCCGGCGGGCGGCTGGCGGGTCCGCGTCCAGGACATCACCGGACCGGTGGACGAAACGCCCGCGCAGGGGTCGTACGACACCGTGTGCCTGCGTTCCGGCGGTCTCGCCACCTCCGGCACCCGCGCCCGCCGCTGGCAGCGCGGCGGCTACGACCTGCACCACATCGTCGACCCGCGCACCGGACTGCCGGTGCGCTCCCCGTGGCGCACGGTCTCGGTGGCCGCCGCCGACTGCGCCGACGCCAACGCGGCGACCACGGCGGCGCTGGTCAAGGGCGCGGGCGCGGCACGCTGGCTGACCCGCCTCGGCCTGCCCGCCCGCCTGGTCGCGCACGACGGCACCGTCGTCACCACGCCCGGCTGGCCCGCCCCGCTCCCGGTCCGGGAGGCGGCGGCGTGACCTCCGAGACCCTCTGGTACGCCAACCGCGCCACCGGCGCCGTCGGCCTGGTCCTCTTCACGGTGGTCGTCTTCCTCGGCATCGCGGTCCGTCTCCGCGTCCGCCTCCCGGGCCTGCCGCGCTTCGGCACGATGAGCCTGCACCGCATGCTCTCCCTCTCCGCCACCGCCTTCCTGGCCCTGCACGTCACCGTGGCGGTCGTCGACGGCTACGTGCACATCACGGCCCTGGACGCCCTCGTCCCCTTCGTCTCCGGCTACCAGCCGCTCTGGACCGGCCTCGGCACCGTCGCCCTGGACCTGCTGCTCGCGGTCCTGGTCACCAGCCTCCTCAGGGACCGCCTCGGCCACCGCGCCTGGCGGGCCGTGCACCGGCTGGCCTACGCCTCCTGGCCGGTCGCGCTCGTCCACGGCGTCGGCATCGGCACGGACGCCGGCACCGACTGGATGACCTGGCTGACCGTCAGCTGCGTGGCGACGGTGGTCACCGCCTTCGCCCTGCGCACCGCCCAGGCCGTCCGCGCCGCCCGCCAGACCCCCGCCGTACTGCTGCACACCGAAGGGGCCCACCGATGACCGCGCTCTGCACCGACGTCCACATGCCCCCGCGCCTGCTGGCCCCCGGCGGGACCCCGGCCGACCGCACCACGCACGAACAGCGCTACGGCCCCCTCGCGTACGGCGATCCGGCCGCGCTCCTGCGCGCCCTGGCCGAATCCGGACTCACCGGACGCGGCGGGGCCGGATTCCCGGCCTACCGCAAGTTCGTCGCGGTCACCGACGCGGCCCGCCGCACCGGACGCGCTCCGGTGGTCGTCGCGAACGGCGCGGAGAGCGAGCCCGCCAGCCACAAGGACAAGGCCCTGCTCCGGCTGTCGCCCCACCTGGTCCTGGACGGGCTGCAGTTGGCCGCCGAGGCGGTGGGTGCGGCGGCGGCGTACCTCGCCGTCGAGGACGGTGCCTCCTCCCTGGAGTCGGCCCTCGCCCAGCGCCACGACCCGGTGCGCGTGCAGGTCGTACGCCTGCCCGCCGGCTTCCTCTCCGGCCAGGCCTCGGCCCTCGTCCGGTACCTCTCCGGCGGCCCCGCCCGCCCCGCCCATCCGGTCCCGCCGGTCCGCGAACGAGGGGTGCGCCGCGCCCCCACCCTGGTCCAGAACGTCGAGACGCTGGCCAACCTGGCCCTCGTCGCCCGCTACGGCGCCGACTGGTTCCGCTCGGCCGGCACCCCCGCGGAACCGGGCAGCGCCCTCTGCACCCTGCACGTGCCGGGCCGCGAAGTCCGGGTCGTGGAAGCCCCGTTCGGCATGCCCGTCGGCCGTCTCCTGCGCCTGGAGGGCATGTCGGCGGCCCTGATCGGCGGCTATCACGGCACCTGGATCCCGGCTGCCGAGGCCGCCCAAGTCCCGCTCTCCTCGGCCTACTTGGGTGCGGGCGTGCTGGCCGCCCTGCCCGCCGGCCGGTGCGGTCCGGCCGAGACCGCCCGCGTCCTGCGCCACCTGGCCCTGGAGTCGGCCGGCCAGTGCGGCCCCTGCCGCAACGGCCTCCCGCGGATGGCCGCCGCCTTCCAGACCCTGGCCACCCCCGGCCCCCAGGGCACCGCCCGCACGGACCTATCCCGCTGGGCGGGCCTGGTGGCGGGGCGGGGCGCCTGCCACCACCCCGACGGCACGGTCCGCCTGGTCCGCAGCGCCCTCACCACCTTCGCCGCCGAACTCGACGCCCACGCCCACGGCCACTGCACCGCGACCGACCACCTCCCGCTGCTGCCCGTACCGGCGGAAAGGATCTGACATGGACCAGCACCTCACCATCGACCGGACCTCCTGCCAGGCCCACGGCCTGTGCGCGGAGCTCCTCCCGGAACACATCACCCTGGACGAATGGGGCTACCCACTGGTGGACGGCCGCCCCATCCCACCCCGCACCCGCAAACGAGCCCGTCGAGCAGCCGCTGACTGCCCGGTCCTCGCCCTGAGACTGAGGGAGGGCTGAGCGCCCCCTCAGGGACGCGGGGAACTGCGCGACCAGCCCTCACCGGACCCGCACCCGAAAACGTCAGACCCACCCGGCGAATTCAAGCAACAGCTCCGCATCCTTCGGCCGCCCCACGCGAAGCGCCCGCACGCCCGACTCCACCGCCCGGAACAGCGTCCACCCCCGCAACCGCTCCTGGTCGACCTCCAGGGACTCCGCGAGCCGCTTGATCCGCCGCCGGGTGATGGACGCCCCGGACGGCGAGGCGATCAGATCCTCCACCCGGTCCCGCACCAGCCGCGCCAGGTCGAACGCGCACTCCCCGACCACCGGATCCGGCCCCACCGCCAGCCACGGCATCCGCTCCCCGGCCAGCACCTTGCTCTGCCGGAACGTGCCGTGCAGCAGGCGCTGTTCGGGCGGCGCGATCAGCAACTCCTCCCGGGCCGCGAGCGCCGCCGCCACCAACGGTGCCACCTCGGCGTCACCGGCCGCCGCGGTCATCGCCGCGGCCTGCCGCCCCGTCCGCTCGGCCACGGTCTCGAAGACGTGATCCTGCGGCGGCGGCACCCAGAGCCGCCGGAGTGTCCCCGCCGCCTCCAGCAGCGCCTTCGCCTCGGGGAGGGACCGCACCGACATCTCGGGATGCAGCCGCTCAAGCAGCAGCACTCCCGCCTGCCCTTCGGCCTCCAGCACCTGCACCGCACCGAGCCCGCCCCAGTGCGCCAGTGCCGCCGCCTCGCTCTGGGGCCTGGCCCGCCGCGGCGCAAGCTTCAGCACGGCAGGGCTGCCGTCCGCCCGCCGCACCAGCAGCACCACACTGCTGCGGCCGCCCGGCACCTGCACCCGCTCCACGGTCAACTCGCGTTGCGCGACGGCCTGTTCCACCGCACCGGGTAGCTTCTCCAGCCACTCGTCACCGTCCGGCGCCGTCTCACCGAGCGCCCTCACCAGGCGCCTCGGCGGTTCGAAAGCCATACGCGAGTCGTTCCTTTCCTGTTCCAGGTCTCTAGGGGGTTGCCGAGGCCGACAGCGAGGGCGCGGCCGACCCGCCGGCCGCCGTTCCGGAACCCGCGCCGGAACCCGCCCGTTCGGCGAGCCCAGGGAAGGCTACGCTCTCCCCGCGCCAGCGCACGGCCCGCACCGCGGCCTCCCGCAGCGCCGCCGCCGCCGAACCGCGCCGCTCCCCGGAAGCGGCCCGGACCAGGTCGGAGTACACGTCGGCCACCCGCTCCTCCAGCTCGGCCGCGAGCCGCACGGCCGTGGCGGCGTCCGTGACGGCGAACGGCAGCGCGTACGCGGCGCTCGCGGCGACGGGCGCACCACCGAGGTCCTGCACCTCGCGGACCAGGGCGTCCCGGCCGGCCCGGTGCGCGTCGTACGCCGAGCGTGCCTCGGCCAGCCGCTGCCCGCCGATCCGGCCGCCGACGACGCCGTAGCCGTAGACCGCCGCGTGTTCGGCCGCCAGTGCCGCCTGGAGGGCCTTGAGGACGCCCGCCTCCGTCTCGTCGCTCACCGGTCACCCTTCGTCAGCAGGTACGCGTGGCCGGCCCCGGCCGCCGCCACCCCGGCCAGCAGCCGGGCCAGCTCGCCCGGCACGTCCAGCAGTGCCTTGGCCCGCTGGTCGGCGAGGCTCCGTTCGGCGGCGGCCAGCGAGGCGAGCGCGGACTTCTCGTCGGCGGGCACGGTCGGCGAGGCCGACGGGGAAGCCGTGTGCGACGGGGAAGCCGTGCGCGAGGGGGAGCCCGTCGCCGTGGGGGACGCCATGCCCTCCTCGAACGCCGCCGCGTGCGCCGCCACTTCCGCCCGCAACGGCCGCAAGCGCTCCGCGAGCGCGGGATGAACGGCGAGGACGGCGTCGTACTGCCGCAGCAGCCCCCGGCTGTCCCGCGCCGCACGCGCGCGTGCCCGCGCGGACACCGACGTACTCCCACCGCTCCCGGCGGAGTCCGAACCGGAGGAGCAGCCCGTCAGCACGGCAGCCGAGGCCACCGAGACGATCAGGCTCCTTCTGCGCAACAGCGGGGGGAACGACACGGCAGACGTCCTCAAGGGGGCTCGTACGAACACACGGCCGGACATGCACCCGACCGTGATCACGTTACCCGTGCGCCCCTCGAACTCATGTCACCGGCTCGACAGCCAACTCAAGGGGCGCGGGGCGGTATCAACTGCGCCTCCGCCGCGTGGGCGTCACCGGCAGCACAGACAACCCGCACTCGCCCGAAAGGCGCAGCCCCTGCCCCCATGGGCCCCCGCCCCACCACCGCGCGCACCCGGACGCAACACCCTTCGCGACCCGATACCCTTTGACCAGACACGCGACCCATCCCACAACAGCACACGCGGCCGAGGAGTCACCCGGATGAGCACCACCCAGAGCGAGAGGCTGCGAGAGCTCCTGGAACCGCTCGTCACCTCCCAGGGACTGGATCTCGAAGAGATCGCCGTGGACTCCGTCGGACGCAAGCGCGTGCTGCGCGTCGTCGTCGACTCCGACACCGGGGCTGACCTGGACCAGATCGCCGATGTGAGCCGTGAGCTCTCGGCGAAGCTCGACGAGACGGACGCGATGGGCGAGGGGGAGTACACCCTGGAGGTCGGCACCCCCGGCGCGGAGCGCCAGCTCACGGAGCACCGGCACTACCTGCGCGCCGTGGACCGCCTGGTCAGGTTCCAGCTGGCCGAGGGCGGGGAACTGGTCGCCAGAATCCTGGACGTCGACGACGAGGGCCTCGAACTGGAGGTGCCCGGCGTCAAGGGCCGCAAGGCCACCGCCCGCAGACTCGCGTTCGGCGAGATCGGCAAGGCGCGTGTGCAGGTCGAGTTCAACCGCAAGGACAAGAAGGACATGACGGAAGAGGAGGAGGCGTAGCCGTGGACATCGACATGAGCGCCCTGCGGGGCTTGGTTCGGGAGAAGGAGATCTCCTTCGACCTGCTGGTCGAGGCGATCGAGTCGGCCCTCCTCATCGCCTACCACCGCACCGAGGGAAGCCGCCGCCACGCGCGCGTGGTGCTCGACCGGAACACCGGGCACGTGACCGTGTGGGCGAAGGAGGACCCCGAGGACCTGGAGGAGGGGCAGGAGGCGCGCGAGTTCGACGACACCCCGTCGGACTTCGGGCGGATCGCCGCCACCACCGCCAAGCAGGTGATCCTGCAGCGGCTGCGCGACGCCGAGGACGACGCCACGCTCGGCGAGTACGCCGGCCGCGAGGGCGACATCGTCACGGGCGTGGTCCAGCAGGGCCGCGACCCGAAGAACGTGCTCGTCGACATCGGCAAGCTGGAGGCCATCCTGCCGGTGCAGGAGCAGGTCCCCGGCGAGACCTACCCGCACGGGATGCGGCTGCGGTCGTACGTCGTGCGGGTGGCGAAGGGCGTCCGCGGCCCCTCCGTCACGCTCTCCCGCACCCACCCGAACCTCGTGAAGAAGCTCTTCGCCCTCGAGGTGCCGGAGATCGCCGACGGGTCCGTCGAGATCGCCGCCATCGCCCGCGAGGCCGGTCACCGCACGAAGATCGCGGTCCGTTCCACCCGTTCGGGCCTGAACGCCAAGGGCGCCTGCATCGGCCCCATGGGCGGCCGGGTCCGCAACGTCATGGGCGAGCTCAACGGCGAGAAGATCGACATCGTCGACTGGTCGGACGACCCGGCCGAGATGGTGGCGAACGCACTGTCCCCGGCCCGCGTCTCCAAGGTCGAGGTGGTGGACCTGGCCTCCCGGTCCGCCCGGGTGACCGTGCCGGACTACCAGCTGTCGCTGGCGATCGGCAAGGAGGGGCAGAACGCCCGGCTCGCCGCCCGGCTCACCGGCTGGCGCATCGACATCCGCCCGGACACCGAACAGGCGCCCGAGTAGATCACCCGGCGGGCTCCCGGCCGGGAGCCCGCCGAGGTTCACCCGGACGAGGGGAATAGTTCCAAGCCGCAGGTGGCTTGGATTACGACAACGGGCGTTCGATCTTTGCCCCGAAGGGGTGAGGTCGGTTCGGGGAGGTAGACTTAGCAGTGTCTGGCCGGACGCATGCCCGCGCATGCCCTGAGCGCACCTGTGTGGGGTGCAGGCAGCGAGCGGCCAAGACCGAACTGCTGCGGATCGTGGCGGTCGAGGACGAATGCGTCCCCGATCCTCGCGGTACGCTGCCCGGCCGGGGTGCATATGTACACCCCGTCCAGGTCTGTCTGGACCAGGCGGTGCGCCGCCGGGCACTCCCGCGGGCGTTGCGCGCCCCGGGTCCGCTGGACGTAAAGGCGTTGCGCCGGTACGTCGAGCAGTAACACCGTAAGAAGCGTCGTTCGGAACGTCCGTGCGGCTCTGGTACCCCGCGAGTTGGAAGTAGGTCGAGATTGCGATGAGCACTCGATGAGCACGCGATGAGTACGCCCATGAAGTAGCGACGGTCCGGACGCACCCGGACCTAAAAGGAGCGAAGTGGCTAAGGTCCGGGTATACGAACTCGCCAAGGAGTTCGGGGTTGAGAGCAAGGTCGTCATGGCCAAGCTCCAGGAACTCGGTGAATTCGTCCGTTCGGCGTCCTCGACGATCGAGGCGCCCGTTGTACGCAAGCTGACCGATGCGTTCCAGGGCGGTGGCAACGGCAAGTCCGCCGGCAAGCCCGCCCCGCGCAAGGCGGCCCCCAGGCCCGCGGCGCCCTCTCCGGCGCAGGCGGCACGTCCGGCTGCCCCGAAGCCCGGCGCCCCGCGTCCGGCTGCCCCGCAGCCGCAGGCGCAGGCCCCGTCGGCCCCCGAGGCCCCGCAGGCGCCCGCGACCCCGGCTCCGGCCCCGGTCACCCCCGCGCCGGCCGCCTCCGGCCCGCGTCCCGTCCCGGGTCCCAAGCCCGCGCCGCGTCCGGCTCCGGCCGCGCCCGAGTTCACCGCCCCGCCGGCGCCTCCGGCCGCCGCGGCGCAGAGCCCGGCCGCCGCACAGGGCCAGCGTCCGCAGGGCGGCGGTCCCCGTCCGGGCCAGGGTGCCCCGCGTCCCGGTGGCCGTCCGGCCCCCGGCCAGCGCGACGCCCGTCCCGGCCAGGGCGCGCCGCGCCCCGGTGGCCAGGCCCCGCGTCCGGGCGGTGCCCGTCCGGCCGGTCCGCGCCCCGGTAACAACCCCTTCACGTCCGGTGGCTCCACCGGCATGGCCCGCCCGCAGGCCCCGCGCCCGCAGGGCGGTCCGCGTCCGGGTGGCCCCGGTGCCCCCGGCGCGGGTCCCCGTCCGCAGGCGCCCGGCGCCCAGGGCGGCGGTCCGCGTCCCCAGGCCCCCGGCGGTTCCCGCCCGAGCCCGTCCGGCATGCCCCGTCCGCAGGGCGGTCCGCGTCCCGGCGGCGGCTCCGCGGGCCCGCGTCCGAACCCCGGCATGATGCCGCAGCGTCCCGCTGCCGGCCCGCGTCCCGGCCCCGGTGGCGGCGGTCGCGGTCCCGGCGGTGCGGGTCGTCCCGGCGGCGCCGGTCGTCCCGGTGGCGGCGGCGGCTTCGCCGGTCGTCCCGGTGGCGGCGGTGGCGCCCGTCCGGGCGGCGGCGGCGGCTTCGCCGGCCGTCCCGGCGGTGCTCCCGGCGGCGGTGGCGGCGGCTTCGGCGGCGGTCCCGGCGGCGGTGGCGGCGGTCGTCCCGGCTTCGGCGGGCGTCCCGGCGGCCCCGGCGGCCGTGGTGGCACGCAGGGCGCCTTCGGCCGTCCCGGCGGTCCGGCGCGTCGCGGTCGCAAGTCGAAGCGGCAGCGTCGCCAGGAGTACGAGGCCATGCAGGCCCCGAGCGTCGGCGGCGTGATGCTGCCGCGCGGCAACGGCGAGACCATCCGTCTCTCCCGCGGCGCGTCGCTCACCGACTTCGCGGAGAAGATCAACGCCAACCCGGCGTCCCTCGTCGCGGTCATGATGAACCTCGGCGAGATGGTCACGGCCACGCAGTCCGTCTCCGACGAGACCCTGCAGCTCCTCGCCGGCGAGATGAACTACGAGGTTCAGATCGTCAGCCCGGAGGAGGAGGACCGCGAGCTGCTCGAGTCCTTCGACATCGAGTTCGGCGAGGACGAGGGCGACGAGGAGGACCTGGTGGTCCGCCCGCCGGTCGTCACCGTCATGGGTCACGTCGACCACGGCAAGACCCGGCTGCTCGACGCCATCCGCAAGACGAACGTCATCGCGGGCGAGGCCGGCGGCATCACCCAGCACATCGGTGCCTACCAGGTCTCCACCGAGGTCAACGAAGAAGAGCGCAAGATCACCTTCATCGACACCCCGGGTCACGAGGCGTTCACCGCCATGCGTGCCCGTGGTGCGAAGTCGACCGACATCGCGATCCTGGTCGTCGCGGCCAACGACGGCGTCATGCCGCAGACGGTCGAGGCGCTCAACCACGCCAAGGCGGCCGACGTCCCGATCGTCGTCGCGGTCAACAAGATCGACGTCGAGGGCGCCGACCCGACCAAGGTGCGCGGTCAGCTGACCGAGTACGGCCTGGTGGCCGAGGAGTACGGCGGCGACACCATGTTCGTCGACATCTCCGCCAAGCAGGGTCTGCACATCGACGACCTGCTGGAAGCGGTCGTCCTGACCGCGGACGCCTCGCTCGACCTGCGGGCCAACCCGCACCAGGACGCGCAGGGCATCTCGATCGAGTCCCGCCTCGACCGCGGCCGCGGTGCCGTGGCGACGGTTCTCGTCCAGCGAGGCACGCTGCGGGTCGGCGACACGATGGTCGTGGGCGACGCCTACGGTCGCGTCCGCGCCATGCTCGACGACAACGGCAACAACGTCGCCGAGGCCGGCCCCTCCACGCCGGTCCAGGTCCTGGGTCTGACCAACGTCCCGGGCGCCGGTGACAACTTCCTCGTGGTCGAGGAGGACCGTACGGCCCGCCAGATCGCCGAGAAGCGTGCCGCCCGCGAGCGCAACGCGGCCTTCGCGAAGCGCACGCGCCGCGTCTCCCTGGAGGACCTGGACAAGGTGCTCAAGGCCGGCGAGGTCCAGCAGCTCAACCTCATCATCAAGGGTGACGCTTCTGGTTCCGTCGAGGCCCTGGAGTCCTCCCTGCTCCAGCTGGACGTCGGCGAAGAGGTCGACATCCGCGTCCTGCACCGCGGCGTCGGTGCGGTCACGGAGTCCGACATCGACCTGGCGATGGGCTCCGACGCCATCGTGATCGGCTTCAACGTCCGCGCGGCAGGCCGCGCGGCGCAGATGGCCGAGCGCGAGGGCGTGGACGTCCGGTACTACTCGGTCATCTACCAGGCGATCGAGGAGATCGAGGCGGCCCTCAAGGGCATGCTCAAGCCGGAGTTCGAGGAGGTCGAGCTCGGTACGGCGGAGATCCGCGAGGTCTTCAAGTCGTCCAAGCTGGGCAACATCGCCGGTGTCCTCATCCGGTCCGGCGAGGTGCGCCGCAACACCAAGGCCCGCCTCATCCGCGACGGCAAGGTGGTCGCGGAGAACCTCAACATCGAGGGCCTGCGCCGCTTCAAGGACGACGTCACCGAGATCCGCGAAGGGTTCGAGGGCGGTATCAACCTCGGCAACTTCAACGACATCAAGATCGACGACGTCATCGCGACGTACGAGATGCGCGAGAAGCCGCGGGTGTAACGCCCAGGGCTGGGGCCGGCCGACGGGACTTCGGTACCGTCGGCCGGCACGTTTCCCGCCGGGAGACGCCCGCCACGGGGCTCCGCCCCGGACCCCGGCCTCGCCCACCCACCACCCGACTCGGTGAGCCGAAAAGATGCCCCCTCAGGCGGCGCCTGCCCCACGCCCCGGAGCGGTGCCCTCCTGCCCGACCGAGTCGGTGGACGGGGGCTGTGCCCTTCTGCCCGTCCGAGTCGGTGGGCTGGGGTGGTGCTGCTCTGGTCGACTGAGTCGACGGTCCGGGGCGGTGCCTTTCTGGCTGACCGAGTCGGGTGGTGGGTGGGCGAGGTCCGGGGGCCGGGGCGGAGCCCCGTGGCGGCGGCTCTCAGGCCGACCGAGTCGGGTGGGTGGGCGGGAAACTCCCGGAGTCCGCGGGGCAGCGCCGCCTGACGGCTGGGGAAAGTCGGTCGAGCCCCCGGCAGGGACGGGGTACCGTTCCTGACAGGGCCATCGATCCCGTACCGGCGGGTTAACCGGATACATACATGTACGTGGGGACCCTGTCCTTCGACCTCCTCCTCGGCGACATCCACTCGCTCAAGGAGAAGCGCTCCGTCGTCCGCCCGATCGTCGCCGAACTCCAGCGGAAGTACGCCGTGAGCGCCGCCGAGGTGGACCACCTGGACCTTCATCGCAGGGCCGGCATCGGCCTTGCCATGGTCTCCGGCGACGCCGCGCACCTGACCGACGTACTCGACCGGTGCGAACGGCTGGTCGCCGGCCGCCCCGAGGTGGAGCTGCTGTCCGTGCGACGGCGCTTCCACGGCGACGACGACTAGACCTGAGACCTGAGAACGACAAGAAGAAAGAACGGGAGACGGACCAGTGGCCGACAACGCGCGGGCTAAGAGGCTGGCGGACCTCATCCGAGAGGTGGTGGCCCAGAAGCTGCAGCGCGGGATCAAGGACCCGCGGCTCGGCACCCACGTCACCATCACGGACACCCGGGTCACGGGTGACCTCAGGGAGGCGACCGTCTTCTACACGGTGTACGGCGACGAGGAGGAGCGGAAGGCCGCAGCCGCCGGTCTGGAGAGCGCCAAGGGCATCCTCCGGTCCGAGGTCGGCCGCGCCGCCGGCGTGAAGTTCACGCCGACCCTCGCCTTCGTGGCGGACGCCCTCCCGGACACCGCCCGTAACATCGAGGACCTCCTCGACCGGGCGCGCCAGTCCGACGCGAAGGTCCGCGAGGCTTCCGCGGGCGCCGCCTACGCAGGTGAGGCCGACCCGTACAGGAAGCCGGGCGAGGACGACGCCGACGAGACGGACGACGCCACCGAATGACCAGCAAGCCCACCCCGCCCGACGGCCTTGTCATCGTCGACAAGCCGTCGGGCTTCACCTCGCACGACGTCGTCGCCAAGATGCGGGGCATCGCCCGCACCCGGCGCGTCGGGCACGCAGGCACCCTCGACCCCATGGCCACGGGTGTCCTCGTCCTCGGTGTCGAGCGGGCCACCAAGCTCCTCGGGCACCTCGCGCTCACCGAGAAGGAGTACCTGGGGACGATCCGCCTCGGGCAGAACACGGTCACGGACGACGCCGAGGGCGAGATCACCTCGTCCACCGACGCCTCCGAGGTCACCCGCGAGGCCGTCGACACCGGTATCGCCAAGCTGACCGGCGCCATCATGCAGGTCCCGTCCAAGGTCAGCGCCATCAAGATCGACGGCGTTCGGTCGTACAAGCGCGCCCGGGACGGCGAGGACTTCGACATCCCCGCCCGCCCGGTGACCGTGTCGTCGTTCGCGGTGTACGACGTCCGGGACGCCGTGGCCGAGGACGGCACCCCCGTCCTCGACCTGGTCGTCTCCGTCGTCTGCTCCTCCGGCACCTACATCCGCGCCCTCGCCCGCGACCTGGGCGCCGACCTGGGCGTCGGCGGCCACCTCACCGCGCTGCGCCGGACCCGCGTCGGACCGTACAAGCTGGACTCCGCGCGCACTCTCGACCAGCTCCAGCAGGAGCTGACCGTGATGCCGATCGCGGAGGCCGCGGGCGCCGCGTTCCGCCGCTGGGACGTCGACGAGCGTCGGGCCCGCCTGCTCACCAACGGCGTGCGCCTGGAGATGCCCGACGAGTACGCGGGCACCGGCCCCGTCGCCGTGTTCGGCCCCGAGGGCCGCTTCCTGGCACTCGTAGAGGAGCAGAAGGGCAAGGCGAAGAGCCTCGCCGTCTTCACCTGAGCCCTCCGGCTTCTGCCCGTGGAGCGGCGACCACGGGGTCTGGCGCCGCCGCCGCTCCACGGTCCCCCCTCGGTTCCCCCACCCCTAGGGTGTATCCACCCGCCCCGGGCTATTCACCCGACCGAGCAGGCGCTCGGAGTGAACCGGGGGAGCGGAGGGGGGCGCGTTCACCGCCCGCTCTGTCCCGCTGATCATTTCGCGCCTACGGTCGAAGACAGCCCGGGACAAGGGCACGGGTGTACGGGCGGGGAGGTTCGATCATGGCGGGACGGGGCCCGCGGACCGGGAGCGGTCGCCGGACGGCGGAGGCTGCGCGGGAGGCGGTGCAGGAGACGGCGCCGGGGCTGGACGAGCGGCTGGTCCGGATCCGGGACCTCGCCGGGCGCCCGCGCGGCACCGGCTTCCTGGCCGATCACCACGGGACGCTCATCACCAGCCACGAGGCCGTCGACGGCCTGGCCCGGATCGTGCTGCACGCCGCCGGGGACCGCACCTGCGTGGTCGGCTCGGACGCCGTCGTCCCACTGCCCGCCCACGACCTGGCCCTGGTCCGCACCGAGGGCCTCGCCGTGGAGCCACTCCCGATCACCGTACGGGAGCGCATCCCGGCCGGCGCCTACGTGCGCATCGCCGCCGACCGCTGGCGCGAGGCCCGGGTGCTGTCCGCGACCCAGGTGACGTACACCGCCACCGACTGCTTCCACCTCCTCGAGGACGCCCTGGAGCTGGCGATCGGCACAGCGGGCCGGGACGCCCTGCGGCTGGGCGGCGGCGCGGCCGGCGGCCCGGTCCTGGACGCGGAGACCGGCGCGGTCCTGGCCGTCCTCGGCACCGCCCTCCAGTCCGGCCCGCGCGACGTGGGCTTCGCCGTCCCCCTCCACCACCCCGGCAGCGGCCCCCTCGCCGACCTCCTGGCCACCAACGCCGCCACGGTCCCGGCCTACGGCATCGACCTCAACCTGGCCGGCGTACTGGAACTGACCGCCACCTCCGTGGGTCAGGACGGCCCCCCGGGCGCCCTGGCCGGCTACGTGGGCCGCACACCTCCCCACACGGGAGCGCCCCGCCCTGGAACGCCCCGCACTGAAGCGCCCCGAAGGGGCGCGGGGAACTGCGCGACCAGCCCCCACGCACCCGCAGCCGCCCCACCACCTTTCATGGCACTCACCGGCGAACTCACCGACCCCGTGCAACCGGTCGAACGCTCGGTCACCTCAGCGGAACTGTCGGCCTTCGCCGAAGGCACCGGCACCCGCACCGGCACCGGCACCGGAAAGACAACCGGCACCGTCCTTGCCCTCGTCGGCGCCCCCGGAACGGGCCGCACCACAGAACTCGCCGCCCTCGCCGCCCGCCGCACTCGTGGGGCGACCCCCGCCCCCACCCTCTGGCTCCGCGGCGCCGACCTCAAGGACGCCGACGACTCCGTCGCCTCCGCGGCCCGCCGCTCCCTGGAGCGCGCGATCCGGATCGTCGCCGCCTCCCGCTCCCAACTCCCCGGCGATCTCGGCGAGTTGACCGTGGAGCGGCTGGCCAGGCTCGCCGCCCGCGCCGGCCGCCCGCTGCTCCTCCTGCTGGACGGCCCCGAGGAGATGCCCCCGGTCCTCGCCCACCGGCTCCCCGCCTGGACCGAGGGCACCGCCGACTGGCTGCGCGACACCGGCGCCCGCCTGCTGCTGGCCTGCCGCGAGGAGTACTGGGAGCGGGCCGGCACCGAGTTCCCGGCCGACCTGCTGTACCAGGGCACCGGCGACCCCGCCTGCGTCCGGCTGACCGACCTCACCGCCGACGAGGCCCGCCGCGCCCGCTCCCGCTACGGCATCCCCGACGGCGCCCTCATCGACCGCGACGCCCGCCACCCCCTCACCCTGCGCCTGCTCTCCGAGGTCCGGGCCGCCCTCCCGGACGCCCCGGCCGACGACGACCCGATCGACCGGTACGACGTCTTCGCCGCCTACCTCGACCTGATGTGCCTGCGCATCGCGGTCCGCCTGGCCGCCGAGAACGGCCTGCGCGGCACGGCCGTACGCCGGCTCGCCGCCCGGGTCTCCGGGCAGGTGCACGAGGCAGCCCGGCGCAGCCTCGGACCCGGGCAGGGCGAGCTGGACCGGGAGTCGTTCGAAGCGGTGTTCCCCTGGGGACCCGTCCCGGCCCACCTCGGCGGCGGCTCCGGCTGGGCCTCCGCCGTGCTCACCGAAGGCCTGCTGGTGCCCGCGGGCGGCGGGTACCGCTTCGCCCACGAAGAGCTCGCCGACTGGATCCAGGGCATGCACCTGGACCTGGACGAGGCCCTGCACGCCCTCGTCCACCGCCCCCGCAGCCCCCTGGGTGCCCATCCGCTGCCCGTCCCGCACCACAGGGCCGGCCCGGTCGTCCAGGCCCTGCTGCTGCTCGACCGCGAGTACGGGCCCGCCCGACTCGCGCCGCGGCTCGACGAGTTGGCGTACGCCCTCGACCTGGACCCCGGCTCCTGGTGGGCCGCGCGCCTGCTCGCCCAGACCCTGCTGCGGCTGCCCGACGCGACCCCGTACACCGGGGTGCTGCGGCTGCTCGCCGACCGGGTCGTGGGCCGGCAGCGCACCGCACCCCCGGAGTTCGGCCCGGACTTCTGGACCGAGCTCGCCCTCCCGGACACCGACCGCCTCGATCTGCTGCGCAGGCTCGTCCTCGCCGACGAACCGCTGCCGGAGACCGCCGGCATCAGCCGCTTCGGAGCCCGGCCGACCCGGCCGCCCACCCCTCCGCCCGCCCCTGCGCCCGCCCGCCCGTCGACGGAGGAGCCGGACGGCGCCGCCCCCCGCTACCTGGACGCCGTGGCCCGGCTGCTGGCCGCCGACCCCGTCGCCGTACAGCCGTGTCTCACCCGGTGGTTCGACGACGAACGGCCGCTGCCCGCGATGCCGCACGCCACCGTGGCGACGGCGGCCCAGGCGCTGCTGCACACCCACCGGCACCGGGCCCTGGACGAGCTGACCGAGGTGCTGGTGGACGCGGCGCACCGGCGCGGCGACGAACTGCTCGCCGTACTGGCCGAGGACGAACCGTCGGCGGTGTGCCGGGCCGTGGACCGCTGGGCGCACGACGAGCGCCCCGCCCGCCGGGTGGCCGCCGTGGCCCACGGCCTGCGCGCCGCCCCGCACGTGCACAGCGGACCCGACCGCGAACTCCTCCGCTACGCCGCCCTCGCCCTGCTCGCCCGCCCCGCCGACTGCACCCTGCACGGCGGTGCCCTCGCCCTGCTGGTCCGCGATCCGGCGACCCGCGCCCGCCACCTCCCGCAGGCGCTGCGGCACTTCGCCGACGGCGACCACCAGCTGACCCCCGCCGCCCTGCTCCCCGCCCTCGCCACCCACTCGGACGAGGTCCTGGAGGCCTTTCGCGCCCGGCTGCGCGGACCGGACGCGGGCCAGGTACTGCGCACCGTCGCCCACGTCACGTCGCCCGCCCTCGCCCAGCGGGTCACCGAGCTGGTCCTGGAGGTCGCCGAGCAGCGGCCGGAGCTGGCCGGGCAGGTGGCCGGGTTCGTCGAGCGCCGCCTGGACCAGGGCCCCGAGTCCCGTACCGTCCTGCTGCCGCTGGTCACCGAGCTGCTCGACGACGGCCCCGAGCCGGTCCGGGCGGCCCTCGCGACCGTACTCGGCGCCACCGGCACCCCCGCCTCACGACCGCTGCGCCAGGAACTCCTGGAGTTCCTGCTGGACCGGGAGCGCGACCCGGGCGTCCTGGACGCGCTGCTGCACGCGGCCGCCGCACAACGCGAGGACGACGGCGACGGGATGCGCGAGCTGGTCAGGCGCACCGGGCTGCTGCTGGTCCGCACCCCGGACGGGGCGACCCGGTTCGACCGCGGGCTGGTCGACCTCGGCCGGCACGTCCCCGGCTTCGCGGCCCTGATGGCCCGCTGGCTCACCGACACCCCGCAGGACTGGGCGGGGGTGGTCGGGCCCAGCACCCGCCGCATGCTGGGAAACCTGGCGGGCGTCCGGGTCCCGGCGTGAGCGCGGACACGTGCGCCCGGTCACAGCGACCGTGCCGGTGTGAGACGGGTCCGGCAAACATGGCACCCTTAGACCTGCGTAAGACGGACAACGGACACAGGTTCGAGGAGCGGACACAGTGCAGCGCTGGCGTGGCTTGGAGGACATCCCCGAGGGCTGGGGGCGCAGCGTCGTCACCATCGGGTCCTACGACGGTGTGCACCGCGGTCACCAGCTGATCATCCGGCATGCCGTGGACCGCGCCCGTGAGCTGGGCATCCCGGCAGTCGTCGTGACCTTCGACCCGCACCCCAGCGAGGTCGTCCGCCCCGGCAGCCATCCGCCGCTGCTCGCCCCGCACCACACCCGCGCGGAGCTGATGGCGGAGCTGGGCGTGGACGCGGTCCTGATCCTGCCCTTCACCACCGAGTTCTCCAAGCTGTCGGCTGCCGACTTCGTGGTGAAGGTCCTGGTCGACAAGCTGCACGCCAAGGCGGTCGTCGAGGGCCCCAACTTCCGCTTCGGCCACAAGGCCGCGGGCAACGTCGAGTTCCTCGTCGAGCAGGGCAAGGTGTACGACTTCGAGGTCGAGGTCGTCGACCTGTTCGTGCGCGGGGAGGCGGGCGGCGGCGAGCCGTTCTCCTCGACCCTGACCCGGCGCCTGGTCGCCGAGGGCGACATGGCCGGCGCCCGCGAGATCCTGGGCCGCCCGCACCGGGTCGAGGGCGTGGTCGTGCGCGGCGCCCAGCGCGGCCGCGAGCTGGGCTTCCCCACCGCCAACGTGGAGACCCTCCCGCACACCGCGATCCCCGCCGACGGCGTCTACGCCGGCTACCTGCACGCGCAGGGCGAGGTGATGCCGGCCGCGATCTCCGTCGGCACCAACCCGCAGTTCGACGGCACCGAGCGCACGGTGGAGGCGTACGCCATCGACCGCCTGGGCCTCGACCTGTACGGCCTGCACGTCGCCGTCGACTTCCTGGCCTACGTCCGCGGCCAGGCCAAGTTCGACTCCCTCGACGCCCTGCTCGAGCAGATGGCCGAGGACGTCAAGCGCTGCCGGGAACTGGTGGCGGCCGAGAACGCCTGACCAGGCGGCGAGTTCAGCAGAGGCGTGACGCCGAAGGGCGGCCGGTGCGGCGAGGCACCGACCGCCCTTCGGCGTTCCGGCTACTGCTCCGGGGGCTGCGGCGGCTGCGGGGGCTGCTGCGGGTAGCCGTATCCCGGCTGCTGCGGGTAGGGCTGGGCGCCGGGCTGCGGCTGGCCGTACGGCTGCTGCTGCGGGTACGGCTGCTGTTGCTGGGGGTACGGCTGCGGGGGATAGGGCTGCCCGGGCGGCGCGTACGGCTGCGCCTGCGGCTGACCAGGCGCGTACGGCTGCTGGCCGGGCAGGGGCTGGCCGGGCATCGGCGGGGCGGCCACCGGCGGCGGGTTGCCGTCGTTGGTCCACAGGCCGTGCATCTGCTGGTGCCGGACGAAGTCCTCGGCGACCATCGCCGCGAGGTTGAAGTACGCCTCCCGCACCTTCGGCCGCATCATGTCGAGGTCGACCTCGGCACCGGCGGACAGGTGCTCGTCGAAGGGGACGACCACGACGCCCCGGCAGCGTGTCTCGAAGTGCGACACGATGTCCTCGACCTTGATCATCTTGCCGGTCTCGCGGACCCCCGAGATCACGGTGATGGACCGCGACACCAGGTCGGCGTAGCCGTGCGCGGACAGCCAGTCCAGCGTGGTGCTCGCACTGCTCGCCCCGTCCACCGACGGCGTCGAGATGATGATCAGCTGGTCGGCGAGGTCGAGCACCCCGCGCATGGCGCTGTACAGCAGACCGGTGCCGGAGTCGGTGAGGATGACCGGGTACTGCTTGCCCAGCACGTCGATCGCGCGCCGGTAGTCCTCGTCGTTGAACGTGGTCGAGACGGCCGGGTCGACGTCGTTGGCGATGATCTCCAGGCCGGACGGGGCCTGCGAGGTGAACCGCCGGATGTCCATGTAGGAGTTGAGGTACGGGATCGCCTGGACCAGGTCGCGGATGGTGGCCCCGGTCTCGCGGCGCACGCGGCGGCCGAGGGTGCCGGCGTCCGGGTTGGCGTCGATCGCGAGGATCTTGTCCTGGCGCTCGGTGGCGAGCGTGGAGCCGAGCGCGGTGGTCGTGGTGGTCTTGCCGACCCCGCCCTTGAGGCTGATCACCGCTATCCGGTAGCAGGAGAGCACCGGCGTGCGGATCAGTTCCAGCTTGCGCTGCCGCTCGGCCTCCTCCTTCTTCCCGCCGATCTTGAACCGGGAGGACGCGGCGGCGGGCCGGCCGCTCTTCGCCTTCTGCTTCTTGTTGTTGAGCAGCCGGTCGGAGGACAGCTCCACGGCGGCGGTGTAACCCAGCGGCGCGGCACCGGGGTTGGTCATCTGCCGCTGGTCGTGCTGCATGGGCTGCGGCCAGGCGGCCCCGGCCCGGGGGTCGACGGGCGGCTGGGGCGGCACGGCCTGCGGGTCGGCCGCCTGCGGGTTCTGCGGCGCCTGCTGCGGTGCTGCCTGTGCGGCGCGGGGGTCCTGCGGGGCGGCCTGCGGCTGGGGAGGCCGGCCCGGCTGCGGGAACCCGTAACCGCCGGGCTGGACCTGGGCCTGCGGCTGTCCGGGCTGCGGGAAGCCGTAGCCGCCCGGGGCCTGCGGGGGCGGGAGGGGAGCGCCCGGCTGCGGGAAGCCGTAGCCGCCCTGCGCGTCGGGCGCGGCGGGCTGCGGGGCGTGCGGCTGGGGCTGTCCGGGCTGCGGAGGCGCCGGCTGGTTCCAGGCGGCGGGGGCGGGCTGGGGTGCCTGGGGCTGGAACGGCTGCGGACCCTGCGCGGCGGCGGGCTGGGGCTGTGGCTGACCGGGCGCGGGTTCCGGTGCCGCCGGCTGGACCGGCCACTGGGCGGCGGCCGCGGGCGCCGCGGGCTGGTACGAGGGCGGCAGCGGCGGAACCACCGCCGGAGGTGTCGGCGGGGGAGCCCAGCCGGTGGGCACGAGGTCCTCGGGGGCCGGGGGCGCGTCCTGCGGCGGGGCCGGGGGCGCGGGGACGGCGGGGGGCTCGACGGGGGCGACGGCGGCTACGGCCTCGTCGGTCGCGGAGGGCGTCCCGGCGTCGTTGTCGTTGTCGTCGTCCTGGGCGTCCACGACGACCGCGTCCCGGGGCTCGTCCTCGTCCGTGTCGTCCGCGGGAACGGTCTCCCGCACCGCCTCCTCCGCCTCGACCGCACCGTCGGCATCGGCATCGGCATCGGCATCGACTTCGGCACTGGCACCGGCATCGTTCTCGGCGCCCGTGCCCTCGAACTCGTCGCTCGGGGATACGTCCTCGGCCGTTTCCTCGCCGGTGTCCACGGAGTCCTCGGCGTCGGCCTCCTCACTCACCGGAAGCGAGACGGCCGCGGCCTCGGGTTCGGCCTCCTCTTCCAGCTCGTCGGCGGCGACGGGCCCGGCGGCCTCGGCCGTCTCGCGCTTCAGCGCGACGGGGGAGAACCGCATCGTCGAACCGCTCTCCAGGTCACCGCTGCCCTCTTCGGGCTCCGGCTCCTGCTTCTCGGCGGCGGGCTGCGGCTCGAAACCGACCGGCAACTGCGGTACGGCGGCCGGACCGCCGACGGGCGGCGCGGCCGGAGCAGGGGCCGGAGCCGGGGCCTGGGCCTGGGCCGGAATGAACGGTGCCTTGGGAGGCGCGGCCGGCGCCCCGGCGCCCGCGCTCGGCGCCGGGGGTGTGAACGGCGCACCCGGCGTGGCGGCGGGCGGAGGCGTGAACGGAGCCCCCGGCGTCGCCACGGGCGCGGGAGTGAACGGCGTGCCGGGAGTTGACGCGGGCGGCGCGGTGAAAGGCGCACCCGGCGTCGAAGCGGGCGGCGGAGTGCCCGGCGTACCCGGCGCCGAGGCGGTCGGCACCGAAGCCGCCGGAGGCGTGAAGGGAGCCCCGGGCGTCGTGGTGGCCGGCGGCGGGAACGGCGCACCCGGTGTCGAAGCGGGCGGCGGCGTGAACGGTGCTCCGGGAGCCGACGTCGGCGGGGGCGTGAACGGTGCTCCGGGAGCCGACGTCGGCGGGGGCGTGAACGGCGCGCCCGGAGCGGACGTCGGCGCAGACGGCGACGGCGGGGTGAAGGGCGCCCCGGGACCCGGCCGCCCGCCGCCCTGCTGGGCGTGCGGAGGAGGGGTCAGCCCGGGGATCGGCGCCCCCGGCGGGAACGGCGAACGAGGCTGAGCGGCACGCGCCGTACCAGCACCGGCGGCCGCCCCACCCGGCCCCGGACCGGCGCCCGGCCCGCTCTCGGCGTCGGACGCCCCCGCGGGTCCCGAGCCGCCCGGTGCGCCCGTCGCCGGCGCGGAACCGTCGGCCGCGTTCTGCGTGTACCAGGCGGGCGGCGCGTAGTCGATCGTGAACTCGCCCGTCATCTCGTTGAGGGACTCCGCGTCGGGCTGGTCATCGCCGGGTGTGGCCCAGCCCCCGCGGATCCCGTCCCGATCGCTGCTCACAGTTCCTCCTGGTGTGGTCGAGCACCCTCATGCCGTGCCGGCGCGACGACCATGTCGTGTCGTTCTCAGCATCCGTATTCGTGTGAGGTAGTCCGATCCACCGGCTCTCCCCCTCGGGACACCGGCGCCGTATTCACGTTCCGGACGTCGTGCCCCCCTCCCAGCCTAATCACCGTGAGCCGCACCTCGGCAGGCCCGTCCGCCTCTCGTCGGAGGTCCGCCTGGTCACACCCTGCCCGGAAGTGGTGTGCGGAGCCTTCGTATTGCCGAACAGGTGATGAACAAAACGGGCAAGTACCGTCAGTCCGGATACCAGTTGGCGTCCGCCTTCCCGCCCCTCCATGTCGTGGGCGGACGAACTCACCGGCGGGCGCGGGAACTCGAAGGGGCGGCACGCGTGCGTGCCGCCCCTTGATGCCGCGCCCGACTACTGGGCGGCCAGCCCGCCGTTGCGCTCGTTCGGCTCCAGGTCGAACTCCCCGTCCCGTGCGCCCAGCACGAACGCCCGCCACTCCGCCTCCGTGTACCGCAGCACGGTGCCGTGGTCGAGCGAGGACCGCATGGCCACCGCGCCCTCGGGCAGGTAGGCGATCTCGACCCGCTCCTCGTCCTGCTCGGTACCGGGCGCGCAGTGCCACTCGACGCCCGAGATGTCGAGCGCGTAGAGCTCGTCCCGTTCCCGCTCCTTGCGCGCCTTCATCTCCTCAGCCGTCTCGCTCATCCCGCAGCGACCCCTTCCCGTCGTACCCAGACGGTGACCGTCATGCCTGGGCTGTGACCGTCACACTACTGGCGGTCGCACCGGCCTCGTACTTCCTTGTACTTCCTTCCGGATCCCGGGGACGGAGCCCCCTACCGGCACTGGTACCCTGGACGACGGCCGTTTGTGTACGCACCCCCGGAGTCCCCGCGGACCCTGGAGGCAGCGCCCAGCGGATCCCCGCCTCCCGAGTAACGGAAGCTCCCCCGAGACAAAGACCGGGGGCACTCGGTGGCCATCCAGACTACGAGGAGTACGAGTGTCGCTCGACGCCGCAGTGAAGAAGCAGATCATCTCCGAGTTCGGTACCAAGGAGGGTGACACCGGCTCCCCCGAGGTCCAGGTCGCTCTGCTGTCCCGCCGGATCTCCGACCTGACGGAGCACCTCAAGACCCACAAGCACGACCACCACTCCCGTCGTGGTCTGCTGATCCTGGTCGGTCAGCGCCGTCGCCTCCTGCAGTACCTGGCGAAGAAGGACATCCAGCGCTTCCGTGCGCTGGTCGACCGCCTGGGCATCCGCCGCGGTGCGGCGGGCGCCAAGTAGGACGCCGTGAAGGGAGCGGTTCCCGGAGAGACACCCCGGGGCCGCTCCCTTTGCCGTACGTGCGGAAACGTGCGGAGTGTCACTCACGCTTTGTAGTGTGGTAGCACAACGCAATACGCACGACACAGCACGACGCACGGCACAGCACGACAGCTGACACAGCAGGACACGAAGAAGGAGAAGCGCACCCAAGCCGCCGCCGGTCCTCGGTAGTGGCCCCCGGGGGGAAGCGAGCCCCGGGTGCTTCGATCGAAGACCGGCCCGCACAGCACGGCGCGCTTCTCCGCAACCGTCCCCCCGCCACACGGGCGGATCGGGACAAAAGACGTAACGCAGACGAAAGTAACGGAGAAAACGCTAGTGGAGAACGAGACCCACTACGCCGAGGCCGTCATCGACAACGGCGCCTTCGGCACCCGCACCATCCGCTTCGAGACGGGCCGCCTGGCCAAGCAGGCCGCCGGCTCCGCCGTGGCGTACCTGGACGACGACACCATGGTGCTGTCGGCCACCACCGCCTCCAAGAACCCCAAGGACCAGCTCGACTTCTTCCCCCTCACGGTGGACGTCGAGGAGCGGATGTACGCCGCCGGCAAGATCCCGGGTTCCTTCTTCCGCCGTGAGGGCCGGCCGAGCGAGGACGCGATCCTCACCTGCCGTCTGATCGACCGCCCGCTGCGCCCGTCCTTCAAGAAGGGCCTGCGCAACGAGATCCAGGTCGTCGCCACCATCATGGCGCTCAACCCCGACCACCTGTACGACGTCGTCGCGATCAACGCCGCGTCCGCGTCCACCCAGCTGGCCGGCCTGCCCTTCTCCGGCCCGATCGGCGGCGTCCGCGTCGCGCTGATCAACGGCCAGTGGGTCGCGTTCCCGACGCACACCGAGCTCGAGGACGCCGTCTTCGACATGGTCGTCGCCGGCCGCGTCCTGGAGGACGGCGACGTCGCGATCATGATGGTCGAGGCCGAGGCCACCGAGAAGACCATCCAGCTGGTCAAGGGCGGCGCCGAGGCGCCGACCGAGGAGGTCGTCGCCGCCGGTCTGGAGGCCGCGAAGCCCTTCATCAAGGTCCTGTGCAAGGCGCAGGCCGACCTCGCCGCCAAGGCCGCCAAGCCGACCGGCGAGTTCCCGATCTTCCTCGACTACCAGGACGACGTCCTGGAGGCGCTGTCCGCCGCCGTCCGCCCGGAGCTCGCCTCCGCGCTGACCATCGCGGGCAAGCAGGAGCGCGAGGCCGAGCTGGACCGCGTCAAGGGTCTCGCCGCCGAGAAGCTGCTCCCGGAGTTCGAGGGCCGCGAGAAGGAGATCTCCGCCGCGTACCGCTCGCTCACCAAGCAGCTGGTCCGCGAGCGCGTGATCAAGGAGAAGAAGCGCATCGACGGCCGCGGCGTCACGGACATCCGTACGCTCGCCGCCGAGGTCGAGGCCATCCCGCGGGTGCACGGCTCCGCGGTGTTCGAGCGTGGCGAGACCCAGATCCTGGGCGTCACCACCCTCAACATGCTCCGGATGGAGCAGCAGCTGGACACCCTCTCCCCGGTGACCCGCAAGCGCTACATGCACAACTACAACTTCCCGCCGTACTCCACCGGCGAGACCGGCCGCGTCGGCTCCCCGAAGCGCCGCGAGATCGGCCACGGCGCCCTCGCGGAGCGCGCCCTCGTGCCGGTCCTGCCGACGCGCGAGGAGTTCCCCTACGCGATCCGTCAGGTCTCCGAGGCGCTGAGCTCCAACGGCTCGACGTCCATGGGTTCGGTCTGCGCCTCCACCATGTCGCTGCTGAACGCCGGTGTGCCGCTCAAGGCCCCCGTCGCCGGTATCGCCATGGGCCTGATCTCCCAGGACATCGACGGCGAGACGCACTACGTCACCCTCACCGACATCCTCGGTGCGGAGGACGCCTTCGGCGACATGGACTTCAAGGTCGCCGGCACCAAGGAGTTCGTGACCGCCCTCCAGCTCGACACCAAGCTCGACGGCATCCCGGCCTCCGTCCTGGCCGCCGCCCTCAAGCAGGCCCGGGACGCCCGCCTCCACATCCTCGACGTGATGATGGAAGCGATCGACAAGCCGGACGAGATGTCCCCGAACGCCCCGCGGATCATCACCGTCAAGATCCCCGTGGACAAGATCGGTGAGGTCATCGGCCCCAAGGGCAAGATGATCAACCAGATCCAGGAGGACACCGGCGCCGAGATCACCATCGAGGACGACGGCACCATCTACATCGGTGCCTCCGACGGCCCGGCCGCCGAGGCCGCCCGCGCCACCATCAACGGCATCGCCAATCCGACGATGCCCGAGGTCGGCGAGCGCTACCTGGGCACGGTCGTGAAGACGACGACGTTCGGCGCCTTCGTCTCGCTCCTCCCCGGCAAGGACGGTCTGCTGCACATCTCGCAGATCCGCAAGCTGGCCGGCGGCAAGCGGGTGGAGAACGTCGAGGACGTCCTCGGCGTGGGCCAGAAGGTCCAGGTCGAGATCGCCGAGATCGACTCCCGCGGCAAGCTCTCCCTCATCCCCGTGATCGAGGGCGAGGAAGAGGCCTCCTCCGAGGACGCAAAGGACGACACCGACAAGTGACGTCGAGCAGCTCTACGACGACGGCCCGCACCTCCTCGGAGGCGCGGGCCGTCGCCCGTACCCAAACCCTGATCAAGGGCGAGAACGGCATCGGCACGGTCCGCAAGACCACCCTCCCCGGCGGCCTGCGCATCGTCACCGAGACCCTGCCCTCGGTCCGCTCCGCGACCTTCGGCATCTGGGCCCACGTCGGTTCCCGCGACGAGACCCCCGCCCTGAACGGCGCCACCCACTACCTGGAGCACCTGCTCTTCAAGGGCACCACCCGGCGCAGCGCGCTGGACATCTCCTCCGCCATCGACGCGGTCGGCGGCGAGATGAACGCGTTCACGGCGAAGGAGTACACGTGCTACTACGCACGCGTGCTCGACACCGACCTGCCGCTCGCCATCGACGTCGTCTGCGACATGCTCACGGGCTCCCTGATCCTCGAGGACGACGTCAACGTCGAGCGCGGCGCGATCCTCGAAGAGATCGCGATGACCGAGGACGACCCGGGCGACTGCGTGCACGACCTGTTCGCGCACACCATGTTCGGCGACAACGCCCTCGGCCGCCCGGTCCTCGGCACGGTCGACACGGTCAACGCCCTGACCGCCGACCGCATCCGCCGCTTCTACAAGAAGCACTACGACCCCACCCACCTGGTGGTCGCCGCCGCGGGCAACATCGACCACAACAAGGTCGTACGACAGGTCCGCGCGGCCTTCGAGAAGTCCGGCGCCCTCAAGAGCTCCGACGCGCAGCCCATCGCCCCGCGCGACGGCAGCCGCACCATCCGCACCGCGGGCCGCGTCGAACTCCTCGGCCGCAAGACCGAGCAGGCGCACGTCGTCCTCGGCATGCCCGGCCTCGCCCGCACCGACGACCGCCGCTGGGCGCTCGGCGTGCTCAACACCGCCCTCGGCGGCGGCATGTCCTCCCGGCTCTTCCAGGAGGTCCGCGAGAAGCGCGGCCTGGCCTACAGCGTGTACTCGTACACCTCGGGCTTCGCCGACTGCGGCCTGTTCGGCGTCTACGCCGGCTGCCGGCCCTCGCAGGTGCACGACGTGCTCAAGATCTGCCGGGACGAACTCGACCAGGTCGCCGCACACGGCCTGCCGGACGAGGAGATAGGGCGTGCCATCGGCCAGCTCCAGGGCTCCACGGTCCTCGGCCTGGAGGACACCGGCGCGCTGATGAACCGTATCGGCAAGAGCGAACTGTGCTGGGGCGAGCAGATGTCCGTCGACGACATGCTGGCCCGGATAGCGGCCGTGACCCCGGACGAGGTCCGCTCGGTCGCCCGCGACATCCTGGGACAGCGCCCGTCGCTGTCGGTCATCGGCCCGCTCAAGGACAAACAGGCCGCACGCCTGCACGACGCCGTCGCCTGACACACCACCGGTAAGGAACGAAGACGAAGATGAGCAAGCTGCGCGTGGCGGTCCTCGGAGCCAAGGGGCGGATCGGCTCCGAGGCGGTCAGGGCGGTCGAGGCCGCCGAGGACCTGGAGCTGGTCGCCGCCCTCGGCCGGGGCGACAAGCTGGAGGCGCTGGAGGCATCCGGCGCCCAGGTCGCCGTAGAACTCACCACCCCCGCCTCGGTGATGGGCAACCTCGACTTCTGCGTGCGCCACGGTATCCACGCCGTCGTCGGCACCACGGGCTGGACCGACGAGCGCCTCGCGCAGCTGAAGGGCTGGCTCGCCCAGTCCCCGGAGACCGGCGTGCTCATCGCCCCGAACTTCTCCATCGGCGCCGTGCTGACGATGAAGTTCGCGCAGATCGCGGCGCCCTACTTCGAGTCCGTGGAGGTCGTCGAACTCCACCACCCGAACAAGGTGGACGCGCCGAGCGGCACGGCCACGCGCACGGCCCAGCTCATCGCCGAGGCCCGCCGCGGGGCCCGCACCGCACCGGCCCCGGACGCCACCGTGACCGCCCTGGACGGCGCGCGCGGCGCCGACGTCGAGGGCGTCCCGGTCCACTCCGTCCGTCTCCGCGGCCTCCTGGCCCACCAGGAGGTCCTGCTCGGCGCCGAGGGCGAGACCCTCACCATCCGGCACGACTCCCTCCACCACAGCAGCTTCATGCCGGGCATCCTGCTCGGCGCCCGCCGCGTGGTGACCACTCCAGGCCTGACCTTCGGCCTGGAGAACTTCCTGGACCTGAGCTGAACCGGCAGAACGACATGCGCGCGAAGCTCTCCTACGCCCTCACGGCCGCCGTCCTCCTCTTCTACTTCGTCCTGGTCGGCAGCCGGGGCGTGATGCTCATCCAGGCCGGCACGGTCCTCACCGTCACCTTCGGGGTGGCGGTGCTGATCCTGCCGGTCATCGGCCTGTGGTTCCTGTGGAAGAACACCCAGTTCGTCCGCCGGGCCAACGCCCTCGCCGCCGAGCTCGACGCCGAGGGCGGCCTGCCCGTGGACGAGCTGAAGCGCACGCCCGGCGGGCGCATCGACCGGGACTCCGCCGACGAGGTCTTCGCCAAGCGCAAGGCCGAGACCGAGGCCGCGCCCGACGACTGGCGCAGCTGGTTCCGCCTCGCCGTCGCCTACCACGACGCCCGCGACACCCCACGCGCCCGCAAGGCGATGCAGCGCGCCATCGCCCTGCACGAGGGCAGACGCACCCCGTAAGGGGCGCTGGGGGTGCCCCCGGCCGAAGGCTGGGGGAGGTACTGCGCGACCAGCCACAACGGCGCCGCAGACGAAAGACGGCACATCACGGCGCTTCCAGCGGAGCTACTCGCGGAGCTACCCGCGCCGGTACTCCGCCGCCCACGCCTCCACCACGTCCGCCGCCCGGTCGAAGGCCGACGTCCGGCCCACGAAGTCCATGCCGTGTGTGGTGATCAGCGGCTCGGTGTCCGCCGGGGCGCGGTCCTTGCGCACCAGCGTCAGCGCCTGCCCCTGCACGGTCCGCGGCAGGCCCAGCCAGCGCACCGGCTGCTGCGCCGTCCGCACCTCGACGACCCGCTTCCAGGGCACCGTCCGCGTGTGGAGCAGACCGACCTGGCGCACTCCGTGCGCGCTCACCCACACGCCCATACGCAGTATCCGCAGTGCGGCGGCGATGATCAGCAGAGCGATGCCGAGGACCGTCACGCCGGAGGACAGCGAGCCGGTCAGGGCCAGTGCGACCGCCGCGAACAGCACGAACGAGGCGAGCAGCAGCCACAGGGCGGCTCCGCCGACCCGCCACGGCCCGGGCCGGTAGGGGCGCCGCCAGCGGTTGCGGTCGTCGTAGGGCAGGGCGTCGTCGAGTGCCGCGTCGTAGGTGCGGTCGGCCGTCAGGAAGGGCAGGGGCACGGCTGGTCCTCACTCAATCCATGCATGGGCTGTGCCCGGTGAGGCTATCCGCCCCTGTTCCCGCCCACCACTCACGGGGGTCCGGAAGAGTCAGCGCCCCTGGGAGGCCTGGGACTGCTGAGTCCCCGAGCCGGACGGCGTGGACAGCGCCGGCATGCCGAGCACCAGCGAGCCCACCAGCCCGGCCACGATGGTGAGCCCGAGCAGCCAGCGCCCGGCTATCTGGCTCACGGGCAGCCGCTGCCGGGGCGGGGGTGTGACATTGCTGCGGAACCTGTCGGCTTCGGCGAGGAAGGCGAACGGGACCGGTTCGCGCCGACGGAACATGGGCGGTGCATCCCCTCTCGGGATCGAACGACTGTCTGTCATCCACACAGACGGGCGAGTGACCCGAAAGGTGCCCGGTTTCACCGAATTCACAGAAATTCGCCGGTGTATGTCGCGCCCCGGCACCGAACGCCCCGATGTCGGTACCGGGCCGTAGAGTGGGCGCCGCCCGAGAGAAGTGATGGAAGGACCCTCCGAGCCGTGACCGACACCCCCGCCGACGACCTCAAGCCCAGTTTCCGGAGCGATGTCACCGTCGACCTGGTCAAGCACAGCGCGGCCGACTCCGACGTGCTGTGGGCCGCACGCGTCTCCACCGCCGGCGAGCAGTCCCTGGACGAGCTGACGAAGGACCCGGAGCGCTCCAAGGGCCTCATCAACTACCTGATGCGGGACCGCCACGGCAGCCCCTTCGAGCACAACTCGATGACCTTCTTCATCAGCGCCCCGATCTTCGTCTTCCGCGAGTTCATGCGGCACCGGGTGGGCTGGTGCATCGCCGGGGACACGGAGATCACGCTGGAGAGCGAGGCCGGCCACCTGCGCCGGCACCCCATCGCCGAGCTGTACAAGCTCTGGCACCTGGGTGTCGAGGACCGTCTGCCGCACTCCGCCGGGGGCGTGACCTGGCACAGCCGGGCGGGCAAGTGGATGGCTCAGGTGCGGCGCGGCGACACCGACCACTACCTCGGCCTGTACGAGAACCGCGAGGCGGCCGAGTCCGCCGTCGCGGAGTTCCGGGAGCTGCACCCCAGCACCCGCATCCGCAAGCTCGAATCGGTCCGCCGCAACCACGTGCGCTGCTACGACGAGGAGACCCTGCTCGCCCAGCGCGCCAGGATCGTCGACGTGATCGAGTCGGGTGTGAAGCCGCTCGTCAAGATCACCACCGCCTCGGGCAAGACCCTCCGCTGCACGGTCGACCACGCCCTCTTCACTCCGGAGGGCTGGTGCAAGGCGGGAGATCTCAATGTGGGGGACGCCGTCCTGGTCTCCGGCACGGCGCAGCGCCCGTCGCAGGGGCTCGTCCCGCCCAGCCTGCGCCGCGGCATCGGCGTGTGGACCTCCATGCAGCGCGAGCGGCTGATCAAGGAGACCGATACCTGCCACCTCTGCGGTGCGGACTTCCCGCGGGACCGGCTCGCCCTGGACCACGTCGTCCCGGTGGCGGGTGACCTCCTCCAGGCCCTCGACGAGAAGAACCTTGCGCCGGCCTGCGAGCCGTGCCATGCGACCAAGAGCGCGGGGGAGCAGGCGCTGGCCCGGCGCGGCGGCGAGGTCGCCAAGGCGGTGCCCGACCAGGTCGTCGCCATCGAGGCCGACGGCGAGGAGATGACCTACGACCTCTCCGTGGAAGGCCCCTGGCACAACTTCCTCGCGAACGATTTCGTCGTCCACAACTCGTACAACGAGGAGTCCGGCCGCTACCGGGAACTGCAGCCGGTCTTCTACGTCCCCGGAGAGGACCGCAAGCTGGTGCAGCAGGGGCGTCCCGGCAAGTACGAGTTCGTGCCGGGCACAGAGGCCCAGCAGGAGATCGTGGAACGCTCGATGCAGGAGTCGTACATCCAGGCGTACGAGCGCTACCAGGAGATGCTCGCCGCCGGTGTCGCCCGCGAGGTGGCCCGCGCGGTTCTGCCCGTCGGCCTCTTCTCCTCCATGTACGCCACCTGTAACGCCCGCTCGCTGATGCACTTCCTCGGGCTGCGCACCCAGCACGAGCTGGCCAAGGTGCCGTCCTTCCCGCAGCGGGAGATCGAGATGGTCGGCGAGAAGATGGAGGCGGAGTGGGCCAGGCTCATGCCGCTCACCCACGCGGCCTTCAACGCCAACGGCCGGGTCGCGCCGTAGTACGGCCGGTGACACGGCCCGACGCTCGCGCTTCTTGTCGGACTCGGTACAGATGTACGGATCAGCCTCGCGAGGTGTCCGTATTGCGGCATTTAGAGAAGTTCATCTAGCCTGATCAAACGGACCCGGCACTGCTTGAACCCCCGAGCAGGCAGTGCCGGGCTCCTTATTTGTCCGGACTTTTCCCGTACCCCAAGGGCAGACCGCGCCGTGAGCACCGAGTAGCGTGTAACCCATGGCTCCGACCTCCACTCCGCAGACCCCCTTCGGGCGGGTCCTCACCGCCATGGTCACGCCCTTCACGGCGGACGGCGCACTCGACCTCGACGGCGCACAGCGGCTCGCCACCCACCTGGTGGACGCAGGCAACGACGGCCTGATCATCAACGGGACCACCGGCGAGTCCCCCACCACCAGTGACGCGGAGAAATCGGACCTGGTACGAGCCGTACTGGAGGCGGTCGGCGACCGTGCCCACGTCGTGGCCGGTGTCGGCACCAACGACACCCACCACAGCATCGAGCTGGCCCGCCAGGCCGAGCGTGACGGCGCGCACGGCCTGCTGGTCGTCACGCCGTACTACAACAAGCCCCCGCAGGAGGGCCTGTACCGGCACTTCACGGCCGTCGCCGACGCAGCCGGGCTGCCCGTCATGCTCTACGACATCCCCGGCCGCAGCGGCGTCCCGATCAGCACCGAGACGCTCGTCCGCCTCGCCGCGCACCCGAGGATCGTCGCCAACAAGGACGCCAAGGGCGACCTGGGCCGCGCGAGCTGGGCCATCGCGCAGTCCGGCCTCGCCTGGTACTCCGGCGACGACATGCTGAACCTGCCGCTGCTCTCCGTGGGGGCGGTCGGCTTCGTCTCGGTCGTCGGCCACGTGGTCACCCCCGACCTGCGTGCCCTCGTCGACGCCTACACCTCCGGTGACGTCGTCAAGGCTGCGGAGATCCACCAGAAGCTGCTCCCCGTGTACACCGGCATGTTCCGTACCCAGGGCGTCATGACCACCAAGGCCACCCTCGCCCTCCAGGGCCTGCCCGCGGGACCCCTGCGCGCCCCCATGGTCGAATGTTCGGCCGAGGAGATTGCCCAGCTCAAGATCGATCTTGCCGCCGGCGGGGTACAACTCTGACAACAGACTTCTGCGCGGCCGTCCGCGCAGCAACGCTTCACAACTGAATAAGCGGGACACCGGTGCCCGCACCCCACCAAGACAACGACAACTGCTTATGCACGAACGTCACGCACGCCACGTGCCCGACCGGTACGTGGCGTGCGTGGTGAGGAGAGTCTTTTGAGTCATCCGCATCCTGAACTCGGCCCGCCGCCTCAGCTCCCCGAAGGCGCCCTCCGCGTCACGCCGCTCGGCGGTCTCGGCGAGATCGGCCGAAACATGACCGTCTTCGAGTACGGCGGCCGCCTGCTGATCGTCGACTGCGGAGTGCTCTTCCCCGAGGAGGAGCAGCCCGGAATCGACCTGATCCTGCCGGACTTCTCGTCCATCCGGGACCGCCTCGACGACGTCGAGGGCATCGTCCTCACCCACGGCCACGAGGACCACATCGGTGGCGTCCCCTTCCTCCTCCGCGAGAAGCCGGACATCCCGCTGATCGGCTCCAAGCTGACCCTCGCCCTCATCGAGGCGAAGCTCCAGGAGCACCGCATCCGCCCGTACACCCTGGAAGTGGCGGAGGGCCAGCGCGAGCGCGTCGGCCCCTTCGACTGCGAGTTCGTCGCCGTCAACCACTCCATCCCGGACGCCCTCGCGGTCGCCATCCGTACCCCGGCCGGCATGGCCGTCCACACCGGCGACTTCAAGATGGACCAGCTCCCGCTGGACAACCGCCTCACCGATCTGCACGCGTTCGCACGACTGAGCGAGGAGGGGATCGACCTCCTCCTGGCCGACTCGACGAACGCCGAGGTCCCCGGTTTCGTCCCGCCCGAGCGCGACATCTCGAACGTGCTGCGCCAGGTCTTCGGCAGCGCCCGCAAGCGGATCATCGTGGCGAGCTTCGCCAGCCATGTCCATCGCATCCAGCAGATTCTGGACGCCGCCCACGAGTACGGCCGCCGGGTCGCCTTCGTCGGCCGCTCCATGGTCCGCAACATGGGTATCGCCAGGGACCTCGGCTACCTGAAGGTCCCGCCGGGCCTGGTCGTCGACGTCAAGACGCTCGACGACCTCCCCGACCACGAGGTGGTCCTGGTCTGCACGGGCTCCCAGGGCGAACCGATGGCCGCCCTGTCCCGGATGGCCAACCGCGACCACCAGATCCGCATCGTCGACGGCGACACGGTCATCCTGGCCTCGTCGCTCATCCCAGGAAACGAGAACGCGGTCTACCGCGTCATCAACGGCCTGACCCGCTGGGGCGCCAACGTCGTCCACAAGGGCAACGCCAAGGTGCACGTCTCCGGCCACGCCTCCGCCGGCGAGCTGCTGTACTTCTACAACATCTGCCGGCCGAAGAACCTGATGCCGGTCCACGGCGAATGGCGGCACCTGCGCGCCAACGCCGAGCTCGGCGCCCTCACCGGCGTCCCGCACGACCGCATCGTCATCGCCGAGGACGGCGTCGTCGTCGACCTCGTGGCGGGCAAGGCCAAGATCTCCGGCAAGGTCCAGGCGGGTTACGTGTACGTCGACGGCCTCTCGGTCGGCGACGTCGGCGAGCCGGCCCTCAAGGACCGCAAGATCCTCGGCGACGAAGGCATCATCTCGGTCTTCGTGGTCGTCGACTCGACCACCGGCAAGATCACGGGCGGACCCCATGTCCAGGCCCGCGGCTCCGGCATCGACGACTCGGCGTTCTCCGCCGTCATCCCGAAGATCTCGGAAGTCCTGGAACGCTCGGCCCAGGACGGCGTCGTGGAACCCCACCAGCTGCAGCAACTCATCCGCCGGACCCTCGGCAAGTGGGTCTCGGACACCTACCGGCGCAGGCCGATGATCCTCCCGGTGGTCGTGGAGGTCTGACGGCGCGTACAGCATCCGTACGGCCTGTCGTACGTATGAACCCGGAGCGGGGGGGGGGGGGGGGGGTGGGGGGGGGGCCCCCCCCCCCGGGCCCCGGGGGCCCCCCCCCCCCCCCCCCCCCCGCCAACCCCCCCCCCCCCCCCAACCCCCCCCCCCGGGGGAAAAACAAAAA